>NZ_JADPIT010000032.1:657861-705030 GCF_023073035.1 Bradyrhizobium sp. 62
CACACGACTTGTTCGTCCGCGCACGTCCTCGCTGGGCCTTCGGGGCTGGCGTGTGCTCGCACCCGAAGCCATGCGAAGACGCTGTCGGCGCCGTGTCGTAGGCGCGAAAGCCTGTGCTCACGGTTTTCCGCCCTGCAAGGCTCGCCGCGCCCGACGCCGTCGCGTCCATCGCTGCCCAACCCGCGGTTCGTGACGATCGCGATCCGCCCCTTGTCCCGGGTCAGGGTATCGCGTACGTACGACAAATCCGAATTTCGGTAAAGTGGAATATTTTGGCGAGCCGGGATTGACAGGCGACGCGGGAAGTTGCGCGGGTGTTTTGCCCGACGGGCAAGACGGCTTCAGCTACTCCGCCGACAACCGCACCATCTGGCGGCCGCCGTTCATTTCCTTGAGGCTGTTGACGAAGTTTTCCGGGCGCTGCCAGCGGTTGGGGACCTTCAATCCCATGTACTCGGCGATGTCGCCGATGAAGCCGGTGCAATTGGTGGTCTCGGCATTCCAGACCGGCGAGCTCGCCTGCAATTTCTTGATATAGGCAAACACACGCTTGGCGTCGGCTTCGTTCAAATAGACGCGGTAGTTCGCGGTCAGGTAATCGGGGTCGAGATCGCCGTAACTCGCGCCGGTCTCCGCCGGCACCCAGGTGAGGTGACCGAGCACATAGGCCCAGGTGTCGCCGGCGGGCGTGAGCCCTGCGACCTCGACGGCGCGCTCGCTGGTCTTGCCGTACCAGACGAAGGCGTGGCCCCAGCTCGCGGCCGTGCGGGCGCGGAAATCGACGTAGTACGGACCTTTCTCAGCGCGCGCGACTGCGCGCCGCGTCGTTTGCGGCGCTGGTCGTGATACGGCGTCGGTCGTGGCAAGCGCGTTTGCGTCAGCAACGCGCTTGTTCGCTTCGTGGGCCGAGGCCGAGGGTGTCGTGCACGCGAGCATGGCCGCGAGCGCGAATCCCGCAAGGATGCAGGGTCCCGATCGATCAGGTTTGTTCGTCACGCTATGCCCCTCGAATGTCGGCCACTCACGCAGAGTCTACGCTTGCTTCTGCGTATTTCGCTGCGCGTCAGTAGCGCGCGGCGACGGGGCCGGGCGCCTTGCCGATCGGGGCCTTTCCAACCGGGCTCTTGCCAATCGGCATCTTGCCGATCGGCGCCTGCTCGGAATAGACCGGAACGGGCTGGCGGCGCGGCAGATCCGCAGCATTCGCAACCGTCACCAGAGCAAGCGTAGCACCCACGACAAATATAATCTTCTTCACAGTCATACCCCTAGAAGGTTTGGTCCAAACACGGCACCGCCGTGCCCCCAGACACGCCTCACAGAAGGGCGGCCGAATGCGTCCACAGTGCGGCATCCGCGCGACATGTTGGCGGCATCTGCCGGGCGCGCGGAGACGTGATGTGTCTGAATGTTCGCCTTCGCGCCCCTCGTTGGTCAGTGATCGGCGCTGAGGCGGAAATGCATCTCGATCTTCGCGGGTGACGCATCGCCCGCCACGCGCCAGGGTGAAAAGCCAGGGGTGGGATCAGGATCGGAGGGGAGATCGATCGGCCAGCTCTGCGTCGGCGAACCCGGAAGCGTCAGGCTGACGGCGCGGTGACGCGTTTTGTACGTCAACGACGTGGAGGCAATGATCGCTTTGCGCTCGCCTTCATGCGCGCGCCAGTTCGGAGGCAAATTGGCATTGGCATAACCTGTCGCTTCCTCGACCTCGATGTGCACATCCTCCGCCTTGTCCGGCAGCGTCATGCCGGCGGGAAGGCGAAACTCGATGTGGAGCGTCATGTAGCCGTGACTGAGATAGGGCGAGCGGATGAGTTCGTACCAGCCCCAATAGCCAAGGATTGCCGCGATGAGCAGAACGGTCAGAGCAAAGGGCGCAGAGAGCTGCGTGGTGCGGTGAGGCGTAGTGTCGGAGGTTTCCGTGGGCGGCTGTGGCGTTGCGTTCCGGACCAGGCCGAAGCGCACGAACAGCCAGATGCCGGCGATCAGGCCAACCACACCGCCGATCGGACCGATGTCGAAGAAGGCGCCCATGGCGATGCCGCCATCGCGGTCTGGCCCGGCCAGCGCGATCACCAGTGCGGCAAGGGCGGACCAGCCGGCGAGCGCGCCGAGCAGGGCGGAGAAGAGGCCGAGGATCAAGCGCATGTCCGGATTGGTCGCGCGGATGGGGATCGCGGTTCGAACCATCCCGAAGGATCGGGTGCCTTCACCCGATCCGGTTCAGGGTGTTCCTGATGGTCGAGAAGATGCCGCCGATGTCTTTTCGCAGGCCGTCGAGCGCGTTGAAATTGTCGAAGATGCGGGCGAGGCGGTCCTCGACCTCGCGCTTGCTCTTGGTCAGCGCGTCGACGCGCGAGGCGAGGCTGACGTCGCCGCTCGCCTCGATCTCGCCGACGGTTTTGGCGAGGAGGTCGCGCGTCGTGCCGACGTCCGCGATCATGGCCTCGATTCCGAACACGGGCGCCTTCAGTGGGACGAGGTCAGCCTGCGACTTCGACAGCTCCGTCTTGAAGGCGTTCAGCGTCGCCAGCGTTTCCTGTAAGGCGCCGAGGCGCTGGCGCGACTGGAGAACAAAATCGTTCAGCGCATTCTGGCGGTCGGCAAGCGTCTTGCCCTCGGCGTCGATCTCGACACCGGCGAGCGAGCGTTCGAGCTGGGCCCGACGCTGGCCGAGTTCTTCGAAGTCGAGCCCGATCCCTTTCAGGATGTGGAAGCTGTCGTCGATGCGGGCCAGGCGCTGCTCGATCTCGACCTTGTTCTTCGACAGCGTCTCGACGCGGGTGCCAAGCGGCGCTTCGCCGACGGTTTCGAGCTCGTCGACGCTCTTGACGAGGCGCTCATGGCTAAGGCCCAGCTCGCCAATCAAGGCATTGAGGCCGGCGTCCGAGGCGCGCAGCGGCACCAGCTCGGCGTGGGACTTCGCCAGATCTTCCTTGTACTGGTTCAGGGTCGCAAAGGTGCCCTGGACCGTGCCGACCCGGGATAGCAACGTCGATACGTCGCGCGCGATGTCCTTGAGCCGGTCGGCGAGATTGTTCTTGCGGTCGTCGGTCTCGAGGTCGTGCAGCGAGCGTTCGAGCTGGTTCTGGCGGTCGCGGATCTCGGTGAAAACCGGCTCGACCGCGCGGCGCTGCTCGGCGACCTTGCCCACCATGTCGCGCAGTTCCTGCTGGCGGCGGCGGATTTCGGCGAGCTGGTCGTGCATGTCGGTAGATTCGTTGCGGCCCCGCTGCAGCAGGGCGCGCTGCTCGGTCTCGCCCAGCTTGTCATGGAGGGCGGAGACGGCCTCCCGGGGATCGCTCTCGATCAGATGCTGGACGGTAGCGTCGAGGTGGTTCTGCAGGGCATGAGCGACGACGACGTCCTCGCGGGTCTTCTTGAGGCGGTCGCGCAATGTGTCGAGGCGCCGGTCCTGGCGCGAGAGCCGCCAGGCGGAGGCGCCGATCAGTGCCAGCACCAGAGCCAGGATCGCGCCGGTCGCAAACCGCTGCGGGACAGGCAGGCCTCCGAACCAGGCAGGCAGGTGGCCGACATCGTAACCGAGCGCCTGCTGGGCGAAGATCGCGATGGCGGTGAGCAGAACAAACCAGGCAACCAGGAAAAACAGCCACATCGTGACTTCCTCACGCCGGCACACATTATCGCCATAATTGCTATTGGAGAGCGGAACCGAGATCAAGGGCGGCGCGGGCTTGCCGGATAGGTCCGGTCGCACGATCCACGGCTGAATGCGTCAGCCGATCGGTGGAGGAGAAGTTGGTTGCCGGGATTTCCCGAGCTTGGACGAAGTGTCCGTAGCCTGGATGGAGCGAAGCGCAAGCCGGGTTCTGCAAGCCTTGAGTGCCAGCCCCGGGGTTCGCTTCGCTCCATCCGGGCTACCGCACCGCGTTGGTGGCTACAGCCGAAACTCGTTGGTCAGCTCGCCGATGCTGTCGATCGCGACGGTCACGATGTTCACCGGCTCTTTCATCACGCCGACGCCGACCGAGGTGCCGACGGCAATGAGGTCGCCGGGGAGCAGGGTCATGTCGTGGGAGATCCTGCTGACCAGCTCCTGCGCGGAGAAGATCATGTCCGATATCAGATAGTTCTGCCGCTCCGCGCCGTTGAGGATGGTGCGGACCACCAGCTTTGCCGGATCGAGACCGGTGGCGATGACGGGGCCGAACGGGCCGTAATCGTCGATGCCCTTGGCCCGCGCCCATTGCGGGAAAGTGGGATCGCTGGTCAGGATGTCGTTGGCAGTGATGTCGTTGACGCAGGTGTACCCGAAGATGAAGTTGTCCGCTTCCGCCGGCGACACCCGGGCGCAGGTCTTGCCGATGACGATGCCGAGCTCGCCTTCATACGTGGTCTTGCCGTCGTAATAAGAGGGACGGCGGATCACCGCGCCTGGTGTCGTGATGCTGGTGGTGGCCTTCAGGAGGTAGAGCGGCTCCGGCGGCTCGGGCTGGCTGAGCTTGGCCGCGAGCGCGTGAAAATTGTTCCAGAGCGCGACGATCTTGCTGGGCGCGCAGGGCGCGAGCAGTTCGACCTCCGACAGCGCCAGCGTCTTGCCGGTTGCCGCATGGCGGCCGAACATGTCGCCCTCATGCACGCTGATGCGTGACGAATTCAGCGTGCCGAAGCCGGTGGCACCGCTATTGCGGAAGCGGAGCCATTGTTTGATCTCGCGAGCCATCACGCCACCGCCAGTGCGCGCGGATCCGATCGTGTCGAGATGCCGTCGTAGAGACCGGCGATGCGGGCGCGCTGGGTCACCATCGCCAGCACTGAATCGAGCGCGGGGGTGACGATGCCGGTGAGGCGGCCCATCTCCTGCACGACGGTGACGAGCGGGTCGATCTCCATCGGACGGCCGCGCTCGAGATCCTGGAGCATCGAGGTCTTGTGCGCGCCGACCTTGCGGGCGCCTTCGATGCGGCGCTCGACGTCGACGCGGAATTTGACGCCGAACGTCTCGGCGATGCCTTGCGTCTCCATCATGATCGCGCGCGACAGCGCGCGGGTCGCCGGATCGGTGCAGATCACGTCGAGTGTTGCATGGGTGAGTGCGCTGATCGGGTTGAAGCAGACATTGCCCCACAGCTTGAGCCAGATCTCGTCGCGGATGCGGTCGAGCACCGGCGCTTTCAGCCCGGCTGCGACGAAGAGATCGGCGAGGCGTTGCACGTCCGGGGTGGTCTCGCCGGAGGGCTCGCCGAGCGGAAAGTTGTTGCCGTAGACGTGACGGATCACGCCGGGCGCCTCGATCTCGGTGGCGGGATAGACGATGCAGCCGATGGCGCGCTCGGCGCCGATTTCGCGCCACTGCCGTCCGCCGGGGTCGATGCTCTCCAGCGTCGAATTCTCGTATTGGCCGCCGTGCTTGTAGAAGTACCAATAGGGGATGCCGTTGACGGCGGTGACGATGCGGGTGTGGGGGCCGAGCAGCGGCTGCATTGTCTCGATCACGCCGGTGATCGAGTGCGCCTTCAGCGTGATGATGATGTAGTCCTGCACGCCGAGCTCGGCCGGATCGTCGGTGCAGCGCGGATGCACGGTGTGCTTCTCCTCGCCCGCGAGCAGCGTCAGGCCGCGCTCGCGCATCGCGGCAAGGTGCGCGCCGCGTGCGACGAGGCTGACATCGGCGCCCGCACGCGCGAGCTGAACCCCGAGATATCCGCCGATTGCGCCGGCGCCGTAGATGCAGATCTTCATGGAATCCTCGCGGAGCAGCAGAAGCCGGATTTCGGGACGAAAGATCCGGTCCGGCTCGGAAGGGTCCGAGCCGGGGCCGGTAGTCGCAGGGGAAGTGAGGCGCTTTAAGCTGCTTGCGGCGTGCCGTTGAGTGCTTCGTCGATGACGGCCGCGATGTCGCGCATGCTGATGACCGAGACGAGGCTGTAATCGTCGATGACAGGCAGGTGCCGGATGTGATTCCGGTTCATCAGATGGCGGACGTGCTCGATCGTGTCGCTCGAGGTGCAGGACACGAGTTGCTGCACCGAGACGAGCTGCGAGACCTTGACGTTGACGGCATTGGCGCCGTGCTCGGCGACCGCGCGCACGACGTCGCGTTCGGTGAACATGCCGACCGCGGTGTTACCCTCCGAGCGGACCACGTCCTTCACCACCAGTGCGCTGATGTTGTTGGCGCGCATCAGCTTGGCGGCGATACCCACCGTTTCGTTCATTCGCACCGTGACAACGCGCGGTGTCTTCTTGCGCAGAATGTCTCCGACCAGCATTGCAACCTCCCTGGGTGAATGATGAGGCAAGTGTGGTATACATAATGCCAATCGTCAAGCGTTCGGTTTGGCTGATCCGAAAATTCTTGCGGCAGCAATGCTGACATTTGTCGAGAAGCCAAAAAGAAAGGGGCGCATCGCTGCGCCCCTGCTAACCCGTGCAAGGTGCGTGTTCGTTAGGCCGTCTCGGTCTTGGCGTTCCCCGTCGCGGCGTTGGCGCTCTCGGCTTCCTTGCCGAGGATGAAGGAGCGGCGCATCGGCTTGATCACGAACAGCGCCGTCAGGGCTGCCGTCGCGTTCAGCGCGACTGCGACCACGAACACGGCCTTCCAGCCGTAGGTGGCCGAGATCACGCTTGCGAGCGGAACGAGCAGGGACGCCGTCCCCTTCGCCGTGTAGAGCATGCCGTTGTTGGTGGTTGCAAACTTCGAGCCGAAGGTGTCCCCGCAGGTCGCGGGGAACAACGAGTAGATCTCCCCAAACACGCCGAAATAGACTGCGGTGGCGAGCACGAAGACGACAGGCACGTGGCCATAGGCCGACAGCGTCAGCAGCATCAGCGCGGCGGTGCCGAAGGCGATGAACATGGTGTGCTCGCGGCCGATCGTGTCGGAGACGAAGCCGAAGAAGGGCCGTCCGAAACCGTCGAAGATGCGGTCGAGCGAGATCGCGAACGTCAATGCCGCCATCTGGAAGCCGGCGAGCGTGACCGGCGTGTCGGCGATCTTGAAGTCGTGCGCGATCGGGGCGATCTGCGCCGCGGTCATCAGGCCGCCGGAGGCAACCATGACGAACACAAGATACATCACCCAGAAAACAGGGGTGCGCAGCACCTCGGGCGGGGTAAAGTCGATCTTGGTCTGCGGCAGATTGAGCTGCTTCTTCTTCGGCGGGATCGAAATCCGCGGCGGCTGGATGAAGAAGGCGAGCACGAAGACGATCACGCCCTGGCCGATGCCGAAGGTGAGAAACGCGTGCTGATAGCCGCTCGTTGCGATCATGGTCGCGATCGGCACGACCGTGAGGGCGGCGCCTGCGCCGAAGCCGGCGGCGGTCGCACCGGCAGCAAGGCCGCGGCGATCGGGAAACCATTTCAGTGCGTTGCCGACGCAGGTGCCGTACACCGCGCCCGCGCCCATGCCGCCGATGATCGCGGCCGCGTAAAGCAAGGTGAGGCTATCGGCATAGGAGTTGAGAATCCAGGACAGCGCGATCATGACGCCGCCGAACATGATGACGATGCGCGGGCCGTATTTGTCGACGAACCAGGCCTCGATCGGCACCAACCAGGTTTCGGTGACGACGAAGATGGTGAAAGCGAGCTGGATCGCGGCGCGTCCCCAATGGTGCGCGTGATCGATCGGATCGACGAACAGCGTCCAGCCATATTGCAGGTTGGCGATCATCGCCATGCAGACGATGCCCATGACCAGCTGGAGCCAACGGAAACCTGTGCGAAGAGGCGCGGCCGTGACAGCGCCATCGGTGCTGGAAATCATCAAAAACCTCCCGAGCGCCTGTCTGGTTCGACACCGGTCGCAAGATGACCTGATGTCGCAATATTGTGGCTTATCGTCGCAAGCGCGATGAGGACCTTGGTATACCATATTCCAGATTGCAAGCCCTATCTTGGCGCGCCACTGACAAAAATATGCGGGGTTCCGTTTGGGAACGGCGGACTCATGAAGACGTTGCGCAAAACGAAAACGCCCGGCCGTGAGGCCGGGCGTTTTGCACGAGAAGGCGCTTTTGGAGCGCGTCAGACAGTCGATTGCGCGACCACCACCTTGCGCCAGGGCTTGAGCACCGCGATCGCCAGCGCCGAGGCCAGGATGTTGGCGCCGGCTGCGATGATGAACACGTTGTCCCAACTGCCCGACGACTGCTGCATGTAGTTGCCGATCGGGACCAGCAGCGCGGCCGTACCCTTTGCGGTGTAGAGCAGGCCGGCATTGGTGGTCGCGAACTTGGCGCCGAACGTATCGGTGCAGGTCGAGGGAAACAACGAGTAGATCTCACCCCAGGCGAAGAACACGAAGCCCGAGAGCAGCACGAACCAGAGCGGATCCTGGCCCCAGAGGTAGAGCATCCAAATGCCGATACCTTCCATGCCGAAGGCGATGAACATCGTGTTCTCGCGGCCGATCATGTCGGAGATCCAGCCGAAGAACGGACGTGTCAGGCCGTTGAGCACACGGTCAATCGTGGCCGCGAAGGTCACCGCGGTCATGGTCACCGCCATCAGCGTGACCGGCACGTTGTCGATCTTCCAGTCGGCCGCGATCGGCTTCAAATTGGCCGTCACCATCAGGCCGCCGGCGCCGACGATCACGAACATGAAGTACATCAGCCAGAAGATTGGCTGGCGCAGCACTTCGGTCGGCTGATAGTTGCGGCGGGTCTGTTGCAGATTGGCGTTCGCCACCACGCTGGGCACTTGGCCTGCCTTGGGCGCCAGCAGGAAGAAGGCGAGAATGCAGATGATGATGCCTTGTCCGAGGCCGAAATAGAGGAAGGTGGTCTGAAAACCGCTGTCCTTGATCATGGCCTGGATCGGCGCGACGGTCAGCGCAGAGCCTGCACCGAAGCCCGCGGCCGTGATGCCTGCGGCAAGACCGCGCTTGTCCGGAAACCACTTCAGCGCGTTGCCGACGCAGGTGCCGTAGACGCCGCCGGCGCCGATGCCCGCGATGATCATGCCGAGATAGTAGCCGTTGAGCGTGGTCGCCTGCGCGTTGATCGCCCAGCCGGCGGCGCAGAGCACGCCGCCGACCAGGACGACGAGGCGCGGACCGTATTTGTCGACGAACCATCCTTCGATCGGCACGAGCCAGGTCTCGAACAGCACGAACAGGGTAAAGGCCCATTGGATCGACGCGCGATCCCAGCCGAACTTCTTCTGGATGTCGGGGACGAAGAACGTCCAGCCGTATTGATAGTTGGCGATCATCACCATCGCCGCGACACCGACCGCCAATTGCGTCCAGCGATACGTGTCGCTAACGCGCGCGGCTGTCGGGGCGGTTGCTTGCACCATGTCCGTCATAAAGCCTCCCGTGGCGCCTCTCATTTTTCTGCGAGCGCTGGAACGGCATTCTTGTATGCATTATGCCAAGCTTCAAGCGCTGGTCCGGTCACCGTGCGCAAATGCCGCAGGACCTTGCCCGGTTGCGGCTGTGACTCAGGACAGCACAAGTAGAAATGGCCCCGTCATCCGGGGCCATTCATCAAAAGTAGTATGCGGACTGATCTAAAACCGTCTGCCGCTGTGCGCGCAGGGGCGGGAGGCTGCCCGGGTCACAGGCCAAAGCGCGGCAGGTCGCCGTTGTGATTCGAGATCCTGGCGCTCGCCATCAGGAGGCGGTCGATCGTGGCCATCAGACGGGCGAACAGCGAGGAGGAGGGCGCGAGAGCGACGGAAGCGGTCTTGGACATCGAATTCCCTTTCTTGAGACGGTCAGTAGTGCTGTCTCATTTCGAAGGGAAATTTATGTATACCAGATGCCAATGTCTATGCATGCCATTGCATAGCAGCATTTAGCTCTTCGCATTGCAGCATAACAATCCGTTAAATGGGCAGGTTTGAGCGGGATATGCCCAAGACCGGCCGAAACTGAACCATTTGACCGTCGATGTCCAAAAACGGAGCCTTGGCAGCGGTACACGAAGCCGTTAGTGGTCTGCCCCCTTCCAATCATCTGTCAGAGTGGTTCATGTCGAGCGCCTCGCCCGCCGTCTCGATCGGCATCGATTTTGGGACCAGCAACACGGTCGTGGCCCTTGCAGCGGACGACCGCCGGGTCGAAGCCATCCGCTTCGACCATGGCGGACAGCGCCACAGCGTCTTCGTGTCGGCGCTGTGTTTCTGGGAGGACCGGCCGGGCGCCGGCGCCCAGGCCGAAGGCGGCCCGTGGGCGATCGAGCAGTTCCTCGAAGGCCGCCATGTCTACCGCTTCCTCCAGTCGTTCAAGACCTTCGCCGCGAGCTCCAGCTTCAACACCACCCAGGTGTTCCGGCAGCGCTACAAGTTCGAGGATATTTTGGCGGCGTTCCTGCGGACGCTGGCGCGTCATGGCGGCGATAAATTCGGCTTCGAGACGTCCACCATCACGGTCGGTCGCCCCGTCCGCTTCGCCGGCGGCAATCCCGACGAGGCGCTGGCGATGCAACGTTACCGGGCCGCGTTCGAGCGCCTTGGGGCCGGCCACGCCCGCTACGTCTACGAGCCTGTCGGAGCCGCGTTCTCCTTCGCCCGCCGACTGGAGCGCGATGCGACCGTGCTGGTCGCGGATTTCGGCGGCGGCACCAGCGATTTCTCGGTGATGCGGTTCTCGCGTGCCGGCGGGGCCTTGCGCGCCGAGCCGCTCGGCCATGCCGGCATCGGGATTGCGGGCGACACCTTCGATTACCGCATCGTCGATCACGTCGTCTCGCCGCGGCTGGGCAAGGGCTCGAGCTTCCGCTCGTTCGACAAGGTGCTACCGATCCCCACCGGCCACTACACCAATCTCGCGCGCTGGCATCAGCTCGCGATGATGAAGAGCAACGGCGACCTGCGCGAACTCCGGGAGCTTGCGCGCACCGCGGTGAAGCCGGCTCTGCTCGAGGATTTCATCACCATCGTCGATCTCGACCTCGGCTTTGCGCTGTACCGCGCGGTGTCCGACGCCAAGGTCGCACTGTCGGCGCAGGACCAGGTAGAGTTCCGCTTCAAAGGCGGTGGCGTCGACATCGGCTCGACCATCACGCGGAAGAATTTCGAAGCCTGGATTGCCGACGATATCGCGAGGCTCGGGGCTACCGTCGACAAGGTGCTTGGCGAAGCCGGCATTACCGCGCGCGAGATCGAGAAGGTGTTTTTGACCGGCGGCACGTCCTTCGTGCCAGCCGTTCGAAGACTGTTCGCCGAGCGGTTCGGCAACGAACGGCTGATGTCAGGCGACCAGTTCGAGTCGATCGCCTACGGCCTTGCTTTGATCGGACATAGCCCGGATCCCGACCGCTGGACCGCAAGTGGCGGCCTCCAGTCGAGGGCGGGCGCGTAGCCTGCGGTACGCGCGGCCGCCCCTAAGTCCCGTCCGGTCGCTATTGCTTGATCTCAGGCTCGACGAGCTTCGCCAGATTGCGCAGCGATTCCTGCCAGCCGAGATAACATGCCGCCGGCGGGATGATGTCGGGTATGCCGGCCTGCGTGATATCCAGCTCAGTGCCGACGGATACTTTCTTCAGAATCACGGTGACCTGGATCTCGCCTGGCAGATTGGGATCGTCGAACCTGTCGGTGTAGCGGAGACGTTCGCCGGGGACGAGCTCGAGATATTCGCCGCCGAAGGCGTGGCTGTTGCCCGTCGTGAAGTTGCGGAACGACATCTTGAACGTGCCCCCGACCTTCGGCTCGAAATGATGGACGGTGCAGGTGAAGCCGTTCGGCGGAAGCCATTTCGCCAGCGCATCCGCCTCCAGGAAGGCGCGATAGACTTTCTGCGGGCTGGTCGTGAGAACGCGGTGCAGGCGGACAGTGCTGGGCATGATCAGTCTTCCTCGTGAAGCGCCGGGCTCGACGTCAGCGTCTATTGCCAGTTCATGTCCAGATGACGGACGAGGTGCCGCCGATCCGACGGGGCATCTCTAATTTTTTGATGGATCCACGCATGTGGCGCTCGGCAGCCCTCCCAGAGCAGCTCGCCGGGGGCGAGCGATGAGCGCCGAATAGCGCACGTCCTGTACCTACCGCCGGGCTCCCGCGCCGTTAAATTCGGCCAAGCCTTGCAAATAGCGAGGATGTGGTATACGTTGAGGCTGTTCGTTCAGCCGCTGTGCCTTGTTGAATGCGCCCGCGGGCTCCTTTTCCATAGACATCGACGAATAGAATTTGTTCTGCGTGACGAGCACGCGGAACCTGCGCGTATGCGCTTTGGAGAAGAAAATGACGACAGGTACTGTGAAGTGGTTTAACGGCCAGAAGGGCTTTGGATTCATTCAGCCGAACGACGGCGGCAACGATGTGTTCGTTCACATCAGCGCGGTCGAGCGGGCTGGTCTTGCAGGTCTCGCTGAAGGCCAAAAGGTCAACTTCGAGCTCAAGACCGACAAGATGCGGGGCAAGGTCAGCGCCGAGAATCTCTCGCTGGCCTAAAGCCTTGGTGCCGTTTCACGGATGTGCTGAAACGGCCATGCCACCCGCTCGATCCCAGGATTGAGCGGGTTTTTGTCCGTTGCAGAGCAGGGTGAATAATGAGCGCCAAGAGACCGGCCGAACCGTCACCCGAAAGCATCGCGCGTACTAACCGTCAGCGTTTGGCCGCAGAGGAAGGCGCTCGGGCGATGGTGGATGTTGGAAAGCAAGCCGTCGATGTTCGCAAGAACATGGCGCGGCTTCGAGAGCTGCGCGAAGCCAAGGAAGCGGCAGACGCCGCCCTTCAGGCATCATTGCCCGCCGCCACCCCGACGAAGCGCAAGAAGAAGGTGACGCCATAGCTGGCTTCCATTGCGCCGACGACACCTCGGAGAGGGCCGATCACATGCCAAAGAGTGCGGGTCGTGCCTAGAATCAAGTCGGATGGCGGAGGCACCATCACCTTCTTTCTCGCGCTTGGCGCGGGACGACAGATGTGCCGTCTTGCGACGACCTTCCTGACGCAGAAGCAGGCTTTCAGTTATCTTCGCAAGAACCGGACCGAGTTCGAGCGCATGGCGCGGGCGCGGCTCGCTTCTGGTGCAGTCGAAGACGGAATCGTCGTGCTATCGATGCTGTAGGGCAGGCGCAGGTTTCAGTGCCGCGCCTTCAGTGCAATCCGCGATCGGAGTCTGGGACCGACGCTCTTATTCGGAGCCGCTTCCCGGCTTCGCCTCCCGGGCCAATCGCTCCGCTTTCAGCCGTTCGCGATTCTCGTTGAAGGAGTTCTGGTCCTTCGCATAGTCATTGATCGGCTTCTGCGTTGTCGCAGGCTTGAACGCCTTGTTGGCTTCACGCTTGGCGCGATCAGAGGATTGATCTTTCGACATTTAAGCCCTCAATTTGATCAACGAGCGTGGTCCTGGCGAGTGCCGGACGCGACGCCACCTGTGCCCGAACTGAAAGGCCGACTTGCCATCCTCGGAAGCGGAGGCGACCAGTTCTTCAGCGTGGGGCAGGTTCTTTGCGAGGCGTGCTGCACTCGCCGTGGAGATTGCATGCTGGCTTTTCCGGGCATGCTCGCATTTCCGGGAGCACGCCGGTCGAGGAGTAACGGCCGGCCACCGCATCTGTTCCTCGCGAAACAATCTTTAATCCAGCCTTGGCGGCGCGGCAAGCGCGCCGATCGTGCGATGCAGCCTTTGCGCGCCAACAAAAAGGCCGCCGAAGCCGGCGGCCTTTCGCGTCGTGAGATAAGCCCGCTTACTCCGCGGCCTGCTTTTGCGGCGGATCGAGCGCGCCGGACTTGTGGATATCGGCGACCTGATGGTCCGAGAAGCCAAGCACGGTGCGCAGGATCTCGTCGGTGTGCTCGCCGAGCAGCGGGGAGCGCTCCACCTCGCTCGGGGAGTCCGACAGCTTGATCGGGTTGCCGACCGAGATGTACTTGCCGCGGGTGGGGTGGTCGACCTCGACCACGGTGCCGGTCGCGCGCAGCGACTGGTCTTCGGCGATCTCCTTCATCGACAGGATCGGGCCGCAGGGGATGTCGTCCTTGTTGAGGATTTCCATCGCCTCGAACTTCGTCTTCGTCATCGTCCACTGTTCGATGCGGCCGAAGATTTCGTTGAGGCGCGGCAGGCGGACGGCCGGCTTGGCGTAGTTCGGATCGGTCTTCCAGGAGGGCTCACCGATCACGTCGCAGATCTTCTCCCAGACCGGGGCCTGGGTGATGAAGTAGATGTAGGCGTTGGGATCGGTCTCCCACCCCTTGCACTTCAGGATGCGGCCGGGCTGGCCGCCGCCGGAATCGTTGCCCGCACGCGGCACGGCATCACCGAACGGAATGCCTTCGCCGAACTGGCTGTATTCCTTGAGTGGACCATGGGCGAGGCGCTGCTGGTCGCGCAGCTTGACGCGCGCGAGGTTGAGCACGCCGTCCTGCATCGCGGCCGTCACCTTCTGGCCCTTGCCGGAATGGGTGCGCTGATAGAGTGCGGTGACGATGCCGAGCGCCAGATGCAGACCGGTGCCGCTGTCGCCGATCTGCGCGCCGGTGACCAGCGGCAGGCCGTCGCGGAAGCCGGTGGTGGAGGCGGCGCCGCCGGTGCACTGTGCAACATTCTCATAGACCTTGCAGTCTTCGTACGGTCCGGGACCGAAGCCCTTGATCGAGGCGACGATCATCTTCGGATTGATCGCCTGGATCTTCTCCCAGGGGAAGCCCATGCGGTCGAGCACGCCGGGACCGAAGTTCTCGACCAGCACGTCGCACTTCTTGATCAGCTCGGTGAGGACTTCCTTGCCCTTGGGGTTCTTGGTGTCGAGCGTGATCGAGCGCTTGTTGTGGTTGAGCATGGTGAAATACAGGCTGTCCACGTTCGGGATGTCCTGCAGCTGGCCGCGGGTGATGTCACCGACACCTGGACGTTCCACCTTGATCACGTCGGCGCCGAACCATGCGAGCAACTGCGTGCAGGTCGGCCCGGACTGGACGTGGGTGAAGTCGAGAATGCGAACGCCCTCGAGCGCTTTTGTCATCGTGTTGCTCCGTACTCTGATCTACCCCTGCACCCGCAGGGACCTTATGGGTTGAAGGGGAGTGCTTACTTCTTCTTCTGCAGAACGCTCTGCGGATTGAGGTTGCCGATGCGACCGCTTTCGGAACCGGCGGCTGGATCGATCACAGCGTTGATGAGCGTCGGCTTGCCCGAGGCCATGGCTTCGTTGACGGCGCGCTTGAGCTCGTCCGGCGAGGTGGCGTTCACGCCGATGCCGCCGAAGGCTTCCATCATCTTGTCGTAGCGGGCGCCCTTGACGAACACGGTCGTCGCCGGATCGGCGTTGACGCTGTTGACGTCGGTACCGCGATAGATGCCGTCATTGTTGAAGATGACGACGCAGATCGGCAAATTGTAGCGGCAGATGGTCTCGACCTCCATGCCGGAGAAGCCGAAGGCCGAGTCGCCTTCGACCGCGAGCACGGGATGGCCGGTCTCGAGAGCCGCCGCGATCGCCTGACCCATGCCAATACCCATCACGCCCCAGGTGCCGACGTCGAGACGCTTGCGCGGCTTGTACATGTCGATGACGCCGCGGGCGAGGTCGAGCGTGTTGGCGCCCTCGTTGACGAGGATCGCCTCGGGATGATCCTTGATGACGTTCTTCAGCACGCCGAGCGCGCCGTGATAGTCCATCGGCGATTTGTTGTTCATGAGCTTCGGCGCCATCTTGGCGACGTTCTCTTCGCGCTTGGTCGAAATCGCCTTGGTCCATTCGGCCGGCGGGGCGGTCCAGCCCGAAGCCATCGCCTGGTTGAAGGCGGAGACGACCGAGCCGATGTCGCCGACGACGGGCGCGACGATCTCGACGTTGGAGTCCATTTCCCTGGGCTCGATGTCGACCTGGATGAACTTCTTGGGCGCTTCGCCCCAGTTCTTGCCTTTGCCGTGCGAGAGCAGCCAGTTCAGCCGGGCGCCGATCAGCAGCACGACGTCGGATTCTTTCAGCACCGTCGAGCGGGCGGCGCCTGCGCACTGCGGATGCGTATCGGAGAGGAGGCCCTTGGCCATGCTCATCGGCAGGAAGGGGATGCCGCTCTTCTCGACGAAGGTTTTGATCTCCTCATCGGCCTGCGCGTAGGCCGCGCCCTTGCCGAGGATGATGAGCGGACGTTTTGCGCTCTTCAAAACATCAAGCGCGCGCTTGATCGAAGCGGGCGAGGGGATCTGCGCGGGAGCCGCGTCGATCACCTTGACCAGCGACTTCCGGCCGGCATCGGCGTTCATTACCTGACCGAACAGTTTTGCCGGAAGGTCGAGATAGACGCCGCCGGGACGGCCGGAGACGGCGGCACGGATGGCACGGGCAAGCCCGATGCCGATGTCTTGGGCGTGCAGCACGCGATAGGCTGCCTTGCACAGCGGCTTGGCGATCGCGAGCTGGTCCATCTCTTCGTAGTCGCCCTGCTGGAGGTCGACGATCTCGCGCTCGGAGGAGCCCGAGATCAGGATCATCGGGTAGCAGTTGGTGGTGGCGTGCGCGAGTGCGGTGAGACCGTTGAGGAAGCCGGGCGCGGAAACGGTCAGGCAGATGCCGGGCTTCTTGGTGAGGTAGCCGGCGATGCCCGCCGCATAACCGGCGTTCTGCTCGTGGCGGAACGAAATCATGCGAATACCGGCCGCCTGGGCCATGCGACCCAAATCCGTGATCGGGATGCCCGGCACATTGTAGATGGTGTTGATGCCGTTCAGCTTGAGCGCGTCGATGACGAGATGAAAACCATCCGTCAATTCCTGCTCGGTGCCCGGTGCTTCGGACTTGGTCGCGGTATTCAGCATGGGCCTTGTCTCCCTGGTCTCAAGATGCCGTTTCAGGCTTTTGGGGGCGATGCCTCGCCCTTCTGGTGAACGTTGCTGGCTAGAAGAGTTCCTGACCATGCGCTTCGACGTAAGCGGCAAGGCCAAGGGTGTGATCGCGGGCGCGCTTCTCGGCGAGTTCGGTATCGCGCGCCTCCAGGGCTTCGATCATGCCGAGATGCTCGGGTAACGACGTCGCGGTGCGGTCCTTGCGTCCGATCGTCAGTTGCCGATAGCCACGCACGTGCAGCAGCAGGTCGTTGGTGAGATCGACCAGCACCGGCGATTCCGACAGCGAGATCAGCGCCTGGTGGAAGGCGATGTTGGCGCGCGAATATTCCTCGACATGATCCTCGGGGAGGCGGTCTTTGCCAAAATCCTTGAAGTAGTCGCGCAGCGCCGTGATGTCTTTCTTGCGCGCCGTGGCGGTGATGAGACGGGCCGCCATGCTCTCCAGCGCCGCCCAGGCGCGGATCATGTCGACGATCTCGCTCTTGGTCCTTCGCACCACCATGATGCCGCGGCGCGGAACCGTCTTCACGAAACCGTCCTGCTCGAGCATCGCGATGGCTTCGCGGATCGGCGTGCGGCTCACGCCCAGGCGCTCGGACAACGCGCGCTCGTCGAGCATCACCGGCTCGGGCGTCGAGTAAATGTCCATCTTGAGGATGGCTTCCTTCAAGGCGTCATACGCCTTGTTCTTGAAGCTCGACTCCGGGGCAATACGAACGATTGCGATATCTGCCTCGGCCATGTTCGGCAACGCCTTGGTTGGTTTCCGCAGTGACACGACGAATCTCCTCCAGTGGGAGTCGTCTTTTACAGGATTATTAACGGGAAAGTTTTTGGCATACCAAATACCAGAATGTCAAGCTGCCTATTTTTTGCAGCGTTCTAAGGTGCGCTGCAGCTTGACAAGTTGGCTTCTGGCATACCAAATGCCATCGCCAGCCATTTTTGATCCAAGCCGGCGGAGTAATCTCGGCTTTATGCCACTCCGTTCCGCAACATGGAACAGAGCGCGGCGAATGGAAAAGCATCACGGGCAGCCGCAACACGCGCGCGCTTTGAGAACGCAAGAACCAAGGTCAAGGGAGAAGCCACATGTCCAATTCCAAAGATGCCGTCCGCAAGGTGCTTGACCAGGTCAAGGCGGACAAGCGCACCAGCCTGACCGCGCCGGAAGGTAAGCTGGTCTGCGACGCCTATGGCATTGCGGTGCCGAAGGAGGGGGTGGCGAAGTCGGCCGGCGAGGCCGGCAAGATGGCCGCCTCAATGGGCTTCCCGGTGGTGATGAAGATCGTCTCGCCGGACATTCTCCACAAGACCGAAGCCGGTGGCGTCATCGTTGGCCTCAAGTCGGCCGAGGACGCCGAGAAGGCCTACGAGACCATTCTCGGCAACGCCAGGAAGTACAAGTCTGATGCCAAGATCGAGGGTGTCCAGGTGCAGCAGATGCTGGCCGGCGGCACCGAAGTGATCGTCGGGTCGATCACCGACGCCTCGTTCGGCAAGCTGGTTGCCTTCGGTCTCGGCGGCGTGCTGGTCGAAGTCCTGAAGGACATCACCTTCCGCCTCGCGCCCGCGACCAAGCAAGATGCGCTGTCGATGCTCGACGGCATCCAGGCGCATGAAATTTTGAAGGGCGTTCGCGGCGGTGAGCCGGTGAACCGCACCGCGCTCGCCGATGTCATCGTCAAGGTCTCGCAGCTCGTCACCGATTTCCCCGAGATCGTCGAGCTCGATCTCAACCCGGTGTTCGCGACGGCCAAGGACGCGATCGCGGCCGACGTCCGCATCGTCGTCGACTTCGCTTACGTGCCCAAGCCGAAGCCGCGCCCGACCGAAGAGATCGTCGCGGCGATGAGCCGCATCATGCAGCCGAAGGCGGTTGCCGTGGTCGGCGCTTCGGCCGAAGACGGCAAAATCGGCAATTCCGTGATGAAGAATCTCATCAACGGCGGCTACAAGGGTGACATCTACCCGATCCATCCCAAGGCCGCCGAGATCCTCGGCTACAAGGCGTACAAGAGCGTCAAGGACGTGCCCGGCGTGATCGACACCGCGGTGTTCGCAATTCCCGCGAAGTTCGTGGCCGCGGCGCTCACCGAATGCGGCGAGAAGAAAATTCCCGGCGCGGTCCTGATCCCGTCGGGCTTCGCGGAAGCCGGCGCGCCGGAGCTCCAGGCCGAGATCGTCGAAGTCGGCAAGAAATACGACATCCGCCTGATGGGGCCGAACATCTACGGCTTCTATTATACGCCTGCCAATCTCTGCGCGACCTTCTGCACCGCCTATGACGTCAAGGGCCATGCGGCACTGTCTTCGCAATCGGGCGGCATCGGCATGGCCATCATCGGCTTCTCCCGTTCGGCCAAGATGGGCGTGTCGGCGATCGTCGGCCTCGGCAACAAGTCCGACATCGACGAGGACGATCTGCTCGCCTTCTTCGAGCAGGACCCGAACACCAACCTGATCGCGCAGCACTGCGAAGACCTCAAGGACGGCCGCGCCTTTGCGGAAGCGGCAAAGCGCGTCTCCAAGAAAAAACCGGTCATCGTGCTCAAGGCCGGCCGCACCTCCGCCGGTGCGAAGGCGGCCTCGTCGCACACCGGCGCGCTCGCCGGCAACGACAAGATCTACGAGGATGTCCTGGCGCAGTCCGGCGTGATTCGCGCCCGTAGCTTGCGGCAACTGCTCGAGTTCGCGCGCGGCGTGCCGGTGCTGCCGACGCCGAAGGGCGAGAACGTGCTGATCATCACCGGCGCCGGCGGCTCGGGCGTGCTGCTGTCGGACTCCTGCGTCGACAACGGCCTGTCGCTGATGGCGATGCCGGCGGATCTGGATGCGGCCTTCCGCAAGTTCATCCCGCCGTTTGGCGCGGCCGGAAATCCCGTGGACATCACCGGTGGCGAGCCGCCGATCACCTACGTCAATACGGTGAAGCTCGGCCTGACGGACGAGCGCATCCATTCGCTCATTCTCGGCTACTGGCACACCATCGTCACGCCGCCGATGGTGTTCGCCCGCAACATGGTCGAGGTGAAGAAGGAGATGGAGGCCAAGGGCTTCGTGAAGCCGATCGTCGCCTCGCTCGCCGGCGACGTGGAGGTCGAGGAGGCCGCCGAATATCTCTACCAGAACGGCATCCCGGCCTATGCATACTCGACTGAGCTGCCGGTGGAAGTGCTCGGCGCCAAGTACAAATGGGCGCGCGGGGCAGGGCTGCTCTGAGTCGACGATGCCGCTTCGCCTCTCCTCGCGTGCGGGGAGAGGCGAGAACAGTCAGGTCGCGATGAGCAGGAACGTGATCCGGCGCAAATCGATCGAGCCCCGATCGCCATCGGAGGCCGACCACGACGCGCGCGACGGCGGGGTGCAATCCGTCGACCGCGCGCTGTCGATCCTCGAGACATTGTCCGAGGACGACGAGGGCTATCGCCTCAGCGACCTCGCTGTTCGCACCGGGCTCTCCGCCTCGACCGTGCACCGCTTGCTCGCCACGCTGGAAAGCCGCCGCTTCGTCCAGTTCGACCGCGCCGAATCCAAATGGCATGTCGGCGTGCGCAGCTTCACGGTCGGCGCGAGCTTTGCGCGGCGGCGCAATTTCAGCGCCCAGGCCATCCCCTATTTGCGCAAGCTGCGCGATCTTACCCGCGAGACCGCTAATCTTGCCATGGTCGACGACGAGTTCATCATCGTGCTGACCCGCATGGAGAGCCGCGAGATCATGCGTTCGCTGACCCAAGTCGGCGGCCGCGTCCCCATGGTGACCTCCGGCGTCGGGAAGGCGGTGCTCGCGACCTATTCCGACGAGGACGTCGGTGCCGTCATCCGCCATCACGGCATGCCACGCTTGACCGAGAAATCCATCGTGCGGCCGAGCGATCTGTTCAAGGAGCTCGAAAAGATCCGAAAGCAAGGCTACGCGCTGGATGATGAAGAGGCCTGCATGGGCCTGCGCTGCGTTGCCGCGGTGGTCTACAACGACTGCGCCGAGCCGCTCGCGGCGATTTCGGTCTCCGGCATGACGAGCCGGCTGACCGATCAGCGGTTACCGGAAATCGGGCAGATCGTCCGTGATGTTGCTGCCGAACTGACGGCCGCGCTCGGCGGGGCAGTTCCGACACCCCGCTAATCGGAAACCCGGGGTATGTCACTGGACAGTGTCGGCTGTTTTGGCTGATATGCGACCAAACGACACGATGCGGCAAACGTCCGCATGAGCCCGGAGACGTCCCATGTTTCAACTTCCCGCGCGCCTCGTCGGCGCAGCCGTCGCGCTGACCCTTGCGGCAGCGACGCCGGCCTTTGCCCAGCAGCTCGAGCTCAAGCTGATGGCACCGGCGGCGCCGGGCGGTGGCTGGGACCAGACCGCGCGCTCGATGCAGCAGGCGCTGGTCGCTGCCGGCGTCGCACGCAGCGTGCAGGTCACCAACGTTCCCGGCGCAGGCGGCAGCGTCGGCATCGCGCAGTTCGTCAACGGCGCCAAGGGTGACGGCAACCAGCTGATGGTCAACGGCTTCGTCATGGTGGGCGCGCTCGCCATGAACAAATCACCCGTCACGCTCGAACAGGTGACGCCGATCGCGCGCCTCACCGAGGAAATCCAGGTGATCGTGGTGCCGGCGAATTCACCGATCAAGACCGCGCAGGATCTGGCCGCAGCGGTGAAGGCCGACATCGCCAAGGTGACCTTCGCGGGCGGCTCGGCCGGTGGCGTCGATCATGTGATGGCGGCATTGTTCGCCGGCGCCGTTGGCGCCGACGCGAAGAAGATCAACTACATCCCGTTCTCGGGCGGCGGCGAGTCGCTCGCCGCCATTCTCGGCGCGAAGGTCACTGCCGGCATTTCCGGCCTCAGTGAATATGACGGGCAGATCAAGTCCGGCAAGCTGCGCGCGATCGGCGTGACCTCGGAGAAGCGCATTCCAGGCAGCGACATCCCGACCTTCAAGGAGCAGGGCATCGACCTCGTGATCGCCAACTGGCGTTCGGTGGTCGCGCCTCCCGGAATCACGCCGGAGCAGCGCAAGACGCTGAGCGACGCGGTCGAGAAGATGGTGAAGTCGGACGCCTGGAAGGACATCCTCAAGCAGAAGGGCTGGGAGGATGCGTATCTCGGCGGCGACGCCTTCGCCGACTTCCTGAAGAAGGAAACCGTGCGCGTCACCGACGTGCTGAGATCAGTCGGCCTGGTCAAGTCATGACCTCGGGCGATCCGGTCCAGCCGCCGCGGCGCGTTGATCGCGCCGGCGTCGTCATTGCTGCGTTGCTCGCAGGTCTTGCCGCGGTGCTGGTCTGGGACGCGCGCGGCCTGCAATCGACCACGATGTACGGGATGGG
Organism: Bradyrhizobium sp. 62; assembly: GCF_023073035.1. NCBI lineage: Bacteria > Pseudomonadati > Pseudomonadota > Alphaproteobacteria > Hyphomicrobiales > Nitrobacteraceae > Bradyrhizobium > Bradyrhizobium sp. 62. Next base: position 679,917 of record NZ_JADPIT010000032.1, read on the forward strand.
GCCGGAAGCCATGCCGGTCGTGATCGCCTCCGGCCTCGCGCTGCTCGCGATCGGCAATCTCATCGACGCGCTGCGCGGTCATTTGCCGGCGCGCGAGAGCGCCGATCCTGTGCCTGTGGTCTTGATCCTCGCTGGTCTTGCGCTGCTGATCGGCATCATTGGCTTCGGCGGCGGGTTCATCCTGGCGACGTCGGCGCTGTTCGTCACGACCTCGGCAGCATTTGGGCGCCGCGCCGTCCTGGTCGATTCCGCCATCGCCCTGGTGATGTCGATCCTCATTTACCTCGCGTTCGACCGGCTGTTGACGTTGAGCCTTCCCGCCGGCCCCCTGGAGCGACTGCTGTGATGGACACTTTTGCCGCGCTGGCGCATGGCATGGCGGTCGCCGTCCAGCCGATGAATCTCCTCTACGCCCTGATCGGCGTGTTCCTCGGCACCGCCGTGGGCGTGCTGCCCGGCATCGGCCCGGCGTTGACGGTCGCGCTGCTGCTGCCGGTGACGTACAAGCTCGATCCCGGCGGTTCGCTGATCATGTTCGCCGGCATCTACTATGGCGGCATGTATGGCGGATCGACCACGGCCATCTTGATCAACACGCCCGGCGAGAGCGCCTCGATGGCGACGGCGCTCGAAGGCAACAAGATGGCCAAGGCCGGCCGCGGCGGGCCGGCGCTCGCGACCTCCGCGATCGGGTCCTTCGTCGCGGGCACCATCGCCACCATCGGGCTTGCCTTTCTCGCGCCGTGGCTGGTCGATTTCGCCGTGCGCTTTGGCCCGGAGGATTATTTCGCGCTGATGTGTGTCGCCTTCGTCACGGTGTCGGCGACCTTCGGCGATTCCCCGATCCGCGGCCTGACCAGCCTGTTCATCGGACTGACGTTGGGCCTCGTCGGCATCGACAAGCTGACCGGTCAGGCGCGGCTTGCGTTCGGAGTGCCCGAGCTGCTCGACGGCGTCGAGGTGACAACGCTCGCGGTCGGCCTGTTCGCGGTGGGCGAGGCGCTCTACGTCGCGTCGCGCCGCCACCACACCGAGGAGAAGCTCGAGCCGGTGCGCGGCTCGCTGTGGATGACCAAGGAAGACTGGAAGCGATCGTGGAAGCCGTGGCTGCGCGGCACCATGTTCGGCTTCCCGATCGGTGCGCTGCCTGCCGGCGGCGCGGAGATCCCGACCTTTTTGTCCTATTCCTGCGAGAAGCGGCTGACCAAATACCCTGAAGAATTCGGCAAGGGCGCGATCGAAGGCGTCGCAGGACCGGAGGCCGCCAACAACGCTTCGGCTGCGGGCACGCTGGTGCCGCTCCTGACGCTGGGATTGCCGACCTCGGCGACGGCCGCGATGATGTTGGCGGGGTTCCAGCAATACGGCCTCAACCCGGGGCCGCTGCTGTTCGCCGAGCGGCCCGACCTCGTGTGGGGCCTGATTGCGAGCCTGTTCATCGCAAATTGCATGCTGCTGGTGCTCAATCTGCCGCTGGTTGGCCTGTGGGTGCGGCTGCTGGCGATCCCGCAACCGTGGCTCTATGCCGGCATCCTGGTGTTCGCGACCATGGGCACCATCGCCGCAAAGCCGTCGGTGGTCGAACTGTCGATGCTGGCCGGCTTCGGCGTGCTCGGCTTTTTGATGCGGCGGTTCGATTTTCCGATCGCGCCCGTCGTGGTGGGCCTGATTCTCGGCCCGATCGCCGAGAGCCAGCTGCGTCGCGCGCTCGCGATCAGCCTCGGCGATCCCATGACGCTGCTCCAGAGCCCGATCTCGGCGACGCTGCTTGCGCTGGCGTTGATCGCGCTGCTGGCACCCTTCGTGCTGAAAGGGATGGGACGCTTCCAGGCGAACGAGGACTAGCCATCCCGACGCGAGCGTCTTCTAATGCTACGTTCATCTCGTGGGAAAAGTCATGCCGTCAGAGCTCCGTTCGCCTCGTCTCGCTGTCCTGATTGATGCCGACAATGCTTCGGCAAAGATCGCCGATGGACTCTTCGAGGAGATTGCCAAGATCGGCGAGGCCAGCGTTCGCCGCATCTACGGCGACTTCTCCAATGCCAGGTCGAGGGGCTGGGCCGACATCCTGTCGAAGCACGCCATCATCCCGCAGCAGCAGTTTGCCTATACGACCGGCAAGAATGCCTCGGACATCACCCTGGTCATCGACGCGATGGACCTGCTTCACAGCGGCCGTTTCGACGGCTTTTGCCTGGTGTCCTCGGACAGCGATTTTACCCGTCTCGCCGCCCGAATCCGGGAGCAGGGCATCGATGTCTTTGGGTTCGGCGAACAGAAGACGCCGGAGAGCTTCCGGCAGGCCTGTCGAAGGTTCGTCTACACGGAGAACCTGCTTCCCGCGCCGGCGAACACCCAGGACGCCGCCTCGAGATCGACGTCGCTTCAGCCGCCCGATGCCGCAAGCCCCATCATCAAGAAGGTCATCACCCAGATGGAGAGCGAGGACGGCTGGGTGACGCTCGGGGAAGTCGGTCGCCAACTTGCCAATCTCGCGTCCGATTTCGATCCGAGAACGTTCGGCTTCCGCAAACTGAGCGACCTCGTGCGAAAGACCAATTCCTTTGAGATCGACGAGCAGAACGGGAGGTCGATGCGGATTCGGGTCAAGCCCGCTGCCGCACCGGCCCCGCGAAGGCGGAACTCGCGCAGACCCGCGAGGCCGGCGGCGGCAGGCGGTTCGACGCCTAAGGCGTAAGCAGGGCGTGCCGTTATATTTGCGCTTGCCCGGTCGGGCGCGGAGCGTAACCATCGCAGGGCCATAACGCCACGCGAGGGTCCTGATGACCAGACTTACCCGCTTCGCCGTCGCACCGTTGCATTCGATGACCCGGCGTCTCGCCGATGTGGCCTCGGCCCGTGTCGCGCCGGATCTCGTCGTCACCGGCGCGCGGGTGCTCTCGACCTATTCGGAGCGCATCCATCAGGGACGTGAGGTCTGGACCACCGGCGGCCGCATTGCGGCGGTGAAGCCGGCTGGAACGGCCAAGAAGGCCTGGAGCGGCGTCACGACCTACGATGCCGCTGGCGGCATTATCGCGCCGGGCCTGGTTGATCCGCACATCCACATCGAATCCTCGATGGTCACGGCCTGCGCCTATGCCGAAGCCGCATTGCTCAACGGTACCACGACGATCTTCTGCGACAGCCACGAAATCGGCAACGTCATGGACGTCGCCGGCGTCGAGGCGATGCTGGAGGACGCGCGCGAGGCGCCGTTGTCGATCTTTTTGACCGTGCCAAGCACGGTGCCGGCCACCTCAGCCGTACTCGAGACCGCGGGTGGCGACCTCACGCCGGACAAGATCGCCGGCCTGTTCGACCGTTGGCCCGAAGCGGTCGCGCTTGGCGAGAAGATGGACTTTGTGCCTGTCACCATGGGCGACGAGCGAAGCCACGCCATCCTCGCCGCCGCCCTAAAGCGCGGGCGGCCGGTATCCGGCCATGTCTATGGCCGCGAATTCGTTGCGGCTTATGCAGCGTCCGGCGTCACCGATACCCATGAGGCGATCGACCGCGACATCGCCGACGATCTGCTCGATGCCGGGGTCTGGGTGTTCCTGCGCGGGGGACCGCCGACCACGCCATGGCACTCGCTGCCGCAGGCGATCCGCACCATCACCGAGCTCGGGGCCTCGCACAAGCGCACGGCCGTGTGCACCGACGATCGCGATGCCGACGATCTCCTGCTATTTGGGCTCGATTGGGTGGTGCGCGAAGCCGTGAAGGCAGGGATGTCGCCGGAGCAGGCCTGGTCGATGGGCTCGCTGCATGGCGCGACGCGCTTCGGCATGGACAGCGATATCGGCGGGCTCGGCGGCGGCCGCCGCGCCGATCTCGTGCTGATGGACGATAATCTCAAGCCGCAATCGACCTGGTACGGCGGCGAGCTGGTGGTCGAGAACCGCAAGATCACGCCGAAGCTCGATCAGGCGCTGTCGCAGCGCTATCAATACCCGCAGGCGGCCTACGCGACTGTGAAGCTGCCGGAGAAGCTGAAGCTGACGCCGGAGCTGCCGGCAAAGGCCTGCACCGTCAACGCGATCAAGACGGCGCTGCCGGGCATCACGCTGATCCACGAGAAGATCGCGATCGAGCCCGCAAAGGACTGGCCGACGCTGTTTGCCCGCTACGGCCTGTGCTTTGTCACGGTGGTCGAGCGCCATGGCAAATCGGCCGGCAATGTCGCCTATGGCCTCTTGAAGGACTTTGGCCTCAAGCGCGGCGCGGTCGCCTCCAGCGTCGGCCACGACAGCCACAACATCATCGTTGCCGGCACCAACGAGGCCGACATGCAGGTCGCGGTCGCCGCCATCAAGGAGCAACAGGGCGCCGTCTGCCTCGTCGCTGACGGAAAGGTGAGGGCGCTGGTGCCGTTGCCGATCGCTGGGCTCTTGTCCGACAAACGCGTCACGGAGGTGGCGGAAGAGGTCAAGGTGCTGAAGAAGGAATGGGCGGAAGCCGGCTGCACCATCCCCTACATGGGCTTCAATCTGATTCCGCTGTCGGTTATTCCGGAAATTCGTATCACCGACAAGGGCCTTGTGCTGGTGCCGCAGATGCAGCTGGCGCCGCTGTTCGAGTGAGCGCTTTCACGCGAGTCTCGATCTAACCGATTGAGACCGCCGCGATTTTTCCACGGCTGCCGCATCGTGGAAAATAAAATCGATCTCGTTGAGTGCAGCCCTCGCGGGCCCGATGATCTCGCTCGAGCCAATGCAACTCAAGCGAGGTCCGATATGGCGAAGATGCGAGCCATCGATGCTGCCGTGCGAATTCTGGAGAAGGAAGGTATCTCGACTGCCTTTGGCGTTCCTGGGGCCGCGATCAATCCGCTTTACTCGGCGCTGAAGAAGCGCGGCTCGATCCGCCATATCCTGGCGCGGCATGTCGAAGGTGCCTCGCACATGGCCGAGGGCTATACGCGGGCCAAGGCCGGCAATATCGGCGTCTGCATCGGAACCTCGGGGCCGGCCGGGACCGACATGATCACCGGGCTCTATTCGGCGATCGCCGATTCCATCCCGATCCTCTGCATCACCGGGCAGGCGCCGCGCGCGCGGCTCTACAAGGAGGATTTCCAGGCCGTCGATATCGAATCGATCGCAAAGCCCGTGACCAAATGGGCGGTGACGGTGCGCGAGCCGGCGCTGGTGCCCCGCGTGTTCAGCCAGGCGTTTCACGTGATGCGCTCGGGAAGGCCCGGCCCGGTCCTGATCGACATGCCGCTCGACGTGCAGCTCGCCGAAATCGAGTTCGACGACGAGACCTACGAGCCGCTGCCGGTCTACAAGCCCAGCGCGACCCGCAAGCAGGTCGAAAAGGCGCTGGAGATGCTCAATGCGGCCGAGCGTCCGCTGATCGTCGCGGGCGGCGGTGTCATCAACGCCGACGCCTCGGATTTGCTGGTGGAATTCGCCGAGATCGCCAACGTGCCGGTTGTGCCGACGCTGATGGGCTGGGGCGCCATCCCCGACGACCACGTGCTGATGGCCGGCATGGTCGGTCTTCAGACCAGCCATCGTTACGGCAATGCCACCATGCTCGAATCCGATTTCGTGCTCGGCATCGGCAACCGCTGGGCAAACCGCCACACCGGCTCGGTCGAGACCTACACCAAGGGTCGCACCTTCGTGCATGTGGATATCGAGCCGACCCAGATCGGGCGCGTGTTCAATCCCGACCTCGGCATCGTCTCGGACGCGAAGGCGGCGCTCGAACTGTTCGTCGCCGTCGCCAGGGAGTGGCGCCGCTCAGGCAGGTTGCGCGAGCGCCAGGCGTGGCCGGCTTCCTGCCGGGACCGCAAGAAGACGATGTTGCGCAAGAGCCATTTCGACAACGTCCCGATCAAGCCCCAGCGCGTCTACGAGGAGATGACCAAGGCGTTTGGCCGCGACACCTGCTACGTCACCGTGATCGGCCTTTCGCAAATCGCCGGTGCGCAGTTCCTGGGTGTCTACAAGCCGCGCAACTGGATCAATGCCGGGCAGGCGGGGCCGCTCGGCTGGACCCTACCTGCGGCGCTCGGCGTGCGCGCGGCGTGCCCGGATCGCGATATCGTCGCGCTCTCGGGCGACTACGACTTCCAGTTCCTGATCGAGGAGCTCGCGGTCGGGGCGCAGTTCAACCTGCCCTACATCCACGTCGTCGTGAACAATTCCTATCTCGGCCTGATCCGGCAGGCCCAGCGCGGCTTCGACATGGACTATCACGTCCAGCTCTCCTTTGAGAACATCAACGCGCCCGAGCTCGGCGGCTACGGCGTCGATCACGTCGCCGTCGCCGAAGGGCTCGGCTGCAAGGCGATCCGCGTCACCGATCCCAAGGACGCGCAGGCCGCGTTCGCCACCGCACGCGAATGGATGGCGAAGTACCGCGTGCCTGTGATGGTCGAGTTCATTCTCGAGCGCGTCACCAACATCGCGATGGGCACGGAAATCGACAACGTCGTCGAGTTCGAGGAGGTGCTGGACCTGCCGCTCGACGAGGTGGCGACCGCGCGGCCGGGCGTGCTGCAGCCGGCGGAATAGGGGACCAGCATCATGCCGAAATTCGCCGCCAACCTCACCATGCTCTTCAACGAGATGCCGTTCATGGACCGTTTCGCCGCGGCCAAAGCGGCGGGCTTTTCCGGGATTGAGTACCTCTTCCCCTATGATTTCGAGAAGGCGCAGTTGCGCGAGCAGCTCGACAGCCTTGGGCTGACGCAGGTGCTGCACAATCTGCCGGCCGGCAATTGGGCCGCGAGCGAGCGCGGCATCGCGATCCTGCCGGATCGTGTCAGCGAGTTCAGGGACGGCGTGTTTCGCGCCATCGACTATGCCAAGGCGCTCGATTGCGAGCAGCTCAATTGCCTCGTCGGCATCGCGCCTGTCGATGCCGATCCGCGTGAGCTCAACGAAACGCTGGTCGGGAATCTGCGCTTTGCGGCGTCGACCCTGGCGCGGGAGAACATCAAGCTTCTGGTCGAGCCGATCAACACGCTCGACATTCCCGGCTTCTTCCTGAACGGCACCGAGCAGGCCGTGCAGCTGATCTCCGAGGTGCGCTCGAACAATCTGTTCATCCAGTACGATATCTACCACATGCAGATCATGGAGGGCGATCTCGCCCGTACCATGCAGGAATGTCTCCCGCAGATCGCGCACATCCAGCTCGCCGATAATCCCGGCCGCCACGAGCCCGGCACGGGCGAGATCAACTATCCCTTCCTGTTCCGCCATCTCGACGCGATCGGGTATCGCGGCTGGATCGGTTGCGAATACAAGCCGCGCACCACGACGCTGGACGGCCTGTCCTGGCACGCGGCGCAGACTTTCGAGACCTGAGGAAACTTTGACATGATCGACATCGGCTTCATCGGACTTGGCACCATGGGACGGCCGATGGCCGGTCATCTTCTGGCCGCAGGCCATCGCGTTCTCCTGCACGATGTCGGGCCGGTCGCACCCGAGCTGATCGCCGCCGGCGGCGTTGTCTGCAAGTCAGGCAGAGAGGTTGCGGAGGAGGCGGATGCGGTCATCATCATGGTGCCGGATACCCCGCAGGTGGAGGCCGTGCTGTTTGGCAAGGACGGCGTCGCGGGCGGCATTTCCAAGGGCAAGATCGTGGTCGACATGAGCTCGATCTCGCCGCTGGCGACCAAGGAGTTTGCGAAGAAGATCGAGGCGCTCGGCGCGGATTATCTCGACGCACCGGTGTCAGGCGGGGAGGTTGGTGCCAAGGCGGCAAGCCTCACCATCATGGTCGGTGGCCCCGAGCGCGCCTTCAACACCATGAAGCCGATCTTCGACAGGGTGGGAAAGAACGTCACCCGCGTCGGCGCCAATGGCGACGGCCAGACGACGAAGGTCGCCAACCAGATCATCGTCGCGTTGACGATCGAGGCGGTCAGCGAAGCGCTGCTGTTCGCGTCGAAAGCCGGTGCGGATCCGGCGCTGGTGCGGCAGGCCCTGATGGGCGGCTTTGCGTCTTCGCGGATTCTCGAAGTGCATGGCGAGCGCATGGTGAAGCGCAATTTCGATCCCGGCTTCCGCATCGAGCTGCACCAGAAGGATCTTAACCTCGCGCTTGAAGGCGCCCGCGCGCTCGGCCTGTCGCTGCCGAGCACCGCAGTGGCGCAGCAACTGTTCTCGTCCTGCGCCGCGCATGGCGGCAAGGGCTGGGACCATTCGGCGATGGTGCGCGCGCTGGAACTGATGGCGGGGCACGAGATCGCCGCGGCCTGAACTGTTACCGGGTAACAGTCTCCGTTGTGGTTCTGCCTAGATCGGGCGAGGGAACCGGAACAATGATCCGGCCCCGCGGTTGAAGGCGCACAACAATCACTGGAGACATAAGCACATGAAAACCCGTCTTGCGATTTCGTTGGCTGCCGCGTCGCTGCTGGCGTCGAGTGCGGCCTTTGCTCAGTCGACGACCGAAGAGGGCGCCAGGAACGGCGCACGCGCGGGCGGCGACATTGGCGGTCCGGTCGGTGCGATGGTCGGTGGTACCGTCGGTGCAGCCGTGGGCGCCGGCCTTGAAATTCCGAACGCGATCCTGGGCGGAATTCCGCGTGATGATTCCGTCGTGGTTCACGAGCGCGTCGTGGTCGGCGAGCCCCTGCCGCCGACCGTGGTGCTGCGGCCCGTGCCGAACTACACCGAGTATCGCTATGCGGTCGTGAACGATCGCCGCGTGATCGTGGAGCCGCGCACGCGCCGCGTCGTCAAGATCATCGACTGATCGATCGGAGCGTGAGCTTTGAAAGGCGGGCCCTGCGGAGCATCACTCCGCGGGGCCTTGGCTCGTCAGGGCCGAATTTGCGCGAAACCGCGTCAAGGCCCAATCGGCGACGGTCGCGAGGGCGAAGCCGATGCAGGTGGTGCCGGCATCGACCAGAAAGTCCTCCAGCCGCGCATGTCGTCCCGGTGCCCAGAATTGCATCAGTTCGAGCAGGCCGATCAGCACCACAGCGATGGCTGTAGCCGACAGGCGGCGGCGCGGATAGGCGAGGCCGAAGGCTAGTCCCACCAGGACGAAGGCGAGGGCGTGTTCACCGTCCTGGCCAAGGTCGGAATGGGGCCGCAGGCCGGGCGGGCCGAGGGTTGCAAAGGCGACGGCGGCGGCAAGCAGCCAGGCAGAGGAGCGAACCAAAATGGACATCCGCACCGCTTAGCATGGATTGCAGCAGCCTGCCGAGGGGCCGGGATCAGATCGCCGTGTAGTTAATGACGAAACGTTAAAGCGGCTCACGCACGCCCAGGCCGTGCATGAAGCGTTCCCGGATTTGTACGGGGTCGCGTCGGGTGGCGCCGACGCCAGGCTTGTCATCGATACGAACGGCGATCAGGCTCGGCTCGCCGGCCGACATGGCTTCTTCGACCAGACGCTCGAAATCCTCCTCGTCCGCGGCCCAGGCGCTGTTGGTAAGCCCGGAGCCGGTCGCGATGGCGACGATGTCAGCCACGTTCGCGGCCGGTGTCGGCTGCGCGCCGGTGATCTGATAGATGCCGTTGTCCATTACGATCATGGTGAGGTTCTTCGGCTTCAACGCCGCAATCGTCGAGAGCGCGCCGAGCTGCATCAGCAGCGAGCCGTCGCCTTCGAGCGCGAAGACGCGCCGGTCCGGCTGCGCCAGCGCCACGCCCAGCGCGATCGGGAAGGCGAGCCCCATGCTGCCGAGCATGTAGAAATTCTGCGGACGGTGGCCGGCGGCCCAGAGGTCGAAATTGGTGTTGCCGATGCCGCCGATCACGGCTTCCTCGTGCTCGAGTTTCGCGATCAGGCGCGAGGTGACGTCGAAGCGGTTCATCACTTTGGTGTTGCGCGCGTCTGTATTCATTTGCGCCGGCCTCACTTGTCGAACACCTTGCCGCCCGTGAGCAGCGGGTTGAGGATCAGCGCGACCGGCGCCTGCGTCGTCACGGCCTGCTTGATCGAACGGTCGGCAATGAATTCGAGCTCGTCGAGCCGGGTGATGGTGTGATGCTCCAGCGCCAGAGAATCCAGCACCGGACGCATGGTGCGGCAGACCAGTGACTGGCCGTAGTTGAATTCGCCGAGCGTGCCGCGTTCGGACACGAACATGATCAGCGGAATCTGGTAGGGCACCGCGAGCGAGGCCAGCACGTTGGCGAGCGTCGCAAAGCCCGAGGTCTGGATCAGCACCGCACCGCGCCGTCCGCCCATCCAGGCGCCCGAGACGATGCCGACGGCCTCCTCCTCGCGGGCGGTGGCAAAGGTGGTGAAGAACGGATCGGCGTGCAGGTTCTTGATCAGCGGCGTCAGCACGCGGTCGGGCACGTAAGGGACGAGGCTGATCTCGTTCCGCTTCAGGGTTTGCAGGACGATGCCGTGCCAGCTCTTGTCGCTGGAGGTCTGCGCCGCCTCGGACGAGGTCTGTTGCTCCGCAATCGCCATTGCGTTCTCCCTTCGGCCGCGCATGCTTCTTGGTGTTTTGCCTTTGTCGTGGCCATCGTCTTGGCCGTCGCGGCGGTCTGCCGAACTTGACGCAGGCAGCGGGATTGTCAACATGCCCGGGCTGCACCGTGATCTGCGCCAGACGACCTGCCGCGGCCGGTGCCGCCGTGTCATAAGCGGCAATAACAAGAGAACGGAGGAACGCATGACAGGAGCGCGCGAAGCGCTGGCCCTGCGGATCTCCTGGAGAGAGCCGGAAGGGTCCTGATGTCCGTCAACAGCAAGCGCGTCTTCTACGTCAAATATCTGGCCAATCCGATCTACATCGACATCCTGAAGGCGCGGCCCGACGTCCGGCTCGATCGCATCGAGAACGAGAGCCTCGAGGACTTTTTCGCGCCGATCATCGAAGCGGCTCATGTCTACCAGATCGGCGCCACCCGCGACGAACTGGCCCCGCACTTCCATGTCGATGCTGCCTTCCTGAAGCGCGCGCCGAACCTGCTGCTCGTCTCCAGCAACGGCGCGGGATTCGATCCTGTCGACGTCGAGGCCTGCACCGATGCCGGCGTGCTGGTCGTCAACCAGTCCGGCGGCAATGCCCATTCCGTCGCCGAGCACGCGCTGGCGATGATGCTGACGTTGTCCAAGCGCATCATCCAGTCCGACCGCAAGCTTCGCAGGGAGGCCAACGTCAACCGCAACGAGCTCGTCGGCAACGAGGTCGAGCACAAAACGGTCGGCATCATCGGCCTCGGCAATGTCGGCCGGCGCATCGCCGCGCTGTGCAAGGGCCTGTTCGGCATGAAGGTGCTGGCCTACGATCCGTACCTGACGGCCGAGGTGATGGCCGAGCGGGGTGGCGAGAAGGTCGAGCTCGACGAGCTTTTGCGCTGCGCGGACTTCGTCTCGATCTCCTGTCCGCTCGACAAGGGCAGCCGCAATATGATCAGCGTGCGCGAGTTTGGGTTGATGCAGCCGCATGCGTACTTTATCACCACGGCGCGTGGCTTCATCCACGACGAAGATGCGCTGCTCCAGGCGTTGCGTGACAAGCGCATTGCGGGCGCCGGTCTCGACGTCTGGTCCAAGGAGCCGCCGCCACCGGAGCATCCGCTGCTCCAGCTCGACAACGTGCTGGCGAGCCCGCATACCGCGGGCGTCACGATCGAGGCGCGGCAGAACATGGGCCGGATCGCCGCCGAGCAGGTGCTGCAGACGCTGGACGGCAAGCGCCCGCCGCGCATCATCAATCCCGAGGTCTGGCCACGCTACGCGGAGCGATTCAAGCAGGCGTTTGGTGCGACGCCGGCGTAGTCGATGGTCGCTTTGTCCTTCCGGGGTGCGATGCTCCTGCTGCCCAATGTCCCGGTTAGCGCTATGCGCCACCGAATGACCGGCGGGCGGGAATCGCGCCCGACTTTGATCCGCGTCAAAATCTCCCTCCCGCAATCCGGCTAAATGGGATTAGAGTGAGCGCCGCCGGGGCAGGCAGGAGGTCCCATGTCAACTTATGTGGTCAGGTTCATGAAGGACGTGCTCGGCCAATACGGCCGACAGATCGAGGTGTGCCAAGGCACGCTCGAGGTCGACGCTTCCGACGAGGACGAAGCCAGAGAGCGGGCGAAGGCAAGGTTTTGCGCGGACCAGGCGTTGCACCACTGGTCGTTGCATGCCGACCGCATCCAGGTCAGACCGGCTGACTTTCCGTCGTGAGGGGCTTGGCGGCCGGGCGCCGTGAGGTCACGCTGGCGCCGAGCGGGACCGCTGCACCGTCTCAGTCGAGCAGCTTGTCCAGTGTGATCGGGAAGCGGCGGATGCGTTTGCCGGTGGCGTGATAGACGGCGTTTGCGATCGCCGCCGGGACGCCCACAATGCCGATTTCGCCAATGCCCTTGATGCCGAGCGCGTTGATGTGCGCGTCCGGCTCGTCGACGAAGATCACGTCGATGTCGCGAACATCTGCGTTCACCGGAATGTGGTATTCGGCGATATTCGCATTCATGATCCGGCCGAAGCGGTGATCCATCACCGTCTCCTCGTGCAGGGCCATCCCGATTCCCCAGACCACGCCGCCCATGATCTGGCTGCGGCCAGTCTTGGTGTTCAGAATCCGCCCGGCCGCGACGGCGCTGACGACCCGCGTCACGCGAACGACGTTTAGCTCTTCGTCGACCTTGACCTCGGCGAAGACGGCCGAATGGGTGTTGCGCGCGTGCTTCTTGTCCTCATCGAACTGGTTGAGCTTTTCCTTCTCGATGCGTTCGACCCCGCCATGGCGCATTGCGTCGGCGATCGAGACCGCGCGGCTGTTGTCGCTGGCCCTGGCAATGCTGCCGTCGGTCAGCACTATATCGGCCAACTCGGCGCCGGCGAGCGGCGAGCCTGGCATCTTCCCGGCCAGGCGTAACAGTTCCTTGCGCACCTCCTCAGCGGCTGCGAGCACCGCATGTGCGCTCGAGGCAGCCATCCAGGAGCCGCCCTCGACAGGCGCCTGCGGCAGACTGGAATCTGCGAGCCTGACGCTGATGTTCTCGATCGGCAGGCCGAGCGCATCGGCTGCGACCTGCGCCACGATCGTGTAGGTGCCGGTGCCGATGTCGGATGCGGCGCATGACACCTCGGCATGTCCGTTCGACGTCAGCACGATACGGACAGCGACCGGCATTTGCAGTGCTTCCCACACACCAGTGGCCATGCCCCAGCCGACCAGCTCCCTGCCGTCGCGCATCGAGCGCGGCGCAGGATTGCGTCTGCTCCAGCCGAAGGCGTCCGCGCCGCGCGCGTAGCATGCCCGCAACTGCTTGCTGGTGTAGGGCAGGTTTTCGCTCTGGTCGCGGTCCGAGTAGCACTTCAGCCGCAGGTCGACCGGGTCGAGCTTGAGTGCGACGGCAAGCTCGTCCATCGCGCATTCGAGCGCGCAGACGCCCGACGCCGCGCCCGGTGCGCGCATGTCGCAGGGGGTGGAGACGTCAAGGTGGACCAGCTTGTGGGACAAGCGGCTGTTCGGGCTGCGGTAGAGCTGTTCGGCCCAGCCGGTATCGTTGCGGGCAAAATCCTCGTAGCGCGAGGTGACGGCAATGGCCTCGTGCGTGACCGCATCGAGCGTACCATCTGACTTTGCGCCGAGCCCGACGCGCTCGATGGTCATTGGCCGGTAGCCGAGCCCGTACATCTGCTGCCGTGTCAGCACGACGCGAACGGACCGTTTCAGCGCGAGCGCGCCGAGCGTTGCCAACACCACCTGATATTGCGGCCGCAAGCCGGAACCGAAGGCGCCGCCGACGTATGGCGAGATCACCCGAATGTCCTCCGGCTTCCTGTCGAACACGCCGCAGAGAAATTTGTGGACGTTCTGGACGCCCTGCGTCTTGTCATAGATCGTGAGCTTGCCATTGCTGTCCCAGACCGCCGTGGTCGCATAGAGCTCCATCGGGTTGTGATGCTCGGTCGGTATCACGTAGTCCGCCACATGGCGCACATCAGCTCCCGCAAGGGCGGCTGCGGCGTCGCCCCGCGGCTTATGCGGCTTGTCCTTCTCGGCAGCGTTGCCGCGCTCGCCTTCGAGGTCGGTCGCAAAACCATGCTGCTCATAGTCGACCCGCACGAGCGTCGCGGCGAATTTCGCGGTTTCCCAGTCCTCCGCGACGACCAGTGCGATCGGCTGGCCATTGAACTTGATTTTGTCGTCATAAAGCGGACGGAAAGGCGAGCCTTCCTCGGGCGCCACCTCGTCCTTCCACGCCTCGTCCTTATCGGCCAGCGGCGGACGGTTCGCATGCGTGAGCACGTCGAGCACGCCCTTGATCTGCAGCGCCGCATTGGTGTCGAGGCGGGCAATGCGCCCGCATGGAATGGTGGCCTCGACAACGAAGCCATGGAGGAGCCTGTCGGCCGGAAATTCGCCGGCGTATTTGGCGGCGCCGGTGACCTTGGCCCGGCCGTCGACACGCGACGTTGGCGTTCCGACATAAGCGTTCATGGGGTCCTCACGCGATCTTCTTGTGGGCCTGGGATTGCGGCGTGGCGTTCGCCGCCTGTGTGAGCGTCCGCACGATGGCGCGGCGTGCGAGCTCGACCTTGAAGCCGTTATGTGAGCGGGCCGTTGATCCCTGGAGCAAGAGATCCGCGGCGTGCGAGAAGTGATCGGGCGTTGCGGCCTGGCCCCGCAACGCCGCTTCGGCTTCGAGGCTGCGCCAGGGCTTGTGCGCCACGCCGCCGAGCGCCAGGCGTGCCCCGCTGATCGCGTTGCCCTCCAATTCGAGCGCGGCGGCGACCGAGACCAGAGCGAAAGCATAAGACATCCGGTCGCGAATTTTTAGGTAGCTGTAGTTTTGTGCAAAGCCGCGCGGCGGCAGCTCGATCGCCGTGATGATCTCACCGGTGCCGAGATTGGTATCGACATGAGGCTTGTCGCCGGGCAGCCGATGGAAATCGGTCAGCGCGATGGTGCGTTCGCCGGAAGGACCCGCGACGTGCACGAGCCCGTCCAGCGCGGCAAGCGCCACGCTCATATCGGATGGATTGGTCGCGATGCAGGCGGCGCTCGTGCCCAGGATCGCATGGTTGCGGTTCAGCCCGTCCATCGCCGAGCAGCCGCTGCCGGGATGTCGCTTGTTGCAGGGCGTGGCCGTGTCATAGAAGTAGGCGCAACGCGTTCGCTGCATCAGATTGCCACCAACGGAGGCCATGTTGCGCAATTGCGCCGACGCGCCGGCTAGGATCGCGCTGGCGAGCAGGGGATAGCGCTGCTCGATCAATGGATGGTAGGCGAGGTCCGAGTTCGGCACCAGGGCGCCGATGCGCAAGGACCCGTCGGTCGTCTCCTGGACCTCCCGGAGCGGCAGGCGGGAGATGTCGATCAGCCGGGAGGGGCGCTCGACATTCTCTTTCATCAGGTCGATCAGATTGGTGCCGCCGGCAATCAGCTTGGCGCCGGGATCGGCGGCGAGCAGGCGGATCGCGTCGGCGACATCCGTGGCTCGGGCGTATTGGAAATTGTTCATGGCTGGCCCATTGCCTGCTGGATGGCGGCGACGATGTTCGGATAGGCGCCGCAGCGGCAGAGATTTCCGCTCATCAGTTCCCGGATCTCGTCGGAATCACGGGCACGGCCTTCGGCGAGCAGTCCGGCCGCCGAACATATCTGTCCCGGCGTGCAATAGCCGCACTGGAAGGCGTCATGGTCGATAAACGCCTGTTGCACGGGATGCAGTGCGCCGTCCTTGGCAAGACCTTCGACAGTCGTGATCTCTGCGCCGTCCTTCATGACGGCGAGCGTGAGGCACGAATTGACGCGCCGGCCATCCACCAGCACAGTGCAGGCGCCGCACTGACCATGGTCGCAGCCCTTCTTGGTGCCGCTCAGCGCAAGATGGTCCCGCAAGGCGTCGAGCAGCGTGGTCCATGGCACGAGATCGAGCGTGTGACTGACGCCGTTGACGACAAGATGGATCGGGATTCGTTCGGAAATCTGATGCGTGACATCGCCCATGTCCTGCTCCCTGCGACGGCGACCGTGCCGGACGTCAGCCGTGTTGACGCGGGGGCACGCCTCCGCCGGCCAATAGCGCCCAACGGACCACCGACCGGTTGGTTCCTTGCAGGCAGTTCGCCTTTCCGAGAGGTTGCGTCAGCGCTTTGCTTCGCCGAACACCACCTTCGGCACGGCGCGGTTGACGACCTCGCGCAGCGCGAAGCTCGATTGGACCCGCGCGACGCGCGGCAGGCGCGACAGCTCCATGCGGTGGATGCGCTCGAAATCCTGGATGTCGCGGGCGAGCACGATCAAAATGTAGTCGTCGGTCCCCGACATCAAGAAGCAGCGCACGACGGACGGGCATTTCACCACCTCCGCCTCGAACGCCTTCAACGCCTCATCGCTCTGGCTTTCCAGCGCGATGCGGACCAGTACCGTGGTGGTGAGGCCGAATTGCGCGAGGTCGAGCGTGGCCTGATAGCCTTGGATGTAGCTGTCGTCCTCAAGTGCCTTCTGCCGCCGCGCGAGCGCGGTGCTGGATAGCCCAACCTTGTTAGCGAGCTCGGTGTGGCTGGCCCGCGCATTGGTCGTGAGTTCCGCGAGGATGGCGAGATCTTTCCGGTCCAGGGCCAAAGTTTCGTTTCCAGCGTGAAAGGGCGTTTGCGCGCCGGAAACCGGCGCAGGGACGCCAAAGCTAGCGGATATTTGCACGAAACCAAACCGGGCAGGTCGCTACGATCATGACGTGAATCAAAAGGAGGCCCGGGATGCGCGTCGGTGTGCCCAAGGAAATCAAAGTGCAGGAATATCGCGTCGGGCTCACCCCGGGTGCAGTCCGCGAATATGTCGCGGCGGGGCACCAGGTGACGGTCGAGACCGGTGCGGGTGGCGGCATCGGCGCCTCCGACGAAGTCTACCGGCGGGCAGGGGCGATCATTGCCGACAGCGCACGCGACATCTTCGCGAACTCCGACATGATCGTGAAGGTGAAGGAGCCCCAGAAAAGCGAGTGGGCCCAGCTCCGCGACAGCCAGATCCTGTTCACTTATCTCCATCTCGCGCCGGATCCCGAACAGGCCAGGGGTTTGCTCGCCTCCGGCTGTACTGCGATCGCCTATGAAACCGTCACCGACGCGGCCGGTCACCTCCCCCTGCTTGCGCCGATGAGCGAAGTCGCCGGCCGCCTTGCCATCGAGGCCGCCGGCGCCGCGCTCAAGCGCTCGGCTGGGGGCCGCGGACTGCTGCTGGGCGGCGTTCCCGGCGTGCAGCCGGCGCAGGTCGTCGTTCTCGGCGGCGGCGTAGTGGGAACGCAAGCCGCGCGCATGGCCGCGGGCCTTGGCGCGGAGATCACCGTGATCGACCGCTCTATTCCTCGGTTGCGGCAGCTTGATGATCTCTTTGCCGGGCGCGTACGCACCCGCTTCTCCACCATCGAATCAGTTGAGGAGGAGGTGTTCGCTGCCGACGTCGTGATCGGCGCGGTGCTGGTGCCGGGCGCGAGCGCGCCCAAGCTCGTCACGCGTGCGATGTTGACATCGATGCGACCGGGCGCCGTGCTGGTCGACGTCGCGATCGATCAGGGCGGCTGCTTCGAGACCTCGCACCCGACCACGCATGCCGATCCGACCTATCTGGTCGACGGCATCGTGCATTATTGCGTGGCCAATATGCCCGGCGCGGTGCCGGTGACGTCGAGCCAGGCGCTGAACAACGCGACGCTGCCGTTCGGCTTGATGCTTGCGAACAAGGGTTTTGCTGCAGTGCTGGAAAATCCACATCTGCGCAACGGGCTGAATGTGCATCGCGGCCGCATCACCAACAAGGCGGTGGCCGAAAGCCTCGGGCTGGAGTTTGCTCCGGTGGGGAGCGGGCTGGCGGCGTAGCGTTGCTGCTCATACCGGCTTGCGATGGCGGCTGCCGAGCGCGGCTTCGATCGTCTCAGGCTTCTCGATGCGTTCGATCAGCATGTCGATGCGGTCGCCGCCCCAGAACAGCTCGCCGTTGAATACCATGGTCGGCACGCCGAACACGCCGAGCGCTTCGGCCTCGTCGATGATGCGGTCATGCTCGGCGCGGGCGGGGCCATGGATGTAGGCTTTGAACTCACTGGCTGAACCACCGCAGGACGTGATGACGTCCGTGATGGCGGCGAGATCGTCGATCTCGAGCTCATGGCTCCAGAAGCGCCGAAACACCGCATCGTGATACGGACGGAAGAAGCTGTGCTGTTGGGCGAACAGCATGCCGACGCTGGAATAGAACGCGTCGTAGATCCGCCGGGGCCCTTTCATGACGAGCCCTTGCGCATTGGCATAGCGCCGGGCGTCCATATAGGCGTAGCGCACCTTGCGCCAGAAATGCGGCGTGCGCTCTTCCACGGTCCCCATGAATTCGGCAACGCGCAGCGTATAAGGCAGCCACTCGAGCTCGACGCCGTGCGTCTCCTCGAGTTCGAACAGGCGCTTGTTGGCCACGAATGCGTAGGGGCTCTTGTAGTCGGTGTAGATGCGCACGCGGGGGTTTGGCATTGGCAGTTTCCTTTCATACGCGCGGCGCTACCTGCTCGCCGTGGCGCCGGTGCTCAAATAGGCCGGAAGAAGAAAACTATTGCCCCGGGTCCGTCCGGCGGAAGGAGTTTCCCCTTCGGGAGACAAAAAAGCCAATCGCTTCCATTGCTGTTTGGGGCTGAAACGACGACATTTCCATCAGAAATTGATGGATTGACTGCCATGGAACGCACCAGGTTTGAGCCTTTCGGCGAGCAATTGGTGTCCGCAACGGACACCCAGCCGCGCTCGCGTGGGTCAAAGCTGCTGCTGCGGGTCGGCACCGGCCTGTTCTGGTCACTGGTCGCCGGCATCGTGCTGGCGCGTGCGGCCTTCTTCGAACCCGGCGTCTATGACGGCTTCAGCCGCGTCGCCTCGCTGGCCAAGAGCCTGATCTTCTAAGGCGCGCCTGACCTTCCGAGCCGGATTATCCCGGGCTGAGGATAGAACTTCCCTGAGCCCTGATATGTCGAAAACTTATTTCCCAATCGGATGGCGCTGCGTATAAATCCTTCTCCTCGGGGAGAGATTTGTGTCGCAGAATCAAGCATCCAGCCCGGCCGACGCCAAGCCGACCACGGCTACTGGCCGCATTGTCGCGCTGATTCCCGGGATCCTCCTCTGCATCGCCGTGGCCGGTGTTTCGGCCCTGCTCGAACGGGCGGAATTGGGCGTCTTCGAGCATCCCTATGTCGAGGCGCTGGTGATGGCGATCTTGCTCGGCATGGCCGTGCGCAGCTTCTGGAAGCCCGCGCCGCGCTGGCAGTCCGGCATCGCCTTCAGCGCCAAGCAGCTGCTCGAAGTCGCCGTCATGCTGCTGGGGGCCTCGATCAGCTTTGCTGCTATCGCGGCGTCCGGCGTCGCGCTGTTGGCCTCGATCGCGGCCGTCGTTGTGGTCGCGCTCTGCGTCTCCTTCGGCATCAGCCGCCTGCTTGGTCTCTCGACGCGGCTCTCGATCCTGATCGCCTGCGGCAACTCGATCTGCGGCAACTCGGCGATTGCGGCGGTGGCGCCGATCATCGGCGCCAACAATGACGAGATCGCATCCTCGATCTCCTTCACCGCCATCCTCGGCGTGATGATGGTGCTCGGCCTGCCGCTGCTGATCCCGCTGCTGCAGCTATCGGCCACGCAATACGGCATCCTCGCAGGCCTCACCGTCTATGCCGTGCCGCAGGTGCTTGCGGCGACTGTGCCGGCGGGGCTCGTCTCGACGCAGATCGGCACGCTCGTCAAGCTGATGCGGGTGCTGATGCTCGGGCCGGTCGTCGTCGGCCTCTCGCTGACGGCCTCGCGCTGGCACAGCGACGCCAAGAAGACCAATGTCGGCTTTTTCCGCCTGGTCCCGTGGTTCATCCTCGGCTTCCTTGCGCTGGCGACCCTGCGATCCCTGGAGATCGTGCCAGGCACGGTGGTTGGTCCGGTGACGAAGATCACCAGCTTTCTCACGGTGGTGTCGATGGCGGCGCTGGGTCTGGGTGTCGACGTTCGTGTGCTGGCCAATGTCGGGGGCAGGGTGACGGCGGCCGTGACGCTGTCGCTGATGCTGCTGCTCGGCATCAGCATCGCACTGGTGCACTGGTTCAAGTGAAGGCGGCTGTAGCCGCGAACTCTTCTTCCTTCGCGCAAGGGGAGAAGGGAACTAAGAGGGTAAGCGTCGAGAAATCGCTAAATCACATCCGCGAGCGAATGCCCGTGCAGCTCGATGTTCAACCCCTGCATGCCCATGTCGTTGAGCTCGCCGCCCATCGCTTTGATGCTCTCCTCGCGGATCAGCGACATCAGTCCGCGGCGCAGCGCCAAAAACTCCGATGACATCATCATCGCCTGCTGCCGCGGCCGCTCGAGCGGGATCGGAATCTCCGCCTTGATCGAGCCGGGGCGTGCGGTCATGCAGTAGACACGATCGGACAGGAAAATCGCCTCGTCGATGTCGTGGGTGACGAACAGTACCGAGATCTTCAGCCGCTGCCACATGTTGGTGAGGATCTGCTGCATGATGACCCGGGTCTGCGCATCGAGCGCGCCAAAGGGTTCGTCCAGCAGCAACACTTTGGGTCCGGTCGCGAGCGCGCGGACGATGCCGACGCGCTGCTTCATGCCACCCGAAAGTTTCTCGGGGTAATGCTTTTCGAAGGCTTCGAGGCCTGCGAGTCCCAGCAGCGTGCGGGCGGCGCGCTCGCGCTGCGAGCGCGGCATGCCGCGCATCTTCAGGCCGAACTCGACGTTCTCCCGCACGGTCTTCCAGGGAAACAGCGAATATTGCTGAAACACCATGCCGCGCTCCGCACTGGGGCCGTTCACCTTTTCGCCGTCGACGGTGACGATGCCCGTGGTCGGCTTGAGGAAGCCGGCGACCGCGTTGAGCAGCGTCGACTTTCCGCAGCCGGAGGGTCCGACGATCGAGACGAACTCGCCAGGCTTCACATGAATCTGCGTATCGGTGACGGCTTCGACCGGCCCCTCGATGCTGTCGTAGCTGAGGGAGAAGTTCTTGACCTCGATATGGCCCTGCGGTGCCTTGACAACGATCTCACTCATCTTGATCTCCACGGCATCACCAATTGTCCGGCGCCTCGGATCAACATGCTCGATCCGAGCCCGAGCACGCCGATCGCGATCATGCCAAGCGCGATGTCGGCATACTGAACCAGCGAATAGGCCTCCCAGGTGAAATAGCCGATGCCGTACTGCCCCGAGATCATCTCGGCGGCGATCAGCGACACCCAGGCCACGCCCATGCCGACGGTCAGGCCGGTGAAGATGTGCGGGAGCGAGGCCGGAAAATACACATCGCGGAAGATCGAGCGCTCCCGCGCGCCGAGACATTGCGCGGCACGCACCAGCACGGGATCCACCAGCGACATGCCGTGCAGCGTGTTGACCAGGATCGGGAAGAACGATCCGAGGAACGTGATGTAGACGATGCTCTGCTCGTTGGTCGGCCACAGCATGATGGCCATCGGCACCCAGGCAATCGCCGGGATCGGCCGCAGTACCTCCGCTACTGGGAAGATGATCTCGTGGATCAGCTTGAAGCGGCCCATGATCAGGCCGAGTGGCACCGCGACGATCGCCGCAAGCGAGAAGCCGAAGAAGATGCGCCGGCAGCTCAAGAGGACGTGCAGCAGGAATTTCGGATCGTGGATCGCCTTGGTGAAGCTCGCATAGACCGCGAGCGGCGAAGGCACGTTGGTGAAGCGCACGAAGAACACGACGCGATAGGTCGTCAGCAGATGCCAGACCAGAAGAAAGGCGAGCAGCGAGATGATGCCGATCGCGGTCGCGCGCAGCCCGCCCCGGTTGAGCCGGTACCAGCGCAGTGCGAGCGTGCCGAAGGAGGGTGGAGACGCGGGTGGCGTGGAGGCGGGCATGGCGCTTGCCTCCGCGATTGCACTTGCCGGCATGCTGTCCTCGGAATGTCTGAGGAGGGCGGGACTGCTCACGTCTTGCCCCCGCCGACCGCCGCCTTTACCGCGTCGTCGAAGCCGAGCACCTTGCCGCTGATCTTGACGGCATAGGCTTCGGCGTCCTTCTTCAGCAGGAATGGCGCAACCTCGCCATTGCCGACCGCGAAGAAAGCCTGGTCGGCGAACAGCTTGATACCGCGGGTAGTATCGAAGATGTAGGCGACGTTGATCTTCTTGCCCTTGGCCTTGTAGTCGGCATAGGCGCCGAGCGTGCAGCTGGCTGACGAGAAGGGCATGATGCCTGAGTCGTCGACCCAGACCTCGCCGGCCTTGCGCGGATCGGAGATCGGTTTCTTGCAGAAGGAATCGTCGCCGGAGATCTCGTAATTCTTGGTGCTCGCAAGCTGCGCGTCATAGTCGAGCTTCATCTCGGCATACGCTTTTCGGATGTAGCTGTCGTCGACCCATTTCTTCGGGTCGAACTCCTTCATCCGGCCGAGGTTCTGCAGCACTTTGACGTCGGCCGTGGCGGCATCGATCAGTGCCGGCTTGATCGAGGGATCGGTGGTCATGTTGCCGCTGGGGCCGAGGAAGATGTAGACGACCTCCTTGCTGATGCCGGTCCATTCCTGGATCTTCTCGGCGGCGAGCTTGGGATCGTCTCGCAGCCATTGATTGGCGGCGATCACGGCCTTGAAGTAGGCGACGACGACCTCAGGGTATTTCTCGGCGAAATCGGTGCGGACCACGATGCCGTGGAAGGTCGGGAGATTGGTCTCGACGCCGTCGAATATCTTTCGCGCAAAACCGCGGAACGGCAGCAACTCGGCGAACGGAACGAAGTCGGCATGAGCGTCGATCTTCTTCTCCTGGAGATTGGTCGAGCCGACCTCCGGGCTTTGGCTGACCAGCTGGAAGAAGTCCGACGCGTAGCCGCGGTCCTGCATCGCCTTCAGCACCATGCCGTGCGCGGCAGAGCCGAACGGTACGCTCACGAGCTTGCCCTTGAGATCGGCGAGATCGTAGTAGGGCGAATCCTTGTGAACGACGATGCCGTTGCCGGAGCCCGACAGGCTGTAGGCGGCGATTCCGATCAGCCGGCTCTTGCTCTCCGGATTGCTGTCGAAAGTGAAGCCGTTCACGATCAGCGGATAGTCGCCCATCATGCCGATCTGCAGCTTGTTCGCCATCATCGCGTTGGTGACGGGCGGGCCGGAGGTGAAGTTCTGCCACTCCAGCTCGAACTTGAGGTTGGCGTATTTGCCGTCCTTCGGCAGATATTTTTCGAGGAGACGGAGCTGGCGGATGACGACCCCGGCGGTCACCGTGTTGGTCGTGGTATCCTGCGTTCCGATGCCGAGCGTGACGGTTTCCGCCGCGGCCGGCTGCGCGAGGAGAAGCGCCAGCGACGTCACCGACATCGCGATCGAGAGCGTGGGAAGATGGCGGACCATTCTCATCCTCATTCGGTTGGATGTGCTGTGGTTGCCATGATTGGGTGAGGGCGTGGGCAGGGCAAATCCGGAATGAGCGCCACAGTCGATTAGTTGCCGGGAAAAGTTGATTGCATACTCCTTGGGCAGTCCTGCACTATAAAGCTGCTTGCATGGGCAGCGGCCCTAGTCAGACCCTTGCCCTCGCATCTCTTCCAGCACGTCGGGCCGGCAGACCACGATCTGGGAGCGCTTGGTCAGCACGATTCCCTTCTCCTGCATGCGCTTCAGGCTGATCGTGACCCATTGCCTGGTGGCGCCGACCATGTGGGCGATATCGGCATGGGTGAAGGCGGCGGCGATCACCCGGCCGTCGGCGTCATCGACGCCATAGAGGTCGACGAGATGCAGCAACAGATGCGCAAGGCGCTGTGTGATCGAGCGCGTTCCCAGCATCTGGGCCAGAGCCGAATAGCACTTCCCCTTGAAGGTCAGACCTTCGATCAGGCCGATCGCGAGGTTCGGGATCTCGACCGCAAGCGATCGCAGCTCCTTTCCGGGCAGATGCACCACGCTGCAATTGCTGGATGCAACGCCGGACCATTGATGCACGGTGCCTTCGAACACTTCCGGCCCGCCGACGAAATTGCCGACATGCCAATAGGCCAGCGTGATCTCGCGGCCGAGCGGGGAGGTGTAGAACACCCGGATACGGCCGCTTTCGATCAGCCAGATACCGTCATGCTTGCCACCCTGGCTGAACAGCGTCTGGCCACGGTTGAGCACTTTTCGGCGGCCCTGCTTCAGCACCAACTCCCGCTCGCGCTGGCTGAGCTTATCCATCAACGCCGGCGGTCCGCCGATCCATTGCTGGTTCTCGGTGAGCAGCAGCGAGGAACCGCCGGCAGGCCGGACCGTTGCGGGAACCGTCCCGCGAACCACATTGGCCGCTGCCTGCAACATCATCTGCCTCCGGAACGTTCAAATCGTTCTAAAGAGGAGCAATGTCCGTGCCAGATTCACTCCTCTGTCATCGTCCGGCTTGACCGGGCGATCCAGTATTCCAGAGACGTCAATGGGTTATCGAGAAGCCGCGGCGTACGGGATTCCCCGCCTGCCGCCTACGCTAAAAGCTTCGGCGCCCCTGGGCCTGAACCCCGGCGAAGCCTTGGCGTAGCCGGGTCGCGGGGAATGACAGCGGAGTTTGGAGGACGACCTGTGGCGTCTACCGCCCCGCCAGACTCAACAAATACGGCTTCGGGTAAATCCCCCGATTGTGCCCATCCGAAAACGAGATGTTCAGCCCGTAACCGAGATCGCCGATCTCGGTGATCGCGATGCCTGGAAACCGCTCGGGGAAGCGGCCGTCGAAGCGGGCGCGGGTGCAGTGGGCGCATTTGCAGGAGAGGCGGAGCGTTTCCGCCGGCAAGTCCAGCGTGTCGTCCTTAGCGGTGCGGACGCGGAGCGTCGCGAGGTCGGCGCTTGCTTCGTAATCTGCCACGGTCGGTGCCACCAAGGTCATGACGTGTCTCCGACCCTTCTCTACGTTGCCGCAGCGCTGCTGCGATAGCAACTAATTGCCAGGCGCAGGTGCGCGACGCTGATCTTCGCTGCCTGCCGTTCGATCATTGCGCACGAAATGTGAAACTAATCGACCGGGAATTTCAGTTCGGCGTTGCCGGATTCCTGTCTCTCCGAAACCTTGTGCGCAATCGAGATCAGGAGAGACAATGAACGCATTTCAGAAGGAAACGGTCCTGTCGGTCAGGCACTGGACCGATAGCCTGTTCAGCTTCACCGCGACGCGCGATCCGGGCTTCCGCTTCCAGAACGGCCAGTTCG
>NZ_JADPIT010000032.1:705040-712419 GCF_023073035.1 Bradyrhizobium sp. 62
GCTGGAAGTCGAGGGCAAGCCGTTGCTGCGGGCCTACAGCATGGCGAGCGCCAATCACGAGGAGGCGCTCGAATTCTTCTCGATCAAGGTGCAGGACGGTCCGCTGACCTCGCGCCTTCAGAAGATCAGGGAGGGAGACGTCATCCTGGTCGGCCGCAAGGCCACGGGCACGCTGATCACCGGCAACCTCATTCCCGGCAAACGCCTGTTGCTGCTCTCGACCGGAACGGGGCTCGCGCCGTTCGCCAGCCTGATCAAAGACCCCGACGTCTACGAGAATTATGAAACCATCGTGCTCGCCCATGGCTGCCGCCAGGTCTCCGAGCTCTCCTACGGCGAGCACCTCGTGGAAGGCCTGCGCGATCACGAGTTCTTCGGGCCGCTGATTCGAGACAAGCTCGTTTACTATCCCACCGTTACCCGCGAGCCGTTCAGGAACCGCGGCCGCATCAGCGACCTGATCGCGTCGAACCAGCTGTTCGACGATATCGGTCTATCAGGCCTCGATATCGAGACTGACCGCATCATGCTGTGCGGCAGTCCGGCGATGCTGGAGGAACTTCCAGCGATGCTGTCCGCACGCGGTTTTGTCGAGGGCAATCACAGCAGGCCCGGCCATTTCGTGATCGAAAAGGCCTTTGTCGAGCGCTGAGGCGCAAATCGCAGCCCGGCGACAACTAATTGCTATCGCCGGGACGCCTGCTGAACAAATCTGATGCAAAGGCGCCGGATCTGCCGGCGGACCAGGAGCAAGCGATGTCACTAGATCAGATCGTCGACGGACTTTCGGAGGTTTCCTGCGACGTGCTCGTCATCGGCGGCGGCACGGCCGGCCCGATGGCGGCGTTGAAGGCGAAGCTGAAGAATCCGAAGGCCAACGTCGTCCTGCTCGAAAAGGCCAATGTCAAGCGCTCCGGAGCGATCTCGATGGGCATGGACGGCTTGAACAATGCCGTCATTCCCGGCTACGCGACGCCGGAGCAGTACACCAAGGAAATCACCATCGCCAATGACGGCATCGTCGATCAGAAGGCGGTCTACAAATACGCGCAAAACTGCTACTCGATCATCGAGGAACTCGACAGCTTCGGCATCCGCTTCCTGAAGAACGAGAACGGCGACTACGCCGTCAAGAAGGTGCATCACATCGGCACCTACGTGCTGCCGATGCCGAACGGCGAAACGGTGAAGAAGGCGCTGTATCGCCAGCTCCGCCGCGCCCGCATCCTGATCTCCAACCGCTACATGGCGACGCGGCTGCTCAAATCCGCCGACGGCCGCATTGCCGGCGCGATCAGCGTCAATACCCGCACCGCCGAGATGCTGGTGATCAAGGCCAAGGCCGTTATCCTGTGCATGGGCGCCGCCGGCCGTCTCGGCCTGCCGACCTCCGGCTACATGTTCGGCACCTACGAGAATGCGGCCAATTCCGGTGACGGCTATTCCATGGCCTATCACGCCGGTGCGGCACTGGCGAACCTCGAATGTTACCAGATCAATCCGCTGATCAAGGACTATAACGGGCCGGCCTGCGCCTACGTCGCTGGTCCCTTCGGCGCCTTCACCGCCAACAACGAGGGATCGCGCTTCATCGAATGCGATTACTGGTCCGGCCAGATGATGCTGGAGTTCTACAACGAGCTGCTATCCGGCAAGGGCCCGGTGTTTCTCCAGCTCAAGCATCTTCACCCCGACACCATCTCGGAGATCGAATCGACCCTGCACAAGGTCGAGCGTCCCACTCGCGGCCTGTTCCAGCAGGGGCGCGGCGTCGACTATCGCAGCGAGTCGATCGAGATGCATATCTCCGAGATCGGCTTCTGCTCCGGTCACAGTGCGTCGGGCGTGTTCGTCGACGACAACGCGCGCACCACCGTGCCGGGCCTCTATGCCGCCGGCGACATGGCCAGCGTGCCGCACAATTACATGCTCGGCGCCTTCACCAACGGTTCGGTCGCCGGCATCGACGCGATGGAGTTCGCGGACAATCACGACTTCGCGGAATTCGACGCGGCCGATGTCGCCAGCGAACGTGACCGCGTGATGGCGCCGACCAAACGCAAGGACGGCATTCCGCCGAACCAGATCGAGTACAAGACCCGGCGTCTCGTCAATGACTATCTCCAGCCGCCGAAAGTCACGCGCAAATACGAGCTCGGCATGCGCCGGCTCGCTGAAGCGAGGGAAGACATGCAGGAGCGCATGATCGCGCGCAATGCGCACGAACTGCTCCGCGCGCTCGAAGTCCAGTCGATCATGGATTGCGCGGACATGGCCGTGCATGCCTCGCTCTACCGCGAGGAAAGCCGCTGGGGCCTCTATCACTGGCGGACGGATTTCCCGGAGAAGGACAACGAGAACTGGTTCTGCCACACGCTGCTCAGCAAGCAGGACGGCAAGATGACCAGCGAGAAGCGTGCCGTGGAGCCCTATATCGTGCCGATCGCCGACGACGAGAAGGATCTCTACGACAAGCAGCGCATCCGCGCCACCGCCTGACCCGCCGCACAAATAACAGGAGACATACGATGCCTCTCGCTTCTTATCAGACATCGGTTCCGGTGGTCGTCGACGACGCCAAATGCATCGCGGACAAGGGCTGCACCGTGTGCGTCGACGTCTGCCCGCTCGACGTGCTGCGTATCAGCGATATGACCAACAAGGCCTACATGGCCTATGACGAATGCTGGTACTGCATGCCCTGCGAGGCGGATTGCCCGACCGGCGCCGTCACCGTCAACATTCCATATCTCCTGAGGTAGTCATGTCGAGCCCGTTCGAATCCTACGACGATCTCGAAGATGCCGACGAGCGGCTCCAGGCCGCCGATCCAGGGGAGCGCCGCGTCGCCATCATCGCGCTCGGCCATTCCGGCGATCCCGCAGCGGTCGGCCATCTCGCCAAAATGGTCGCCGATCCCGATGCCGGCGTCCGCCAGCAGGTTGCGATGGCGCTCGGCGAGTTCGATGGGCCGGAGGCCGCCAGCGCGCTGGTCAAGCTGCTTGTCGACCCCGAAAGAATCGTCGCGGCCGCCGCGGCCGACAGCATGGCGGAGTTCAAAGATCCCGCCTGCGCCGAAATCATCCTGCCGCTGGTCAAGCATGCCCACGCCTTCGTCCGCATGGGCGCGTTGCGTGCGCTGAAGGAGCTGCGCTGCAAGGACACCTTGAAACCCGCGCTCGAAGCGCTCCAGGATTCCGATGCCGCCGTGCGGGTGCAGGCGATCGGCGTGATCGGGTTCCTCAAGCTGGAGGAATCGATTCCGGCGCTGACCGCGCTGATCAACGATCCGGACGCGCATGTGCGCCGTGCTGCGGTGAGCGCGCTCGCCTTTTCGCAGATGAAGCCCGCGGCCGAGATGATCACGCG
Organism: Bradyrhizobium sp. 62; assembly: GCF_023073035.1. Classification (NCBI taxonomy): domain Bacteria; kingdom Pseudomonadati; phylum Pseudomonadota; class Alphaproteobacteria; order Hyphomicrobiales; family Nitrobacteraceae; genus Bradyrhizobium; species Bradyrhizobium sp. 62. The sequence goes on from NZ_JADPIT010000032.1 coordinate 708,410, forward strand.
CGCGTTGAAGGATTCGGACTGGATGGTGCGGGAGATGGCCGCGGAAACGCTGGGCCTCAATGTCAACGGATCGATTGCCGCCGACCAGCTCATCGCTTCGCTCAGTGACGAGTTCTGGCAGGTGCGTCTGAAGGCAATCCGCAGCCTTGGCCGGATGAAGATCGAGCGCGCGGTTCGCCCGATTGGCAATTGCGTCAACCACGACCAGGCCAATTTGCGGAAAGAGGCGGCTGCTGCGCTCGGCGAAATTGCCCACCACGACGGCGAAGCCTTCCTTGCTGTCATCGCCGACGATCCCGATCCCGAGGTGCGCAAGAACGCGCGCTGGGCGCTTCAGCAGATTGCGGCGCGAAAAGCGCGGGCGGGGGCATAGAAGCGCGGCGGGCTGCCGCGCTGGACTTCCCGTCCCAGACGTTTATTGGTCTTCGCCAATGTGATAGGCCTCCGCGAGCGAGGCCGATCCGAAAAGAGCGAGGATGCGCCCATGACGACATTGACGGTTAAGGACCTTCTCCCCGAGGACGGCACGCGGGGAACGCTTGTCGGCCGCGTCTGGCTGCCGCAGGCGAATGGCCCGGCCGTGGTCGCCGTGCGTGGCGATGGTGTATTCGACGTCACCGCAAAATTCCCGACCGTCAGCGCACTCTGCGAGGAAGACAATCCGGCGAAGGCGCTTGCCGCGATCAAGGGCGAGCGCATCGGCGATCTCGAGGCTATCGTCGCCAACACGCCGCCCGATCAGCGCGATGCGAAAAAGCCGTGGCTGCTCGCGCCGGTCGATCTCCAGACGCTGAAGGCGGCGGGCGTGACCTTCGCCATCTCGATGCTGGAGCGCGTGATCGAGGAGCGGGCGAAAGGCAATCCGGCCTCGGCCGAAGCGATCCGGCAAGAGGTGACGCGGCTGATCGGCGACGACCTGTCGAAGCTCAAGCCCGGTTCGGACCAGGCGATGCATCTGAAGCAGGTGCTGATCGACCAGAACGCCTGGAGCCAGTATCTCGAGGTCGGCATCGGCCCCGATGCCGAGGTCTTCACCAAGGCGCCGACCTTGTCGTCGGTCGGCACCGGCATGGATGCGGGGCTGCATCCGAAGTCGACCTGGAACAACCCCGAGCCGGAGCTGGTGCTGTTCGTCTCGAGCCGCGGCAAGATCGTGGGCGGCGCGCTCGGCAACGACGTCAATCTGCGCGACTTCGAGGGCCGTTCGGCGCTGCTGTTGTCGAAGGCCAAAGACAACAACGCCTCGTGCTCCATCGGCCCGCTGCTCCGTCTGTTCGACGACAGCTTTACCCTCGACGACGCGCGCAAGCTCGACATCAGCCTGAACGTGAAGGGGCAGGACGGTTTCGTCCTCGACGGCCATTCCTCGATCAGCATGATCAGCCGCGATCCGACCGATCTGGTCGAGCAGACCATCGGCAAGGTGCACCAATATCCAGATGGCTTCGTGCTGTTCCTCGGGACCATGTTCGCGCCGGTCAAGGATCGCGACGCGCCGGGACAGGGGTTCACCCACAAGCGCGACGACATCGTCACGATCTCGGCACCCCAGCTCGGCAAACTCGTCAACCGCATGCGGACCAGCGACGAGTGCGAGCCCTGGACGTTCGGCATCGGTGCGCTGATGAAGAATCTGGCGCAGCGGAAGCTGATCTAGAGCCGGCTTGCCTCGCCGACAGCGGGCGATTGCATAATTGAAATTTGCGGAACGTCGTCATGCCCGGGCTTGTCCCGGGCATCCACGTTCTTTGTCCCGCATGGCAAGGCCGTGGATGGCCGGCACAAGCCCGGCCATGACGATGTGCGTTGGCCAAGCCGCATCATTTCATTCATCCCCCCGTTGCATCTGCGGAACAAAATCGCGCTGGGCGTGTCATAGAAGTCGCCCATTCGCTCGCTGCGCTTTCCCCCTAAATAGTCAGATAATATGACTAGTCGGAACCAAACTTCCGTGAAATAGTCCCTCCTGCCGCCTCAAAGGTCGGCCTGCGGGTGCGATGCTACCAATCGGCGCCCCGGATAACACTGTGGGAGATACGCCTGATGATCCTCAAAGCCCTCTTTGCGGCCAGCGCCACTGCTGCGTTGCTGCTCGCGCTGCCGGCGAATGCCGCCGAGCTCACCATCGGCTTCTCGCAGATCGGATCGGAATCCGGCTGGCGCGCGGCCGAGACCTCGGTCTCCAAGCAGGAGGCCACCAAGCGCAAGGTCAATCTCAAGATCGCCGACGCGCAGCAGAAACAGGAGAACCAGATCAAGGCGATCCGCTCCTTCATCGCGCAGAACGTCGATGCGATCTTCCTCGCGCCCGTCGTCTCGACCGGCTGGGACTCGGTGCTGAAGGAAGCCAAGGAGGCCAAGATCCCGGTCGTGCTGCTCGACCGCGACATCGATCCCTCCGGGAAGGAGCTCTATCTCACCGCCGTGACCTCCGACAGCGTTCACGAAGGCGAGGTCGCCGGCGACTGGCTGGCGAAGACCGTCGGCGCCAAGGCCTGCAACATCGTCGAATTGCAGGGCACGGTCGGCGCCAGCGTCGCCGCCAACCGCAAGAAGGGTTTTGACACCGCCATCGCCAAGCACGCGAACCTGAAGGTGGTGCGCAGCCAGACCGGCGACTTCACCCGCGCCAAGGGTAAGGAAGTGATGGAAAGCTTCATCAAGGCCGAAGGCGGCGGCAAGTCGATCTGCGCAGTTTATGCGCACAACGACGACATGATGGTCGGCGCGATCCAGGCGATGAAGGAAGCCGGCCTCAAGCCGGGCAAGGAGATCCTCACCGTCTCGATCGATGCGGTCCCCGACATCTTCAAGGCGATGGTCGCCGGCGAAGCCAATGCCACGGTCGAGCTGACGCCGAACATGGCTGGCCCCGCGCTCGATGCCATCGCGGCCTTCAAGGACAAGGGCACCGTTCCGCCGAAATGGATCCAGACCGAGTCGAAGCTCTACACGCCCGCCGATGATCCGCAGAAGATCTACGACAACAAGAAGGGCCTCGGTTACTGAGGCGAGAGTGTCGCCGGACGGCCGCGTTTCGGCAGTCCGGCGATCCCGCTCGAAACCGCCGCGCGAACGAACAGGCTCCGTGTCCGCATCGTCAGCGGGCGCCGCTGGGAGTGAATTTGTCATGGAGAACAGCCCGGATTCCGCTGCTTCCCTGCTGGAGGTGCGTGGGATCAGCAAGAGCTTTGGCGCCGTGCGTGCATTGCAGGAGGTCGACTTCACGCTTCGCGCCGGCGAGATCCATGCGCTGCTCGGCGAGAACGGCGCCGGCAAGTCCACGCTGATCAAGGTGATCACGGGCGTGTTCCCGCGCGATGCTGGCATCGTCAGGATCAGCGGCGAAGAGGTCGCGCCGCGCTCGGCCAAGGCGGCGGTTCAGGCCGGCATCGCCACGGTCTACCAGGAGGTCAATTTGCTGCCGAACCTCTCGGTGGCGCAGAACCTGTTCCTCGACCGGCAGCCTATGCGCTTCGGCATCGTGCGTGAAGGCGAGATGCGGCGTCGCGCGAAGTCGCTGCTCGCGGATTTCGGTCTCGACATCGACGTATCAGCGCCGCTTGGCAATTATTCGGTGGCGATCCAGCATGTCACCGCGATCGCGCGCGCCGTCGATCTCTCGGCGCGCGTGCTGATCCTGGACGAGCCGACCGCGAGCCTCGATCGCCATGAGGTCGAGATCCTCTTCGGCGTCATGCGTCAGCTTGCCAAGCGCGGCATTGGCATCGTTTTCGTCAGCCATTTCCTCGACCAGGTCTATGAGATCTCCGATCGTATCACCGTTTTGCGAAATGGTCGCCTGGTCGGCGAGCGCGAGACCGCGTCGCTGTCGCGGCTCGAGCTGATCCGGATGATGCTCGGCCGCGAGCTGGCCGAGACCACCAGTGCGCGGGCATCGGCAGGCGCACAGACGACGCGTGAAGTCTGTGCGAGCTTCGAGGGTTACGGCAAGGCCGGCTATGTCGCGCCGTTCAATCTCGAACTGCGGCATGGCGAAGTGGTTGGTC
>NZ_JADPIT010000032.1:712498-719903 GCF_023073035.1 Bradyrhizobium sp. 62
CGGACAGGCGAGGGTGGAAGGCGCGCCTGTCCGGCTTCAGTCGCCGCGTGACGGCGTGCGCCACGGCTTTGGCTATTGCCCTGAGGAGCGCAAGACCGACGGCATCGTCGCCGAGCTCACCGTGCGCGAGAACATCGTGCTCGCGCTTCAGGCCAAGCGCGGTTTGCATCGGCCGCTGTCGCGGCGCGAGCAGGACGAGATTGCGAGCCGTTACGTCAAGATGCTCGACATTCGTCCGCCCGATCCGGAGCGTCCCGTCGGCCTGCTGTCCGGCGGCAATCAGCAGAAGGTGCTGCTGGCACGGTGGCTTGCGACCTCGCCGCGGCTGCTCGTGCTGGACGAGCCGACCCGCGGCATCGACGTCGGCGCGCACGCTGAGATCATCCGTCTGATCCGCGAGCTCTGCGACGACGGGCTCGCGCTGCTCGTGATCTCCTCCGAGCTCGACGAGATCGTGACCTATTCCGATCGCGTGGTGGTGCTGCGCGACCGCGCTCATGTCGAGGAGCTCACCGGCGAGGCCATCGACGTCGGCAGCGTTCTCGCCGCCATCGCCGCCGATGACGCCAGTGTCGCACATGAGGGCCGGGCATGACCGCGCTGTTGCCGCGCCGCGGCCTTGCCCAGATCCTCGCGTTGATCGTCATCCTGGCGGTCGATCGCGTGGTGTCGCCGCAATTCTTCGATTTGCGCCTCCAGGACGGCCGGCTGTTCGGCAGCATGATCGACGTGCTCAACCGCGGCACGCCGGTCGCGCTGCTCTCGCTCGGCATGGTGCTGGTGATCGCCACGCGCGGCATCGACCTGTCGGTCGGTGCAGTGATGGCGATCTCCGGCGCGATCGCGGCGAGCCTCGCCGATAGCCACAGTCTGGCCGTGGTGCTGGCGGCTGCGCTCGGTGCGGGCCTGATCTGCGGATTGTGGAACGGATTTCTTGTCGCGGTGCTCGGCATGCAGCCGATCGTGGCGACCTTGATCCTGATGGTGGCGGGACGCGGCATCGCCCAGCTCATTACCGAGGGTCGAATCGTGACCTTCTCCTCGCCCGATCTGGTCTGGCTCGGCAATGGCTCTATTCTCGGCCTGCCGGTGCCGGTCGCGATTGCGCTGGGCATGCTGATCCTCACCGGTGCGGTGGTGCGCGGCTCGGCACTCGGATTGCTGATCGAGGCAACCGGCGGCAATGCGCGGGCGAGCGAGCTTGCCGGCGTCGGCACGCGCGCGATGATCTTGGCGGTCTATGTCTGGTGCGGCGTTTGCGCTGCGCTTGCCGGCGTCATCGCAGCGGCCGACATCATGGGCGCGGATGCCAACAATGCCGGCCTCTGGCTCGAGCTCGACGCCATCCTCGCGGTGGTGATTGGCGGCACCTCGCTGTTCGGCGGCCGCTTCAGCCTCGTGCTGGCCGTACTCGGCGCGCTGATCATCCAGACCATGAACACCGGCATTCTGCTGTCGGGCTATCCACCGGAGTTCAATCTGCTGGTCAAGGCGGTGGTGGTGCTCGCCGTGCTGCTGCTGCAATCGCCGAAGCTGTCCGGCTTTACCGGCGTTGTGACGCGGCTGCGGGGGACCAAGGCATGAAAGGCCTGCCGCCCGTTCTCATCACCGCGATCGTGCTCGTCGCGGGATTCGTGCTCTGCGCGATGCAGTTTCCCAACATCGCCTCCACCCGCGTAGTCGGCAACCTCCTGACTGACAACGCCTTCCTCGGCATCGTCGCGACCGGCATGACCTTCGTCATCATTTCCGGCGGCATCGATCTCTCGGTCGGCTCGGTGATCGGCTTCACCACGGTGTTCGTCGCGCTGGCGATCGAGCGCTGGGGAATGCCGCCCTTGGTCGCCTTCGTCGCCATTCTCGCGCTCTCGGCCGCCTTCGGCGCGGCAATGGGCGCGGTGATCCATGTCTTCGATCTGCCGCCTTTCATCGTGACGCTCGCCGGCATGTTTTTGGCCCGGGGTGCCAGCTTCCTACTCTCGACGGAATCGGTGCCGATCACGGCACCGGTCTATTCGACCGTGTCGGACTTCGCTCTGCGACTACCCGGCGGTGGACGGCTGACGGCGGTCGCGATCATCATGCTTGCGATCGTGATCGGCGGCGCATTGCTGCTGCAGCTCACCCGGTTCGGCGCCAATGTCTATGCGCTCGGCGGCAGCCGGGCGACCGCGAGCCTGATGGGCGTTGCAGTTGGCAGGATGACGGTAAAGATCTACATGCTGTCGAGCTTGCTCGCTGGCATCGCCGGCATCGTCTTCTCCTTCTACACCAGCGCCGGCTATTCGCTGTCCGCCGTCGGCGTCGAGCTTGACAGCATCGCGGCCGTCGTGATCGGCGGCACGCTGCTCACGGGCGGGCAGGGCTCGGTGATCGGAACCTTCCTCGGCGTGCTGATCCAGGGCATGATTCAGACCTACATCAATTTCGACGGGACGCTGTCGAGCTGGTGGACCAAGATCGCGACCGGTGTGCTGCTGTTCGCCTTCATCGCCTTGCAACAGGGATTGGTTGCGCTCGCGCGCCGGCCCGTGGCAAAGCGCGCGGGAGCAGTCTCATGACCACCTCGCGTATCCTCGTCATTCCGACGCGCCGGGCGCACTCAAATCACGCGGAAGTGGCCCGCTCGATCGGCGTTGACATCATCGCCGGCCGATATGCAGAAGGGACGCGGCTGCCGGGCGATGCCGAGATGATCGCGATGTTCGGCGTGTCGCGACCGGTGCTGCGCGAGAGCGTGAAGACGCTGGTGGCCAAGGGCCTGCTTACTACCAAGGCGCGCGTCGGCACCGTCGTGCGCGAGCGCGTCGCCTGGAACATGTTCGACGCCGACGTGCTGGCCTGGCACCTGGATGCCGGGATCGACAAGCGCTTCCTCAACGACCTCGCCGAGATCCGCCTCGCGGTCGAGCCGCGCGCAGCCGCGCTGGCGGCGGCGCAGCGGTCGGAGCAGGATCTCTCCGAGCTCCGTCGCTGCATGGAGCGGATGCGGCTTGAGGCCTCCGACTCCGTTGGCTTCGCCGATGCCGACCTAGCGCTCCATGTCGGTGTGGCGCGCGCCTCCGGAAATCTGTTCATGCGCTCGATCGGGCACGTCATCGAGGCTGCGTTGCGCGCCTCATTCCTGCTCAGCGCACCGGTCGAACCGGAGGACCGCGACACCGTTCTGCTCTGGCATCAGAAGATCGTCGATGCCATCGCCGCCGGTGAAGCCGCGACCGCGTCGGAGGCGATGGTCTACGTCATTCACAACGGCATGCGCCGCCACGAGGGTACAGTGATCGAGACTGTACCAACCGAAGCGCTGCCGTCCGCGGAAGCTGGAGAAAGATCGTGACTGAACTTCGCATCGCCATCGTCGGCTTCGGCAAGATCGCGCGGGACCAGCATGTCGGCGCCATCGCAGCGGTTCCCGGCGCGACGCTGGCGGCCGTCGCCAGCCGCAATGCCTCGCTGCCGGATCTGCCGCATTTCGCGACCATCGAAGAGCTGCTGGAAAAAGGTCCGCCGATCGACGCGGTCTCGCTCTGCACGCCGCCTCAAGTGCGCCGCGCCCAGGCCGTCGCAGCGCTCAGGGCCGGCAAGCATGTCATGCTGGAGAAGCCGCCGGGCGCCGGCGTTGCCGAGCTCGATCCGCTGATCGCGATGGCGAGAGAGGCCAAGCGGACGTTGTTCGCGACCTGGCATTCGCGCCATGCGCCGGCGGTCGAGCCGGCGCGCGAGTGGCTCGCCGCCCGCCGCGTCCGTTCCGTGCACATCAACTGGAAAGAGGATGTCCGCGTCTGGCATCCCGGGCAGGCCTGGATCTGGGAGCCGGGCGGGCTCGGGGTGTTCGATCCCGGCATCAATGCGCTGTCGATCCTGACCCGGATCCTGCCGAAGCCCGTGTTCGTCACCGCGGCCGAGCTCGCCTTCCCCGCCAATTGCCAGGCGCCGATCGCCGCGAACCTGACGCTGACCGACATCGACGGCCTGCCTGTGACCGCCGAGTTCGATTTCCGCCAGACCGGACCGCAGAGCTGGGATATCCTGGTCGAAACCGACCAGGGCCGGATGACGCTATCCCGCGGCGGCCGGATCATGGCGATCGATGGCAAGACCGTTGCCGAGGCGCCCGATGAGGAATATCGGGAGCTTTACCGGCGCTTCGTCACGCTCGCCGCGACAGGGGCGAGCGACGTCGATCTGGCGCCGCTTCGTCTCGTTGCGGACGCCTTCCTGCTCGGCAGGCGCACGATCGTCGAACCGTTTGTGGATTGATCATGGCTGGATCGAAAACAGAGAGAGACGTCTTCGGAACGCTGCCGGACGGCCGCAAGGTGGACCGCATCGTGCTGCGCGGCGAGGGCGGGTTCGAGGCGCGGATCATCACCCATGGCGCGGTGATCCAGGCGCTGCTGGCGCCGGACGCCAAAGGCGGCTACGACGACGTCGTGCTCGGCCATGATGGGTTCGCCGGCTATCTCGCTGAACGAAAGTTCTTCGGCGCCACCGTCGGCCGCTACGCCAATCGCATCGCCAACGGACAATTCTCGCTGGACGGCGAGACGGTGCAGCTTCCCGTCAACAACGGTCCGAATGCGCTGCATGGCGGCCTCGACGGCTTCGACCGCAAGCTCTGGGACATTGCGGAGATCGACGACGGCGCCGAGCCCGCGGTCACGCTGTCCTATGTCAGTCCGCACGGCGAAGAGAACTATCCCGGTCGGCTCGATGTGCGCCTGACCTATCGCGTCACCGGCCCGACCGAGTTATCGCTTCGTATGGAGGCGCGGACCGACCGACCGACCATCGTCAACCTGACCAACCACAGCTTCTTCAATCTGGAAGGCGCGACATCAGGCACGGCCATTCTCGATCACAAGCTGACGGTCGCGGCCCGGCATTTCCTCGCGATCGATCCAACCGCCATTCCGTTGCCCGAGCCGCCGCGCAGCGTTGCCGGCACGCCGTTCGACTTCCGCGAGCCGCGGCCTGTCGGCGAGCGCATTCGCGAGAGCGACCAGCAATTGCGCAACGGCAAGGGCTACGATCACACCTACTGTCTCGCGCGTGACGGCAAGCTTGCGCTCGCGGCGCGGCTGGAGGCGCCGCGTTCGGGGCGCATCATGGAGCTGTTCACTGATCAGCCCGGTCTGCAGGTCTATTCGGGTAATTATCTCGACGGCACGATTTCGGGCAAGGGCGGCAAGCTGTTCCGGCAGTCGGACGCGATGTGCCTGGAGCCGCATATCTGGCCGGACGCACCGAACCGGCCGGATTTCCCGAGCCCGCGCCTAGCGCCCGGCGAGGTCTACCGCCATCATACGGTCTATCGCTTTGCGGTGAGGAGGTCCTGATGGAACAGGTGCCGACCTCGGTTCTTTCGAACGATCCTTGCCATCTCGGCGAGGGACCGACCTATGACGTGACCACCGACACCGCCTGGTGGTTCGATATCCGCGAGGGACGACTGTTCGAGGCGCAACTCGGCAGCGGCAGCATTCGCGTTCATGCGCTGGGCCGGATGGCGAGCGCACTTGGACGGATCGACGCCGAGCGGCAGTTGATCGTCGCGGAAGACGGCCTCTATATCCGCAAAACTGCCGACGGGGCGATGACCTTGTTCTGTCCACTCGAAGCCGACAATCCCGCGACCCGCTCCAACGATGCCCGCGTGCATCCCTCCGGCACGTTCTGGATCGGTACCATGGGCCGCAAGGCGGAAGCAGGGGCAGGCGCGATCTACGCGTTCCATCACGGCGAGATATCGATGCTGTTTCCGCGCATCAGCATTCCCAACTCGATCTGCTTCTCGCCCGATGGCGCCACCGGCTACTTCGCCGACACTGCGCGCGCGGTGCTCTACGCGGTGCCGCTCAATCCCGCGACCGGCCTGCCCCGCGGCGAGCCGGAAGTGCTGCTGCGCCAGACCGGCGTCGGCGGCCTCGATGGATCGGTGTGCGACGCGGACGGAAACATCTGGAACGCCTGCTGGGGCGCGAGCCGCGTCGACCTCTACTCTCCGCAAGGCGAGCGGCTGCGCTCGCTCAGCGTGCCGGCAAAGCAGGCGAGCTGCCCCGCTTTTGTCGGCCCTGATCTGTCGCGTCTCCTCGTCACCTCGGCCTGGCAGGACATGGATGCGGCGGCGCGTGCCGCCGATCCGCAAGCCGGCTACACCTTCCTGTTGGAGGCCTCCGCGCGCGGTCGGGCGGAGCCTGACGTCAAGCTCGCATAGGAGGCTCGAAGCCGCACACGACCAAAGTTCTCGACGACACGAAAAAACAGTCTGACATCCAAGGGAGTGAAACATGTTGAAACTGAAGACGACCTTCCTCGCGCTCGCGCTGGCCGGCGCTGCGACGATGGCCGCGGGCGTCACCGCCTCGGCCCAGGACAAAGCAACAGTCGGCATCGCCATGCCGACCAAATCGTCGGCGCGCTGGATCGACGATGGCAACAACATGGTCAAGGTGCTGAAGGAGCGCGGCTACAACACCGACCTGCAATATGCCGAGGACGACATTCCGAACCAACTCTCGCAGGTCGAGAACATGGTGACCAAGGGCGCGAAAGCGCTGGTGATCGCCGCGATCGACGGCACCACGCTGTCCGACGTGCTCAAGCAGGCGAAAGCAAAAGGCATCACCGTGATCGCCTATGACCGCCTGATCCGCGGCACACCGAACGTCGACTATTACGCGACCTTCGACAATTTCCAGGTGGGCGTGCTCCAGGCCGAGTCGATCGTGCAGGGCCTCGGCCTCAAGGATGGCAAGGGCCCGTTCAACATCGAGCTGTTCGGCGGCTCGCCCGACGACAACAACGCCTACTTCTTCTACAACGGCGCGATGAGCGTGCTGAAGCCGTACATCGACAGCGGCAAGCTCGTTGTCGTCTCCGGTCAGATGGGCATGGACAAGGTCGCGACCTTGCGCTGGGACGGCGCCACCGCGCAGGCCCGCATGGACAATCTGCTCAGCGCCTACTACGGCAACAAGAAGGTCAACGCGGTGCTGTCGCCGTATGACGGCCTGTCGATCGGCATCATCTCCTCGCTGAAGGGGGTCGGTTATGGCAGCGCCGGTCAGCCGATGCCTGTCATCTCGGGCCAGGATGCCGAAGTGCCCTCGATCAAGGCGATGCTGCGCGGCGATCAGTATTCGACGATCTTCAAGGACACCCGCGATCTCGCCAAGGTGACCGCCGACATGGTCGACGCTGCGCTTGCCGGCAAGCAGGTCACCGTCAACGACACCAAGACCTACGAGAACGGCGCCAAGACCGTGCCGTCCTATCTGCTCAAGCCGGTCGTGGTCTACAAGGACAATTGGGAGAAGGTCCTGGTCGACAGCGGCTATTACAAGAAGGCCCAGTTCCAGTAAGGCTTCTTTTCTTCTCCCTCTCCCCGCTTGCGGGGAGAGGG
>NZ_JADPIT010000032.1:719959-745662 GCF_023073035.1 Bradyrhizobium sp. 62
TGTGTCTCGCGGAGACTCCCCCTTACCCGGATCGCATCTAACGATGCGATCCAACCTCTCCCGGCAAGCGGGGAGAGGTGAGCTAACACTGATTGAGGGACGTGAAATCATGACCGCAATGCTGGAGATGCGCAACGTCAGCAAGAGCTTTTCCGGCGTGCAGGCGCTGCGCGATGTCAACTTTTCGGTTGAAGCCGGGCAGATCCACGCCCTGGTCGGCGAGAACGGTGCCGGCAAGTCCACACTGATGAAGGTGCTCAGCGGCGTCTACCCGGCCGGCAGCTACGAGGGCACCATCATCTTCGATGGCGAGGAGCGCCGCTTCCGCGACATCAACGATTCCGAGGCGCTCGGTATCATCATCATCCATCAGGAGCTGGCGCTGATCCCGCTGATGTCGATTGCCGAGAACATCTTCCTGTCGCATCCGCCGTCCAAGCTCGGCGTGATCGATCGCGACGAGGTCTATCGGCGCACCCGGGAACTCCTGGCGCAGGTCGGCCTGAAGGAATCGCCGGACACGCTGATCACCGATCTCGGCGTCGGCAAGCAGCAACTTGTCGAGATCGCCAAGGCGCTGTCCAAGCGGGTGCGGATGCTGATCCTGGACGAGCCGACCGCCAGCCTCAATGAGGCCGACAGTGCCGCGCTGCTCGAACGCCTCATGGCCTTCCGCGAGCAGGGCATCGGCTCGATCCTGATCTCGCACAAGCTGAACGAGGTCGCCCGCGTTGCCGATCACATCACCGTCCTGCGCGACGGCCGCACCGTCGACGGCATCGACTGCCGCGCCGAGCCGATCCAGGAGGACCGCATCATCCGCAGCATGGTCAACCGCGATCTCGCCCATCGCTTTCCGGAGCGCAGCGCAAAGATCGGCGAGCCCGTCCTCACCGTCGAGAACTGGTCGGTCTACCATCCCATCCATCCCGAGCGGCAGGTGATCAAGAACGTTGATTTCAGCGTGAAACGCGGCGAGGTCGTCGGCATTGCCGGATTGATGGGCGCTGGCCGCACCGAATTCGCCATGAGCCTGTTCGGCCGTTCCTGGGGCACCACGATCAGCGGTCGCATCCGGCTCGAGGGCCATGAGATCGTGCTGCCGAACGTCGCGGCCGCGATCGACGCCGGCCTTGCCTATGTCACCGAGGACCGCAAGCAGCTCGGGCTGATCCTCGCCGACGACGTCCGCAAGAACATCACGCTCGCAAGCCTCGACCAGGTCGCTCCTCGCCGCGTGATCGACGACATCGCCGAGCTGAAGGTCGCCAGCGACTACCGCAACCGGATGCGCATCCGCTGCTCCGACGTCTATCAGGAGACCAGCCAGCTCTCCGGCGGCAACCAGCAAAAGGTCGTGCTGTCGAAATGGCTGATGACCGATCCCAAGGTCTTGATCCTGGACGAGCCGACCCGGGGCATCGACGTCGGTGCCAAGTACGAGATCTACTGTATCATCAACGAGCTTGCAGAGGCCGGCCGCGGTGTGGTGGTGATCTCCTCGGAGATGCCCGAGTTGCTCGGCGTCTGCGACCGCATCTGCGTCATGAACGACGGTGCCTTCGTCGGCGAGTTCCCCGGCACCGAAGCGACACAGGAAAAGATCATGCGCGCCATCATGCGCAACGACAGAAATTATGGAAGCCGCGCCCTGGCGGGTGCCGAGATGGGAGGATCGCAGCCATGACCGACAAGACGGTTTCGCTGCCCGAGGAGCGCCGGAACGGCAGCTTCATCAAGAACAATCTGCGCAACTACGGCATGCTGATGTCGCTGATCGCGATCATGCTGTTCTTCCAGGTCATGACCGGCGGCACGCTGCTGCAGCCGCTCAACCTGACCAATCTGGTGCTCCAGAACAGCTACATCGTCATCATGGCGCTGGGCATGCTGCTCGTCATCGTCACCGGCCATATCGACCTCTCGGTCGGCTCGGTCGCGGGTTTCGTCGGCGCGGTGGCCGCCGTGCTGATGGTGACATACAAGGTCGACTACACGCTCGCCTTCATCGCCTGCCTGCTGCTGGGCGCGGCAATCGGCGCCGCGCAGGGCTATTGGGTGGCCTATTTCAAGATCCCGTCCTTCATCGTGACGCTAGCGGGCATGTTGGTGTTCAAGGGGCTTGCGCTCGCGGTGTTGCAGGGCCAGTCGCTCGGACCGTTCCCGGCGACCTTCCAGAAACTGTCCTCCGGCTTCATTCCGGAGCTCTTGCCGGAGGCCGGCACCCTGCATCCGACATCCATGCTGATCGGTGCGGTGCTCGCGCTCGGCCTCGTCTACGCCAGCGCCAGGGGAAGGTCGCGCGAGCTGTTGCACGGCATCGAAGTCGAGCCCTACGCGTTCTTCCTCGGCAAGAGCATTCTTCTGGCCTGCGCCGTGCTCTATTTCACCTATCTGATTGCCTCGCATCGCGGCCTGCCCAACGTGCTGGTGATCATGGGTGCGTTGATCGCGCTCTACGGCTTCGTCACCCGCCGCACCGTGATCGGCCGGCAAATCTATGCGGTCGGCGGCAACGCCAAGGCCGCAAGCCTGTCGGGCATCAAGACGGAACGGTTGACCTTCCTCACCTTCGTCAACATGGGCGTGCTCGCCGCGCTCGCCGGCCTCGTCTTCGCCGCGCGCCTCAACACCGCAACGCCGAAGGCGGGTCTCGGCTTCGAGCTCGACGTCATCGCCGCCTGCTTCATCGGCGGCGCCTCAGCCTATGGTGGGGTCGGCCGCGTCGGCGGTGCCGTGGTCGGCGCCATGATCATGGGTGTGATGAACAACGGCATGTCCATCCTCGGCATCGGCATCGACTATCAGCAGGTCATCAAGGGCCTGGTCCTGCTCGGGGCAGTGTGCATCGACGTTTATAATCAGCGGAGATGAGGCTGCGTAGCCGGATGGAGCGAATCGCAATACGGGACCACTGACCCGCATTCCGCTCTGCTCCATGCAGGCTGGGGCAGCCGTTACTGCGTCGTGAACAGCACCGCCGCGATCGCGACGGAGATGCTCACCGCCGACACGGTGGCCACGGTCGATAGCACGCCGATTCGCCGGAGCGCGATGGCGAAGACGATGATGATGGGCGTCGCGGTCATCAGCCCGATTTGTGCATCGCTCATGTCATCGCTCGCAGCTCCATGGAACCTTCGGCGTTTCGTACCGCGACCCGGCAGGCTGGACGTTGTGACGGCGCAAACAAATCGATCGGCATTCCCCAAGTTTGTCCGGCAACAAACTCGGATCGGTACGGCTGAGCTAGGTCTGGCCGGTGTCCTGATCCGGAAGAGCAGATGTCGTCAGCCGATTGCGAACCACAGGGAACGGGTTGGGGAATTCTGGACGATCTTCCCGGCGATCCCATGATCTGGGTGCTGATCTTCAGCGAACTCGCCGCCTTCGGTCTGTTTCTCGGTACCTTCACGGTCGCCCGCGCGATCCATCCCGCCGTGTTCGCGGCGGGGCAGGCGGCGCTTGATCCGGGTCTCGCCGGATTGAACACTATCGTGCTGGTGACGAGCGGTTGGGCCGCGGCCCGGGCTACGAAGGCCGCGCGGGCCAGCGAGAGGCGGGCGACACGATACTGGCTGTTCACAGCCATGGGGCTTGGTGGCCTGTTCGTGGCGGTCAAGCTCGCCGAATATGCCGAAGAGATCGGACGCGGCATCGGAATTGAAACCAGCCCCTTCTTCACACTCTACTTCCTCCTGACCGGCTTCCATCTCCTGCACGTCTGCCTCGGCATCATCATCCTCGCATTGGTCTGCCGCCGCGCTGAAGCGTTCGGCGTCGAGACGGGAACGGCCTTCTGGCACATGGTCGATCTGGTCTGGATCGTGATGTTCCCGATTCTTTATCTGGTGCGGTGACGATGCCGGATCGCCTGGACATCACCTGGATCGCGCTGATCGGCCTCGCGCTCGCGACCATCCTGGTGCCGCCGCTGGTGCCGCGGCCACTGCTCGGCAAAGCCCTGCTGCTGGCCTTGGCCGCCGTCAAGGGCCGCCGGATAGTACTCGACTTCCTCGATCTTCGCGCGGCGCCCGCGCTCTGGCGCGGCCTCGTCAGCGCCTGGATCCTCATCGTGGTGCTGTTTGCCTGGCTCACATCCGCCGTCGTCGCCCTGATCTGACTCACTCCTTGCGCCCTGACAAAGAACGGGCTGGGCCAATCGGCAATAAATCGCATCACCGATTTACGCGACAGGACTCAATTGAAAGGATTGGCAATGGCTGAACGCCTGACCAAGTCGGCCGCTCGAAACGTCTTCTACGGCGGCTCGGCTTTTTTCTTCGCCATCTTCATCGGGCTGACGGCGCACAGCCACTACTACATGGCTACGACATCCACGGACGCGGCGACGCTGACGTCGTCGGTCGCCCGCGGCAAGCATGTCTGGGAGAAGAACTCCTGCATCAACTGCCACACGTTGCTCGGCGAAGGCGCCTATTTCGCGCCCGAAGTCGGCAACGTCTGGGATCGATGGGGCGGCAAGGAAGACCCGGCCGGGGCGCGAGAGACGCTGAAGGCCTGGATGCAGTCGCAGCCCTCGGGCGCGGAGGGCCGGCGGCAGATGCCGCAGTTCAACCTCACCGATCAGGAGCTCAACGATCTCGCCGATTTCCTGCAATGGGTGAGCACGATCAAGCGCCAGGATTGGCCGCCGAACAAGGCCGGCTGAGCCCGCCGCTTTCCTCGTTCAAGACAGAGAGAATCCGAGATGAAATACCAAACCCAGAAAGTCGCGATGCTGTATTTCTACGGCGCGCTGACCCTGTTCCTGGCCCAGGTCCTGTTCGGCCTCCTCGCCGGGACGATCTACGTCCTGCCCAACACGCTATCGGTGCTGCTGCCGTTCAACATCGTCAGGATGATCCACACCAACGCGCTGATCGTGTGGTCGTTGATCGGCTTTATGGGCGCGACCTACTTCCTGCTGCCTGAGGAAACCGAGACCGAGCTGTACAGCCCGCTGCTCGCAAAGATCCAGTTCTGGATGTTCTTTGGCGCGGCGGGCGTGGCGGGGGTGGGCTATCTCTTCCACTACCACGAGGGCCGCGAGTTCCTTGAGCAGCCCTTCATCATCAAGGTCGGCATCGTCGTCGTCTGCCTGATGTTCCTGTTCAACGTGACCATGACCGCGCTCAAGGGGCGCAAGACCACGGTCACCAACATCCTGCTGTTCGGCCTGTGGGGCGTTGCGATCTTCTTCCTTTTCGCCTTCTACAATCCGGCGAACCTCGCGGTCGACAAGATGTACTGGTGGTACGTCGTCCATCTCTGGGTCGAGGGTGTCTGGGAGCTGATCATGGCCTCCGTGCTCGCCTATCTCATGATCAAGCTCAACGGCATCGATCGCGAGGTGGTCGAGAAGTGGCTCTACGTCATCATCGGCCTCGCGCTGTTCTCGGGGATTCTCGGCACCGGCCACCATTTCTACTGGATCGGCGCGCCCGGCTACTGGCAGTGGATCGGCTCGCTGTTCTCGACGCTCGAGGTCGCGCCGTTCTTCACGATGGTGATCTTCACGGTGCAGATGACCTGGAAGGCCGGCCGCAAGCATCCGAACCGCGCCGCACTTCTGTGGTCGGTCGGCTGTTCGGTGATGGCGTTCCTGGGGGCCGGCGTCTGGGGTTTCCTGCACACGCTGTCCTCGGTGAACTACTACACCCACGGCACCCAGGTCACCGCCGCGCACGGCCATCTCGCCTTCTTCGGCGCCTATGTCATGCTCAATCTTGCCGTGATGGCTTACGCGATCCCGCAGATCAAGGGACGCGCGCCCTATAACCAGTGGCTCAGCATGACGAGCTTCTGGATCATGTGCACGGCCATGATGAGCATGACATTCGCGCTGACCTTTGCCGGCGTGGTCCAGGTCCATCTCCAGCGCGTGCTCGGCCAGGGCTACATGGACGTGCAGGACCAGCTCGCCTTCTTCTACTGGGTGCGGCTCGGCTCCGGTGTGTTCGTCGCGATCTCCGCGCTGATGTTCGTCTGGGCGGTGCTGGTGCCCGGCCGCGAAAGGCGGGCGACCATTCCCGCCGCGCTGCAGCCGGCCGAGTAAGCGTGAAGGCGGCCGCGTTTCATCGCGGCCGCCGCTTCAGACATTTTCGGAGAGAGATCATGAAAGCAGCTCTTCACGCCTTGGCCGCGCCGGCACCCGCGCTACCGGCCTATATCGCAAGCGGCAACGAATGCGTGCTGTTCGAGCATGCCTGGCGGCACCGGCTTCCGGTCCTGCTGAAAGGGCCGACCGGTTGCGGCAAGACACGTTTCGTCGCGCATATGGCGGCACGGCTGGGCTTGCCGCTGCACACCGTCGCCTGCCACGACGATCTCACCGCCGCCGATCTCACCGGCCGCTATCTGCTGAGGGGCGGCGACACCATGTGGACCGACGGTCCGTTGACGCGCGCGGTCCGCGAGGGCGGCATCTGCTATCTCGACGAGGTGGTGGAAGCCCGCAAGGACGTCACCGTCGTGCTGCATCCGCTGACCGACGACCGCCGTATCCTGCCGCTGGAGCGAACCGGCGAGGAGCTTGTTGCTCCCGCGAGCTTCATGCTCGTCGTCTCCTACAATCCCGGTTACCAGACCCTGCTCAAGGCGTTGAAGCCCTCGACGCGGCAGCGCTTCGTCGCCATCGAGTTCGCCTTCCTGCCCGCCGAGCAGGAGATTGCGGTGGTGTCGGCCGAGAGCGGGCTGCCGCCGGATCGCGTACGGCCGCTGGTCGCGCTTGCCGGACGTCTGCGGGCGCTGAAGGGGCATGATCTGGAGGAGGTCGTCTCGACCCGGCTCGTGGTGTATTGCGCGACCTTGATTGCGGCGGGAGTCTCGATCGCCGATGCCGTGCTCGCCGGCATGATCGAGCCGCTGACCGACGATTCCGATGTCAAGGCGGCGCTGCTGGATGTCACGCGCGCCGTGGTTGGGTGAGGCCGATTCCATGCTCGACTTCCTCGAATTGGAGGAGACGGTCGGCCGTGCCTGGCACCGGATGGTCGGCGGCACCGCGAGCTATCCGGTTCACGATGATCACGCGGTCGCGCTCGCAGAGGTGAGAGGCCGGCTCGCGGTGATGTTCCGTGCGCTTGGGGGCGAGACGGGTGTTCAGATCGCAAGCGCAGGCGCACGCAGAGCGGGCCATCGGCTCGGCTGGCGGCAGCGCATCGGCCTTGGAGACGAACGTCTCGAACAGCCGGGCCGCGACGCCGCGACCGTCTTCCTCCCCGATCGCATCGCGATATTCGCCGACCGCGGCCTCAACGCATGCCTCTATCGCTGGCTTGGGGCGTGGTTCGCGGTCGCTCCGATCGAGACGATCACGGAGCATCATCCGCTGCGGCGGGACCTTCTCGTCCTGCGCCGGGCGAGCGAGACGGCGGTCTTTGTGCTCACGCAGTTTCCCGGACTCGCCGCCGATTACGCGCAGCTCGCTGCAGCAATGGCCGAGGCCCGGCCGCGACGTCCGTTGCCGCGTCTCGAGCAGGAGATCGAGCAGATCGCTCTCGCCTTGCTCGGGGCCTGAAAGGCGCCCGCGGGCCGGCTGTGGCCGGCGATGATGGGAACAGGTCCGCTGCCGGACAAAGCGCCGCCGGGCTATCGCTCGGTCCTGCCGTGTCCGCTCTGGGGCGATTGCTGGACGCGCGAGCTTTCGCCCGCGCATGCGGGCGACGACGCGTGCGCGCCTGGCGCGGGGGCCGCGACCCAGGACAATCGCAAGCGCTTTGCCGTACGCGAGCGCGAAAACAACGCCAATCGCCGCGATCCCTTCGTGCTCAACCGCTTCGAAAAGATCCTCGCGATGGCCGAGATGGTCAATGTCGACCGTCCGGCCGACGACAACGAGGACGAGGACGCGCAGAAGGCCGCGGACGATCTCGAGGAGATCACGCTCAGTCGTCGCAGCGGCAAGCCGGCGAGCCGGCTCAAATTCGATCTCGACCTGCCGCCGGAAGCCCTTGATGCCTCGCCGCTGAACGCAGATCTCACCTATCCCGAATGGGACTACCGCAGCAGCTCCTACCTGCCCGATCACTGCCACGTGCTCGCGGGCGCCGCGTCCGAGACCGGCGAGACCTGGTCGCCCGACGAGTCCATGCGCCGGCATATCCGTCAGGTGCGGCGGCGCTTCGAGATCTTGCGGCCGCGCCGCGAATTGATGCGCGCCCAGGCCGATGGACACGACCTCGACCTCGACGCGCTCGTGCGCGCGCGGTGCGATCTTCGCGCCGGCAGCGGCGGCGGTCTCGATCGTATCCATGTCGCGATGCGCCCGCAGGGGCACGATCTCGCCGTCACGCTGCTTGTCGATGTCTCGCTCTCGACGGACGCCTGGGTCGAGGGCCATCGCGTGCTCGACGTCGAGAAGGAGGCACTGCTCGTGCTCGCGCACGGCCTGTCGGCCTGCGGCGACCACCACAGCATCCTGACCTTTACGTCCCGCCGACGGTCCTGGGTGCGGCTCGAAACGGTCAAAGCCTTCGGCGAGCCGATGGGCGGGGCAGTGGAGCGTCGTATCGGTGCGCTGAAGCCCGGCTACTACACGCGGATCGGCGCGGCGGTGCGCCACGCCTCGGCCGAGCTCGCCCGTCAGCCGCAGCGCAAGAAGCTGCTGCTCGTCCTCACCGACGGGAAGCCGAACGATGTCGATCACTACGAAGGCCGCTTCGCGGTCGAGGACACCCGCAAATCGGTGCAGGAGGCGCGCCGGCTCGGCATCGCCGCCTTCGGCGTCACGGTGGACGCAACCGCGCAATCCTATTTCCCGACGCTGTTCGGGCGTGGCGGCTACGCCATCGTCGGTAATATCCGCCGACTGCCCGCGGCGCTGCCGGCGATCTACCGGCAGGTGGCGCACTGATCCGGGAAAGGGTGCGGCCTTCCGTCTCTGGTGAGCTATTGCCCATGCTATGGGTATATGATCGAATGGCGGGATGGACCAGGGCCGGCCGAAACCCGATCTGATCATCTTCGACTGCGACGGCGTGCTGGTCGATAGTGAGCTGTTGAGCTGTCGGTGTCTGTCCGACGTGCTGGCCGAATGCGGCCTCGCGCTGAGCCCGGAGCAGGCGCTCGAACTCTTTCTCGGACGCAGCACCAAAGCGGTCGAGCAGCATTATCGGGATCTCGGGCAGGTCGTGCCGGACGGCTTTCTGCCGCGCTTGAAGTCGCATGTGTTGAGCACGTTCGCCGGATCACTCCAGCCGATCGCGGGTGTTGCCGCCGTGGTATCGGAATTGCGGACACCATTCTGCGTGGCCTCGTCCAGCGACATCGACCGTATCGCGCTCTCCCTTGACGTCACCGGCCTGCGGGCGCATTTCGGCGACCAGATTTACACCGCGCAGATGGTCAGGCACGGCAAGCCGGCGCCCGATCTCTTTCTCCACGCGGCCGAGCAGATGGGCGCGCAACCTGCGCGCACGCTAGTGATCGAGGACAGTGCGAGCGGCGTGCTGGCGGGTAAGGCGGCCGGCATGATGGTCTGGGGATTTGCCGGCGGCAGCCATTATCGCGGACGCGACGGGCACGCTATACTGTCGGGTGCGGGGGCCGACCGGGTCTTCGCGCGCATGATCGATTTCTGGAAGGACGCCTGACGCCCGCCATGGCCGCCGAGAACGAAAAGACCAGGCTCGATGACGCCGCGCGTGCCGGCTGGCTGTATTTCATTGCCGGTCACACCCAGGACGAGATCGCGAAGATGCTCCAGGTGTCGCGCGCGTCGGCGCAGCGGCTGGTGTCGCTGTGTCTCGCCGAACGGCTCATCACCTTCCGGCTGGAACATCCTATCGCCGCGTGCATGGAATTGGCGGCGCGTCTGAAGGAGCGTTTCGAGCTTACCCATTGCGAGGTGGTGCCGGCAGATTCCGCTGCACCGCAGGCCACAGCGGGCATTGCCGAACGCTGCGCCAATCTGCTCGATTCCACCCTGCGTTCGGAGACCCCCGTCATCGTCGCGCTCGGCACGGGACGCGCCGTGCGCGCCGCAGTCGAGCGCGTCACGCCGATCGACCGGCCCAATCACCAGATCGTCTCGCTGGTCGGCAACATCTCCGCCGACGGTTCTGCGAGCTTCTACGACACCGTCGGCCGGCTCGCCGATCGCACCGGCGCACGGCACTATCCGATGCCGCTGCCGTTCCTGATGTCGTCCGAGGACGAGCGCAACAAGATGGTCCGGATCGAGCCGATCGCGAAGGTGAAGGCGGTCGCAGCCAAGGCGGATTTGCGCCTCGTCGGCATCGGCCAGATGGACCAGAAGGCGCAGGTCCATGTCGACGGCTTCGTCACCCGCGACGAATTGTTCGAGATGATGCGGCAAGGGGCAATCGGCGAGATCACCGGCTGGGCTTATGATTCCAAGGGCCGCCTGCTGAAGGCCGGCACCAACAGGCGCCTGACAAGCATCCCGCCGGAAGTACCCGCGAAGACCACGACGATCGGCGCCGCGGTCGGTGCGGCCAAGGTGCCGGCGATCGCGGCGGCGTTGAATGGACAGTTGATCAACGGGCTGGTCACGGACGAGGCGACCGCAAGGGCGATTCTGGAGCGCTGAGGCAGGCTCGCTCTTCGCGTTGGCGAGGCAGGCGGTCTTTCCCCACACCACACTGTCATCATCCGCGCAGGCGGACGATCCAGTACGCCGCGGCTCCTCTTAGGGCAAACCAATAGACGACACGGCGTACTGGATGCCCCGCTTTCGCGGGGCAAGACACTGAGTGTGAGACGAGAGCTCAGCCCATCTCCCGCACCGCAGCACTCATAAGTTGCGCGAACAGCTTTGCGCCTGCTTGACAACGGCCCGCCCTCGGTCGAACATACGCCCAACGCGTGGGCATATGCTCAAGAGCGCGATCCTAGGGAGGTCACCGTGAAACACGTCCTCGGCGCCGTCTGCGGCGCGTCTTGCCTGTTGCTGGCCGTCCCTGCGATGGCCGAAACCACCCTGACGATCGCCACCGTGAACAACGGCGACATGATCCGCATGCAGGGGCTGACGGCTGAATTCACCAAGAAGAACCCCGATATATCGGTCAAATGGGTGACGCTTGAGGAGAACGTGCTGCGCCAGCGCGTCACCACCGACATCGCCACCAAGGGCGGCCAGTTCGACGTCCTCACCATCGGCACCTACGAGGTGCCGATCTGGGCCAAGAAGGGCTGGCTGGTGCCGCTCGCGAATCTCGGCGCCGACTACGACGTCGCCGACCTCCTGCCCAAGATCAAGGATGCGGTCTCCGTCGACGGCAAGCTCTACGCCGCGCCGTTCTACGGCGAGAGTTCGATGGTGATGTACCGCACCGACCTGTTCGACAAGGCCGGCCTCAAGATGCCGGAAAAGCCGACCTGGGATTTCGTCGTGGACGCCGCCAAGAAGCTCACCGACAAGAGCACCGGCGTCTACGGCATCTGCCTCCGCGGCAAGGCCGGCTGGGGCGAGAACATGGCGTTCCTCTCCGCCATGGCCAATTCCTATGGCGCACGCTGGTTCGACGAGAAGTGGCAGCCGCAATTCAACACCCCGGAATGGAAGGCGACACTCACGACCTATGTCGACCTGATGAAGCAGGCCGGCCCTCCTGGTGCGAGCTCGAACGGCTTCAACGAGAACCTGGCGCTGTTCAATGCCGGCAAGTGCGCCATGTGGATCGACGCCACCGTCGCGGCGTCCTTCGTCACCAACCCGAAGGACTCCAAGGTCGCCGACAAGGTCGGCTTTGCGATGGCGCCCAACACCGGGCTCGGCAAGAACGCCAACTGGCTGTGGGCCTGGAATCTCGCAATCCCCGCCGGTTCGAAGAAGGCGGAAGCCGCCGAGAAGTTCATCGCCTGGGCGACGAGCAAGGATTACACCAGGACCGTCGCCGCGAAAGAGGGCTGGGCCAACGTGCCGCCGGGCACCCGAACCTCGCTCTACCAAAATCCTGATTATCTGAAGGTCGCCCCGTTTGCGAAGCTGACGCTGGCCTCGATCGATGCCGCCGATCCGAACAAGCCTACGGTGAAGCCGGTGCCCTACGTCGGCGTGCAATATGCGGCGATCCCCGAATTCCAGGGCATCGGAACGCAGGTCGGGCAGCAGTTCTCGGCCGCGCTTGCGGGATCGATGACGGTTGATGCCGCGCTCACCGCGGCGCAATCCTCAACCGAGCGCGAGATGAAGCGCGCGGGTTACATCAAGTGAGCTCGAGCTCTCCCTCCTGAGCTCAGACTTGCGGCCATCCACCGCTAAGGATGGATGGCCGCCTTCTTCCCGCAAGCGGAGAGAAGCCAAGAATGGCAACCCGGCAGACGCAGCTTCTCGCACGGACGCTCCTGACGCCGGCCGTCGGGCTGCTGTTCATCTGGATGATCGTCCCGCTGGCGTTGACGATCTATTTCTCGACGCTGCATTACAGCCTGCTCGATCCCGGCTCGGAATCGTTCGTCGGGCTGGAAAATTTCCGCTACTTCCTGACCGATCCCGCGTTCCTCGCCTCACTCCAGAACACGCTGGTGCTGGTCGGCTCGGTGCTGGCGCTGACTGTCCTGCTCGGAATTCCGCTGGCGCTGCTGCTCGACCAGCCCGTGATCGGCCTCAACATCGTGCGGCTGATGGTCATCGCGCCGTTCTTCGTCATGCCGACGGTGAGCGCCTTGGTCTGGAAGAACCTGTTGATGCATCCGGTGTCCGGGCTGTTTGCCTGGATCGCGTCGCTGTTCGGGTTGACGCCGATCGACTGGTTCACCGACGCGCCGCTGCTCGCGGTGATTCTGATCGTGTCCTGGCAATGGCTGCCGTTCGCGACGCTGATTTTGCTCACTGCGATGCAGTCGCTCGACGAGGAGCAGAAGGAGGCCGCCGAAATGGACGGCGCCAGCGCGGCCTCGACCTTCATCTACATTACGCTCCCGCACCTCGCGCGTCCCATCACGGTGGTGATCCTGATCGAGACGATCTTCCTGCTCACCGTCTTTGCCGAAATCTACGTCACCACGGGCGGCGGCCCGGGACTGTCGACCACCAACATCGCTTTCCTGATCTATTCGCAGGCACTGATCCAGTACGATGTCGGCACCGCCTCGGCGGGCGGCCTCGTCGCCGTCGTGATCGCCAACGTCGTAGCTTTCTTCCTGGTCCGCATCGTCGGCCGCAATCTGGAGGCTTGAGACATGGCGCGGATAGCGACGAGGCAGCGGGTGGTGGTCTCGACCATCGGGGCGTGGTTCTTCGGCTTCCTGATCTTCTTCCCGATCCTCTGGATGGTATTGGCGAGCTTCAAGACCGAACTTGAGGCCTTCGCGATTCCGCCGTCCTTCCTGTTCTTCCACTGGACCACCGAGAACTACGCAACGGTCCAGGAGCGCAGCGACTATTTCCTCCACGCGATGAACTCGATCACCATCGCCGGCGGCTCGACCTTGATCGCGCTGCTGATCGCGATCCCCGCCGCCTGGTCGATGGCGTTCTCGCCGACCAAACGCACCAAGGACATCCTGCTCTGGATGCTCTCGACCAAGATGATGCCGCCGGTCGGCGTGCTGGTGCCGATCTACCTGATCTACAAGTCCTTCGGCCTGCTCGATTCCCGCATCGGCCTCGTCTTCATCCTGTGCCTGGGAAACTTGCCGATCGTGATCTGGATGCTCTTCACCTATTTCAAGGAGATCCCGCGCGACATCCTGGAAGCCGCGCGCATGGACGGCGCCACCATCGGCCGTGAGCTGGTCTATGTCCTGACGCCGATGGCGATCCCGGGACTCGCATCGACCATGCTGCTGAACCTGATCCTGGCCTGGAACGAGGCGTTCTGGACGCTCAATCTGTCGACCTCGAACGCTGCGCCGCTCACCACGTTCATCGCGTCCTATTCGAGCCCGGAAGGGCTGTTCTGGGCAAAGCTGTCGGCGGCGTCGACGCTGGCGATCGCGCCCATTCTCGTCCTCGGTTGGTTCAGCCAGAAGCAGCTCGTGCGCGGGCTCACCTTTGGCGCGGTAAAGTAGGAAGGGCTGCCGGATCATGGGTCAGATCACACTTCAGGACGTGCAGAAATCCTTCGGCCCCGTGCACATCATCCAGGGCGCGGACCTCGAGATTGCCGACGGCTCCTTCGTGGTGTTCGTAGGTCCCTCAGGCTGCGGCAAGACCACGCTCTTGCGGCTGATCGCGGGGCTCGAGGACGTCTCGGGCGGCAAGATCCTGATCGACGGCAAGAACGTGGTCGACACGCCACCCGCCAAGCGTGGGCTGTCGATGGTGTTCCAGTCCTATGCGCTCTATCCGCATATGAGCGTGCGCGGCAACATCGGCTTCGGCCTGAAGATGGCGGGCCTTTCCAAGGACGAGACCAACCGCAAGGTCGAGGCCGCCGCCGCGACGCTGAACCTCACGCCCTATCTCGACCGTAAGCCGCGCGAGCTCTCCGGCGGCCAGCGCCAGCGAGTCGCGATCGGACGTGCCATCGTCCGCGAGCCCAAGGCCTTTCTGTTCGACGAGCCGCTCTCCAACCTCGACGCGGCGCTGCGCGTCCAGATGCGCATCGAGGTGACGCGGCTCCAGAAGCAGCTCGGCACTACCGCGATCTATGTCACCCACGACCAGGTTGAGGCCATGACCATGGCCGACAAGATCGTGGTGCTCAACGGTGGCAAGATCGAGCAATACGGCTCGCCGCTGGAGCTCTACGAGAGGCCGGCCAACCTCTTCGTCGCCGGCTTCATCGGCTCGCCGAAGATGAACTTCGTCACCGGCGAGCACGCCCTGCAGAAGGGCGCGGCGACGATCGGGGTGCGGCCGGAGCATCTCAAGATCGAACGCGACGGTGCCGGCGGCTGGCAGGGAACGATTGCGGTGGCCGAGCACCTCGGCAGCGACACCTTCCTTTATGTCGATGCCGGACAGCTCGGCATGCTGACGGCGCGCTACATCGGTGAATTGAGCCTGCACGCCGGCGACCATGTGTCGCTGGTGCCGGAGCCCGCGCGCATCCATCGCTTCGACGCGAGCGGCAACGCCATTCGGAACTGACAAGAAACGGCAAGAAGCGGCAAGAAGCGGCAAGAAGCGGAAGAGCAACATGTACCTGGAAAAGTTCAAGCTGAACGGCAAGACCGCGTTCATCACCGGCGGCGGGCAGGGGATCGGGCTCGCCTGCGCCGAAGCGCTGGCTGAAGCCGGCGCCAGGGTCGTCATCGGCGACCGCGACAGCAGAGTCGCCGACAGCGCGAAAGCCGAGCTGAAAGCGAAAGGCTTCGACGCCGAGACGGCGATCATGGATGTCACCGATACCAAGCGCGTGGCGGAAGTGGCGAGCGACCTCGTCGCGCGCCACGGCAAGGTGGACATCCTCGTCAACAACGCCGGCATCGCCCGCAGCGAGACGCCGGCGGAGACCGTGACCGACGAGCACTGGCTCAACGTCATCGACGTCAATCTCAACGGCACCTTCTGGTGCTGCCGCGAGTTCGGCAAGCACATGCTCAATGCCAGGAGCGGCGCCATCGTCAATGTCGGATCGATGTCCGGTTTCATCGTCAACAAACCGCAGGAGCAGTGCTTCTACAATGCGTCCAAGGCCGGCGTGCACCATCTCACGAAATCGCTCGCCGCCGAATGGGGCACGCGCGGCATCCGCGTCAACGCGGTGGCGCCGACTTATATCGAGACGCCGCTCAACGCCTTCGTGAAAAGCAATCCGAGAATGTACGACGCCTGGATCGGTGGAACCCCGATGGCACGGATGGGGCAGGTCGATGAGATCGCTTCCGTCGTGCTGTTCCTGGCTTCCGAAGCCGCGAGCCTGATGACCGGCAGCATCGTGCTGGTGGATGGCGGCTACACTTGCTGGTAGGCTTGCGTCAAAACTGACGAGAGCTTCCGGGGGCGACAATGCCGCGAGCGTATATCGGCGTCGATGTAGGGACCACGAGCACGCGGGCAGGGGTGTTCGACGAGGCGGGCACCTTACTGGCGATCGCACGGCATCCGATCAGGATATGGCACGAGGCCGGCGACATCGTCGAACAATCGTCCCAGGATATCTGGGACGCTTGCACTGCGTCGGTGCGGGCAGCGATGGCGGAAGCTGCCATCGCGCCCGACAGCGTCGGCGGTATCGGTTTCGACGCCACCTGTTCCCTCGTGGTGCTCGACGGGCAAGGCGAACCGCTCACCGTCAGCGCCTCCGGCGGCAGGCAGCGCAACGTTATCGTCTGGATGGATCATCGCGCCACGGCCGAAGCGCGGCTGATCAACGAAACCGGTGATGCCGTGCTGCGCTATGTCGGGGGCTCGATCTCGCCCGAGATGGAGATGCCGAAACTGCTGTGGCTGAAGCGGCACATGCGCGCGAGCTTCGATGCTGCAGGGCACTTCTTCGATCTGGCGGATTACCTGACCTGGCGCGCAACCGGCTCGCTTCAGCGCTCGACCTGCACGGTCACCTGCAAATGGAACTATCTCGCCCACGACGGCGGCGGCTGGAGCGCGCCATTCTTCAAGCGCATCGGCCTGTCGGATTTCGTCAACGAGAAATACGCCCGGATCGGCACCGAGATCGTCGCGCCCGGCACGCGGCTCGGCGCCGGTCTGACCGGTACGGCAGCTGCCGATCTTGGCTTGTCACCGGGCACACCGGTCGGAGCGTCCCTGATCGATGCGCATGCTGGCGGCATCGGGGCGATCGGCGGGCGCGATGAATCGGACGGCGCGACAGATGTCTCCGACCGTCTCGCCTACATCATGGGAACGTCGGCCTGCATCATGGCGACGACGAAAGAACCGTGCTTCGTGCCGGGCGTGTGGGGTCCTTACTATTCCGGCATGGTGCCGAATTTCTGGCTCAACGAGGGCGGGCAGTCGGCTGCGGGCGCTGCGATCGACCATCTTCTCAAGTCGCACCCCGGCCACGCCGAGGCGAGCGCGGCGGCGCGCAGCGAGAGCCTCGACCTCATCGAGTTCCTCGAGCGCCGCATCATCGCGCGCGCAGGCGGCGCCAGCCGTGCCGCGCTGCTGGCCAGCGACGTCCATGTACTTCCTGAATTCATCGGCAACCGCTCGCCCTACGCCGACCCTGACACGCGCGCGGTGATCGCCGGCCTCGATCTCGACACCGGCATCGCCTCGATGGAACGGCTGTTCGTCGCCGGTCTGTGCGGGCTCGCCTATGGGCTTGCTGAGGTGATCGAGGCCTTTGCCGCGCATGGCGTCCATTCCGGCATCATGATCATGGGCGGCGGCGCCAGCCGCAGTCCGCTGGTGCGGCAGGTCATGGCGGACACCACCGGCCTCACGGTCGCGCTGCCGCAGACCAAAGAACCCGTGCTGCTCGGCGCCGCCATGCTCGGCGCAGTCGCCGGCGGCGCCTACGCCTCGATCGGCGAGACCATGGCAAAGATGTCGGCGCTGGGACGCAAGAGCGAGCCGACCACGCCCGACATCGCCGCCTTTCACGCCTGCAAGCGCGAGGTCTACAAGCTGCTGCGCGAGGTCGATCGCGGCAGCCGCGTCGCGATGCGCGACATCGCAGGAGGTTGAGACGGATGCTGATTTCCTGCGGCGATGCGCTGATCGATTTCGTTCCGACGCGAAACACCGACGGGCGCGAAGCGGTGATGCCGGCGGTCGGAGGCTCCTGCCTCAACGTCGCGATCGGCATGGCGCGGCTTGGCGCGCCGACCGGCTTTGTCGGCGGGATCTCGACGGACATGTTCGGGCGCATGATCGCCGAGCACGCCGCTGCATCCAATGTCGAGCTCGCGCTCGCCACAAGCAGCGAACACCAGACCACGCTCGCTTTCGTTCGTATCGTCGCGGGCGAGTCGCATTACGCGTTCTACGATGCCGAGACGGCGGCGCGGAACTGGGTCTACCAGCGCGGCTCCATTCCCTTCGACGCGATCGAAGTTCTCCACGTCGGCTCGACCACACTCGTTAACGACCAGGGCGCGACCGAGACCAAGGCCCTGATCGCGGACGCGCGGGCGTCCTCGACAATCTCCTTTGATCCGAACTGCCGACCCAACCTCGTGAAGGACAAACCGGCCTATCTCGCGCGCATGACCGCGTTTGCGGCCAGCGCCGATCTCATCAAGATGTCGGACGTTGATTTTGCCTATTTGTTCGGCGACGAGCCATATCACCAGCGTGCGAGCACGCTGCTCGCGGGGGGCGCGAGCCTGGTCGTCATCACCCGTGGCGACAGCGGCGCGATCGCGTGGCATGCGGGGGCAGGGCAGATCGAGCTCGCCGCGCCCAAAGTCGTGGTCGCCGACACCATCGGCGCGGGCGACAGTTTTCAGGCGGCGTTGTTGTTCGCCCTGCACAAGCAGGGACGTCTCCCTCGACAGCAATTGAAGGATATCGGCGCAGACGAGCTTCGCCGTGCACTGTTCTTTGCCGCCAATTGCGCCGGTCTCACCTGCACCCGTCCCGGCGCCGATCCGCCCTGGAGCCATGAGGTCACCTGGAGCTGGTAGCTAGGGCAGACCTCGCCGCACTTCCGAGTTGTTTCGGTGGCCAGCGGCCATGCGCAAGCCGAAATGGACAGGATCGGTGCACGCTGGCAAGGTCCGCGCATCCTGACGCGAGCCGGTCCTTCCATGAACGATGATCTCTGTTTCTTGTCCGCCACCGAATTGCGCGCGAGCATCGACCGCAAGGAGGTCTCCCCCGTCGAACTCGTCAGTGCGGTGCTCGCCCGTGCCGAGGCGCTCCAGCCTGAGCTGAACTGCTTCATCACGATCTGCGGCGACGAGGCGCTTGCCGCCGCGCGCAAAGCCGAGCGCAAGGTGATGGCCGGCGAGCCGCTCGGCCTGCTGCACGGCATCCCCGTCACCGTCAAGGACATCGTCAACACCAGGGGCGTCAAGACCACCTTCGGTGCCGTTCCCTACAAGGACAATGTTCCGAACGAGGATGCCGTCGCGGTTGCAAGGCTGCGCGCGCAAGGCGCGATCCTGATCGGCAAGACCACGACGCCCGAATTCGGCAGCAAGTGCCTGACCGACTCGCCGCTGTTCGGCCGCACCCGCAATGCGTGGAGCGCCGAGCGCTCGCCGGGCGGCTCCAGCGGCGGCGCGGCGGTGGCGGTGGCGAGCGGCATCGCGCCGCTTGCGATCGCGACCGATGGCGGCGGCTCGACGCGGATTCCCGCCGCCTGCAACGGCGTGGTCGGGCTGAAGCAGAGCAACGGCGTAATCCCGCACAGCCAGGCGCTGGACGCGTTCGGCAACCAGACCTATGTCACGCCGATGACGCGGACCGTCGCCGACACCGCGTTGATGATGCAGGCGATGGCCGGCGAGGATCCTTGCGATCCCTGGTCGATCGGCGTTCCCGTGCCCGCCTTCATCGGCGCGGCCGCCCCGCGCGGCGATCTGCGTGGGCAGAAAATCCTGTACTGCCTGTCGCCGCCCGGACGCCCTGTCTCTGCCGATGTCGCAGCCGGCTTCAAGGTCAGCCTCGATCGGCTCGCGGGCCTGGGTGCCGAGCTCGAGGAATTTTCGGGCGAGGGGTTCGATATCGAGCCGATCTGGCGCGCCATCAATCACACGGTCTGGCGCACGCGCTTTGCCAAACTCGCGGCCGAGCATGGGGACGCGCTGAGCGAGGCCTTCCTCAAGCAGCTTGCGCTTGCCACCGACGTCAGCGGCGTCGCCTATCAGGAGGCGATGTTCGCGCGCACGGCACTGTTCCGCCGGGTGCAATCCCTGCTTGCGCGCGGGCATCTGCTGGCGATGCCAACCATCACCCGCACCGCCCTGCCGATCGATCAGGACCTGTTCGGCACCATCGAGATCGACGGCAAGCACTTTGACAGCGTCCGGCCGCACTGGTTCCCCTGGACCATGCCGTTCAACATGACCGGACACCCCGCGATCAGCCTGCCCTGCGGCTTCGGCCGCGACGGCCTGCCGATCGGATTGCAACTCGTCGGCCGCTTCCGCGCCGATGCGGACTTGCTGCGCGTGAGCGCGCTGTTCGAGGCCTCGCAAGGCCTTCTGTCCCGCTGGCCCGGTTGAGCAGATGGGGATGCAGCAAAGCACTTGCCTCCGGTGCCCGGACATGTTGATCGTCCAACGGATGACCCCTGAATCCGAGCGCGCATGAGCGTATTTGTCCTCCGACGTCTGCTGACCTTGCTGGCGACGCTGGTCGGCGCATCCGTGATCATTTTCCTGGTGCTGGATGCTCTCCCTGGCAACGCTGCGCAGATGCTGATGGGCGCCGATGCCTCGCCAGATGCGGTCCGTGCGCTCACGGTGAAGCTCGGCCTCGACCAGCCGCTGGCGGTTCGCTATTTGCAATGGGTCAAGGGGCTGCTCGTCGGCGATCTCGGCAACTCCTATGTCTACGGTACGCCGGTTGCCGCTTTGATCGCGGAGCGGCTGGTGCTGACCATTCCGCTCGCGATGATGTCCATGCTGATCACGGTGACGCTGGCGCTGTCGGCCGGCATCTACACCGCCGCCAACCACAACAAGCTCGGCGACGTCGGCGTGATGTCGCTGACGCAGGTCGGCATCGCGCTGCCGAATTTCTGGTTCGCGATCCTGCTGGTGCTGTTGTTTTCGGTGCGGCTGCAATGGCTGTCCGCGGGCGGCTTTCCCGGTTGGGAGGACGGCATCTGGCCCGGCATCAAATCGCTGCTGCTGCCGGCGGTGTCGCTCGCGGTGGTGCAGGCCGCGATCCTCGCACGCGTCACGCGCTCGGCGGTGCTGGAAGTGCTGCGTGAAGACTTCGTCCGCACGGCGCGCGCGAAGGGCCTCGGCAAGCGCGAGGTGCTGTGGAAACACGTGCTGCGCAATGCCATGATCCCCGTGATGACGGTGATGGGGCTGCAATTCGCCAATCTGCTCGCCGGCACCATCGTGATCGAGAACGTGTTCTACCTGCCGGGGCTCGGCCGCCTGATCTTCCAGTCGATCGCCAACCGCGACCTCATCGTGGTGCGCAACTGCGTGATGCTGCTCGCGACCATGGTCGTCATCGTCAATTTCGTGGTCGACGTGCTCTATGCCTTCGTCGATCCCCGCATCAAGGTCCACGATCTGTGAGCGCGCCGCTGACCACCCTCGTCGACGCGCCGGTCATGGCGCGCCCTCTGCCGGCCCGTACCTTCTGGCGTCGCGCGCTGCGTCATCGCAGCTTCGTGCTCGGCGGCGCGCTGAGCGTGCTGGTTCTCGCCTCGGCGCTGCTGTCGCTGCTGTGGACGCCCTGGTCGCCCTACGAGATCGACATCGCGTCAAAGCTCCGGCCGCCCTCGGCCGCGCACTGGCTCGGCACCGACGTCTTCGGCCGCGACATCGTTTCGCTGCTGCTCGCCGGCGCCCGCTCCACCATCATGGTCGGCATCATCGCGGTGAGCATCGGTCTCACCTTCGGCGTCTGTCTCGGCCTGATCGCCTCGGCCAGGCGTGGCTGGACCGAGGAGATCATCATGCGCTTCTCCGATTTCACCTTCGCCTTTCCGGCCGTGCTGTCCGCCATCATGCTCGCCGCGGTCGTGGGGCCGGGCATGGTGACCTCGATCGTCGCCATCGGCATCTTCCAGATCCCGACGCTGATCCGGCTGACGCGCGGCTCGGCCAACGCGATCTGGGCGCGCGAATTCGTGCTGGCCGCGCGCGCGGCCGGGAAGGGCAAGTTTCGCATCACCATCGAGCACGTGCTGCCCAACATCATGTCGATCCTGATCGTGCAGGCGACGATCCAGTTTGCGCTCGCGATTCTTGCCGAGGCCGCCTTGTCCTATCTCGGTCTCGGCACGCAGCCGCCGCAGCCGTCCTGGGGGCGGATGCTGAACGACGCGCAGACGCTGCTGTTCCAGTCGCCGATGCTCGCCGTCTATCCGGGCGCTGCGATCGCGATCGCGGTGCTCGGCCTCAATCTGCTCGGCGACGGACTGCGCGATCTGCTCGACCCTCGACTGGCCCGGGAGCGATGACGATGAGCGAGCGCTCGACCATGCCGTTGATCGACGTCGAAAATCTCGGCGTGCGCCTCAACACCAGCCGCGGGCCAGCACAGGCCGTGCGCGGCGTCAGCTTTGCCCTGAAGCGCGGCGAGACGCTCGGGCTTGTCGGCGAATCCGGCTGCGGCAAGTCGGTGACGGCGTTGTCGCTGATGGGGCTGCTGCCGGACAGCGCGTCCGTCACCGGCAGCATCAAGCTGGATGGCGGCGAACTCGCTGGATTGTCGGACGCGGACTATTGTCGGCTGCGCGGCAATCGCATCAGCATGATCTTCCAGGAGCCGATGACCGCGCTCAATCCGATGCACACGATCGGACACCAGGTCGCCGAGCCGCTGCGGCGTCACAGGAAATTTTCGGCATCGCAGGCGCGCAAGGAAGCGATCGCCTTGCTCGACCGCGTTGGATTGCCCGATCCGGCGAGGCGCGTCGACGCCTATCCGCACCAGTTTTCCGGTGGCCAGCGTCAGCGCGTCACCATTGCGATGGCGCTCGCCTGCGAGCCCGACCTTCTGATCGCGGACGAGCCGACCACGGCCCTCGACGTCACCATTCAGGGCCAGATCCTCGACCTCATCGCCGACCTCGTCGAGGAGCGCGGCATGTCGATGATCCTGATCTCGCACGATCTCGGCGTCATCGCCGAGAACGTGCAACGGATGATGGTGATGTACGGCGGCACGATCATCGAGAGCGGGCCGACCGACGAAGTGTTCCGCCGGATGGGCCATCCTTATACGCAGGGCCTGTTCCGCGCCCGACCGAAACTCGGCGCACGCAAGGGGACGCGGCTGACGACGATATCGGGCTCGGTGCCGGAGCTCGCCGATCTGCCTTCCGGTTGCACCTTTGCCGATCGCTGTCCGCTCGTGATCGAGCAGTGCCGGGCTGCGCTTCCACCGATGGTGGACGTCGGACCCGGCCACTTCGTGCGCTGCATCCGGACGGACGTCTCCATGGCCGAACGCGTCGGAGCGCTGATTGTATGAGCACGGCGCCTCTTCTCGACGTGAAGGATCTCGAGCAGCGCTACACGCTGCCGCGCGAAAGCGTGTTTCGCCCGCCGGGGCAGGTGCGCGCGCTCAACGGTGTCAGCGTGCGGGTCGACGCCGGCAAGAGCCTCGGCATCGTCGGCGAATCCGGCTCAGGCAAGTCGACCTTCGCGCGGGTGGTGATGGCGCTGGAACGGCCGACATCGGGGCAGGTCGCGCTGCTCGGCCGCGACCTCAACCGCATCTCCGCTGACGAGCTGCGCCGCGCCCGCCGCGATTTCCAGATGGTGTTCCAGGATCCCTACGGATCGCTGGACCCACGCCAGACCATCGCGCGCGTCGTTGCCGAACCGCTCACCGTGCTGGAAGACGCCGACCGGAATACGTTCCGCGAGCGCGTCTCCGCAGCGCTACGGCAGGTGGGGCTGCGCGATGCCGACATGGAGAAATATCCGCACGAATTCTCCGGCGGCCAGCGCCAGCGCATCGCTATTGCGCGCGCGCTGATCACCCAGCCGAAGCTGATCGTTGCCGACGAGCCGGTCTCGGCGCTCGACGTTTCCGTGCAGGCGCAAGTCTTGAACCTGATGCAGGACCTCCAGGAACAGTTCGGCCTCAGCTACGTCCTGATCAGCCACGACCTCGCGGTCGTCGACTATCTCTGCGACGAGGTCGCGGTGATGTATCTCGGCCGCATCGTCGAGCAGGGCAGGCCAGAGGATTTGTTCGAGCGCTGCGCCCATCCCTACACGCGGGCACTGCTGGACGCCGTGCCGCGGGTGCGCGCCGGCGG
Organism: Bradyrhizobium sp. 62; assembly: GCF_023073035.1. NCBI lineage: Bacteria > Pseudomonadati > Pseudomonadota > Alphaproteobacteria > Hyphomicrobiales > Nitrobacteraceae > Bradyrhizobium > Bradyrhizobium sp. 62. Next base: position 743,698 of record NZ_JADPIT010000032.1, read on the forward strand.
CGGCCGGCGGCGGCGCGGGGCCCAGGCGATCGCCTCGCAATCGGCGGCGGCGACCGGGTGCCCCTATGTCTCGCGATGCGCGCTCGCCGACCAGCATTGCCGCGAGGTTCTGCCTGAGCTACGCAAGGTGGGCGAGACGCATCTGGCCGCCTGCCATAAGGCGGAAGCCGTGATGGCGTTGCCGCAATTGCCCGTGGAAGGTTAGCGTCCGCGGCGGGATTGGCGTAGGCTTGAGACGAGACAAGGCCGGGGAGTTACGCATGTTCAGGAAACTATCGATCGTCGCATTCGCCGCCGCGCTTGCCGTGGCTCCGTTGCCGGTGCTGGCGCAGTCCAAAAAGGACAGCGTCGTCATGGCGATGGCGCTGGAGCCGCCCGGGCTCGATCCCACCAATGCCGCCGCCGCCGCGATCGCCGAGGTCACGCTCTACAACATCTATGAGACCCTGACCAAGATCAACGAGGACGGCACCACGTCGCCCCTGCTGGCGGAGAGCTGGACCGCATCGCCCGATCTGAAGACCTATACGTTCAAGCTGCGCAAGGGCGTCAAGTTCCACAATGGCGAGCCGTTCGACTCCGCGGCCGTGAAATTCTCGTTCGAGCGCAACGCCGTCGCCACCAGCACCAACAAGGACAAGAGCCTGTTCCAGAGCTTCGAGAAGGTCGACGCGCCCGACGCCGATACGGTCGTGATCAGCCTGAAGAATTCCGAGCCGAACCTGCCGTTCCTGCTGGGGCAGGCGAGCGGCTCGATCGTCGAGCCGAAGAGCGCTGCCACCAATATCACGCAGCCGGTCGGGACCGGGCCCTATCAGCTCGGCGCCTGGGCCAAGGGCTCCTCGATGACCCTGACCAAATGGGCCGACTATCGCAACGCCGCCGCGATCAAGCTCTCGAAGGTGACGGTCCGCTTCATCTCCGATCCGTCGGCGCAGGCGGCGGCGCTGCTGTCGGGCGACGTCGACGCGTTTCCCCGGGTGTCGGCCCAGCGCACCATCGCGCAGTTCAAGGCCGATCCGCGCTTCAACGTTATGGTCGGCGGCTCCCGGGCGAAGACCATCGTCGGCATCAACCATCGCAAGAAGCCGCTCGACGACGTCCGCGTGCGCCGTGCCATTCTCGCCGCGATCGATCGCAAGGCGATGATCGACGGCGCCGTCGATGGTTTCGGCACGCCGATCGGCAGCTTCTACGTCCCGACCGCGCTCGGCTATGTCGACACCACAGGCATCAACCCCTACGATCCCGAGAAGGCCAAGAAGCTGCTCGCCGAGGCCGGAATCACCACCCCGCTCGAGCTGTCGCTGAAGCTGCCGCCGCCGTCCTACGCGCGGCAGGGCGGCGAAATCCTCGCAGCCCAGCTCGCCAAGGTCGGCATCATCGCCAAGATCGAGAACGTCGAATGGGCGCAATGGCTGTCGCAGGTATTCGCCGGCAATGGTCCGCACAATTTCGACCTCACCATCGTCAGCCATGTCGAGCCGTTCGATCTCGTCAAGATCACCGAGCCGGACTACTATCTCGGCTACAACAACGACGCCTTCAACGCGCTCTACAAGCAGATCGTGTCGACGCCGGATGAAGCCGCCCGTGTCAAGCTTCTCGGCGACGCCCAGCGGATGCTGGCAACCGACGCGGTCTCCGGCTATTTGTACCAGCCGCAGCTGATCACCATCACCAACAAGAAGCTGAAGGGCGTCTGGAAGGACGTGCCCCAATACGAGAACGATTTCTCGACATGGGCGTGGGAGTAGGGTCGCGCAGGTCGATTGCCTGATTTCGGTGACGATCTCTCCCAACGGAAGAGATCGTCACGAGGCCGGTCCAAACAAAAACCTGAAAAACAACCCCATGCACAGTAGCCGAGGGTAGTTGTTTCAATGACTTGCGCGTCACGCCATCGAATGGCTTCGCGTAGCGCGATGCCGTTGACGCGTCGGGCAAAACACTGGCATGATGGCA
>NZ_JADPIT010000032.1:745672-754426 GCF_023073035.1 Bradyrhizobium sp. 62
AATCGCAGAACTCGTCGGCCGCCGTCGCCACCACATGCCAAGTCTGCCCGGACGAGGTGAAGATCTGACCGGCCGTCTCGATTGCGAGCAAACCTTGCAGGCGCGTCATCGCCAAGACCTCGTGGCCAGGCAGACCAAAACCAACCTTGGTCTTCCAAGCAGCGTCTCTCGCTTCTTTCCCGCTGACTCACAACAGACCGTCCGTCTCACGTCAGTCTGAGCCGGAGCGCCGCAGTTGAACGCGCCGCCCGGCATCTGCTGCGGCAATCCCGTAGTCACACGATGGTCATCGGTTAGCTTTCGTCAACCAACTCGAACAAGGATGCAGGGCGTTTTATTAACCCTTTGCTTGCGGGAGCAAACATGCGCCTGAGTGTTAAAATTTGCCTACTTGGAATCGTTTCCCTCCTTGTGCTCCTTCTAATGGCGCAGGCATGGATGGCACTTTCCCGCGCGGCAGCGCTAAATGCGAATGCGGAAGACCTTGCCACCAATTGGTTGCCTGCGACGAAAGCGCTGGGTGACGTCAAGTATTGGTCGACACGCGGCCGGGTCGCCGGCAGCCGCCTGATCGTGACCACCGACCCGTTGCAGCGCAGAACTACAGAAGGGCAGCTCTCGCAATATATGGCTAATGCCGAGAAGGCCGGGAAGGTCTATGAGGCTACCATCGTATCGCCTCAGGAAAGGGCGCTTTGGGATAAGTTCCAGCAAAAGTCAGGTTTCTATAAGAATGAGCAGGATCGCATCCTGATGCTGGCCGCGAGTGATCCGGCCAAGGCGATAAGCGACTACAATGGCTTGGGGAGTGCAGCGTTCAGTGAGGCGCAGAACGCCATCGACGCCGTTGTCGAATTCAATGAGAAGGGTGCCGCTGAGGCCGTTTCAGAGGCACGCGGCAGCTATTCGCTCGCAAAACTGGTGACGTTCACGGTCGGGGGCGTCGCACTCTTGATGGGTCTCGTCGCTGCATGCTTTGTGTTGATGCGGGTGACTTCGCCGCTCCAGCGGCTGAACGGCACGATGCGGACTATCGCCGACGGGAACCTCGACACCGAAGTCGTATATACGACGCGCAACGACGAAATCGGCGACATGGCCAAGGCACTCCTCGTTTTCAGGGAGAACGGCCTGCGCGTGCGCCGGATGGAGGATGAGCAAAAGGCCAACGAGCAGGCGGAAGCAAGGCGTCGCAAGCTGGAAATGGAGAAGCTTGCCAACGAGTTCGAGCACGCTGTCGGCGAGATCGTGGACGCCGTGGCGTCCGCTTCTACCGAGCTGGAAGCCTCAGCCAACACGTTGACCCATTCCGCGACACGTGCTCAGGAGGTCACCACGACCGTTGCCGCCGCGTCCGAGCAGGCTTCTGCCAACGTCCAGTCGGTTGCGAGCGCAACGGAAGAACTGTCGACGTCGGTCAACGAAATCGGCCGGCAGGTTCAGGAATCGGCGCGGATGGCTGGCGAAGCCGTCGGCCAGGCCCGCAACACAATGAACCAGGTCAGCGAGCTGTCGCGGGCCTCGACCCGCATTGGCGACGTGGTTGAGCTCATCAACACGATCGCCGGACAGACCAACCTGCTGGCGCTGAATGCAACGATCGAGGCAGCGCGGGCCGGCGATGCGGGCCGCGGCTTTGCAGTGGTTGCCTCCGAGGTGAAGGCGTTGGCCGAGCAGACCGCGCGGGCAACCGGCGACATCGGACAGCAGATCACCAGCATTCAGGCCGCAACGCAGGAATCCGTCACGGCGATCAAAAGTATCAGCGGTACGATCGAACGACTTTCTGAAATTTCGTCGACCATTGCGGCAGCGGTGGAGGAACAGGGCGCCGCCACTCAGGAGATCGCGCGCAATGTCCAGCAGGCGTCCCAGGGCACTCAGCAGGTTTCCTCCAACATCGTCGACGTTCAGAGGGGGGCGACGGAGACGGGCGGGGCGTCCAGCCAGGTGCTGTCCTCGGCGCAATCACTGTCCTCCGACAGCAACAGGCTGAAAGCTCAGGTACAGCGGTTCCTCTCCACCGTACGCGCCGCCTGATCTGAAAAGCAACGGGCGCCTGGTGAACGCCAGGCGCCATCCCGTTCTCTCCAGTATCGATTGTCCAAGATGTCGAACGTCACAACCTTGCACCTTAGCGAGCCTGTGTTGAAACAGCGTCTCATCGCAGCCGATCTCATTGCGCAAAGCAAGGAGACCAGGGAAAGAGGGCAAAATTTGCACAGTGCTTCGCCGAACTGGAATCGACCATCGAAGCGTTGAACGGTGCGAAGCGGCACGGCTATCGCATGCGCTTTCGGCGGCTTCAGAGGGAGCTGAAAGCTGCCCTCGAGGAGCTGGTGCTGTTGGAGAAGCAGCTCTGCGACGTTCGCCGATACGTCGCGCGCCAAGCCGTGGCCGAAACGAAGGGGCCGCTTTCACCGGCTTTCTTTGAGCTTTCGGAGGTCGCTGGGCAAAATTCCATAAGCTCTTTTGAATGATCGGCTGAAGTGGGTCAGGTCCGAAAATCCCCAGCCGAGAGCGATGTCACTGACTGAACGGTGTATTTGTCTCGGGTCTTCCAGCGCGTGGCGGCATCGAGCCAGTCGCTTGGTTTGGACGAGCCGCATGAGTGAGCTGCCCTGCGTTCCGAGCAATCTGTTGGCTTGGCGAACGCTAATTCCGACACGTTCGGCGATTCGCTCCGGCGTGAGGTCGGTATTCTGCAATCTCGCGTCGATGGCGCGGTGAATGTGCCAGACAAGGCGTGATTTGCTTGCCGGAAGTTGCGTTGGTCTATCGACCGCGTTCCCGAGGGAGAGCGCAATCAAGTCGATTGCCTGCGTCGAGATGGTTTCCTCGCTTGTCCTATCGAGTGTACCGCTCAGCTGTTCCAGCTTGGCTGCAAAGAATAGGGTTAGGCGCTCCTGCGGACCCAACGGAGCGATGCGGCAAGCCGCAATATCGAAGTTCTTACCGAGCCTTGCTTCAAGTTCCGTTCGCGGAACTTTGATGATGAGCGTGGACGACTGATCGAGAAAGTGCATCGTGTGGGCGAGCCGCGGGTCCACACACGCGAGTGAGCCTGCGTCCAAGGACACCCTGCGATCGCTTTGTTCCAGCAGGATTCGACCAGCGAGCAAACAGAATAACAGGACTTCGCTGGGGTCCGAGCGGGCCGCATGCCGGTTTGTGGAAGCGACCTGAATCTCGGAGTTACGTGATCTAACCAGGCCCAGCGACCCAACGCGTCCGACCGACAGCTCTGCGTTGAAACCGTCGCGAGAGGAAATCGAGGAGTCGTGGTCGGCGATCCGCTCGCGCGTGGCAGCTTGCCAATAGTCGAAACGGTCCCGCGGATGCACGTCTGCGGTGGAGAATGCGACCTCCATAAATCTCCTCCCAATTCCCCGTTGGCCGATGGATTGGACCCAACAAGCCGAGCGGATGAACCGCGCCTGTTTAAGCGTCGATGCAAAGCCTCGCTCGATTCGGCGAGCATCAGCACTGACCTTTTGGCATACAGCATATGAATCGCGCGAGACGTAATTGTACGGGTAGTCCTTCCGTTCAAGTGCCTGCCGGACCTGTTCTGGTGCTGGATGACGAACCCGCGGTCTGGCAGACGGTCTCGCTCGTGCTCACCAGGGCGGGGTTCGATGTGATCGGCTGCAACGATCCGAAGTCATTCATTGCGTTGTGCCTCGATTCCAATCCTTCTTGCGTTCTCGTCGACGTCGTTCTGAATGACACTTCGGGGTTGGAAATCCTGAGGGAACTCCGGAACCGAGGTTTTGATCGGCCCATCATCATGATGTCCGGTTGCAGCGACGTCGTAACGGCTGTCCGCGCGATCAAGCAGGGCGCCTTTGATTTCATCGAGAAGCCATTTCGGGGCAACGACCTCGTTGCGCGGGTTGCGGCAGCTCTGAAACCTGGGGAGTCCAGGAGCTCGGGGCCTGTGTTTCATTTCCCCGGACGGCCGCCGCTCACGGTTCGCGAGCGGGAAGTTCTGTCCGAGCTGATCGGCGGGAGGTCGACCAAGGAGATCGCAGACCGCATGGATCTGAGCCCACGCACCATCGAGAGCCATCGGGTCAATATCATGCAGAAGGTCGGCGCGAAAAATCCCGCCGAGCTGGTGCGCCTTGCGATTACGGCGAAGCGTTCCGGCACGTGAAGACAATTTCGACTGTACCATCGGCAGGCATGTCGAGCCGCGGTCTCTGGCACCCTGTACCAAGTCGAGCCCTGAACAGGATCGCTGCTCAAGCATGATCGCCAAGTCGTCCGGCTATCCCATTCTTGGCCGCGGATTGCTCTTGCGCCGCAATTCAATTGCCACTGTTTCCCGGTTCGCGCGCGCGGAGGCGCACGCACCGGGAAAGGCTAAATACTCCGTATTGACATGGTTCCAACTCAGACGGCCTACCCTACAACTTCGGTATCATGACGGTTGTTGCCGCTTTTTCCTGCAATTTGTATTTGCTGGTTTGCCGAAAATACATGCCGATCTGCTGGCGCCAACATTTTATTTTAACGATCTGCCTCTATTTTCATCACGCCAGAAGGGCGGTGCATTGCCTCGAAGGTTTTCCAGTGTCGCGAATGACACCCTCTCGAGGGACATTGCATGCCGATGTTCGGCTCCTCACGTTATACCATCTTCGCCGCCGCAGTCGCATCGGCCGGTATTGGCGCTATCGGCTTCAGCACGATCGGTTTCGGCGCAGCCGTCATCGGTGAAAGCCGCAAGGTCGAGATCACACAGAAGGCGCCGGGCGGGCTCGACGCCCTCAAGGCCCTGTATCGCAGACCCTCGACAATCCCGTTCCCGAAAGAAAATCCGTACACGCCCGAGAAAGCCGTGCTCGGCAAGAAGCTGTATTTCGACACCCGCCTCTCGGTGACATCGGCGCAGTCCTGCGCGAGCTGCCACAGCCCCGGGTTCGGCTGGGGCGACGGGCTGGCGGTCGGCGTCGGCCACGGCATGGCGAAGCTCGGGCGTCATTCACCGACCATCGTCAACGCGGCCTGGAGCGCCATCTTCATGTGGGATGGCCGTCTTCCGACACTGGAGGAGCAGGCGCTCGGCCCGATCCAGTCCCCCGGCGAAATGAACATGAAGCTCGACGAGCTCATGCAGCGGCTTTCCGGCATTCCCGAATATAAGCCGATGTTCGAGGCCGCCTTCCCGGGCGAGGGAATCAAGGCCAAGACGCTGGGCCAGGCGATCGCGACCTATGAGCGTACCGTCGTCTCCGAACGGGCGCCGTTCGACGGCTGGATCGAGGGCGACGAGAAGGCGATCTCGGAAGATGCCAAGCGGGGCTTTGCCGTGTTCAACGGCAAGGCGCAGTGCGCAGCGTGTCACGAAGGCTGGAACTTCACCAATGAAGGTTTTCAGGATATCGGGCTGCCGAGCAGCGACGTCGGCCGTGGCGAGTACCTTCCCGGTGTCATCAAGATGAAGCACGCCTTCAAAACCCCAGGCCTTCGCGAGATCAGCCGCCGCAGCCCCTTCATGCACGACGGCTCGCTCGCAACGCTCGAAGAGGTCATCGAGCACTACGATCACGCGGGTATCGATCGACCTAGCCGCTCGGATCTCATGCGCCCTCTCGAACTGACAGCGCAGGAGAAGGCCGATCTCGTTGCGTTCCTCAAGACATTGACCAGCGAACTCGCCCCGACGGCCGTGCCGGTCCTGCCGCGCTAAATTTAAAAGGATACCCCATGCGTGCACTTGCTCTGTTCACTTGCGTCATCGTCAGCGGGCTTTCGGTAGGCGCCTATGCGGCCACCGAAGTCATCCACCAGCAGGGGCGCGTCTTCTCGGCCGAGAACATCTCGGTCAAGAAGGGCGCCGCCGTCACGTTTCTGAACGATGACACGGTGCCCCACAACATCATGTCGGCCAGCAAGGGCAACGAATTCAACCTCGGATCGCAGGCGCCCGGCACCTCGACGGACGTCAGCTTCAAGGATGCCGGCGAGGTCCTGGTAATCTGCGCCATCCATCCGCGCATGAAGATGATGGTCAAGGTAACTGACTAACGACCACGTGGCGCCGGAGATTGATGATGTCGATACGCTACAAGATATTCGGTGCCTTCAGTGTCGTGATCCTGCTGGCCTGCGGGATCGCGTTCTACGGCATACGCGCCATCGGCAATTCCGGCGATCTGGTGATCCGTCTCTATGACGGGCCGCTGATGGGGATCAACCATGCGCGGGCCGCCCACGCGGCGCTGCATGAGGCCCGCCTCGTGCTCCAGCGAAACCTGCTCGCGGGCAGCTCGGGCGAACATGTCAAGAAGTTCGAGGATCTGGTGCGCAGCAGCTTCGAAGATCTGAAAGTCGTGCGCGAACGCACCTCATCGCCGAATGTCACGAATGTCCGCGAGAAGGTCGAGGGCCAGCTCAAGGAGTGGTCCAGCGGCGCGCTGAAGATTCTCAAGTCGTCCGCCGGCGGTACAACGGAGATTCCGACCAGCTTCCTGCTCGCGCAACAGGGCGACCGGTTGATGACGTCGATCGACGATCTCGTCGAGCTTGTCGCGGCTTACGGCTATGAATATCGCACGGAGGCGGAAGCAGCGGTCAATTCGGCCCGCACCACGATGGTGTCAGTGGCGGTCGGGACGGCGCTGATCGGACTCGTCATCGCGCTCGCCTTCACTTACTCGATGAGCCGGCCGATTTCGGCCGCAGTCCGGATCGCTGAACGCGTGGCAGCCGGCAACTTCATGGACGATATATCCGTCCGTCGTCGCGACGAGCTTGGTCGGCTCCTGAAGTCTCTGGCCGTGATGCAATCCAGCCTGAAAGCCCGCGCCGATGAGGACTTGGCCTTGATCGCCGCCAAAGATCAGAGCAGCGCCGCGCAGATCGGCCGCCGGCAACGTGTGGAGGCCGAGATCGATGCGTTCCGCGCCGCCTTCAGCTCCGTGCTCAGCCACACCGACCGCATGACCGGGGAGTTGACGGACACGGCGCAGAACCTGGCCGAGACGGCGCGCGTCGCTGGCACACGTTCGAGCGAGGCGGCTTCGACTGCCAAGCAAACGTCCAGCAACGTCCAGACCGTTGCGAGCGCCGCGAGCGAACTCGGTCAATCCGTGCAGGCCATTAGCTCTCAGCTGGCCGACGCCTCCACAATCGTCCAGCGCGCCTCCGGTATGGCGGAGTCCGCCAACCAGACCATCGGCAGGCTTGCAAGCGCGGCACAGCAGATCGACGAAGTGGTCGGTTTCATCCGGACCATTGCCGGGCAGACCAACCTGCTTGCGCTCAACGCCACCATCGAGGCCGCGCGGGCCGGCGAGGCGGGTCGGGGCTTTGCCGTCGTCGCGTCGGAGGTCAAGGCGCTTGCAACCCAGACTGCGAAGGCAACCGAGGAGATTTCGTCGCAAATCAACGAGGTGCAGTTGGCGACACGGCAGGCAGTCGACAACGTTGGAGCGATCGCCTTGATCATTGGCGACATCGACAGTTTCACAGGCCGGATCGCCGCGGCTGTCAGTCAGCAGAATGCGGCGGCGGGAGAGATCTCCAGAAGTATCGGTCAGGCCGCCACCGGTACGGCCCAGGTTGCCCGAAGCATTGCCGGAACGGCCGAAGCTACGGATAATGCCAACCGTTCCGCCGACATGGTTCTGGCAACCGCCCACGATCTGTCCAGCCAGGCGGCACAGCTGCGCTCGTCGGTGGATCGCTTCCTCGCCAACGTGGCGGCTTGAGCGGTCCTTGCGTAGATTTCAGTTGGCGATCGCGGCCAGCTCTTCAGCTCGGGTCCGCGCGGCAAAGGCACTGAACGTTTGGAACCGTCAGACGTTAGCCCGGTGGATGGTAGCCCAATGAACCATCCGGCGTGACGACGTACGGAGTTCGGTTCCTTGCTCAAGCTGTACAGGTGGCCGTCCGACGACTGGCAGAAGATCGGCGCGCAGATGCCGTCCGAGATCATCTGGGCTGATCTTTTGGACGCGACCGCAGAAGAAAAGCAGTTCGTCGAACGATTGCTCGGGATACGCGTTCCGTCCGAGGATTCGCTCAGCGAGATCGAAGCGTCGAGCCGCCTGATCCTCGACAACGGCACGCTCTATCTCAGCTCGCCGGCGGTTCGGCTCAACGAGGACAACGAGGCCGAGATCACGCCGGTGGGTTTCGTCATCGGCCCGCGCGTGCTGGTGACGGTGCGCTTCGCGCAGCTGCCGATCTTCGACGACATCGGCAAGCGTATCGGTTCCGATGACAGCCTGGAGAACGGCATGTGCGTGTTCACCAGCCTGGTCGAGGCCATGGTCGATCGCGGCGCCGATGTCCTTGAGCATCTTGGCGCAAAGGTCGACAGGCTCTCGCGGGGCGTGTTCAAGGGCGGGCTCGTTCGCTCGAAGCGGCCGGTTCGCTCCAGCCGCAGGATGCGCGAGGCGCTGGAGAACATCGGTGAGTTGGCCGATCGGCTCGCCAAGGCGCGCGATGTCCTGCTTGGCGTCGGCCGCGTCGCCTCGTTTGCCGGCGATGTCGGGGGTGAATGGATCACGCCCGCGTCGAAGAAGCGCCTCGAGGCCGTCTCGAAGGACGTCGTTTCGCTCGGCGACTACGAGACGCGATTGTCGGACAAGATCCAGCTTCTGCTCGATGCCGTGCTCGGCTTCATCAACATCCAGCAGAACGAGCTGTTCAAGATCCTGACGATCGTCTCGGTCGTCGGCGTGCCTCCCACGATTCTGGTCGGCATCTGGGGCATGAACTTCAAGCACATGCCGGAGC
>NZ_JADPIT010000032.1:754436-834845 GCF_023073035.1 Bradyrhizobium sp. 62
ACGTTCGGCTATCCGCTGGCGTGGCTCGCCATCATTGCCAGCGGCGTGCTGCCGCTGATCTGGTTCAAGCGGCGCGGCTGGTTCGAATGAAGCCGCGGCGCACCGTTCGAAAACGATGCGCCGCTTTTTCCGGATCAGGCGACTTCGGCGGCGAGTTTGCCGATCCAGTCGCGGGCGAGCGTCACGTCCGCTTGCGACAATTGATGGCCCGCCGGCAACACCTTGTGTTCGACCCGCGCTCCGGCTCCCGACAACAACGAGGCTAGCTTCGCGGAATTGCTCGGCGGAACGATCGGATCAGCCTGCCCTGACAGAAGCAGGACGGGCTTGCCGCCGAGCTCAGCCTTCGGCGGATCCGACAGCGGCACCATGGCGCGGAGCAGGATCGCGCCTGCCAGCACGTCCGGCTCCAGCAGCAACAGCGCGGCTGCGATGTTGGCGCCGTTGGAGAAGCCGACCGCGACCGGCGCGGCGAGGCCATATCGCTGCCGCGCCTCCGCGACGAAGCCGCCGAGTTCGTGCGCGCGGCGGCGCACGTCGTCCTCGTCGAACACGCCCTCGGCCAGGCGGCGGAAGAAACGCGGCATGCCGTGCTCGAGCACGCGGCCCCGCGGCGAGAGCAGGGCCGAGCCGGGCGAGACCATCTTGCCAAGCCCGAGCAGATCGTTCTCGTCGCCGCCGGTGCCGTGCAGCAGCAGGAGCGGAGGGGAGCCCGCGCCGGTCGCGGGCTCCAAACGATGGACGAATGAACTCTCGGTCACGACACCCTCTCTTCCAAATTCGGCAGAACACCTTCGATCTGCTTGCGCTGCGCTTCGAGGAAGCTCGGCAGCTTCAGGTCACGTCCCAGCGTCTCGACGGGCTCGTCGACCGCGAAGCCGGGGATGTCGGTCGCGATCTCGAACAGCACGCCGCCAGGCTCGCGAAAGTAGATCGAGCAGAAATAGTTGCGGTCCCGCTGCTCGGTCGGGTGCAGGCCGTGATCGCTCACAAGCCTTCGCGCCATCTTGCCTTGCTCGGCGTCGTCGGCCGCGCGGAAGGCGATGTGATGCACGGAGCCGCCACCTTGGTGCCCGCGCAAAAAGCCCTTGGCCTCGTAGATGTCGACGACGCTGCCTTCGACATCGCCCGGTGCCTTGAAGCGGATCACGGAGCCTTCGCGCGCCGTCTCCTTGAAGCCGAACACGTCGGTGAGGACGGCAGCCGTCTTTGCCGCGCTGTCGAGCAGCAAGGTCACGCCGTGGAAGCCGCGGATCGCATGCTCGGCCGGCACGTCGCCGTTGCTCCAGCCGGGCTCGCTCTCGGCACCGGGAATGCCGACCAGCGCGAGTGCCATGCCATCAGGGTCTGTGAACGGCAGCACGGATTCGCCAAAGCGCTTCTCCAGCGCCTCGTAGGCGATGCCCTTCTCGACGAAGCGCTGCGCCCAATAGCCGAGCGAGCGTTGCGGCACGCGGAAGGCGGTCTGGTGGGTCTCGCCGACGCCGCGCCGCCCGGCCGGCACACCGGCCCAGGGAAAGAAGGTCAGGATGGTGCCGGGGCGGCCGGTCTCGTCGCCATAGTAGAAGTGATAGGTGCCGGGATCGTCGAAATTGACCGTCTTCTTGACGAAGCGCAGGCCGAGATCCCGGGTGTAGAAGCCGAAATTCCTGATCGGGTCGCCGGCGATCGCGGTCACGTGGTGCAGTCCAGACATTGTCGTCCTCCAAAGCTCGGGGAGCGGTCGTGCTCTGACCGGAAATATCGTTCCGCTTTGGATTGGAGACAATCCATGCAAATATGACGTCTATGTCTACGATTTGGAAACAATCGCCGGCGCCAGCCCATGGATAAGGTCGCCAGCCTCCGGGCCTTCGTAAAGGTGGTCGAAAGCGGCAGTTTTGCCGAGGCGGGCCGGCAGTTGCGGCTGTCACGCTCGGCGATCAGCAAATACATCGCCGACCTCGAAGAAAGCCTCGGCGTGCAACTCCTGAACCGGACCACGCGCCATGCGAGCCCGACCGAGAACGGCCAGCGCTATTTCGAGCGCGCGGTCGTGATCCTGTCGGAGATCGAGGCGGCCGACCAGGCCGCGGCGCAAGCCCAGTCGGCGCCGCGCGGCCTGTTGCGCGTCAACGCGCCGATGTCGTTCGGCACCCTGCGGCTCGGGCCGGTGCTCGCCGATTTCATGGCGCGATATCCGGAGCTGCAGCTCCAGCTCGTGCTCAGCGACGATCTGCTCGATCCCGTCCAGGACGGTTTTGACGTGACCTTGCGGATCGCGGAATTGGAATCATCGAGTTTGATCGCGCGAAAAATCATGCCGGTGGCACGCATGATCTGCGCTTCACCTGATTATCTCGCACGTCACGGCACACCGAAACATCCGCAGGACCTGCGCGGCCACGCCTCGCTGACCTACGGCTTCCTGCTGACGGGCAATCAGTGGAAGCTCACCGGCACCGACGGCGATCACTGGATCCAGCCGGCCTGGTCGCTCTGCGTCAACAATGCCGAAGTGCTGCGTGATGTCGCGATCAAGGGCAGGGGGCTCGCGCTGCTCCCGGAGTTCATCGCCGCCGACGCCTTGAGGAAAGGCGAACTGCGAACGGTGCTGAACGATTATTCCGCGCCGCCGCTCGCGCTCTACGCGGTCTATCCGCCGACCCGGCATCTGTCGGTGAAGGTGCGGCTGTTCATCGATTTTCTGGTGGAGCGTTTTGGCCGGGAAAACGAACCTGATGCGCGCAGACGCACTGAGCGATCAACCGGTCGATGAGATGAAGGCCGCTGGAGCTTGGTGGAGAGGAGATCGGCCGGTGGGCCCATCGCCTTCAATATCTGCCACTAGATTGGGCAAAAAGGCTCAGTTTGCCTAAGTGTTGAGCGCTGCAAGCCTGCAAATCAATCAGCCAAATGATTGATTTCAATATGCATTCCTGCACGATTGATTGCACATCTCGCCATTTTCTTTCGGGCTCCCGAAGCCAACACTTCTCGTGCTCACGGCGGGAGGCACGCAGCGAGGCGCGAAGACCACGAGGATGCCGATGCAATTGATCAATGAAGCGATATCGAATCCAAAGGTGAAGCGCGCCATCGAACTCGCGATCGGGCCGCTGCTGCTGTTCGCGTTGTGGTGGATCGCGTTCAAGGGGCAGCTGGTCAACAAGGATCTGCTGCCGTCGCCGGTCGACACGCTGCGCGACACCGCGGCCAGCATCGCCGCCGGCAAGATGACCGGCGATTTCGTCCACACCATCGCGCGCGTCGGCTATTCGACCCTGATCGCCGTGGTTGCCGGTGTCCCCATCGGTATCGTACTCGGTGCCAGGGCCGCGATCTATCGTTCAGTCGAATTCCTGGTGGACTTCTTCCGCTCCACGCCGGCGACCGCATTGTTTCCGCTGTTCCTGCTGCTCTTCGGCCTTGGCGATTTTGCCAAGATTGCAGTCGCCGCTTTCGCCGCCTGGCTCGTTATTATCTTCAACGTCGCCTACGGCGTGATGAATGCTCGTCAGACCCGCATCCTCGCAGCGCGCTCAATGGGGGCGTCGTCGCTCCGCATTTTCAAGGACGTTATCTTCTACGAAACCTTGCCGCAGACCTTCATCGGCCTGCGTACCGCGGTGTCGCTTGCGCTGGTCGTGATTATCGTCGCCGAGATGTTCATAGGCGCGACCGATGGCATCGGTCACCGCATCATCGACGCGCAGATTTCGTACTCGCTCACCGACATGTACGGCTCCATTCTGATCGCAGGCGCGATGGGATACGGGCTCAACCTCGTGCTTCTGACGATCGAACGTTCGCTCATTCACTGGTCCGGCAAATAGACCGCCTAATCAAAACGAAGAGGCCATCATGCAGATGAAGAGATTCCTTGGAGCATTCGCAGCTTCCACGTTCCTGCTCGGCGTGACCGGCGCACATGCGGCCTGCGAAAAGACCGAGAAGGTGACGGCGGTCTGGTTGCCGATCATGCAGACCACCGCCTATTACGTCGCGCTCGAAGAGAAGCTGTTCGAGAAGGCCTGCATCGAGATTGTTTCCACCAAGATGGAAGCGCCGAACCAGATCATCGACGCGCTGATCGCGGAGCGCGCGGACTTCGGTCCGCCCGGCGCGGCGGCCGGCATCGCGATGATCGCGGAGGCCAAATTTCCCGGCAAGCTGAAGGTGTTCGGGCTGCAGGGCGGGGGCATCGCCGTTGATCGCATCAATGACGGCCTGATCGTCAAGCCTGACAGCCCGATCAAGAGCTTTGCCGACTTGAAGGGGAAATCGCTCGGTCACGTTCCGGGGATTCAGTGGCGCACCATCTCCCGCCACATGGTCCGATCGGCGGGCCTCGATCCCGACACCGACGTCAAGCTGGTCGATCTCGCGGTCGCCATGCAGATTCCTGCCGTGGTCGGCGGCACGGTCGATGCGACGCTGTCGCTCGAGCCGGTCGGATCGATCGCCGTCGCTTCGGGCAAGGCGGCCCGCGCCATGACCAATCCGGTCGCGCGCGTGATTGCGGATCCGTTCTATTCCGGAGCTTCGCTCATGACCACGAAGTTCTTGAAAGAGCGGCCTGACGCGGCGCGCAAGGTGGTGGCCGTCCTCGACGAGGCGACCGACCTCGTCAACGCCAATTTCGCAAAGTACAAGCCGATCCTCACCAAATACACACCCACCAAGGAAGATCAGCTCGACTTTCTGGCGCAGCCCCTTCTACGCGGTTTCAAGGACCTCAACGAGACCGACATGAGGTCGTACCAGGCGTTGGTCGACATCTTCATCAAGGAAAGCGTGGTGGCAGGCCCAATCAACGTCAAGGACAAGATCCTTGCCAAGTCCGATCTCGGAAACTGAGTGGACATTCCGATGGGGAAAGTGACCGCGATCCGCAGCGTGGGCCAGCCAGAAACCGAGAGCCCGTCGCCGGTCCTGTCGCGCAAACCGCGGCAGGCCTATGTGACCGTGCGTGGACTGAGCAAGAGCTTTCAGGGCACGACGATCTACGACGACTTCTCGATCGACCTTCCGATGGGAAAGTTCATCTCGGTATTCGGCCCGAACGGCTGCGGCAAGAGCACCCTCATCAACATGATCTCCGGCCTGATGCCAATGGACGCGGGTGAGGTGCTTTACGACGGCCAGACCATCCGCGACACCAGGATATCGTACGTCTTCCAGAACTACAGAGAGGCGCTGTTTCCCTGGATGCGCGCGATCGACAACATCCATTATCCCCTGAAAGTGATCGGGGTGGACCGCAAGGAGCGCCGCCAGCGTGTCGAAAAGCTGCTCGCCGATTTCGACGTGCCGTTCGACCTCAACGCCTATCCCTACACGCTATCCGGAGGCCAGCAGCAGACGGTTTCGATCCTGCGCGCGCTGGTGACGGAACCCGAGGTGCTATTTCTCGACGAGCCTTTCTCTGCGCTGGATTACGAGATGACGCTGTTCATGCGCGAACGGCTCCAGCACATCTTTATGAAGCTGAAAACGACGATGCTGCTCGTATCGCACGATCTCGAGGAGGCCATACAGCTCGCTGACGAGGTCGTGCTGCTGACGCGTCGGCCGACGCGAGTGGCGGAAGTTGTTCCGGTGGATCTGCCTTGGCCGCGCGACCTCGACGTCACCACCGGCGAGGGATTCATCAAGCTGAAACGCCATTGCCTTGACCGCTTCTGGCGGGAAGTCAAACGGGACTAATTCGATCAATCTTCGAAAGATGGAGACCAACATGACGAAGCGCCGTTTCCGCGCTGCCGCCGTCCAGACGCTCGCCCGCTTGGGAGACTTTGACCACAACATCGCGTTGGCGACGCAATACGTCGAGGATGCGGTGAGGCAGGGAGCCGAGCTGGTGGTGTTCCCCGAATGCATGGACACCGGTTACCTCTTCGACTCGGTCGAGCATTGCCGTGAACTCGCCGAGACCATGAAGGACGGCCCGTTCGTGACGGCGTTGTCCGCGCTCGCCAAAAAGCACCGCATCTACATCGCCAGCGGCGTCACCGAGTGGGATCCGGACAAGGAGAAGATATTCAATACCGGCATCATGTTCGGCCGAAACGGCGAGACCGTCTGTCATTACCACAAGCAGTTCCTTGCCACGCACGATCAGAATTGGTTTGCGTTCGGCGAGCGCGGCTGCCCGGTGGTGGATACCGACCTCGGAAAGATAGGCCTGTTGATTTGCTTTGACGGACGCATTCCCGAGATCTTCCGCTCGATGGCGCTGCAGGGTGCCGAAGTAATCGTCGACATGGCGAATTTCTTCAGCATGGACCAGGCGGACATGTGGGGCCCGGCGCGCAGCTACGAGAACGGCCTGTGGCTCGTGGCCGCCACCAAGGCCGGCTATGAGCGGTCGATCTACTATCCCGGCGGCAGCATGATCGTCGATCCCAAAGGACGCGTGCTGTCGAAGGTGCCGTACGATACGCACGGTATGGCCGTCGCCGATATCGATCTCGACGCCGCGAACGACAAATCGATCTATTCGGCGAACGACAAGATCGCTGATCGCCGCCCCGAGACTTACGGCCTGATGGCGCTGCCTTATGAGAAGACGCCGGTCTACAGGATCGCGGAGCAGCCGCTGATCCCGGCGAAATCCGTTGCCAAGGTCGCGGCCGTGCAGATGCACGTCACCAAGGACAGTCCGGCCGAAGACGTGTTCGATATGGTCGATCACGCGGCCAAGCTCGGCATCAAGGTCCTCACGCTGCCGGAATACGCATTCTGTCCGACCGCCATTCCGAACGCGGCGGAGGCCGCGGTGCTGGCCGATCAAACGCCGACTTTGCTGGCGAGGATGGCCGCGATCTCGTCCCGCTACCACTGCCTGATCGCACTCCCTACGGTGGAGCGCGCCGCAGCCGGACTGTACGTGACGACGTTCCTGATCGGGCCGGACGGGAAGGACGCTGGGAAGTACCGCAAGACCCATCTGACAGCCGAGGAGCGGAAATGGGCAAGGGCGGGCGATGAATATCCGGTGTTCGAGACGCCATTCGGCCGCATCGGCATCATGTCCGGCTATGACGCGGTATTCCCGGAGGTCTCGCGCTGCCTCGGCATCGCGGCTGCCGATATCATCTTGTGGCCAGCCTCGCTGCGCGAGCCGTTCGAACGCGAACTGCTGGCCGTTCCGAGGGCCGAGGACAATCGCGTAGCGGTGGTGCTGGCGAACCGCGTCGATTCGCCCTATCCGGGCGGCAGCCTCGTGATCCCGCCGACGGGATTTCCGCTCTGGGACATCAACGTCGTAGCGCCGCGCGTTCTCAAGCTCGGCGCTGTCATGCCCAAGCACATCGATCTCGCGGTCTGCCGGCAGAAGCTGATGATCCCGAAGGTCGACATGTTCGCGAACCGGCTGGTCGAGACCTACGCCCCGATCATCGCCGCCTGACGGTTGCGGTACCGGCCGATATGCCCGAAAGTGGCGAGTGTTAGATGCCAAAGCTCGCGAACGGGAATATCAGGACGGCCGAGGTGGCAAAGGCTGCGCGAACTCTGCGTTACAATTGGGACGACGTCATCTTCTTCCTGGAGGTTGCGCGCACCCGCAATCTCGTTCGCGCGGGCCAGAAGTTGAAGGTCGACCACACGACCGTCAGCCGTCGGGTGAGAGAACTCGAACGCAGCCTCAACACCACGCTGTTCAAGCGCAGCAAGGCAGGCTTCGCCCTGACCGAAGCGGGTGTGCGGCTGCTCCAGTTTGCCGAAGGCATGGAGAACAACGCCAACGCCATCATCGAGACCGTGGTCGGTTCCGAGAACGCGGACGCCGCCGGAGCAGTGCGAATTGCGGCCATGGAAGGCATCGGCAGCATGTACCTGACGAGATGCATGGCCGCCTTCAACAAGGCGTGGCCCTCGATCCAGGTCGAGTTAATCACCGATACCCGCCTCCTCGATATGACGCGGCGCGAGGCCGACATCTTCATCAGCTTCTTCAAGCCAAAGGGAAGGCGACTCTCGGTGAAGAAGATCGGCGAGTTCAGGAGCTTTCTCTACGCTTCCAGCGGTTACCTGCATCGCGCACAGGCACCTTCCGACCTGAAGGACCTCGACAATCACGACTTCGTCGATTTCATTGACGAGCACATCCACATCAAGGAGAACCGCTGGCTGTCCGACATCCTGCGGCCGGCCCACGTCGTCTTCCGCAGTACCAGCCTGGTCTCACAATATGTGGCCGCATCGAACGGGCTCGGCATCGCCATGCTGCCGTCCTACGTAGCCGCCCACAACAAGGATCTGCACCCGATCCTGCCCAGCTATTTTTCCGTCCGCGACATCTGGTTATCCGTCCACGAGGACCTGCTGCACATCTCCCGCATCAAGGCTTTGATGGGGTTCCTCGAGAAACGCGTCGCGGCAGATGTCGATTTCCTGATGTCGGCGAGCCATCACGCCTAGGCATAAGGCCCGTTGCCCGAAGCGCTAGTGACCGAACGCTGTTAGGCCGGCCGGAGCAGATCGTCCAGCGCGCTCATCGAGGCCTCTCGAAGCACGGCGAGCTCGCGGGCGGCGCTCTGGGATTCGGGAGAGGACATCGAGGCTGCTGCCAGCTCGACCTCACGGCAAAATTCAAACAGGCGGACCAGGCCGAGCGCACTCGCGCCGCTACCGAGTTGGTGTGCGCAGCGTGCGAGCTGCGTGGGATCGCCAGTCGCCGCAGCCCTGGTGATGTCCTCGATCAGCTTTTCGCTGGTCTCTTCCAGTAGGTCGTGGAGTCTTGCGATCTGCGCTGCGCCCAGCAGCTCCTTCTGGTCATCGAGGAAATGCCGGTCGATCAAGGCGCCTGCCGCGAGCTGCGGCGCGGCTTTGTGGTTCTGGGCATCGTCCTCGATCGCCTCGCGCAGCGCATTGATCAGGATCGGCTTGCTGACGATCCTGGCAATGCCTGCGCCCGCGAGCCGCTCGCGAGCGCGGCGCGACATGTCGGCGGTTACCGCGATGATGCGCGGCATGGTCGGCAGACCGAGCGTTCGAATCCGCGATGCCGCCTCGACGCCGTCCATATCGGGCATGTGCAGATCCATCAGAATGATGTCGAAGGCTTGATCGCGGGCGAGTGTGATGGCCGACGCGCCGTTCGTGGCGATGGTGGCGTGGTGGCCGAGCCTCTTCAACATCGCTTCGCCGACCTCGCAATTGACGGGGTCGTCGTCGACAAGCAGCACGCGAAGCTGCCGCGATGGCGGCTGAACCGCGCCTTGCACGATGTCGGTCGTGGCGAGGCCAAGCGGTACCTCAAGCATGAACGAGCTGCCCGTACCCGGCGTGCTCGCCACCGTCAACTCGCCGCGCATCAGGCGGGTCAGGCGCCGCGCGATCGCCAGGCCCAGGCCGGTGCCGCCGAACCGCCGCGCGATGCTGTCGTCGGCCTGGACGAAATCCTCGAAAATCCGCTCGTGCATGTCGGGCGCGATGCCGATGCCGGTATCGCGAACGGTGATGCGCAGCAGGACATGATCGTCATGTGCCTCGGCGGCCGCGCTCAAGCCGATGCCGCCGCGCGGGGTGAACTTGATCGCGTTGCCGATCAGATTGAGCAGAATGCGATTGAGACGCACCGGATCGCCGTGCACGGAGGTATTGATCGTCGCATCGCAGGCGAGATCGAAGGAGAGACCCTTGTGAGAGGCCTGCGGACGCATCAGATCGGCCGTCGTTTCGACGAGCTGGTCGAGGCGGAAATCGCGGGTCTCCAGAGTCTCGGCGCTGGCCTCCAGGCGCGCATATTCGAGGATGCCGTCGACCAGCGCGATCAGCGTTTCGCCCGACGCGGCCGCGGTGGTGAGGTGGCGCCGCTGCGCTTCGCCGAGGCGGCCGTCGTCGAGCAGTTGCAGCACCCCCATGACGCCGTTCAGCGGCGTGCGCAGCTCGTGGCTGACGACCGCGAGAAAACGCGATTTGGTCTCGTTGGCCGCCACCGCCGCGCTGCGCGCGCGCTCGGCGGCATCGTGCTCGGCAAGGGCCTGGTCGCGGGTCTTTTCCAGTTCGGAGGTGCGCTCGATCACTTTGCGCTCGAGCGTCGCATAGGATTCGCGCAAGTGAGCGGCCATCCGGTTGAACTGATCGCCGAGCGCCTCCAGCTCGTCACCGGTCTTGATCGCGAGCCGCAGGCCGAGGTCGCCGCTGCCGATCCGCCGCGCGCCCTGCGTCAGGATCTGGATCGGCACGGTCATGCGCCGGCTCAGAAAGAGAGAGACCAGCACCGCACATGCCAGCAGGATGACCAGGAGAAAAGTCGAGCGTCCGATCGACGCATAGATCGGCGCATAGGCCTCGGTGAGCGGCAGCTCGACGAATACCAGCCAGCCCAGCGAGGGAACCGTAGCATAGGTCGAGAGCACGCGTTGACCGGACAGATCCTCCTTGACCAGGCCGCCGGAGGGCGGCCCGACGCCATCGAGCGCGGCGCGGACGTCGGCATGGCCGGAGAGATCGCTGCGGCGCAGTGCCGGCCACAAATCGGGATGCGCGATCAGCAACCCCATCCGATCGACCACATAGGCCTTGCCGGTGTTGCCCACCCTGATCCCGGCGACGAGGTCCCAGATGAAGCGAAGATTGACTTCGGCGACAATCACATCGGGCGTCAGGCCGGTTCCGCGCGTGGCGAGCGTCATGAACGGTTCGGTGTCGCCGAGGAAATAGACCGGCCCGTAATAGGCGCGGCTTTCATTGGCGCCGCGGAAGGCATGCGAAGCAGAGAGGTCGGCCTTGCTGCCGATCCTGTCCGCGACACGGCGCGACACGCGCACCTGCTCGCGGCCTTGGGCGTCGAGCTCGGCGATTTCCGCGATCGCCGGCGAGAGGCGCAGGAGGCGGATGGCGTTCAGCCGCTGGTCCTCGTTCGTGGACAGCTCCGGCGGCAGGCGCGAGAGCCATCTGATCTGGTTTTCGATCTGACCAATGAACTGGCCGATCTGGATGGCGGCGCTTGCTGCCTGCTCGCGCTGGGTCGCCGCGAGTAGCTGTTTCTGCTCGCGATAGGAGAACCAGACGTCGAAGCCGGTGTTGATGGCGAGCGCGGCGAAAGCGAGCGCGACGATCGAGTAGAGATATTTGCGGAACAGCCGGCCGGGAGGTGGCCGCGAATCTCCCTGGTCGATCGTCTCGTTCACTCGCGGATCTCGTCGGCGCGCGCAAGCAGCGTGAATGGTATGGTCAAATCCAGCGTGCGGGCAACCGTGCGGTTGATCAGGAGTTCGTATTTCCGCGGCGATTGTACCGGCAGATCGCCGGCCTTGGTGCCGCGCAGGATGAGATCGACATAGTCAGCCGAGCGCACTTCGAGCGTCGGCCCGTAGCTCATCAGGCCGCCCGCATCCATGAAATAATAGAACGGGTAAATCGTGGGCACGCGATATTTGGCCGCCGCGGCCACCGCAGCCTGCCGGTGGACCACCAGGAAGCTGTCGACCAGCGCAATCATCGCCGCCCTGGGCGGTTCGGAGAAGGGCCTGACGGCTTCGTCGATCTCGGTTGGCGCGCTGACGGGGGCGGGGACCACGGACACGCCGGCCAGTGCTGCCTCTTGCTCGATGGAATCGAGGAAGAAGCGGCCGCCGCGAGGCGTGGTCGCCGGGTTGTACAGGATACCGACGCGCGCAAGATCCGGCACCGCCTCCCGGATGAGCTGAAGCCATTTGCCGCCCATCTCGGCGCTGCTGTTGGTGAAGCCGGTCACGTTGCCGCCGGGATGGGCGAGGCTTTCGACGAAGCCGTTGCCGACGGGATCGTTGGCGGTCGCGAACACGATCGGGACGGTCTTGGTGGCCGCCAGGACTGCTGCGGTTTCGACCGTCGAGCCGGTCAGGATCACATCCGGCTTGAGCGCCAGCAATTCCTGGACCGCGGTTTTCAGTCTGTCCGGCGCGCCGAAGGTCGAACGGAGTTCGAGGCGGAAATTGACGCCTTCGACCCAGCCTCGCTGCCTCAAGCCCACGATGAGGCCGCCCAGGCGGGAGGTCGGGCTGTCGATCATGCTCCTTCTGGTCAGTTCGTCGTCGAGCGGCAACGCCGTCAGCGATGCCACGATCCTCACGCGATCAGATGTTGCGCCGAGCGCCAGCCATCCTGCGGCGGTTGTGCCCGCAAGGCGAATGAACCCGCGGCGATCGACCGCGAGCGCGGAAGGCCGTTCGGTCATGAAAGTCTTTGCATGATGCTTTGCCCCAAGCCGATGCTTAGCGCGAACGGCCGGCATCCACAATTGATGAAAAATTGCGTTTGTGACTGCTCATTCGCAGCGTTTGGCAGCCCGATACCGTATTCCTACGCCGCCAAAGAGTCGCTGTTCGAACCTTGCCTCCTCCGTGACACCTTGTAACGCACTGCGGCGTTGCAACATTTTCCGTCTCGGTCGTGATGACGGTTCGGGGAGGCCGATTTCGTAGCTGCTGATTTTTGAAGCGTTGTTTCAAATTTTTTTCGAAGGTTTTCGATGCGCAAGATCTATCTCGTTCCGGCCCTCGTCGGCCTGCTCACCTCCGTTGCAGCGGGCCCCCTTGCGGCCCAGGGCGCCGTGCCAAAGCAGAAAGCTGCGACGGCACCGAGAGCCGCCGCCGGTGCGGCTCCCGCAGCAGCCGGGACGCCGGTCGCTGCCGGCGCGACGTCGGCGGCCGCGGCCGAGACAGCGGCCCCGGACGACAAGTCCAAGGCGATCGACTCCAAGGCGATCGACGGCTTCCGCTCGGCCAAGTTCGGGATGAACGAGGCCGACGTGCGCGCGGCGATAGCCAAGGATTTCGGCGCGAAGCCCGACGCCGCCAGGGCGCAGGACAATGCATCCGAGCTGACGCACAGCCTGCTCTATTCGGCGCCCGAGCTGCTGCCGAACGGCGGCACCGCGGAACTCTCCTACGTGTTCGGCTACAAGTCGAAGTCTCTGATCCAGGTCGGCGCGGTCTGGTCGAAGGGCACCGACGCGGCGATCACGCCGGAGAAGCTGTTCTCCAACGCCAACATCCTGCGCGCCCATTTCCTCAGCGAGGGCTTCAAGCCCGACTCCATCGCGGTCAACATGCCCGTCAACGGCGGCATCGTGATGTTCCGCGGCAGCGACGCCAAGGACCGCTCGGTCATTTTGCTTCTCCAGGGCACGTTCGAGAACAAGGACAACAACCAGCGAGTGCTGACGCCGACCAGCCTGCTGCTGTTCTACGTGGCCGACGCCAAGAGCCCCGACATCTTCAAGCTGCCGCCCGGCCAGTTCTGATGCGGCGCTGCCACGACATTCTCCCACCCGGTTGTGGATCGGCCCCAGTGCCGATGAAGAGGATCTGAAATGCGCCGACCATCTGCAAGGCGAGACAATGACGAGCTGACGCTGCGGGGGCTCGCGCGTTTCCGTTCGATGTCACTGCTCTGCGCGATGCAGATGGTCTTCCTGCCGGTGTTCAGCGTCCGCCTGCAGGCACAGCCGGCGAACGTGATCACGCCGGACGGCCGCACCGGGACCAGCCTTCAGACGTCCGGCAGCGTGACCACCGTCACGACGTCGACCGTCTCCGGCACCAGTGCCTTCAACTCGTTCTCGCAGTTCAGCGTCGGGCAGGGCAACACGGTCAATCTGCAATTGCCGACCGGCACGCAAAATCTCGTCAACATCGTTCGCGACGCACCGGTCTACGTCAACGGCACGCTGAACTCCTACATGAATGGCGCGATCGGCGGTAACGTCTATTTCGCCGATCCCAAGGGCTTCGTGGTCGGCCGCAGCGGAACGGTCAATGTCGGCAGCCTCAACGTCTCGACGCCGACGCGCGAGTTCACCGACAGCCTGATCGGCGCGCAGGGGCAGATCAACGGTTCGGCCATCGCCAATCTGATGGCGGGCTCGTTCCCGGTCTCGCCGGACGGCAACATCCGGATCTACGGCCGGGTCAATGCCATCGATGGCGTGCGCCTGACCGGGCAGAACGTCCTTGTCGGTGGCGCGAGCCAGCGCGACATTGCCAATCTCGATCATGCCGCGAAGTTCGCGGCCTCGGTCAATTCCAAGGGGCTGCGGAGCGCTGCCGCGATTTCCGTGCGCAACGGCTCCATTCACATCGGCGCCGTCAACAGCGCCAGCGTCAACGGACGGCTGACCGCGCGCAGCAGGACCACCACGCCAAGCAACATCACGGTCGTGGCCGGCAACCAGGCCGAACTCGGCAAGAATGCACGCTTGAGCACGGCGAGCAGGACCGCCGATGCCGGCGGCGTCCTCGTCAAGGCCGGCAACGACGTGACCGTGAAGAGCGGCGCGAAGATCAATGCCAGCTCGAAAACCGGCAATGCGGGCTTGGTCGAGCTGAGCGGAAACGGCGTCATCGACGTCGGCAGCGGCGTTACCATCAACCTCGCCGCGCCGAACGGCCGGGCCGGCACGCTGCTGATCGACCCGACCGATGTGGTGATCGGCGATGCCAGCCAGGGCGACGTCGGCGTAACCCTCGGGAACACGTCCGTGGCCAACGCCATCGCGGCGCTCAGCGCCGGCGGCACCTATCTGGTTCAGGCCGACAATTCGGTCACGCTGGCCGCGCATGCGGTGATCGATGCCCGCAACCTCGACGCCACCAAGACCCATTCCGTCGGTAACGCCATCAACGTCGAGATCGACGCGCCGACCATCAGCATCGTCAACGGAGCGAAGATTCTCGCCCAGGCGGTCAATGTTGGTGGAACGAACTACGCCAGCGGCAGTGTCACGCTGACCGCGACGGCGACTGATACCAAGCTCTCGGGCCAGGCCACCGCGACCACAGGAATCACGATCGACGGCCAGATCACCGGCGGCGACATCTCGATTGGCGCGACCTCGACGGCGACATCGAGCTTCACGAGCTCGGTCCCCGGCCTCTTCACGCTGGTCGGCACCACGCTTGCGGCCTCGCTGCTCGGCCTCAACGGCGGCTATGTGGCCGCGAGCGCCACGGCGACGGTGAACATCAACGGCCACGCCAACATCAACGGCATCGGCAACGTCGACATCAAGTCGCACGGTTCGGAGACGGCGCAGGATCCGGCGCTGGCGAGCACCTTGCTCGGCGGCTCGCCGATCGGCGCCGCCGCCGTCGTCGGCAAGCTCGACGGCAACGTCACCACCAACGTGGCCTCCGGCGCCACGATCAGCGCGGGCGGTAACCTCAACATCCACGCCATCAATGACGCCACGCTGAACGTGACTGCGGTCGCGGCGACGTCCAGCGCGCAATTCGTCGCGACCGTTGCCTATTCCACCGGCTCGGTCTCGACCACCGCCAATGTCGCGACCGGCGCGAACCTTTCCGTCGGCAACGTGATTGCATCCGGCAACGCGCTGACGGTGCGTGCGATCAACAACAACTCGTTCGCGACCAGTGCCACCGCGGTCGCGCTGAGCACGCCAAACGCGAGCGGCGGCATCGGCGGGGCGCTCGCCATCAGCGACGTCACCACGTCGGCCACCGCAAAGCTCGGCGCGTCACTGGGCACCAGCACGTCGTCCCGGATGAACGGCTCCGTGATGGTCGAGGCGACGTCGAACACCACGAGCAACTCGACCATGGCTTCGACCATCGTCGGTACGCCGGCCGTGATCGGCGCGATCCAGGATTTCATGGTCTCCACGGCCAGCCCGGGTTCGATCATCGCTCAGCATATGATCCCGCTGATGCCGGTGAATTTCAATCTGAAGGCCGCCGCCGCGCTGTCGCTGGCCAACAGCACCGAAAACGCCACCGCGTCGATCGGCCAGAATCCGAGCGGCGGCGCACCGAACCTCTATGTCAGTGGCAACGTCGTCGTCGTCAGCACCCTCGTCGACCGCGGCGTGCGCAGCAACGCCACGGCTTCCGCGATCGCCTCGGACCCGACAAGCGGCGAGGGGGTCGCGATCAGCGCCGCGGTCGCATGGGGTAATTTCAATCACAATTCGAACGCCTATGTCGGCGGCGGTACCGTGATCAATGCGGCCAACATCGCCGTCGACGCCAGCACCTGGATGCCGATCACCAATACCTGGCTGAAGTGGGACGGATTGACCGAGGTTCTCAGCCACCTCAACGGCAATCTCGGCGTCGGCGGCAACATCCTGACCAGCTATGCCAACGCCACGGCCGACGCGGGCGATACCGCCGCCGTGGCCGGCTCGGTGAACCATTTCGTCGTGAACAATGACACCACGGCGTGGGTGGCCAGCAGCGCCA
The DNA here is from genome assembly GCF_023073035.1 of Bradyrhizobium sp. 62. Classification (NCBI taxonomy): domain Bacteria; kingdom Pseudomonadati; phylum Pseudomonadota; class Alphaproteobacteria; order Hyphomicrobiales; family Nitrobacteraceae; genus Bradyrhizobium; species Bradyrhizobium sp. 62. Next base: position 770,615 of record NZ_JADPIT010000032.1, read on the forward strand.
GCCTGACCGCGACATGCACGGCGGCTTGCGGCAGCAGCTGGTCTGCGACGGTGAACAACGGCGACGTCCACACTTACGACGCCAGCATCCAGATCGCGGCGACGACGACGACGGCGTCGATCGACGCCGCCGGCAATGTCGGTACACTCGGCTTCCTGCCCGGCAACACCTCCGGCGGCTCCTCGGTGGGCGGATCGCTCAATTTCGTCCAGTTCAACACCAGCACGATCGCCGGCGTTTCGGAGAGTGCATCGCTGCGGGCGGCGGACGATATCGCCGTCAACGCGATCACCTCGGATCAGTTCGTCGCGGTCGCGCCGTCGTCCGGAAAGGCCGGCGGCGCGCTGGCTCTGAACGGCATCACCTCGCTCGGCTTCCTCAACAACACGACGCACGCCGCGATCTCCAGCCAGGCCAGCGTCTTTTCTCCGACGCTCAACGTCCTGGCGCAGCAGGATCTCTCGGTCGTGACGATCGCAGGCGCGGTCAATGTCGGCGGCGGTTCGGCGGTTGGATTGTCCGTTGCCTATCTGGGCGCGAATATGGATACGTCCGCCTATATCGGCGACAACCATTCCGACATCCGGTCCGGTCCGTTCAGCAGCAACGATCCGTTTGCCGGCAACGGCGGCGGAAGCGGCTCGGTCAACGCCGACAACCTTACGATCAGCGCCACCACCTCTGGCCGGATCACGTCCGCGGCCGTCGCGGCTTCGATTAGCGAGCCGTCATTGTCCAGCTTCGCCGACAAGGCGAACGCCGCCGGTGCCGCCGCGACCGGCGGGCCGGCCGGGATCGCGCTGGCTGCTAACAAGATCAGCTCGGGCTCCGGATCGAGCACGAGCGGCTTCACCATGGACCTTGCGGGCAGCTCGTCCGTAAGCGACGTCTCGCTCGGAACCAGTGCTTATATAAAGAATACGTCGGTCAACAAATTCACCACGGCGACCGCGGTGAACACGAATACGATCGTGCAGGCGCTCAACGACACGATTCTGAGCAACGGCTCCGGCTCCGCCGCGGCCAACATGTCGGGCGGGTCGTCTCAGGGAGCCGCGATCGGCGCCGCCATCGCGGCGGCGATGTCCAACAATGCCACGCTCGCCTATATCTCCGGCACCACGATGCAGAACCAGATGTCTGTGACGGTGCAGGCACTTAATGGCGGGTCGGAAACCGTCGTCGCCCTCGGCGTGGCCGGCGGAACGTCAGCCAATGCGCTCGCTCTGTCGGGATCCGTCGGCATCGTCACGGACAGTGCCAATGCCTATATCGAGAACTCGACGATCACGGGCTTCGCGACGGGGACCAACCGCGCGATCGAGGTCGATGCCTATCAGACCACGAACATCGCGATCGGCGGCGGTTCGCTCTATCTGTCGGGCGGCAAGGCCGGTGTCGGCATCGCGCTGACCTATGCGTCGATTGCCGATCCCTCGGGCGTTAATGCCACCGACGCGCATATCCGCAATACGTCGATCTCGAACTATGACAGCCTGCTGGTGCTGGCCGACAGCGCCAGCGTGATTGCGGCGGGTGCGGCCTCGGGCGGGGCAGGGAGCAACGCCAACGGACTTGCCGGGGCAATCGTCGTCGACGAGATTACGCCCACGACGACGGCGTATATCAGCAGCAGCGCGACGGTGAACATCAATGTCGGGCGCGTGACGGTGCTGGCGGACAGTGGCGCTGTGTCGGACCTCGATACGGCGCTCGGAAATCTGGTCAAGAAGTCGAACAGCGGTCATCTCGCATCGGACACGTGCACGGCCGCCGCCGGAAACGGCACGGCGAATTGCATAGATTTCAGCGCGGCGGCGCTCAACGGCGGCGCGGGTAACGGTCCGGGCGCCGGCATCGTCTCCGTTGCGGGCACCATCCAGGCCGGCAAGAACAATGTCGGCGCTTCGATGGTGTATGACACCATCGCGACGACGCATTCGGCCTATATCGCCAACGTCCGGATGTCGGCCCTCGGCACAGTCAGCGTAAATGCGGTCGACACCACGAAGATCCAGTCGGTCACGATCGGATTCGGTCTGGCGAGCGGCCAGTTTGCCGGCGTCGGCGGCATGACGATCAGCTCGATCGCCAATACCGTTTCGGCGGCTATCGGCAACAACCAGTCCGACACGACGCAATCGACCGTGACGGCCTCCAACATCTCCGTCACCGCGACCGAGAATTCCAGCATCACCGGAGCCGCCGCCGTCGCTGGCGGCTCGACGCAAGGCAGCGCCGCGGGCCTGGCGCTCGTCTACAGCAGCATTGCCAATAATGTCAGCGCCGGTGTCGCCGGCTCCAAGCTGACCGCCTCGGGCAGTGTCGCCGTCAACGCGAACTCGAACGCCAGCATCTCGACAGTTGCCGTGGGTATCGCGATTTCTTCCCAGATCGGCCTTGCAGGTTCGGTCGCTACCAATCTGATGGGAACCAACGTCACCGCCAGCATTGCCGGCGGGGCCGACGTCATCGCGAACAACAACGTTGCCGTGCTAGCCGGCAATAATGACAAAGCGGGTGTTTTCGCCGGCGCCGTGTCCATCAGCAAGGGCGCGGCCGGCGGCGCGGGCTCGATGGTCACTAACAAGATCACCGGCACCACCGCGGCCTATATCAGCGGGACGACGACGAAAGTGGATGCGCTCGGGACCAGCACGAGCGACGTGCTCTCGGTCAACAGCGGCACGCTCGCGCACGCGATCGATCTCGGCGGCTTCAGCGCGCCCACCGACACCACGCCCGATCTGAGCGAGACCCAGGAGAGTGTACGCGGCCTCGCCGTCGTCGCCAGCTCGCACCAGGCCGTCGTCACCAACGTCGCCACCCTGTCTGCGGGCTCGGGCATCTCCATCATGATCAATCCGATCATCAATGTGATGAGCGGATCCACCAAGGCCTATATCGACGGCGCGGCGATCGACACGCGGCTGGCAAGTTCGACGCTGGACCCGCAGATCGACGTGGCCGCCAGCAGCTTCTCCTATTCGGGCGCGTTCGGCGCCGGCGTGGTGCCGCCAACCGGGAGCGGGGGCGGCGGCGCGACCATTCTCAGCACGACGATGTCGCGTGACACCGAAGCGTACATCACCAATGCGACCGTTGGTGGCGTGCAGTCGACGAGCGCAACGGTGGGCGCCGTCACCGTGAAAGCCAATGCCGAGCAGGACGCGTCATCGATCGCAGTCGGTTTCGGCACCGGCTCGGTCGGGCTGAACGTCTTCGTCGCAACCACCGAGGCCTATGTCGACGGCGGCTCCCTCACGGCGTCGTCGCTCACGGTCAACGCCTACGACGCCACAGGTATCGCGTCGGCGAACGGCTCGGGCGCCTATGGCAGCCAGGCCGCGGTCGGCGCGGCGTTCCTGGTTCAGGTCTCGGCGAACCGGACGGAGGCCTATGTCGGCGACGAGTTCCACTACCAGGGCAACGGTGCGGCGCACACCACCGCGGTCAATCTGAGCGGTGCGCTCGACGTCCAGGCAACGACGAAAAACCGCTTCCAGGCCTATTCGATCGGCGGGGCGCTTTCGACCGGCACGGCGGCGATCGCCGGCATGGCCAATATCGAGATTGCCAACAACACCACCATCGCGGGCGTTTACGACACCACGCTGCAGTCCCCCACGGGCGGCGCGGCTGGCGCGGTCACCATCAACGCCACCGAGGACGTTGCGATCAAGGAGATTGCCGGCGCGCTCTCGATTGCCGCCAGCGGATCCGGCGTTGGCGTTGGCGCGGCGGCCAACGTCATCGTCTTCAAGAGCCAGACCATTGCGGAAAGCCGCAACAGCAACCTCAGTTCGTCCGGCGCGATCAATGTCGGCGCGCTCAGCACCAAGGAAGTGTTGTCCTACGCAGTCACCGCCGGCATCGGCGGCAGCGTCGGCATCGGCGCAACCGTCGGCGTCATCATCGTCGGCACCAACACCGCCGATCCGGACACGCTGGGCGAGCAGACCGGCCAGCTCAACCAGGGCAACAACGGCACCCTCGCGTCGGTGAACGCGGGCACCAATTCCTCGCACGGCAGCGACGCGGTCGCGAGCGGCACCTCGGGCAATCCGGGCAACGCCAACGCAACCTCGACCTACGACATCAGCACCGTCCTGACCGGCGGCAATGACGGCGTCACCGCCCAGATCGCGGGCGGCAATGTGACCGGCACGCAGGTCAACGTCGCCGCCACCAGCGCCAACGCGACCAAGATGTTCCTGCTCGGCGCCGGCTTTGCCAAGAATGTCGGGATCGGTGCCGGCATCGGCTACACCAGCGTCAACAGCAGCGTGCTCGCCAATCTGAGCGCGATCGTCGCGGCGCCTTCCGTGACGGTCGCCGCCCGGGTCAAGGACGCCGACACCGGCCCTTATTCGGGCAAGACCGTCGACAGCGAGGCGATCGCCGGCGGTGCAGCGCTCTACTTCGGCGCGGACGCGGCCGTCGCTGTCGGCAACGTCGCCAACACCGTGACAGCCCAGCTCGGCGGCTCCGTCACCGGCACGGGCGGCACCGGCGTCGCCGTCATGGCGATGGACAGCTCGACGCAGAGCGTGACCGCGGGCGGCGGCACCGGCGGCCTTGCGGCCATCGGGGTATCGATCGCCACCACGGGACGATCCAGTTCTGTCGCGGCAAAGGTGCTGTCGAACGCGACGGTGAACAGCTCGACCCTTGCGGTTGGCGCAGGCGAGGCCGGCGCAATGTCGGCGTCCGCGACCGCGGTCGCGGGGGGCATCGTCGCCGGTGACGGCGCAGTCGCGACGGCAAAGGAAAATTCGACTGTTCTGGCCGAGATCGGTTCCAGCGCATCGATCACCACCTCCGCGACCGGCGTCGGCACGCTGGTCTCGGCATCGCTCACCCCCAATCTTTCGAGCAAGGCGATTGGCGTCGCGGTCGGCGGCGGCGCCATCGGCGTGTCGGTCGCGGAATCGATGGTGACGGCCACCGTCACGGCCGATGTCGGCGACAACACCACCTTCTCGGGCGGTGCGCTCGCCGTGACCGCGATGGCGCTGGTTCCGACGAGCGGCACGACGACCTACGCCTGGTCGCTCGCTGGCGGCGGTGGCTCGCTGATCGGTGCACAGGGCAGCTACGCCAGGGCGTCCGAGAACGCGACGGTGAGCGCGTATGGCGGCACCGGGATTACGCTTCCCAACGCCGACGTGGTCATCACGGCCCAGAACGACAGCAGCCAATACGCCCAGGCGACCGGCCTTTCGACCGGCTTCCTGGCAGTGGGTGCGACGGTCGCCCAGACGTCGTCGAGCGCGCACACTTACGCTTATCTGGGCGCCCCCGACGATATGGGCGCGACCCATCTGAATCACGCCGACTACACCGGTATCCTCCAGATCACGGCGACCGGCAAGGACATCAACGTCTCCAATGCGACGGTTGGCGCGGGTGGCACTTATGCCGGCGCTGCCGCGGTCGCGACGACCAGTTCGACCGCCGTGACCAATGCGCGGTTCGACGGCGGCGCAACGGATGACACGCTGTTCTTCGGCGGCCTCAACATCCAGGCCAAGCACACCACGAACTATGCCGCCAGCGGCGATGCCTACCAGGCGTCCACGGCCGGCGTCTCCGGAGGCAGCGCGCAGAACGACGTCAACGCGACCACGACCGTCGACATTGGACCTCATCTGATCATCAACTCGGCCGGCGGCGACATGGTCGTCATCGCCAACGACATCGTCACCCAGGCTGGTGGCGGCGCGCGGTCGGGCTCCGGTGGCGTGTTCGCGGGTGCTGCGGCACTGAGCAACACGCATGTCACCCAGACCGTCACCACCAATATCGGCGCCGGGACGGTGCTGAGCCTCAACGGCGATCCGCGGACATCGGCGGCGGTGATCAACATCGAGGCCTACAACACGCTCAATACCAACGACACGGCGAGCCTGGCCACAGCCGCGTTCTTCGCCGGCGGCGGCGCCGAATCCAACATGACGGCGAACGCCATGCTCGCGGTCAACATCAATGCCCGCGAACTCTTCAGCGCCGGCAAGATCTATATCGGCACGGCTGCGAAGATGGCGGCGTCCAACAACGCCAATGCCAGTCTCTACGGCGCGATCGCCGGCGTCGGCGCCAGCACCAACAGCTGGGTTCACGCCAACCAGGCCGTCAACGTCGGCAACAACGCCAAGGTCGAGGCCTGGGGCCAGATCAACATCTATGCCGGCATGTCGGGCGACACCATCATCTTCAGCAGCGTTCAGGCTACCGCGACGACGGTCGTCTACAACAACACCGCGATTCCGATCTCCACGCTCTACCGCGGCACGGCCAATGCCGATGACACCACGAGCCTGACGCTCGCCAACACCTCGACCGTGCTCGGCGTCCAGAACATTTCCCTGGGAGCGACCCAGGGACAGGTCACCGCCTCCGGCAATGGCAGCAACTACAATCCGTATCTGGACATCTTCAGCGCCAAGAACAGCGACAACCACAGCCATACCAGCGGAACCGGCGACGTCGCACTCGATGGCCTGGTGGTAGCGGGCATCAACAACGATATCACCATTACGATCGACGTTGGTGCGGGCGCACCGACCGCGAGCACGACGAGTCCTTACTCGTCACTGCTGTCCGGCGGTTCGTCGACGCCCACCCTCGAATATGTCGCCGACGTCGATCACTTCAACCCGATGATGAGCTGGAACCACCAGGTGGTCCAGTACACCATCGTCGGCGGCTTCAATCCCTACCAGAGCGTCGTCAACCAGCTCGCCACGCTGACCGGCCTGACCGAGACGCAGATCCGCTCGCAGCTCGCGGCGGCGACGCCCGCGGCGCCCGCCACGATGTCGCCGTCGGGCACCGATCCGACCGGCGACTTCCAGCGCCAGATCAACGCCTTGATCCAGCAGGCGCCGTATACCTCCGACGCCGCCGGCAATGCCTTCGCGTTCGGCGATATGCTGGTGTCCGCCGGCAACGTCTCGATTCTGGCGCAGAAGCTGACCGGAAACAGCGGCACGAACCCCGCAGCGCCGGCGGTCATCGCGCGCAGCTCGCCGATGATCAAGATCGAGAACAGGGGCCTCGACTTCATGGACCTGGCCAACCTCACGGTCACCAATATCACCGGAGGAAACATCACCTACCGCCAGATCGACCATGTCGACCCGGATTCGCACTCCAATGTGACCTTCACGGCCACGCCGAGCGCGACGCCGATCATCGACATCTCGGCCACCTACAACCGCTTGGATCCCTCCAGCGGACTCGGCGTCGACCAGAACGGCAACCAGCTGACCCGCACGCCCGACATCTATTTCGACGGCGTCGTCAACAACGAGAACGGCCTGCTCAAGATCACCAACAATCTCGGCAGCATCGTCGCGTCGCAGTCGCTCAACGCCGCGACTGTCCAGATGGTGGCGCCCAACGGCTCGTTCGTCTTCCTCGGCGGCATCGGCAGCTTCTACACCTCCAACCACGATGTTCTCTCGCAATGGTCGGGTGTCGAATTCAAGCCGGGTGATAACGACACGCTGACGGCGGTGATGGCGGCGGCGACCTATCTCGGCGCCTATGGCGATTACGCGAACAGCCCGCATATCGGCGCGGGCGGCGGTCACCCGTATTCCTACTATTGCTGCGTCGACGGCAATAACGGCGTTCAGCAAACGGCGAGCAACAGCACCATCTTCACCGCGCGCATGCTGGATCTGTATTACGACGGCCTGTCGCTCTATTCGGCGATCTTCCTGCCGATGGGCCAGGGTGCGCCCGGCGCCGGTAACCCGAACGTCGGCGGCGTGCCTAACGCTGCTACGCTCGCGATCATGGAGGGCCCGACGGCTCAGACCATCTCCACCGCGCCGTGGGAGCGAAATACCTATACCGGGCAAGGCGTCTACAGCAACTCGACCTACGATTACACCACGACCTCGACAGACGCACAGGGCAACACCACCACCACCAACCACACGGCTACGTATTACTCGCCATTCAACTGCGCGGGGTGCTCTGCCTACTTCCAGGTCGTCAATATCCAGCCCGACGTGATCACGCCGAAGACCGCGTCTTCGAACTCGGCCGCGAACTCGAGCACGGGGACCAACCCGCCGGCTAACGCGCCCTTCATCTTCGGCAAGGCGATCATCATCTCGGCGGGGGTCATCAACATCAACGGCACCATCCAGAGCGGCACGAGCAGCGATTACTCGGTCGACATCGGAGGCTCCACGTTGACCGCCATCAACGACCTCAAGAGCCGCAATGCGGGCGCGGACTTTGCCCAGGCCCAGGTCAACGCCCAGAACGGCAGCTATTACGACATCACGGCGTCCGCGACGACGGAGGCCGCCGGCGACATCAAGATCGGGGTGAAGTACAACGCTCTCACCGACCAGATCCTCGTGAACGGCGTGGTGCAGGGCTCGGGCGGCTACGTCTATCTGAACGGCAGGATCATCTCGACCTCGACCCAGGACGGTGTCTCCCAAGGCACGATCGCGGTCAAAGGTGGCGCCGGCTCGATCGCGGTCAACAACACGACCGGTCTGCAGCTCGTCACCAACACCATCAATACCGGCGTCAGCGCGCCGAGCGTGATCGAGATCGTCGATCAGCTCAAGCAGCAGACGACGTGGTACGTCTACAATCCGTCCGCTGCGGGCGGCCAGCAGGTGTCGACGTATCAAACGAGCGGCGTCAATGCGAGCCACTACACCGACACGATGTTGACGAGCCTCAGCGGCACGGCAGGTATCCAGTACGCGACCAAGGCAAACATGTTCTACCAGTGGGTCGACATGGCGACGCTGGATCGTCCGACGAGTTCGACGCAGTTCGACTACGGATGGCACTATACGCCCAACTCGGCCACCGGGCAGAACTGGACCCGCACCATCAGCCTGGTTTCGGACGTGCAACAGGCCCAGGGCGGCGGCGGCAGCACTGGCCCACAGACATCGAACTTCCAGGAAGTCGTCACCGCGACCGGTTCCTATCACACCGGTGGCGGCAACACCCATCCCGAGAAGTGCTGCGGCACGGACAACCAATATAACTGGTACCAGAATATCTATGATCACCTGACCCTTACGCTGACCAATACGGTCAAGGCGTCGAACCCGATCAACATCTCGTTCAGCGGCGGCGGCAACAGCACGGTTCTGGTCACTTCCAACTCCGGCATCGTCGTCAACGGTCCGATCAACAACCTCTCGGGCACGACGACGGTCAGCGCCACGGGAGCCAATTCGGCTATCACCAGCGGCACGAACGCGAACAACCCGATGATATCGGGCCGGAGCGTCATTCTCTCGGCGGATGGCGGCATCGGCACGATCGGCGCGAACGGTGTTCCCGTCCAGGTGCAGGTCTATGGCGGCAGCCTGACGGCCAGTTCGATCGACCACGACATCGCGATCGCGGCCGTCGGCTCGCTTTCGATCAACCATGTGAAGGTGAATTCGGCAGGAAGCACGCCGCAGGGCAGCGTCTTTATCTCGGCGACCGGCGACATCAACTCGGCCTCGCCCTACGACGTCGCCAACCCCGTCGTGATCGGCAAGAACGTCGAGATCAACTCCACCGCCGGCGCGATCGGCGCGACGAGCGCCGTCATCAACGGCGCGAGCACCCTGACCAATATCAATCCGCTGGTGATCCAGGCGACGGGCACGACGCAGGCCGGCGGCACCGTCGACGGCGGGGTTCTCGACAGCGCATCGGCGACCGGCACCTACATCGTGCAGTCCAAGGGCGACCTGCGTCTCGGCACGGTCCAGTCGAGCGGCGGCCCGGTGTTCCTCGAGGCGGCCGGCTCGGACGGCAACCAGGCCAGCATCCTGAACGGAAGGGCGGCGGTTGGTCTCACCCAGGCGCAGAGCCAGCATCTCCAGGACGTCTGGACCAGCCTCGACCTGCTCAGTGGCAACGCCGCCACCAACGCCGTCAACAGCTACCAGTCGATGGTGACGTCGGCCTATAACGACTACTTCCAGCTCAAGAACATCGCCTTCGCGAACGGCAGCACCTACAACCCGACTTCGGTGGGATTGACGGTGCTGCGGGCGCAGGTGGCGGCCAAGCTCGGCATCGATCCCGCAAACGTCTCGACGACGGACATGAAGGTCGAGGCCACGACGCGGTTCCTGAGGGACCAGTTCCTGCTCGGCAAGATCACGACCGACGAGCTCAAGACGTCGCTGACGACATTGCTCGGCACGGCACCGGCAGATCCGCTGGGGACCGTGTTCGGCAGCTCGTTGTCGTCGACGCTGTTCACGAAGCTGTTCGACGGCGTAACGACAGCCAATCAGCGCCTACCGAGCAATACGGCGCTGCAAACGGCGCTGAACACTTACAATGCGAACTACGCCTATGCGCTCGCGTCGACCGAGCGGGTCTACGGCATCATCACCGCGGGCGCGCAGTGGACGCAGAGCCAGCTCGCCTACACCGTCTCGTCGTCGGCCGTCGGCGCGGCGCCGCCGCCGATCGACGAGAACGTCGTGGCCAATGTCAGCGCCAACCAGATCATGCTCTACGCGCCGCACGGCTCGGTCGGCAATTCGGCAGCGCCTCAGACGTTCACATTCACCAGCGTCGATTCCTCGTCGCTGACGCCGGCGCAGAGGGGATTGCTCGCGACGGCCGGTCCGGGTCAGCTCACCGTCGGCGCGGTCACGGATCCGACCACCCACGTCGTGACCTATACGGTCAGCCTGTCGCAGCAGAACCTCGTCGTCGTCGACAACCCGATCGCGATCTCGGCCAAGGCGCTGACCAACATCTATCTCGGCAGCAAGAACAGCCTCACGCTCGGCGGCATCACCGCGAATTACGGCCCGATCGCGGCCGCGCAGGCCAACGGCATCGAGGTGACCGGCCGCGGAGACGTCAAGCTCGACGCCGTGACCAGCATCACCGCCGCCGCCGGCGTGACCGGTACGCCCGTGATCTCCGGCGATATCGGCAATCTGACTCTGATCGCCGAGCACGGCAATGTCGGTGCCCCCGGCGCTGCCGGAAGCAATCCCGCGACCAACGCGAACGCGATCCAGATCGCCTTTGCCGACCCGGCCAACGACCAGCTCGACCAGGTCTCGTCGGCGCAGGGCATCTATGTGAAGCAGACCACCGGCGATCTCATCGTCGGCAACATCGCCGCCGGCAATGCAATCCAGCTCGCGGCGACCGGCAGCATCTACGCCGAGTCCGGTTTCACGGATCGTACCGCGATCCATATTCTCGGCACCGATCTCGATCTGCGCGCCGGCGGCAGCATCGGCTTCAACGGCTCGACCTTCCAGCCGGTGCAGGTGAATATCTCCGGCGCCGTGACCGGCTCGGCGGTCGGCGATCTCAGCATCCTGGCGGTCACCGGCGACCTCGTGGTCGGCACCAGCGGCGCCTATGGGACGCTGACATCCGGCGGCGCACTGACGCTGAACGTTGCGCGCGGCGCGCTCACCATCAATGCCGACCTCGCCAGCGGCGGCCTGATGCAGCTCCTCGCCAACCGTGGCATGACCTTCGCGGCCGGCACCGGCACGGCGCCGGTGGTTGCGACCAGCAGCGCCGGCGGGATGACGCTGGTAGCCGCGACACTGTCGATGGGAGCTTACTCCGCCATCAACGCGGCCGGCGTGATCTCCGTGACCACCACCGGCGACGCGACCATCGGCCAGCTGAATTCGTCGCTGTCCTATGCGGTGGCCTCGAATGCGCCTTCGATCATCGTCACCGCTGGCGGCGTCGCCTCGCTCGGAGCGATCATCGACAATGGCGACGGCCAGACCAAATTCGTCGCGTCCGGCTCCGGCGCCGAAGTTTCGCTGAGCGCGTCCAACGGCATCGGCAACGCGGCGAGGCGGTTCATCCTCAGTGCCGCGCGGCTGTCGGCAAGCACGAGTGCCGGCGACATCTATCTGAAGTCTCTGACCGACACCGAGGCGAGCCTGCTCTCGGCGGTCAAGGGCAGTGTGGACATCCTCGGCACCGGCGGCCTGACGCTCGACCAGGTGCTGGCAGGTACGGATGCAGGCGCGAGCGGCACCTTCAGCGCCGTCGCGAACAACGGCAGCATCGTCATCGGCACCGCCGACAGCAGCGGCTCGCAGACGGTCCACGCCACCCAGAACGTGACGTTCAAGTCGCTCACGTCCACCGGCTACAGCGGCGACGCCGGCAGCATCAACGTCAATGCGGACAACGGCTTCATCCTGGCGCAGACGGTGATGTCGGGCGGCGTGCCGACGCTGGGCTCGGTCTCGGCCAACGGCTCGGCAAGGCTGATCGCGGCGGGCACCAACACCGGTCATAACCTCACGGCCGCGACCGGCACCGCGGTCCTGAGCGGCACCGTGGTTCATTGGGATAATCTCACGGCCGGCGGCACACTCGACGTCACCGCGACCGCCGGGGGGATTACCGTTGGCACCGCCATCAGCGGCGGCACACAGACCTTGCACGCCGTCAACGACATCGTCTTCAGCCAGCTCACCACGACAGGCATCCCGGGCGACGCCGGCGACCTCAACGTCAAGTCCGACACCGGCTCGCTCCGTGGCGGATCGATCTCGGCCAGCGGGGATACGCATTTCGATGTGGCCGGATCGGTCTCGCTCGACCGGGTCAGCGGCAACGTGATCAAGCTGACTTCATCGGGCGACCTGACCATTGATTGGGTCAGCGTGGTCAAGGAGCTCGATCTCGCCGCCGATACCATCAACGTCAAGGGCGAGCAGGTCCGCTCGAACCCGTCGGTTCCGCTGATCATGAACATCACCGGCCATAACGGCGGCGTCGCGACTTCGGCCAATATCTCGATCGATCCGGACAGCATCATCATCAACCAGTTCAAGGTGGTGGACGCGAACTTCTGGACTGATGCGCACGCGGTCGCGATCCTGAACGGCTATGTCCCGGGCCAGTTGATGCTGACCACGGCAACCCAGCAGGTGCTGCTCAACAACCGTACGCCGGCGCCGTCCAACTGGCCGACGTTGCAGCTCTACCAGCCGGGTGGCGTGTTCACGATGAGCCAGGTCGGGAATGCCAATGTCAGCAACGCCTATGTGGTGTTCTACACCGGCGACGTCTCGGCCACCGTTAGCAACTATGGGCCGACCCACACCTGCTGCTACGACTTCACCGGCGCCAGCATGGTGCGCAACATCCCGGTCGACGGCGAGGGCAGCGAGAACATCGAGACCTGGCTCGCGAAGAAGGACGGGGGGACGTTCTACCTGCTCGGTCTCTCCGGCAAGGCGCGGCTCGATGCGCTGCTGACGCCGCGGCCGGTCGAGACCATCGGCTCTGGTCCCGCCGTCAACATCGAGGGACTGAGCGACATGCGCAAGCTGCGCCGGCAGGGTCAGCGCGTGGGACGCGCCGGCTGGAAAGACGCGGCGAATGAGGCGACGAAGCCGGCCATCGGCCGTCTCGCACAGGCATGGTAACGGGACTCGGGATGCGGATTTGGGGGGCAGCGTTAGGGATTGGGCTAGCAGCTAGCTGGATCGCGCCTGCGCGCGCGCAGGTGCCCTCGATCAATCCCGGCGTGATCCAGAACGACGTCGACCGGCAACGCCGGCAGCTCGAACAGCAGAGCGCGCCGCCCAAGCTCAACGGGCCGGCGGTAATTGGCGGCGAGCGGGAGAAGTCCCAGCTCCTGAAGCCGGGCGGGCCGAAATTCCGCCTGCGCAAGGTCGAGTTCGACGCCTCCAAGTTCATCACGCCGGCCGAGCTCGATGAGATCGCGAAGAAGTATGTCGGCAAGAACGTCGACATCGCCTCGCTGCTGCAGCTCGTCGCCGACATCAACGCCATCTATACCGAGCGCGGCATCGTGACGGGCATTGCGACGCTGCCCGAGCAGGATGCCAAGGGCGGCATCGTCCGCGTCAAGCTGACCGAAGGCCGGCTGCAGAAGACGACCATCGAGGGCAACAAGCAGACCCGCACCGAGTACATCTTTCAGCGCGTGAAGGAGCCCGAAGGCGAGGTCCTCGACGTTCCAAAACTCAATCGCGACGTGATCTGGTTCAACCGAACCAACGACGTGCAGATCAAGGCGCTGCTGCAGCCCGGCACGAGCTTCGGCCTGACCGATCTCCAGTTCGCCGTGATCGAGCCGCCGGTCGACACCTTGCAGCTCTTCACCGACAACCAGGGCGCGGAAAACACCGGGCGTTGGGAGGGTGGGGCCTTCTACAAGCGCCACGGCCTGTTCGGCGTCGACGACCGCCTGACCTTCTACGGCGTTCGTTCCGACGGCAATCTCAACGGCAATGTCGCCTACAGCATCCCGGTCAATCCCTGGGGCGGCCGCGCCGGCGTCAGCTATACCGAAGGCAAGATCAAGATCATCCAGGGACCGTTCGTCGCGCTCGACGTCACCGGACGCTCGAGCCAGGCCGCGGTCAATTTCAGCCAGCCGGTCTGGGTGACGCAGAACTGGCTGGTGCTGCTCAACGCCGCGGAGACCGAGGGCAAGACGGTCAGCCGCTTCGCCACCGTCGCCGTGACTCAGGATCATTACGACAAGGCCACGGCGGGCCTCTCGGTGACCAATTCCGGCAACACCTATTCGATCACGGTGTCGCCGGCGGTGAACTACATCACGTGGCAAGACCACGTGCTCGGCAATAATCGCACGTTCAACACCTATACCGGCTCGATGTTCGCGACCAGCGCCGCAGGGCCTGCAAATTTCAGCACCAATGTGCTGGCGAGCTGGCAGTACACACAGGAGAAGCTGCTGCCGGGCGACCAGATCTTCTCGATCGGCGGTCCCACCACCGTGCGCGGTTATCCCTCCAACTCGGCATCCGGTGACAGCGGCTATTATTTCAACGCCGAGCTGCACTACAATTGGTCGCAATGGCTCAGGGGTTTCGACACCTACATCTTCACCGACTGGGGTGCGGTGTATTCGACGTTCCCCGGGATCACCGAGTTGGGCTCGGTCGGCATCGGCTTCTCCTGGACCTACGCCTCGTTCATGACGTTCGAGGCGAATTACGCGACGCCGTTGAAGATGGCTGTCTCGACCCAGAACCATTACGAGGCCTATGGCCGCGTCATCTTCCGGCCGTTGTTGATGTTCCAGAAGCAGGAAAGTCCGGCGCCTGTCGCGGCAGTGGCCGGCAGGAGCAAGTCGTAGCTGAAGCTCTCGGTCGTCTTTGCGACGAAGCAATCCAGACTGCTTCGGCGGCAAGATTCTGGATTGCTTCGCTGCGCTCGCAAGCCTGGATTGCTTCGCTTCGCTCGCAATGCGAGCCGATGGACTGCGATGCGGTCTGATTAACGCCGCAACGTAAATTCTTCCGCGCCGCGCCGCTGCTCCCACTTCGCCTGTTCCAGCTCGGGCCGGTCGCATTCGACCTCCGGATAGCCAATGCAGAGATAGGCGATGAACTTCCAGTTGTCCGGGACGTCGAGAATGGCATGGATGCGATCTGGATGGAGGATCGATACCCAGCCAAGCCCGATGCCCTCGGCGCGCGCGGCGAGCCACATCGCGGTGATCGCCGCGACCACGGAATATTCCGTCGTCTCCGGCATTGTCGCGCGGCCGAGGCCGTGACCGATGTCGCTGGCCTTGTCCGCGAACACGGCGAGGTGGCCGGGGGCCTGTTCGAGACCCGACAGTTTCAGCGTCGCATAGCGCGCTGCGCGCTCACCGGCATAGGCATTCAAGGCGTCGGCGTTGCACGCTTTGAAGTCGTCGATCACGGCGCGACGCCGTGCGGCGTCGTCAACGATGACGAAGCGCCAGGGTTGGCTGAGGCCGACCGAAGGCGAGAGACAGGCCGTCTCGATCAGGCGATCGACGGCGCCGTCAGGCAACGGATCGGCGCGAAAGCGGCGCACGTCGCGGCGCCACACGAACAGCTCGCGCAAGTGCTGGCGGAAGGTGTCGTCGAATTCGACCATCGCATCACCCTCCGATCTGAAAAGCTGCGGCAACCAGCAGGATCAGGATCTCGCCGGTCTGCTCGAATGCGCCGAGGATGTCGCCGGTCTGCCCGCCGATCTGGCGGATGGCAAGTCGCGCCAGCATCAGGGCGGCGAGGGAGAGCAGGATCAGGCTCACCAGCGCCTTGCCCGGCCCAAGCGCGAGCACGAGCGCGAGGATCCCAACAGCGAATGCGATCGCAACGCTGCGGCCCGGCGGTGATCCGGCGCTCGCCGACAGGCCGTCAGGTCGTGCAGGCGCGACCTGCGACATGAACGCCGGCAAGCCCGCGCGGGCCGCTGTATGCGCAGCGCACAGCGCGAGCGCGACGGCCCACGGATTGGCGATCGCCGCGAGCGCGCTCCAGCGCAGGCCGAACGACAGGATCAGCGCGCAGACGCCATAGGTGCCGATCCGGCTGTCGCGCATGATCTCGAGCTTGCGTTGGCGCGTGCGGCCGCCGCCGAGCCCGTCGGCAGTATCCGCAAGGCCGTCCTCGTGCAGCGCGCCGGTGACGAGGGCGGTCGCGGCCAGCGCGAGCAGGGCGGCGAGGCTCGATGTCAGACCGAACCGGCTGGCGATCGCATAAACCAAAGCGCCGGCAAGGCCGACCACCAGTCCCGCAACGGGAAGCGCCCAGGTCGCGCGCGCGATGGCGCCGTCGCCGGCTGGCTCCGACGATGCCACCGGCAGGATCGTGACAAAGGACGCCGCGATCCTGAGATCGGCGATGAGATCCCGCAGAAGCTCGGCGCGCGGCATCATTTCAGTTTCATCGGCAGGCCGGCGACGACGAACTCGGCCTCGTCGGCGACATCAGCGATGGTCTGGTTCATGATCCCGGCGGCGTCGCGAAAGCTGCGCGCCAGCGCGTTGTCGGGCACGATACCGAGGCCGACTTCATTGGTGACAAGGACGACGGGGCTCTTCAGGCGGAGCAGGGCGGCGGCGAGCTCGCTCACCTCGCGCTCCCAGTCGCGCTCCGCATGCATGAGGTTGGAGAGCCACAGCGTCAGGCAGTCGACCAGCCTTGCGCCGCCGCCATCAGTTGCGAGCAGCGACTCGACGAGATCGAGCGGCACTTCGCGTTCGATCCAGTCGGTTCCGCGGCGCGCGCGATGCATGGCAATACGCGTCTCCATTTCCGCATCGAGCGCCTCGGCCGTTGCGACATAGACCGGCTGCCCGGGAAAGGCGCGCGTGCGCGTTTCCGCACGTTTGCTCTTGCCGGACCGTGCTCCGCCGGTGATCAAAATGACGGCCATGAAGTCTCCTGTCGGCCAGCACTAATCACCAAACTTGGGCAAAGACAAAGCCGAAATCCGCCGGCCGGCGGCTTGCGCTCCGGCTGGGGTTTGCGCAACAGGGGCGGGACAGGAGGCGTGCGTGGGTTTTGCCGGTGCGATGGTCGTGGCGATGGCGGTGGATGCCCTGTTGGGCTGGCCGTCGTGGTTGTTCGCGCGGATCGGCCATCCCGTCACCTGGCTGGGCTGGCTGATTTCTGCCATCGACGCTGCCTGGAATCGACCGTCTGATCCGCCGGCATTTCGCCGCGCCGCTGGTCTCGCCGGAGCGCTCGCGGTGATCGGGCTCTCCGTCGCGCTCGGCTGGGCGCTGCAGTCCCTGCTTCCCTTGGGCTGGATCCAGATCGTGCTGGTCGGCGTCCTCGCCTGGCCGCTGGTCGCGCTGCGCTCCTTGCACGACCACGTTGCTGCCGTCGCAAATCCCATGCGGGCCGGTGACATCGCCGCCGCCCGAGACGCGGTCTCGCGCATCGTTGGCCGCGATCCCCTGACGCTCGACGAGGCCGGCATCGCGCGCGCGGCGATCGAGAGCCTCGCCGAGAATGCCTCCGACGGCATCGTCGCACCCATGTTCTGGGGCGCGCTGTTCGGTCTGCCCGGCATTTTGGGCTACAAGGCGATCAACACGCTGGACTCCATGATTGGCCATCGCTCCGAACGGCACGAAGCCTTCGGCTGGGCCGCGGCGCGCATCGACGATGTCGCCAACTTCATTCCGGCGCGGCTGACCGGATTTCTGTTCGTGCTGCTGGCGCCCCAGCGATCAGAGGCGCTGTCGTGCATGACGCGGGACGCGCGCCGTCATCGTTCGCCCAATGCCGGCTGGCCGGAAGCCGCCATGGCGGGTGCGCTCGGCGTGCGGCTCAGCGGTCCGCGGATCTATCACGGCAGCACCACCAACGAGCCCTGGTTGAATGAAGGTGCGCGCGATCCGCTTGCCGCCGACATCGATCGGGGATTGACGGTTTACCGTCGCGCCATGCTGCTGCTCGCCGGCCTCCTTGCGATCCTGGCCTTCGCGTGAAAGAACAGCGCATGCGCGAGCACGGTGGAGATCTCGATCAGGCCCAGCAGCGCTTCGGCGGTCGCGCGGAAGACTGGATCGATCTGTCGACCGGGATCAACCGCCTGCCTTATCCCGTGGGCGAGGTGAGTTCGCGCGCGTGGAGCGCGTTGCCGTCGCGCGCCGAGATCGAGGCTCTGCATCGGGCGGCGCGGCACGCTTACCGCACGAGCGCGGCGGTTGTCGCGCTTGGCGGCGCACAGGCCGCAATTCAATTGCTGCCGCAACTCGCACCACCCGGCCGCGCGCGCATCCTCGCGCCGACCTACAACGAATATGCCGGGGTCCTCTCGGCCGCGGGCTGGGAGGTCCAGGAGGTCGGGGAGCTCGACGCGCTGGTCGGCGCCGACCTCGTCATTGTCGTCAATCCCAACAATCCCGACGGCCGATGCCATCCGCCAAAGGATTTGCTGGCGCTGCTGCCGCGCGTCGGCCGTCTCATCGTCGACGAGAGTTTTGCCGATGTGGCCCCGCAGCTATCGCTTGCATCCGAGGACCGGCCGGGGCTGCTGATCCTGCGCTCCTTCGGAAAGTTTTACGGCCTTGCCGGCCTGCGGCTCGGCTTCGCGCTCGGCAAT
This sequence comes from Bradyrhizobium sp. 62, assembly GCF_023073035.1. Classification (NCBI taxonomy): domain Bacteria; kingdom Pseudomonadati; phylum Pseudomonadota; class Alphaproteobacteria; order Hyphomicrobiales; family Nitrobacteraceae; genus Bradyrhizobium; species Bradyrhizobium sp. 62. The sequence continues at coordinate 789,497 of NZ_JADPIT010000032.1, forward strand.
TCGTCCGACATCGCCAGGATCGCCTCGATGTCGGGACCTTGGCCGGTCTCGGGAGCGGCGATCGCGGTCGGCTGCCGCGCTCTGCATGACGATGCCTGGGCCGAGGCCACGTCCGTGCGGCTCGTGCGTGACTGCGGTCGCCTCGATGGCATGGTGCAGGCGCAAGGCTGGACGGTCATTGGCGGGACGCAGCTGTTTCGTCTCTACGCGACGCCTGACGCGCTTGCCGCGCAGGAGAAGCTGGCGCGTCGCCATATCTGGTCGCGCGTGTTCGCGCGAGAGCCGGCATGGCTACGCCTCGGGCTTCCGGGCGGCGAACCCGAATGGACGCGCCTGGCCGAGGCTCTAGCGCGCTAGCGCGAGCAGGCCTTCGACGTCGAGATGGCCTTCGATGTGATCGGCAAGGGCATCGAGCGCGCTCTCGACCCTGGCGTGATAGGGCTCGTCGCCGGCGGGAATGTCGAGCTTCGCCAAAAACGCCTTGCGGAAATCGTCCGACGTGAACAGGCCGTGCAGATAGCTGCCTTGCACACGACCGTCGCGCGAGATCGCGCCTTCCGGTTCGCCGTTCAGCCTTGCGAATGGCTGCGCGCGATCCGGCCCATCAGTGCGGCCGATGTGGATTTCATAAGCCTCGATCGGCTGATCCGTCGCGGCATGCACGGCCGCGACACGCGTCAGCGTCTTCTGTGCACTCATCTCCGTCTCTACATCCAGAAGTCCGAGACCCGCTGTGTCGCCCGCAGGGCCCTCGATCCCATCGGGGTCGGCAACGCTTCGTCCGAGCATCTGATAGCCGCCGCAGAGGCCGAGCACGTGGCCGCCTCTGCGGTAATGCGCCAGAAGATCGATGTCCCAGCCTTGCGCGCGCAGAAAGGCGAGATCGCCGCGGGTGGATTTCGAGCCGGGGATGATGACGAGCCTGACGTCGCCGGGAATGGCCTCGCCCGGCCGCACCATCACGAGATCGACGCCAGGCTCGAGCTTGAGCGGATCGAGATCGTCGAAATTGGCAATCCGCGACAGCGCGAGACAGGCGATCTTGCATTGGCCCGGCTTGCGCGCATCGCTCAGGCCCAGCGCATCCTCTGCCGGCAGTTCGCCGGCGCGCGCGAACCAGGGCAGCACGCCGAAGCCGCGCCATGTGGTCTTTTCTTCGACCAGCTTGTAGCCATCGTCGAACAGCGTGGGATCGCCACGAAACTTGTTGATGACAAATCCCTGGATCATCGCGGCATCGTCCGGGTCGATCACCGTCTTGATGCCGACGAGTTGCGCGATGACACCGCCGCGGTCGATGTCGCCGACCAGCACGACCGGCACATCGGCCTTGCGCGCAAAACCCATATTGGCGATGTCGGCGTTGCGCAGGTTCACCTCGGCCGGGCTGCCGGCGCCTTCCACCAGCACGAGATCGGCGCGCGCCTTCAGCCGCTCGAAGCTCTCCAGCACCGCACCCATCAATGACGGCTTCATCGCCGCATATTCACGCGCACGCGCGGTCGCGATGCGCTTTCCCTGCACGATCACCTGCGCGCCGACATCCGTCTCGGGCTTCAGCAGCACCGGGTTCATGTCCGTGTGCGGTTCGACGCCGGCGGCGAGCGCCTGGAGCGCCTGGGCGCGGCCGATCTCGCCGCCGTCGATCGTGACGGCAGCATTGTTCGACATGTTCTGCGGCTTGAACGGGAGCACGCGCAGGCCGCGTCGCACAAAGGCGCGCGCGAGACCGGCGACGATGAGCGACTTGCCCACGTCCGAGCCGGCCCCCTGGATCATCAATGTGCGCGCCATCGCGAGTTCTTAGAACTCGACGCCGGCTTGCGCCTTGATGCCGGAACGGAAGGGATGCTTGACCAGCGTCATCTCGGTGACGAGATCGGCGATCTCGATCAGCTCGTCCTTGGCGTTGCGTCCGGTGAGCACGACATGCGTCATCGGCGGCTTCTGCGTCGTGAGGAATTCGACGACCTCCGCGATGTCGAGATAGTCGTAGCGCAGCGCGATGTTGATCTCGTCGAGCACGACCATGCGAAGATTCTGGTCAAGGATCAGCTCTTTGGCCTTCTCCCAGCCGGCGCGGGCGGCGGCGATGTCGCGGGTGCGGTCCTGCGTCTCCCAGGTAAAGCCTTCGCCCATGGCGTGGAATTGGCAGAGGTCGCCGAAATGGCCCGTGAGCATGCGGCGCTCGCCGGTATCCCAGGCGCCCTTGATGAACTGCACGACCGCGCAGGGGAAGCCATGGGCGACGCAGCGGACGATCATTCCGAAGGCCGAGGAGGACTTGCCCTTGCCTGCGCCGGTGTGGACGATGATGAGGCCCTTTTCGCCGCTCTTGGTCGCCATGATCTTGTCGCGGGCGACCTTCTTCTTCGCCATTTTCGAGGCGTGACGGGCGTCGGTTTGGTCGCCCGTCTGGGTATCCGGTTCTGACGTCATCGGACGGGGTCCTTCGGCTTGACAAGAGGCGGTGGGGGGCAAATGGTGGCCCCGCGTTGGTTCCTGTCCTACGACAGGCGAAGAGGGAATGCGATAGGGTCCGAATCGGCAAGATTTGGTTCCAAAATGCAGCCGCCCCCGCGACCGTGACCGGAGAGATGCCCGAAGCCACTGATCCCTTGGGGATCGGGAAGGCGGGGATCGAAGGGGAAACCCTGCTCCGGAAGCCGGGAGACCTGCCAGCGTGGACGATTTTGGACCGGCGGACGGGGTGTTCCGCGACGGGGAAACGGGCCTTCGCAAGAACGGTTCGTGGGCCTCTTCGCTTCCCGCTGTTTATTCTGGAAGAAGCGATGACCGTCACACTTCATGTCTGCATCACCTGCCGCGCCGGCCAGACGCTTGGCGAGGGCGAGACGACGCCCGGCAAGCGCCTGCATGGTGCGATCCTCGAGGCCGGCGTGCCCGATGGCGTCAGCGTGGTTCCGGTCGAATGCCTGTCTGCATGCAACCAGGGTTGCTCGGTCGCGCTCAGCGCACCCGGCCGCTGGTCCTATGTCTATGGTCGCCTCTCGGATGCGCATGCGAGCGACGTGGTCGCGGGCGCCGCGGCCTATGCGGCCGCACCCGATGGCCTCGTGCCCTGGCGCAGCCGCCCGGAGATCTTCCGCAAGCAATCGCTTGCCCGCATTCCCCCCATTCTCCCCTTGGCCGTCGTGCCGGAGGCCGCCGAATGAATTCGCTCGCAAAAGTCCCCGTCACGGTCGTCACGGGCTTTCTCGGCTCCGGCAAGACCACGCTGATCCAGCATCTGCTTGCCAACGCTAACGGCAAGAAGCTCGCGGTGCTCGTCAACGAGTTCGGCAGCGAGGGCGTCGATGGCGAGATTCTGAAATCCTGCGCCGATGCGAATTGCCCGGAAGAGAACATCATCGAGCTCGCCAATGGCTGCATCTGCTGCACCGTCGCGGACGATTTCATTCCGACCATGGAGAAGCTGCTGTCGAGGCCGGTCAGGCCCGACCACATCCTGATCGAGACTTCGGGCCTGGCACTGCCGAAGCCGCTGCTCAAGGCATTCGACTGGCCGGAGATCCGTTCGCGCATTACGGTCGATGGTGTGATCGCGCTTGCCGACGCCGAAGCTGTTGCTGCCGGCCGTTTCGCGACCGACCCAATTGCGGTCGAGGCGCAGCGCGCGGCGGACGGCAATCTCGACCATGAGACGCCGCTGTCGGAAGTGTTCGAGGACCAGATCGCCTGCGCCGACATCGTGCTGCTGACCAAGGCCGATCTTGCGGGTGCGGCAGGGCTCGAAGCAGCCAAAGCGGCGATCACCGCCGAGATGTCGCGCCGCGTGCCGATGCTGGCGATTACCGACGGCGCGATCGACGCGCGCCTCATCCTCGGTCTCGGCGCTGCCGCCGAGAACGATCTCGCCGCGCGTCCCTCGCATCACGACGGCGAAGAGGATCACGAGCACGACGATTTTGCGTCCGTCGTGATCGATCTTCCTGAAGTCACCGACATCGACGCGCTGGTTGCATCCGTTCAGCGTCTGGCGCGCGAGCAGAATGTGCTGCGCGTCAAGGGTTACATCGCGGTAGAGGGCAAGCCGATGCGTCTCTTGCTGCAAGCGGTCGGCGAGCGCGTGCGGCACCAGTTCGACAAGCCCTGGGGCGCGGGTGCGAGACGGTCAAAGCTGGTCGTGATCGGCGAGCACGGAAACATTGATGAAGCCGCGATCAAGGCGGGACTCGGTATCTGATGCACGTCGTCTTCCGCGAGAGCCGCGGTCTCGAGGAGACCGCGATACCAAGGGACATCGGCCAGGACCCGGCCGATCTCGTGGTGCTCTCGTATTCGGATTCCGATCTTGCCACATTCGCGGCCGGCTGGCGTCGTGGCCGCGACAGCCTGCCGTCGCTGCGGCTCGTCAATCTCGCAGAACTCCGTCACCCGCTCTCCGTCGACACCTATATCGAGCGCACGCTGGCGCAGGCGCGCGGCATCCTCGTGCGTCTGATCGGCGGAGAATCCTACTGGTCGTATGGGCTCGGGGCCCTGCAGCAACTGGCGAAGGAGCGCGGCATCGTGCTAGCCGTGCTGCCGGCCGACGGCCGCGACGACACGCGTCTGGATGCGTATTCCACCCTGCCGGTCTCGACGCTGCGGCGGCTCAAGGTGCTCTGCGACACCGGCGGCCCCGTCGCATCGCAAGCCGCGATCGCGCAGCTTGCGCTGGCTTCGGGCCTCTATGCCGGCCCCGTGATCGGCGAGACGGCCGTGCCCGAGATGGGCTTTTACGATCCGGCGCGCGGTGTCATTGCCGCGCCGGCGTTGGGTGAGGGCAGGCCGCGTGCGCTCGTGACCTTCTATCGCTCCTATCTCACCGCTGCCGACACTGGCCCGGTCGATGCCCTGATCGCCGCATTGCGCGAGAAGGGGTTCGACGCGCATGGTGTGTTCGTCACCTCGCTGAAAGCCGCGGGGGTCGCGGATTGGTTGCGGGTGCATCTTGCGCAAAATCCTCCTGCCGCGATCGTCAATGCGACGGCGTTCTCGGCGATGGGCGACGACGGCAGGACGCCGTTCGATGCCGCATCCTGCCCGGTGTTCCAGGTCGCACTCTCCACGGCACGCCGCGAGGACTGGGCGAGTTCGCTCCGCGGCCTGTCGCCCGGCGACCTCGCGATGCATGTGGTGCTGCCCGAGGTCGACGGCCGCATGTTTGCGGGCGTGGTGAGCTTCAAATCAGCAGCGATGCGCGATCCCGATCTGCAATTTTCGCATCTGGCACACGGGCCGGACGAGGAGCGCGTGAAGGCCGTGGCCGCGCGCGTTGCGGCCTGGCGTCGCCTTGCGGAGACGCCGGCCGCCGACAAGCGGATGGCACTCGTGCTCTCGAACTATCCGGGCCGTCCGCATCAGATCGCGCATGCGGTGGGTCTCGATGCGCTGGCCTCGGTCGACGCATTGGTGTCGGACCTAGCGGAGGCCGGCTTCGATGTTGCGCCGGTCCATGGACTGGGCGAGACGCTGCTCGAGCGGACCTTGAGCTGGAGCGTTGCCGATTACCGCGCTGCGCTGTCGCGCCTTCCGCAAGTGTTGCAGGATGATCTCGCGCAAGCCTGGGGCGCGCCGGAGAACGATCCGGGTTGTCGCGACGGCGCGTTTCATTTCGCCGCGATTCAGTGCGGCCGGTCGATCATCGCGGTTCAGCCGGAGCGTGGCGATGCGGCGACGCGCGATGCCGACTATCACGATCTCGCGCGCACGCCGTGCCACGCCTATGTCGCGTTCTATTTCTGGCTCCGGCAGCAGCGCTATGATGCCGTCGTGCACATGGGCGCGCACGGCACGCTGGAATGGCTGCCCGGAAAATCGGTGGCGCTGTCGCAGGCGTGCTGGCCGGAAGCCCTGATTGGCGATCTGCCCGTCATCTATCCCTTCATCGTCAACGATCCCGGCGAGGCCGCGCAGGCCAAGCGGCGCCTGGGTGCCGTCACGATCGGCCATCTGCCGCCGCAGCTCGCAGCATCGGCGGTGCCGGACGGATTGCGCAGGCTTGAACAGCTCCTCGACGAGTACTCGACGGCTGACGGCCTCGATCCCGCCCGCCGCCAGCGTCTGATCGCCGCGATCCGTGACGAGGCGCGCGCGGCAGGCCTCGAAGACGATCTCGGCCTCGATGCAGCCGCCGCACCGGCCGAAGCGATCCCGCGGATCGACCGCTTCGTCTGCGATCTCAAGGAAAGCCAGTTCGGTGACGGCCTCCACGTGTTCGGCCGTGGCGCCTGCGGCGACGCGGAGCGCGACGCTTTGCGGGCCGCGCTTGCAGGACAGCGCGTCGCGCCGGGGCCGTCAGGCTCACCCTATCGCGGCCGGCAGGACGTGCTGCCCACGGGACGCAACCTTTTCGCCATCGATCCGCGCGCGGTACCGACGCCGTCGGCGCATGCGCAAGGCATCAAGCTCGCCGAAGAATTGCTACGTCGTCATCTGCAGGATCATGGCGACTGGCCAAAGGGACTTGTCGTCGACCTCTGGGGCTCGGCGACGATGCGCACCGCGGGCGAGGAGTTTGCCATGGCGCTGCATCTGGCCGGCCTCGCACCGCGCTGGGATCACGCTTCCGGCCGCGTCACCGGCTACGACATCATCGCGCCTGCCGAGCTTGGCCGGCCCCGCATCGACGTCACGCTGCGGGTCTCGGGCCTGTTTCGCGACGTCTTCTCAGGTCTTGCGCAATTGTTCGAGGCGGCAGCCGAGGCGCTGTCGGCCCGCGAGGACGAGGGCGACGAAAATCCATATCGCCATCGCACATCGCGCGTGTTCGCGCCGCGTCCCGGACAATACGGCGTCGGCCTCTCGGCAATCCCGGACGCCTTCACGCCCGAGACGCGCGAAGCCGCCGGCGAAGCCTGGCTCTCGGCATCGTCATGGGCGTTTTCGGCCGATGGCGAGATCAGGCTCGATCGTGCCGGTATCGAGAAGCGGCTCGCATCCGCCGATGCTTTCGTGCACGTGCAGGATTTGCCGGAAACCGATCTTCTGCTCGCGGCCGACTATGCCGCGCATGAGGCCGGCATTGCGGCCGCCGCGGCACATCTCGGTGCGGCAGGGCCATCGCTCTATCATCTCGATGCGACGCGCCCCGAGCAGCCGCATGCGCGTACGCTGACCGAGGAAATCTCCCGTGTCGTCCGCGCGCGCGCGGCCAATCCGGCCTGGATCGCCGGCATGATGCGCCACGGTTTTCGCGGGGCGGCCGAGATCACCGCAACGCTCGAGCATATGGCCGCCTTCGCGCATCTGGCCGGCGCCGTGCCACCGCATCTGTTCGACCTCTACTACGATGCGACGCTCGGACATGACGAGGTCCGGGCCTTCATGGCCCGCGAAAATCCGGCGGCACTCGCGGCGATGGAGACGTGTTTCACGCGCCTGCATGAAGCCTCGCTCTGGCGAACGCGCCGCAATTCGATCGCGGCTGCGCTGCGGGAGGCGTCATGAGCGCTTCCGTGGTCAAGGGCTGGTGTCCCGGCGCCCTGCGCCCGATGCAATCGGGCGACGGGCTCGTGGTCCGCGTGCGTCCGTTCGGCGGACGGCTCGACGCGGCCCAGATCTCCGGACTGGCCCATCTTGCCGAGCGCCATGGCAACGGCCTGGTCGACGTGACCAGCCGGGCCAATCTCCAGATCAGGGGCGTCAACGAGACCAGCCACAGGCTGCTGCTCGAGGGCCTTGCCCAACTGGCGCTGCTCGATCCGGACGCTGACACCGAATCCCGTCGCAACATCCTTGTGACGCCGTTCTGGCGTGCCGGCGACGCGACCCAATCGCTCGCCGCCGAGCTCGAGGAGGCGCTCGCCGATAGCTCGCTCGAACTTCCAACCAAGTTCGGCTTCGCCATCGACGACGGCACCTCACGCGTGCTTGCGGGCGATTCCGCGGACGTGCGGATCGAGCGCGATGGTTCCGGCGCACTGCTGGTCCGGGCTGATGGCGACAAACTCGGCCGCTCCGTCGTGCGTGGCGAGGCCGTGACCACCGCGCTCGCATTCGCCGACTGGTTCGTGATCTCAGGCGGCGCCAGAGGCGGGCGAGGGCGGATGGCGGCGCATCTTGCCGCTGGCGCAATCCTGCCGGAGGCATTGCGCGGCGAGGCCGAGCCGGCGCCGATCATGGCCGCGGCGCGTCCCGGCCTCTATGCGCAAGGTGCGATGGTCGGCGTCGCCTTCGGGCAGATGGCGCATGCGACGCTCAACCAGTTCGCCGGTTGCGGACATGCGCTGCGTATGACGCCATGGCGGATGGTTTTGAGCGAGGGCAAGCGCGCGATGCCGAGCGTGACCGGTCTTATCACCGAGGCCTACGACCCTGCGCTGCGCGTCATCGCTTGCAGCGGTGCGCCACGCTGTCGCGAGGCGCATGCCGATACCCGCGGCCTTGCCGCGGCCCTGGCCCCGAACATCGGCGCGGCCGCACGGCTCCACGTCTCCGGCTGTGCCAAGGGTTGCGCCCATTCCGGTCCCGCCGCCATCACTCTGGTTGCGACCAGCGCCGGCTTCGACCTCGTGCGTGCCGGGTCGACGCGCGATGAGCCCATCCTGCGGGGGTTGACCCGCGACGACATCGTCAGAGATCCCTCCATCCTGATGGGAGGACACTGATGCCGCACATTTACGAGACCGACGGCGCGGCGATCTACCGGCAGTCCTTTGCGACCATCCGGGCTGAAGCTGATCTTGCGCGCTTCACGCCGGACGAGGAGCAGGTGGTGGTGCGGATGATCCATGCCGCCGGCATGGTCGGCCTCGAAGCGCATATCCGCTTCACATCAGGCATGGCGGTCGCCGCCCGCGCGGCGTTGCAGAAGGGCGCACCGATCCTGTGCGACGCGCGCATGGTCTCCGAAGGAATTACGCGCGCGCGGCTTCCCGCCGCCAACGCCGTCATCTGCACGCTGGGCGACGAGACCGTTCCTGCGCTCGCGCAGTCCATGCGCAACACCCGTTCGGCTGCGGCCCTGGAGCTGTGGCGGCCGCATCTCGACGGCGCGATCGTGGCGATCGGCAACGCGCCGACTGCGTTGTTTCATCTCCTCAACATGCTGGAGGACCGGAGCTGCCCGCGGCCCGCGGCGATCATCGGCTGTCCCGTCGGCTTTGTCGGCGCAGCCGAATCCAAGGCTGCGCTGATGGCCGATCCGAGCGTCGCCGCGCTGACGGTCGAGGGCCGCCTCGGCGGCTCCGCGATCACGGTCGCCGCCGTGAACGCGCTGGCGAGCCGGAGCGAATAGATGGGACGCATCATCTGCTGCGGTCTCGGCCCCGGTGATCCCGATTTGATGAGCGTGCGCGCCGATCGCACGGTGCGCGGCGCAAAGCATGTCGCCTATTTCCGCAAGAAGGGCCGGCCCGGCCAGGCGCGCCGCATCGTCGAGGGCATGTTGGCGGCCGACGTCACCGAATATCCGATGGAATATCCGGTCACCACGGAAATCGCCTTCGACACGCCTGAATATGTCCAGCTGCTTGCCGGCTTCCACGACGAATGGGCGGAACGTCTGGCCCGGCTGGCGCGTGCGGTCGACGTCGTCGTGCTCTGCGAGGGCGATCCTTACTTCTACGGCTCCTTCATGCATCTGCACACGCGCCTGCAAGGCCGTGTCGAGATCGAGGTGATCGCCGGCATTCCCGGCATGGTCGGCTGCTGGAATGGCGTGGGACAGCCGATCGCGCTCGGTGATGACGTGACGACGGTGCTCATGGGCACGCTCGCCGAGGCCGAGCTCGAGCGCCGCATGCGCGATTCCGATGCGCTCGTGATCATGAAGACCGGGCGCAATCTGGCAAAGGTCCGCCGCGCGCTCGCTGCCGCCGGACGGCTGGATGACGCCTGGCTGGTCGAGCGCGGCACCATGCCGGGCGAGCGCGTGGTGCGGCTCGCGGAGATCGATGCCGCCGACTGCCCCTATTTCGCGATCGTGCTCGTGCACGGCAAGGGCCGGCATCCGGACGCCGCCGAATGACGGGCACGCTGACCATCGCGGGCCTCGGGCCGGGCAGCGATGCGCTGGTGACGCCCGAGGTCTCCGCCGCGCTTGCCGCCGCGACCGACATTCTGGGCTACGCGCCCTATGTCGCGCGCGTGCCAGCGCGGGCAGGGCTCACTTTGCATCCTTCCGACAATCGCGAAGAGCTGCAGCGTGCAAGCGAGGCATTGCGGCTCACGGCCGAAGGCGGGCAAGTCGTCATCGTGTCCTCGGGCGATCCCGGCGTCTTCGCAATGGCTTCTGCCGTGTTCGAGGCGCTCGAACAGGCGCCGCAATGGCGGGAGCTGCCGATTCGTGTGCTGCCCGGCGTCACTGCGATGCTGGCGGCTGCCGCGCGCGCCGGCGCGCCGCTCGGCCATGATTTCTGTGCGATCAACCTCTCCGACAATCTCAAGCCGTGGGCGGTGATCGAGAAGCGCCTGCGGCTCGCCGCGGAAGCCGACTTTGCCATTGCGATGTATAATCCGCGCTCGGCGAGCCGGCCGGAGGGATTTGGCCGTGCGCTCGCAGTGCTGAACGAGGCCGGCTGCGGCGAACGGCTCGTGATCTTCGCGCGCGCGATCAGCGCCGCCGATGAAAAGATCGAGACCGTCAGGCTGAACGCAGCGACACCTGAAATGGCCGACATGCGCACGCTGGTGATCGTGGGCAACTCGCAGACACGCCGCGTCGGCCGCTGGGTCTATGCGCCGAGGCAGGTGCGATGACCGAGCCATTGCATGATCTCGGCCACGCCCTCGACCCGCAATCTTTCCGGCAGTTGCGGTCGTGCGATCATGATCACCGGCAGGCCGAGTACCCGCGCAGCGTCGATCTTGGCGCGCGCGCCGTCGCCGCCCGAATTGCGGGCGACGATCCGGGTGATGCTGCGTTTGCGCATCATCTCCAGCTCGCCCTCAAGCGTGAATGGCCCACGCGACACGATCACGTCCGCGGCAAAGGGCAGGGGCACATCGGGCGGATCGACGAATCTCAACGTGTAGGCGTGCTGCGGCCTGGTCGCGAACGGCGCGATGTGCTGGCGGCCGATCGCGAGGAACACATTTGCCGCCGCCTCGGGGAGTGCGGCGACCGCGGCGTTGACATCAGGTATTTCGATCCAGTTGTCGCCGGGCGCTTTGGTCCAGGGCGCCCGCTCCAGAGCGATCAGCGGCGTCCCGGTTTCCGCGCATGCCGCGACCGCATTGCGGCTCATCTTGGCGGCAAAGGGATGGGTCGAGTCGATCACGTGCGTGATCTCTTCCCGACGAATGTAATCGGCAAGACCGCCGACGCCGCCAAAACCGCCGATACGCGTCGGCAACGGCTGACCGGCGGGCGCGCGGGTGCGGCCGCCATAGGAATACACAGCGTCAATGCCGGCGCGCGCGATCTCCGCCGCGAGCAGGCTCGCGTCGGCCGTTCCGCCCAGAATGAGGGCGCGCGTCATGGCTGATCCCTGGCTGACCATCATCGGTATCGGCGAAGATGGCCTTGCCGGGCTGTCCGAGGCAAGCCGAAAGGCGCTCGATGATGCCGAAACTGTCTTCGGCGGTGAACGGCATCTTGCGCTTGCCGGCGTGACCGGGCGCGGCCGTCCATGGCCGGTGCCGTTCGATGCAGATGTCGTGCTGAGCTGCCGCGGCCGCCCCACAGCGGTGCTCGCCTCCGGCGATCCGTTCTGGTACGGCGCCGGCGCGAGCCTCGCCAAGAAGCTGGACGCGGGCGAGTGGATTGCGCATTCCGCGCCGTCGACCTTCTCGCTCGCCACGGCGCGACTAGGCTGGCGCCTTGAGTCCGTGGCGTGCCTCGGTCTCCACGCCGCGCCATTCGAGCGTCTGGTGCCGCATCTGGCGCGAGGTGCACGCATCATTTGCCTCGCGCGCGATGGCAAGGCGGCCGGCGATCTTGCGAAATGGTTGACGGCGCGCGGATGGGGTGCCTCGGCATTCTGGACGCTTACCGCGCTTGGCGGGCCGCGCGAAATTATCAACGCGCATCGCGCCGACAGTTTTGCAGGCGATCTTGCCGGGAGCCTGGTGACGGTGGCGGTGGAGGCGAGAGGAGCGCAGGGTCTTCCCCGCAGCTCGGGACTATCGGACGAACTCTTCGTCCATGACGGCCAGATCACCAAGCGTCCGATCCGTGCGCTCGCGCTCTCGGCGTTGGCGCCGCGTCCCGGTGAACGGCTGTGGGACATTGGCGCGGGCTCGGGTTCGATCTCGGTCGAGTGGACGCTGTGCGGCGGCACCGCGATCGCCGTCGAGGCGCGCGAGGATCGCGCCGCCAACATTCGCAGCAATGCAGCGGCGTTCGGGTTGGCACATCGGATCACAGTCATCACGGGAAAGGCGCCTGAAGTCCTTGCTGACCTGGACGCACCTGACGCCGTGTTCATCGGCGGCGGTCTCGACATCGCGATGTTCGACGCGGTCTGGTCGCGGCTCTCGCCCGGTACGCGGTTGGTCGCGCATTCAGTAACGTTGGAAACGGAAGCGCTGCTGGGTGAGCTGCACCAGCGCCACGGCGGTGAACTGATGCGCGTGGAGATTGCGCACGCCGCTTCCCTCGGCCGCTACCGGTCCTGGGAGGCGGTGCGGCCCGTGGTGCAATGGAGCGCGGTCCGATGAAGGTCGCCGGGCTCGGATTCAAAAAGGATGTCACGCTGGCCTCGCTGCGTGAGGCGCTTCTGGCGGCCGGTGGTCCCGAAGGCCTCGCAGCAGTGGCGACGGTCAGCGACAAGGCCGACGCGGAGGTGCTGAAGCAGCTCGCGCGCGAATGCGGCGTGCCGATCAAGGCGGTCGCCGCCGAAATGCTTGTTGGCATCGATACGCCGACCCAGTCACAGCTCGTCGCGGAGAGGTTCGGGACGGGATCGGTCGCCGAAGCGGCAGCTCTCGCGGCGGCTGGCCCTCGCGCGCGATTGATTGCGACGCGGGTGGTCTCGCAGGATCGCACCGCGACCGCGGCAATCGCGGAAGGAGACGGCGCATGACGGTGCATTTCATCGGCGCGGGGCCAGGCGCCCCTGATTTGCTGACATTGCGCGGCCGCGACCTCATCGCCGCCTGTCCGGTCTGTCTCTATGCCGGCTCGCTTGTCCCAGAAGGCGTGCTGGCGCATTGCCCGCCCGGCGCGCGGATCGTCAACACCGCGCCGCTGTCGCTCGACGAGATCATCGCGGAGATCGCCGCCGCGCAAGCGGACCGCAAGGACGTTGCGCGGCTGCATTCCGGCGATCTCTCGATCTGGTCGGCGATGGGCGAGCAGCTCCGCCGCCTGCGCGCGCTCGGCATTCCCTACACGGTCACGCCCGGCGTTCCCTCTTTCTCGGCCGCCGCGGCTGCGCTGGAGGCCGAGCTGACGCTGCCCGGCCTTGCCCAGACGGTGGTGCTGACGCGCACGCCGGGCCGCGCCAGTGCGATGCCCGAAGGCGAGAAGCTCGCCGCCTTCGCCGCTACCGGCGCGGTTCTCGCGATCCATCTGTCGATTCATCTGCTCGACAAGGTCGTCGGCGAGCTGACGCCGCATTATGGCGCGGATTGTCCGGTCGCGATCGTCTGGCGCGCGAGCTGGCCCGACCAGCGCATCATCCGCGCCACGCTCGCAACACTCGACGTTGCCGTCGGCAGCGAGATGGAGCGCACCGCGCTCATCCTGGTCGGCAAGACGCTGGGCTCGGCGGTTTTTTCCGAGAGCCGTCTCTATGCAGCTGACTATGACCGCCGCTATCGCCCCGTGGGCGCCGAGCCGCGCTTTCCGGAGGTGTCCTGATGGCGGCAGGGCTCGTCATCTCCGCGCCGGCCTCGGGCGTCGGCAAGACCACGCTGACGCTTGCGCTCGCGCGCGCCTGGCGCAACAGCGGATTGCGGGTGCAGTGCTTCAAGAGCGGCCCCGATTACATCGATCCCGCGTTTCATGCGGCCGCTACGGGACGCGCCTCGGTCAACGTCGACAGCTGGGCGATGGGTCGCGGGACAATCTCGCATCTCGTCAGTCGCGGCATTGACGCCGATGTCGTGCTGGCCGAAGGCTCGATGGGCCTGTTCGACGGCGTTGCCGCGCGCGGCGTCTGCGGCACGGGAGCGACCGCCGATATCGCAGAGATGCTGGACTGGCCGGTGCTGCTGGTGATCGATCCCTCGGGACAGGCACAAACTGCGGCGGCAATCGCGGCGGGCCTTCGTGACTACCGTCCCGGTGTGCGCCTTGCGGGCGTCGTGCTCAATCGCGTTGCCAGCCCGCGCCATGAAGCCCTCGTGCGGCGTGCGCTGCTGGACGTCGGCATCGCCGTGTTCGGCGCGCTGCCGCGCCATGCCGAGATCAGCCTGCCGAAGCGGCATCTCGGCCTGGTGCAGGCTGAGGAGCAGGCGGAAATCGGCAAACTCATCGATGAGGCCGCACGCTTCGTCGCCGAGCATGTCGATCTCGACGCGGTGCTGCGTTCGGCTGCCACCTGGTCGCCGCAACCTGCCGCAAGCGGCGTGAACGTGACGCCGCCCGGCCAGCGCATTGCGCTCGCCCGTGACGCCGCGTTCTCCTTCGTCTATCCGCATATGCTGGAAGCGTGGCGCGCGGCGGGTGCGGAGATCTCGACATTCTCGCCACTGGCGGACGAGGGCCCTGATCCGAGCGCCGATGTGTGTTGGCTGCCTGGCGGCTATCCCGAGCTGCAGGCCGGCAAGATCGCGGCCAATGCGCGCTTCCGCAGCGGATTGCGGGCCTTCGCGGAAACGCGCCCGGTGCATGGCGAATGCGGAGGCTATATGGTGCTGGGCACCGCTTTGACCGATGCCGACGGCATCCGCCACGAGATGACGGGCCTGCTCGGCCTGGAGACGAGTTTTGCCAAGCGCCGCATGCATCTGGGCTATCGTCTGGCCGAGCTCGCCGCGCCGATGCCGGGTCATCAGGCGGGTGCACGCCTGCGTGGCCATGAATTCCACTATTCGACGATCGTCGCGCAACCCGATACGCCGCTGGCGGTCGTGCACGACGCGACAGGCGCCGTCATCGCCGAGACCGGCTCGCGGCGGGGACAAGCCACCGGCACGTTCTTCCACCTGATCGCGGAGGACCGGTGAGCGGTTTTGTGTCCTTTGTCTCCGCCGGGCCCGGCGATCCCGAGCTCCTCACGCTCAAGGGTGCCGCGCGGCTGCGCGAAGCTGATGTCGTGCTCTATGACGATCTTGCTTCGGGGGCGATCCTCGATCTGGCCCGGCCCGGCGCCAATCTCGTCGCGGTGGGAAAGCGGGCAGGGCGCGCCTCGACCAAGCAGCACCACGTCAACCGCCTGCTGGTCGACTACGCCGCAACAGGCGCGCGCGTGGTGCGATTGAAGTCGGGCGATGCCGGCATCTTTGGCCGGCTCGAGGAGGAGCTCGAGACGCTGCGTGAAGCGGGCATCGGCTACGAGATCATTCCCGGCGTCACGTCGGCCTGTGTCGCCGCCGCGCAAGCCGGCATTCCGCTGACCCGGCGTCACACCTCGCGCCGCGTGCAGTTCGTGACCGGGGCGGACGTCACCGGCGAGCTGCCGCCAGACCTCAATTGGGCGGCGCTGGCCGATCCGGAGGCGACGACCGTGGTCTATATGGGCCGGCGGACGTTTCCGGCGCTTGTCGTCAAATTGATCGAGCACGGGCTTGCCCCAACCACGCCGGCGTTGTTTGCCGAATCGCTCGGCCGTCCCGATGAGCGGCTGGTCCGCACCACCATTTCGGAACTTGCCGAGCAGCTTGCGCGGGGCGGGGCGGCCTCCACGGCGGCCGTCATCCTGTTCGGCGCGCTGGCGGGGGATTATCGGTCATGACGGTCTCGGCCGCCCTTCGCCCCTTGACGCCCGGCTGGCGAAAGGGGCACACAGGAGAGGCATGGTGCTCGACGCGGCGCAAAGCGCCGGAGCATAATCGGGAATGGGGATGGGCGGACCCAGTTGCGGCGCCCAAAACCCCAGCCGCCCCCGCGACTGTAAGCGGTGAGGGACTTCGATCAGCCACTGGGCCGCAAGGTTCGGGAAGGCCGGAGACTCCCAGTGAACCGCGAGCCAGGAGACCGGCCGTGCACGTTTTGAGGCCAAGGCCGTCGGGTGTGACGGCAAGAAGGATTTGAGCCATGCATATCGAACCCGGACTAGTCTCGGACGCCAAGCTCGTGCTGAGTTACGCAACCGGCATCGCCGTTGGCGGCGTTGCCTTGAAGCTCGCGGTCGAGACCGTGCGCGAGCAGGGCATCGCGTCGTTCGCGGCGCGCACGCTCGCCACCACGGGACTCGTGTTTATCTTCTTTGAGATCCTGCCGCACTTCCCGGTCGGCGTCTCCGAAGTGCACTTCATCCTCGGCTCGACCTTGTTCCTGCTGTTTGGAGCTGCGCCTGCGGCCTTCGGCCTCGCGTTCGGCCTGCTGTTCCAGGGCATCTTCTTCGAGCCGCCCGACCTGCCGCAATATGGCATGAACGTCACCACGCTGCTGGTGCCGCTGTTCGGGATCCAGGCAATCGCTACGCGGATCATTTCGAGCAACACGGCCTATGTCGATCTGAAGTACCGCCAGGCGCTGGCGCTTTCGACGACCTATCAGGCGGGTGTCATCGCCTGGGTGGCGTTCTGGGCGATTTATGGCTCCGGCTTCGGTGCGACCAACCTCGCCAACATCGCGACCTTCGCGGCGTCCTATGCGCTGGTCATCGTGATCGAGCCGCTCGCCGATCTTGGCGTGCTGGCGCTGGCGAAGTCGCTGCGCGGCGTCACCGCGCCCAGCCTCGTCACTCCGCGTTTGCACAACGCGGCCTAGAGACAAGCGAAAGGGCGGCCGCTGTGGCCGCCCTTCGCAGCCACGATGCTCACGCTCTCCCTGATAGGCATCGGTTGCGGCGATCCCGAGCAGCTCACGCGTGCCGCGATCACTGCCATCAACGCGGCCGATCTCGTCCTGATCCCGCGCAAGGGAACGGCCAAGTCCGACCTCGCCGATCTCAGGCGGACGATCTGCGCCGATGTGCTCGCCAGCGACACGACCCGCATTGCCGAGTTCGATCTGCCCGTCCGCGACGCCGCGGAAGCGGACTATCGCAAGGGCGTCGACGATTGGCACGATGCCGTCGCCGCTGCCTGGTCGCACACGATCGCAGATCATCTCGAAGGCGAGGGCAAGGTCGCGCTGCTGATCTGGGGCGATCCCTCGCTTTATGATTCCTCGCTGCGCATTGCGCGGCGGCTCAATCCCTCGCCAAAGATCGAGGTCGTGCCCGGCATCACCTCGATCCAGGCGCTGTGTGCGGCGCATGCGCTGCCGCTCAATGACATCGGCGAGCCTTTTCTGGTCACGACGGGACGCCGCTTGCGCGATGGCGGCTGGCCGCAGGGCGTCGATACCGTGGTGGTGATGCTCGACGGCGGCACGGCGTTCCAGTCGCTTGATCCGGCGGGCCTGCACATCTGGTGGGGGGCCTATCTCGGCATGCCCGATCAGATCGTGATGTCCGGCGCGCTGGCCGAGATCGGCCCGCGTATCGTCGCGGTGCGGCAAGAGGCGCGCGAACGGCACGGCTGGATCATGGACAATTACATCCTCAAGCGCAGGCCGTGAGGCAGCGAGGCAGCATGCTCCCCGAATGGGTCACCCAACAATGCCCCGACATCTCCGCAGTCCATCGCGAGGCGGCGGTGGCGCGGCAGGCGCAACTGACGAAACCGACCGGCGCGCTCGGCCGGCTCGAGCAGCTCGCGATCGAGCTTGCGGGCCTGCAAGCGACCGAGCAACCGCGCGCGGCGCGGGTGCCGATCGTCATCTTCGCCGGCGATCACGGCATCGTCGCGCAGGGCGTCTCGGCCTATCCGCAGGAAGTGACCATCGCGATGCTGGCGAACTTCGCCTCCGGCGGTGCCGCGATCTCGGTGCTCGCGCGTGAGCTGGGCTCCAGCCTGGAGGTTATCGACGCCGGCACGCTGGCGCAGGAGGAGATGGCTGGAATCGTGACCGACAAGCCGCGCAGCGGCACGCGCGATTTCAGCATCGAAGCTGCGCTCACCCCCGCAGAGCTGGCATTTGCGTTCGAAGCCGGCCGACGTGCGGTGACACGCGCGCAGGCCGGGCAGCCCGATGTTCTGATCTTCGGCGAGATGGGTATCGGCAACACCACGACGTCGGCTGCGATTGCGGCGAGCCTGCTCGGCGTGAGCGCTGAGGAGATCGCGGGCAGCGGGACCGGCGTTGACGCGGCCGGCCGTGTGCACAAGGCGCGGGTGATCGACGCCGCGATTGCACGCCATGGCATTGCGGGCGCTTCGCCGGAAAAGATCCTGTGCGCCGTCGGCGGTCTCGAAATCGCGGCCATCTGCGGTGCAATTATCGCGGCTGCACAGCGCCGCATCCCCGTGTTGATCGACGGCTTTATCGTGTCGGTGGCGGCGCTGGCGGCGGCGCGGCTCAACCCCTCGTGCCAGCCGTTTCTGCTGGCTTCGCATCAATCCGCCGAGCAGGGCCATCGGCTGGTGCTTCGCGCGCTGAACGTGCAACCGCTGATCAGCCTCGATCTCAGGCTCGGCGAAGGATCGGGCGCGGCCATAGCGCTGCCGCTGGTGCGGTCGGCCTGCGCGCTCCACAACGGCATGGCGACCTTTGCGCAGGCCAATGTGCCTGATCGTCCGGCCTGATCAAATCATCGGCTGATTGACGCAGACGACGCGCCAGCCGGTCGCGAGCCGGTCGATCCTGGTCAGCGACAGCGGATCGATCACGAAGCGCAGGGCAGCTTGTGGTGTCAGATCGAGCGCGATGCACAGCGCCGCGCGGATCGTGCCGGAATGCACGACGAGCGTTGCGGCCCCGGCGCCGACCCTTGACAGACCCAGCCGGACCCGCGCGACCTGTTCCTCAAAGCTTTCGCCGCCCGGCGGCCGTCCGCGCGCAGGATCGCTCCAGAACTGTGCATAGGCCTCGCCACCGGTCGCGGCGAGCTCGTCATGCCGACGGCCGGTCCAGTCGCCAAAGTCTTGCTCGCTAAATTCGTCCAGCTGCAGCGGCTCGAGCCCCAGCGCGCGGGCCGTTTCGACCGTGCGCCGCGAGGGGCTGGCATAGCTCGTGGCGTCGCGCGGCAGGCGCTGCCGCAGCGCCTCCAGCTGCGCGCGAGCGCCGAGATCGGCCGGTGCGTCGGCCGCATGGATCGTCCCCGTGGCGCCATCGACGGGCGCGTGCCGTATCAGCCAGAGGAAGGTCTCGCCTTCCATGCTTATCTCCAAGGAAACTGGTCGTTGTGGCAATAACGCCGCAACTGGCACATTGACTCTGTCTGGATCGTAATCCTAGATGCTCGCGACGGTTTCCCCGAGAGGGGATGAAAAGGGAATGCGGTGCGGGGACATTGTCCCCAATGCCGTGGCTGCCCCCGCAACTGTAAGCGGCGAATCTTGCATCACATGCCACTGGGTATCTCGGTCCCGGGAAGGCGACGCAAGGTAGTGACCCGCGAGCCAGGAGACCTGCCGTCAGCCGTGGTCACACGCGAAGATGTCGGTCGGGGAGTACAGACATTCGGCTTCATCGGAAGGCTTATGAGCCGGAAGATGGGACCTTGGTTCGCGGTGACGTGCCACTGACGTCACTCCGAGGCCCAAGACCGTGTATTCCCTTTGTATCGTACGACCATGCCGTTTCCTACTGGCATGCGCTTCTCTCACATCTTTCGTCGCCATCGACATGCCAGCGGCATTGGCGCAGCAGGCCCGCGAGCCACTGCCGCCCGTCGAGGTGTCGGCGCCACAATCCCGCAGGCAGGCCAGCCCGGCCGGACGGGACGCGCAGAGCTCACGCCGCGCAGCAGCGCGCCGGCCGGAGACTGCATCCGCAGTGCCCAAGCCTGTCCTGCCGACTGCGGCAGCACAGACGCCGCTCAATACCAATGCCGTCGCCGAAAGCGCCTCGCGCCTTGGCCTGACCGTTCGCGAAACGCCCGCGACCGTGGAGGTGATCTCGGCCGCAACCATGCGCGAGCGGGGCTATCGCACCGTGTCCGACGTCGCGCAGGGCGCGGTTGGCGTCACAGCCGGCGACAATCCGGCCGAACCGTCGGCTTTCTCCATGCGCGGCTTCACCAACAGCCAGATCAACACGCTCTACAACGGCATCAAGATCGGTCCGCAGAACATGACCTCGCGGATCACCGACACGGCCAACCTGGAGGCTGTCGAATGCCTGAAGGGTCCGGCGTCACTGATGTCAGGCGAGGGCGCCGCCGGCGGCGCGATCAACTTCGTCACCAAGCAGCCGCACACCGGTCCGATCCGGAACGAGGCGGATTTCTCCTGGGATTCGCTGAACTCGTTCCGGGCGCATTACGGATCGGGCGGCAGCACGAACGTGCAGGGACTGGACTACCGCTTCGACGTCAGTCGTTCCTCGCTCAACGGCTTTGCCGACGACACCAACACCAAGACGCTCGACGTCTCGGGCCAGCTCAACTACCGCATCTCCGACAGCCTCAAGGTTTGGGGCGCGATCGAATACCGCGAGGATCGCTCGAAAGGCTATTGGGGTGCGCCGCTGGTGCCGATTGCCTTCAGTGGTTCGCACGCGACGACGGGGATCGTGTCCGGCAATTACGTCTCGAACTACAACAAAACCAATCTCGGTGCGGTCACGATCGATGACCGCACCTTCAACACGAACTACAACGTCCTCGACAATCGCAACGTCGCGCAGGAGGTGTGGCTGCGCGGCGGTTTCGAGCTGAAGCTCGCGCCAGACCTGACGTTGAAAAGCCAGGCCTATGGTTATGGTGCAGAGCGCACGTGGTTCAACAACGAGGTCGAGGCGTTCAATTCCGGTACCAACCTGGTGGACCGTGGGCGCTTCTATGTCGCGCACAGCCAACGCTTGGTCGGAAACATCACCGACCTGATCTGGGATGCGAATATCGCCGGCTTCGACAACCGCCTGGTCACGACGTTATCGTCGAGTTACCTCGACTTCGTCAGGCCGGGCGCCGCAAATTTTCCCGATGATTCCGTCTCGCTGGTCAATCCCGATCGCGGCTATTACGGCTTGCTCACGACTAAGCAGCAGACCGCGCGGATCGACAACGAGGCGCTGTCGTTCGAGGACCGGTTGAAGTTGACACGGACCTTTGCGCTAGTCGGCGGCCTCCGCGTCGAGCATATCGGGCTCGACCGCAACTCGACCGACAAGACCGGGCTCGTGAACGCGGGTTTCCCGTTCTCGCAATCCTGGGTCCCGACGACGGGCCGTATCGGCTACACGTGGGAAGCCGTTCCGGGCCTGACCTTTTTCAGCCAATACGCGACCGGCGCCGACATCGCAGCCAACAACATCTTTCTGCTCAATCCGACCGATCCGCTCAACCTGACCACCGCGCGCACCTACGAGACCGGCGTCAAGCACCTGTTCTGGGACAATCGGGCGGAGTGGTCGTTCTCGGCCTATGACATCTTGCGCAAGAACGTCTATGCGGCGGCAGGCGGCATGCAGCTCAACCTCGCCGGGCGGCAGGAGTCGAAGGGCGTCGAGCTTGCCGCCTCGGTGCGTCCGATCGAGCCGCTGCGCCTCTGGGGCAACATCGCCTATGTCGACGCCCGCTATGCCGATTACGATTTCGTCGGCGGCTCGTTCTCCGGCAATACGCCGCCGAACGTGCCGCGCGTCGTCGCCAATGCCGGCGCGTCGTACCGGTTCTTCGCGCCCTGGGCGGTCGAGCTCGGTATCACCGGCCGCCACGTCGGCGACCGCTACAACGCCGATGCCAACACCGTGACGCTGAAGGCCTATACCGTGGCCGATGTCTATGCCTTCGTCGACATCCCCAAGACCGTATTCAACGCGGTCGATCAGGCCCGCCTGACATTCCGGGTGCGTAACATCGCCGACAAGCGTTACGCGATCTGGGGCGATCCGTTCTATCCCGATCAGATCCTGCTGGGCGCGCCCAGGACCTACGAAATTTCGGCCGCGTTCAAATGGTAGGACGCTGACCGATGATGCGCGCGATCGTCCTGCTGCATCGATGGCTCGGGATGGCGTTCTGCCTGCTGTTCGCGATGTGGTTCGCGACGGGAATCGTGATGCATTTCGTTCCGTTTCCGTCCTTGACGGAAGCGGAACGCTTTGCCGGCCTCGTGCCGCTGGATCGCGTTGAGACGACGATCGCGGTCGCCGATGCCGTTGCCGCGAGCGCGATCGCGGATGCGACGCGCATTCGCCTGATCCAGCGCAGCGACGGACCAGTCTATGTCGTTTCGGGGCCATCGCGCGCAGGCGCAGTCCTCGCCGCCCACGGGGTCGACGCGTCGGTCGCGTCTTCCGACCTCGCGCTGGCCATCGCGCGGGATCACGCCCGCAGCCGCGGGCTGGATGCAGCGCGGGTCGCGATCGTTGCGCGCGCGGACTACGACCAATGGAACGTGCCGAACGGCTTTGACCGCCACCGGCCCTTGTTTCGGGTTGCCCTGGGCGACTCCGCCGGAACGGAGGTCTATGTCTCCTCGCTCACCGGCGAGATCGTCCTGGATACGACGCGCAGCGAGCGGACCTGGAATCTCGTCGGCAGTGTGCTGCACTGGATCTATCCAACGGTCCTGCGAAGCAATTGGTCGTTGTGGGATCGCGTGGTCTGGACCTTGTCGCTGCTGGCGCTGATCGCAGCTTTGCTTGGCGCTGTGCTCGGACTTGCGCGGATCAAACCTCGAAGCGGTCTAATCGGATCGCCCTATCGTGGCTGGCATGCCCTGCATCATCTCATCGGCCTCGCGGCCATGGTGTTCGTACTGAGCTGGATTTTCAGTGGCTGGCTCTCCATGGATCATGGGCGGCTGTTCTCGCGTGGGCAATTGACCTCGGCTGAATCCAGCGTGATGAACGCTTCACCGAACTGGGCGGCGGCTGCATCGCTCGATCGGCAGCCTGTATCGCCGTTGGCCCGCGAGATCGAATGGTTTGCCTTCAACGGCACTCTCTATCGGCGGGACCGGACGGGCCTTGCCGGCCAGACCTTGATCAAGGCAGGCGACGCGCCCCGCGATGGACCAACGGGATCTCTGGATGTGCAGGAGGTCCAGGGGCTGACCGCGCGCCTCGCGGCCGGCTGCGGCGCACCGTCCGTACTTGCCGACAACGACGACTATCCCGCGCAGTCCAATGTCCCGGGCGCCCCGGTCTACCGCTCGTACTGCGGTGACCTCTGGTTCGACATCGACGGCGCCGACGGCAATTTGCTGCAAAGGCTGGATTCGTCGCGGCGGGCTTATCGCTGGTTCTACGGCGCGCTGCACACGCTGGATTTTCCGGTCCTGCTGGCGCGTCCGTTGCTGCGCGACGGCTTGGTCGTCGGGCTCTGCACCCTCGGCCTTCTGTTCTCCATCACGGGCATCGTCATCGGCTGGCGCCGCTTGGTCGCGATGCGTTGAGCGGCAAAACCACTGCTTACTGATCGTACAATAAAGAGAGGCTGAGCCGACTGCCATGCATAGCTCGTGAGCAATCGCACGGCCCGTAGCGCCGGTCGATCGCCTGCAAATTAGACAGTCCGTGCGCGGCGTGTGGATTGCAGTGCAGCGGATGTCGCGTTTCGTCCGGGAAAACTCGTGGTGCGCTGCACGTTTCTCGCGTGGAACGATCCGCACTGGCCTGCACTCCCCGCGGGCAGCGCTGCCCTAAAATGTGCCTTGGCGCGCCGCGCCGGTCGCGGGCTGCTCCAGTGCGTTGCGACAACTCTGACCTATCTCGAGCCCATCGCTCTGTCGCACGCTCGCAAGCGGTGGCATGACAGGGGATGACGATGAGCGCTCTCGGCTTGGGATTGAATTTCGCGACGGACGGGAACCACCCGCCGTCCGGTTCGAATGTCTTCCGCAGCTGATTCACACATGAGCGCTGACGAAAATCACTGGGAAGTCGGCACCGATATCGGCGGCACTTTCACCGACATCATCGCAATCCGACACTCCCCCGCGGAGGCACGGATCGCGAAAGTGCCATCGCGCCCGCAGGCTCCGGTTCAGGCGATGCTGGAGGCGATCGAGGCGGTGGGCCTGCGCAAGAGCGAGGTCAAGCGCTTCGTCCACGGCACCACGCGCGTGACCAACGCCATCGTCGAAGGACGGCTGCCGAAGGTGGCGCTGGTCGCGACCGAAGGCTTTGCCGACGTGCTGGAGATCGCGCGCTATCGCCGCCGCGATCTCTACCGTCTCGACATCCCGCCGAAATCGCCGCCGCTGGTGCCGCCGGAACGATGTTTTGGGCTTGCCGAGCGCCTCGATCACGAGGGGCAGGTACTGAAGGCGCTGGATGAGGCGGAGATCGAGCGCCTGGTGGCGTGGCTGAAAACAACCGGCGTGCAGAGCGTCGCGGTCGCGCTGCTTCATGCCTACGCCAATCCGGTGCACGAGAAGATGCTCGGCGAGCGGCTCAAGGGCGTCGTTGCCCACGTCTCGCTGTCGCACGAGGTCAATCCCGAGGCGCGCGAATACGAGCGGACTTCGGCAACCGTGTTCAACGCGGCCGCCATGCCGATCGCGGTGGAATATCTCAGCGAGCTGGAGCAGCGGCTGCCGATCGGCCCCGGCCTGCAGGTGTTTCATTCGGCCGGCGCCATGGTCCCGATCTCGGCCGTGAAGCGGCGGCCGCTGGTGATGGCGATGTCCGGTCCGGCGGCCGGCGTCTCGGCATCGGTCAGCATCGCGCGTCAGCTCGGCACATCGCGGATGCTGACGTTCGACATGGGCGGCACCACGACCGACGTCTGCCTGATCGTCGACGGCCAGGCCGAGATGACCGACGGCCGCATGCTCGGTGACAAGCCGCTGCGTCAGCCGATGCTTGCGGTTCATTCCATCGGAGCGGGCGGCGGATCGATCGTGCGCCATGGTCCCGGCGGCCTGACCGTCGGACCGGAAAGCGCCGGCTCCGAGCCGGGACCGGCCTGCTACGGCCGCGGCGGTACCGAGCCGACCATCACCGACGCCAACGCCGTGCTCGGTTATCTCAATCCCGAAACCAGGCTTGGCGACCGGATCGGAATCGACATCCAGGCAGCGACTGATGTCATCGCGCCGTTCGCGCGCGCCTTGGGGCTGAGCCTGACCGAAACCGCGCTCGGCATCATCAAGGTCGCGAATGCGACAATGGCGCGTGCGCTCCGCCGCGTCACGGTCGAGCGCGGTATCGACGGGCGCGACTGTACGCTGCTCGCCTTTGGCGGTGGTGGCCCGATGCATGCCGCGGGCCTTGCCGATCTCTACGGGATCGCCGAGGTCGTCGTTCCCAGTGCATCGAGCGCGTTCTCGGCGCTGGGCTGTCTCACTGCGGATTTCAGCTTCCTCCAGCAGCAAACCTTGCGTGCTGCGCTTGACGGCATCGACCTCGCCCGCGTGTCGGAGCGGATCGGGGTGCTGATTGACGATGCCTCGGCGCCGCTCATCGCCAACGGCGTTGCCACGACTGAAATTCGGGTCGAACTGGTGGCCTTGATGCGCTACGCGGCGCAGAACGACGCCATTCCGGTGCCGTTCGCGCGACCGCTCGACATTGTCAGGCTGAAGAAGGACTTTCTGGCCCGGCACCACGAGCTGTTCGGCTATGCGACGGGCGAGAGCTGCGTCATCGAATCCGTGCGGGTGCAGGCACGCCGTCGATCGACGACCGTCGTGAGCCGGCCGGCCATCGCGGTCAGAACGGTCTCCAAAGGCGAGCGCATCTGCTCGTTCGATGGCCTTCACGACATCGCCACAAGCATCATCGACCGTGCCTCGCTGACCGAAATCGTCAGCGGCCCGGCCATCATTGAAGACGCATGGTCGACCGTGGTGGTCCCGCCCGGCTGGCAGGCGAGGCCTGATGTTTCAGGCAATCTGTTCCTGACGCGGGGGGCCGCATGAAGCTCGATCCGTTCGTCGTCGAGGTCATCAGGCACGGGCTCTCGGCCGCGGCCGAGGAGATGAGCCTGGTGATGACGCGCTCGGCGCGCTCGCCGCTGCTGCGCGAGGCCGGCGACCTGTCGTCGGCGATCACGGACGGCCGCGGCGACCTGGTCGGGCAGGGCCGCGACATCCCAATCCATCTCGGCGCGATGGCCTATACGGTCCTCGAATTGCTGAAAGTGGTCCCGCGGGACAGCCTGAACGACGGCGACGCACTGATCTACAATGTCGGCCCGCTCGGTGGCAATCATCTCAACGACGTCAAGGTCGTGCGGCCCGTCTTCGTCGACGGCGAGATCGTGGCGTTCGCGGTCAGCCTCGCACACTGGCCCGATATCGGCGGCACATGGCCCGGCAGCTATTTTGCGAAAGCCATCGACACCTTCCAGGAAGCGATGCGCATTCCGCCGGTTCTGATCGCCACGGCAAGTGGCGTCAATACGCCGATCGTGCAGCTGCTCAAGGCCAATGTTCGGGATCCCGAATCCTGCGAGGGCGATCTTCTCGCTCAGATCGCCGCAACGAAAGCCGGCGAGAAGCGCATCGTCGAACTCTGCCGCGAGCACGGCAAGCCGGTCTTCACGGCGGCGCAGTCGCGCCTGCACGATCTCTCCGAAATCGAGATGCGTGAGGCGTTGCGCGATCTGCCGGATGGCGTCTACGAGGGCGAGGACTATCTGGACGACGGCGGCGTCAACGACGCGCCTGCGCGCATTCATGTCAAGATCACCATTGCAGGCGACGAAGCGACCTTCGACCTCTCGGGAAGCTGCGACCGCGTCTCGAATTTCTGCAACACCACGCCGTTCATGGCGCGTTCGGCGGTGGCCTATGCCGCGCGCATCATGAGCGGGCGCGACATGAACCAGAACGCGGGCGCGTTGCGGCCGCTGACCATCATCACGCGCCCGGGCTCGATCCTGGAGCCGGGGTGGAATGCCTCGGTTGCGGCCGGCAACCACGAGACCTCGATGCGCATCGTCGATGCGATTTTTCGGGCCATGCAGGACACTATTCCGGAGCGCCTGTCTGCGGGTGGGGCGACCACGGCGGGCGTCCTGTTCTTCGCCGAGCCGCGACAGA
Organism: Bradyrhizobium sp. 62; assembly: GCF_023073035.1. Taxonomy (NCBI): domain Bacteria; kingdom Pseudomonadati; phylum Pseudomonadota; class Alphaproteobacteria; order Hyphomicrobiales; family Nitrobacteraceae; genus Bradyrhizobium; species Bradyrhizobium sp. 62. The sequence continues at coordinate 816,485 of NZ_JADPIT010000032.1, forward strand.
ACGGTTCATGGAAGATGCTCTACGAGGTCCACGGCGGTGGCGAGGGCGCGCGGCATGATCGGGCCGGCATCTCGGCGACGCGGGTGCATCTGTCCAACACCTCGAACACGCCGGTCGAGGTGATCGAGGCGAATTACGCGATCCAAATCGAGCAGCAGGCCATTCGCCGGCAGTCCGGCGGCACGGGCGCCCATCGCGGCGGGGACGGCGTCATTCGTAGCTATCGCATCCTGGCGCCGTCGATGCATCTGACCACCTGCATCGAGCGCATGGTGATGGCGCCGTTCGGCATGCAGGGCGGCGAACCCGGCAAGGCCTGCCGCATCTCGCTGATCCGGCAGGGCGCGAACGTCGCGATCGACGGCAAGTCGAACCTGGTGCTGCAGCAAGGCGATCTCGTCACGATCGAGACGTGCGGCGGCGGTGGCTACGGCGTCGAGGCTGCGCAATGAAGGGATTGCGATGAGTAGATTGTTGCGAACCGGGCTGAATGCCGGCGACAGCGCGCCCATGGCCGTGGTCGGCGGCGAGGGCGTTTATTTCCATCTGTCAGATGGTCGCAAGCTCATCGACGGCAGCAACACCGGCGGCGGCCTCGGACATCGTCATTCCGCGATGGTGGAGGCGATCCGCCGCGCCGCGGATACGCCCGTCGTGAACGAGGGGTGGACCTGGGTCGGCCGTGAGCAGGCCGCTGACGATTTGATGGCCACCGCGTTCAGAGGCGAAGAGGATTGGGTCGGCGCGGTGCGATTCTGCATCAGCGGCAGCGAGGCCAATGACATGGCGCTGTCGCTGTGCCAGGCGTTGACGCAGCGGTCCGCGCTGGCGACGCGCGAACGCGCCTATCACGGCATTACGGGCCTGTCGCGCAGCATGACGGTGCAGCCGCAATGGCATGGCGGCCTTGCGGTGCATTCAGGCGGCTCAAAGCTGCCGGCGCCGATGGCGCCGGTGCGGATATTGCCGGCGCCGCAGGGCGCGATCTATGGCGCGCCGGCCAACAATGCTTCCCCCAGCGAATATCTGGCCGATGCCACGCGCCTGCTTTGGGATACCGCAGCGACGATCATCGACTACACCCAAGGCGGCATCTACTACGACGGCGCCTATCAGGACGAGGTGGCGCGGTGCGCGCGGCAGGCTGGCTCCTACTGGATCGCCGACGAAGTGGTGACCGGCGCCGGCCGCGCCGGGCGCTGGTTCGCCTTCCAGGGCGCCGAAAGCCGTCCTGACATCGTGACACTCGGAAAATCGCTCGGTGGCGGCGCGGCGGCGGTTGCGGCGGTGGTGGTGTCGAAGGACATCGTCGAGCGGCTCAAGGGCACGAGCTGGCAGAATTACGGCACGCTGCGCGGGCATCCCATCAGCATGGCTGCCGTCAGCGCCTATCTGAAGGTCGTCAACGATGACAAGATTTTGGAGCACGTGAGGGGCCTCGAAAAGCTGTTCACCCGCAGCCTTCTCGCCATCGCGCAGAAACATCCAAGCGTGCAGCGTGTGGCTGGGCAGGGGCTGCACTGGACCGTGGAGCTGCACGGGCCGGACTGGCGCTCCTGGCATGCCGACACCACCGAGGTGCCGATTGCCTCGCGCGTCGCGGAGCGGGCGCTGGAGGCGGGCGCCGTGATCGGGACCAGCGGCGAGCAGACCTCGCTGTTCCTCGCTCCGCCACTGGTGATCTCCGAGCATGAGGCCGGGCAGCTTCTGGATGCACTCGACCATGGCCTGGATGTTGCCGATGCGGAACAGAGATGAGCGTGCAGCGCACACCATGCCGATGGCTAGGCCGGCTGGAAAGTCCGAGCGATGCTGCGTTATGCTGCGCGCGTCGGCACATGATTGAAACTATGGGTCAGACTGAAAAATCACCGGGAAATAGCTGATGCGTATCGTCAATGTCGCCGCCGCCCAGATGGGCCCGATCCAGAAAGCCGACAGCCGCGAGGCCGTGGTCAAGCGCATGATCGCGCTGATGGATGAGGCCAAAAGCAAGGGCGCCGACCTGATCGTCTATCCGGAACTGGCGCTCACGACCTTCTTCCCGCGCTGGTATGCGGAGGACCGGGCTGAGTTCGACAATTGGTTCGAGCGCGAGATGCCGAACGCGGCGACGAAATCGCTGTTCGAGCGCGCGGCGCAGCACCAGATGGCGATGAATTTCGGCTATGCGGAGCTGACGCCGGACGGGCATCATTTCAACACTGCTGTTCTCACCGACAAATCCGGCAAGATCGTCGGCAAATATCGAAAGATCCATCTGCCGGGCCATGTGGAATACGACACCAAGCGCTCGCACCAGCATCTGGAGAAGCGCTATTTCGAGCCGGGTAATCTCGGCTTCAATGTCTGGCGCGAGCTCGGCGGCATCATTGGCATGGCCATCTGCAACGACCGGCGCTGGCCCGAGACCTATCGCGTCATGGGCTTGCAAGGCGTCGAGATGGTGCTGATCGGCTACAACACGCCGTCCGTGAATGCGGAGAGGAGCGATGAGGGCGTCGAGAAACGCCTTTTCCACAACCGCCTCTCGGCGCAGGCCGGCGCCTATCAGAACGCGACCTGGGTCGTCGCGGTGGCCAAGGCCGGTAACGAGGACGGACACCCGCTGTTCGGCGGCAGCCTGATCGTCGATCCCAATGGCGAAATCGTCGCCGAAGCGAAGACGGAGGAGGACGAACTGCTGGTCCACCCTTGCGACCTCGATGCCACCACCTTCGGCAAGACCACGATCTTCAATTTCGCGCAGCACCGCCGCATCGAGCATTACGGCCTGATCACCAGCCGTACCGGCGCGGTGCCGCCGCCGGAGACGTGACGTCGATGACTGGCCAGAGCACATCCGGCATATCCTTGCGCGAGCTCGATCCGCGCGACCGCTACAAGCTGCTCTGCGGCGTGGTGGTGCCGCGGCCGATTGCGCTGGTGACGACGCTCGATGCCAACGGGGCGGTCAACGCCGCGCCGTTCAGCTTCTTCAACGTTTTCTCGGAGAGTCCGGCGCTGATCGTGCTCCGTCTCCAGCACAAGCCGGATCATAGCCCGAAGGACACCACCCGCAACATCCATCGCGACGGCGAGTTCGTCGTTCACATGGTTGATGAGGCGCTCTCCGCGGCGATGAATGACTGCGCGGTCGATTTCCCGTCCGGTGACAGCGAGGTCGCTGCGGCAGGCCTCGCGACCCTTCCCTCTGTAGACGTGAAGGTGCCGCGCCTCGCCGCGGCGCCCTTTGCGCTGGAATGCCGGCGCCATGTCGCGCTGACCTTCTCGCCCGATCGCGAACTGCTGGTCGGCGAGGTCCTCCGGGTTCACGCCCGCGAGGGCCTCGTCGACGAGGCCAACATGTATGTCGACCTCGACGCCTACCGGCCGATCGGTCGCATGTTCGGCAATCTCTACACGACGCAGCGGGATACGTTTGCGCTTGTCCGCGAGAGCCACGCGCAATGGCTCGCGCGGCAGGGCGCCAAAGAGCTGAAGGACGCCTAGTGGTTCGAGAACTGCACGCTACCCAGCGCCATGGTGACGGCCGCCTGTGTCGGGTCGATCACGGCAATGCCGAGCGCGTCTTCGAGGGGCCGGCGATGGCGGGCCATGCCGGCGCAGCCCATCACGATGGCACGGGCGCCGTCCTCGTCGCGCAGCGCGCGGCCGACGTCGATCATCCTGGCCAGCGTGCCTTCGCCCGAGGCAGTTTCCGCGACGCTCATGTTCAGCGGCCGCTCGCCGGCGAGGCGTTCGGTCAGTCCCATCTGCCTGAGATAGCGCATGTGACGCGGGATCGAGCGCTGGGCGATCGCGATGACGCCAAACGTTTCCGCGCGGGCCAGCGCGGTCAGCACGCCGCACTCGGCGATGCCGAAGACGGGCCGGTCGGTGCCTTCGCGGCAGACCTGAAGCCCGGGATCGCTGTAGCAGGCGATGACAAAGGCAGCCGAGCTGTTGTCGCCCTCGACCAGCCGGCGCAGCGGCATGGCGACGCCATCGACATCGGCCTGGCTCTCAATGCCGAACGGACCCTCGGCCAGCGTCTGGCAGACCACCTCCGGCCCGCCCTCGAAACCGAGCGGCTTCAGCGCGTCCTCCAGCCCCTGCGTGACCGCAGGGTTGGAGTTCGGATTGATGACGAGGATGCGCGGTCGGGACATGCTGGTCTTCCTGCAAAATTTCGATCACTTGCCCTAAACCTATCATGGAGTGCCTCATGACTGAACCCGATTACGACCTGATCATTCGCGGTGGGCGCGTCGCGACGACGACCGACGTCTTTGAAGCCGATGTCGCCATCTCCGGCGAGACCATCGCGGCGATCGGGCGTGGGCTTCCGGCGGCAAAGCGCGAGATCGACGCGCGCGGGAAGCTCGTTCTACCCGGCGGCGTCGACAGCCACGCCCATATTGAGCAATTGTCCGCTGCCGGCATCATGAACGCCGACACCTTCGAGAGCGCGACCGTCTCGGCTGCCTTCGGCGGTACGACCACGGTGATCCCGTTTGCCGCCCAGCATGTCGGCATGAAGCTGCCGCAGGTGGTGGAGGATTATCACGCCCTCGCCAAGAAGGGCGCCGTGATCGACTACGCCTTTCACATGATCATCGCCGACGCGACCAGGGAAACAGTCGAGGAGCACATTCCGGCGCTGGTGAAGCAGGGGCACGCGTCGATCAAGATCTTCATGACCTACGACCGGCTCAAGGTCGACGACGAGCCGCTGCTGGACATCCTACTTGCCGCGCGCCAGTCCGGCGCGATGTTGTGCGCCCACGCCGAAAACCACGGCATCATCGCCTGGATGGTGAAGCGTCTGCTCGCGCGCGGCTACACGATGCCGAAATATCACGCCGTCAGCCACGCCCGCGTGTCGGAGGCGGAGGCCTTTACCCGGCTGATCGGCATGGCGGCGCTGATTGACCAGCCGATCATGATCTTCCACGTCTCGACCGCCGAGGGCGCCAAGGTCATCCGCGACTCGCGCGGGCAGGGGTTGAAGGTGTTTGCCGAGACCTGTCCGCAATATCTGTTCCTGACCGCCGCCGATCTCGACAAGCCCGGCGTGGAGGGCGCCAAGTGGATGTGCAGCCCGCCGCCCCGTACGCATGGCGACCAAGAGGCGCTGTGGCAGGCGCTGTCGCTGGGCGATCTCCAGACCATCTCGTCGGATCACGCGCCGTATCGTTACGACGAGACCGGCAAGCTGCGCGCCGGACCCAATCCCAATTTCAAGCAGGTCGCGAACGGCCTGCCGGGGCTGGAGCTGCGCCTGCCGCTGCTGTTCGACGCGATGGTGTCGAAAGGACGCCTGGGCCTGGAAAAGTTCGTCGAGCTGACCTCGACGGCGCCAGCCAAGATCTACAATCTGCATCCGCGCAAGGGCTCGATCGCGGTCGGCGCCGATGCCGATATCGCAATCTGGGATCCCAATCGCGAGGTCGAGATCGCCGATGAGATGATGCACGATCTCACCGGCTATACGCCGTTTGCAGGGCGCAAGCTGAAGGGCTGGCCCGTGTCAGTGCTGTCGCGTGGCCGGGTGATCATCGACGGCAACAAGTGTCTGGCGAACCCCGGTAGCGGGCAGTTCCTGGCACGCAGCGGGGGCGAGGCGGCCAAGCCGACGGGACGGCTCGTCGCCGACATGGATCCGGAGCGGAATTTCGGGGCAAAACTGCTGTGACGGCGGATCGCGCGCGATGAAGATCGTCATCTTCGGCGGCACCGGCTTTGTCGGCCTCAATGTTGCGGAGGCGCTGCTGGCGCGTGGGCACGAAGTGACGCTGTATGACCGTGCAGAGTTGCCGCCATCCGCGCGGCGGTCTCTTGCCGACTACGGCGCCCGACTCAAAGCCGTGCAGGGCGATATCACCGACGCAGATGCCATCGATGCCCTCATCGCCGAAGGCGTTGATGCGATCGTGCTTGGAGCTGCGATCACCGCCGGTGACGAATTGGAGAGAGCATCGACCGCGCGCGTTCTCGAGATCAACGTGATGGCCCAGATCCCGATCCTGCTCTCCGCGATCCGTCACGGCGTGCGCCGGGTCGTCAATCTCTCCTCGGCATCGGCCTACGGCGCCACGGGTGCGCGGGTCGAGATTCTCAACGAGGAAACGCCTTGCGATCCGGTCTCGTTCTACGCCATCAGCAAGTTCACCTCGGAGCGATCGGTTGCGCGTCATGCCGAGCTCTTCGGCGGCGATTTCCTGAGTGTACGGCTGAGCGCCCTGTTCGGCCCGTGGGAGCGACCGAGCTCCGTGCGCGACACGCCAAGCCTCCAGTTCCAGATTTTGGCCGCGTTCGCCCGGGGCGAGCCGGCGGTCATGCCCGAAGCGGGCATGCGGGACTGGATCTACGCGCCGGATGCGGCCGAGGCCGTCGCACTGCTGATCGAAGCCGAGCGGCCGCGTCACCGGCTCTACAACATCTCCCGCGGAGGGCTTTGGCCTGCGCTGCAATGGGGCGAGGCCTATGCAGCGTTGCATCCCGGCCTGCAATGCCGGCTCGCGGCGCCCGGTGAGAAAACCGTCATCAAGCTGCATGGGGCCTATCGCGCGCCGCTGTCGGTGACGCGGATGGCGGATGAATTCGGCTGGCGGGCGAAGTTCGGCTGCGCCGAGTCGGCGGCCGCGATGAGGGCTTGGCTGACGCAGCACAAGGAGTGGATCTGACATGCGGCTGCAGGGGCGCACGGCCATCATTACGGGCGCGGGTTCGGGTATCGGCCGCGCCAGCGCGAAGCTGTTTGCAGAGGAGGGCGCGCATCTCGCTCTGGTCGACCGCGATGCCGCGGGCCTTCAGGAAACGGTGAGCCTGGTGGGTGGAGCGACGGCGCATGTCGGTGACGTCGGCGATGCCAGCTTTGCCGAGACCGTCGTCGGAGAGGTTATGGCGCGACACGGTCGGCTCGACATCCTGATGACTGCCGCTGGCTTCTCCTGCGGCGGCACGGTGCTGACAACGAGCCCGGACGACTGGGATGCGGTGTTCCGCACCAATGTCGGCGGCACCTGGCTGTGGGCGCGGGCGGCCGTGCCGCAGATGCAGCGGCAGAAGAGCGGTTCGATCATCACGCTGGCCTCGCAGCTTGCGATCGCCGGCGGCAAGGGCAACAGCGCCTATATCGCCGCCAAGGGCGCGATCGTCAGCCTGACGCGGACGATGGCGGTGGACTTTGCGACCGACGGCATTCGCGTCAACGCGATTGCGCCCGGTGCGATCGACACGCCGATGCTTCGCCGCAGCTTTGCCCGACACGCCAATGCGGAGGAGGTACGCGAAGCCTCCCGCAACCGCCATGCCATGCAACGGTTCGGCCAAGCCGAGGAGATCGCGCAGGCCGCGCTCCACCTCGCAAGCGATGCATCCTCCTTTACGACCGGCACCGTGATGGTGGTCGACGGGGGCTGGCTCGCGGCATGAGTGATGCGCTGACAGAGCTGGAAGTGAACGTTCGCGCCGATCTCGCGCGGATCGCGCATCCCGGTGCCGCCTGGCTCGAACCGAAGGCGGGGCCGGATGGCAAGCCGGCGCTGGACGTACTCGTGATCGGCGCCGGCCAATCCGGCATCGCCATCGGCTTCGGCCTGATGCGCTCCCGCGTCGGCAACATCCTGCTGCTGGACAAGGCCGAGGAGGGGATGGAAGGCCCCTGGCTCACCTATGCCCGCATGCCGACGCTGCGCAGTCCGAAGGATTATACAGGACCTGACCTCGACATCCCGAGCCTGACCTACCAGTCCTGGCATGAGGCCCGTTTCGGCAAGGAGAGCTGGCAGACACTCGACTTGATTCCGCGCGGACACTGGGCTGAGTATCTGCTCTGGCTGCGGCGCACGATCGGCCTGCCCATGCGCAACGGCTGCGAGCTCTTGGAAATCCGGCCCGCGGCAGATGGTTTGCTGGCCGCACGCGTGAAACGTGGCGGCGGTATCGAGACGCTCCATGCGCGCAAGATCGTGCTGGCGACCGGGCAGGAGGGAATGGGGAACTGGATGATCCCCGAGCCGCTGCGCGAACTGCCGGCCGGCTCGGTCGCAACCGTCGCCGACGACATCGATTTCGAAAATTTTCGCGGCAAGCGCGTTGCCGTGATCGGCGCCGGCGCATCTGCCTTCGACAATGCGGCAACCGCAATGGAGGCTGGCGCGGCGGAGGTGCATCTGCTGTGTCGTCGGGCGCAGATCCAGCTGATCCAGCCCTATCGCTGGCTGACTTTTCGCGGCTTCCTCCGCCATCTCAGCGATCTCGACGATGCCTGGCGCTGGCGCTTCATGCGCACCATCCTCGACATGCGCGAAGGCTTTCCGCAGCCGACCTATGATCGCTGCGCGCGCCATGCCAATTTCACATTGCACGAGGGCGCTCCGCTTGAGGCCGCGCGCCAGACCGGCCAGGGCATCGAATTGCAGACGCCGCGCGGCGTCATCGCAGCGGATTTCGTCATCTGCGGCACCGGCATCGACATGGATTTTTCCGGACGTGGCGAGCTGCGCACATTTGCCGGCAATATCGCAACCTGGGCCGACCGCTACGAGCCCCCGGAGAGCGAACGCAGCGCGCGGCTCGGCCGCTTTCCCTATCTCGCCGACGATTACGCCTTCACCGAACGTGTCGCGGGCGAAACGCCGTGGATCTCGAATATCCATCTCTTCGCCATCGCCTCCACCATGAGTTTTGGTCCGTCGGGATCATCGATCAACGCGATGACCACCGCAGTGCCGAAGCTGGTCAATGGCCTGACGCGCGGCCTGTTCCGCGCCGATATCGAACGACACTGGGCCTCGCTCCGCGCCTATGACGTGCCGCAGGCCATGGTCACGCGGCCGGCGCGAAAAATGGAGGAATCGCGATGATCGTCCATGCGCCGCCGCGACAAAGCGTCCACAAGAGCGCATCATGAGACTGGCGCGCAACTTGCTTCTTTCTTAACCTGTCCTGTCGGCGTTCTTGTCGAAAATTTTTGGGGAAAACGAATGCGTTTTGTGTCTTTCAGGTCGGCATCCTCCGTGCTCGCCACCACCGCGTTGTTGCTCGTCGCCACCGCGCCCTCGCAAGCGCAGACCAGGGCCGAGACGTTGCGCTATGTCACCGGCGCATCCGTCAACACGCTCGATCCCAACATCCCGGGCTCGACGCGCGAATCCTTCGCGCTGAGCATGAGCACCTACGATCGCCTTGTCGCGTTCGGCCGCAAGCAGCTCAACGGCAAATGGGTGTTCGATCTCGACAAGATCACCGGCGAGCTCGCCGAATCCTACGACGTCAGTCCGGACGGACTGAAGCTGACGTTCCGTCTGCGCAAGGATGCCAAGTTCCAGGACGGCTCGCCCGTGACCGCCGAGGACGTCAAATGGTCGCTGGATCGCTGCGTCACCGCGCCGATCCTCGGCAAGGCACAATTGCTGACGGGATCGTTGACGTCGGCCGACCAGTTCAAGGTGATCGATCCCCTCACGATCGAAGTGACGCTGCCGAAGCCCGACAAGCTCGCGCTACCGAATCTCGCCACGGTCTATCCGCTGATCATCAACTCGAAAGTGGCCAAGGAGCACGCGACCCCGGAAGATCCCTGGGCCACCGCCTGGCTGAAGGAGCACACCGCCGGCAGCGGTGCCTATGTCATCGAGAGCTTCAAGCCCGGCGAGCAGGTGATCATCAAGCGCAACGAGGATTGGAACCGCGGCTCGCCCGACAAGCCGGCGTTCTTCAAGCGCGTGATCGTGCAGTCCGTGCCCGAGCCCGCGACCCGCGCCAATCTGGTCGAGCGCGGCGACGCCGATCTCGTCGTCGATCTGCAGGCCAGCGACGTGCAGTCGCTCGAGGCCAAGGGCAAGCTCAAGGTGGTCTCGACGCCGCAATACAATTCGATCACCTTCGTCTCGATGAACAATCAGATCCCGCCCTTCGACAACGTCAACGTGCGCCGCGCCGTCGCGTTCGCGCTGCCCTATGAGGACATGTTCAAGGCTGCCCTGTTCGGCCGCGGAGCTCCGCTGTTCGGTGCGACTTGGCCGGATGGCAAGCCGCTGAACGGCATCTATCCGTTCCAGGCGCCGGTGAAGACCGATCTCGACAAGGCGCGGGAGTATCTGAAGGCCGCCGGCCTACCGGAGGGTTTCTCGACCACCTTCAGCTTCAACGTCGGCCAGGCCTCGACCGCGGAGCCGATGGCTGCTCTCGTGAAGGAATCGCTTGCCAAGATCGGGATCAAGGTCGACATCCAGAAGCTGCCGGACGCGCAGATGTCGACGCAGATCAACGAGAAGAAGCTGCCCTTGTTCACGGAAGGCATCGTCGCCTGGTTGCCCTCGACCGATTACTTCTACCGCAACTTCTACACCGGCAATCAGCGCTGGAACTACAGCTCGATCAACAATCCGGAGCTGGCGACTATCGCCCAGGAAGCGCGCTTCGAGCCCGATAAGGCCAAGTACGAGGAAGCCGGCCGCAAGCTCAATGCGATCCATTTCAGCGAGATGCCTCAGATTCCGCTGTGGCAGCCGAACCAGGACGCTGTGATGGCCTCGTCGATCGAGGGCTACACCTACGAATTCCATCGTCAGGTCGACTATCGCGACGTCAGCCGCAAGTGATCTCGACATGCAAGGGCTCTGAAAGGTGATGACCGGTTTTGGTGCGACGGTGGTGCGGGCGGGAAGGCGGCTTCTGTCGTCGCTGCCGGCGTTGTTCGGCGTGCTGGTCTTCACCTTTCTGCTGATGCGGGTCCTCCCCGGAGATCCCGCGGTGTTCTTCGCCTCGGGGCCCAACGCCGGCAAGGAGGAGATCGAGCAGATCCGCAAGCAGATGGGGCTCGACAAGTCGGTGCCGGAGCAGCTCGTGTTCTATCTCTCCGACATCGGCCGCGGCAATCTCGGCCGCTCCATGATGACGGGGCAGCCGGTCCTGAAGGACCTTCGCGAACGGCTGCCGGCCTCGCTCGAACTGACGTTCACGGCGTTGCTGATCGCATTGATTGCGGCGGTGCCGCTCGGCGTGGTCGCAGCCTTGAAACCGGGATCGCTGGTCGATCACGGCGTGCGGCTGTTCTGCGCGCTCGGCGTCTGCGTGCCGACCTTCGTCTCGGGCCTGCTGCTGATCTATGTGTTCTACTATCTGCTCGGCCTTGCGCCTGATCCGACCGGGCGGATCGACGTCTTCACCTCGCTGCCGCCGCAGCGCACCGGGTTCCTGTCGATCGACTTCCTGCTCGCGGGAGACATCGAGGGCTGGTGGGCGACCTGCAAGCAGCTGATCCTGCCCGCGCTGAGCATGGCCCTGTTCGTCATCGCGCCGCTGGCGCGGATCACCCGTGCCTCGATGCTGGTCTCGCTCGGCAGCGATTTCGTGCGCACCGCGCGCTCGGTCGGATTGTCCTGGCAGAAGGTCGTCGTCACCTATGCGCTCAGCAATGCGATCTTGCCCGTCATCACCATTGCCGGCATCGTGTTCTCGACCATGCTTGGCGCGAACGTCCTCGTGGAGAAGGTGTTCTCCTGGCCGGGCGTTGCCTCCTACGCGCTCGATGCGCTGCTGTCGTCTGACTATGCGCCGGTGCAGGGTTTTGTGCTGCTGATGGCTGGCATCTTCGTGCTGGTCAATCTCGTGGTCGATATCTGCTACGGCATCGCCGATCCCAGGGTGTCGATCGGATGACCAGCGCAACCCTCCGCCATTCGGTCTGGATTTTGCGCGGCAACCCGCTGACCGGCGTCGCCGCGGCGGGTGTCCTGCTGTTCGTCCTTGTCGCGATCTTCGGACCGTGGCTCGTGCCCTATGATCCCATTGTCTCCAATGTCTCGGAGGCTCTGCAGCCGCCGAGCGCGGCGCACCTTGCCGGCACCGACCAGCTCGGGCGCGACGTGTTCAGCCGCCTCGTCGTTGCGGCGCGGCTCGACCTCGCCATCGCGGTCTCGGCGGTCGGCATCTCGTTCGTGATCGGCGCCGTCGTCGGCTCCTTCTGCGGCTATGCCGGCGGCAGGCTCGACCGCTCGGTCGGCCGCTTCGTCGATGTCATGATGGCCTTTCCGCTGTTTGTGCTGGCGATGGCGATGGTTGCGGCGCTCGGCAACCGGATCGAGAACATCGTGATTGCGACCGCGATAATCAACCTTCCGTTCTACATCCGCTTCGCGCGCGCCGAGGTCAACGTCCGGCGCAATGTCGGCTGGGTGGAGGCGGCGCGTTCCTGCGGCGAGAGTCATTTCTCGGTGGTGCTGCGCTTCCTGTTGCCGAACATCCTGCCGGCGATGGCGGTGCAGATCTCGCTCAATCTCGGCTGGGCGATCCTGAACGCCGCCGGTCTTTCCTTCATCGGCCTCGGCGTCAAGCCGCCGACCCCGGAATGGGGCATCATGGTCGCGGAGGGCGCCCGCTTCATTTCGACGGGGCGGTGGTGGCTGGTGGCCTTTCCGGGCCTCGCGTTGATGATGGCCGTACTGTGCTTCAATCTCCTCGGCGACGGGATGCGGGACATTCTCGATCCGCGCATGCGCACATGAGCGAGGAATTGCTCAGGATCGACGATCTCCACGTCGCATTCTCGACGCGACGCGGGATGGTCGAGGCTGTGCGCGGGGTGACGCTCAAGGTTGAGGCCGGCGAGATGCTCGGCCTCGTCGGCGAAAGCGGATCGGGCAAGTCGGTGACCGGTTTTGCGACGACGCGGCTGCTGGATGCGGCCGGCCGCGTCACCGCAGGCAAGATACTGTTTCGCGGCCAGGACGTCACAAAACTCAGGGGTGACGATCTCCGGCACCTCCAGGGCGCCGCGATGTCGATGATCTTCCAGAACCCGCGGGCGGCGCTCAATCCGATCCGCGCGATCGGCCTGCAGATCGCGGACGCGATCCTCACGCACAAGCGGATATCGAAGGACGCCGCCCGCGCCGAGGCGCTGGAGCTGTTGCGCGCCGTCCAGATCCGCGACCCCGAGACGCGGATGAACGCCTATCCGCACGAACTCTCCGGCGGCATGTGCCAGCGCATCATGATCGCGATAGCGATCTCCTGCAATCCCGCGCTCTTGATCGCCGACGAGCCGACGACCGGACTCGACGTCACCACGCAGAAGGTGGTTATGGACCTCCTGGCGGAGATTGCCGCCGCACGCGGCATGGCGACGATCCTGATCACGCACGATCTCGGACTTGCGGCGCGATATTGTCGCCGTATCGCGGTGATGGAGCGCGGCCGCATCGTCGAAGAGGCAAGCCCCAGGACGCTGTTCGGGGCGCCGCAGCATGCCTATACCAGGCGCCTGGTGGCGGCGTCGCCAACCGCGACCTCCGGGATCGCGGACCTCGTGACGGAAGAGGAGCGGGAAGGCTATGCGGCTGTCGTCAGCAGGCCCAGGCAGGAACCCGTTCACGGGACTCCGCCGCTCCTGGAAGTGCGCAAGCTCGCAAAACGCTTCGACGAGGGCGCTGCGGCGGTGGCGGACTTCTCGATGACGATGGCCGGCGGCGAGAGCGTCGGCCTCGTCGGTGAATCCGGCTCCGGCAAGAGCACGACGTCGCGCATGATTTGCCGCCTGATCGATCCGAGCGAGGGCGAGATCGTGTTCGACGGGCAGTCGATCGGCCACGTGGCGTCGCGCGACTTTCATCGCTCGCGCTTCCGCAAAGACATCCAGATGGTGTTCCAGGACCCGAACGAGAGCCTCAACCCGCGCTTCACCGCCTTCGATTGCATCGCCCATCCCCTGATGCGGCTCGACGGCATGCGTGGGGGCGATGCGCTGCGCAAGCGGGTGGAAGACTGCGCCGTTCGTGTGGGGCTGCCGCTGGATCTGTTGCCGCGCTTTCCGCATCAGCTCTCCGGCGGCCAGAAGGCCCGCGTCGGCATCGCCCGCGCCATCGCCTGCCGGCCGCGGCTCCTGGTGCTGGACGAGCCGACCGCTGCGCTCGACGTCTCCGTGCAGGCGGTGGTGCTGCAACTGCTCGACCGCCTGCGGCGCGAGAACGACATCGCGCTGCTGTTCGTCAGCCATGATCTCAACGTGGTGCGCATGCTCTGCGACCGCACCATCGTGCTGCGCAATGGCGGCATCGTGGAGCAGGGCGAGAGCCGGGCGCTGTTCGACAATCCCAAGACCGACTACACGCGCAAGCTGGTCGAGGCGATCCCGCATATCGAGACCGGGCCAGTGCTGGCGGCCGCGCTTTGAGGTCTCGACCGGTCCCAATGGTGCGGATATCCCGCTGGCGAAGGTCCGGTTAGTGGCATACCATTTGCACGCCAATGAGCTCTGGTTTCACCTGTTCTTGGCCAACGATGGCCGGCATCACGGCACTATTGGGAGGATTTCATGGATCGCAGGACCGTATTGAAGGGACTGGCCGGCGCGGGCGGTCTGGCACTGAGCGGCCTCTCGGCCCCGGCGATCGCACAAGGCGCCTCCGCGCGCACCCTGCGCTTCGTGCCGCAGGCAAACCTCGCCAATTTCGACCCGATCTGGGGCACGCAATATGTCGTGCGCAATGCCGCCGCGCTGGTCTGGGATACGCTCTACGGCGTCGATTCCTCGCTGCAGCCGCAGCGGCAGATGGTCGAGTCCGAGGAAGTGACCGACGATGGCACCACCTGGACGTTCAAATTGCGGTCGGGGCTCAAATTCCACGACGGCGAGCCGGTGCTGAGCAAGGACGTCGTTGCGAGCCTGACGCGCTGGGCGGCACGCGACCCGATGGGGCTGATGCTCAAGGCACTGCAGCAGGAACTCACCGCTGTCGACGACCGCACCTTCAAATGGGTGCTGAAGCAGCCGTTCCCGAAGATGCTCTATGCGCTTGGCAAGAACAACTCGCCTTGCGCCTTCATCATGCCGGAGCGCATCGCGCAGACCGACCCGTTCAAGCAGATCGGCGATTATGTCGGCTCGGGGCCGATGAAGTTCGCCAAGGGCGAATGGGTCCCCGGCGCGAAAGCCGTGTTCGAAAAATTCGCCGACTATGTGCCGCGGCAGGAGAAGGCGTCGTGGCTCGCCGGCGGCAAGCAGATGCTGCTCGACCGCGTCGAATGGATCGTGATGCCCGATCCGGCGACCGCCGCGGCCGCGTTGCAGAACGGCGAGATCGACTGGTGGGAGAACCCGATCGCGGACCTCGTCCCGGTCCTGAAGAAGAACAAGAACATCAGCGTCGACATCGGCGATCCCCTCGGCAATGTCGGCTCGTTTCGCATGAACTTCCTCTATCCGCCCTTCAACGACGTGCGGGCCCGGCGCGCAGTGCTGATGGCGATGAGCCAGGAAGACTATATGCGTGCGCTCGTCGGCGACGACAATTCGCTGTGGAAGTCGTTGCCCGGCTTCTTCACACCCGACACGCCGCTCTACACCGAGGCGGGCGGCGAGGTCCTGAAGGGCAAGCGCGATCTCGACGCTGCCAAGAAGCTGCTCGCCGAGAGCGGCTACTCCGGCCAGCCGGTGACGTGCCTGGTGGCGCAGGACCAGCCGATCACCAAGGCGTTTGGCGATGTGACCGCCGATCTCTTGAAGAAGCTCGGTATGAATGTCGACTTCGTCGCGACCGATTGGGGCACGGTCGGCTCCCGCCGCGCACAGAAGACACCGCCCGGACAGGGCGGCTGGAACATGTTCCACACCTGGCACGCGGGTTCGGACTGCATCAATCCGGCGCCCTACACCGCCATTCGCGCCAATGGCGACAAAGCCTGGTTCGGCTGGCCCAACAGCCCCGGCACCGAGAAGGAGGTTACGTCCTGGTTCGAAGCCAAGAACCTCGACGAGGAGAAGGCCGCGGTCGCCCGCCTCAACAAGGTTGCGCTCGAAGACGTCGTCTACGCGCCGACCGGGTTCTTCCTCAGCTACACGGCCTGGCGCAAGAACGTCTCCGGCATCACGAAAGGGCCGCTGCCGTTCTTCTGGGGCGTGTCGAAATCCGCATGACCTTGCGCTGAAGCCAGATGCTCTCCTACATCCTCCGGCGTATCGCCTCGACCTTGCCAGTGATGGCGATCGTCGCGCTGTTCGTGTTCAGCCTGCTCTACATCGCGCCGGGTGATCCCGCCGTGGTGATCGCAGGCGATCAGGCAAGTCCGGAGGATGTGGAGCGCATCCGTCAGAGCCTCGGCCTCGATCGACCCTTCCTGATCCAGTTCGGCAGCTGGGTCTGGCGCATTCTGCACGGCGATCTCGGCACCTCGATCTTCACCAATCTGCCGGTCTCGACGATGATCGGCCAGCGTCTCGGGCCGACGCTGTCGCTGATGATGGTCACGCTCCTGCTCACGATCGTGGTCGCGGTGCCGCTCGGCGTGCTGGCGGCCTGGAAGGCGGGAAGCCTGATCGACCGGGCCATCATGGCCTTTGCCGTGTTCGGCTTCTCCCTGCCGGTCTTCGTCGTCGGCTATGTCCTCGCCTACGTTTTCGCACTGGAGCTCGAATGGCTTCCCGTGCAGGGCTATACGCCGCTCGCCCAGGGCGTCTGGCCATGGCTGCAAAACCTGATCCTGCCCGCGATCGCACTCGGCTGTGTCTACATCGCACTGATCGCGCGTATCACGCGCGCCACCATGCTCGAAGTGTTGCAGCAGGACTATATCCGCACTGCGCGCGCTAAGGGCCTCGGGCAGGGCGGCATCCTGTTCGTCCACGCGCTGAAGAACGCGGCCGTGCCGATCGTCACGGTGATCGGGATCGGCATCGCGCTCCTGATCGGCGGCGCGGTCGTCACGGAGAGCGTGTTCGCCATTCCCGGCCTCGGCCGGCTCACGATCGACGCGATCCTGCGTCGCGATTATCCCGTCATCCAGGGCATCGTGTTGCTGTTCAGCTTCGTCTACGTCCTCGTCAATCTGATGATCGACGTCATTTATACGCTCGTTGACCCGAGGATCCGCTATTGACCGACACGACCGTCAATCCGCAAGCGCTGCCGGCGGGCTTCGTCCTCGCGCCGCAACTGCCGGAGATTCTTCGGCCCGTCGTGATCCGGCGCGGCTTCATCGG
Source organism: Bradyrhizobium sp. 62 (assembly GCF_023073035.1). Lineage (NCBI taxonomy): Bacteria > Pseudomonadati > Pseudomonadota > Alphaproteobacteria > Hyphomicrobiales > Nitrobacteraceae > Bradyrhizobium > Bradyrhizobium sp. 62. The sequence continues at coordinate 833,454 of NZ_JADPIT010000032.1, forward strand.
CCTCCTGCGGGGCCATCCCACCGTCGCCATTGGTGGCACGCTGCTGCTCATCCTGGTCCTGATCGCGGTCTTCGCGCCCTATCTTGGAACGGTCGATCCGACCGCGCTCGCGCCCGCCAAGCGCACCCGTGCGCCGTCGGCTGCCTTCTGGTTTGGCTCGGACGTGCTCGGTCGCGACATCTATTCGCGCGTGCTGTTCGGCGCGCGGGTCTCGCTTACGGTCGGACTGTCAGTTGCGATATGCGCGTCCGCGGTCGGTCTTGCCATCGGCATCGTCTCCGGCTTCATCCGCTGGGCCGACGGCATCTTGATGCGCTTTATGGACGGGTTGATGTCGATCCCGCCGATCCTGCTGGCGATCGCGCTGATGGCGCTGACGCGCGGCAGCGTCGGCAACGTCATTCTCGCGATCACTGTCGCCGAAATTCCGCGGGTTTCCCGTCTTGTCCGTAGTGTCGTGCTGTCGCTGCGCGAGCAGCCCTACGTGGACGCGGCGGTGGCATGCGGCACGCGCACACCGATGATCATCCTGCGCCACATCCTGCCCAACACGCTGGCGCCGATGCTGATCCAGGCGACTTACATTTGCGCCAGCGCGATGATCACGGAGGCGATCCTGTCCTTCATCGGCGCGGGAACGCCGCCGACCATTCCGTCCTGGGGCAACATCATGGCGGAGGGGCGGGCGCTGTGGCAGGTCAAGCCCTACATCGTGTTCTTTCCGGCGGCCTTTCTGTCCGTCACCGTGCTCGCCGTCAACCTGCTCGGCGATGGCCTTCGCGATGCGCTCGATCCGCGCATGGCCAAGAGCCTCTGATGGCGAGGGGCTGATCGCGATGGCACTGCTCGAAGTCGAGAATTTGCAAACCCACTTCCGCACGCCCAGCGGCATCAACCGCGCGGTGGAAGGCGTGTCGTTCCATGTCAACGAGGGCGAGACGCTCGCCATCGTCGGCGAGTCCGGCTGCGGCAAGTCGGTGACCTCGATGTCGCTGATGCGGCTGATCCCGGAACCGCCGGGCAGGATCGCCGGCAGCATCCGTTTCGCGGGCAAGGACCTGCTGCAAATGTCGGATCGCGAGATGCGCGCGATCCGCGGCAACGACATCTCGATGATTTTTCAGGAGCCGATGACCAGCCTCAACCCGGTCCTGACCGTCGGGCGTCAAATCCGCGAAACGCTGATGATCCACCAGGGCCTGGACAAGCAAGCCGCGGAGGCACACGCGATCGAGATGTTGATTTTGGTCGGCATTCCCGAGCCGAAGCGCCGCGTGCGCGAATATCCGCATCAGCTTTCCGGCGGCATGCGCCAGCGCGTCATGATCGCCATTGCACTCGCCTGCAATCCAAAACTTCTCATTGCCGACGAGCCGACCACCGCGCTCGACG
>NZ_JADPIT010000032.1:834855-867206 GCF_023073035.1 Bradyrhizobium sp. 62
GACGATCCAGGCGCAGATCCTGAAGCTGATGCTGGATCTCAAGCACCGGGTTGGCGCGGCGATCATCCTGATCACCCACGATCTCGGCGTGGTCGCCGAGATCGCCGAGCGCGTCATGGTCATGTATGCCGGCCGTAAGGTCGAGGAGGCGCCGGTGGCGGACCTGTTCCGTTCGCCGCGTCATCCGTACACGCAGGGCCTGCTCGGTGCAGTGCCGCGGCTCGGCTCGTCGCTGACCGGCACCGCGAGGCGGCTGGCAGAGATCCCGGGGCAGGTGCCTGACCTGCGCAAGCCCATCGTCGGCTGCGTCTTCGCCGGACGTTGCGCGCTCGCGACCGATCTGTGCCGGCAGTACGCGCCGGGGCTCGAAGAGAAGGGGCCACGTCACGTCGTGGCCTGCCACTATGCGGCCAAGGGAGCGGTCGCGGCATGAGTCCCCCGCTGCTCCAGGTCAACGACCTCAAGAAGCACTTCCCGGTCAAAAAGGGCCTGTTCAGCCGCAAGTCCGAATGGGTCTATGCGGTGGACGGCGTGTCGTTCGAGATCGCGCGCGGCGAGACGCTCTCGCTGGTCGGCGAGTCCGGCTGCGGCAAATCGACGGTCGGCCGTGCGATCCTGCGTCTGTTCGACATCACGGCGGGGCAGGTCATCCTCGACGGTCAGCGTATCGACGACGCCCATCCGAGCACGATGCGCCAGATGCGCCGCCGCGTGCAGGTGGTGTTCCAGGACCCGTTCTCGAGCCTCAATCCGCGCATGCGCGTGCGCGATATCCTGGCCGAGCCGATCCGCAATTTCGGCCTCGCCAAATCCGCGATCGATCTCGAGACCCGCGTGACGGCGCTGATGGATACCGTGCGCCTGCCGCGCGAGGCGCTGAACCGCAGGCCGCACGAATTCTCCGGCGGCCAGCGCCAGCGCATCGGCATCGCGCGGGCGCTCGCCGCCGAGCCCGACCTGATCGTCTGCGACGAGGCCGGCTCGGCGCTCGACGTCTCGGTCAAGGCCCAGATCGTCAATCTGCTGCAGGATCTCCAGCGCGAGTTCGGCCTGGCGCTGCTGTTCATCAGCCATGACCTCGCGATCGTCGAGCACATGACCCATCGCGTCGCGGTGATGTATCTCGGCAAGATCGTCGAGGTGGCGCCGCGCTACGAGATCTTCGCCGCGCCAAAGCATCCTTACACCAAGGCGCTGCTCTCGGCCGTGCCGCTGCCCGAGCCGGGGGCCCAGCGCAATCCGATCATCCTCAAGGGAGACGTGCCGAGCCCGATCAATCCACCGAGCGGGTGCCGCTTCCACACCCGTTGCCCATACGTGTTCGACCGCTGCCGGAGCGAAGAGCCGACATTGCGCGCGGCTGGACCCGAGCAGTGGGTGGCCTGTCATCTCGAAGATGGTGCAGCGGTGGCGAGCAGCTAGCCGTTAGGCCGGCGGCAAACCTTTCGATCGAGGCTTGGGGGCGACAATCGGGTGAGGATGGCACTCTGCTCCTGTTTTGCCCGACGAGTCAAAAACGTTTGCGACGAAAATTCATGTGTAAAAACAACCTCATTCTACTGTGCATGGGGTTGTTTTCGCGTTTTTTGATTAGCCGCCTTCAACCCTGGCGGCGCAGGAAGCCCGTGATCGTGACCTTTTCCCAGATATCGGCCGCTGCAAACGGATCGGCGCGATTGAAAGCCTCGACGTCGCCACGGCCCGCTGCCTCGATCAGGAACAGGCTGCCGATCATGGTCGCGCCGTCGTCGGAGACGAGCGGCCCCGACATCACGATCTTGACGCCGAAGCGCGAGGTGTCGCTCAGGAAAGCCTTGTGGGCGTCGTAATTGGCGAGCCGGGTCGGTAGCGCGCCGGCGCGGTCGAGGGCGTGAATGGCGAACAGCATGATGGTCTCCGTTTATGTCTCGTGTTCTTGGGACGGCCGCGGCTGCGGCCGTCCGAGCTTGTCGTGAAGGTGTGCTGACTTACTTGCCGCCGAGCTTGCTGGCTTCCTCGAAAGTCGGGCAGCTGCGCTGCTCCAGCGGCACGTCGAACGGCTGGTAATTGTCCTTGGTGATGACGGTTGGCTTCAGCACGATCTCGGCGATGACAGGCTGGTTGCGCAAGGAGCGGATCGCCATCATGGTGCCGAGGCAGCCTTGAAAAAATCCGTTGTAGTCGCCGCTCGCGAGCAGCTTGCCGGACTTGATCGCGTCGATCGCTTCCTTGGTGCCGTTGATGCCGATCACCTGCGCCTTGCGGTTGGCGCCGTCGAGCGCCTCGATGGCGCCAACCGCCATGGCGTCGTTTGCGGCGAGCACGCCGTCGATCTGCGCGTTCGACTGCATCAGATTCTCCATCACCTGCAGCGCCTGGAGCCGCTGGTAGTTGCCGGGCTGCGAGGCCAGCAGTTTCGCACCGGCATTTTCCTTCAGCGCGTCGTTGAAGCCGCGGACGCGGTCGACATTGGTCAGCGAGCCCTTGACGCCCTCGATGATGACGATGTTGCCCTTGCCGCCCAGCGTCTTCAGCAGGAAGCGCGCGGTCTCGAGCCCGAGGCTGTAATCGTCGGCGCCGACGAAGGACAGGAACTTGCCACCGGCCGAGCGGTCGGTGATGTTGACGACGGGAATTTTGGCGTCGTTGATCTTCTCGACACCCGGCACCATCGCCTTGTAGTCGACCGGCGTGAAGACGATGGCGCTCGGCTTCTTCACCACGACGTCCTCGATCTGGCTGAGCTGCTCGGGAATGCTGTCGGGCTTGGTCGGAATGTACTGCAGCGTCTTCGCGTTTAGCGTCTTGGCCATGTTGTCGGCGCCGACCCGCACCGTCTGGAAGAACGGGTTGGTCTGGTTCTTGGTGAAGACGGCGATGGTCTCGCCGTCCGCGCGCGCTGGCGTGGTGAGCGCGGCCGCCATCAGCAGCGGCAGCGCCAAATAACCCAGTGTCTGTTTCATGTTGCCTCCATCCCTCGTTTTGCTTGTTGGTCGTTCAAGAACTCATTGCGCGCGGCGGCGGGTCTTCATGTCGAGCCAGACCGCGAGAATGACGATGATGCCGGTGACCAGCGGCTGCCAGTTGGCGCTGACCGACAAGAGGTTCATGCCGTTCAGCACCAGCGTCAGGATCAATGCGCCGATGAAAGTGCCGAACACGGTGCCGACGCCGCCGAACAGCGAGGTGCCGCCGATCAGCACGGCGGCGATCGCAGGCAGCGTCAGGCTTTCGCCGATGTCGGCCTCGGCCGAATTGAGCCGCGACAGGAAGATGATCGAGGCGAGCCCGGCCATGGTGCCCGAGACGGCGTAGACCAGCAGCAGGCGGCGCGCGACCGGAATGCCGGAGAGCCGTGCCGCGACCGGATTGGCACCGATCGCATAGATCTCCTGGCCCCAGATCGTGCGCTGCGCAAACAGCGTTCCGATCCCCAGGAACACCAGCAGCAGGTAGACCGGGATCGGCAAGCCGAAGAGATAGCCGCTGCCGATCTGGCGAAAGCCGGCCGGGAAGCCGTGAAGGGTTTCGCCCGCCATGTACCAATAGGTGAGGCCGTTCAGCACCCAGAGCATGCCGTAGGTGGCGATGAAGGAGGGGATGCGCAGCGCGGTGACCATGACGCCGTTGAGGAGCCCAACGATGCCGCCGCAGGCAAGCCCGGTGAGGATGCCGAGCGCCGGCGAGCCGGTCTTGTGGATCACGGTCCCGGCGATGCAGGCGGACAGCGCGACATTGGCGCCGACGGAGAGATCGAGGCCCGCGGTCAGCACCACCAGGGTCAGGCCGGAGGCGATGAAGAAGGTCAGGCTCGCCTGCCTGAGCACATTGAGGATGTTGCCGAGGCTCAGGAAGGAATCGCTGAGCACGGCGAGCACCGCACAGATCAGCAGCGCCGCGAGCAGGCGATAGAATACCTGGATCGCGTCCTGTGACAGGAACGAGCGGGGCGGCGCAATGGCGTCTTTGCTGATGTCGGTCATGCGCGGCTCCGCAGGCCGTCAAGGAAGAGGGCAACGATGACGAGGACGCCGACGCTCGCGACCTGCACCGAGGAGGGCAGCGAGATCAGGTTCAGCCCGTTGCGCAGCACGCCGACCGAGAGCACGCCGAGCAGCGTGCCGAGCAGCCAGCCATTGCCGCGCTCGAACGACGTGCCGCCAACGGCGACGGCCGCGATCGCATCGAATTCGAGACCGAGGCCCGCGGTTGGATGCCCGGAATTCATGCGCGCTGTCATCAGCAGGCCGGCGATGCCGGCCATGGCGCCGCCAATTGCATAGACCGCGATCAGCAGCTTGTTCGGTGAGAGGCCGGCGTAGCGCAGCGCCTCCCGGTTGCCGCCGAGCGCAAAGATATAGGTGCCGAAGCGGGTGTGATAGAGCAGGCCGTGAAAGGCGGCATAGGTCACCAGCGCCATCACGATCGGCACGGGCACGCCGAGAAGCGTCGCCGAATAGATGTCGCGCACACTGTGGGGGATGCCGACCACGCTCTGGCCGTCGCTGACGATCAGCGACAGGCCTTGCGCCATGCCGAGCGTACCGAGCGTCGCCACGAAGGGCGGGATGCCCACGATGGCGACCAGCCAGCCATTGGCGAAGCCGAAGGCTGTGCCGACGAGGAGTCCGGCACCTAAGCCCAGCAACATCGAGTGGGTTGCGAGCGAGACGATTGCGACGCAGAGCGAGGTCAGCGTCAGCACCGCGCCCATCGACAGGTCCAGCCCCTCGGTCATGATGATCAAGGTCATCGGCAGCGCGAGCATGGTCAGGATCGTAGACTGCACCAGCACATTGGAGAGGTTGGCGACCGACAGGAAGCCGGGCGCGATCGCGCTGAACAGCGCGATCAGCAGCACCAGCACGATGGCAACGCCGGGAATCCGTTGCAGCGGATTGGGTTGAGAGACGACCGCGGCCTCACGCATGATGCATCCCCAGTCGCACGATGTTCTCCTCTGTCAGCTCATTGCGCGCGAGGTGCCCGGCGATGCGCCCCTCGCGCATCACATAGGCGCGGTCGCAGACGTGGCAGATCTCGACCTGTTCGGACGAGATCATCAGCGCCGCCGCGCCTTCCGCGACTAGGCGGTCGATCAGGGCGAAGATTTCGGCCTTGGCACCGATGTCGATGCCCCGGGTCGGCTCGTCGAAGATGAAAAGTTTCGAGCCGGCGGCGAGCCACTTGCCGATCACGATCTTCTGCTGATTGCCGCCCGAGAGCAGACCGACGATCTGGCGCGCGCTGGGCGTCGCAATACGTAGCTGACGGATCAGGCCGTCGGACGTGCTCTGTGCCCGGCGCTGATCGAACAGACCGCTAGGGAACAGTTTTCGCAGCGCCGACACCACCAGATTGTCGCTCACTGATCGCAGCAGCGCGAGGCCTTCGCTCTTGCGGCTCTCCGGGATCAGCGCAATGCCGCGGCGGGCGGCAAGATCAGGCTCGCCGGAGATAGTCTTGCCGTCGAAAACAATCTCGCCTGATGTCACGGGATCGGCACCGAAGATCGCGCGCGCGACCTCGCTGCGGCCCGAGCCGACCAGGCCACACAGGCCGACGATCTCGCCGCGGCGCACCTCGATGTTGATGTCCGAGATGCCGGTGGAGGCGCTCAGGCCCTTGACCTCGAGCAGAACGTCGCCGGGTTTGTCGGCAAAATTGCGCGGATAGGTCATATCGACGTTGCGACCGACCATCATGCGGACGAGCTGGTCCGGCGTGACGTCGGCCGGGCGAACACCATCGATGCGACGACCGTCGCGCAGCACGGTGATGCGGTCGCCGAGCGCGAATACCTCGGCCATGCGGTGCGAGATATAGACGATGGAGACGCCGTCGGCCTTCAGCCGCGCGATCAGCGCGAACAGCAGCTCGGTCTCGCGATCGGACAGCGCCGCGGTCGGCTCGTCCATCACCAAGATGCGCGCGTTCTGGCTGATCGCCTTGGCGATCTCGACCATCTGCTGCTGCGCCACCCCCAACTTGTCGACGATGGTGGAGGGATCGATCTCGAAGCCGATCGTGCCGAGCACGCGCGCGGCGTCGGCCAGAATCCTGCGCCGGTCGATGGTGCCGGGGATACGGCCCTTCGGCTCGCGGCCGAGGAAGATGTTCTGGGCGATATCGAGATGGGGGACGAGGGAGAATTCCTGGAAGATCACGGCGATGCCGACCTTCTGCGCGTCCGCGGCCGAGTTGATCGCGACCTGCTCGCCCTTGTAGTAGAACTCGCCGGCATCGGCGCGGTAGGCCCCGCACAGCACCTTCATCAGGCTCGACTTGCCGGCGCCGTTCTCGCCCAGCAGCATGTGGACTTCGCCGGGGAAGACGACAAAGGACACGTCATCCAGCGCCTTGACGCCGGGAAACTCCTTGCTGATACCGCGCAGCTCCAGCAGCGGCGTGGGGGCGGCGGGCTCGACGGCCAATGCGGCGGTGCTCATGCGCGCGCTCCGCCTGCAAAGATCTTTCCGGGGTTCATCAGTCCATCAGGGTCGAGCGCGGTTTTGATTGACCGCATCACATCGACGGCCTCGCCGAGTTCGTCGGTGAGATAGTCGATCTTGCCGAGCCCGATGCCGTGCTCGCCGGTGCAGGTGCCGTCCATGGCAATGGCGCGGGCGACCATGCGGGCCTGGAGCGCCTTGGCGCCCTCGACTTCTTCCGGCCTTGCCGGGTCGATCAGGATCAGCATGTGGAAATTGCCGTCGCCGACATGGCCGACGATAGGCGCCGTGAAACCGTGCTCGTCCGCATCGCGCCGGGTATCCGTGAGGCATTCCGCCAATCGCGAGATCGGCACACAGACGTCGGTGATCACGGCACGCGCGCCGGGGCGCAGGCCCAGGCCGGCATAGAGCGTGTTGTCGCGGGCGTGCCAGAGCCGGCTGCGGTCTTCCTGCGCCTTGGCCCAGGCAAAGCCATGGCCGCCATGGTCGGCGGCAATTGCCTGTGCGGCCTCAGCCTGCTCGGCAACCGAAGTCTCGGAACCATGGAATTCGAAGAACAGGGTCGGGGCTTCGCGATAGCCGAGCTTTGCATAGGCGTTGATGCCGCGCATCATGACGTCGTCGAGCAACTCGATGCGCGCGACGGGGATCGCGGACTGGATAACTGAGATCGCGGTGTCGACGGCGTCGTGCAGAGTGTCGAAGCTGCAAACCGCGGCCGAGATCGCCTGCGGCACGGGATGGACCTTCAGCGTGATCTCGGTGAGGAGTCCGAGGGTGCCCTCGGCGCCGACGAACATGCGGGTCAGGTCGTAACCGGCGGCGGACTTGCGCGCGCGCCTGGCGGTCCGGATCACGCGGCCGTCGGCCAGCACCACCTCCAGCGCCAAGACATTGTCCTTCATGGTGCCGTAGCGCACCGCCATGGTGCCGGAGGCACGCGTGGACGTCATGCCGCCGATCGAGGCGTCGGCGCCGGGATCGATCGGAAAGAAAAGTCCAGTGCCGCGCAGCTCCGCATTGAGCTGCTTTCGGGTGATGCCCGGCTGCACGACGACGTCCATGTCGCTGTCGTGCACCGCCAGCACCTTGTTCATGCGTGCGAAGTCGAAGCAGACGCCGCCCGCGACCGCAGCCGCATTGCCTTCGAGCGAGGTCCCAGCGCCGAAGGGCACGATGGGCATATTCGCGCCAGCGCACAGCTTGACGATCTCCGCGACCTCCTGCGTGGTTTCGGGAAAGACGACGATGTCGGGCGGCAGGTTGCGATAATGCGACTCGCTCTGCCCATGCTGATCGAGCACGCCACGCGCGACGCTCGCGCGCGGGCCGATCATGCCCATGAGGCGATCGGCCAATATGCTCGTGCTGACCCGCGGTCCCATCCTTGCTCCCTGTCTGCCTTGTTATCGGACTCTTGTCTGGTCCGCGATGTTCAGCTTAAGCGGCTCTTGCGCTGCTAGCGACCTGCTTCAGGCCGAAATCATAGTTGAGGTGAAAATACTCGCTGTCCACCATGCGACCATCGGGCGCACGGCCGGGCGGGCACCGCACAAATTCGCGGATCAGGCTGTCCTTGACGCCGAACACCACGTCGGAGTCGAGATACTGGTCGCCGGCGACGAACACGTGGGTCACGAGTTGCTCGAAGCCGGGCGCCGAGATCATGAAATGCACGTGTGCCGGGCGCCAGGGATGGCGGCCCTGGACCTCCAGCATGTCGCCGACGGTACCGTCATGCGGAATCGGATAGGCGGCCGGCTTGATCGACCAGAAATTGAAGCGGCCGTTGGCATCCGTGTGGAAGCGCGCCCGCATCGCGAGGTCGCCGATCTTGTCGAGCTGCTGCACGTCGTAATAGCCATCATCGTCGGAATGCCAGACATCCACGACGGCGCCGGCAAGCGGCCGTCCGTCGACGGTCGACACCGAGCCGGTGACGAGCATCGGATCGCCTTCCATCGGGCCGGAGATGTCAGCGCCGTTGTCTTTCTCGGGCGACGCCTGCACGAAGAACGGACCGAGTACCGTGGTCTCGGTCGCGCCTTCCGGCACCGGATGGTTGATGGCGTCGACCAGCATGGAGACGCCAAGCGCGTCCGACAGCAGGATGAATTCCTGGCGCTTGTCGTCGCACATGTGGCCGGTGCGGGTCAGGAAGTCGATGCCGTATTCCCATTCCTTCTGGGTCGGTCGCACCTCGCGGACGAAGGCATGGAGGTGGCGCACCAGCGCTTCGCTGACCTGCTTGATCCGCGGGTCGGTCGCGCCCGCGACCCGTTCCAGCACCGCGTCCGTGATGGTGTTCTCGTTAAAATTGCGCATGGGTGTCTCCGCGATCAGAGTTTGGGCTCGCCAAGCCCGGACAGACGTTCCAGATGCTTGACGGTCGCGATGAAGTCGGCCTCGCCGTCGCCCTGTGCGACCAGTGAGCCATAGGTTTCGCGCACTTGCGCCGCGAGCTGCAGAGGCACGCCGACGGCGTGGCCGGCGCCGAGAATCAAGTCGAGATCCTTGGCCATCTGCTTGCAGGAGAAGGTCGAGTCGAAATCGCGGTTACGCAGCGGCGCGGTCTTGTACTTCACCATCGGTGAGGCCACTGCGCTGTCGTCGAGAACTTTCAGAATGTCCTGCCAGCCGATGCCGCCCTTGCGCGCGAGCGCGAGGCTCTCCGCCATCATGGCGGCCGACACAGCGATCATTAGATTGACCGCAAGCTTGGCATATCGCGCTTCCTCGCCGGGCCCGAGATAGGTCTGGGCGCGGGTGAAGGCGGCGAGCAGCGGCTTTGCCTTTTCGTAGGCGTCCTTGGGGCCCGAGACGAAGCAGCTCAGCGCGCCGGTGTGGACGATGCTGGCGTTGCCGGAGACCGGCGCCCGCAGGTAGAGGACACCGCGCGCCTGGGCGGCGGCGTCGACCTCTGCGGAAGCCTCGACGCTCACGGTGCTGGTCTCGATCACAACAGATCCAGCAGCCATCGCGGCGATGAGGCCGGTGGAGCCGAGCAATGCGCCGCTCAAGGCCACGTCATCGGGCAGGGACGTGACGATCGCGGCCTTGCCGTCCACGGCTTCGGCCGGCGAAGCGGCAGTCGAAATGCCTTGCGCGCGCGCCTCGTCGAGCCGTTCGGCACTCCGGTCGAACGCGGTCACGGCGTAACCAGCCTTGGCGACGAGCACCGACATCGGCAGGCCCATCTTGCCGATCCCGATGAAAGCGATGTTCTTTGGCGTATCAGTCATTGTTGTTGTCCTTGACGCCATCAGGCGGAATGTCCCTGTCGTTCGATGTCGTGCACCAGCCGCCGGCCTGATTGCACGAGCAGTTCCTTCTTCGCCTCCAGGCCGTCGGCCAGCAGCCGTCCATTCCGCTTCTTCCACACGCCGCCGATCATCACGGCCTCAATATTCGCAAGGCTGGTCTGCATCACCACGGTGGAGACGGGATCGTGCACAGGTACGAGGTTGAGATCGCTGGCATCAATGACGACGAGGTCGGCGAGCTTGCCCGGCGTCAGCGAGCCGATCTGGTCTTCGCGACCGAGCATGCGGGCGCCTTCCGTCGTGATCCAGCGCAGCGCCTCGCGGACTGGGATCGTGGTCGTCGCCGGAATGGTGCCGCTGGCCTTGCGCGACTCCGCGTTGTCGCGTGCCCGCTGCATCGAGAGTGCAACGCGCGCGGCGGAGAGGAGGTCGCCGGCCAGCACGGATTCCAGATCGATGCCGATGGTCGGCCGCACGCCGCGCTTGAGCAGCCGTCCGGTGATGGGGAAGCCGTGGCCCTGGATCATCTCGTTCTCCGGCGTCACCGAGAAGGAGACGCCGAGATCGACCATCCGATCCAGCAGTGCGTCAGGCAGGTCGTTGCCATGGACGATGTTGGTGCCGGCGCCGACGAGACCCGCCTCGATCAGCTTCTCCCAGCCACCGGGCGTCTTGGCGGGACCGCCGCCCTGATGCATGGATGCGATCAGCTTGAGCTCGCGTGCCATGCCGAAATCGTGCATGGCGACGTCCAGCGTCGAATAATGCGGGCCGAGGATCGCGAGCCCAAGCGTGACCAGGCCGTCGCGGTCGGCGAGGGGCCCCGCCAGCAGTCGCTCGACCTCACGGCGTGGATGCGGGATCTCCGAGAAATGCGGCTCGCCCGATTTGGGCTCGGGCTTTGGCGAGCCGTGGAAGAAGGCCGCGCGAATACCGCTCTCGATCAGGCCGCGCACGGCGGCGTTGGTATGATCGGGCGTCGGATTGTTGTGGCACCAGTCGACCAGCGTCGTGGTGCCTTGGTTGATCTGGTTCAGCGCACCCATCAAGGTCGCGATATAAATGTCCTCGGGCCTGAAGACCGTAGCGAGCCCGGCATGCATGCGGCGGAAATATTCCAGCAGCGTCCAGTTGGCGGCATAGCCGCGCAAGCCCGTCTGCCAGGTGTGCATATGGGCGTTGATCAGGCCGGGGATGACGATGCGGCCGGTACCGTCCACGATCTCGGTCTCGGCCGCACTGCCGCCGACGTCGATCGATGGACGCACGTCAACGATGCGGCTGCCCTCGATCAGCACGTCGCCGATGTCGAAGTCGCCGATCGTGTCATCCATGCTGATGATCGTGGCGGATTTGATCAGCGTGCGCCGCATTTTCAAGCCACCGCTTTGCCGGTGACAGGCGGCTCACCGGCCCAGGCGCGCGCGATCAGGTCGCGGATGGCGTCGCGTTCGAGCGGGCGCGGGTTCCAATAGGCGTTGGTGACCGCGAGATCCGCGGCCTTGTCGATGCCGCTTTCGGGCATGCCGATGTCGCGCAATGCGACCTTCGCACCCAGCCGCTTCGCCAGCTCGAAAAGCCCCTGCGATGCATCGGCGGCGCCGATGGCGCGGGAGATCCGCGCCATCGCGTCGGGCACGGCCGGCGCGTTGTAGGCCAGCGCGTGCGGCAGCACGATGGTGTGGGTCTCGGCATGCGGCAGGTCAAAGGTGCCGCCGAGCGTGTGGCAGAGCTTGTGATGCAGCGCCATGCCGACGGTGCCGAGGCAGACGCCGCACAGCCAGGCGCCATAGAGCGCTTCGGTGCGAGCCTCGCGATCATCGCTTTTCGTGGCGATGGCGGGCAGCGCACGTGCCAACGCGCGAATGCCTTCTTCCGCCATCAGCGACGTGACGGGATTGGTGTCGCGCGCGTAGAGCGCTTCGACCGCATGCGCGATCGCATTGATGCCTGATGTCGCGGCCAGGCTCGCCGGCAGCGTCAAAGTGAGGTCGACATCGTAGATCACGGTCTCGGGCAGGATGGCGGCGTCGCGTACCGTGGTCTTCAGCCCGTTCTCGGTCTGGCCGACGATCGGCGTCATCTCCGAGCCGGCATAGGTGGTGGGAATGCAGAGCTGGTTGATTCCTGTGCGCAGGGCGAGCGCCTTGCCGAGGCCGGTCGTGGATCCGCCACCGAGGGAAATGACGCAGTCGGCCTCGCAAGCCTTCATCGCCGCGAGCGCCCGCTCCGTGACCTCGACCGGCGTGTGCATGGTCGCGCCCGGAAAAATGCCGGTGTAGAGCGAACCGAGCGCCGCGCCCAAGCTCTTGCCTTGCGCCTCCTGTTGCGGCGTTGTCAGCACCAGCGCGCGCTTGCCGCCGAGCCGCTCGACCTCGGCCTTGGCGCCAGCCAACGTTCCGCTGCCGAACACGACGCGGCAGGGCAGGTTTTCAAAGGTGAACGTACCGATCATGTGCCGGTCTCTTTGATGGGATAATCGACCTGGAAGCGTCCGATCCGCAAGTCGCCCAGCGCCTCGCGCACCCGCAAATGTTCCGGGTGGGTGGCATAGGCCGCGAGCGCAGCGTGGTCGGTGAATTCGGAGAACAGAACGACGTCGCAGGCGTAGTCGACATCGCTGACGTCGAGGCCGACTTCGATATGGGTGAGGCCGTCGATCCGGCCGCGCAAGCCCTCGAACAGGGTCTTGACCTTGACCCGGGCGGCGGCCCGCTCCGCGGGCGTCTCCCCGCGCAGCCGCCACATCACGATGTGCCTGATCCGGCCCGACATTTCCCTGTTTCCTCGCCTGTTATCCTGCTTGTGTTTTGTCCATTTTGACTTGCGGGATGTGGAAATAAAGCTCAATAATCGCAAGTCTCTTTTCCTGTTTGCGAAAGAATGGACCGCCTGCTCCAATTGGAAGTGTTCGCCAAGACGGCCGAGCTCGGCAGCATGTCCAAAGCTGCCGAAGCCCTGCGCATGTCGAATGCTGCCGCGAGCCGCCATCTCAGCGCGCTCGAGGAGCGCCTTGCGGTCCGGCTGATCGAGCGCAACACCCGTCGGCTGTGGTTGACGGAGGCGGGGCAGGTACTGCTGGAGCGCTCGAGCCGGGTTTTGAGCGAACTGGCGGAAGCCGAGGACATCGTCAGCGATCGCGCGCTGTCGCCGCAAGGCACGCTGCGGGTCACGAGCTCGCTGTCCTTTGCGGTGATCTATCTGGCGCCGATGCTGCCGGCCTTCCGCGCGCGCTATCCGAAGCTCAACATGCAGATCACCACCGCCAACCGCTACTCCGATTTCATCGAGGCCGGCATCGACGTGGCGATCAGGACGCGCGAGCAGGAGCCGGATTCGAACATTATCGTCCGCCGCATCGGCCAGATGCGGCGGGTGCTCGCTGCTGCGCCGTCCTATCTCGCAAGCTGCGGCGAGCCGGAGCAGCCGGTCGATCTCGCGCGCCATAACATGCTGGTCTATAATCTCGCCAACGATCCCTATTCGCTGCGCCTGCGCAAAGGCAACGGCGCGCAGACTGCCCGCATCACGCCGACGCTCGACAGCAATGACGGCCAGGTCATCCGCGGCGCAGCACTGGCGGGGCTCGGCATCCTCATCCAGCCGCTCTATATCGTGCAAAGCGACATCGCGGCGGGCCGTCTCGTCCCGGTTTTGATGGACTGGGAGCTGCCGCTGCTGACGATGAACATCGCCTACCAGAACCGTGCCGGATTGCCCGCCAAGATCAGGGTCTTTTCCGACTTCCTGGTCACCCACATCCGCGAGCATTCGCAGCCGGGGATCTGGATCGACGCGGCGAAGTGAGCGACATTTTCGAATTCAGGCGGCTTTGCAGAAGGCACATCCATTGAAAGCCAGGACATCCGGCACCGCATGGCGGCATGCCAACATCGGTCGGCTGCTCAACAACGCGGTGCGGCGCTTCGAAGGTCGTGTGCTCGAGCTGATGAGCGAGAAGGGGCATGACGAAACCCGGATCGCGCATGTCGGCCTCACACGCAATCTCGACGTCGAGGGGACCAGACTGACGGAACTCGCCCGCCGCGCCTCCATGAGCAAGCAAGCGATGGGCGAGCTGGTCGATCAATGCGCCGAGCTCGGCCTGGTCGATCGCATCGCCGATCCGACCGATCGGCGCGCGCGCATCGTCATGTTCACGCCGGCGGGACGCAAATGGCTCGATGCGTTCCGCGACGCCGTCGACGTTGCCGAGCAGGAGATGCGCGCCGAACTCGGCAAGGCCACGATGGACACGATCCTGAAGGGATTGGCAGTCTACGGCGCGCAATTCGACACGCTCCACGAGCCCGATTAGTCAGGCTACTTGACGATATCGTCAGGCAACCTTACCATGCAGGATAATGCTGGTAGGGAGAAGCGTCTTGGAAACATGTCTGACGGCCTCGGTGCTCATCGTGGGTGGGGGGCCCTGCGGCCTGATGCTCGCCAACGAGCTCGGCCGGCGCGGCGTGTCCGCGGTCCTGGTCGATGAAAAGCCGGGCACGGCATTCAATCCGCAAGCCAATGCGACGCAGGCGCGCTCGATGGAGCACTATCGGCGGCTGGGTTTTGCCGACGAGATCCGACGCGAAGGTCTGCCAGCGGATTATCCGACTGACGTTGCGTATTTCACGCGCTACACCGGCTACGAGCTGGCCCGATTTCAGTTGCCGTCGTCGTCACGCGCGGGCGAACTCGTCAAGGGCATGTCGGGCTCCTGGAGCGCGGCCGAGCTGCCGCATCGGGTCTCGCAAAAATATGTCGAGGCGGTGCTGCGCCGCCATGCCGAACGGCCTCCCGGAATACGGCTCAGCTACGGTCATCGTCTGATCAGCTACGTCGAGAGCGATGACGGCGTCGTCGCCGAGATCGAATGTCTCGATGACAACAGCCGCTTTCAGGTCCGGGCCGACTTCCTGGTCGGGGCCGACGGGCCGCGCTCGATGGTCCGGCAATCGCTGGGGATCGTCTACGGTGGCGAAACCGGAGCGCAGCGCGACTTCATGGGCGGCCGCATGCTGGCGGTCTATCTCCGTTCGCCCGGATTCTACGCGAGCATCCCGCACGCCAAGGCGTGGATGTACAATTGCTTCAACGGCGACCGCCGCGCCTTCATGGCATCGGTGAATGGGCGCGACGAGTTTGCGTTTCACACGCAGCTTCGGCCCGATGAGGACGAAAGTGCGATTACGATCGACGAAGCCAAAGCAGCGTTCCAGCGCGCCTGCGGCGCGCCGATCGACTGCGAAGTGCTGTCGTTCCTGACCTGGACCGCCGGGCACGCGCTGGTCGCGAATGGAATGCAGCGGGGCAGGGTGTTCCTCGGCGGCGACGCGGCGCATCTGTTCACGCCGACCGGCGGGCTTGGCTACAACACCGCGATCGAGGATGCGGTCAATCTCGGCTGGAAGCTCGCAAGCGTCGTCAAGGGTGTGAGCCCGGCGGGGCTGCTCGACAGCTATGAGGTCGAGCGGCGTCCGGTGGCGCTGCGCAACACCGATTACGCGCGCCGCTTTGCCGACTCGCTCGGTCTGTTCGCTCCCGCGCCTGACATCGAGGACGCAACGAAAGCGGGAGGCGAGGCGCGGCGGATCGCGGGCGTCTATCTCGAACAGCACGCCCGCGCCGAATTCAACATCCCCGGCGTCACCTTCGGCGGGCGCTACGACGGCTCGCCTATCATCGTCCCTGATGGCAGCCAGCCGCCGCCCGACGCCGCGAACGTCTACGTTCCGAGCGCCTGTCCCGGCGGCCGCGCCCCGCATGCGTGGCTGGAAGACGGCGTCTCCCTGTACGACCTGTTCGGGTTCGAGTGGACGCTGCTCCAGTTTGGCGAGGTCATGTCCGCGCATGCGTCATTCGCCGAGACCATCCGGGCGATCGGGGTCGATGTGAAACTCGTCACGCTGCCGAAATCGCTGCGCGATCTCTACCAGGCGGATCTGGCTTTGATACGCCCCGACCAGATCGTGGCCTGGCGTGGCAGCGCATCACAGGCTGGCATGATCGAGCGCGTGCTCGCCCGAGCACTCGGACACAATGCGAGCGACAGCGCACGGCTGGCCAGCTGATCGACTCTTGCCGTCGCATCCGACCAGCGGCTGCGCGGCCAATAACAACAAACGACAAAACGGCAAATGACGCCGGAGGAGGAAACCGTGACGACAAGAGCATTGGAGCACTACGACGATCATGTTGCAACCGCCGCCACTGCCGGGCAGACGGCGAGCAGCCGCCGGCGTATCCTGATTGCCGGCACCATCGGCACCGCGATCGAATGGTACGACTTTTTCATCTACGGCCTGATCGCGCCGCTGGTGTTCGATCAGCTGTTCTTTCCGAAATTCGACCAGCTCACGGCGACCATTGCGGTGTTCGCGACGTTTGCCGTCGGATTTTTGGCGCGTCCGCTCGGCGGGCTTGTGTTCGGCCATTTCGGTGACCGCCTCGGCCGAAAGTCGGTCTTGCTGTGTACGCTGCTCATGATGGGACTTGCGACCATGTCGATCGGATTGTTGCCGACCTACGCCAGTGCTGGCGTGGCCGCGACCGTCGCGCTCGTGGCGTTGCGCTTCGTCCAGGGGTTTGCGCTCGGCGGCGAGTCGACCGCGGCGATCCTTATGGCGATCGAGTCGGCGCCCGGGCACCGGCGCGGCTTCTCGGCCGCGGTGATCCAGGCCGCAGGACCCGTCGGTGTCGTGCTCGCCTCGTTCGCGGCGCTCACGATTTCAAGGCTGCCGGAGGCGGACCTGCTGTCATGGGGCTGGCGCGTGCCGTTCCTGATCAGTGCGGTGCTGGTCGCGCTCGGCGTCTACATGCGCCTGCGCATCGAGGAGAGCGCGACGTTCCGCGAAGCGAAGGTGACTGAAGTGGCGCCTGTGGTCGAAGCCCTGAGGGAGCACTGGCGGCCGATCCTCATCGTGTTCTTCGCCGAGATGGCGCAGACTTCCTATTTCTATCTGACCGCCATCTTCACCATCTCCTTCGCGACCCGTCAGCTCGGCGTCCAGAAGGACGTCATCACGCAGGCCGTGCTGTTTGCCAATCTCGTCGGGCT
Organism: Bradyrhizobium sp. 62; assembly: GCF_023073035.1. Taxonomy (NCBI): domain Bacteria; kingdom Pseudomonadati; phylum Pseudomonadota; class Alphaproteobacteria; order Hyphomicrobiales; family Nitrobacteraceae; genus Bradyrhizobium; species Bradyrhizobium sp. 62. The sequence continues at coordinate 851,613 of NZ_JADPIT010000032.1, forward strand.
CGTTGCGATGCCCCTCATCGGCGCCTGGTCCGACCGCATCGGACGAAAGCGTCTGTTCCTGGCCGGCGTCGTGCTTGCAGCCATCTCGATGTTTGCATTCTACGGTGTGGTCGCGAGCCGTGACACGATGCTGGTGACGTGCGCGGTGATCCTCGCCGCGGGGATAATCCATCCGCTGATGTTCGGCAGCGAAGGGAGCTATTTCCCGGAGCTGTTTCCGACCCGCATTCGCTTCACCGGCGTGTCGATCGGAAAGCAACTCGGGACGGTGCTCGGCGGCGGCATTGCGCCGCTGGTCGCCACCAGCCTGTTTGCGCAGACGGGCTCCACCTACGCAATCACAGGATACTACGTTGCGCTCGCGCTCGCGGCGATGATCGCGCTCGGCTTCGCGCGCGAAACCGGAAAATCGCGCCTGCTCGGCTAGGCCGAGCGCCATCATCAACACCAGGGAGATTTTCATGGACGTCAGTCTTCTCGTCAACGGGCAGGATCAGGCCGCTTCCAGCGGCAAGGTGTTCGAGCGGCGCAATCCGCTGTCGCAGGAGGTCGCAAGCCGCGCGGCCGCTGCCACGGCTTCCGATGCCGACGCCGCAGTGGCGGCGGCTTCTGCCGCATTGCCAGGATGGTCGGCACTTGGCCCGAATGCGAGGCGAGCCCTGTTGCTGAAGGCCGCAGATGCGCTTGAGGCCAAGCGCGACGCCTTCGTCCGAATCATGATGGCCGAGATCGGCACGACAGAGATCTGGTCGGCCTTCAACGTCAAGCTCGCGACCGGCATGCTGCGCGAAGCAGCGTCGCTCACCACGCAGATCGCGGGCGAGGTGATCCCGTCGGACAAGCCGGGATGTCTCGCCATGTCCGTTCGCCAGCCAGCCGGCGTCTGCCTCGGCATCGCGCCGTGGAACGCGCCGATCATTCTCGGCGTTCGCGCCGTGGCGACGGCGCTCGCCTGCGGCAATACGGTCGTGCTCAAGGCGTCCGAGATCTGCCCGGGAACACACCGGTTGATCGGCGAGGTTTTCAAGGACGCAAGCTTTCCGCCCGGCGTCGTGAATGTCCTGACCAACGCACCGGCCGACGCGCCCGCTCTGGTCGAGCGCCTCATCGCCAATCCTGCCGTGCGGCGGGTCAATTTTACCGGCTCGACCCGGGTCGGTCGAGTCATCGCCGAACTCGCCGGTCGCCACCTCAAGCCGGCGCTGCTCGAGCTTGGCGGCAAGGCGCCGCTGATCGTGCTCGACGATGCCGACCTCGATGCCGCCGTCGCGGCGGTCGCGTTCGGCGCCTTCATCAATCAGGGCCAGGTTTGCATGTCGACCGAGCGGGTGATCGTCGACGAGGCGGTGGCGGCCGCCTTTGTCGAGAAGCTTGCGAAGAAAACGGCTGCGCTTCCGGCCGGCGACCCGCGCCACGGTCCGGTGGTGGTCGGCTCGATGATCGACGAGGCGCCGGCCAAGCATGTCGTTGCACTGATCGACGACGCGATCGCCAAAGGGGCCGTCAAGCTCGCGGGCGGGGACCGGATTGGCACAGTCGTCCCGGCCATCGTGCTCGATCGCGTGGTACCCGGCATGCGCATCTACACCGAGGAGAGCTTTGGTCCCGTCGTCTCGGTGGTCCGCGCGCGTGGCGTGGACGAGGCCGTGCGGCTCGCCAACGACACGGAGTATGGCCTTTCGGCTGCCGTGTTCGGCCGCGACGTCGCGCGTGCACTGACGGTGGCGCAGCAGATCGAAAGCGGCATCTGCCACGTCAACGGCCCGACCGTGCATGACGAGGCGCAGATGCCGTTCGGCGGCGTGAAGGGATCGGGCTACGGCCGCTTCGGCGGCCAGGCCGGCATCGCCGAGTTCACCGATCTGCGCTGGATTACCATCGAGACGCAGCCGCAGCACTATCCCTTCTAACCGCGCCGCAAGCGAAGCTCACCAGGACGTCCATTCATGAATTCGAAAGTTCTCACGGTTCGGGAAGCGACCCTCGGTGTGCTTCGCTCCTTTGGCGTCGATCGCGTTTTCGGCAATCCCGGCTCGACCGAGCTTGCCTTCCTGGGCGACTGGCCCGACGACATCGACTACATGCTCGGTCTGCAGGAAGCCTGTGTCGTCGGCATGGCCGACGGCTATGCGCAGGCGACGGGGCGTCCGGCTTTCGTCAATTTGCACTCGGCGGCCGGGCTCGGTCATGCCCTCGGCAATCTCTTCACCGCGTTCCGCAACAAGACGCCGATGGTCGTGACAGCCGGGCAGCAGGCGCGCAGCCTGTTGCGGATGCGACCCTATCTCTTCGCCGAGGACGCCGCACAATTTCCAAAGCCCTATGTGAAATGGAGCGCTGAACCGGCGCGCGCCGAAGATGTTCCAGCGGCGATTGCGCAGGCCTTCCTCACTGCCATGCAGCATCCGCGCGGTCCGACGTTCGTGTCGGTCCCGTCGGATGATTGGGCGCGGCCCGCAGCTGCTCCGCCGGTCCGCCACATCGCGACGGAATTTGCGCCGGATCCGGCGGCGATCGTCCGGCTCGGCGCGGCGATCCGCGCCGCCAAGAGACCTATCTTCGTTGTCGGACCCGAAATCGATCGCAGCGGCTGCGTCGAGGCGATGGTCGCTGTGGCCGAGCAGGCGAGCGCGGCCGTTTGGGCAAGTCCGATGTCGAGCCGTTCGAGCTTTCCGGAATTGCATCCGCTGTTCGCCGGCTTCCTTCCGGCAGCGCCGGGAGGTCTCGCCCGCGCCCTGCGCGGCGCCGATCTGATCGTCGTGGTCGGCGCGCCGGTGTTTACTTTCCATGTCGAAGGACAATGCGAATTGCTCGACGACGGAACGTCGGTATGGCAGATCACGGATGATCCGACAGAAGCCGCATCCGCTTCTGTCGGTGACACCATCATCAGCACGCTCCCGAAGGCGCTGGCTGGGCTGCTGTCGGCGATGCCTGACATCGCGGAGCGCGAAGTGCCGGCCGCGCGGTTGCGGCCTGCCGCTCCTGCCGGGCAAAATCCGATTCCGCCAGGCTATGCGCTCGCCCGTCTCTCGGCGTTGATGCCGGGCGATGCGATCGTGGTCGAGGAGGCGCCGTCGCATCGCCCCGCCATTCAGCAATTCCTGCCTCGGCCGGGCGCGGACAGCTTCTACACGATGGCGAGCGGGGGACTTGGTTACAGCCTGCCGGCCTCCGTCGGCGTGGCGCTGGCGCGGCCGGGTCGCCGCATCGTCGCCTTGATCGGTGACGGATCGGCGATGTATTGCATCCAGGCGATCTGGACCGCGGTGCAACGCCGCTTGCCGATCACCTTCGTGATCATGAACAATTCAGGCTATGGCGCGATGCGCGCCTTCAGCGAGCTGATGCAGGCGCACCGCCCGCCCGGGATCGACCTGCCCGGGCTCGACTTCGTGGCGCTCGCAAGGGGAATGGGTTGTCCGGGGCAGCGCGTGACCGATGTCGGCGACGTCGACGCCATCTTGACCGAAGCGTTGGCATCGAGCGGTCCCGCGCTGGTCGATATCGCCGTCGACGACGCCACGACCGACCTGTTCAGCCATCCGCGCTAGCTGGCGGTAGAGGGACTGGTCCGCGGCGACAAGACGCCCGATGGCAATTTGCTCGTGAGGGCGCGGGTCTTGGGTTGGACACGCGATCCGTCGATCACCTCGAGGCGGCCGCAGCGGTTCAAGGTGTGCAACTTCCTGCCGGGCCATGCTGGCCCTGGCCGAAGAGAGTGGCGGATGATCTGCTTGAACGTCGTCGGCGAGAGTTCGATGATTTCCGCCAGGGCAAGCGCTGCCCCGTATCCGCCGGCACAGTCCTGGACCGGGCGCCACAATTTGTCATTGATGGTGACGAAATTCCCCGCAGGCCGCGTGGTAGCGCGATCGATCAGCACGGGGTTGCTGGCATGCGGCAACCACGGGCCCATGAGGTGCTCGGCGTAATAGATCGCCAGCGAATCCGAATAGCCGCCGGAGCCGTCGCGCCAAGCCCCGAACAGATAGTTCAGACCGTTGTGCCGCGTGATCGTGGCATCGGCCAGCTCGACGCCCGAAAGCAGCGTCGCATGCCGCTCCCATTTGTCCGGAAACCGAACGCATTTGTAGATGGCGACATCCCCATTGGTCGAGCTCTCCGGGATCATCCACAACGCGCCATCGTCCTCGATCAAGAACGGATAGGAGAGGTGCCAAGGCTCGTTCAGCACGGGCACAACCTCTCCGACGGGACCGGCATCGTCGAACTCGATTGCCGAAATGATTCCTTTTCCAACCCGGTGATCGAGGTCTTCAAAGAAGACGAATGTTCGCCCCTGCCAGGTGATGGGGAAAGGATCGGCGTAGAAGTGGTTTCCGGGATCGGCAAGGACGTTCCAGCGGGACCCCGACAGATTTCCGGTCTGCCAGACGCCGGCGCCATCATTGAAGCGCCATCCGACATGCCAGTGCGGGGCATAGCAGCAGAGGCGATAGATCTCCTTGGCAATCGATGTCGCTAGGCCGCGCGCAACGTACGCCGCCGGCGGGCGGCCGTTACCAATTCGGGCGGGTCGTGCCATCAGCGGCACGATGCGCGGCCGTCCCGACAGGATGGCCGCCACCATGGTCAGGGTTCGCGCCATGACGGTTTCCAATCCGCCGCTCAGACCGGCCGCGACTTCGGCGGAGGGGTGGCCGCGATCGAGGACGGCACCGTCGACCTCGTCGACGATTTCGATCACCGGCAGATCGCCGGCGAGAATGGCGGCAAGAGCTGCGTTTTCGCCTGCGACTCCATTGAACAGCGGGCGGAGATACTGCCGGGCGGAGCAGTTCGGATCCCGCGCGCCACCGGTGAAATCGACGATGACGTCTGCCGTGCCGGCGCGAGCCTGCATTCGTTCGGGACTGATCTTCAGCCTGTTGGCGCCGCTGTGCTTGCCCTTGTGCAACACCAAACGTTCGAGCTCGAACAGCATGTCGAGACCGGTCGGCCGCGGCTCCGCCGTTGCGGTCCATGCGATCTGGACCGGTACATCCCGGCCGTCGATCGACAGCATGTCGCGGCCCATCCACTGCCGCGCATACTCAATTTCACAGCGAAACTCGATGGTCATGTCGAGCCGATCCGTTTCAATGCGTCCCGATCAGATGACCTGGCCGAGAATTCGAACGTATTCCTCCACCATGGCGTCCACTGAATAGCGCAGCTTCAGGCCCTTGGCGTTTTGCCGCAGTTCGTCGCTCAGTTTTTGGTCCGTCAGGAGCCTGGAGACCGCGGCCGACAGCTTGGTATGATCGGCGGCATCGACGAACAGCGCTGTCGGCTTTCCCTCGACGGACAAGACCTCGCGCAAGACCGGGAGATCGGTGACGACCGAGGGAACGCCGGCGTTTGCGGCCTCCACAGCGGCGAGGCCGAAGGTCTCCGCCTGCGTCGGAAATACGAACACGTCGAGAGCGGCGAGAAACTCCGCCATCTGGCGCGGGGTGATTTCGCCGAGCAGATGCAGTCTGTCCGATACTCTCAGCTCGTCCGCCAACTGCCGCAGCCGAGCCTCGTCGGCTCCCTGGCCGGCCAGTGCGAGGTGCCAGGAGGGTTGATCCGGCAGCAGCCGTATCGCCGCGTCGAGCCGCTTGTGCGGGTGCAATCTTGCTGCGCAGCCGAGCAGGGTGCTTTCCGGCGGCAGATTGAATTTCTGTCGCGCAGCTTGCTTCGTCAGGGTGAGCGCCTTGTCGTCGAAGCCGTGCGGCACGTGCACCATGCGCGCGCGATAAGCTTTGGGGTAGCGCGAATACTCGCGCTGCATGTCCTGCGAGTTGAGCGTGATGCGGTCGAAGAAGCCGAGGCTGCCCATGACGATGTCGGCGGTGCGGACCGGCCAGCTCATCGACAGCGCGGATGAAACCTGATTGGCGATGACAGGCACGTGGCAGATCAGGCGCGCCACACCGGCGCCGATGACATTGCCGAAGTGCTGAAAGGTCAGAACGGCGTCGGGCCTGGTGGCCCTGAGATGGCCGCCGAGCGTCCACAGCATTTGCAGCAGCGCCAGCGGATTTCCCGGCCGGCTCGACGCGCAATAGATGGTGTCGGGCGGCTCATCGAACGAATCCGACTTGCGGAAGAAGAACAGATTGGTGACGCGATAGCCGCGGGCGGTCAGCCCGGCGCCAAGCAGGCGCGAGATCTCCTGCGCACCCGCGTTCTCCGCCTGGGTCTGTACGAGAAGCACGTGCAGCTTTCGTCCGCCACCGTTGGGTGGCGCGAGTGCTGTCGCAGTGGTCTCGCCCAACGCCTTGTTTGGCTGGTAATGGAGCACGGATCCCGACCCATTAGAGAAACGAATTTTTCGCATTCTTAACTCCGTGCTTACCACGGAGGCCTCGCGCGGACACCGATTAGCAATAAACGGAGTTAATGTGCGCCCTGCCGCAAGGGCACGGTTCGCGAAGGAATTCCGCTGGTTCCGGACGAAGTGAAGCGAGCGCGTTAACCAATTGGTCATGACCGCGCCAGGCGCGGGTAACCGCGGATTAACCATAGATATTTACGTTGGAGCAGGCACTGAACAGTGTTCGCCAGTTGAATCCGAGTAAAATCCATGACGTTCGGTCGCCGCGCAGACCCGACAAGCTCCGGATCGACCGGTGTTGCCGCGTCGTGGCAGACTCAAAATGCGTCGAGCGGCGAGTCGCGCGAGCCCGCCGCGCGCTTGGGCGGTGCGCTCACGGCCGCGGGCGCGCTCTCCTTCATGCGGGACAACGCTCGCCGCATCCTGACGCTCGCGCTCGCGATTTTTGGCCTTGGCGTCGTCGTTCTCTTGGTGATCCCGGTTCGGTTTGCCGCGACCGCGCTGGTCGTGGTCGATCCCCGCGAGCAACGCGTAACCTCGGAGCAGGACGTTCTGCCGGGCATCGGGCAGGACAGCGCCGCGCTGCAAAGCCTGGTCGAAGTGGCGAAGTCCGACGGCTTTCTCGAGCCGCTGATCGAGCAGCTCAAGATTCGGGATGACCAGGACATTTCCGGGGGGCATAGCGACCCCGCGCGCCTGCTCGAGAGATTCCGCAACCGCCTCGACATTTCCCGTCGCGGGCTGACCTATGTCATCGCCATCCGCTTCACCTCGAACCGGCCGGAGCGGGCGGCCTACTACGCCAATGCCATCGCCGAGGCGTTCGTCGCCAGCCAGGGCCGCAGCCGCACCGATGCGACCGACGAGGCCGCCGACTGGCTCAGTGGCCGGCTCAAATCATTGAACGAACGGTTGAAGGCGTCAGAGGACGCCGTGGCCACGTTCAAGCTCGAGCACAGGATCGTCAACGCGGGCAAGGATTCCACCACCCAGCAATTGCGGGTCACTGAACTGTCGCAGCAGGTTGCCGCTGCGCGGGCCCGGACCGAAGAGGCGAAGGCCCGCTACGAGCAGGCACAGCGCGACGTGAAGGCGAATGTCGATAGCCCCGTCAAGCAGGATCTGCTGAGCGCCCTGCGCGCACAGCGGTCGGCGCTCAATGACCAGATTGCGCAGAAGCGGGCGGTGTTCGGCGATCGTCATCCCGACCTCGTCATGTCGTACAGCCAGTTGACCGATCTCAACAGGCAGATCGAGGTCGAGCGGACGAAGGGCATCGATACCGCAAAATCGGAATACGAGGCCCAGCGCGAGCAGCAGAAGGCGCTGGAAGGCCAGATGAAGGCGGCGGAATCGCAGCTTCTGGTCGACGGTCAGGCTCTGGTCCGCCTCCAGGAGCTGCAGCGCGACGCCGAGGCCAACAGAAACATCTACGAGCAGTTCCTCTCGCGCTCCAAGACGACGAACGAGCAGCGCCTCTTGCAGAGCTCCCAGACCAAGATTGCGTCGTCCGCCATTCCGCCGCTGCGCTCGACCCTTCCACCGCTGTCTTTGTTGCTCGCCGCTCTCGCGATCGGTTCGCTGCTGACATCGACGGCGGTCGTTGCCGCCACGGGACGCGGATCGGACAAATCCGTTCCTGATAGCCGCGACCCCGAGTCGGCTCCGCGCCAGCCCGCGACCTGGTCACGTCCGCCGGTGTGGGCCCGCATTCCCGACCTGACGCCTGGCGAAGTCCCCAGAAACATCTGGCAAGGTCCGGTGTCCGTGACGACCGAACTCGATCTCGGTCCCCATCTGCGTCCGCTGCTGGATCGGCTGGAGAAGGTGCCGGGACCTCGTGGCAAGGTCGTCCTCGTGATGTCGGTCGGGAAGCGGGCCGGCGGCAACACCGTCGCGCGGTCGCTGAATCGATGGGCTGTGAACACTGGGAGGCTGAGCGTCCTGATCCGGGTCGAGCCGGACCTCGGCGGTGCCGGGGCCGGCCTTGCCAAGGGCCAGGCCGAAGGCATGACCACTGCAGATTTCCGCAGCGTCGATGAGCTTCTGAGCGCCAGCAAGAAGCCCCAGCCACAGCCCGCGGACGATATTCGCTCGGAGTTCGATCTGATCGTCGTCCACGCCACCTCCCTGGCGTTGCAGCCGGAGGCGGCGGCGCTGGCTGCTCACGCCGATCTTGTCATGCTGGTCGCGCGCGAAGACGCGGTCGACTCGGCCGCCATGCGCAGGGCGATCGCTGCGCTCTCCCGGTTTGCCGGCGTGCCGACCGGCATCGTCGTCAATCGTGTGCCGGCCGGCCCGTCGGCGTCGCGTCGCGGCGAAGTGCTGGGGCTGGCTGGTTGACGCCACCCGGCAACGGATTGCCGAGCCGCGCCATTGCCTCGGCTGACCAGAGATCTATTCGCCGGAGTCCGCGCCACGGACCGCGTAGGCGCCAGGCTTCGATGGCGAGAAGCGCAGAAGTCCCAAAATCGAAGGATCGACCCCGGTTCGCCGGCGACAGAGGATGTTGAGAGCGATGGTCGCGAGCGCCAGCGACACAGTGGCCGAGATCGCTGCGCCAAGAACGCCGAGCCAGGGAATGAGGACGAGAAATCCGACCAGCCGCAGCGCTACGTTTCCGGCAATCACGGGGACATACTCGCGCTCATAGCCGGTCAGCTGCAAGATCGCCGCAGAAGGACCGCCCGCCGCCTGGAACGCCGTTCCGATCGCGAGCACGATCAGGACCCAGTGCTGCGCAGCGAAATGCGGCCCGAACAGGTTGAGCAGATGGGGACCTCCAACCCAGATCAGGAGAAGTCCGCTGACCACGCACACGGCGGTCACTTCCGCCATGAGCCGCAACGTTCGCTCGAATTCCTGGTGGTTCTTGCTGAAGTACAGCGAGGGGAGCCGACGTGCGCCAAAACTGTACAGTGCGGCCGACAGCATGGCGAAGATGTTGGCCAGGCGCGAAGCGGCAAAGTAAATTCCGGCGGTTGTCGGGTCCAGCATCCAATAGACCAGGATGACGTCGAAATACTGGTTCGCTGCTTCGAGGATGGACGCGACCCAGAAATGAAGCGCGCTCGATCTCCAGCGCGACGTCTCGGACCCCACCGCCGTGCCGCGAAAATCCGGCAGGGTTCGCGCAATCGCGATGATCTGTGCAATCAGTCCGACCGACATGGCAATCGTCATCACGGCGATCAATTCGGCGGGATCGAGCTGGCGATGGCCGCACATGATTGCGAGCAGGAACAGCACGACGCTGACGCGCCAGAAGAACTCCCTGTTTCCTTCCCCCATGAGAATGCTAACCAGCGAGCGTGCGATCTGGCTGCCAAGCATCAGTCCCGCATTCACGGCCGTGTAGGCCGACACCGCGATGACCAGCAGCCACGAGGCGCCCTTGATGTTCGCGCCGATCGCCATTGCGCCGATCGCGATCAGCATCGCGACGGAGGAAATCTTCAGGCTCGATAGCAGCACGCCTTTGGTGAGATCGGGCTGATTTCCCACCCGATACTCGTTCAGAAATCGCACGAGCAGCGATTCCTGGCCGACCAGACCGACGACCGCTGCCATCTGGGCCACCGAAAGCCAGGTCGCAAAGATGCCGAACCCATCGGGCGACATCGTTCGTGCCGCAAGCGAGAACAACGCGAACGCAAGCGCGCCGCTACCAACCTTGAGAAGGATGGTTCCGGCAACACCGCGCGTCACGTCGCGCCGCATGAACTGGACGATGGATTCGATCATGGAAATTTAAGAGGCAACTTTCCTTGAAGAGACACTTTCCGATTACTTGCGACAGCCTAGCATGGCGAAAAACCACGAGTGTTAATGAGCGGCCTCCATGATCCAGCCGACCGACGCGATGTCGCGGCCATGTCTGTTGCTTCACTATGGAACATCGCTGACCCCATTGTCCCAGATAGAGCAAACTGCGGCCTGATCGCGTGGCGGCATAGCGCCGCATCGATGGCCGATGAGGCGAGATGAGCCGCTGGAATGCGGACCGGCTCGCCGGGAATGGGCCATCCCGAGCAAGGCGCGTGCCGGTTCTCAGCGTGCCGGGCAGGTCTCCGCTGCATTAACCGAGATATCGAGAAATGATCGCGTTTGGTCCTGCGATGCGACATCAGGCGAGAGAATTGCACGGGCAATCATCGTTGACCGTGGGAGCCTGGACCATGACGGCGGATAGCAACGTGACGGAGCCGATTGCCGAAGCCGGCCCGCCGACGATCGGCGCCGACATCGCGATCGTGGGCGGCGGCCTCGCGGGCTCGCTCGCGGCGGCCGTGCTCGCGCGGGCAGGGCATCGTGTCGCTCTCGTCGACAAGCGCGCGGTCCATCCAGACGAGTTCCGGGTCGAGAAAATCGGCGGCCACCAGCTGGAGATGTTGCGTAAGCTGGGCTTCCTCGACGCGCTCGACAAGGTGGCCTGCCGATATGATCAGGTGCTCAATATCAGGGACGGCAAGGTGGTCGATGTCAGCGTCGGACGGGCTTACGGACTTCCGTATGCCGATCTCGTCGCCATGGCGCGCAGTCAACTGCCCGATCCGTCCAGCCTGATCGTCGACGAGGTCACGGCCGTCAACTGTAGCGGAGATATCCAGCATATCGAGCTCGCGTCCGGAAGGCGCATGACAGCGCGCCTTGTCGTGCTGGCCACGGGCATGGCGGGCGTTCTCGGCTACAAGCTCGGTATCAAGCGGCGGGTGCTGGCCGAGCGCCATTCGGTCACGTTTGGCTTCACGATCGCGCGCCGGGACGATGTGCCGTTCGATTTCGAGGCGCTAACCTGTTACGGCGAGCGCACGGCGGACGGCATCGATTATCTCAGCCTGTTTCCCGTGCGGGCCGGCATGCGGGCAAATCTCTTCATGTTCCGCGACCCGGCCGATCCTGTTATGCGCGAGCTGCGCCGCGAACCGGAAGCGACGGTGTTGCGCCTGCTGCCGGGATTGCGGCCTTACCTCGGCGATTTCCACGTGATCGACCGGGTGCAGAATTGGGTGATGGACCTGTCCGTCGTGGAAGGGCATCTCCAGCCCGGCGTCGTGCTCATCGGCGATGCCTTCCAGACCAATTGCCCGGCCGCGGGTACGGGCGTTGCCCGCCTGCTGGTCGACGTCGACCGCCTCTGCACTGAATATGCGCCGCGTTGGCTGGTGACCGAGGGCATGAGCCAGGAGAAGATTTCGGAATTCTATTCCGACCCTGACAAGATCGCGGCTGACCAGCAGTCGCTGAAGATGGCGCGCTTCCGGCAGGCCCTGACGTCCCGCAACGATATCGGCTGGGACGTGCGGCGGCGGCTGCACTTCCTGCGACGCACGATCACCCACCGGGTCGATCAAATGCGGCCAGGCTGGCTCTCGCATGTTCGAAGCGCGCTACGCGCCTGAGAGCCGTTGTATCGTCGGGGGGCCTCGCGCCGGTCAGCGCGTGGGCGTTGACGTCCGCGTCGGCAGAAGCCTGAACTCCGACATTCGCTTGGCGGCCAGTTTGAGCCAGGGAGCCTGTTTCAGTGCGAACAAGGAAATGGCGCCCACGGTGCTGCCGGCCTGCGTGACCGCCCACATCGGCGAGGGCTGCGCGCCGAACAATTTCTTGTAGGGCTCGTCACCGATAGTGAAATCGAGCATCTGATCCCCGCGCTCGATGCAGTCCTTCGCGACCTGCTCGAACATCAGCGCGCCCAGGGACTGGCTCTTGTATCCCGCAATGTCGAAGGCGCTCATGATGACGAGGAAGCTGCCTTGATGGCAGAGCCCGAGCACGGCGGCGATCACCTCGCCATCCATCTTCATGGCATAGAGCCGGACAAAGGAGCCGAGGCCGCGCTGCGCCATCTCGGAATAGAAGCCGTAATATTCGGAGCGCTGGAGCAGATCTCCGTCGCCTTGCGCCTGAAAGCGCGGACCGCGGAATTTGCGCATCACGTCTAGCGCCTCGATCACGGAGGCGCTGTCGCCGCAGCATGAAAAACTCAGATCGCCCTTCTTCTGGAGCTGCCGGGACTTCTTTGCGAGCTCCTTCTGGTAGGAACGGTCGATCGCGCTGGCGCGCCATTGCTCGAACGGCGCGACAAGGACGGTCGCGTAGGCATTGGACTCCATCGCGACACGGCGGGGCGTAGCCAGGAGGTTCTCGATCGGAAGCCGTCCGTCCGGCAGCTTGGTCATTCGGAGCAGATCGAACGGGCGGACGAGGTACCTGATTTCCGCGCACGCACTCTCGTCCTTGAGCAGCTCGGAAAATACCTGCGGGCTGCACACCGGCGCCAGGTAGTCGGAGGCGCGGAGGTCTGCGAATTCGATGGTCCGTATCGGGCCGCGCCGGATCCGCAGCAAGGGCAGCACCATCGCAAGGGCGCCCGTCGCGCGGTGGCGGACCACGACAACCAGAGGCGTTGCGCCTGCATGAGACGCGAGCCGGGTGTAGAGGGTGTCGAGCCAGAGCGGATGCTGGAACGCGGTGGCGGCCGAGTTGTCAAACAGCTCCGCGTAATCAGGCGACAGGAAGTCGAATCCCTGCTCGATGGCGATGTTGAACGTGCTGCTAGGTCTGTTCATGATACCAGGGAAACCGGATAGCTCGGGACGGTCGAGCCGGACCTGCGCTTTATAGCAGGGTCGTTACGGGCGAGACACCGGCGGCGTGCAGTTTGCATTAATGCGTCGCGCAAGGCTCATATCGTTAACAAAACGTTAATTTCGCAACGGCGTCGCGTCGCAGCGATGGAGATCGACCTGCGCTAGCAAATTATTAACCGCGCTTAAGGAAGGTCATCTCATGGCCAGCCTGCAGACCGAGGTGGATTCCGGAGCACCCGGGAGCGCGATCTGGACGACGCGCAGCGTTGGCGTCGAGAAGATAGCCAGGTTCGCGATCACCTGTTCGATCACCATCAACGTGGTCGCATCGATGGGCATCTTCAACGCCGCGCTACTGCCGGCGGAGCTGAGCTTTCTGCAACAGGCCATAGCCCTTCTGATGTGGGCTGTCCTGATCTACGCAAGTGCATTCGTGCAGCCGCGCCTGCGGTTGCAGGTCAACCCCGATATGGCGGCGCTGGTCGCATTCTACGCCTTCGCAATTGTCTCGGTGTTCTGGTCTAGCCTGAGCGTCGCGGCGATCATGAAGAGCGCGGCGCTTGCGATGACGACGTTCGGTGCATTTTGCCTCGTCACGCGCGTCGACCTGGACGAAATCGTGAAAGCCACGGCCTTTGGGCTCTTCATATTGGTCGCCGCGTCGGCTGTCTGTGCGGTGGCCGTGCCCGACATCGGGATCGATCACAGTTGGATGCACAACGGTCAATGGCAGGGCGTCTACGAATCGAAGCAGACGCTCGGCTTCGTCGGCGCGTATCTGATGTTCTTGGCCTGCTATCGAAAGATGACGGGGCAGGGGTGGCTGGCTTTCCTCGCCGTGTTCCTGCTGGCATCAACCTGTGTCTTCGCGTCGGAATCGCGCGGCGCCGGCGCTGTCGCTCTGGCCGCCTGCGCCATGCTCGTGACCTCGATGTGGTCGGTCGGCTGCATGAGGCTCTATGCGCTCCTGCCGTTCGTCATGTGCGTTCTGGCCGGCATTCTGATCCTGTATTTCTACGCGACGGGATACGACGCCATCCATATCGGCGATTCCAGTATCGATTTCACCGAGCGGACCTTCATCTGGCACTACGCGATAAGTCATTTCAACGATGCGCCGCTGCTCGGCTTCGGCATCAACGGCTTCTGGACGGTCCCGTCGATCTATGACTATTTCGAACAGAACCACGGCTGGGTGCTCGACAATTATCATAGCGGCTACATCGCCATCCTGATGGAAACCGGATTTCTGGGGTATACGCTCTTTGCCGCGAGCGTCCTCCTGTTCTCGCACAAGATCCTCCATCTGATTTCCGCTCGCACGATCGACCGATCGCATTGTGCCCTCATCATCGGATTTGTCGTCCTCAGCTTTCAGACCAATTTTACGGAGACGACGTTCCTTCGTTCGACGATGTTCACATCGGTGCTCCTGGTGGGCTTTTTCTTTGCGACGTGCAGGCCGGTGCGACCGACGGAATTCGGGGCTTTAGGAATGGAAACAGTATGACCGCCATGCGCGCTCGTTGGCCGAGAAGCGTCAAACTTGCGGCTATGGTGGTTTTCCTTGCATCGCTGTCCTCCCACGCCCAGGGAGCCGAGCAGGCCGCCTCCCGTGACACGCCAAAACTGGGGCGCGGTATCAACATTCTCGGCTACGATGGAATCTGGGAAGGCGGCCAAAACGCGCCATTTCGCCTGGACAATTTAACCGCAATCAAGAAGGCCGGGTTCACGCATGTCAGGATTAATTTCTTCGGCTTCAAGTTCATGGGGCCGGGGAATCTCCTGGACGAGATCGTCCTGAGGCGGCTTGACGCCGTCATCGAGGAGGTTCTCGCGAGGAAGCTCGTTCCCATCGTCGACGAGCACGACACCCACCTTTGCCAGCGCGATGTTTCCGAATGCGCCGAGAAGCTCAAGGCGTTCTGGCGGCAGATCGCCGAGCGCTATGCCGGCAAATATCCGGCACTCGTCTTCGAGGTCTTGAACGAGCCTGGTGGAGAAATGAGCTCCGCCAGCTGGAATTCGCTCCTCAACGAATGTCTCGGCATCATCCGCCGCACCAATCCCGAACGGCCGGTGATCGCCGCCGTTCTCAACACCGACGAGATCCCTGTCGACGAGCTGGTTCTGCCGGTCGACGACAGGCATCTCATCGTCACGTTTCATTATTACGCGCCGATACGGTTCACCCATCAGGGCGCGCCGTGGTCTCCGACGTTTTCGCGGATCGGGCCCCTGAATTGGGGCAGCCCGGAGGATGAAGCGAAAGCTGCCGCCGATTTCAGGAAGATGAGCCTCTGGGCGGAGAAAGAGCAGCGCCCGGTCTATGTCGGCGAGTTCGGAGTATACGAGCGTGCGCCATCCGACAGCCGGCAGAGATATTTGTCATTCGTGGCGAGAAGCGCCGACAGGCTCGGCTGGTCATGGGCCTACTGGCAGTTCGATCACGACTTCGCGGCGTTCGACAGTGCGCGCCAGGCCTGGAAGCCGGGTATCCTGCGTGCGCTGATGCCGCCGACGCGTTGAAATCGCGTCCCGAGTCCGCTCATTTCGCGGAAGGAGTCGGGTCAGAGCCGTCGGGCAAAACACCCGCCCTCCCGTCAACCCCATTCCGCAAAATATTCCACTTTACCGAAATTCGGTTTGGCGTATGTGTCGCCCATCCCGGCT
>NZ_JADPIT010000032.1:867477-973709 GCF_023073035.1 Bradyrhizobium sp. 62
TCGCGTCAACCGGCGCGGTGTCCGCGACTTCTGTGAGAGCGAGGGAGGCCAAAGGGAACTCGGCTCCCGGGAGAGCACGGCATAAGCCGTCCAACCATCGCGCAGGGAAGGCCGAGTGATTGGCTACACCTGTATGCTGCTGTGCGGTTTTCCTGCGTGTGCTTTTCGCGCAGCGGACCGCGGGTGCTAGCCGGCGCCCGGCCTTCCCTGCGCCCTCTTGGACACGAGGGTGAAGTGACGAAGCAAAGCTCGGGCGAAACGCGCCGCGAGAACGCGACTGTGCGTCCGCCCACCCCAATATTCCGGTTCGGGCACCGATGACTTGTCCCTAACGCTAGGGACAGACACGTTGCTGGGATCCGCTTAGCATGGCCCGTCCCGGTTGCTCGGGACCGCAGGAGGAAACGCGTATGTCGGACGACATGCCTCTTGAGCGGCGACCGTGTCCTGGGGAGCACTGCAAGCTCGAGTCGGGGCGCCGATGCAGCCGGCGGAGTCATCAAAGCGGACGGGGAGGAACAGGACATGAAGATCGGTTTCGCGCGAGTCTCGCTTCTTGTGGCATGCGTCCTCTATGGACATGCTGCTCACGCGGACATCAAGATTGGAATCGTGATTTCGGCAAGCGGCCCGGGATCCGCGCTGGGACAGCCGCAGCTCAAGGCGGTTGCAGCTCTTCCGAAAGAGATCGGTGGAGAGAAGGTGACCTATATCGTCCTGGACGACGAGTCGGATTCGACCAAAGGGGTCCAGAACGCACGCCGGCTGGTGATCCAGGACAAGGTCGACGTGTTGGTCGGCTCTTCTCTGACCCCGGTGACCATGCCGATGCTGGATGTCGCGCTCGAATCGAAGACGCCGCTGCTGTCGCTCGCTGCCGCTACCGCCATCGTTCAACCGATGGATGAGAAGCGCGCCTGGGCTTTCAAGGTCGTTCCCAATGACGACCTCATGGCGGCCGCCATCCTCAAGCATATCGCGACATCAGGCGTGAAGACGCTCGGCTATATCGGCGTTTCTGATGGATATGGCGAGGGCTACTACAAGGAGGTGAGCCGCCTCGCGCCCGCGTTGGGCCTGACCGTGACCACACACGAGGTCTATGCACGCGCCGACACCAGCGTCACGGGTCAGGCGCTGAAGGTGATGTCGACCAATCCCGACGCCGTCTTCATTGCTTCTGCAGGAACTCCGGCGGTCTTGCCGCAGCAGGCGCTCCGAGAGCGCGGATACGCTGGGAAGATATTTCAGACACACGGCGTGGCCAGTGAGGAGTTCATCAAGCTCGGTGGCGCGAACGTCGAAGGTGCCGTATTCGCGGGCGAGGCTTTTACCATTGCCGCCGATCTTCCCACGGGGGATCCGTTCCGTCGCTCGACGGAGGAGTTCGTGACCGCGTATGAAGCGGCGAACGGGCAAAAGCCCAACATGTTTGCTGCTCACCTCTGGGATGTCGTCGCACTGATCGGAAAAGCTGCACCGGATGCGCTGAAGATGGCAAAGCCTGGCACAACCGAATTTCGCGCGGCTCTGCGGGACGCACTCGAGCGAGGGCAGAACATCTATCTCAACAATGGGCTGTCGAACATGAGCAAGGCCGATCACAACGGCTATGATGAGCGCTCGGCCTTCCTGATCAAGGTCGAAGGCGGGAAGTTCCGCCTGGCAAAGTAGCGGCGCGCCAATCAGGTCTTGTACGAGGGGCGCGGAAAACCACGACTACGCTGATCCTGGTTGATGGTCCGTTTGGGATCCAGAGATGGTTGATCGGGGATAGGGGCGTACCATTCCCGGGTGTTCAGCAGAAAAATCGATTTTCGATTTTCTATTGACCCCTCCGCGTTGCCTTGTCATCATTCGACCCATGGGTCCGCTTCAGTTTCATATGACCGGAAGCCCCGGGGATGGTCCGCGCAGCCTGACATCTGCGTTGCACGAGCGCTTGCGCGCCGACATCCTGGCGACGCGGCTGCTTCCGGGGCAGAAGCTGCATATCGCCGGCCTCGCCAAGCAGTTTTCCGTGAGCCTTGCCGCCGTACGTGAGGCACTTTCCCGACTGGTCGCCGACGGGCTCGTGCTGGCGTCCGACCAGCGTGGCTTCCGGGTGAGCCCGGTGTCACTCGCCGATCTCGCCGACGTGACGCAGACCCGGATCGACATCGAGGGCCTTGCGCTCCGTCGCTCGATCGAGCGGGGCGACGATGCCTGGCTTGCCTCGGTGAAATCCGCCTGGGCGGACCTGAAGGCCGTTCCCTATCGCTATCCCGACGATCCGACAGTGCATTATGAGGAGTGGGTGGTCCGCCATCGCATCTTCCATCGTGCACTGGTCAATGCCTGCGGCTCGCCGTGGCTGCTCGGCTTCCGCGACGTGCTGCACGAACAAAGCGAGCGATATCGCCGCCTCTCGATCCGCAGGGAGGTCGGCAAGCCGCGCAACGTCGAGGCTGAACACAAGGCGATTGTCGCTGCCGTCGTCAAGCGCGACGCGGATGCGGCGGTTCGCGCATTGGCAAAGCACTTCGGCATCACCAAAGTGTTTGTCGAGCTCGCCGCGCCTCGCATTGCGGAGGTGAACGGCGCGAACTGACGATCCGGAAAAATCCGGCAAAGAAAAACAGAGACCGGGAGGAAACAGATCATGAAATTAACTCGCCGCAAGGCGCTATTGGCGTCGCTCTTCGCAGCCGGCGTGCTCGCCGGCCCTGCCACCGCGGCCGAAACCATCCGCGTCGGCCTGCCGACCAAGACGTACTGGCCGACGACGATCGCCGAGACGGCCGTGCGGCAGAAATTGTTCGAGAAGGAAGGCATCCAGGCCGAGCTCACGATCTACCGCAGCGGTGCAGAGACTTTCGAAGGCATGGCTGCGGGCGCGGCCGATATCATCCTCGATCCGCCCTCGCTGGTCTCCGCGGGACGCAAGAAGGGTGTGATGTCACGGATCGTGGCCAATGCAGCGATGGGAAATTTCGGCTGGCAGTTGATGGTCCCGACCAAGTCGACGCTCGACGTCAAGGGCCTCAACGGCAAGAAGGTCGCAATCACCGCCGCCGGCTCCGGTTCCGACCTGCTCGCACTGTGGACACTCCAGGACAAGAAAATCGATTTTACGCGCGTCCCGGTTGGCGGCGGGGGTCTGGTGCCGAACCTCCTGGCAGGCAACGTCGAGGCCGCCGTGGTTTATTCGCCGCTGAGCTTCCAGATCTCGAAGTCGGGCGAAGCCAAGTCGATCCTCGATTACGCCACGGCGGTGCCGCCGAACCTCACGGCAGGCTGGATCTTGCTCGACAAATTGGCGGAGACAAAGCCTCAGCTGGTTCAGAAGGCGGTGAACGCCCTCTATGGCGCGGTTGCGTTCATGCGCGCCAATCGCGACGTGACCGTCAAGCTGATCGCCGAGCTCTACGAAATGCCGGCCGAGATCGCCGCCCTGGAATACGACAACACGATCATGAAGCTCGAGACCAGCGGCGACATGGGCGCGCCTGACGTGAACGCGGCCGTGCAGCTGTCACTGGACCTCGCCAAGCTCGGCGGGCTCAAGGACATCGTGCCGGTCGAGGAAGTCATCTCGACCAGGTTCAAGCCGGTTCCAACCAAGCCGTAACGATGCAGAACTCTCTTGCCATCAAGCTCGCACGGATCGCGATCGTCATCGCGGTCCTGGCGCTATGGGAGTTGCTGTCGCGCACCGGCATCGTCAATCCGCGCCTGCTGCCCTCGGCGTCCGACACGTTTGCGACGCTAGGCGACCTCCTGCAGCGCGCGGCCGTGCGGAAAGACCTGATGGTAACAGCGACCGAAGTGCTGGCTGCGTTCGCGCTGGCCGTCCCCTTCGGTGCCGTGATCGGCTTCCTGGTTGCGGAGAACCGTTACTTCGCTGACGTGGCCAAGCCGCTGCTGTTCTTCGCGTTCAGTATCCCGAAGTCGATCTTCCTGCCGATGTTCATCCTCGTATTCGGCGTCGGCTTCGCCCAGAAGGTCGGCTTTGGCTTCTTCTCCACGATCTTCATCGTGATCATGTCGACGACCACGGCGGTGGAGTCGGTCAAGGTCGAGCATCTCACGGTGGCGCGCTCCTATGGCGCAACTCCGATGCAGGCCGCGTTCCGGGTCTATCTGCCGAGCATGCTGCCGGTGCTGCTGGAGGCCCTGCGAATCTCCATGATCTTCAACCTCACCGGCGTGATCCTTGCCGAGATGTACGCCTCTCGCGACGGCATCGGCCACCAGATCGCGACCTGGGGCGAGAACTTTCAGATGAAGCAACTCCTCGCCGGCGTCGTGATGGTCGCCGCGATCGCCATGACCTTCAACGAACTTGTCAGATGGGTGGAAACGCGATGCAGCCATTGGCGAACGTGACCCTGTTGAAGCCTCCCGCGCGCGCCGGCGCGATCGAGGTGAAGAATGTCGGCCAGGTCTTCAAGACCAGGTCCCAGGACGTGGTCGCCCTGGAAGACGTTTCGCTCGATATCAAGCCGGGTCGCTTCGTCGTGCTGGTCGGCCCGAGCGGTTGCGGCAAGTCGACGCTTTTGATGATGATGGCGGGCCTGCGCCAGCAGACCTCGGGCACGATCACGATCAATGGCGCGCCGATTCCGCAGCCCGATCCGGACAGGGTCGGCGTGGTGTTCCAGGAGGCGAGCCTGTTTCCCTGGCTGACGGCCGAAGACAATGTCGAGTTTCCGCTGGCCCTGCGTGGCGTGCCCAAGGCGGAGCGCCGCGCCAAGGCGCAGGATGCGCTCACGCTGGTCGGCCTCGACGGGTTCGGCAGGCGCCATCCGCACGAGCTCTCGGGCGGCATGAAGCAACGCGTCTCGATCGCGCGCGGGCTGGTGCAGGACCCGCCGGTGCTGCTGATGGATGAGCCGTTTGCTGCGCTCGACGAGCAGACCCGCATGACCATGGGTGACGAGCTGCTGCGCATCTGGGCGGCGACCGGCAAGACCGTGGTCTTCGTCACGCACAGCCTCACCGAAGCGGTTTATCTCGCCGACGAGGTGATCGTGATGTCGGCGCGGCCCGGCCGCATCGTCGATCATCTCCAAGTCCAGCTGCCGCGGCCCCGCACCTACGAGATGCTCAGCGGCGATGCCTTCGGGAGCTTGCGCGACCGCATCTGGCGGCATATCCGCAAATCGGCGTGAGGCGGAGATGAGCGCCAAGCTGACTGCGAAGATAAGTGCGAAGACACTGCGATATCTGATCGTGATCGGCCTGATTGCGCTGTGGGAGCTGCTGCCGCGCACCGGTCTCGTTCCCGAGCTGTTCCTGCCGTCCCTGTCATCGACGCTGATGGCCGGATGGACCGAGGCACCCGAATACGGTCATGCGCTCGCGGTGACGCTCTACGAAGTCGTGGTCTCCATGGCCTTCGCCTGCGGCGGCGGCATCCTGCTTGGCGCTATCGTCGGCAGCCTGCCGGGTCCGCGCGTCCTGATCATGCCGATGGTGTCGAGCCTCTATGCAGTGCCGCTCGTGATCCTCTATCCCGTTTTCACGGTGTGGCTCGGCATCGGCTCGGAATCCAAGATCGCCTTCGCCTCGATTTACGGTTTCCTGCCAACGATGCTGGCCACCGCCGCCGGCATCCAGACCATCGACCCTCAACTCCTGCTCGCGGCACGCAGCATGGGCGCCACGCTGAGCCAGCGGCTGGTTCGCGTCATCATTCCCGCGGCGATTCCGACCGTGCTGTCGGGGCTCCGCGTGGGAGGCGCGCTGGTGATCGTTGGCGTCGTCGTCTCGGAGATGCTGATCTCCTCGGCCGGCATCGGTTATCTGATCTCGCGCTACCGCACGATCCTCGACAGTCCGCACGTGTTCGCCGGCGTCCTCCTCGTGCTGTTCATGGCGATCGCCTTCAATGCCGCGATCCGGTGGATCGAGCGCAAGGCGGCGATCTGGCAGACCGGCACGCGCGCCGGTCAGGCCAACGATGACATCGCATCGGGCGCGATGCAGCCGGCGACCTGAGGAAATTTCGCGTGTTCGATCTGACCCTGACATTCGACAACGGCCCCGATCCCGACGTGACGCCGCGCGTGCTCGACATCCTGGGCGAGCGCGGCATCAAGACCACGTTCTTCGTCATCGGCGAGAAGCTCGCCGATCCCGCGCGGCATGGCCTTGCGATGCGCGCGCACGGGGAGGGACACTGGATCGGCAATCACACCTTCACCCACAGCGTCCCGCTCGGTGAGCAGCCGGATCGCGATACAGCGAAGAGCGAAATTGGCCGCACACAGGCCGCGATCGGTGATCTCGTCCATCCACAGCGCTGGTTCCGGCCGTTCGGTGGCGGCGGCAATCTCGATACGCGGCTGCTGAAGCCATCCGTCGTCGACTATCTCACCCGCCACAAGCACAGCTGCGTGCTCTGGAACGCGATCCCCCGCGACTGGGACGATCCCGACGGCTGGACCGAGCGCGCCATTGTCCAGTGCAGCCGGCAGCCCTGGACGCTGATGGTTCTGCACGATCTTCCAACCGGGGCGATGGACCATCTTGAGCGGTTCCTCGACCGCGCCGAGGCGGACGGTGCCCGCTTCCGCCAGGATTTCCCGCCGCAATGCGTTCCGATCCGCAACGGCGCGATAGCACTTCCGATCAACGACTATGTTTCCTCCATCGAAGAGAGCGTTTGACTGATGAAAATCGCAAGTTTCACGATCGCCGGCACAGCGAGCTTTGGCATTGTCACCGACAACGGCGTCATCGATGCGGGCAAGCGTCTCAAGACCTGTCCGACGCTGAAGACGCTGCTTGCCAAGGGATCGCTCGACGAACTGAAAAAGCTTGCGGGCGAGAAGCCCGACTACGCGCTGCAGGACGTCACGCTGCTGCCGACGGTCCCTGATCCCGACAAGATCTTCTGCATCGGCGTCAATTACGCCACCCATCTGGCCGAAAGCGGCCATCCCACTCCGCCACACCCGATGATCTTCACCCGCTTCGCCAACAGCCAGGTCGGACATGGCCGGCCGATGATCCGGCCGCTCGAATCCGAGCGCTTCGACTAT
Source organism: Bradyrhizobium sp. 62 (assembly GCF_023073035.1). Taxonomy (NCBI): domain Bacteria; kingdom Pseudomonadati; phylum Pseudomonadota; class Alphaproteobacteria; order Hyphomicrobiales; family Nitrobacteraceae; genus Bradyrhizobium; species Bradyrhizobium sp. 62. The sequence continues at coordinate 874,506 of NZ_JADPIT010000032.1, forward strand.
GAGGGCGAGATGGCGGTTGTCATCGGCAAGGCCGGCCGCCGCATCTCGCGCGAAGCCGCGTTGAGCCATGTCGCCGGTTATGCCTGCTACAATGACGGTAGCATCCGCGACTGGCAGCGCCACACCTCGCAATTCGCGCCTGGCAAGAATTTCGCCGGCACAGGCGGCTTTGGGCCATGGATGGTCACGACCGACGAGTTGACCGACGTCAGCAAACAGATCTTGATTACCCGGCTCAACGGCGTCGAGGTACAGAAGGCCCCGATCTCCGATCTCGTCTTCGACGTGCCGGCGCTGATTGCTTATTGCTCGACCTTCACCGAGCTCGCGCCAGGCGACGTCATCGTCACAGGCACGACCGGCGGCGTCGGCGCTTATCGCAATCCGCCGCTGTGGATGAAGGGCGGCGACATCGTGGAGATCGAGATTTCCGGGATCGGGATTCTCCGCAATCCCGTCAAGGACGAAGAGCCGGCTAAGGCGACGCGCGCAGCCTGATTGGCTGCGCTCGACAACAACAAGAAGGAGACCCTCATGCCGATGCCAACGCATATCCTCCCGACCACGGTGGTCGGAAGTTATCCGCAGCCGGAATGGCTCGTGAATCGCGCCATGCTGTCGAAGGTGGTGCCGCGCACGCGCCTGCACGACATGTGGCGGCTGCCAGCGGAACATCTGGAGGAGGCCCAGGACGATGCGACGATCGTTGCGATCCGCGACATGGAGCGCGCCGGCATCGATATCGTGACCGATGGCGAAATCCGTCGCGAGAGCTACTCCAACCGCTTCGCCACGGCGCTCGACGGGATCGACGGAGACAATCCCGCGATGATCGTTGCGCGCACCGGTAACACCCAGACCCCGGTGCCGCGCGTCGTCGGCCCGGTGAAACGCAAGGGACCGGTCGAGCTGCACGACATGCAGTTCCTGCGCAGGAATACCGATCGTGCAGCGAAGATCACCCTGCCGGGCCCGTTCACCATGAGCCAGCAGGCCAAGAACGAGTTCTACAAGGACGACGAAGAGCTCGCGATGGCCCTGGCGGAGGCCGTCAATGCCGAAGCGCTCGACCTGCAAAGAGCAGGCGCAGACGTGATCCAGCTCGACGAGCCCTGGGTGCGGAACAATCCGGATTCTGCCAAGCGCTACGCCGTCAAGGCAATCAACCGCGCGCTGAAGGGCATCACAGTGCCGACCGTCGTGCATCTCTGTTTCGGCTATGCGGCGGTCGTGCCGGGCTCGAACAAGCCGGCCGGCTATTCGTTCCTCGCCGAGCTCGACGATACGACTGCCGACCAGATCTCGATCGAGGCGGCGCAGCCAAAACTCGACCTCGGCGTTCTGAAGGACCTCTCCTCAAAGAAAATCATGCTTGGTGTGCTCGACCTCGCAGACCCCCAGATTGAGAGCGTCGACACGGTCGCCGACCGCATTCGCAACGGCCTGAAATATGTGTCGCCCGATCGTCTCGTTCCGGCGCCCGATTGCGGCATGAAATACATGCAGCGCGCCGTCGCGTTTGGAAAATTGAAGGCGATGTGCGATGCGGCGGCCAAGGTTCGGCAGGAGCTTGGTTGACGAGGTTCGAGCCGTTCGCCAGCGATTGCACGATCTGGGTCTGGTCCGCCTTAGACCCAGCCGCCATCGACGATGTAGTGCTGAGCTGTGCAGGCGGAGGCCTCGTCGGAAGCGAGGAAGATGGTGAACTTCGCGACCTCATCCGGCACGAGCTTACGCTTCAGGCATTGTCGTTGCATCAGCTCGACTTCGCCCTGTGGCGTCATCCATTTATCGAGCTGGCGCTCGGTCATGATCCATCCCGGCGCGATTGCGTTCACGCGGATGTTGTAGGCGCCGTAATCGCGCGCCAGAGAGCGCGTGAGACCGATCACGCCTGATTTGCTGGCGGTGTAGGCGGCCATGCCGCCCTGTCCGGCGATCCACGACACCGAGCCGAAATTGACGATGGCGCCGGCGTTCGCCGCCTTCATGTCCGGCAACACGGCCTGCGCAGCAAAGAACTGGTGCTTCAAGTTGACCGCGATACGGTTGTCCCAATATTCCGGTGTCATTTCCTCGGTGCTGTGCCGCTCGTCATGTGCGGCATTGTTGACGAGGATGTTGATCGCGCCGTGCATGTTGCGCGCCTCCGCGACGCCAGCACGTAACGCGGCGATATCGGTCAAGTCGACACGCATGAAACGCGCGCCAAGACCTTGATCCGACAGCTCGCGTGCCAGGGATTGGCCCTCGTCGACTTTGATGTCGAAGAACACGACATTGGATTTCTGCTGGGCGAAGCGCCGCACGATCGCAGCGCCAATTCCAGATGCGCCCCCGGTGACGAGAACGACCTTGCCGGCGAGGTCGGAATAAACGGCAGCCATGGATATCCCTCGATTTGCGTTGGGGCAGCGCGACGCGCCGCCCGACTCTCCCGCGCACCTTAGCGATCTCCTTCGTGAGGTGCATAGATCAGAATTTCAGTTGCGTACCTCAAAAATCGAAGGCAGGATTGCACCAAGAATAAGAGCCGTTGGGAGGAATGTGATGAGACTGCTCGGGAAACTGGGACTGGCCGTTGTCGCATGCCTGTTCGGTGCGAAACTCGCTGCGGCCGATACGACGGTGAAATGGCTGCACATCGAGGCCAATCCGGCCCAGGTCAAAATCTGGGAGGAGGTCGCGCGTGCCTATGAGGGGTCGCACCCGGGCGTCAAGGTCGAGATGCAGTTCCTCGAGAACGAGGCCTACAAGGCCAAGCTGCCGACCATCCTGCAATCCAAAGACCGGCCCAATATCATCTACAGTTGGGCCGGCGGTGTCCTGAAGACGCAGATCGAGGCCGGCGTGCTCGACGACATCACCGATTCTGTGAAGGGCTACAGCGACAATCTCACACCCGCGGCACTCGCCGCCTTCACCAGCAACGGCCGGGTTTATGGTCTGCCCACGGCGCTCTCGCAGGTCGGCTTCCTCTGCAACAAGGAGCTGATGGCCAAGGGGAAGGTCGATCCTGCCGGGATCAAGAGCTGGGACGATCTGCTTGCTGCCGTGAAGGCGTTGAAATCCGCCGGCGTGACCCCGATCGTGGTCGGCGGCGCCGACAAATGGCCGCTGCACTTCTACTGGACGCATCTTGCGGTGCGCATCGGCGGCAAGGCGGCGTTCGATGCGGCGCTGCGCGGCGAGAACGGCGGCTTTGCCGGGGAAACCTTCCAGAAATCCGGCGAGCTGTTCAAGCAGCTCGTGGATCTCCAGCCGTTCCAGAATGGCTTCCTGGGTTTCAAGAGCCCGCAGGCGGTCGGCTATTTCGGGGACGGCAAGGCGGCGATGACGCTGGCGATCAGCACGGTCTATCATCTGCAGCGCGCTCTCGCCGCCGACAAGGTCGGATTGACCGAGGACAAGATGTGCTGGTTCGACTTCCCGGTCGTGACCGGCGGCAAGGGTGCGCCCACCGATACGCTCGGCGGCATCACCGGTTGGCTGATTACGAAAGGCTCGCCGAAGGAGGCTGTCGATTTCCTGAAATACTTCGTCTCCAAAGAGGTGCAGACGCGGCTTGCCGCCGGCAACTTCATCATCCCGGTGGTACAGGGCGCGGACGCAGGGCTGAACAACAGCTTCATGAAGCTGATTGCCGCCAATCTGGCGAAGTCGAACTACCACCAGAACTTTTATGACCAGAGCCTGGGTCCGTCGGTCGGCCGCGTCGTCAACGACGTCACGGCCGAGATCGCCGGCGGCAGCATGAGCCCGCAAGAGGCTGCCAAGGCGATCGAGACTGCGTGGAAGCAGGGCAACTGACGGTGGCGCGGCGGACCGCGAGCGTGTCGGCGATCGGCGCTGCTGGCGAGATGGTGCCCCAGGTCACGGTCCGTGGCCCGAGTTGGGACGGCAGGCTGACGGTGCTCATCCTGTTCCTGCCGCCGGCGCTGCTATTGTTCACGTTGTTCGTTGTGCTGCCGATCGGCGAAGCGGCCTGGTATTCGGGGTTCAACTGGAACGGGTTCGGCAGGCCGACCAACTGGATTGGCCTGGACAATTACCGCTTCGTGCTCGAGACCCGCGCCTTCTGGCTCGCGCTGCGTAACAACGGGCTGATCATCGCTGTTTCGCTCTCCATCCAGCTGCCGCTTGCGCTCACGCTGGCCTTGATGCTCGCCGAGCGCTTTCGCGGGGCAGTGGCGCTGCGCATGCTGTTCTTCATGCCCTATATCCTGGCGGAGATCGCGACCGGGCTGATCTTCAGCTTCGTCTATGATGGCGACTACGGCCTTGTGGCTTCGATCTGGCGCAGCTTCGGCGCCGAGCCTCCGCATCTGCTTGCCTCGACCGATACGGCCATGCTGGCGGTGCTGATCGTGATCGTCTGGAAGTACTTTGGCTTCCACATGATGCTGTTCATCGCAGCGCTCCAGGGCCTCGACAAGAGCCTGGTCGAGGCGGCGCGTATCGACGGCGCGACCCGATCGCAAGCCCTGCGACATGTGGTCATCCCGTTGCTCTATCCGACGATAAGGCTCTCCGTGTTCTTCGCTATCGTCGGTTCGCTGCAGCTGTTCGACCTCGTTATGCCCCTGACGCGCGGCGGGCCAGCGGACTCCTCGAACACGATGGTGAGCTTCCTCTACAACAACGGCATCTCGCGCATGCGGGTCGGCTACGGCAGCGCCATCGGAGTCATCCTGTTTGCGATCTGCGTGACCTTTGCTTTCACGTACAAGCGATGGTTCATGCGCGATGAGTAACGCCAGGACCTTCCATGCGCCGTTCGAGCTCTCAATGCTGTTCAAGCTGGTGTTCCTGGCCGTCGTTGCCATCATCGTAATGGTACCGCTGCTTGCGACCTTGTTCGGTGGCTTCAAATCGCTCGGCGAACTGCGCGTCAATCCGTTCGGCCTGCCACGTCACTGGGAGTGGCAGAACTATGCTGATATCCTGTTCTCTGCACGCTACTGGCAGCTCTTGCGCAACTCGCTGATCATCTCGACCCTCACGGTGGCACTGACCCTGATCGTCGCCTCAATGGCGGCGTTCACCTTCGCCCATATCAGGTTCTACGGCAGCTCGATGCTGCTGAGCTACCTGACGCTGGGCCTGCTGTTTCCGGCCGCGACGGCGGTGCTGCCGCTCTTCATCAAGGTGCGCGACCTCGGGTTGCTCGATACATATCTCGGGGTAGCCCTGCCGCAGGCGGCCTTCAGTCTTGCGATGAGCGTGCTGCTGCTGCGGCGTTTCTTCAAGGACATCCCCTACGAACTGCTGGAGGCCGCGCTGGTCGACGGCTGCAGCTATATCAAATTCTTCCGCTATGTAACGTTGCCGTTATCGCGGCCGATCCTGGCGACCGTCGGTACCATCACCTTCGTCAACAGCTGGAACGCCTATCTGCTGCCGCTGGTGATGCTCAACACCGACGCGCTCTATCCCTGGCCGCTCGGCATCATGGTTTATCAGGGCGAGTATTCGTCCGAGTGGCATCTGATCCTGGCCTTCATCACGCTTACCATCCTGCCGACGATCATTTTATTTCTTCTGGCGCAGAAACACATCGTCGCAGGCCTCACCGCCGGTGCGGTCAAGGGATGAACGGTACCTCACGGAGATCACAATGAGAAAAGTAGGCATCGGCATCATCGGCTGCGGCAATATCAGCACCGCTTATCTGAAGGCGGCCCAGCGCTTCGCAGTCATGGAAATCAAGGCGCTCGCCGATATGCGCAGCGATGCGGCAGAGCGGCAGGGCGCCGCCTTCGGGCTGCCGGCAATGCGGGTTGATCAGCTGCTCAAGCGAGACGACGTCGAGATCGTCATCAATCTCACTGTGCCACTCGCCCACACTGACGTCAGCCTCGCGGTGCTGAACGCCGGCAAGCACGTTCATTCCGAGAAGCCGCTCGGCATCAACGTCACGGAAGCCCGCAAGGTGATGGACCTCGCCGCGCAGAAGAGCCTTCGCGTCGGCTGCGCGCCCGATACGTTCCTTGGCGGTGGGCATCAGACCGCGCGCAAGCTGATCGACGATGGCGCGATAGGCACGCCCGTGGCCGGTAGCGCGTTCTTTGGCTGCCCCGGCCACGAGCGTTGGCATCCGGCGCCGGGCTTCTACTATTTGCGCGGCGGCGGGCCTATGCTTGACATGGGCCCGTACTACATCACCGACCTCGTGCAGCTGCTCGGCCCCGTGGCGAGCGTGATGGGCTCGACCGCGCGTCCGAAATCCGAGCGGCTGGTCACCAGCCAGCCGATGAACGGGACGTTGATCCCGGTCGAAGTTGCGACCCATGTCGCCGGCACGCTCGAATTCGAGAGCGGGGCGGTCGTCTCGATCGCGATGAGCTTTGATGTCCCCAAGCACCGGCACGCGCCAATCGAGATCTATGGCGACAAGGGCAGCATGCTCGTGCCGGACCCGAACCGCTTCGGCGGCGAAGTACAAGTCGCCAAGACCGGCGGCGACTGGGAGCCGGTGCCGCTGACCCACGGTCATGTCGATGGCGAGTTCCGTTCCATTGGCGTCGCGGACATGGCCTCCGCGATCCTGAACAACCGGCCGCACCGTGCCAGCGGCGCGCTCGCGTTCCACGTGCTGGAGGTGATGGAGGCGTTCCAGATCTCTGCCGACGAAGGGCGACGCGTCAAGATCGAGAGCTGCGTCGAGCGGCCGGCGATGCTGCCGGCCGGGCGTGAAACCGGACAGATCGACTAAGGACAGAAACATGCGCAAGGCAATGATTGTATGGGGCGGTTGGCCGGGGCACGATCCCGATCTCTGTGCTTCGATGATCCGTGGTTGGCTGAAGGCGGAAGGCTTCGAGGTGCGGATCGAAACCACCACCGCCGCGTTCGCCGATCCCGCGATTCACGACCTGTCGCTGATCATCCCGATCTATACCATGTCGACAATCGAGAAGGCGGAAGCGCTCAATCTCTGCGCTGCGGTCCGCAGCGGCGTCGGGCTCGCCGGCCATCATGGCGGCATGGGCGACGCATTCCGCGATTCCGTCGATTACCAGTTCCTGTGTGGCGGGCAGTGGGTTGCGCATCCCGGCAACATCATCGACTACAAGGTCGACTTGACGAAGCCGGATGATCCCATCATGAAGGGCCTGAAGAGTTTCGAGCATCGTTCCGAGCAATACTACATGCATGTCGACCCCGCCAACGAGGTGTTGGCGACGACGACCTTCACCGGCGAGCACGCGCCCTGGATCGAGGGCGTGGTGATGCCCGTGGTCTGGAAGAAGCGATACGGCGCGGGCAGGGTGTTCTATTCCTCGCTCGGCCACCGCGCTTACGAGCTCGACGTACCGGAGATCCGGACGTTGATGACCCGTGGCATGTTGTGGGCGGCGCGCGAATGACAGCCGTTGCGACCCAGTCGGTGGTTCGCGCTACGCTTGAAGACGTCGCGCGCACGGCGGGTGTTTCGCTCGCCACGGTCGATCGCGTCGTCAACCGGCGCGAGGGCGTGCGCGCCAAGACCGTGGCGCGGGTCGAGGCCGCGGTGGCAAAACTCGGCTATCGAGCCGACGTCGCGGCCGCTCGGCTTGCACGGGGGCAGACGTTCCGCTTTGCCTTCGTGCTGCCGACCGGTACCAACAGCTTCATGACCAACCTGACCGAGCAGGTCCAGCGCACCGCGGACTGGCTCGCCGGCCAGCGCGGCTTCATTGATATCCTCCATGTCGATGTGTTCGATCCGGACGTACTCGCCACCGCGCTGGAAAATCTCTCGCCCGCGTACCAGGGCGTCGCCGTCATCGCGCTCGATCATCCCAGGGTGCGCGCCGCGATCGACGAGCTCACCACGCGCGGCGTCGCTGTGGTGACCCTTGTGTCGGACGCGCCGAGCTCGCGCCGGCTGCATTATGTCGGCATCGACAACCCGGCGGCAGGCCGCACCGCTGCAACGCTGATGGGACGGTTCCTCACTGGTCGCGAGGGGACGGTGGCCGTGATCGCAGGATCGTTGTCGCTGCGCGATCACACTGAGCGGCAGTTCGGCTTCCACCAAATCCTGTCCAGCGAGTATCCGAACCTGCTCGCGCTGCCGGTGATCGAGGGTCGCGATGACACCAAGCGGACGCGGGAGCGCACTGCGGCACTGCTCGCGCGCCAGCCAGATCTGCGCGGCATATACTGCTGTGGCGCCGGAAACCGTGGCATCGCCGATGCGCTCGAGGCCTCGGGACGGGCGCGTGAGGTGGTCTGGATTGCCCACGAGCTGACTCAATACACGCGGCGTTTCCTGGTCCGTGGCACCCTCGATGCCATCATCAACCAGGATCCCGGCCACGAGGCCCGGTCCGCAGCGCGAGTCCTGCTCGCGCATTGTTCGGGTGAGCCCATCAGCCCCGACCAGGAGCGCATCCGCATCGACATTTTTCTGCGGGACAATTTGCCGTAACCTTTGAATGGCCTGCGGGGTGCATCAGAAGCTCGCGGCCATTACGGCCAGACGTTGGTGGGCTCTTTCGCGGGCCGCCTCAATGGGCTGTTGCGGTCCGGTGGTTGGCCCGATCGGAATGAAACGGACATTGTTGATACCGACAAAACGCAAAATTTCGCGCAGGTAAGGCGTTGCCATGTCGATGCGCCCGCGGTTCATTCCGGTGGCGAAATCGCTGCCACTGGCAATGATGACGATGGTCGGCCGGTCTTTCAGCAACGGGATGTATCCAAGGAATGGGTCGAACCGAAAGGTGAGCCCGGGCTGGACGATGACGTCGAAGAATTGCTTGAGCTTATAGGGAATGCTGAAGTTCCACATCGGCGTCGAAATCAGCACCCGCTCGGCGAGCGCTAAGCGCACCGCCATCCGCTCGGTTTCCGCGAAGCTGTCCCGCTGCGCGTCGTTGAAGGCTTGCGCCTTCATCCGTGCATATTTGGCTTCGACAATGGGGCCTGAAAACTCCGGCAGGCGCTCGCGCCAGAGATCCATGACGTCCACGTCCCAATCGGGCCGAGCTCGGCGAAAGCCGTCGAGGAAAACGCGTGCGCCGGCGCTTGACCAGGAGTCGTCGCGGGGCGAGCAGGACAGGTGCAGGAGCTTCGCCACCGCTCATCCCAGCGCTTTGATGACCGCATCGGCCTTGGTCACGACGGCGACATTCTGCATGGCGAAGTTGATCGAGGCAGCGTGCCAGTCGGCATTCATGGTCGAGCAGCAATCCTCAGGAACGATCATGAAGTAGCCCTTGTCGGCACCGGTCCGCGCCGTGTGCTCGACCGACATGTTGGTCCAGGCGCCGGTGTTGATGATCATGTCGCGGCCGGTGGCTTTCAGGATCGTTTCGAGCCTCGTGCCTTCCCAGGCGCTCATTCGCACCTTCTCGACCACGAAATCGCCGGGCCTCGGCTCGAGACCTGACACCGGTGCTGCCCCCCAGCTTCCGCGCACCATCGCCTTACTGTCGACGAGACCCTCGAACAGCGGCGCATTCAGCGTCACGCCGGGCGCGCCGGGCTCGACGACGAACCAGACATGAATGATGGCGACGCCGCGCGCCCGGGCGGTTTCAGCCAGGCGGCGGACATTCTCGACGACGTGCTGCTGCTTCGCGTGACCTGGTGCGCCGGAATCCGCGAATGCGCCCCCGTCCATGATGACGTCGTTCTGGAGATCCTGGATGATCATGGCACAGCGTTGCGGGTCGATCTGCATCTCGCCGTCGGCGAGGACGGGTGCAGCGGAAGCAGAGCCCGCCGCTGCAGTGCCGCTGCCTCGCTTGCCGCTCATATAGGGCTCGTGGCGCGGGCCGACCTTGGTCGGGATCGCATAGACCGAGTGCGTCGAAGTCAGGTACAACGTGCGGAAATCCGGCCCGCCCCAGGCAAGGTTGGCGACGAGCTCGGGGAGGCGGATCTTGCCGAGCAGCTCGCTCCGCGGCGAATAGACCCAGACCCCGCCGGGTGCCGTGACCCAGACGTTGCCGTGCTGGTCGCACTTCATGCCGTCGGGCAAGCCGGGCTCGAGCTCGGAGCGGATGCCGCTTGCGAACACCCGCGCGGTCGACAGCGAACCGTCGGAGTTGACATCGAACACGCGGATCAGTGCCTGCACGGTGTCGTTGACATAGAGCAGCCTCTCGTCCGGCGAAAAGCACAGGCCGTTCGGCTGGTCGAACAGATTGCGGTCCACGACAAGCTTCGGGTCGGCGCCGGGCACGACGCGATAGACGCCCTGGAAGCCGAGCTGCCTTGGCCGCTCGACGCCATAGACCGGCATGCGGCCATACCAGGGGTCCGAGAAATAGATGGCGCCAGAGGAGTGCACACAGACGTCGTTGGGGCTGTTGAGCTCCTGTCCCCCAAAGTGCGAGGCCAGCACCTCGCGCCGTCCGTCTGGCCGCTCGCGGACCAACGACGATGTCTCGTGCTCGCAAACGATCAAATTAAGTTCGGCGTCATAGGTCATGCCGTTGCATTTGTTCGAGGGACGCTTGACCTCGGCGACGCCGCGCCGCGCATCCCAGCGCCGGCGCACGTCGCCCGGCATGTCCGAGAAGAGCAGATAATGATCAACCGGATGCCAGATCGGTCCCTCCGTGAAGTCAAAACCGGTGCCGATCTGCGCGACTGGTGCGTAAGGATCGATCAGGGTCTCGAATTCGGAGCGTAAGGTGACGTGCGTCATCGGTCGATCCTCTGGCGTCTAGGCCGGAAACCAGTTGCGCTGAGGCAGGGACTGCACGATCGGTCCGGGGACCTGGTCGTGCAGCCGGCCGACGACGTTGCCGCCCTCGATCTTGGCGGGACGGTCGTGGACCGGCAGCAGATAGCGCGAATTGCTGAGCAGCTTTTTGATGGCGGCCTTCTCGGCCCGCTTGGTGGTGCCGTGGTTGCCCGTGGTGCGCGGCTCCCAGTCGTGGATCTCGTTGAAGGGCGTCACGATCTGGTCGTTGAAATCATAGATCACGTCGCCGCAGATGGTGGCGATGCCGTCGGCGGTTTCGACGATGATGTTCATCGAGCCCTCGGTATGCGCATTCGCTGCGTCGCAGTAGACGCCCGGCATCAGCTCGATGGGGCCTGTGATCTCGAGGTCAAGAAAGCGCAGCGCACTCTTGGTGTGCAGACGGTCGATCAGATGCTTGATATCCGGCGCCGGATATTGTGGATGCATCAGGCCGGACACGGAATACTCGAGCTCCCGACGGTTGAGGACGACGGTCGTGTTCATCGGAAACAGATCGTCCTTGCCGGCGTGGTCGATATGCAGATGGGTGTGGCAGACGAATCGCACATCGCCCATCCGCACGCCGTGCCGCGCAAGCTGGTTCTCGATCATGTGCTCGTGATACTGCAGGCCGCGCATCCCCAGTGTTTCCATGATCTGGTTCGAGCGGTAACCCGTGTCGACCACGACCGGAAATTTACCGCCGAGGATCAGGAAGCCGAGGGTGAGGACACGGCGGGTCCGGCCGCAGTCGTGGCCGAGAACCAGAAAGCTCGATTCCAGCTCGATGTCGCCATAGTCCAGGATCTTGATCTCCAGCGGCATTCCGTCCCTCCCTGTATCCGTTTTTGTTCGTTTCCTCAGCCCTCAAAGCCGATAGACGCGCATGGCAGTGGTTCTGAAAATGGCTTCGCGCTGATCATCGCGCAGCGGCGCCGCGGCGGCACGGAAGGCATCGATCAGCTCGCGGTAACTGGTCCACAATTTCTCGATTGGGAAATTCGAACCGAACAGGCAGCGTTCGGCGCCGAAGATCGCGATCGTGTCGATCAGGACGGATGCGATATGCGCGGGGTCGTTGCCGTGGATGAAGGTTCCGAGCCCCGACAGTTTCGACACGACGTTCGGGCATGCGGCGAGGCGGGCCATCCCGGCGCGCCACGCGGCGCGGCCTGAGGGTGAAAGGTCCTCCAGCATGCCAGCGTGCTGCAGGATGAAGGTCACCTTCGGGCAGGCTTCCGCAAGGTGTGCGGCGTCCGGCATCTGCGGCGTGAACACCTGAAGGTCAAAGCTCCAGCCATAGTCCGCAAGCCGGGCGATGTTGCGCTGGATCACGGGATCGGTGCAGAGATCCGGCCGCGCGGCAAAGCGATAAAGCGGGTTCTCGTGCCAATGAAGTTGCATGCGGACGCCGCGCACGAGGGCATAGCGCTTCAGGCGGTCGAGTTGTGGACGCACGTCGTCGACTGAAAAATCGGCGTAAGCCACGATGGCATGCGGCCAGCCGTGCTCCTCGGCCGTCTGCTGCACCCAGGCGGCCTCGTCCTCGTAGCGGTCATTGGCCCAGTTGGTCTGGACATAGACCGAGCGGGTGACGCCGCTGCCTTCGAGGTCGCGGAGATATTCCTCTATCGGGTAATCGCGCCGGATCGGCTCGTACGGACCGAAGATGCGCGGCTGCATCGGACCCACCAGCCAGGGCAGGTCGGCCTGGCGCCAGATATGATGGTGCCCATCGACGATGTCGGTCACGCAACTCTCCTTTGTCCCAGCGCCAGCACATGCGCGACGATCGACGCGCTCGATCCTCCATCGACGAGGTCGTCGACGAAGCGCTCGATCGCGACCAGCGCTTCGGTCTGCGGGCGAAAACCGGGGCCGGACGCGAGCGGCGTCAGCCAGCTCACGCGCCACGCGCGGCGCGATAGTTTCGCGACCGCATCGCGCAACGCATCGGGTTCGCCCCGCTCAAGGCCGTCGGAAACGATGATCACGGCGGCGCCCCGCGCGTATCCGGCGAAGCGGGGCACGGCGAGAAAGGCCTGCAGCGCGTCGCCGATTCGGGTGCCGCCGTCCCAGTCGCTGACTGCATAGGCCGCGGCGTTGAGCGCTTGCTCGCGCCGCTTGAGACGCAACGGCCGGGTGATGCGGGTCAGCCGCGTGCCGAAGGTGAAGACCTCGACGTTGGGCGCCGCCTGCACCAGGGTGTGCGCGAACTTCATATTCTCCTCGGTGCGGGTCTTCATCGAGCCAGAGACGTCAATCAGTAGCAACACCTTGCGTGGACGCTGCCGCCGCTTCAAACGTCCCAGCCGGAGAATTTCGCCGTCGCTGCGAACGGAGTCGCGTAGGGTGCGGCGCAAATCCGCGTAGGGCCCGCTGCGAGCCCGCATGCGGCGATGGCCGCGCCGCTTCGGCAGGCGCCTCGGCGCCTCGCGGGCAAGCCGGCGCAGCGCATCGGTGGTCGAGAGCTGCGCAAAGCGGCGCTCGACCAGGGCTTCGGCGCGCGCAGCTGCGAGACCGGACTCGTTGGCCTCGTCCGACAACAGCGGCTCGTCGTTTCCACGAGCCTCCTCTTGCAGCCGAACTGTCTCGTCGTCCTCACCGTCATCGACGCGCTCGATGGCCTCGTTTCCGCGAAAGTGCAGATCGAACAGCCGGTCGAACGTTGCGCGACGCTCCGGGGGAGAGGCCAGTGTCGCGAGGGCTGCCTGCCGAATGTCTTCCAGGCTGCGGGGGCCGAGCAACTGGATCGCGGCCAGGAACGATGTTGTCTGTTCCGGCGCGACGGCAAACCTGTTCGTTCGCAACAACCCGACGAACGAGATGAAAACGCGCGCAGCGCGCGGCAGCTCGGGTTCGGCGCTCATGCAGAGGCCTCCGCCAGCAGGGCGTCGAGGCGCGGCGAAATGAAGTGCAGATCTTCCTCGTCTTTCAGAGCAACGCCGATCGAGCGCCTGAAGGCATCGGGCCAGCGCGCGCCGCCCTTGTGCAGCAGTGTGGCAGCCTCAGCCCAGTCGACGGCTTCGGCGATCCCGGGCGCCTTGCTGAGCGGCTCGCGTCGCAGCTTCTCGACGGCCGCGACGACGGCGCGCGCGGTCCCCTCGGCGACGCTGGAGGCCCGCATCATCACGATGCGCGCTTCGCGCTCGGCCGAGGGATAGTCGATCCAGTGATAGACGCACCGCCTCCGCAACGCTTCGTGAAGATCCCGCGTGCGGTTTGAGGTCAGGACGACGACCGGCCGTTCCGAGGCGCGCACGGTACCGCGCTCTGGGATCGAGATCTGGAAGTCGGACAGAAACTCGAGCAGGAAGGCTTCGAACTCCTGGTCGGCGCGGTCGATTTCGTCGATCAGCAGCACTGTTGAGTCAGGCGCGCGCAGCGTCGCCAGCATCGGTCGCTCGATCAAAAACGTTTCGCCGTAGATGTCGATGCTCTCATCGCCGGCCTGGCGGATGGCGAGCATCTGGCGCGGATAGTTCCATTCGTAGAGTGCGGCGGACGCGTCGATGCCTTCGTAGCACTGCAGGCGGATCAGGCGGCGGCCGAGGACGGCGGCAATGGCTTTGGCGGCCTCGGTCTTCCCGACGCCCGGCGCACCCTCGAGCAGCAATGGCTTGCCTAGTGCCAGCCCGAGATAGGCGGCGGTCGCCAGTCCCTCGTCGGCGAGGTAATAGGCGGCCCGAAGCGCCTTCTCCAGTGCCTCGGGGCTGTCGATGCCGACGATGTTGCTGCGGACGGCCATCGAGACCTCAGCGCCGCGCCTGAGGGCGCGCGCCGCCCTCGGCCTTGATCGCGCGCAGCACCTTCTCCGGCGTAATCGGCAGATCGTCGATGCGGACGCCGACGGCGTTGAAGATGGCATTCGCAACGGCCGGCAATACGGGATTTGCGCACATTTCCCCGGGGCCCTTGGCGCCGAAGGGGCCATCGGGAGCGGGGCGTTCCAACACGGCGATGTCGTGGGGGCAGATGTCGCCAGGACCGGGCATCACATATTCGACGAAGTCGCGAGGGCCGTGGACAGGGTCGGGATAATAGGGTTCGGGCGTCTCGTAGAGCGCGTGACTGACGCCCATCCAGGCGCCGCCAACGAGCTGTTGCTCGACCAGGCGCGGGTTGAGCGCGCGGCCCAGCTCGTAGGCAGAGTCCATGCGGATCATCGTGACCTCGCCGGTCTCGTCGTCCACCTCGACCTCGGCGACAAGACAGGCATGAGCGTAGCAGGTCGCCGGCGACATCTCGCCGGTTTCCGGATCGACATTGGACAGAGGAACCAGGAAGATGCCACGGCCGGCGATGGTCTTGCCTTGCTTGAACTGCGCGGCGATGGCGACGTCCTTGGTGGAGATCGAGCGGTGCGGCGCGCCCTTGACGTGGATGTTGCCCCGTCCGTCGGTTTCGAGATCGGCGGCGTTGACTTCGAGTTCCTCGGCGGCGGCCTCCATCATCACGCCGCGCGCCTCGCGCGCCGCCGCCATCACGGCATTGCCGACGCGATGGGTGCCGCGCGAAGCGAACGAGCCCATGCAATGCGGGCCGGTGTCGGAATCGGCGGTGTCGACGTAGACGTCCTCGACGGGTACGCCGAGCGTCTCTGCGCAAATCTGCCGCGTGACCGACTTCATGCCCTGACCGAGATCGATCGAGGATAGGGCTACGGTGAATTTACCGCTTGGATTGGAATGAACCAGGGCCTGGCTGGGATCGCCGCCGAGGTTCATGCCGATGGGATAATTGACCGATGCGATGCCGCGTCCGCGATGTCGGGTCATCTCAACGCCTCCTGGTGCCGAACACGGATGAGAATCGGCCCGCCCCATGCGAGGGCGATGCCGGTCGCGGTGGCTGCGGCGGGGAGGGCGCGGGCGGTGGGGGCTCGCGCGGCGGTTCGCGCAACGCGGCCGCTGGCAGCCGATCATAGTTCGTGCGCTGCTGCGCCGGCGCGGTTGTCCGCGCATTGCTGTCGGCGGGCGTCCGCGGGACGGCGGCGCGGCTGCCGCCTCCGTCCTTGCGGGAAGAGGCGCGCTTGAACTCGTCGCGGATCGGCCATTTGGCTTTCTCCGCGGCGACCTGGACGCACTCGATCAGCGCCGTGTTCTTGGCCTCGCGCCGATGCGCCTTCATGTCACCGTCGCGATAGGCATTGAGGATGCGGAGCTCCATCGGATCCATACCGACGAGGTTCGCGAGCTTGTCCATCTGGCACTCGATCGCAAAATCCATTGCCGTGACGCCGAAGCCGCGCATCGCGGTTGCCGGCGTACGGTTGGTGAAGACGCAGTAGACGTCGCCATAGACGTTGGGGATGGTGTAGGGCCCTGGCAGATGGGCCGCGCATTTCACCGCGGCATAACTCGAGAGCCGCGTATATGCGCCGCTGTCGAAATATGCGCGGATCTTTCGCGCGACGACGCGGCCGTCGCGCATCACGCCGTCCTTGATGTAGATGCGCTCGGCGCCGCGCGGCGGGCCGTATTGCATCTCTTCTTCGCGTCCGAACACGTAGCGCACGGGACGTCCCGTCAGCATCGCACCCAGGATGCATAACGGTTCGGTCAACGTGTCCACCTTGCCTCCAAAGCCACCACCGACGGTGCCGCCGATGAAATGAAAGGTGTTGGAGGGGACGTCGAGGATCTTGGCGCAGGTGTCGACCGAGAAGAACAGCGCCTGCGTCGACGTATAGACGACATAGCGCCCGTTGGTGTCGGGTGCCGCGATCGACCCGTTGGTTTCAGTCGGCGCGTGCTCGATAGGCGACATCTGGTAGCGCTGTTCAAGCACGTGATCGGCGGTCGCGAGTGCGGCATCGGCATCGCCGAAGCGGAGCTTTTGGTGGTCGTATGTGTCGTGATAAATGAAGGCATTCTTCGGATAGGTGTCGTTGACGACGGGCGCGCCGGCCTTCAGCGCATCTTCGACGTCGAACACGGTTGGCAGCGGTTCATAGTCGATCCGCACCTTTGCGATCGCCTCAAACGCCTCGCGCTCGCTGTCGGCGACGATGGCCAGGATTGGCTCCCCCTTGTAGCGGACCTTGTCGACGGCCAGCGAGGGCTCGTCGTCCTTGCCGAAATTGATCAGGCTCAAGAGCGTATTGAGATTGCGGGGTACGTCGGAGCCGCGGATGATCCGGCGCACGCCGGCTGAGCGCTCGGCGTCCGTGGTGTCGATCCGCCGGATCCTCGCATGCGAATGGGTCGAGCGGACGACTTTCAGGTGCAGCATGCCCTGGAGCTTGTGGTCGTTGAAATAGCTCGATGTGCCCGTGACATGGCCGAGCATGTCCTGGCGCTGCGTGCCCTTGCCGATCTCCTTGAGATTGTCGTCGCGCTCGTCGGCGAAAATGTCTTTGCGCAGTTCCAGCATGATGTGGTCCTTCAGGCGCTCACCCGGCCGCCGGAGGCGGCGAGGATGGCGTTGATGATCGGCTCGTAACCGGTGCACCGGCAGATGTTGCCGGAGATCGCCTCGACGATCTCGGCGCGGCTCGGGGAGGGATTGCGGTCGAGCAGCGCCTTGGCAGCCATCAGCATGCCCGGCGTGCAATAGCCGCACTGGGCAGCAAAATTCTCGGCGAAGGCGCGCTGCAGCGGATGGAGGTTCGGTCCCTGCTTCAGGCTATCCAGCGTCTCGACAGAGCGGCCGGCGACGGTCTCGGCCAGCGTCAGACAGGAGAGATGGAGCTCGCCGTCGATCAGGACGCTGCACGTGCCGCAGCCGCCCTGGCCGCAACCGAACTTCGGCGTCATGTCGCCGATCAATTCGCGAAGCGCGACGAGCAGGTTGGTGCCGCCGTCGACGAAAATGGCGACATCGCTGCCGTTGTGACGAAATTGCAGGGCAGTCTTGGCCATACGATCTATTCCTGACCCAAAAGAAGACGACGCAGATGGACGCCGACGATCTCGCGGCGATACCAGGCGCTGCCGAGCGCGTTGTCGGACGGCGATGTTCCTTCCGCGGCTGCAGACGCTGCGGCCGCGACGGTCGCGGCATCGAGCGCGCGGCCTTCGAGAGCGCGTTCGGCCGCCCGCGCACGTATTTGCGTCGGCGCCATCGATCCCAATGCAATTCGTGCACCGGCGATCCGTCCGCCACTGATAGGCAGATGTGCAGCGAGCGTGATGACGGAGCCGCCTTTAGGCTTGATCCGGGCGACCTTGCGGTAGCGAAAAGCCTCCGCGCTGGTCGGTCGCGTGCACGACACCGACAGCACGAGCGTCCCCGCCTGCCTTTCGCGCGACTGCAAAAACTCCTCAATTGGAATGTCGCGCGATCCAAAGCCGCCTTGCAGGGCTACGGTGGCATCGAGCGCAAGCAGGGCGACGGTGAAATCGCCATAGGGACTGGGCGCGAACAGATTGCCGCCCACCGTACCCATGTTGCGCACCGCCGGGCCACCGATCGAGCGGGCGGGAGCGTGCAGGAAAGCAAGGTCGCGCTCGCCCAGAATCTGGGCGAAAGTGACGCCAGCACCCAGGGTGATCCGCGGGCCGGAGGGGGCGATGCGCGTCAAGGCATGGTCATTTGCTCGCACGACGGTCGAGATCGAGATGTCGCCTTCGTTCAGTGCGCGCATCACCAGCGTGCCGCCGCCGAGATAGCGCGCGTTACGATCGGACGACAGCGCGGCGGCGGCCTCGCTCGAGCTCATGAAGGTCTTCACCGTCACGGTCATGTTGACACAGCCTCCTTGAGGTGCCGGCGGATCGCTTCGAATCCCGCTTGGTAGATATCTTCCGCGACCATGTGGGTGATCCGGTCCTTGTCCTCCGGCCGTGTCGAGAAGCGGGATTCCCAGTGCCAGAAGGTGCGGTCGCCGTCCGTCACGGGCAGCAGGCGGACGTGGGCTACGTAGTTGAACATCGGGACCGGCGTATCGAGCAGGCAATAGCTGAAGGTCTGCTCCAGATCCGACAGCGTCAGCAATTGCTCGCGCAGCTCGGAGCCGTCCTGCAGCTTGAACCGCCTGACACAGCCGATCTTGTCCGAAGCCTGCGCGCGCTCGATCGTGGAGGTCGCAACCGCCGGATGCCAGCGATCGTGCCCGTTGAAGTCGCGCAGTACGGGCCACACGGAGCCGGTCGGCGCGTCCAGGATCGTGCTCTTGACGATGTGCGGCACGGCGCTCAGCCTCCGAACTGGCGTTTGAGGGCGTCGAAGCCGCCCTGGAACACGCCGCCGCCGATATTCGCGACGAGCTCCGCCTCCCGCTCGGGTGCGCAGTCGAACTCGGCGGTCCATTCCATGAAGGTCTGGTCGCCATCCGTGACCGGCGTCAGCCGAAGCGTCGCGACGTAGTCCTCGACCCCCATCGGGGATTCGAGGATCGAATAGGTGCAGAACATGTCGTAATCGGACAGGCCAAGCAGCTTTTCCCGGATACGATCGCCATTGCGCAGGCGAAAATCCCTGACGCAGCCGATCTTGTCGGATGGCTCGCCGCCCTCGATGCGGCTTTCCGCAATCGCGGGATGCCAGTTCGGCAGACCGTTGAAGTCGCGCACCCGCGCCCAGACGCGATCGTTGCGTGCGTTGACGACGGTTGAGACGTAGACCCGGGCCATGGTGCCACCTCAGCTCTTCTTCCGGGGGCTGCGCTCGGGGGGCGGCTCCCCGTCGGGCGAGGGCGCAGCAGCTGGCTTCTCGCCACCGCCACTGTCGCTGCCCTTGCGTGCGGAGTCCTTGATGCCCTGCATGTCGCGAGCTTCCCGGATCAGGCCTGGCATCTTGGCGAGGCTGCCACCTTCGACGCCGATGTCCGCCAGAAGCGAGTCGATCAGCGGCGCCTGGACGCGGTAGCGCAGCGCCGAGTCGATCACCTCGTCGGTGGCGCTACGGCCGCCATTGCCACCATGGCCGTTGCCGTTGAGGCCATCGACCTGAAGGATGCGGATGCCCTCGATCTTCTCCATCGGCTTGACGCTCTCGCGGACGATACCCTCGATGCGGTCGAGCAGCTTTCTACGGAACAGCGAGTAGCGTGCCTGGTCGGTCAGCACGTTCTCGGCCTCGTTGAGCATACGCTGCGCCTCGGCCTCGACTGCAGCGCGGATCCGTTCGGCTTCCGCGGCAATTCGCGTTTCCTCGGCCTGCTTCTCGGCGATCAGGATCTCCACGGTCTTACGGCGCTTCGCGATCTCGCTCTCGCGCGCGGTAATGACGCGCTCGGTGGCTTCAGTGGCATGCACCCGCGCTTCCTCGGCCGAGGCCTTGGCCGCAGATTCTTCGAGCGACTTCAGGTGAATGGCAATCGCCTTCTCCATCAGAACGGTCTCGACCTCCTTCTCGCGATTGATTTCAAGCTTGCGCAGCTCGCGCTCGCGGCCGATGCGGGCCTCGTCGAGGCCGCGATCGGAGGCAATGCGGGCGCGGTCGACCTCCTCGCGCGCGGCAATCTCGGCTTCCTGAAGCGACTGGACACGGGCGACTTCGAGTTGTTCGATCGAACGTCGCCGTTCGATTCGCGCCGCCTCCAGCGCTTGTTCGCGCGAGACGTCCGTGGTCTCGATCTCCTTGCGCGCGACAATCTCGGCCTGCCTGACCTGGCGGTCGGCGTCGATGCGCTCGGATTTCTTGGTCGAGAGCGCAATGACGCGGTCCTCGTCCGCGATCTCGATCGCCTTCTTGTGCTCGATGTTGAGGACTTCGCGCTTCCTGGAGGAGGTGATGCGCTCGGCTTCTAGCGCGAGATCGACGCCGATGCGCTGGCGCTCGATGGTGTCGCGACGCTTCAGCTCGGCGGCCTCGAGCACGGCTGTGCGCTCGATCTCGAGCGCACGTGTGTCACGCTCGGCCTGGATACGCTCGGCTGCAACGGACTTCTCCTGCGCGATCCGGGCGGCTTCGATGGCTTCGCGTGAGGCGATGTCGGCTTCCTCGACGGCGCGGTTGCGGGCGATCTCCAGGGAGCGCACGCGTTCTTGCTGAGTGATGCGGGCAGCTTCCGTGGCTTCGCGCGCGGTGACCTCTGCGACTTCCAGCGTCTGGTTGCGTTCGATCTCCAACTGCCGCGTATTCTGCTCGACTGCGATGCGCTCGACAGCGAGCCTGTGCTCGCGGGCGATGCGCGCCGCCTCGACCGCGCGCTGCGCCTCGATCTCGGCTTCCTGGATGTTACGCACCTGCTGGATCTCCAGCGCACGGGTGCGCTCATCGGATGCGATGCGCTCGACATTGACAATCATGGTCTGGGCGATGCGGGCCTTTTCGGTCGTCTCGCGGGCAGCGATCTCGGCTTCGTCCACGGCGCGGGTCCGGTCGATCTCGCGGCGCCGGGTCTCCTCTTCGTTGGCGATGCGGGCGTCGGTCACGACGCGGTCCTGCTGGATACGCGCTTTCTCGATCGCCTCGCGGGCGGTGATCTCGGCTTCCTCGACGGTCTGCATCCGCTCGATTTCGCGCTGGCGCACCTCGCGCTCGGAAGCGATGCGGCTGGTATCGATCGAGCGCTGGTTGGCGATCCGGGCCTTCTCGATTTCTTCCCGTGCCAGCAGTTCCTTCTCCTCGATGGTGCGGGTGCGCTCGATCTCCCGCTGGCGGGTCTCACGCTCCGAGGCGATACGGGCTTCGGCGATCGCCTGGTCGTTGGCGATTCGCGCCTTCTCGATCGTTTCACGGGCGGAAATCTGCGCCTGCTCCGCTTCGGTCTCGCGCAGGGCCCGCTCGCGCGCGACCTCGGTGCGTTGCAGGGCGCGGCGCATCTCGATGTCACGCTCCTGTTCGAGGCGCGCCGTCTCGCTTTCGCGCTCGATCTCGAGCGCCTGCCGCTCGGCCTCCAGGTTGCGAGAGCGGATCTTGATCATCGAATCCTGCTCGATGTCGTTGCGCAGCTTGCGCTTGGCCTCGATATCCTCCATCAGGCGGGTCAGACCTTCGGCGTCGAAACGGTTCGAGGGGTTGAAGAATTCGAGATCGGTCTGGTCAAGATCGGTGATCGCGACTGACTCCAGCTCGAGTCCGTTCTGGGCAAGTGCCTCGGCCGCGTTCGCCTTGAGGCGGGCGACGTACTCTCCGCGTTGCTCATGCATCTGCTCGAGGGTCATCTCCGAGGCAACGGACCGAATGGCCGAGATGAATTTGCCGGCGAGGAGGGCGTGGAGCTGTTCGGGCTCCATGGTACGGCGGCCGAGCGTGGCAGCCGCGATGGACACGGCTTCGCGAGTCGCCTGGACTCGGACATAGAAATCGGCCTCGATGTCGACGCGCATGCGATCACGGGTGATCACGGCGTCCTGCCGCGAGCGCACGATGCCCATCGGCTGCACGTTCATGTTGACCGGCGTGTAGTCGTGGATGAACGGCAGCACGAAGGCGCCGCCGTTGATCACAACGCGCTCGCCGAGCAGGCCGGTACGAACGAATGAGGTCTCCTTGGACGAGCGGTGATAGAGCCAGTTCACGATGTAGACGCCGACCACGATCACCACGACGGCGACGATCAGCCAAAGGATCAATTCACCGACCAGAGTCCCTGACATGTTTCTCTCCCTCGACCTTTCGGCGTTATCGCGCGCCGATCGCCTTGAATTTGCGAACCTGATCCGTCAGCGCCCGTTCGACCGGCAGCCGCTCCATCGAGGAGGCGCCGTAGAAGCCGTGGCAATTTCGTGTGTTCCTCATGATGAAATCAGCATCGTCCGGATCGGAGATCGGTCCGCCATGAGCGAGCACCAGAATGTCCGGATTGACGCCGAGCGCGGCGGAGGCCCAGGTGTCGATGTGCGCCGGGCAATCCGTCAGCTTGAGTGCGGTCTGCGCGCCGATGGTGCCCCCGGTCGTCAGGCCCAGATGACAGACGATGATATCCGCGCCCGCGATCGCCATCGCGGCGGCTTCCTTCTCGCTAAAGACGTAGGGCGTCGTCAGCAGGTCCTTCTCGCGTGCCTTTGCGATCATGTCGATCTCGAGCGCATAGGACATGCCGGTCTCTTCGAGATTGGCGCGGAACACGCCGTCGATAAGGCCGACGGTCGGAAAGTTCTGCACACCGGCGAAGCCGAGCGTTTTCAATTGGTCCAGAAAAAGATCCATGTCGCGAAACGGATCGGTCCCATTGACGCCGGCGAGCACTGGCGTCCTGGTCACGACGGGCAGCACTTCGCCGGCCATCTCCAGCACGATGGCGTTGGCGTCGCCGTAAGCCATCAATCCCGCGAGCGAGCCTCGGCCGGCCATTCGGTAGCGGCCGGAATTGTAGATGACGATGAGGTCGACACCGCCGGCCTCCTCGCATTTGGCCGAAAGGCCGGTGCCGGCGCCGCCGCCGACGATGGGCTCGCCGCGCCTTGCCATGTCGCGGAAGCGCTTCAACAGTGCAGCGCGTTCAAACCGGGCCATCGGTCACCTCGCTAGTCTCCGGCGCGCCCCAGTGCGGCCGAACAGTGTTCGGAACGCGCTGACAATGGTGGAGGCGAACTCGGGGTCATTGATGTTCTTGGGAACGCGGATGAGCTGACGATTGGCGGTCTGCCGCACGTTGCGCTCAAGCGTGCGGAACAGCGCCGCATCGGTGTCCGGATCCCAGAACGGCTGTCCTCGCGCGTCGAGCGCGGAGACGCCGCCCTCGGGCAGGAAGAAGCGCACCGGGCCGTCCATCCGGTTGAGTCGATCGGAGATCCAGTGCCCCATGCGCTCGTTCTCCTCCGCCGTGGTCCGCATCAAGGTAACCTGCGGGTTGTGGACGTGGAATTTCCTGCCGCGGTAGCGCTCCGGGATGGTCTCGGGCGCGCCGAAATTCACCATGTCCAGCGCGCCCGCGGAGCCGACATAAGGCACCCGGCTGCGGATGATGGCGCCGAAGCGGTCGTCGGTCGCCGGGAACACGCCACCCATCAGGAGGTCCCCGACCTCCGTGGTCGTGAGGTCGATGACGCCTGCAAGCTGCCCGGAATCGACGAGTGCCTCCATTGAGCGCCCGCCGACGCCGGTGGCGTGGAAAACCAGGCACTCGAAATCTTCGCGCAAGTCGGCCGCGATCTTCTGCACCGCCGGCGTAGTGACACCAAACATGGTGATGCCGACCGACGGCAATCCGCTGTCGCTCCGATCCTTTCCTGCATGCTGATCAAGGCGCGCCTTGACCATGCCAGCCAGCGCGTTGGCGCCGTGCTGGCCAACGGCGCGCGAGATGGAGTTGAGGCCCTGCACGTCGGCGACCGAATGCATCATGGTGATGTCCGCGGGGCCGACATAGGGCCCGACGTCACCGGAGGCGACGGACGAGATGATAAGTTTCGGCACTCCGACAGGAAGGGTCCGCATACCGGGCGCGACCAGTGACGCTGCGCCCGAGCCGCCGGCCGAAATCACGCCGGCAACATTGCTCTGGCGCCGCAGCCAGCTGGCGAAGGCCTCGGCCATCGCGGTGACGGCGGCGCCGCGGTCGGGTCCGAATACCGCCGATCCGCCGCGACCATGGTTCAAGGCGATCTCCTGGGCGGAGACGTCGCTGGCCGCGTGCCTGCCGCTGGTGGAGACATCGACCAGGCGGGTTCGCAGGCCGGTCCCGGCGATGATGTCGCGGATGAAGTGGAGCTCGGTGCCCTTGGTGTCGAGCGTACCGACGACGAGCACCACCGGAGAGCCCTGCGTTTGTGCCGCGACCGGTTCGCGCCGGCGTCGTGCCGTCTCGTCGAGACGCATCACCTGTGTCGAGAACGTGCGGGCCGCGGCCTCGATGCGGGCGATCGGCACCGGTTGCGACCAGCGTGTCGGCGGCGTCGGGTTGGACATGTAGATGCGGATCGCGCCGCCTGGCCGCGTCTGCTGCGGAGAAGGCTTCGGTTCCGTATCCGCTGGCGGCACGTCGAGGTCGAGCTCGAGTCCGGCGTGCATTCCGACACCGAGCAGGCGCTGCTGCAGTTCTCGATCGGCGGCAAGCCGCACCGAATCGATGATGCGGTTGACGCGGCCGTTGACCATGATCGCGACGTTACGCGACACGGTCGTCGCCACGCCGATATTCTGCTCGATCACGAGCACGGACATCTCGCCGTCCTCGCCAAGCCGTAGCAGCATCTCCTCGACCTGGGCCACGATGACCGGCGCGAGCCCCTCGGTGGGCTCGTCCATGATCAGGAGCCGCGGGTTGGTGAGCAACGCGCGGGAGATCGCAAGCATTTGTTGCTCGCCGCCGGAGAGCTGGCCGCCGCCGTGATCCTTGCGCTCGGCCAACCGCGGAAACGTCTTGTAGATGCGCTCGACCGTCCAGGCGCCGCGGCGCAAGCCGGCGGCAAGCTGCAGATGCTCGTCGACACTGAGCGAACGCCATAGCCGCCGTCCCTGCGGAACGTAGCCGACGCCGAGTCGGGCTATGTGGGCGGGCGGCTGCCGGGTGATGTCATCGCCGCGGATACGAATCGAGCCGCCGCTGACCGGCACCAGCCCCATGATGGCCTTGCATAGCGTGGTCTTGCCCATGCCGTTGCGGCCGACGACCGAGAACACGCCGGCCTCGAGCGTCAGGTCCACGCCCTGCAGCGCGTGCGAATGGCCGTAATAGACGTCCAGGCCGCGGACTTCGAGCGCGGCGGCGGTACGGCGGACCTCACTCATGGCCGCCTCCGAGGTAAAGCTCCTGCACTTCGGGATCGGACTCGATCTCCTGCGGACGGCCTTCCTTGAAGATCCGCCCGTTGTGCATCATCGTGACGCTCTCGACGACGCGCAGGGCCACGTCCATGTCGTGCTCGATGATGATGTAACCGATATGCGCGGGCAGGGAGGTCAATATCTCGATCAGCTCGGCACGCTCGGTCGGCGACAGTCCCGCGGCGGGTTCATCGAACAGGACGAATCGCGGCGCGCCGGCAAGCGCAAGTGCAATCTCGAGCTGGCGCTGCTGGCCATGCGCGAGCTCGGCAACGCGCTGATCCTTCACGCCCGAGAGATGGACGGCCTGCACGAGATTTTCGGCCGCGTGCATCAACGCATCGTTCTGACCGGGGCGGAGAAACGAGAAGCGCCCGCGTGAGACGCCCCGGCAGGCGAGGTAGACATTGTCCTGGACGGTGAGGCCGGGAAACAGCGCGGAGATCTGGTAAGTCCGGCGCAGGCCACGGCGGATGCGCTCATAGGGCGGGAAGTGCGTGACGTCCTCGCCGAAGAAGCGGATGGTGCCACTAGAAGGTTGGAAGTCGCCGGTGATGCAGTTGAACAGCGTGGTCTTGCCGGCGCCGTTGGAGCCAAGCACGGCGCGCCGTTCGCCGGGGCGGACGGTAATAGTGATGTCGGTGAGTGCCGCTAGCGCGCCGAACAGACGCGTCACGCCGCGCAGCTCTAGCGCCGCGCCGGCGCCCACGACAGAGAGGCGTTGCGCGACGCTATCCATGGCGGGATCCTTGGGTGGATCCTTGGCCAAGTTCTCGGCCAGGTTCCCGGCCATGTCGTCCACTTGAACTTGCCGCGCCGGAGCGTTGGCGGCGCCGCCAGCTCTGCCAGAGCCCGATGACGCCGTCCGAGGACCAGAACACGATGGCGAGGAAGCCGAGGCCGATCAGGAGCCGAAAGCGGTTGCCGTCGAGCCCCAGCTTGACCAGGAAGTCGAGTGCGAAGGTGCGCAGCAGCACGAAGATCAGCGCGCCGATAAAGGGTCCGACGGGGCGCGTGATGCCGCCGACGATCGCGATGATGAGGATATCGATGCACGCTCCAACGCTCACGGATCCCGGCGAAATCTGCCGGTAGTTCCAGACCTGGAGTACCCCTGCCAGCGCCGCGACGAAGGACGCGAAGGCGTAGGCCGCAACGCGATGCGCATTGACGTTGAAGCCGAGCGCTGCCATGCGGCGGGGATTGTCGCGTACGCCTTGCAGCGCGAGGCCGAACGGTGCGCGGGAGATGTAGTCCACGGCGAAGTAGCACAGCGCGGCTACCGCGAGGACGATATAATAGAAGGGAATGTCGGCACGCCAGTTGACGCCCCAGAAATGCGGCGTGGCAACGGTATTGATGCCGGTATGGCCGTTGAAAATCGCCCAATTCTGGTTGGTGAAATAATAGAACGCCGCGCCGATCGCGAGCGTGATCATGATGGTGTAGATGCCCTCGGTGCGTACCGCCAGCGCGCCGCCGAGCGTGCCGAAGATGGTCGCGAGCGCGAGCGCCATCGGGACCGCAAGCCACCACGGCCAGCCCAGGCTGATATTGGCGTTACCGCTGACGCCAAACACCGCGACCATATAGGCCGAGAAACCGGCGATGGTGAGCTGCATCAGGCTGACCATGCCGCCATAGCCGGCAAGAAACATCAGACTCAGCGCCATGGTTCCGAGGATCAGCGTGGTCGCAAAGATCTCGATCAGGAAGAAGCCGTTGGCGATCAGGGGCATGATCAGGAGAATGGCCGCGACGGTCCAGGCCGCCGGATTGTCGATCTCCGGCCATCCGCGCAATCTGGAGCGTTGCACCGCAGCGGTGGGACGAACCGGGACGCGGGCGTCGTGAGCGAGGGACATGTCAGCGCCTCGCCAACAGGCCCTGCGGCCGAATTGCCAGCACCAGAACCATGATCAGGAAGGTCACGACGATGGCGTAGGTTGGGATGTAGACCGAGCCGAGCTGCTCGGCGAGGCCGATGATAAGCGCGCCCAGCGCAGCCCCCGGGATCGAGCCCATGCCGCCGACGATCACGACGACGAGGGAGGCGAGCAGGAAGCGGATATCCTCGCCGGGCGAGAGCGACTGGAACGTTCCGCCGACGACGCCGGCGACGCCGGCGAGGCCGGCGCCGAGCGCAAACACCACCACGAAAACGAGTTGGATCCGCACTCCGGTCGCCGCCAGGATGTCGCGATCGTCGACCCCGGCGCGGATGATCATGCCGATGCGCGTGCGGTTGAGCGCCAGCCACATCGCCACGCCGATCACGACGGAGGCGGCGAAGATCACGAGTCGGACCATGGGATAGCGGAGATAGACCGGCTCGCCTGAGGATTTGACCGCGGTGACCAGCGGCAGCTCCACAGGTCCGATCAACCAGTTCGGGGTCTGGATCTGATAGAAATCGCCGCCGCAGGCCCACAGCATCAAATCGGCGAACACGATCGAGAGACCGATCGTCACCATGGTCTGGCGCAGGTCCTGGCCCTCCATGCGGCGGAAGACGAGGACCTGGAGCAGGACGCCGACCAGTGCCGTCAGGATGAAAGCGACGATGAAGCTGAGGACCCATGAACCAGTCGCGGCGCTGATGGCGTAGCCGACATAGCCGCCGAACAAATAGAGTGAGCCGTGCGCGAGGTTGACGTTGCGCATCAGGCCGAAGATCAACGTAAAACCGCTGGCGACGAGGAAATAGAGACCGCCGAGTGTGATGCCGTTGAACAGAGCGTTGAGGAAGACCCGCTTGCGGCCGAACGCATCTTCAACGCCCTGCGGCCAGACCGCGAAAATCAGCCAGAGTGCTAACGCGATCGCGATGATGACGATCAGTGCCCAGGCGGGATGGCGTTCGACAAAGCGGGTCATGATTGCCGCTCCGTCTTCACGTCACCCCATCTCCCGCCCCGCAAGCGGGGCGAAGGGGCACGCAGACCGTTGCCGGCCGCAAGCCCTGCCATGCACGTGCGCTCCCTATCGCGCGCGATCCTCGTTTCGGGACCGCGTTTGGCGCATCCTAATGCGGCTGTAAGGGAGGCGCTTGATCGTGAGTATCTTTTCGCGTGGCCTCAGGCGCGCAAAACCTTGGCCGCGCGGCGATAATCTGTCGGCGCCATGCCGACATTGGCGGCGAAGAAGCGGGTGAATCCGCTCTGCGATGAGAAGCCGAGATCGAAGCCGATATCAGCGATCGGCGCTTCGCTCGCCACCAGCGCCTCCAGTGCCTGCTCCATCATCAGCGTGTTGAGATAGAGGTGTGGCGTGACGCCGGTCTGGGTGCGGAAGAGCCGATAGAAATGCGGCCGCGACAGGCCGGATTCGCGCGCGATGGTGTCGAGCTCGATCTCGGCGCCAGGACTCTCCGACATCATCTTGATGCATTTGCGAACGCGAAAATCCGTGACGGAGCCGTTTGCGCGTGGATCGCGCGCGGTCGCCGCCTGTTGCCAGCTTTCGTCGTAACAGATGTCGATCAGGCTTCTCAGCTCGCCATCGAGGCTGTTGAGCGACGGAGCGCCGCACACGAGGGCGGCTGCGTGCCTGATATGCTTGTCCAGCGCAACGGACCGCGTGAACTGGGTGCGGCCGAAGCGCAGGCGGTCGGCGCCGGGCGCATCGGGCGCAAACCACTCGGCATTGACGTAGAGCACGAAGAAAACGGCGCCGCCTTCGAGATCGGACGGCAAGAAATTATGCGGCTCCCACGGATTGACCGCGACGACGGACCCTTCGGTGAGCTCGTAGCGTCCGTCGCTGACATCGATGCATGCGGAACGCCCGCCGACATGGAAGATCAAATGACCTTCGCGATGTGCGTGGATGTTGAAAGGGCGGTTCAACTGATAGACCGTCGCCCGACCAAAGCGGCCGTGGAAGACGGCGAGCGCCCGGCTCATGCCTCTCCTCCCAAAAGCTCTTGTATTTTTTGGTAGCGTTCAACAACCGGGGAGAGAATGCAAGGGCGCACGTGTCGCGCTTCTGGCAAATCTCTCCCCGGCCGGTCATCGTTCGCGAACTAGACTAGGTCAGTATTTCTTACATTCCGGTACTGTGCGGCTCGGTAAACCGATTTTGGCGAACACTGCGGGATCGTAGCCGAGCGTTTGGTTGACGTTCGGGATCACGTTCACGACCTTTGAGAACAGCGCGCCCTTGCCGTCGTCGACAACCTCGGTGACGAAGTTGGTGCCGATCGCCTGGCGGTTGGAGTCCAGCTTGATCTTTCCGTTGGGTGCGTCGAGTTCGATCTTGGCAAGGGCCTCCTTGTACTTGGCTTGATTGTTGGAGAGATCTCCGTTGACCTGACGCAGCGCCAGGATCAGCGCCATTGTCGAGCCATAATAGTTGGTGGCGAGCAGCGATGGGCTCGGGAAGCGCTTGTTGGGCGGAAACGCGTCCTGATAGTCCTTCACGAACTTCTGCCAACTCGGGTTCTCCCAGGTGTCGGCCTGGCCGCTCGCGGCCAGCGTGCCAATCAGGGCATTCTTGGCGTTTCCCTTGGACGACAGGATGGTCTGGTCGATCATGATCGAGCCGCCCATCAGATGCGCCTTGCCGCCGGCCTGCTGGTATTGGTTCAGGAAGTTGACGGCGTCGGCGCCGCCGAGGCCGAGATAGATTGCATCGACGTCGTCGGGCAGTGCGGCGATAACCGAGGCAAAGTCCTTGGTGCCGAGCGGCACCCATTGCCGGTTGGTGACCTGTCCGCCAGCACCGCAGAACTCGAGCACGAGGCCGAACACTTGCGTATAGATGAAGGAGTAGTCTTCGCCGACGGTCGCGATCTTGCGATACTTCTTTTGGTCATAAGCGTATTTGCCGAGGCCCACCTGCCATTGCGCGCCGTCCATGTTGTAGCGGAAAAAGTTCGGGGCCGGATCGACATAGGTTGTTTCCTGGGCCCCGGAGGCGGCATTGATGAAGGTCAGTTCAGGATGGGTCTTTGCAAAATTCTTGACCGCGATGCCTTCGTCGCCAGAGAGCGGCGACAGCAGGATCTGTACCTTGTCCTGCTCGATCAGCTTGCGCACGGCTCGCACGGCGGAGTCCGGCGTCGCGTCGGTCGAGGCGATGACAAATTCGAGTTCCTTGTCGCCGACCTTCTTGCCGAGCACGTTGAGGGCCGTCTGGAAGCCGCGGATACCGTCCTCGCCGAGCACGGTGTAGGTACCTTCGAGCGTCGCGGTGACGCCGACCTTGATCTTCTCCTGTGCGAAGGCGGTGCCCGAAAGTAACAGGCTGCTCAACGCGATCAGTCCTAGACTGCCTTTCAACATTGCTCTCCTCCCAGGGCGTTCTTGTCGCTGTTTTTCACCGCGCCCTGACGCGTCCGCCGCACGATGCGGCGTTCGGACAAGGCCAACGGTTCTTGAAAGGGAGGCTATCCGAACTCGGATGCAGTGCACGTGTCGGAGCCGTGGGCGGTTTAACGGGCAGTCTCATTTTGAATGTTGCGTCGCGATTAACATCGCGGTGCAACAGGCGTCAGGCTTCCCGAATTGGCACCCGCCAGCCGCATGGCGGTTGCGACTGCGGCCGCGTGAACAGGATCGCTCGAATAGAGGAGAAATCAATCGTAGGCGTTGCGTGATTTCGCCGCGCGCGGCACTCGCTGGTTATACGTTGTGGCAGGCGATTGTCCGACCGTCCGCACCGACAGATCGAAGTTGTGGCACATCGACGAGACAGCGATCGCTGGCCATTGGACAGCGGGGCGCATATGCACAACCGCGCGGTCGCGTGAAGAGACTTGGCGGTTCACCCATTTCGATCGCACCCTGGATCCGTTTCGATGGATCGGGCTTCGGAATTGCTGCCACCAACGCGCGCGTATAGGGATGGAGCGGACAATCGAGGACCGTCCGCGTCCCGGCCTGCTCCACGATCCGGCCCATATACATGACAGCAACGCGGCTGCTGATCTGTCCGATCACGCCAAGGTCGTGCGAGATGAAGAGCATCGACAGTCTCAACTGGTCACGCAGATCCATCATCAGATTGAGCACCTGCGCCTGCACCGAAACGTCGAGGGCCGAGACCGGCTCGTCGGCAACGATGATGGACGGGGTGGGAAGAATGGCGCGTGCGATTCCGACCCGCTGCCGCTGCCCGCCACTCAGCTCGTAGGGATAGCGAGCGGCGAAAGAGGGGTTCAACCCGACGGCCGTCAAGGTGGCAGCTATGGCCGCGCTTCGCTCGGCGCGGCTCTTGAAGAAGCCGCTGATGTCGGCCGCCTCCGCCACCGAATCTCCAATTGCGCGCCGCGGGTTGAGCGATGCATTGGGATCCTGGAAAACCATTCGAACACTTAGACGCTTCTCACGGAGGCCGGAGCCGCCGGCTCCGATCAATTCGGTTCCCTTCAATTTGATGTTGCCGCTGTCGGGCTGGACCAGCCCGACGAGGGTGCGGCCCAGCGTGGTCTTGCCGCAGCCGGACTCGCCGACAATCCCGAGGACCTCGCCTTCGGCCAGCGACAGCGATACACCATCCACCGCCTGCACCCGGTATTTCCGACCGGCTCGCCTGGCACTGAACGAGACCATCATGTCCCGGACGTCGAGGATGGCATTGCCGCTCATGGCAGCTCCCCGCCGGCCAGTGGAAATGCGCAGAGCACCTCGTGCCCTTGGGAGGCCTCCAGGCGAGGCGGGGTCGCCACGCGGCACTCATCGCGTACCGCTGCGCAACGCAAGGCAAACACGCAGCCAGCAGCGACCGAACCTGGCAGCGGCGGCTGACCAGAAATTGTAGGCAGCCGGCGCGCGCCGGAACTTCGCGACGGCATGCAATCCATCAGTCCGCGGGTGTAATGATGACGGGGTGCGCCGAACAGCGCATCGACTGCCGCGGTTTCCACAATCCGGCCGGCGTACATGACAGCAACGCGATCGGCGAGCTGCGCAATGACTCCCATGTCGTGGGTGATGAACAATATCGCCATATCGAGCCGATTGCAGAGCTCGCGCAAGAGCCCGAGAATCTGAACCTGTATGGTGACGTCCAGCGCGGTGGTCGGTTCATCGGCGACCAGCACCTGCGGCCTGCAGGCCAGTGCAATCGCGATCATGACCCGCTGGCGTTGGCCTCCCGACAACTGATGTGGATACGCGGACAGCTGCATTTTGGGGTCGGGCATGCGGACCAGTTCGAGCAGCTCGCGAGCGCGGACGAGCGCCGCTGCGCCCGAAATTCCCTCATGTAGGCGTACGGCTTCGGCGATCTGATCGCCGATCCGACGGACCGGGTTGAGTGAGGTCATCGGCTCCTGAAAGATCATTGCCATGCGGCCGTGGCCGGCTTCGACACGTTGCCAGGGCTGCAGCTGCGTTACGTCGCAGCCCTCCAACAGGACCCGCCCGGCCCGGACCCGAGGACCGGGCTGCGGCAGCAATCCCATGACCGCAAGCGAGGTCATGCTCTTTCCACAACCGGACTCGCCGACGAGACCGAGGATCTCGCCCTTGGCCAATCCGAAGGACACGCCCGCGACGATGTCGACCGGCGCGGTTTCCGGCCCCACTGACACCGTAAGGTCGCAAACTGTCAGCACGGCCTAACCCTTCTCACCGAAGACTTGACGGAACCGCGGATCGAGTCGATCGCGCAATGCATCGCCGACCAGGTTCAGAGAAAATGCCGTCGCCACGATCATCATGCCCGGGAAGAAGAGCAGCCACGGAGCGCGCGTGATGAAGGTCCGCGATTCCGCCAGCATATTGCCCCAGCTCGGAATGTCCGGCGGGGCGCCGAGGCCCAGGAAGTCGAGTGAAGCCGCGCCGAGCTGCGCAAACGCAAAGACGAAGCTGGCCTGCACGAGAAGTGGCGAGACCAGGTTCGGCAAGATGTGCCGACTGATGAGCCACGCCGCTCCGGCGCCCATGCTGCGAGACGCCTCGACGTAGGTTTCCGCGCGCAAGCGCAGTGTCAGTCCATAGACGATGCGGGTCGTCGTCGTCATGTAGCCGATCCCGATGGCCAGAATGACGGTGGCCACACTCGGGCTCAAGATGACAATCAGGCCGAGTGCGAGAAGCAGAGTCGGGAAAGCCATCAGCACGTCGACCATGCGCATCAGCAGGTGACCCAGCCGCGGGAACAGAGCGGAGAGTACGCCGGCGGGAACGCCTGTCGCGAGAGCGAAGACGACCACGCCCGAGCCGATCAGAAGCGCCATGCGTGCTGAATGAATGGTGCGCGACAGGGTATCCCGGCCGAATTGATCGGTGCCGAACCAGTGGGTCACGTTCGGCGGCGTCAGACGGATCAGGGGATCGATGGCATACGGATCGTAAGGCGACAGCCAGGGTGCGAAGACCGCGGCGAGCACAGTCGCCAGAAGAACCCCGAGCCCGGCCAGCGCGATCGGGCGGGCGATGAACGGCTTGAGCCACAATGTCACGCTGTTGCTGCTCATTGAAGTTCAACCCGCGGATCGAGCAGACGATAGCTCAGATCGACGATCAGATTGATCAGGAGATAAACCACCACGATGACCAGGATGACGCCCTGGATCACAGGGTAGTCTCGGCGAAGGATCGACTGAACGACGAGGCGACCGATGCCGGGCAGGGCAAACACGGTTTCGGTCACCACCGCTTCGGACAGCAGTGCGGCGAAGGTGAAGCCGAAGGCCGAGACGACCGCCAGGAGTGCATTGCGCCAGATGTGGCGACGCACGACCTGCCACGGCCGAATTCCCTTTGCACGGGCCGTGCGCACGTAGTCCTCCCGGGAGACGTCGAGCATGCTGGCGCGCGTCAGCCGCAGGATCAAAGCGGCATTCGGAGCCGCAAGCGCCAGGCTTGGGAGGACGAGATAGCGGAGATTGACGACACCACCTTCGAAGATCGACGGATAGCCGGAGCTCGGAAACCAACCGAGCCAGGCGGCAAAGATCAGGATCAGATAGAGCCCGACCCAGAACGTGGGTATCGAGGCCATCAGCATCGCCCCGCCGGACAATCCCTGATCGAGCCACGTGCCGTGCCGGACCGCCGCAATCATGCCGATCGGCACCCCGATGACCGCAACCCAGATCATCGTCATGGTGGCGAGCAAGGTGCTGGTCTCGGCGCCATCGGCAATCACCGACAGCACGGGCGCCTGGAAGAAGATCGACCGCCCGAGGTCGCCCTCGAGCACATGACCGGCCCAGGTGAGATATTGCAGGATGATCGGTTGGTCGAGACCGAGCTGGTGTCGCAAGGCGTCGATCTGGTCGGGGGTCGCGGTGTCACCGAGCAGAACATAAATCGGGTCACCCGGCACGATATGGATGAACGCGAAGATGATGATGGACGCTGCCAGCAGCGTCACCGCCGTCGTTGCTGCGCGCTTGAATGCGTAAGACCACATGTGATTGAGCGCCTGGTCAGCTGCAACGATGCGCGCCGGCGCCGGCGCTCGACAGTCTTCGCGGCCTCATTGCCCGTCCTTATTTCGTGGACACATTCCAGAACACGGGGCCGTTTGGGTTGAGCCCCTTGAGCTTGGGAGAAGCAATGTCATAGGTGTAGGCATCGCCTACTTTCATCACCGGTACCTGCTCATAGATCAGCGACTGGATCTTGCCCCAAGTCGACTTGCGCGCGGCTGGATCGGTCGTGTTGATCAACTCTGCCCGAAGTGAGCCGATCTCGGGGCTGTCCCACCAGCCGGGATAGCTCGCATTCAAGAACGTGAGCAGCAGCGGGTCGGGCGCGAAGGAATGGTGGGTGACGAAGATGTCCCATTGTTCCGGCTGGCCGCGCATCTTCAGAAGGGTCGCCCAATCGACGACCATCATCTGAACATTGATCCCGGCGTCGGCCAGCTGGCGGGTGAAGACGGAGGCTTCGTCATAGTGTGCCTGGTAGTTCGTCGAGACCAGCAGGCGGATCGGCGTCCCCGTGTAGTCCGCCTCCTTTGCGAGCTCCTTGGCCTTCTTCGGGTCGTGCGCACTGTAATTGGAGACGCCTTCGCTCGAGTACCAGGGTGTGCCGTTTGGAAAGATCGATCCTTCGGCAGTCCATAGGTCCTTGGGACCGAAGGCGACGCGCAGCGCCTGCGACTTATCCAGCGCGGTCTGGATAGCGCGACGGAGCTTGTAATTGTCCTTCAGGATTCCCTGCTTCGAGTTCATGAAGAACAGGCCGAAGATCGGCGCGTTGGTACGCTGCACCTGAACCGATGGATCTTTGCTCAGGGACTCGTACAGATCACCGGAGATCATTTCCGCATAGTCGTAGTCGCCCGCCTGCACGCCGCTCACGCGCGTTCCGACGTCAGGCACCGGAATGAACCGGATCTTGTCGAAGCTCGCAACGCGGGCGCCGGCGAAGCCGTCACCCTTTTCCTTCACCGGCTTGTAGCCGTCGAACCTCTCCACCTCGACATAGCGGTTCGGCCGCCACTCCACGAACTTGTAAGGCCCGGTGCCGATATAGTCTTTTTGCTCGATTGGCCGGTTCCCCGCTTTGGCGGCTATGTCTTCCGGATAAATCGCAAGACCGCCATTGACGTCCGCAATGAGAGCCTTCCAGGCGCCGTTCGGCGCGGACAATTTCAGGGTGACTTCATATTGTCCGGTGGCCTCGACCGACGTAGCCGCCGACATCAGGAGCTTGCCGCGGGCACCGAAACTGCCCCATCGCGTCATCGAGGCGACCACGTCCTTGGCGGTCATCTCCTTGCCATTGTGGAAGAGGACACCTTCGCGCAGCTTTATGACGATGGTCCGACCGCCGTCTTCCGTGCGATCGCTCTCGGCCAGCATCGGACGCGGCGTATAGGTCGAGTCCAGCGCATACAGGGTCTCGAAGATGTGCCGGCCGATGACCGATGCGACGTCGGCTGTCGTCAGCATGACATCGAGCGGCGGCGGTTCTCCGATGGTGGCTTCGCGCAGCAGGCTGGCGGCATTGGCCTGTGCAAGCAAGAATGACGCGGTGGCCAGCCCCACGACGCCACGCATCAAGACACTTGGACCGTATCTCATGATCGCCCTCCCGCCTTGCTGACCGCCTGCTTCCCGGTGCAGGGGATGTGCCTTTCAGCTGTTGGGCTGCTGGCACGCTATTGGTTGTTTGAAAGTTACATACACAATTTGCCAATTATCAAGCGGAAAATGCTATTCTTGATGGGGCATGCCGATATACGTTTGGTCGATGCTGAAGGTTTCTTACGGCAGCTTCCCGCCAAGGGCGCAGGTGGATCTGACCTGGGGAAGGGCAAGCAATGGCGCGTGCAAAGCGAAATCATCCGGCGAGAGCCGTTGGTGCAGCGATCTCGAAGCCGTCGGGCGACGACAATGTCGTGGCCGGCGACATCATCTCCCTTATCAGGCAGAGCGCTCCAAGCCTCAGTCCGTCGGAGCAGCGCGTTGCCACGGTGCTGCTGGCCGATATGGAATTTGCCGTTCACGCCAGCAATTCCGAGTTGGCCCGTCGGGCGCGCGTCAGCGAGCCGACGGTAACCCGGTTCAGCCGCTCCGTTGGTTGCCGGGGCGTCCGCGATCTCAAGGTGAGGCTGGCTCAAGCAATGGCGGTTGGGCGGATTTACGTTGAGCCTCCCCCGCATCTCGGGACCGATCTGGCACGCCCCGCGCTCTGGCGGTCGGTGTTTCAGGAAATTCGTCGTGCAATTGCCGCTGCCGAGGAGGGACTTCGCAAGGACGACATCGAGAGGGCTGCCGAAGCGATCTCCCGCTGTTCGAAGCTTGCTGCGTTCGGGGTGGGGGGCGGTTCCACTCTTGCGGCGGTGGAAGTTCAGAACCGGTTCTTTCGTCTTGGGATCGCCGTCTCGCATGCCTCCGATCCGAGCTTGATGCGCATGATCGCCGCGACTTTCGGGCGGGATGACGTCGTCGTTGCCATCTCGACCACCGGTGCGGCGAACGAAGTGATCGAGGCAGCCACTATCGCCAAGCAATACGGCGCCTTGGTCGTCGCAATCACCAAGCCGCAAAGCAGGCTGGCCTCAATCGCCGATATTGCGCTTGGCGTGCACGTGCCCGAAGCGCCAGACGCACTTAAGCCGACGGCATCGCGCTATGCATTTCTCGCCACCATCGATCTGCTCGCAGCGTCAACCGCCTATTGCAAGCCGCTCGAGGCCCAGGCACGCATGCGGCGGATTAAATACGAGTTGCTGAAAGGGAGCGACGGGGACGCCAAAGGGCCACTGGGAGACTGAATAATCTACAGTGGCCCAACGAGGATTTGGTCGGTACATCGCCGCTCGTATGTGGCAACGCCAATCGCGCTTCGAAACCTGAACCGCACATCCTGCCGAAAAAAGTTATCTGGCAGGATGCGATGTTCGGAGCCGGCAACGAGGGCTATCAGCGGCAGACGTAGCTGCCATTGACCAGCACGCGGACACATGCCGTGCCGACAGCGGCTGCACCGACTGCGGCGCCGCCGACGACCGCGCGCCTGGTGGTGCGCCGTGCTACGCCGGCGACTGATACGGGCGTCAAGGGCCGCCCGACTCGTGCTTCAGCCCGGCCGAGCGAGAGCGAAAGGCCTTCCTCCGCCGACCAGTCGATCGAGCCGGACACTCCGAGGGCGACCACGGCAACCGCGAGTGATAGCTTTGTGACCAAACCACGCTTCATGATAGTCTCCGCCTGTGAGAGTGAATTTGGATCGCTCCACGGACTGGCGCTCGGACCATTGATCAAGATCAAGGAACCGTCGAAATCGTGAAGCCGTTAAGCGAAAGCGAAACACTAGAACGATTCAGTCGGGTTCGGGTACATGCGTCACCCTTTTCGCCGCTTTTTACTTCTGTATGCAGAGCGGCCTCAGTGTCTCGTCGCTGCTGCGCGCTTTCGCGTATTTCATCAGCGCCGTCCGGGCTGCTTCGCAACGCTCTGCGCTTGAAATTCATGTGTCGATATGACGGCGCCATTCGCGACGCCAAGCCAGCTGATGACGACCAGAACATAGGTCATGGTATCCTCCCCTCAGCCGTCACCTCCTGAGCGCAGACTAGCGCGAGAGACGGCTTAATGAGCGCCGCCCATCGCGCCATCATAAAGTTCTATTGGCACACGTACATGATGCCTTCGCCGCCCTTCACCAACGAGCCTGGGACGCAACCGATGCCGTTGCGCGCCGCATAGTCGGTCCAGCCGCTATAGCCGTAGCTCCACGGTCCGCCGAAATAATAGGCTCGCACCGCGTACCAGGGCAGACCGTCATTCGTGTAGTAGTGACCGCGATAATAGGGAGTGACGTATAATCGCGTCGCCGCTTGCGCCTTGTCGACCTGCAGCGAAATTCCGCCTTGGTCGTTCCAGCCGATGGACAACGTCGTGCCGCATACGAGGACGGCGATGGCAGCGGCAATCTTCCTTGCGCTCGCTGAGTTCATGGACCTTCTCCAAAAATGAACTTCAACGTCATAAGACCAACGCAGCATCAGGGCCGTGGCTTGCTTTAGATCAAGGGATTCAACAAATCGCATCTGCTTCGTCTTCGATTTTACCGGGTCAAGTTCGGATCGCGTTAAGGGAATCTGGATGACGACGCTTTGATGTCGAGTGCAGCCCGCCGGGGCGCATCGGAAAGCATGCTGTCACGTGGTGGACCGGCTCTCTCCACACTTGGGCCAAGTATGCCATCGTGCGAACGCTTCTCGCTCGAATGCGTCAGGCCGTCGGTGACAAGCTCCGAGACGGCATGACGCGTTTGGATCTGCTCTTCATCAATTCTGCCGGCGTAGGCTCGTGTTGCGCCGCGACCAATTTGTTGAAGGCGAAGAATAGCCGGGCGGTGATGCCGCCTTTCAATAGGTGCTCTTCAGGAAGCATCTCGGCGGCCAGCCGTGACCAGCTTCTTGCCTCGGCCACCCAGACCGTTTGGTTCGCCGGATCCTGGCTTGCAAGCTGTCGGCAAAGTGCCGCGCGCGAACTCAGCTCGAATTGGCTCATCATCGGCCCTCCCTGCCAGAAGCTCGATGTACGCGGTGAGAACTCTGCGTTGCGTTCTACATCTCTGCAATTGCCCTTCCGGCCATTGTACCAAGGGGCATGTCACTGACACTGACCAAGCCGTGCGGCACTACGCGAGGCCGTGTTTGGGACAATTCAATTCGTTGATCTGGCTCAAGCGAAGCCGCGTTCGGACGCGGTGAACATTAGCCTTGCTGCAGCGTGCGTGCGCTTACCGACGAAGTGCCGCCATGCCTCAGCAAGTGCTTCACAAGGGGCGCGCCGCGGCCGACGCAACGGCGGGTCGATTTAGGCTACCACGTCCATGCAGGTTGCATTGCTGCGCCAATTCTGCCGCCGTGGCCCGTTGCTTGCCAGACGAAGATCTGCGGCGGCAATGGCGCTGACGATGCCCATCTCACGATATCTGTTCTATGTCGGCGGTACGTTGCTCGCGATGCTCTTCGTTGCGGACGCCCTGGTGCCGGATCGGCCGGCCATACGCGGTGAAGCTGCGCGCTCCGCCACCATCCACATCCATTCCGATTGGAAATTGCCCGAGCGGGTCGTTCTCGACACGAGCCGGCCCACGATTGTCGCAACCGACATCGCCAAGGTCGAACTTGGTGCCCTGCCGGGCGCCGACTTCCAACAGACGCGCGTTCGCGAGGCCTTTGCTCAGCTCGGACCGCTCGATGCCGAACGCCCGCCAGCGCGTTCGTCGGCAAAGGCTGATGCGAAGCCGCAGCGTCAAAACAAAATTGTGAGGAGGCACATCGAAAAAAATATCCGGATCGTCGCGCGGCCGCCGCAGTACGGCTGGTTTGGCAACCAGGTTTGGTGAGCGTCTCCGATGGTCGCATCTTCGGAGTGGGGCGCCCGCCATGATACTGTCAACGAGCGCACGTCGAGGCATTGCCCAATCAAACGTCCTCAAGATCGGGAGTAACTGACATGAGTGAAGCGTTAAGGTCTGGACGGGTCGATCGTCGCGAGGCTTTTTCGTTGCTGGGATGGGCCGCTGTACTCGGATTGGCGACATCCGGCACGTTCCTGTTCGGAACAGAAGCGCCGGCGCAGACGATCGGCATGGAGCGACGCCAGGAGAGGCGGGGAGCCCGCTACGAGCGGCGTCAGGAACGGCGCACGGGGCCGGACTGAACGCCGTCAGGAAAGGCGGACAGGGCGCACGGAGCGCCGCGAAGAGCGGCGCAACTAGGACGTCACATGATCTTACCGATCTTCATTTGCCGACAGATGTCCGCTTGATTGAGATCCGGAAGCTGGCGGATGCCGCAAACCTGGTACGTCACGTTCGAGGTGCACAAGCGCGGGACCTTGCCGAAGCGGCGAAGTCCCCGGGAAACGCGCACATTCGAGAGCGAAGCCGAGGCGCGGACCTTCGCGCGAGAGAAATTCAACGAGGGATTGATCGTGTTCGCAGGCACGCTCAATCCCTTTTTGCCGCGACGGTTGATTCCCTCGAGCGACATTCCGTCCTGGATCGAGCAAGGCCGAGGCGACGAAATTACCGGCCCCGATGCCAAGCGCGACCCGGAGAAATAGGCGGGCCGTCACGGTGGTTGATGCGGATGACTGGAGGTGACTCGGAGCGGACGGCTGCCTTTCGGCCAATTCGGATACTGGCGCCAGTCGTTCGACTCCGCGGGCGAGGCAAACCGAAGCCTGGTTCGAAATGTCTTGAGTGTTGCCATTTTGGCACGTGGAGTTTGCGGCCTCGCCCGTAGAGTTTCAGCTGGAAGTTGGGGGGTGATTGCAATGCAACAAGCCGCCGTTCGAGCAATCAAAAAGCGGCCGGCAAGGAGAGAGCATGATGAAAAGACTTCTGCTGACAACAATTGGCCTGGTGGCGTTGGCCATGGGACCCGCCATGGCTGCCGATATGGCCGTGAAGGCGCCGCCTCCGGCACCGATCGTTCCAATCTACAATTGGACGGGGTTCTATATCGGTGGCAATGGTGGCTGGGCGCAGAACCACAACTGCGTGGATTTCCTTGACGCGGCCGGCGTCG
Organism: Bradyrhizobium sp. 62; assembly: GCF_023073035.1. Lineage (NCBI taxonomy): Bacteria > Pseudomonadati > Pseudomonadota > Alphaproteobacteria > Hyphomicrobiales > Nitrobacteraceae > Bradyrhizobium > Bradyrhizobium sp. 62. The sequence goes on from NZ_JADPIT010000032.1 coordinate 915,754, forward strand.
CCGTCGCTTCCGGCTGCCGCGATCGATCCGGTGGCGTCATCGGTGGTCAGCTCGGTTATCGCTGGCAAGCCAGCCAGTGGGTGTTTGGTCTGGAAGCTCAGGGCGATTGGGCGGATCTCAGTAACCAGCGCGTCAGCCTGTTCGATCCGACGCTCTCCACGCGCGCCAAAACGAGCGCCATCGGCCTCTTCACCGGCCAGATCGGCTACGCCTGGAATGCGTCACTGCTCTACGTGAAGGGCGGCGCGGCCGTGACAGACAACCGGCTGAGCGTCCTTGATACTGCGTCCGGCGTCGAACTCGCCGCGCAAAGTGCGACCCGTTGGGGTGGCGTCATTGGTGTTGGATTCGAGTACGGCTTCACCCCGAATTGGTCGGTGGGGCTCGAATACGATCATCTGTTCATGGGGCACCGGAATAATTCGTTCACGGTCGCCGATCCGCGCCTTGCCGCTTTTGTGAACGACCGGATCACCCAGGACGTCGATATGCTCACCGTGCGCTTCAACTACCGCTTCGGCGGGGCCAGCCCGGTCGTCGCAAGGTACTGAGCTCTCCGGGGTCTGACGTCTTCAGGGGGCCGGCAGTCATGTCGGCCCTCATTTTTGTGGCCGTACCGCGCAAGCCAGTCAGCGCCTGTCGGCGCGATCGACCGGACCGCCGCGGTTGGTCGGAGTGCCGGGCCGCACCGCTTCCCGTGCGGCAGCGCGCGCGACGGGACGCACTCCCAAGACGACGCCTGGCCTCGCGACGCAATGCGCCGGATAGTCCACGTTTTGGCAGTATATAATGACGTTGGCGCTTTCAGGACTCGCGAGAACCAGCTCGGTCGTCATGAATGCAGCTGCTAGTCCGATGCGCCTCCTCTGTTCGAAACCGCAAGTCGATGTCAGCGCTCCTGCCTGGCGTGCTGATCCAGATCAATGGAGGTATCGCGCTCGCGCTGCTCGAGAGAATCCGAGGCAAATCTACCAGCCGGAATAGTAGCTCCGCCTCGCGTAGTAGCCGCCATAACCGCCATAGCTTCCGTAGGCGCTGTAGGCACTGGGCGGACAATAATCATAGCCGTATCCTCCGCCGTAAGAGGAGTATCCGCCGCCGTAGTAGGGATATGCACCATAGTAGCCGGAGCTTGCGATCGCGCCACCGACCACCGCCCCCGCGACCACTGCGCCGGCGCCCCAGCCACGGTAGCCTCTAGATCCGTAACCTCTGTAGCCATATCCGACGCCGCGATACCCCAAGCCACGATAGCCCAATCCCGCTCCGCGGTAGCCTCCGCCCCATCCGCCGCGATAACCCCAGCCTCCGTAACGCACTTTCATCACGTCGTTATCAAGCGTGGCTCTCATCGCGCCAACACTGGTGGGCAAAGGCGCTGCTTCGCTTTCGGGCACGGAAATCATGGCGCTCGCGACAGTAACAATTGCTGCAAATGCCCCTTTGATGAACCTCATCATGTCCTCCACCTGGTTGAAATCTCGACTAACCGGCGGGGGAAGCATTCCGTCGCGCCGGCGGCATGACCGTGCACATGAAATGTTGCGATCGTCGCAAGCGTTTCAGGCCAAGCGTGAGCTGAACCCGCCCGGACTTCAGCTGTAGGAGAGCCGCGACGCTTGATCTGGATCAAGCCAGCTGAGCGAGAGCAGGGGCTAGTTCGCCTCAGCATGCGCGGCATGAGCTGAAGGCGAGTCCGTGAAAACACTCCGCCAGATATTCTCCGGAGACGAGATCATCCAGCTTCTCATCCGGCTGGGGTTGCTGGGGCTGTTGCTCATCTGGGCGCTCCTCCTGGTCCGCCCATTCGTGCCCATATTGGCCTGGAGTGTCGTGCTTGCCGCTGCCCTTAATCCGGTGTTTCGGCGCCTCAGTGACATTCTCGGTGGCCGACCGAAGCTTGCAGCAACGATCCTTACTCTCGTCAATCTTGCTGTTGTGATCGGACCCGCGACCTGGCTGGGCATGGGCGCGGTCGACGGGATCACCGATCTTGCCGCCCAAATGACGGCTGGCGAACTGCACGTGCCTTCGCCGCCGCAGTCTCTCAAGGATTGGCCCGTCATCGGCCCTCAGCTCTTCGATCTCTGGGACCAAGCGACGACCAATCTCCGATCGCTCTTGCGCGCTGTGGTGCCCTACCTGAAGCCATTCGCGGCGACCCTGCTCGGATTTGCCGGCAATGCCGGGGTAGGTACGGTCAAGTTTCTGCTGTCGGTGGCGGTGGCCGGGGTGCTGTTTCCGTATGGACCTCAGCTCGTGGGGGCGGGGCGCAGCTTTCTGTCGCGCGTCGTGCCCGACCAGAGCGAGCACTTTCTCGACCTGGCAGGTGCCACGATCCGTGCTGTGGCCCAAGGCGTGATCGGCGTCGCCATCATCCAGGCATTGCTGGCGGGCATCGGATTCAAGGTGGCCGGCATCGCCAGCGCGGGGCTGCTGGCATTTGCGGTGTTGTTGTTGTCGATCGTGCAAATAGGCGGCGCTATTGTCATCCTGCCGGTCATCATCTGGATCTGGACCGACAAGGAATTTCCGATCGCGCTCCTGCTGACGGTGTTTTTCGTGATCGTTTCGGTTCTCGACAACATCCTGAAACCACTTGTCATGGGCCGCGGCCTGACCACGCCAGCGCTCGTGATCCTGATCGGGGTGATCGGAGGAACCCTCTTCCATGGGATCATCGGCCTCTTCATCGGACCTATCATCCTATCTGTGGTCTGGGAGCTGACGGTGGCCTGGATTCGTACCGAACGTGCCGTGCCGGCGAAACTGGCGATCGAGCTTTGACCCATATCAATTCGACCGAGCCTTTCAGGTAAAGCGATACAACCACGAGGTCGGAACGTGGTGGTGGAAATGTCTGGCCCGCCTGGTCCAGCTGCTGTGGCCGCCGGTGCTGATGCAAGGCTTCGACATGCTCCGACGAGTGCGACGTGAGTGCCATGGATACTATCCTTGTCATCGATGCCGGCTCTTCCCGCCTCAGGTTCCGGATCTATTCGATCGAAGGAGAAGGAAGCCTGCGGCAACAGATCAAGGGACGGATCGACGGGATCGGGCGTTGCCCGCGACTGCAAGCGAGCAGCGCCGGCGGCGATCCGCTTGCCAATCGCTGCTATCCGATCGACGCAGTGCCGGATATTCCGGCCGCACTGAACATTGCAGGCACCTGGTTGCGGGATGAGCTTCATATCAGCCCCATTGCTATCGGGCACCGCGTCGTTCACGGCGGTGCAGAGCATGACCGGCCGGTCCTGATTGATCATGGGATCCTGGCGCGCCTGGAAGGAATGACCGCGTTGGCGCCGCTTCATCTGCCGCATAATCTGGCGCCCATACGATCGATCCTGACTGACTTCCCAACGCTGCCGCAGGTCGCCTGCTTCGAGACCGCATTTCATCGAGCCCATGCTGCGGTGGCCGATCACTACGCGATCCCTCGTGGGCTTCATGCCGAGGGCGTACGGCGCTATGGATTTCATGGCCTCTCCTACGAATACATCGCGAAGACCTTGCTGAGGGCTGCGCCGGAAATCGCGATGGGACGCGTGATCGTCGCGCATCTCGGGAGCGGCGCATCAATGTGCGCCCTCCATGGAGGACGGAGCATCGAGAGCACCATGGGCTTCACCGCGATTGACGGACTGCCGATGGAAGCGCGACCAGGGCAGATCGACGCCGGAGTTGTGCTTTATCTCATCTTGGAGAAGGGAATGGCGGCGTCCAAGGTGCAGGAGTTTCTTCACGGAAATTGTGGGTTGAACGGCCTCTCGGGTCTCAGCGGCGATGTCCGTCAGCTCGAGGCAAGTGAAGATGTCAACGCGAAATTTGCGATCGACTATTTCGTTCACTGGATCGGGCTTAACGCCGGTATGCTCTCAGCTGCGTTGCAGGGGCTCGATGCGTTCGTCTTCACCGCCGGGATCGGCGAAAGCTCCGCGTCGATCCGTTTGCGCGTGGCGGAGCGGCTCGCATGGCTCGGTGTCGAGCTTGATGTGGCGCGGAACGCGCGGCAATCCCAGCTGATATCGTCGTCCGCCAGCCGCATTCCGGTTTACGTCGTGCCATCCGACGTGGATCTCATGATCGCGAGACACACGTTGACGCTGCTGATGAACAGCGGCTCGACAGCACCAAAGGGGGCATCGTGATCGGTTCTCCTTGATCTGTGTCGCAGTCAAGCCTTGAGGGTTTCGTGGTCGGCGCTTGCCGGATCATCGGACGACTTCTTCGATGTCCGCACTAGGAGTGCGCAATGGCGGTCCAATTCCTGCTCGGTACCTTGATCAGCGTGATCAACATCATGATTCACGCGTTGGTGACCGTTGCGGCCATCGACATCGCCCGTACTGCCGGATTGAAGCACACGGGGCGGCCCCGGTCCCACCTGATGGCGGTGATGGTCACCGCCGCTGTCATTCTGATGGTCGCGCACACTGTCGAGGTTCTCATTTGGGCGCTCGCCTATGCGACAGTCGGCGCGGCGCCTCCGGGAAGCGATCTGCTATATTTCACCTTCGTGAACTACACCACGCTCGGCTATGGGGACATCACGCCCGTGGCGGGCTGGCGGCTGACGGGACCCATGACAGCGATGAACGGCATCCTGATGTTTGGTTGGTCAACCGCAGTTCTTTTCGAGGTGCTGCGCAAGACGGTTGAGCATCTTGCGGCGATCGCGGCGCCCCAGTCTAGTTCTGGAGATCGAGGCTAGCGAGCTTCAGCCTGTCCAGCAGCACGATTTGGCGCTGAGTGTTTCCGATGAAGCCGAGGATACCGAGCTCATGCAACCGCGATAGTGCGCGGGAGACGGTTTCCAGCGTTAATCCGAGATAGTCGGCGATATCACGCCGCGACATCGGCAGCGCCATGATCCCGGCCGCCGTCAGCCGCTTGTCCATCTCGATCAGGAAGGCCGCGACCCGCTCCAGCGACGTCTTGCGGCCGAGCAGCAGCATATGGTCTTCAGCATGCGGAAGGTTGGTGGTGGTCATGCTCAGCAGGTTACGAGCCACCACGGCGTCGTCCTGCGCAACCAGCTCGAGACTTTGGCGCCTCACGAGGCGAACCGTGGTGTCGACGATCGCTTCCGTCGTGAACCTGTGCGCGCTGCCGTTTTCCAGCCCGAAGATGTCGCCCGCAAGATGAAATGCGCCGATTTGGCGTCGGCCGTCCGACAGGAGCTTGTAGCTTCGCACAGCACCCTTCTTCACCTGATAGACGTACTCCGCGGCCTCCTTTTCGCCGTAGACTTCCGAGCCCTTCTTATAGGTAAATTCGTTTAAACTGATGATTGGATTTGACTCGGTGTTTAGCCCGAGCTCCCGGAGCGAATGAAGCGGCGAAGAGGCGTCGGCAGCGGTGCGAACGAACATGGCCAACTCCCGAACTGATGGTGGCGCGATATTTCCATGGCCGGGAGTAAGGAGCCGCCGAAAATCCGCTTCCCGCGAGGGTTGTTTAGGTCATAAGTGGGGTTTTCAACCATTGTCTGTAGGTGCATTGTACCAAGGTACAGGTAGGGTTCGATGCGCTGGATTGAGAACCCGTCAGAGTGTCTGTCAGATGGTGCGGCAATATGCCGAAAACGGACGCTCCGTTCGCGGTTGTGGCATCCCAATCTGGCTGCTTTGCTCAGGCATTAACGGCACGTCTGGTTTCTGCATTTGAAGTACCCGTCGAGGGAGAAAAACTTGCCCGGCTTCGTTTATGTCGTGGACGACGACGCATCCTTCCGGATGGCGATCCAGCGTCGACTCAAACTGGCCGGGTATGAAGTTGTGACCTACGCGTCCGCGCAGCAGCTACTGGATGATCCGCCAGGGTCCAGCCATCCGGGATGTATCTTGCTTGATGTGCAGCTTCCGGGCCTGAGCGGGCCGGAGTTGCAAACCTCGCTCCTCCAATGCCGGTCGCCGCTGCCCATCGTCTTCCTGACCGGACATGCCGATACCGCGACGACGGTCCGTGCGATCAAGGCCGGCGCGGAGGATTTTCTGACCAAGCCGGTATCGTCAGAACAGTTGATCGATGCGATTGAGCGCGCGATGGCTCAACAGGAGGCGGTGCGCAGCCAACAGAGCAAGCTCGATTCGCTGCGTTCTCGCTTGACGTCTCTGTCGCGGCGTGAACGACAGGTGTTCGACCTGATCGTACGCGGCAAAATCAACAAGCAGATCGCCTATGAGCTTGGAACGACCGAACGTACGGTGAAAGCGCACCGCCACCAAGTGATGACTAAGATGCAGGTACTGTCGTTTGCCGAACTGGTGTCCGCTGCCGAGCGGCTCGGTCTTCTGGATTCGGAAAAGGCGTAATGCAGGCCTATTTTCGTGCGCTTCGTCAGGTCTGCGGTGAGACCTGTACGATGGGCCAATATGAAATGTTATTGACATAGTTCGGCCTGGACCGCCTACATACCGGCGTCGTTTGCCGTCGGATTAGCGCAGGAACCATTGCCGCGTAGCGTCGTTGCGACGCAAGTGCCGGGTTTCCAATCAGAAAGACGGGTCCATTGTTTGCACGTAAGTCGATTTACGTCGTGGATGATGATTCATCGATGCGCCGAAGCTTGGAGCGGCTGCTTCGGAAGCACGGCTTTGATGCGGTTGCTTTTGATTCCGCCGCCGCGCTGCTTCGTTATGGCTGCATCGACGAGGCGTGCTGCATCGTTCTGGATATCAATCTGAACGGAGAGTCGGGCATCTCACTCCGCCGCAGGCTCGCTAGCGAGGGTGCCACGACCCCCATCATCTACATTACCGGCAACGACTGCCAGGCGAATCAAGTGGCCGCGATTCAGTCCGGGTGCGCCGCCTATCTGGCCAAGCCCTTCGCGGCAAGCGCACTCATCGACTCCATTGAACGCGCCTGCGCCGGGCATAACTGATCTCGCCGTTGCTCACTCCTCGATATCCTGCTCCAGCGTCTGAGCGGGCGCGCCATTGTGAGCTGAGGCGAATTGTGCCAGCGGCAACGATGTCGTCAGAGACAGAAGATTGGAATCGGTGACCTCGAGCACCAGCGCCTTGCCGGCTTCCATGTCCTTGACGAACTTGGGATCGGCGGCGTCGGCGGCGATACAGGCATTGCTCAGGCACCAGGTGTAGGGCAACGACTGGGAATGTCCCTGATCGACGGTCAGCTTGGCAGGCCGTTGCAGATACATCCCGACGGGGACAAACACTTGTAGCCGGGCAGTGGGGTCGGCGTCACGCTCGATCAGGTCCACGCGCACCGCCATCTGGCCCGTTGCAAACTTGCCGGTGATCGAGGTCCGGCACAGCATCGGCGCACCGCCGGGCTTGACGCAAAGCTTCCGCCAGTCGCCATAGGTGATGTCTCTGGCTTCGCGCTGTCCGCGAGGCGCGAATTCGGTGGGTTTTGCCTCGCGCGCATGCTGTTGCGCTGCAGCATTCTGGGACGAAGCGGGTGCGGCAATAGCCGTTGCGAACAAAAGCAACAGATGGGCTCGCGTAGGCTTACGTCGCGGCTTGAGAGCAGGGTTGATCATATTGCGCCTCCAGGCGTCGGCGTCTGCGGCTACTTTTGCGCATTGAGGAATTTTTCGACCAGTGGTGACCACGTCGCGATCGTGTCGGGCGAGCCGATGAAGAAATGCCCTTCGTTGCCAAAGGGCGGCATCAGATGATATTCGGCCCTGCCGCCGGCAGCGGTAAAGGCGTCATGCATGCGCTTCGACAAGGCCGGACCGAAAAACGTGTCGTTCTCGATATAGAACCACAGCATTGGCACCCGCGAGGTTCGGCCGAAATCGGCAGTTGCTTCGACCAGCTTGTCCGGTGCGCAATTGTTGTTGGGTTTGCCGTCGACGCGCCCGCCGCGTCCTGCGGCGAACGTGATGATTGCCTTCACCTGCGGTGGGTTTGCGCTCGAGAGCGCAATGGACGCCCAGCCGCCCGCGGACTGTCCGACGACGACCACGTCCATCGGCAGAACGCGTTTCTCGGCCACCATGTAGTCGATGATCCAGAGATCGACCTGCGCCACCGCACGCCCGGCGTCGTGGAAGTTCGGATTGGTGCAGTTTCCGACCTTGGAGAAGAACGGTCCATAGAGACCGTGCTCGGGAATATCGATCGCGGCTGCGCCGTAGCCGGTGCCGACTGGTGCCACCACGAGGTAGCCGCGCTTGGCAAACCACTTAGCGGCGTCGCGGAACTCCACCAGCGGGAAGAAGCTGCGATCGACGGCCTTGAGCGACACGCCGTGGTTCATGATCGCCAGCGGGAAGGGGCCGTCGCCGACGGGCCGCACGACATAGGCGAACATCGGCAGCGGTAGCGGCAGGGCCCACGTCTCTTCCTGGATCCGGACATTGTCGTCGGCGCGTACAGGGGCAAGAAAGCAGGCCGAAATGCTCAATGCCGCCAGGTAGGTCACTGTTGACCGCAAATTCACGCGCGCCTCCTTCAACCGGCGAAAGTGCTGGCCACGATGATCGGTCCAAGCACGGTCAGCACAACATTGCCGACAGCGTAAGGCACGGCGACCCCGAGCACGGGCGTCTGGCTTTCTGCAACTTCGCAGGCGCCGGTAACGGCGGCGTCGACGGTCATGGCGCCGGCCAGCGCGCCGCAGATGATGACCGGGTTCATGCGGAGCACGCGATGGGCAAACAGGGTCGTCACGATCAGCGGCACCAGCGTGACCACCAGGCCCATGCCGACCAGCAGCATGCCTTGCGACTGGATCGCGACCCAGGCTGCGTGGCCGTTGCCGAGCCCGATCGCCGCGATGAAGCCGCCAAGGCCGAGATCGCTCAGCGTCTGCTGCGCTGCGGGCGGCATTGCGCCCATTGTCGGCCGCCGCGAGCGCAGCCAGCCGCAGAAGAGCCCCGCAATCAGGGCGCCGCCGCCACCTCCCAACGTCAGGGGCACCGACCCGATCTTTACGCTTGCGAGACCGGCGAGCAGACCCACGGCGATGCCTGCGGCAAGGAATGCAATGTCGGTGCGATCTTCGGAGCGCAGAATCTGTCCTACATGCGAGGCGGCGCGCTCGATGTTGCGGGTGCTGCCGACCAGCGTCATGACGTCACCGACATAGACGCGGGTGTCCGCGCTCAAGGGGACTTCACGTCCCATTCGCGTCAACGTTCGGAGGAACACGCCTCGTGCGGCATCGCCGACACGATCGGCCACGTCCTTGACGGAGCGGCCGTGGAGCTTGCGATTGTCGACAAGGACGTCGATCACGTTGCCCGGAAGCGCCTTCAGGATCTCATCGGCGTCGATTTCTGTGCCAACAATCGGTTTCGCGGCGACAATGGCGGCGGTGCGTCCCGCAATGACGATGTCGTCGCTCACTTGAAGGACGGTGTCGCGATGCGGCTCGACATCGGCGCCCTGGCGCACGATCCGCTCGATCACGCTGCGGCTGCCGATCTCGTCTTCGACGGCGCCGACGGTCCGTCCCGCCGCTGCCGACACCCGGTACGCGCGCGCCTGGAATTTTCGATAATGCAGATTCTCATTTTGTTGCGGGTTGCCACCCGAAAGCTCCGCCTCGAGCTTTGCAGCTTCCGCTTTCAGATCGATCCCCATCAATTTCGGCGCGACAAACGGCACGTACAGGAGCGTGAGGATATAGCCGAGCACGTAGGTGACGGCGTAGCCGGCGGCGATATTGGCGTCCTGCTGGTGCAGCACCTCTTTGGCCAGTCCAAGCTGGGCTAGCGCGCCAGATGCGGTGCCGATGACCGACGACTGTGTCAGAGCTCCCGCTGCAAGACCGGAGGCGGTGCCGGGACCGAGCGCGAACACATGGGCAAATACGAGAACGATGATGAGGCCGGTACCACCAAGCACGAGCGCGAGCGCGACCTGAGCCAGGGTCCGGATGCTCAGCGAGGCAAAGAACTCGGGTCCGGACCGGTAGCCGATCGTGAACACGAACAGGCTGAAGAGAATGACCCTGAGCAGGGAAGGAAACGTGAAGGTGCCGAGCTGCCCGATCAGGACGGCAACGATGAGCGTGCACGCCGTGGTGCCGATCGAAAAGCCGCGGATCCGGACGCGGCCAAGAATGGTCCCGAGCGCGACTGACAGCAGCAGGAAGATTTCCGGGGCGGCGGAGATGATCCATCTGACCGTGCTCATGGTGCAGGCCCTCCAGCCATTTGCGCCAATCTGGTTGGTGATACCCGGCGATGCTTGATCCAGATCAACCCTCGCGATCGGCCAGACGCTCCCTATTCAAACGCAGGATTTCAGAACCCGACGTTGGGACATGAGCACGATGGATGCCACCGCTGCTTCGTCGATACGCCGCGACGAAACGCTGCCAGTCGCGCTGTTGCTGGCCTTCACCGGTGGCTACCTCGACGCCTATACGTGGATCATCCACGGCGTCATGGCTAACGCCCAGACGGCCAATCTCGTCCTGCTGTGGGTCCATGGCTCGGTCGGCGACTGGACGAAGGCGCTCCACTTCGTCCCACCGATCCTTGCGTTCGCGGTCGGTATTGTCGCCGCGTCATGGCTGCGTCGGGCGGCGCGCGAGCGCGCCAGTGCCATCAGCACGCTGCTCGAGATTCTCCTGCTCGTCATCATCGCAGTCCTGCACAATCGCTTGCCGGATCTCGCGGGAACGCTTGGGATTTCGTCGTCGCCGCCGTACAGAGCGCCGTTTTCACGAGGGTTGAGGGCGTGCTCTACAGCTCCGTCATGATCACGGGCAACATGCGGCAAGCGATTGAAGGCATGTTCGCTGTGGCCTCCCGGAATGGCTCGCTACGGCCGCCGGGCATTTTTGCTGTCTTGTGCATCACGTTCGGCCTTGGCGCCGCTCTTGGCGCCTTCGCGACCAAGCAGATCCCGGATCTGGCGCTCGGTGTCCCCGTGATCGCGCTCCTGGTTGTGCTGTTGCGTTGCGAAAGTCCGGACGACGAGGCCAGCCCATGACCTCATCGGACCGTAGATCGCGCCGGCCCTTCCTGTTTCCGCCCGCGGCTTGGCTGGCGGGGTATCACAGTGCCTGGCTGCGTTCGGACGCGATCGCCGGAATCACCCTCGCGGCTTATGCGATCCCCGTGTCACTGGCCTATGCCACGCTGGCGGGCCTGCCGCCCCAGATCGGAATCTACGGCTACATGCTCGGTGGCATCGGCTATGCGCTGCTCGGGTCGTCGCGCCAGCTTGCGGTCGGTCCGACCTCGGCGATCTCGCTGATGATTGCGGCGACGGTTGGGACATTGTCCGGCGGAGACGCGGCGAAATACGCCGAGATCGCAAGCCTGGCCGCATGCGCGGTAGCGCTGCTGTGCCTGATCGCATGGTTGTTCAAGCTCAGCGTTCTCGTCCGCCTGGTGAGCGACAGTATCCTGGTCGGCTTCAAGGCCGGCGCGGGACTTACCATCATGATGAGCCAGTTGCCGAGCCTGTTCGGCGTCGCCGGAGGCGGTCACAATTTTTTTGATCGCGCCATCAAGCTCGCCGGTCAGCTCGGCGGCATCAATTGGCTGGTTCTGGCGATCGGAGCCCTCGCGCTCTTGTTCCTGCTGGTGGGAGAACGGCGGCTGCCCGGAAGGCCGGTCGGGCTCACGATCATGGCGTTGTCGATTGTCGTGGCGACATTGCTTGGCCTTCCGTCCCTTGGCGTTCCGGTCACCGGGAAAATCCCAGAGGGATTGCCGGCTATCGGGTTGCCGAGTTTTGGCCTGTTGGAGCCCGACGAGCTCTTCCCGCTGGCTGCGGGATGCGTGCTGCTGGCCTATATCGAAGGCGTCTCCGCCGCCCGCAGCTTTGCTGCCAAACACGGCTATGCGCTCGATGTCCGGCAGGAGTTTTTGGGGCTGGGCGCGGCGAACCTCGTTACCGCCTTCGGCCACGGCTATCCCGTGGCCGGCGGGCTGTCGCAATCCGCGGTCAACGACAATGCCGGAGCGCGCACGCCGCTGGCTCTGGTGATCTGCTCGGTGACGCTTGCGCTATGCCTGCTGTTCTTCACGGGGTTGTTGACGAACCTGCCCAAGGCAGTGCTTGCGGCGATCGTCTTTGCCGCCGTCTACAGGCTGGTGGACATCCGCGCGCTGTTGCGGATGTGGCAAGTCAGCCGCATCGACTTTCATGCCGCGGCGATTGCGCTGCTGGCCGTGTTGCTCCTGGGGATATTGCAAGGCGTCCTGCTGGCGGCCATTGCGTCGATCGTTCTGCTGCTGGCGCGGGCCTCGCGTCCGAATGTCGCGTTCCTCGGCCGGCTCCCCGGTACCGGCCGTTACTCCGACAATGCGAGGCACGATGGCGTCGAGCCATTGGTCGGCATCATCGCGTTTCGACCCGAAGCCTCGCTGCTTTACATCAATGCTGAAACGATCCTGGAAACAGTGTTAGGCACCTTGCCGCTATCGGTCGGCGTCAGGCTGGTTGTCTGCGATCTGTCGGCGTCACCCTACATCGATCTGGCCGGCGCGCGCATGTTGCATGATCTCTATGACGAACTCGCCTCCCGAAATATCACCTTCCGCATCGTCGGCGCGCACGCGCAATTGCGCGATCTGCTGCGGGCTGAGGGGCTGGCGGAAAAGACCGACAGCGGGGCGTGGCTTCGTTCGGTCGACAGCGTGCTCGGGGAAAGCATGACCGGACAATCATCTGATCCCAATCCGTAGGATCCGCCCGACTTATTGGCCGGTCGGCTCTGATGCGATCTCACCATCGTCCTCGATCCGTCATGCGGCAGCGCTTTGGACGATGTCGCACCGGAAATTACTCCAGGCCTCTTCAAGATGCTCGACCCTTGACTTGGATCAATAGACCGAGGTGAGCGGGCACCACGATCCTAGCCGTGACATCGCAAAGATCCGGAGAGAGACATGTCCAAGGACGCCAAGGCTGCAGAAAAGCGCATCGATCAGTTCATTTCCGGGCCCGGCGGCCGGGCGGACGACTGGCGCGATCTGGTCGAAGCAGCCAAAGCATGGGCGCGCGCCGGCGATCGCGCCAGGTACGATGCGGCACTGGCCGATCTCTCCGTCATTGAAGAGTTTCACGGGTATCCCGGGCTACAACTGATGGCCGCTTTGCGCGAAGCGGCCTCGGCCGGGGATGCGGCGGGTTCAGTTGGTCTTGCGACGCGGATTACGCAGGCCCTGATGACAAGATCCTTCCGCCAACATGCCGGCGATTGGGATCCCAAGGACGACGGCAGTGGCGACGCACCCGAACTCGTGTCCTCGACTTTCGGCTCACATGCAGCCCGGCGACCCTATTTCGAAACGCTGGTCGTCACCGGCATCTCCTCCGAGAAGTGGCCGGCTCTCGCTGCCGAATGGCGCAAGTTGCGCCGTCCGGTCGATTCTTTCGTCTATGAGCCGGTGATCGTCGGCAGCCTCGAAGACGCCTTTTGCGCGACAATGCTCAACCCCAATATCGCCGCCGTCGTCATCAACGAAGGTTTCGGCCTACGCTCGCGTCACGACGCGCCGATACTCCGCACCATGACCGCCGCCGCCGGCATCAATGACGAGGCGGACGCGTCCGCGCTCCGGCTCGCGCACGTCATCAAGCGGGTCCGTCCCGAGCTCGACATCTATCTGATGTCGAATCGCGACGTGGAGGCAATGGCGGGGAACCCCGAAGCCAATGTGGTCCGGCGGATATTCTACTCCATCGAGGAGCTCCTCGAGCTCCATCTCTCTATCCTCGAAGGGATCCAGGACCGCTTCGATACGCCATTCTTCGACAATCTCAAGAAATACGCGCAACGCCCGATCGGCACGTTCCACGCGCTGCCGATCGCTCGCGGCAAGTCTGTCTTCAGGTCGGACTGGATCCGCGATATGGGCGAGTTCTACGGCTTGAACCTGTTCCTGGCCGAAAGCAGCGCGACCACCGGCGGCCTCGACAGCCTGCTGGAGCCGACCGGCACCATCAAGAAAGCACAGGACAAGGCGGCGCGAGCGCTCGGCGCCGATCGCGTGTTCTTCGTGACCAACGGCACCTCGACTTCAAACAAGATGGCAGTGCAGGCGCTGCTTGGGCCGGGCGACATCGCGATCGTCGATCGCAACTGTCACAAGTCGCACCACTACGGCATGGTGCTGGCCGGCGCCCAGCCGATCTATGTCGAAGCGTTCCCGATGACGGAGTATTCGATGTACGGCGCGGTGCCGCTGAAGACCATCAAGCAGGCGCTGTTGAACGCGAGGGCCGATGGCCGGCTGGACCGCGTCAAGATGCTCGACCTGACCAACTGCACCTTCGACGGCCACATCTACAACACCCGCCGGGTGATGGAGGAATGTCTCGCGATCAAGCCGGATTTGATCTTCCTGTGGGACGAAGCCTGGTTCGGCTTCGCGCGCTTCTCGCCGTTCCTGCGGCGACGGACCGCGATGGGCGCCGCCAACGAGATCGAGGCCTGGATGCACGACCCGAAATCGGTCGCGGCTTACGAGAAGCAGCAGGCCGAGCTCGGCAAGACTCCGTCGGATGAGGTACTGCTCAAGACCCGACTGGTTCCCGATCCGCGGCAGATCCGCTTGCGCGTCTACCAGACCAACTCGACCCATAAGTCGATGTCGGCGATCCGTCAGGGCTCGATGCTGTCGGTCAAGGACGTCGAATTCCACACTGTCGAGCAGCAATTCAAGGAGGCGGTGTTCACGCACGCGTCGACCAGCCCGAACCAGCAGCTCATCGCCAGCCTCGACGTCTCGCGTCGCCAGATGGAGCTCGAGGGCTACGGCCTGGTGGCCAACGCGATCGAAATCGCGTTCGCGATCCGCAGGGCGGTCAACGGCAATCCGCTGATCTCGAAATACTTCCGGATTCTCGGCGCGGACGCGATGGTGCCGGCGCAATATCGCCAGAGCGGCTTCACCGACTATCTCGCAACAGGCATGAATTGGGCGAGCATCCTGAAGAGCCTGGACGACGACGAGTTCTGCCTCGATCCGACCCGCATGACCTTGGTGTGCGGCACCGCCGGCTACGACGGCACGCAGTTCAAGGGCATCCTTGCCAATGATTACAATATCCAGATCAACAAGACGTCGCGCAATTCGGTGCTATTCCAGTCCAACATCAACAACACCCGTAGCGATGTTGCGCATCTGGTGAGGGTGCTGGCCGAGATCGCGGGCGAGGTCGACCGCGGGCTGGTTCAGGGCGGTGCCAATGCGAAGAAGACCTTCGATGCGCGGGTCAAGAGTCTGATGACCGATGTGCCCGACCTGCCGAACTTCTCGCAGTTTCACGACAGTTTCCGTGGCGATGCCGGCACCAAGACCAACGAGGGCGACATCCGCAGCGGCTTCTACTCGGCCTATGACGCAGCGGGATGCGAATATATCCGGCTCGGCGATTCCGAGATCGACCGTCGCCTCAAGGCCGGGCCGGACCTCGTCTCCGCGAGTTTCGTGATCCCGTATCCGCCTGGCTTCCCGATCATGGTGCCGGGGCAGGTCATCACCCAGGAAACCATCGACTTCATGCGCAAGCTCGATGTGAAGGAAATCCACGGCTACGACGCCAAGGAAGGGCTGAAGCTCGTACGCGCCGAAGCCCTGGCAAAGATCGGTCGGCCCAAGCCCGGCGCCGCGCCGAAGCTGAAGGCCGCATCATAATAAAGGGGACGGACATGCAAGGGTTTTTCACGTTCTTGCAGCAGAACCCGTTTCTGTTGCTGTTCTTCGTCGTCGGGCTCGCCGTCTGGATCGGCCGGGCCAGCATCAAGGGGTACGGCCTCGGCATGGTTGCCGGCGCCATCGTAGTGGGCGCAGCCCTTTCGGTCTGGGCCTCGACCTACGGCGTGAAGCTTGAGCTCAACACCTTTGCCAAGAGCCTCTTCTACTATCTGTTCATGTATGGCGTCGGCCTGCGCGTGGGGCCGTCCTTCATCAACAGCCTGAAGGGCGATGGGCTGAAATTCTGTATCCTTGCCCTGGTGTCGAGCGTCCTTGGTCTGGCGCTTGTCGTCATCTGCTCAAAACTCTTCGCGCTGCCGATCGGGGCCGCCGGCGGCATGCTGGCGGGGTCGCAGACCATGTCGGCCGCGATCGGTTCGGCCGAGCAAGCCATCACCTCCGGTGTCGTGAAGCTTCCTGACGGCATGAAGGCCGAGGACGCGTCGGGCATGATCGCGCTGTCCTACGGCATCACCTACATCTGGGGCACGGTCGGCATCATCTTGATCTGCAAGTACCTGCCGCGCTGGTGGGGCGTCGACGCCAAGGCGGCTGCCAGGCAGTACGAGCAGGAGTTCGGCGTCAAGGATCTCGAAGGCGGCGGCCTGACGGGTTACCGGCAGTTCGGCCTGCGCGCCTACCGGCTCGAAAACCCGGCCCAGGTCGGCATGAGCATCGCCAAATTCCGTGTGATGAATCCCGAATACCGCATCGTCAACGTGGCGCGCGGCGGAGAGCCGCAGGGCGCCGATCCCGAATTCGTCCTGCAAAAGGGCGACGTCGTCGCGCTCGGCGGCTCGACCGAACATCTGACCGACAAGATGGGCCTGATCGGTCCCGAGGTTGCCGACGCCAAGACGCTCGGCATTCCCATGGATCAGGCGGACATCCTCGTCACCAACAAGGAGATGGCCGGACGGACCTTTGAATCCTTCCGCGATACGGCCATCGCGGGCCAGCTGCAGGTCACCAAGGTGGAACGTGGCGGCGTACAGATCCCTGCGGGTCTCAAGACTGAGTTGCAGCGGATGGACATCGTCTCGGTGGTCGGCATCAAGTCGGCAGTCAGCGAGCTCGGCGAGATGTGGGGACGTATTGCGCGGACCAACACCTCGACCGACCTGTTGACGCTTGCCTCAGGCATGATCATCGGCTTCCTGATCGGGATGATCGAATTTCCAGCCTTCGGCGCCAAGATCGGCCTCGGCAATGCCGGTGGATTGTTGCTGTCCGGCGTGATCGTCTCGTCGCTGGTCTCGCGGCTCCGCTTCTTCGGCAATACGCCGAACGCGGCGCGCAACGTGCTGGAGGATCTCGGCCTCGTGGTCTTCGTCGCCATCGTCGGTATCAATGCCGGCGCCGGACTGTTGGCGCAACTCACGGGCGCGGTTGCCTTGAAGATCTTCGTCGCCGGCTTCATTGCCTGCACGATCCCGCCGTTCATCGTCTGGGCAATCGGCTATCACGTGTTCAAAATTAATCCGGCCGTGTTGATGGGCGGCGTTGCCGGTGCGCGGTCGCACTCCGGTCCGTGCCGTGAAGCCGCGGTGGAAATCCAGAGCTCCGTGCCCTGGATCGGATTCCCGGTCGGCTACGCGGTGTCCGGCATTCTGCTCACCGTGTTCGGCTACTTCGCGATGATCCTGGCTCAATAGCTCGGCGTCACAACCAGAGGAAATAAAACTCATGAGAAAAGTCGCTATCTATGCCGCCCTGGTCGCCTCGCTGGCAGGCGTCGCCGGCTTCAGCACGCCCTCGCGGGCAGAGACCGGTCAGGTGGCCGTTGTCTTCACCAAGGGCGGTTTCATCGTTGGTGTCGGTGGCGGCGAGGGCGTTCTGCTGCTCCGGGGCCACAAATATCCCTTCACCGTCTCGGGCATGAGCGTCGGCTTCACGATCGGCGCCTCGACCACCAAGCTGGTCGGCCGCGCCCTCAACCTGAGGGGGCCGGAGTCGATCGAAGGCTCCTATGCTGTGGGCGGGGCGGGCGGTGCCATCGCCGCCGGCGCAGGTGCCGTTCAGCTGCAAAACGGCAACGGCGTGATTCTGCAGCTCAGCGGACCGAAGGTCGGAGCCGAGCTGTCAGCTGCGGTGGGGGGCGTGACGATAAGTTTGAAGCGCTAGAGCGGCAGTCGGGCCGCTTTGGCAGTCGCGGCGTTCAAGCCAGAATGGCGGCTGCTTCTCTCAGGCACGTAAGTCAGGGAAGCGGCCGCAGATCAGCGCCAGGTTCGGGTGCCAACCGCGTTTCGCGAGGCATCGTCGAAAAGCGGATCACGGCACCCATACCGAGGAGGACATGCCATGCTTCGTTATCTCCTAGCTCTTGCTGCAACCTTCGTTCTTCTCACGGCCACGCTCATTCCTGATGACGCCTATGCCCGCCGCGGAGGCGGTGGCGGCTATCGCGGAGGTGGAGGGGGCATGCGCGCCGGAGGTTTCCATGGCGGCGCCGTTCACGCCGGTCGGATCCATGGCGGAGGCGGACGCCATTACGCAGGAGGTCCGCGGCCAAGCCATCCGATCGCCGGTCGTCCGGGTCGCCCCGGTTACCCTGTTGCGGGCCGTCCCGGCCGTCCGATCGCCGGTTATCCTGGAGGCTATCCGCGATATGGCTATCGAGGCGCGGCTTACGGTGCTGCTGCCGTCGGTGCGGCCGCCGCCGGCGCCTATGGATACTACAACAACAACTACAACAACGGTTGTTATCAGGACACGTATGGCAACTGGGTCTGTCCCAATCAGTACCCGTATTGAAAGAATGCATTGCTGACGGGCCCAGCGAAGTCCGTCGGCAGCATCGATCGGACCGCGCCCGCCGTGCGGCCCGATCACCTCGTCAATAGCGTTCGGTGACGAAGTTCATCGCGCGCAGGACCGCCTGGTCATTGTAGCGCCCCTTGTCTGAACGCTTCGGCAGCTTCACCTTGTCCTTCTTGATCCGCTTGTGCGGGATAGCCTCCAGGATGTGCGCGATACAGTTCAGCCGCGCCCGCCGCTTGTCGTCGGAGCGAATGATGTACCAAGGCGCGTCCTTCGTGCTCGTCTTCTTGAGCATCAGGTCGCGCGCGCGCGAATAATCATACCAGCGTTTGAAAGATTCGAGGTCCATCGGACTCAGCTTCCATTGCCGCACCGGATCGTCGATGCGGGCGTTGAAGCGGCGCTCCTGCTCGTCCATCCCGACCTCGAGCCAGATCTTGATCAGGATGATGCCGCCGTCGATGGCGTACTTTTCCATCTGCGGGCAGAGCGCGAGGAAACGATCGTGCTCGGCGGGCGAGCAGAACCCCATGACATATTCGACGCCGGCGCGATTGTACCAGCTCCGGTCGAAGATCACGATCTCGCCGCCGGCCGGAAACTGCTTCATGTAGCGCTGGAAGAAAAGCTGCGTCTTTTCGCGATCCGATGGCGCCGGCAGCGCCACCACCCGGAATACGCGCGGGCTGACCTTTTCGGTGATCGCCTTGATCGTGCCGCCCTTGCCGGCCGCGTCGCGGCCTTCGAACAGGACGATGACTCGAAGCTTGTTTTCCTTTACGTAATCCTGGAGATGGCAAAGCTCGATCTGGAGCTTTTCGAGCTCCTTCTCGTAGTCCTTGCGTTTCATCCGCTCTGAGGCTTCGTCCTTTGCCATGCCGCTCCGCCTTCTCTTAACTCGGCCGAAACGTGATCAGTCGCCCCAGGAAATGATGACGCCGATGTCGCCGGGCACGCCGTCAGGAAATTCGATGACCTGATAGCCGATGCGATAGCCGCGAGGCTTGAGGTATTCGGACCAGAGCTCGAAGATCTCTTTTGGAATTCCCGTCAGCGTTTTCTCCCAGCCCGCCTCCATTTGGTTGATCGCGCGGCCCTTGTCGGTGCACAGAGTGTTCGGGAAGCGATAGACCTGCACTTCGGTCAGGCCGTTGCGAACCGCGCGCTGGATGATGGTCGAGGCGAGCTTGATTTTCTCCTCCTCGGATTTGCCGGACGGTTTGCTCAGCCGTTCGATCAAGTCGCGCTTCTCGGCTTCGGCCGCGGCGGCGAGGCGAACATATTCCTCGGCCTTTCTGGCTTCCTCGAGTGCAGCTTCCTTGCGAATTTGCAGTGCGTTGGGAATGAGCTCATCGATGCCGGGCATGATTGGTACGTTCCTGGCTTGCTGTGGGAGCGGAGTCAGGGCTAAGCTAGGTTTCGCGCCGTTCGGACCTTTGATTCATATCAAGCAATTTTCTCACCTGCGCGGCCACGGTAACGAGCCGGCGCGCAGACCGCCCTGATCCCTTCTGTGGAGGCGACCATTGAGCGAGCAACTTCATCCGATGGCCCCGCATCATCTGCCGTTCTATCTCGCGCCGGGAAGCGGCACGGACGTGTTGATGGTCGTGATGGGAATCTTCCTGGTCGGCACCGTGCTCTGGGTCGGTACGCTCTATTGGAAGCTGCACAGCCTGCCCGAACGAATGGCGCACAAGTCGCAGAAGCTGCAGTTCGAGATCGTGGCCGTGCTGGGCATCATCTCGCTCTTTACGCACATGCACATTTTCTGGGTGGCCGGCCTTCTGCTCGCGATGATCGACTTGCCAGATTTCGGCACGCCGCTGCGGAGTATCGCAGGCTCGGTCGAGAGGATCGCTGACGCCGCGCCAGGTGAGGGTCGGGAGCCCGAACTACCAGGCTTGCCGCCGGTCGAGAAGCCGATCGCCAAGAAGGAGCATAGCCATGTTTGAGCTCATGTTCTGCTCCCTCCTGACCATCCTGCCGGACTACCTCTACCGCCGCTATGCCCAGGGCAAACGTTTCGGCAAGGAGATCACCTTCTTTTCCATCTGGTATGAATTGCGATGGGGCATCACCGGCTGCCTGATGCTGACGATTTCTCTGATCACCATGATCTTCTACTTTCACCCGTCAACCACCTCGGCCACGCTCTATTTTCGCACGGTGCCGATCCTGCCCGAGGGCTCCGGCCGGGTGGCGGAAGTCAATGTCGGCTACAGCGAGGCCGTGAAGAAGGGTGACGTGCTGTTCAGGCTGGACGGTTCGAAGCAGAAGGCTGCTTTGGAAACAGCCACCCGCAAGATCGCCGAGGTCGACGCTGCGATGACAAGCGCCGAAAACGACGTCGTCAAAGCCGAAGCGCAAATCCAGGAAGCCAAGGCCAGCCTTCAGCAAGCAAAGGACGAACTGGATGTCAAGACGGAGTTGCAGCGCCGCAACCCCGGTATCGTCCCGCAGCGCGATATCGAGAAATTACAGGTCGTGGTCAACCAGCGGCAGGCTGGTGTGGACTCTGCCACCGCGTCCAAGACGTCAGCGACGTTGCGACTTTCAACGCTGTTGCCGGCTGAAAAGGCGAGCGCCCAGGCGGCGTTGGCGGAAGCGCAGGTCGATTTGGACAAGACCTTTGTTCGCGCCGGGGTCGACGGCCGCGTGGAGCAATTCCTGGTCCGCACCGGCGATGTCGTCAATCAGCTGATGCGCCCGGCCGGTGTGCTGGTTCCGGACGGTGCCGGCAGGCGCGCCTTGCAGGCCGGCTTTGGTCAGATCGAGGCGCAGGTGATGAAGGTCGGCATGGTGGCGGAAGCAACCTGCATCTCGAAGCCGTGGGTGATCATTCCCATGGTCGTCACCAGCGTCCAGGATTTCATCGCGGCCGGGCAGTTCCGAACCGGCGAGCAACTGATCGAGGCGCAGAATGTCGGGCGACCTGGAACGATTCTGGCTTTCCTGGAGCCGCTCTACAAGGGCGGGCTAGAAGGCGTGACGCCGGGCAGCAGCTGCATCGTCAATGCCTATACCAGCAATCATGAGGAGATCTCCGCGAAGGAGACGGGCACGGGGCGGGCAATTGCCTTGCACGTCGTCGATGGTGTTGGCCTCGTGCACGCCATGCTCTTGAGAATTCAGGCGCTCTTGCTGCCGATCAAAACGCTGGTGCTGAGCGGGCACTGACAGGCTTCGCTTTGGTTTGAATCGCACTTCGGTTCAGCGATGCGCCTCAGTTGAGCCGGTCTGGCCTCATGAGCCAGTCCGACCACCGAGCGCATATCAACTGTGAGCGCCACATGGTCCCTGCGAGAATGCCGGTTTGGCTTCGTTCTATCATTGTCGCCAGCGCTGTTGTGCTTGTGCTTGGAGCTGGCCTGTTCGGCTACCGCTGGTACTCTCGCCCGACGACGCTGACCATCGCGGTCGGATCGCTGGATGGCGAAGCCACGCGTCTGGTATCGGCGTTGGCAAGCCGGCTTGCCGTCGCGAACGCGCCGGTCCGGCTCAAGCTGGTGGAAACCACCAACGCGCTTGATGCCGCCGAGCAGTTTGCGGCGGAAAAAGTCGAGCTTGCTGTCGTCCGCGGTGACGTCGGCGACCTATCGCAGGCGCAGGCTATCGTGGTCCTCGCCCATGCCGTTGTCCTGTTGGTTGCGCCGCCGGGCTCCTCGATTACCGAAATCGCTGGTCTGAAGCGCACCAGCGTCGGCGTGATCGGCGGCGAGATGAATCGCAAGGTCGTCGACGTCCTCAGCGACGAATACGGCCTTGGACGCGCCAACGTGACATTCCGCAATCTCCAGCCGGCAGACGCGCGGCGGGCGCTCGATGCCAAGGAGGTACGAGCGATTTTGATCGTCGTTCCTCTTGCCGAAAAGTATCTGGCCCTCTTGCGCGGCCTCTTTCTGCAGACGCCGAAGACCGCGCCGGTCCTCCTTCCCGTCGAGGCAGCTGGTGCCATCGCGGAGAAGCAGCGCGCCTATGAAAGCTTCGATGTCCCGAAGGGCACGCTGCGCGGTTCGCCGCCTGTCCCGAGCGAGGATCTCACCACGCTGCGGGTTTCGTTCTATGTGGTCGCGCAAAAGCAGCTCAGCGCAGAGGTGGCGGGCAGCCTAGCCGACGCGCTGATGAAGGCACGCAGGGACCTGCTCGGCGAATTGCCGATCCTCTCGCAAATGACCGCGCCGAGCACGGATTCGGACGCCTTCCTCCCGGTCCATCCCGGCGCCGCAGCATTCTACAACGGAACGCAGCAGAGCTTTCTGGACGAATGGGGGAACATCATCTTCCTCGCTCCCATGATCTTCGGCGGCCTCATCTCCGTATTGGCAGCGGCCTGGAAATTCCTTCAGGTGCGTGATCCCTCTAAAGACGAACGAGGCCTGGACTCGCTGTATGCGCTGGGCGCGCGGATACGCAGGACCGATGCGGAGGCCGAACTGTCCGATATCGAGGTCGAGATCGACCGGGTGCTCCACGCTCAGCGCGCCAAAGCTGCGGCAGGGGACGAGAATGCGCTCGATGTCACGACCCTGAATGTCGCTGCGCATCGCCTTCAGAGCCTGATTCATGATCGCCGGGTTTTGCTGTCCGCGCTCCCGGGCTCCAGCGCCTGAGCGGCGCCATCGGATCTCGACCGGATCGAACGTCCGGCCGGCCGTGGAATGAATAGCGCGGACTTCGAGAGAGGTCCATGTTCCTTGATCTTGATCAATAAAGGTCACTGATCGTCCAAGATGCTTGGCCCAACGAGGGTTCAAGGGAGGACGCGATGCTTCGTTGCGGTAGGACTCTGATCGCGATGGCGCTGCTCTTGGTGATGCCCGTGGCCGCGGCAGCCCAAACCGCGGACACTTCGGCGGCCTCAGGTAGCCAAGCCCAAACGGCGAGCCAGCCGCCAGCGGTTGCCGAATTGCTCAAACCCGAGCAGCTCGAAGCTCTGGTCGCGCCGATCGCGCTCTATCCCGACGAACTGCTCGCCAATGTGCTGGCGGCATCTACCTATCCTCTGGAGGTCGTTCAGGCCGATCGGTGGCTGAAAGAGCGCAAGACTCTAAAGGGTGATGCCCTGAAGACTGAAGTCGAGAAGCAGCCGTGGGATGACAGCGTCAAGGCGCTGGCCTCAACCGCCGAAGTGTTGACCATGATGAGCGACAAGCTCGACTGGACCAAGGCGCTGGGCGACGCCGTGCTCGCGCAGCAACCGGATGTGATGGATGCGGTGCAGCGGCTGCGCACCAAGGCCTATGACAACAAGAAGCTGGTGACCACCACGCAGCAGAAGGTCAGCGTCAAGACCGAGGAAAGCAGGCAGGTGGTCGTGATCGAGCCGGCAGTTCCCGATACGATATACGTGCCGTACTACGAGCCTGCGACAGTCTACGGCGCGTGGCCCTACACCGAGTATCCACCGTATTACTTTGGCTATCCCTCCTATATCGGCGCGGGTGTGGTCGCGGCTGGTCTTGCATTCGGCACGGCTTGGGCCATTGGCCGCTGGGGCAATTATTGGGGCGGCGGCTGCAACTGGGGCAACCGCAACGTCTATATCAATCACCGAACTACCAACATCGGAAACGCCTGGCAACACAATCCGTCGCATCGCCAGGGCGTTCGCTACAACAATTCAAATGTTCAGCAGCGCTTCGGCAATAGCAATCTGAAGGCCGGCGCCGCCGACCGGATGGATTTCCGCGGCCGCGACGGACAGCAGAAGCCGGGACAGGATCGGCCTGGTGCGGGAGATCGCGCAGGAGATCGTGCCGGCGACCGCGCAGGTGATCGAAGCGGTGACCGACAAGGCCCGGGGGATCGTGCCAAGGCCGGGGGCGATCGTGCTAAAGGTGGTGGCGATCGCGCGGCCAAGGGTGGTGGTGCCAAGAATGCCGGCGCAAAAAGTGCCAGCTCTAAAGCGGGCGGTGCCAAGGGCGGCGGTGGCGCCAAGGCAGCGAACCGCGGGGGTGGCGGCGCCCTGAACGTGTCGTCGGGCCGCTCGGCGGCTGCAGCATCGGCCCGTGGCCAGGCGAGCATGGCGAGCATGGGACCGCGCGGTGGCGGCGGCGGAGGTGCGAGCTTCGCCGGCCGAGGCGGCGGCGGAGGCTTCCAAGGTGGCGGTGGCGGTGGCCGCGGTGGCGGTGGCGGACGGCGTTCCGATATCGGGCTGAAGCATGATGTCGTTCTGCTCGGCCATCTCGCAAGCGGCCTTGGTTACTACCGCTTCAGCTATATCGGCAGCGACAAGGCCTATGTCGGGGTCATTGCGCAGGAAGTCGAAGAGGTGAAGCCAGAAGCCGTTACCCGCGGAGCCGATGGTTATCTCCGGGTCTATTACGAGAAGCTCGGTCTAAAATTCCGTACGTATCGGGATTGGCTCGCCGGCGGCGCGACGATTCCTGCGCAGGTGATGCCATGATAAGCTTCAAGTCGCTTCATCGCGTCGCCCTGCCGGCCATCATGGCGCTGGCGCTCACGAGTTCGCCATCCCGGGCGCAGCAATCGTATCCGACACCGGAGGATGCAGCGGCGGCGCTCGCGTCGGCGGTCAAGAACGGACCGGAACGGGCTATCCTGAAAGTGCTCGGCAGCGCTGCCGAGGACATCGTCTCGTCCGGTGGTGAGGTCGCCGACGTCGACATCCGGAAACGTTTCACCTCGATGTACGACGCCAAGCATTCGATCAAAGCGGAGGGTAACAAGAAGGCAATGCTGATGTTGGGTCCGGACGAATTCCCGTTCCCGATCCCGCTCGTCAACACCAGGACCGGCTGGGAATTCGATATCGCCGAAGGTCGCATCGAGGTGCTCTATCGCCGCATCGGCCGCAATGAGCTCGACGCCATCCAGACCAGTCTCGCCTTTGTCGATGCCGAGAACGACTACGCCGACAAGGATCGCGGCGAGGGGGCCGGCGTGTACGCACAACGCATCGTCAGCAGCGCGGGCAAGAAGGACGGGTTGTTCTGGCGTGACGACAATGACCAGAGCCCGCTCGGCGCGTTAGCAGCGCAGGCTTCGGCTGAAGGCTACAAGGCCGAGGAGGGTGCGGCGCCCTACCACGGCTATTATTTCCGGATCCTGAAGGGGCAGGGGTCGAACGCGCCAGGCGGCGCGCTCAACTATGTGGTCAATGGCAAGATGATCGGAGGTTTTGCACTGGTCGCCTGGCCTGCCGAGTACGGCAATTCCGGCGTCATGACCTTCCTGGTCAACCGTGCGGGCGTTATCTACCAGAAGGATCTCGGTTATCGGACCAAGGTTCTCGTGTCCCGCATGACTGCATTCGATCCGGACCAGACCTGGAAGAAGGTCGATGGTGCAAAACCCTGAGCGACGTACGCAGATAGTGCGTCTGGCACCCTCGTATCGGTCGCCAACCTTAGCGCGATCATGATCTCTATGAAGTGAGCGAAAGGCGGAACGATCGTGAGGGTCTCGTGGTGTCATTGCGACGAAGTGGGAGCGGAGATTGGCATCTCCAACTCGAAAACGGAGCCCCTGACGTCCGATTTGACCAGCCTCAACCTTCCTCCGCACCTTGCGACCAGGTTGGAGGAGATGGCCAGTCCCAACCCCATACCGCCTTGCTTCGTCGTGAAGAAAGGGTCGAAGATGCGCTCTTGATGACGCGGTGTGATGCCGGTGCCCGAGTCCTCGACGGACAAATGGACCGTTGCGCCACCATCGAGGGCGGTTTTCAGACGGAGCTCTCGTTGGTCGGCGGGGACAGAGCTCATTGCGTCAATCGCGTTTTTGCAGAGGTTCAGGACAATCTGCTGAAGCTCAGTGCCGTCCAGTGCGACTGGAGGTATGTTGCCCTGAAGCTCCGTCGTCACTGATACGCCATTGGCCAGGAGATCGTGCTTCAACAGTCTCAGCGTAAGCTCCGCGATGTCCTCGACGTTTGCCGAAGCGCCGCCGCGCGCCGTTTTGATTGTAATCTCGCGAATGCTCGATATGATGTCAGCCGCCCGACCGCCGTCGGCTTCGATGTCACAGAGGATGTTCTCGAGTTCCTCGAGTTCAGGGGAGGCAGCTCGCAAGTGACTCAACCCGGTCGCAGCATTGAGCGAGATGGCCCCTAATGGCGACCTCAGCTCATGGGCGATCGCGCCAGTGACCGCGTCGATGCTGAGAAGCCGGTTCGCTCGTTCGCGTCGCTGCAGGGCAATGACGCTGGCAAGGCGCGAATAGATAAACATCGTTTCGATGAGCAATACGGTCAGCAACATGCAACTGCCGACCAGAACGAAACCGCGTGCTGCGTACCAACCGATGGTGAACCGAACCGAACTGCCGATGATCGCCACCAGGAAATTGGGCAGGTAGGCGAGTAAAGTCACCATTAGCCAAAGGTCAAGAATGGTGCGCATGCGCGCAAACAGGACGGTGAGAGCGGTCACATTCCAAAGCAAAAGTATCAGGTTGACCTGATTACCGAGAGGGGTCTGATGCCTGACGTCGTTCACGTAGAAGCTAGGGAGAAATTCGGCTTTCGCGGTCACCATTCACGTCAGTGCTGCCACGGTGGCAGCGATGCAGCCGAAAGCTAGTGCGATCGCGGCTATTGCAGGTCTGCCTGGTCGGCCGGCGGCGGAGTGATCCTTTGTGAATCCGTACACCAGGATAGCCGCGGGAAAAGCGGTGTGCCAAAGCACGTAAAGCCAAGCGGGGCTATCCAGTCCATTTCCAATGACACCTGCGGTGGCGTATCCGTTCGGAAAGGCGAGCGTTTGCAGGAATGCGAACGATCCGCTGAAAACGTACCCGCTCGCGAGTGCGAGAAGTGCCCGCTGAGGCTGGATCGAAAATTGAGCAAACAGCAGGGCTGCCGTGATGAATTCGGCCAGGGCCAACGCGGTCTGCAATACTGGAACGAAACCATTGATCTGGCCCAATTGGATCCGGGCGAACGGCGCGATGGCCGCTGCAAGGACGATGAGCAAGACGGCGACACCCACCGCCCAGGCCTTTTGGCGAGGGGTTGCGGGCATGTTCGCGATGATCAATGGGAATTCTTGCTCATCATCGTAGGCGGGCTCGGCGGCTGCGTTGGCCGATCGTTGGCTCGCTCGCGCAATGCCCGGCCCCGATGCTGTCGCACCGCCGCCAAGTCCCATGAACTTGCGCTGGCTCATTCCGCCTCCGGGACCACGAGACAGCATCTTACTCGTCCCCGCGCCCGTTGAAAGCCCATAAGGGGGATCGGCGTCTTCGGAAGAGACATCTGACGGCCGGACTTATGTTCGCAGCATCGCCTCGATATCTTGCGCTGCTTCAAGCAGCGTGCGGTCTTGTCCGCGCGCGGCGATGACCTGGAGGCCGAATGGAAGTCCGGACCGGTCCGTTCCGCACGGTATCGAAATCGCAGGCAGCCGGGCATGATTGACGAAGGGCGTTAACGCCGCATGCGCGCGCGGGCTCGCCGCGCGGCCACCGATCCTGTCGGGTCCGGACTGGGTGAATGGCCACGCGACACAGGGGACGGTGGGCGCCAGCAGCAGATCGACCTCGGCGAAGAATGCCGCGAAAGCATTGGCGATCCCGGCACTTGCCAGCAACGCACCGGCAACGTCGGCGCCCGACCACGACATCCCTCGCTCGATCTGCCTGGCGATGTCAGGATCGAAGACCGCCGGATTCTCGCGGAACGCGTCTCGATAGAGTGCGGCGAGCCCGGCGTGCTGAAGCGGCATGATGGCCTCTTCCGTCGCGCCCGCCGGCCAGACGGGATCGCGCTGCGCGATGCCGAGGCCTGCGGCGGAGAGACGCGCGATGGCGAAAACGAGCCCGTTAGCGACAACATCATCGACGGCGACGTCGAGCCCAAGGCGTGGCGAGAACGCGATGCGCAGACCGGCGATGTTTTTAGCCCCTTGAGCGATGGGGGCTGAATCCGGGTCGCGCGGATCGATACCGGCCATGGCCTCGAACGCCAACGCGATATCGGCGATATCGGTGGCGATCGGCGCGATGACGGAGAGGCCGAAGAACGGTTCGGCGAAGCCGGGCCCATAGGGGATCGCGCCATACGACGGCTTGAACCCGGCGATGCCGACATGAGCCGGCGGCCTGCGGCTCGATCCGCCCGCATCGGTACCGATCGCCAGCGGCACGAGGCCGGCCGCAACCGCGGCAGCAGGGCCGCCCGACGAGCCACCGGGGGTCAACGTGGGATCGAGTGGATGCCGCGTCGGCCCATACAGCGGCGAGGTTGTCACGCCCTTGCAGGCGAATTCCGACGTTGCGCCGATGCCGACGACGACGGCGCCGGCCTTGCGCAGCCGCTCGATCGCAATCGCATCCTGCGGCGCGACGAATTCAGCGAACAGGCGCGAGCCCTGTGTCACACGCCAGCCGCCGACCCAGATGTTGTCCTTGACGATGACGGGGACACCGGCGAGCGGCATCGCCTCGCCGGCACGCAAGCGATCATCGACCGCTGTGGCGTCGGCAAGCGTACGCGCGGGAGCGGTCGTCACCACCGCGTTCAGCGCCTTGGCGGCCTCGATGCGCGCAAGCGCGGCCTTGGCGGTCTCGACCGCACTCGTCCGTCCGGCGGAGACGTCGGCCGCAATCTCGCACGCGCTACTTCTTCGTGTTGTCATGGCCTCCCCAGATCAGTGCCAATGTGCCGCAGAGGGCGAGGCACGCCAAGGCGAAGAAGGCGGCACCAAGACTGGCTGCGCCGTCGAGGAGCGACACCAGTGCCGGTGCTGCCAAGAGGCCGGCGTAGGATGCTGTCAGCACCGCGCCGGTGGTTTCGCCGATCCTGTCCTGCGGCGCGAGGCGGGCGATCTCGGCCACGAAGACACCGTTCCAGCCCGAGGCCGTCAGGCCGAACAGAGTTGCAATCGCAAACTGGCCCGTCCGTCCGAGCGATGCGCCATCGAGACCCAGCAGCGCGGCGCAGAAAGTCATGCCGAGGCCGATGACGACGAGAACTCCGCGTGAGGCGTTGAGGCGCATTGCGACGAGGCCCCAGCCGAGCCGGCCGACCAGCCCGCCGGCCTGGGCGCAGGCGAGCGCCATACCGGCCTCGACATGGCTGAGGCCGAGTTCGCGGGTGCCGAGCGTGACGAAGACCGTATTGAGCGACACCTGCATTGCGCTGAACGGCATCGAGGCCAGCGCCAGCATTCCGATGCGTCGATCCGCGGTCACCAATGCCAGCCGCATGCGAAGGCCAAGCTGTGGCTGTGGAATGACCTTGGCGGCGTAAGCCGGCCGCAAGCGCTCGAACCACGCTATCGCCAGCAGCGCACAGGCGCCCACGGCGGCATAGCACCAGGCGGGCTCGAGCGAGATTGCGATCGCGGGCAGAACCAGCGAGCCGCAGACGGCGCCGATCTGGTTTCCGGTCTGGCGAACCGAGAACACGAACGCGCGCCGCTCGGTCGTCACGAGCCGCGCCAGCAGCGCCGCGCTTGCGGGCGTCTCCGGTCCGAAGGCGAGGCCAAGACAGAGGCCGGCTGCGAGCAGGGCCGCCGTCGAGCCGAGCGAAGCCAGCGCCATGCTGGCGATGATCGCCGCCGCGCAGAGGCTCGCGATCCGCAGCGAGCCCAAGCGGGCGATGAACCCGCCGCCCAAGAACGAGGCGGGAATGCCGACCGCGAACACGGCGCAGGAGAACATCGAGAGCTGCCAGACTTCGATCTGGGCGCGCGGTGCCACCACGCCCGGCGCGAACAGAGCCAGCGCCACCAGCGCCTGCAGTGAGGTCATGGCGCCAAGCGCCGGCAGCAATGCCGGCGCTGGTCGAACGGCCGTGTTTGCGTCTACCATGGTGCTGCGCTCACGGGAGGAACATTGTGGCAGGCGGTATTTCCATTCACGCGGTCGATGTGGCGGGCGGACGTCCGGCGCAGGGTCTGCGTGTCGAGATCTGGCGGATCGATCCGGACTCGTTGCGCGTCGCCGACGGTCGGCTTGGTGCCAACGGCGTGCTCGATCATCCCGTTGCGCAGGGCGCGGGCGTGACGGCAGGCGAGTACGAGGTCCTGTTTCATCTCGGCGAGTTCTTTGGCGAGCGCGAGGAGTTCCTTACGGTGACGCCGTTCCGCTTTCGCATCAAGGATGTCGACGAGCATTTCCATCTACCGCTGAAATTCACGCGTTGGGGCTATTCGCTGTTCCGCGGCGCTTGATCAGTTGGTTAGCCGCCGCGACAGTCCCGTGACACGCTCCATGATCGCGACCAGCGCTACGGTTGCGATGATCAGCACGCCCGACAGCGCGGCGATGGTGACGTCGAGCTTGCCCTCGAGGTCCTGCCACATCCGGATCGGCAGCATGTCAGTGGCGGCATCGCGCAGGAACAGCGACACCGGCACGTTGTCGAACGACGACATGAAAGCGATGAAGGCCCCCGCGATGATGCCCGGCCGGATCAGCGGCAGCACGATGCGCCGGAACGTGTAGATGCGGCTGGCGCCCAGCACGGCCGAGCTCTCCAGCAGGGTCGGCTCCAGCTGGGCAAGCGCCGCAATCGTGTTGCGCACCACATAGGGGACGCAGACGACGGTGTGGCCAATCACCAATGTCAGCGGCGACACTGGCAATCCGACCAGCGAGAACAGCATCAACGCGGCAAGGCCGAAGGCCAGCGCCGGCAGCACCAGCGGCGACATGAAGAGGGAATCGAGCAGCCGGGCCGACAGCGTCGGCGAGCGCGAAATCGCGAGCGCGGCGGCGACGCCGAGCACCACGGACAGGCCGGTTGCCCACAGCGCCACGATGAAGCTGTTCTTGGCTGCGAAGTGCAGCTGCCAGGCGTTCCACAATTCGGCGTACCAGCGCAGCGAATAGCCCGGCGGCGGGAAACGCAGCGAGAAGCCGCTGGTAAAGGAGACGATCAGCACCACCAGCGACGGCGCGATGATGATGACCAGCGCGATGATCGCGACCACGGTCATGACCAGCTCGAAGCTGAACGCCTCCAGAGTACGCTTGCGCCCGCTCATCACGCACCTCCATAGCCGCGCGACAGGCGGCCGAGTGTGGTGAAGACGGAAACGACCGCGAGCACGGCCAGCAAAAAGATGATCGAGATTGCGGAGGCAAACGGCCAGTTCTGCAGCGTCGAGGCCTGCTGATAGAGATACATCGGCATGAACAGCATCTGGCCGCCGCCGATCAGCGACTGGGATATAAAGGCCGTGATTGCCGCGGCGTAGGTCAGTGTGCAACCAGCGATCACGCCGGGCAGCGACAGCGGCAGCACGATCTTGAAGAAGGTGCGCCAGCTTCCGGCGCCGAGCGAGCAGGAGGCATCGTCGAGATTGGAATCGATCCGGCCGAGCGCGGTGATCAGCGGCAACGTCATCAGCGGCATCTGCACTTGCGCCAGCGCGATCACCACGCCGAACTGGGTGTAGAGCAGTTTTAAGGGCGTATCGATGATGCCGAGCGATTGCAGCGTCGCGTTGATAATGCCTTGGCGGCCCAGAATGACGATCCAGGCGAAGGTGCGCACCACGACGCTGGTCAGGAGCGGTAGCAGCACGATCAGGATAATGATGGTCTGAAGCCGCGGCCCGACCCGCTGGTAGAGCCAGGCGATGGGAAAGCCGAGCACGAGGCAGACGGCTGTCACCTCCGCCCCAAGCAGCAGCGTCGAGCCGAGCACGCTGAGGCTGAAGGGGTCGGTGAGGAAGTGCAAATATTGGCCGAGCCCCCAATGGAGCGCGGCCGTGTCGTTGTGGAGCGAGAGCCAAAGCAGTTGCAGCAGCGGCGCCACGAAGAAGACCAGGAAGAACAGCGCCAGCGGCACTGCCAATCCCATCCCGTGGGAGGTCACGTCCCGTGGTGCCGGTGCTGCGCCCATCGTCGGGTCCCTAAAGCTCTTAGATCTTGATCTCGCGGTTGAAACGCTCGATCCAGGCCGAGCGCTGCTCGTTGATCTTCTTCCAGTCCTGGAACACGAATTTCTGCTTCAGCTCGGCGGTGTCCTTGGCGAGCACGCGCGCAATCTCGCCGCCCATCGTCACCTTGGAATTGGTCGGCACGATCAGATAGGGCGGGTTCATCAGCGTGGTCTGCACCTCGGGCGTCAACGACGCCTCGATCAGCTTGAAGGCGAGTTCGCGGTTGGGCGAGTTCTTGACGATGTGGATCGTGGTCTTGAAGGCGATGGCACCTTCCTTCGGGGCCACGAACTCGACCGGCACGCCGCGCGCTTTCAGGATCTGGATGGCGTTGAAATTGCCGGGCGAGATATCGATCTGGCCCTGCTGGAACAGGGTGGCGAGCGCGCCGGGATTGGCGGCGACCGCGGCGAGGTTGGGCTTCAGCTCCTCGATCGCCTTGAAGCCGGGATCGACATTGGCTTCCGAGCCGCCGCGCATCTTGGCGATCTCGACCAGCCAGCCGGTCCCGAGCGTCGAGTTAAGATTGGTGATGCCGACGCGGCCCTTGAACTCGGACTTCCACAGATCGGCCCATGAGGTCGGCGGCGTCTTGACCGCCTCCGGATTGTAGGTGAGGCCGACGACCTGGAAGAACGGGGCAGGGCCCATCGGCTCCTGCGCCTCGGCGATGAGGTCCTTGTAATAGGCGCTCTTCTCGACGGGGTAAGGCTCGACCAGGTCCTGGCCGATCGCGACCAGGGCGGGGCCGGGATCGTGCAGCATGACGTCGATCGGCGGATTGGCCTTGGCGGCGTTCACCTTGGCGATCTGGTCGACCGAGAGCATGGGGTCGAGCACCATTGCGGCGTCCGCGTTGGCCTTGCGGAACGCCGGCACCAGCACGGCCTTGTGCGCCTCCTCCCAGCTTCCGGTGAAGGTCGCAAACACCAGCGGCCGTGCCTGGGCATAGCTCAATCCGGGAAACGCCTTCATGGCACCGAGCGTGAGTGCGGTCGTTATCAGGCTTCGGCGGTTCATGATCATGGTCGAACTCCCTCTGGACAAAAACTGGATCTAAAGCGTTGCAGGAAAAGCGTTGGCGAGCGACGGGGCGAGTGGCGCGAGGCGCACCGCGGCGCCGCTCTCCAGCGTGCGCGTCTCGCCGATGCGCGCCTGTGAGATCTTGACGCTGGAGCCGTCGGCGGTGGTGATCTCGTGCACGACCGTGGCCCCGAGCGGCAGCGACATGCCGACCACTCCGGCAAAGCCGGTCTCGTCGCCGACGAATTGCAGATGCTCGGGGCGGATACAGACGGTGACGCGGCCGCCTTCGGCAAACGCGCCACCCGCCGGCCGCGCGATGATCTCAGCGCCAGCATCGAGGCGGACTTTGGCGGCCGTCCGGTCCGCCGAGACGACCACGCCGTGCATGCGGTTGCTGGCGCCGACGAACGTGTTGACGAACAGCGTCTGCGGCCGGTCGTAGACATCGGACGGCGATCCGAACTGCTCGAGCTTGCCGTGGCTCAGCACCGCGACGCGGTCGGCCATCGACAGCGCTTCTTCCTGGTCATGGGTCACGATCACCGTGGTGATGCCGGAGACGCGCTGGAGCCGCTTGACTTCGATCTGCATGTCGAGCCGCAAATTCTTGTCGAGCGCGGCAAAGGGCTCGTCGAGCAGCAGGATCGACGGCTTGATCGCGAGCGCGCGGGCCAGCGCGACGCGCTGCTGCTGGCCGCCGGAGAGCTGACGTGGCAACCGTTCTGACATTGTCGGCAGCTGCACCAGATCCAGCAGGCGTTGGGCTTCGCGCTGGCGGGTCGCCTTGTCGACGCCGCGCGCGGCAAGTCCGTAAGCGACGTTCTCGCCGATGCTGAGGTGGGGGAATAGTGCGTAGTTCTGGAACACAATGCCGACCGCGCGGCGGTTCGGCGGCAGCGCGTCGACGATGTCGTCGCCGATGATGATCCGTCCCTGGGTCTGCGCGATGAAGCCGGCGATGATGCGCAGCAGGGTGGTCTTGCCGCAACCGGAGGGCCCAAGCAGCGCGATGATCTCGCCGCCCTTGATGTCGAGATTGATGTTCTCGACCGCGAGCGCGCCGCTCGGATAGCGGTGAGTGACGGCGTCGACGACGAGCGATCGGCCGCCTTGCACTTCAGCCATGATGTTGCCTCCCGTTGCCCCAAAGCAGAAAGCAAGTCTCGTGCCCGCCGCGCTCGCCTTTCGATGCGAGGTTTGGCATGGTGGGGCGATGACATCGGATCGATCGGTTTGCGACCTCACTGCCACAACCATTGCGCGCGCCATTGCGAAGGGCGAGCTGTCGTCGTGCGAGGTTGTCGAGGCGCATCTCGAACGGATCGCGCACCGAGACGTGCAATTGGCGGCATTTGTGACTGTCGATGCGGAGGACGCCCGCCGTGCCGCGCAAATCTGCGATGCCGCGCCCGCGCCGATCGGCCCACTGCACGGCGTGCCCGTAGGGATCAAGGATCTCACGGACACGGCGGGGCTTGCGACCACCTATGGGTCGGTTCTGTTTCGTGATCACGTTCCGGCCGAGGACGATCTCGTGGTCACGCGGCTGCGGCGCGCCGGCGCGATCATTCTGGGAAAGACCAACACGCCGGAATTTGGCTTCGGTGCGGTCTGCACCAACAAATTGTGCGGACCGACCCGCAATCCCTTCGATCCCGCGCTGACCTCGGGTGGATCGTCCGGCGGCTCCGCCGTCGCGGTCGCGGCCGGCATGGTGCCGCTGGCCCATGGCACCGATTTCGGGGGCTCGGTGCGCACACCTGCGAGCTTCTGCGATGTCGCCTCGATCCGGCCGACGCCCGGCCGCATTCCATCGCCGCGCCGCCCGCTCGGCTGGGACATGCTGGCCTCCCACGGTTTTCTGGCCCGCGGCGTCGACGATCTCGAACTGGCGCTGTCGATCTGTGCGGGAGGCGATGTGCACGACCCGCTCTCGATGGGCGTCGTCAATGACGACCGGCCGGTTGCAGCACGTCCCCGCATCGCAGTGACGCCCGATTTCGGTGTCGCGCCCGTGGCGCGCGAAGTCCGTGCGCGGTTCGCCGCGGCCCGCGAGACGCTCGCGGCCGCTGCCGATGTGGTGCCGGCCGCGCCCGATTGCGGCGGTGCGATCGAGACATTCCGGACGCTGCGCGCCGCGCACATCGCCAACAGCTATGGCGAGCTGCTGAAAACGCGCCGCGTCGAGCTCACGCCCACCGTGATCTGGAACATCGAGGCGGGCGCAAAGCTCTCCGCGGAGGATTATCTCAAGGCCGAGCGTCGCCGCACCGCGATCTACCGCAGCTTTCGCGAGCTGTTCACCCGCGCCGATTTCCTGGTGGCGCCGGCGGCGTCCGTCTTGCCCTGGCTGAACGAAATCAGCGATGTCACCGCGATCGATGGCGCGGCGCTGGAGACGCCGATCGACTATCTCGCCATCACCTTCATCGTGTCGCTGGTCGGTTTCCCGGTCCTGACCCTGCCGGCGCCGCGAGGGGAGAACGAGCTGCCGTTCGGCATCCAGATCATTGCCCCACCGGGATGCGAATCCCGCCTGTTTGCCTTCGGCCGTGCCATCGAGAACGAACTCGGTTTTTCCCATCGCCGGCCGAAGCTCCCCTAGCTGTCGCGATGCTCGAGCCGGGCGGCGAGCGCATCGGCAAGGCCAAGGGTGGGTTTGGCGGCGGGGCGGCGGTACGTGCCTGCCGTTGCCTTGCGCAGGCGCAGCGCTACCAGCGCCTCGGCCTGCTTCACCGAGGCTATGACTTGATCGACCACGGGGACGGAGATCCGGTCGGCGACGCGCTCGGCGAGGCCCGAGAGCGGCGCACCCGCAAAAATCAACACGTCCGCGTCGTCTTCCACGATCGCGCGCCGGGCGAGATCGACCAGCACATCCTCTTTCTCGGTGCCGACCTCCGAGATCGCCTGGAATGGCGTATCGAGCATGCGGATGCCGGCACAGCGCTCCCACAGCCCGTGGGCGCGGACGCATTCCTCGTACCAGGGGCCGAGCGCCTGGGCGAAGGTGACGATGGCGAAACGCCGTCCGGCCATGCAGGCGGTCAGCATCGCCGCTTCCGCCATGCCGACCACGGGAATGTCGAAGGTTTCGCGCGCGGCGAACAGGCCGGGGTCGCCGAAGGCGGCGATGATCGCTGCGTCGACCTTGCGGTGCTGCTCTGCCAGCATTTCCAGTGCGATAGCGCCGCCGATCTGTGCCTCGGTGCGCGTCGAGATGTAGGGGACGCCGCGGGTCGCGGTGCAGGGGATCAACTCGGTCCCGGCCGAAGCCGCGCGCTGCCCGACATCCGTCATCAACTGGGTGACAGCGGTGCTGGTGTTCGGGTTGAGCAGCAGCAGCTTCATGATTACGCCGCCGTCTGCTTGGCTTGAGAGGCCGCGATGACTTCGAGCAGCGCCGTGCCGGTGCGGTGGACATGGGCGCCGAGCAGGCGGCCGGCCGCTTCGCTGTCGCGGGACTCGAGGGCTGCCAGGATATCGGCGTGCTCGTCGACCGAATTGCTCCAGCGGCGGTCGGCGCCGAGCGCGAGATAACGCGCGCGTTCGGCGCGGGAGATCAGCGTCTCGTGCGCCTCGCGCAGCGGCGTGTTGCGCGCCATGCGGACGATGGTGTTGTGGATCTCGCCGTTGATGGCGAAGTACTCGTCGAGCTTGCCGTTGCGATGATGACCTTCCATGCGGGTCTGGAGCGTGCGCAGGCGGGCGAGATCGCGCTCCGTGGCGCGCTCCGCGGCGAGCTCCGCGGCCAGCCGCTCGATGCCGGCCAGCGCCTCGAACAATTCCGAGATGCCGTCGACGGCGATGTCGGCGATGCGCGGGCTGCGGTTGGGGCGCAGTTCGATCAATCCCTCGGCCGCCAGCACCTTCATCGCCTCGCGCAAGGGCGTGCGCGATACGCCCAGCTCCTTCGACAACCTGGTCTCCTGGGTCTGCGATCCCGGCGGCAGCTCGCCGCGAATGATCATCGTTCGCATCCGTGCGGCGGCGCGCTCGTGCAGGCCCATCCGCTTGAGTTTGGGCGACTTTCGGCCCGGAATCGGTTCGGATTTCTGCTGCACGCAAGCCTCGCTGCTTGCGCGCAATCCTAGTCAATCGCTGTCAAACTCCGTGCTCAAATAGAAGACGTATGTAGCTCAAAATAAAAGCATTTCGAACAAATTGCATGCAGTATGCAGATTGCGGGTTGCGCGGGTACGCGGGATGCGGATGATCCTGCCGAGGAGCGCAACCGCGCTTCGCCGAAAATGGAGCGGACGCGATCGATGTTAGTTCTGCGCAAGCGCCTCGGCATGATCACGCCGTCCTCCAACTCGGTGCTCGAGCCCGTTACCGCGGCGATGCTCGCCGATGTTGATGGCGTCACCGCCCATTTTTCACGCTTCCGGGTCACCGAGATCGCGCTCGATGCTGCGGCGCTGAGCCAGTTCGACGCCTCGGTGATGCTTCCGGCGGCGGACCTGCTGGCCGATGCCAAGGTCGATGCCATCGCCTGGAACGGAACGTCCGCAAGCTGGCTCGGCATCGGCCGAGACCGGAGCCTTTGCGAGGCAATCACGGCGCGCACCGGCGTGCCCGCGACGACGTCGACGCTTGCCTGCATCGATGCCGCCCGTGCGCTCGGCGCCAAGCGCGTCGGTCTCGTATCGCCCTATACCGATGACGTGCAGCGGCGGATCGGTGACGTCTGGGCCGAGGAGGGGATCGGCCCGCACACGGAGCGGCACCTCGGCCTGCGCGACAATTTCTCGTTCGGCGAGGTCGCGCCTGCGACGATTGCTGGCATGATCCGCGCTGTGGCGGCTGACGGCGCCGATGCTGTCGTCATCCTCTGCACCAACCTCGACGGCGCCGCGCTGGCGGACTCGCTCGAACGGGAATTGAAAGTCGCGGTGCTCGATTCGGTAGCGGTTACGCTATGGCGAACCCTGGAGCTCGCGGGTGGCGACATCGGGGCTCTTGTCGATTGGGGCCGGATCTTCCAGACATCGGCGGTTATCAAGTGATGGAGACTCCCGTGACGCAGTTCGATCTCGCCATTCGCGGCGGCACCATCGTGACGGCTAGCGACGAGTTTCGCGCCGATATCGGCATTCGCGACGGCCGCATCGTCAGTATTGCTGATCATCTCGAGGGTGCTGCCCGCGAGATCGACGCAACAGGTCTGCTGGCGCTGCCCGGCGGGATCGACAGCCACGTCCACATCTCTCAGGCCTCCGGCCCCGACGTGGTGATGGCCGACGACTTCGCCTCAGCGACCCGTTCGGCAGCCGCCGGCGGCAACACCATGGTCCTCCCGTTTGCGCTTCAGGAGAAAGGCACGTCGCTGCGGACCTGCGTCGAGAACTACCGCAAGCTTGCCGAAGGCGAGTGCTATATCGACACGGCGTTCCATCTCATCATCTCCGATCCGACCGCGGTCGTGCTCGGGCAGGAACTACCGGCGCTGGTCAAGGACGGCTACACCTCGTTCAAGGTGTTCATGACCTATGACGACCTCGTGCTCAGCGACAAGCAGCTGCTTGAGGTCTTTGAGGTCGCGCGCCGCGAGGAAGCGCTGGTGATGGTTCATTGCGAAGGTTACGACGCCATCCGCTTCCTGACCAACAGGCTGGAACGCGAGGGCCATATCGCGCCGTATTATCACGGCGTGTCGCGGCCACAGGCGGTCGAGCGCGAAGCCACGCATCGCGCCATCAGTCACGCCGAGGTGATCGGCGTTCCCATCATGATCGTGCACGTCTCCGGGCGCGAGGCGATGGAGCAGGTGCGCTGGGCCCAGCAGCGCGGATTGCCCGTGCATGCCGAGACCTGCCCGCAATACATCACGCTGACGGCCGACGACATGAAGGGCCTCAACATGGACATCACGGGCGCGAAATATGTCTGCTCGCCGCCGCCGCGCGATGCCGAAAGCCAGCAGGCGATCTGGGAGGGCATCACGTCAGGCGTGTTCCAGACCTTCTCGTCCGATCACTGCCCGTTCCGCTACGACGATCCCAAGGGAAAGCTGACGCCGAACGGCCGCACCTCGTTCCGTTGGGTACCGAACGGCATTCCCGGAGTCGAGACGCGGCTGCCGATCCTGTTCTCGGAAGGCGTGTCGAAGGGACGGATCAGCCTGCAAAAATTCGTCGAGCTGACCGCGACCAACCATGCACGCATCTACGGCCTCTATCCGCGCAAGGGCTCGATCGGCGTCGGCTTCGATGCGGATATCGTGTTGTGGGACCCCAAATTGAAGAAACCTATTCGGCAGGCCGATCTGCATCACGGCTCGGACTACACGCCATGGGAAGGGTTCGACGTCACGGGATGGCCGGTAACGACGATCGCCCGTGGCCGGGTGGTGTACGAGCACGGCAGGATCGTCGGCGACAAAGGCGCAGGCGACATTCTCAGCCGCGGCAGGTCGAGCCTGATCTGATCGGGCTCAACACGTTGCTGCTCAACTGTGCCGCTCGTGCGCGGGGGCGATGGCCGTCTCAAGTCCGAAGATCATACCGGTCACATGTTCATATCCAGCCTTCGCATGCGGCAAAACTAACCGCTCAATTCGGACAAGGTTGGCCGGCCGCCCGCCATAAGGCGACGTCCTTGACGTGAGCCTCAAATGCAGTTGCTGTCCTTAGTTGGAGACACCGTCTCTGATTGGATCTGGTTGGGCCTCGGTTGCTGTAGGGACCAGCATGGATTGGAGCGAGAGTTTAGATTTTCCAATTGGTTAGAGAGCGACGTGTGCACGATGCGTGCACTGGGAAAATCCTGGAAAGTCCGAAGTCGCCATTTGAGCGACCTCGATCTGAATCGCGCAAAGGGCTCTCGAAAGGGAGCATGGCGGAATTTGCGCTCGATCTGTTTGGGTTTGGAGCCGAGACTGCGTCGACATCGCTGGTCAAGGGCAATACGGGCCGCGCGCGAGTGATTTCTGTCTGCGCCAGGACGTCGTATCCGCGAGGAAGCTCCGATTTGATCTTTCGATACTGTCCTTCTAGCCTCACGGTGACGTCTCCCTCGCACGGGTGGTGCGAACGCGGCATGGACTGAGTTCGGGGCTGATTGCCTATGATCAGGCGGCCAACATGCAAAGACTTCGGCGAACTCGCCTAGTACTCAGCATCACGCATCATGTACTTAGAAGTGGGCATGCGATGCAGGAATCCAATGCGACATTTGGCCTGGATTGACCGACTCGCCGGTCAAGGAACCTGCCGCAAGAATTCGCGCGTCTCGCGCTAATTGCCCTCTGGTCCGCGAACCTGCGCACTCTTTTCGGCGGTATCGCGAAATCGCGCTGCGCCCACCAATACGGTCAGAGCAATAGGCGTGGTTACCAAGCCAAGCCCGATGATCAGGATTTCGTGCAGCACGGGCCCGCTCTGAAGTACCGAAAAGCAAACGATTGAAGCAGCTGCAATGAATACGGTGCCCAGCGTCGTCCCGAGCGTCGGCGCGTGGACCCGCTCGTAGAATGTGCCGAACCGCAAAAGGCCCAGCGAACCGACCAGTGTGACGGCGGCGCCAACAAGAAGGAGAAGTGCCGTGAGAGCCGCAGCCCAGGGCGGCAGGTGTTCGATGCCGTTCATTCCATCACCTCGCCGCGCAGCAGAAACTTCGCCAGCGCAACCGTACCGACAAAACCGAAGAGGGCCATGGCCAGAGCCGCCTCGAAATAGAGCGTTTCGCCGGATCGCATCCCGAACGTCAGAAGCAACAACATCGCGTTCACGGACAGCGTGTCGAAACCCAGAACGCGATCCTGTGCTCGCGGCCCCCGAAAGATGCGAACCGCGCCACAGCCGATAGCCAGCACCAGAAGTACCTGCGCGGCAACCAGCGCGTAGATCAGCAAGAGCTGGCTCATTCGAATATCTCCAGCAGATG
Source organism: Bradyrhizobium sp. 62 (assembly GCF_023073035.1). Lineage (NCBI taxonomy): Bacteria > Pseudomonadati > Pseudomonadota > Alphaproteobacteria > Hyphomicrobiales > Nitrobacteraceae > Bradyrhizobium > Bradyrhizobium sp. 62. The sequence goes on from NZ_JADPIT010000032.1 coordinate 956,935, forward strand.
GCGTTCATAGCGCTGCTTGATCGTGCGGATCCACTCGGCTTCATCGACCAGGTCGAGAACATGGATCATCAACAAGCCCTTCTGTGCATCGAAATTCACCCACAGCGTTCCGGGGCTCGAGGTAATGATGCAAGCCAGCAACGCCAGTCCGTAGGGATTGCGCATATCGAGCGGAATGTTCACGAACCCGGATTTTCGCTGTCGGCGCCCAAAACCGAGAATGATCCGGCCAACCGCCAAGTTGGAGCGGATGATATCGATCGCCACCAATCCCAACAGGCGTAGAAGGACGCCGGGTCGCCTGACGCGCGTGCTTGGTAACTCCAGCACGGTGAGAAGCCGCCCGCCGACGAGCGCGATCACACAACCGAGGAGGACGTGTCCGATCGTGACTGCCTGATTGAGCAGTAGCCACAATGCGAGCAGACAGAAGCTCATCCGCGGAAAGGGCAGGAATCGCGTCATTTGCCGCCCGCCTTTCGGCTGCCTTGGGCGCTGATCTCCAGGACGTCGCTGATGTAGCCCGCCGGCGCGTGCAGCGATTGCGCCGTTGCCTGCATGAAGCGCATCACCGGACCGGCGAGCACTGTCTGGGCCGCGCAAATGATCAACAGGAACATGATGGGCGCCATCTCGATCAGGCGCACACGCGGCACGGTGCGATCTGGCGACGCCCACAAGGAGCGTATACCTGCTCGGGTCAGCGCGACCAACGCCGCGAAACTGGACACGAGGAGCGCCAACAAGAGCGCCCACCCACTGCCAGGAACGGCAGCGCCCCGATGCATGCCTGAAGGATGAAGCGCCGCCGTCAGCAGCGCGAATTTGGCTATGAAACCCGACAGCGGCGGCAGCCCGGCGATGACCAGTGCGCACCCGATAAAGGCGACGCCAAGCAATCCCATCGTGGCCACAATGGCCGTGCCGACTTCCTCTTCGGTATGGTCCGCATCGTCGTCTTCTCCGTAAGCTTCTCGCGTGACGGCGATCACGTCAGCTCCGGGTTCGCGGCCGCGCTCGATGAGTTCGGCCAGAAGGAAGAACGCGCTGATGCCGAGGGTCGAGCTGACCAGGTAAAACAGCGCTCCACCGGTGACACTGACTTGCCCGGTCCCCGTGGCCGCCAACACGGTTCCGGAGGATACGAGCACCGAATAGCCGCCGAGACGGGCGGTGTCCTGGGATGCCAATGTGCCGATTGCTCCGAAGGCGATCGTCGCCAACCCACCCCATAACAGCCAGTCACTGCCGAAGCCCGCTGACGCGCCACTGCCCTCACCAAAAAGCAACAGCGATAGACGCAGGATGATATACACGCCGACCTTGGTCATGATCGCAAAGATCGACGCCACCGGTGGACTCGCGGCTGCGTAGGCCGTCGGCAGCCAGAAACACAGGGGCCACATGCCGGCCTTGAGCAGGAAGGCCACCGCCAACATGCCGGCGCCTGCTTCGAGCAAACCGCGGCTCTCCGCGGCGATTGCAGGTATCCGCGCCGAGAGGTCCGCCATATTGAGCGTCCCGGTGACGCCATAGATCAGGCTAACCCCGATCAGGAACAAGAGCGACGCGACCAGATTCACGACGATGTAGTGCAATCCAGCCTTCACCCGTGCGAGACCGGAGCCATGCAGCAGAAGTCCGTACGAAGCGGCCAGCAACAACTCGAAGAAGACAAACAGGTTGAAGAGATCGCCGGTCAGGAAGGCACCATTGAGGCCCATCAACAGAAATTGAAAGAGCGGATGAAAATGCGCGCCTGTCCGGTGCCAACGGGCAAGAGAGAACACGAGCGACGCCAGCGCCAGGATGCTGGTCAGGAGCAGCATGAGCGCGGAGAGCCGATCGAGAACGAGGACAATTCCGAACGGAGCAGGCCAATCGCCCAGGCGATAGACTTCCCTGATTTCGGGGTGACCCGAATTAGACATTCCGAGCAAGATCACCGCGACACAAACGAGTGCAACCGTTGTGGCGACGTTGACCGCAGCCACGATGTTGCGGTGCCGCTCTCCATTTAAGAGCAGCATGCCTGCGCCGGCAAGCAGGGGCAGGACGATGGGCGCAACGACCAGATTTGCAATTCCGCTCACGCCTCGGGCTCCTGACCGTCGACGTGATCGGTGCGAGCCAGGCCGCGCGACGCGAGGAGAACGACAAGGAACAACGCGGTCGTCGCAAAACTGATGACGATTGCAGTCAGTACGAGCGCCTGTGGTAGCGGGTCAGCATATTTCGTTGCATCCCCGATCTCCTTTGCGATCAGCACCGGCGCTCCCGTCCGCACCCGTCCCATGGCCACGATGAAGAGATTGACGGCGTAAGAGAGCAACGAAAGCCCGATGATGACTTGAAACGTGCGCGGCCTGAGGATCAGCCACACTCCGGACGCCGTAAGCGCACCTATGCCGATGGCCAGGCTAAGCTCCATTACACCAACTCCTCTTTCGCTCGCTCATCGGGCGCGCGTTGCCCCGCCTGTAGCGGCACGCCATAGCGACGCAGCGATTGATGCGCGATTGCGATGAGCATCAAGACCGTGGCGCCGACGACGAGCGAGAACACACCGATATCGAAAAGAAGAGCGCTGGCCGTCGGGACGCGACCGAGCAGAGGCAGTTCGGCATATGCAAAGTACGAGGTCAGGAAGGGGTGTCCGAAAACGCAGGCGGCAGCTCCCGCAAATCCTGCCAGCAAGAGGCCGAAGCCCATCCAACGCACCGGCATGACGTGAAGACGAGCTTCCACCCACACCGTGCCGCGAGCCATATACTGCAGGATGAACGCCGTTGCCATTGCGATGCCGGCGACGAAGCCGCCGCCTGGAAGGTCGTGCCCGCGCAAGAGAAGGAAGATGGCCACGACGCCGATCACGGGAAACAGCAAGCCCATCATCAATGCCGCAGTAGCCAGCGTGTCCTTGGCAGTGTCGCCCTTCTGTCGATTGGGATGAGCCTCGTCGTGGGCATCCTGGACATGCTGCTGTTCGGGAACGGGAATGCTTTCGGGGGCCGGGCGGAAACGGCGCAAAAGCGCAAAGACGGTCAGCGCGACGACCGCAAGCACCGTGATCTCGCCGAGCGTATCGAACCCGCGAAAATCCACCAGGATGACGTTGACCACGTTGGTTCCGCCCCCCTTCGTGTATGCGTTTTCCACGAAGTATCGCGAAATGCTGTGATTGTCCGGGAGCTGCATGGCTGCCAGCGCAAGGGTGGCCAAACCGAGCCCGGCGAGGAGCGCGATGGAGACGTCGCGAACGCGGTGCCACCGAATGCTGTCGGGCGCCTCGGCCGGGCGTGGTCGCGCAATGCGTTTCGGCAGCCACCGCAAGCCGAGCAACAGGAGAACCGTCGTAACCGTCTCAACGACGATCTGCGTCAGCGCGACGTCGGGAGCGGACAACCAGACGAAGCTGACGCAGGTGACGAGACCCGCGGTCCCGAGCAGTATCAGCGCCACCACCCGATGAAATTTGGCCTGGACCGCGGTTCCCACCGCGCAACCAACGCCGACCACCCAGAGTAATCCAAAGACGAGGTCGAATTCCCTCTCTGACGGTCCCGTCAGCGAGAGGCCGCGGGCGTAGAGGGGCAGCAGGGCAGCGACGAACGCCACGCCAGCCAACAGTCTCAATTGTGGTTGGAGACGCCTCGTGCCGAGATTTGTGGCGAGCCATCGTGCAAGCCGCCAGGACAATGTCACCAACACCCAGTCAAATACCCGCTTGCCATTGATGCGACCGAGCAAGGGCGGTCCCTCATGCGAGAGCAGGTAGGACCGCAGCATGACGTAGACGCCCAAACCGCCAGCCATCGCTACGATGCTCATCAAAAGTTCAGGCGTAATTCCGTGCCAGAGACGAAGGCTGTACTCCGGCATCGCGGAGCCGAGAACCGCCCGGGCAGCCGTATCGAGGATCGGCGCCACAGTGAGAGCCGGCGCGACGCCGACGATGAGGCATGCCAGCACGAGCAGTTCGGCCGGAAGTCGCATCAACAGTGGCGGCTCATGTGGAACGCGTGGCAAGCCGGTTGGAGCCGGGCCGAAGAACACGTCGCGAATGAAGCGCAGCGAATAGGCAACCGTGAACGTGCTGGCGAGAGTGACGATGTACGGCAGCGCCTGATCGACGAGGGAATTGTCATGGACCTCGATCGTCTCGGCAAAAAACATTTCCTTCGACAGAAAACCGTTCAGCAACGGCACTCCCGCCATTGCCGCGGCAGCCACCATGGCCAGCGTCGCCGTAATCGGCATGAAGGCCCATAGCCCGCTAAGGCGGCGGATGTCGCGCGTGCCGGTTTCGTGATCGATGATGCCGGCCGCCATGAACAGCGATGCCTTAAAGGTCGCGTGGTTCATGATATGGAAAATCGCCGCGATCTGCCCGAATGGGGTGTCAAGTCCGGTCAAAAGCGTGATCAGTCCGAGATGGCTGATCGTCGAGTAGGCCAGTAGCCCTTTCAGATCCTGCTGGAACACGGCGAGAAACGCGCCCAGAAAAAACGTGATCAGGCCGATCGAGCCCACCAGCCACAGCCATTCATTCGTTCCACCCATTGCCGGCCAGAGCCGCACCAGAAGGAACACTCCGGCCTTCACCATTGTTGCCGAATGGAGATAAGCGGAAACGGGAGTTGGAGCGGCCATCGCGTGCGGCAGCCAGAAATGAAACGGGAATTGGGCGCTTTTTGTGAGAGCGCCGAGAAGGATCAGAACGAGTGCGGGGACATAAAGCGCGTGCGAACGGATCGCGTTTCCGGAAGCCAGCACCTGCTCCAGGTCATAGCTGCCGACGATGTGTCCGATCAGCAGCACGCCGGCGAAGAGGCAAAGCCCACCCGTCGACGTGATCACCAGCGCCATCCGCGCGCCGTCTCTCGCCGCCGCGTTGTGGTGCCAGTAACTGATCAGCAGGAATGAAAAGAGACTGGTCAGCTCCCAGAAAAAAACCAGTTGGAGCAGGTTGCCGGAGAGCACGATTCCCAGCATTGCTCCCATGAAGGCGAGCAGCAGGGAGAAGAACCGCGGAACGGGATCACTGGGTGACATGTAGTACCGGGCATACAGCACCACCAGAAAGCCGATGCCGGTGATCAGCATGGCGAAGGCCCATGCGAACCCGTCAAGCCTCAGCACAAACGCGAGTCCAAGTTCAGCGACCCAGTCCGTTCGCCATCCGACAACGCCGCCATTCGTCACGTTCGGATAAGCCGCGCCGATGAGGCAAAAAGCTGTAAGTGCGACCGCTCCAGCGAGCCATGCCTCAGCGTTGCGTGCATTGACCCGCAAGAGTGCCGCAATAAAGCTTCCTGCGAAAGGAAGGACGAGAACGGCAAGCAGGAACATTTGCGTTCATTGCCCCAGGCTGCGAGGTGGAGAGATGCTTTCGCTGATCCTCAATTGCTTAGCCGAGGCGGATCGATATCTCCACTGCTAGATTTAGCGCCGTTGTGATGGTGTGGCCCGGAAACCGCCATTCTGGCGGACACTGGCTCCGCAATCGAGCTGTTCAGATCCAGTGTGGAAGGGTGCCAGTCGCGGCGGCAACGAGGGCCGCGAGAGCGCCGAGCAACGCGTAGAATCCGCAGACCCCGATACCCGCCAGCCACTCATCTCGACCGGCGCGGTGTCCTCAGCTGGGCTGACCTCGGAGCGGTATCGCATGTCATGGCGCCCGTTCAGTGTTCCATCGCCAGGTGCAAGCGATCGATGCCGACTATGATAATGGTTCGGCAGAAGTACGGCTCACATTCATGTCAAACCGCCGCCCAGGCCTACCGGTGCGACAAGAGCGATCGCCTGCAGCAACGACAGCTTGGCCATCCCACGCGGTGCAAACTTCGACACACGTTCTTGCGCAGCTGGGTAGACCCGCGTGATTGTCCGCCCCTCTCACTTCAATGACGCTCCTTTGTCCCCTCTCGATATTTCGTGTGCACAGGTGCTGTGCGGTTTCGTCGCAATGTTTCCAGGGAAATGAACCACTATAGTTAGAGCATCATGGCTTATGTCATCGACATTGATGCGCGCACCGCGCGTTTTGCTCTTCACGCCGGCCGCCTCCAAGCAGGCGGTTAGCCGGACGGTGTTCGCGCCGTCCGGGCTCTTTTCCAGCTTTCGTGACCTCCACTCGAGAGGTCGTCTTGAAGCAGAAGGAGTGCGCCGTGCTGCCTCTTCCAAAAATCGCACTGACCTCATCAGACTATCCGCGGCTCGAACAGCTCGCCCGCCTCGCCGTCCAAAAAGGAGATTTGGACGGAATGTTCCTCATGGGCGAAATCAACCGCGCCGATATCGTCCCGACGAAGCGGACAACGTCCGTCCTTTCGTGACGATCGGATCATGGGTCACCCATTGCACGAATTGGGGCGTTCCGCGTCGCACCGTGCAACTGGTCTGGCCCGAGGAGTGCTGGTCGGATCCCGCCTGCATTTCGGTGTTGACCCCACTGGGTACAGCTTTGATCGGACTGCAGGTCGGCGACCAGATGCCGTACTTCGTCGCCGGATGCCTGAATGTCGTCAGGGTCCAAAGCCTGACCCCATCGGATTCAAAGGTCGTCCCACTCTTCCGGAAAGGGACGAGGCGGTCAGGCAACCCTTTCGACGACGACCCCGGACCAACTGCAGCATAGGAGCGACCAATGCGCAATTTCGAAGCTGAGAGCCGGCGAGAACAGCCGGCGTTGCCACCGATCAAGATCACTGAGGACGAATCACGGCGCCTCAGTTCCTTGGCCAATTCGAGCATGGATCTGTTTCCGCGAGTGGCCCATTTTCTGGCTCGAGAGATGGAACGTGCCACGGTGACGGACGAGAACAACTTGCGAGGCGTGATCAGGATGGGGTCGAAAGTGACTTATCGCGACGACGAGACGGGTGCGAGCCGAGAGGTCGTGCTGGTCTATCCGCATGAGGCAAACATCGAGCTCAATCAGATCTCGGTCCTGACGCCTGTTGGAGCGGCCTTGATCGGCCTATCGCCGGGGCAGCGGATCGACTTCGAGACGCCCCACAGGCGCACCAGGGGCCTGACCGTTCTCGCTGTGTCCGAATAAGCCCTCGCGTTTAGTAAGATCGAACATCGCCGCCTCTGCGATGTGGGCGCGCCGTCCCGAGGCGTCGCGCCCGGATGTGGGCGTGTTTTTTGATTGGATTCGATGGACCGGATTGCCTGCGACGGAGGTTGCTGCCGTGCAGCAAGTCACTCGCCGTAAGCTTCGCGAATCAGCGCCCGGCACGTTCCGGCACCGAACTCAGACGAGCCACTCAGGGTTTGGCGTTGTTCAGGAACGCCTCCTCGCTCTTCGCCGTTGACCCTCGTTAGACACACAGTGGAAACAGCCATGAAGAACATCAGTGCCGGCCAGATCGCGCTGTTGGTTGCTCTGGGAGCCATGTTGATCCTGACCGGCGTTTGGGCTGTCTCGATCTGGGGAGCCAGCAGTGGGGTCGAAATGGGCAAGCATGGCTGGATCGCGCTTGGGCTCGGAGCTTTCTTCTCGCTGGTTATCGGCTGCGGGCTGATGGCCCTGATGTTCTTCAGCAGCCGCAGCGGCCACGACGATGTCGCCGATCCCTTCCGTCGGCGGAGCGGCGAAGACAGATAGTCGGGCCCGCGAGCGAGCAGGGGGTAGTCACCCTAGTTTGCTGCCAGCGTTGCCAGGAACTGCTCCAGCGACGGCTGAGCGGCTGTCTGCATCTTGTGCAGATCCTCGGGCTTGAGGTTTGTATAGTGTTGCAACATTCGCCAATCCTTATGGCCCGTCACCATAGCGACCTGCTGTATTGAGAAACCCGCTTCGAAGAGTCTGCTTGTCCCTTCGTGGCGCACATCGTGAAAGCAGAGATCATCGATATCGATCGCGTTGCAAGACCTGCGGAAGCCGGCCCCGACGGACTTCGAGTGGTAAGGAAATACGCGCCCCAGACCGCGCGTCAGAATGCGTTGCTCCAGCATGATCTGCCACGCAGCATAGTCTGTCGAATTTAGGAGAGGGACGATTTGATGGTTTCCGTCCTTGCACCTCGGATCTTTGCGGTCGCGAATGGTGACAGTTCGCTTCGTCATACCGACATCGGACCATTCGATCCGGCAGATCTCGGCTTGGCGCATGGCCTGCGCAAGATCGTCGAGGTGCAGCGCGATCAAATCGGAAAATATTCGAGGCTGCTCAAAAGGCTGGGAGCGTCGAATTGGGGTGCCGCGGTCGATTGAACGCTCGAACATCCAGTGCCCACTCTTCCGCATCACGCCGCCGGACGAAGGTGTTTGCGACGTACTCGTTCTTCCTCCTGACTTGAACGCGCCAGCTGCCCGACTTGACCTTCGTAAAGGTCGGCATTGCGTGTGCACTCCACCCCGATTTCGTATGCGCTACGTGTGCACCGGGAGATCAAACGCCGTACAAACGTGTGCAATTTGGGCTAACTTGGAGTGCACACGTGTGCACTTGTTCCTGCTCTAGTCCATTGTAAGGATAGGATAACTACTTGGAACATCAAGACTATCGCTTTTCTGTGGCGCCCATGATGGACTGGACCGACCGGCATTGCCGGGTGTTCCACCGTCACCTGACGCGGCGGGCGCTGCTCTATACGGAGATGCTGACCACTGGTGCCATCATTCATGGTGACCGGGAGCGGTTGCTTGGGTTCGACCTGGTGGAGCACCCGGTCGCGCTTCAGCTCGGCGGGTCGGATCCGCGCGAGCTGGTGCTGGCGGCGCGGATCGGCGAGGAGTTCGGTTATGACGAGATCAACCTCAACGTCGGCTGCCCCTCCGACCGCGTGAAGGACGGCCGTTTCGGCGCTTGCCTCATGGCGGAGCCTGATCTCGTGGCGAGGTGCGTCGAGGCGATGAAGGGTGCGGCTACCGTGCCCGTCACCGTGAAGTGCCGCATCGGCATCGACGACCAGGATCCGGAGGTCGCGCTCGACAACCTTGCGCGCGCGGTCGTCGCCTCCGGCTGCGATGCGCTGATCGTGCATGCCCGGAAAGCATGGCTCAGTGGTTTGTCACCGAAGGAAAATCGCGACATCCCGCCGCTCGACTATGATCGCGTCTATCGCCTCAAGCGAGCAATGGCCGATATGCCTGTCATCATCAACGGCGGCATCCCCGGCATCGACGAGGCAAGAGCACATCTCGATCACGTTGACGGCGCGATGCTTGGACGAGCCGCCTATCAGGAGCCGTGGCGGCTGCTCTCGGTCGATACCGACATTTTCGGCGAGGCGGCGCCGCATGCCTCGATGCAGGATGCGCTCGAAGCGATGATGCCCTACATCGAACGACAGCTCGCGCGCGGCACGCGGCTGCACTCCATGACGAGGCATTTCGTCGGCGCATTCCATGCCGTGCCCGGCGCGCGCGCCTTCCGCCGCCATCTTGCCGAGCAGGGGGTGAAGCCGGGCGCCGGCCTCGAGGTGCTGCGCGATGCGATTGCGCGTGTCGGTGCCCGCGCGCCGGCGGAGGCGGCAGCCTAGCCGAGGCACATGGCGAGCCGGATTGCAAAAGTCTAGTCGACTGCCAGGCGCGAGCGGCGTTGACTGGTCTGGAGCTCCGGATAACCGGTGAGCATCAGCTTGTCGGCGCGCACGCCCCAGCTCTCCAGGCGGTCCAGGAAGCTCATGCCGAGCAGGTTGGTCTTCATCTGACCGCGCTGCACGACGAGGGCCGGCACCGATTTCTCGACGAGGTGACCGACGGAGAGGCGGTCGATCGTGAGGCGGGCTGCCTTGGTGTGACCGCCCGCGGTTTCGAGATCGACGTCGTATTCGAGCATCTCGAGCGGCAGCCCGATCGCTTTCGCGGTTTCCCAAGTCAGCACCACCGAAGTCGCGCCCGTGTCGATGACCATCGGTGCGGCCACGCCGTTGATCTTCGCGCGCAGCGCGAATTCGCCGCCCTGGCCGCGCGGAATCTGCACGGCGGGGGCGGGCACTGCGGTCTGCGTGCGAAAGATATGCGAGACCTTGCTGCTCGCGCGCGCGATCTGGTCGGAATCGCCATAGGCGACGACGGCACCGGCCGTGCAGGCGAGCATGACGAGAACGAGCAGAAAGCGGGTCATTGCGCATCTCCAGATGCGCGCCGACCGGTCAGGTGCGTTCCGGCGCGATGCGCGCAAGTCCAGCCTGATTCATTCGCACCGGCAACAGCGCCATGACCGCGAGCCGTTCCGCGCTCTCCATGGCGTGCCAGCGCGCGATCTCCGGCAACGTGCGTCCGCAGCCGAAGCACAGCCTGGTCTTGGGATCGATCATGCAGACGGCCACGCAGGGCGTTTCTTTGCTCATTCGGACATAGTGAGGGATGGTCTGGCATGTCTGCAAGCATCTCGTTACGAGCCCGTACCTGCGCTCATGATCGGCTTGCGACGGGGCCGGCGCTTCTCGTCCGCTACCGCGGAACTCTCGGGCTGGAGCGGCGGAGAATCATCCGACATCGGCGCCAGCGCGCTCATCACGCGCTCGGGCGGGAAGGTGACGATCACTTCGGTGCCGATGCGCAGCTTCGATTTCAGCGTGAACGTACCGCCATGCAGGTCGACCAGATTCTTGGCGATCGGCAGGCCGAGACCGGCGCCCTGTTCGGCCGACTTGATCGAGTTGGAGCCTTGGCCGAACGAGGCCAGCACGACCGGGATCTCGTCCTCGGGGATTCCGGAGCCGGTATCCTTCACCGAGAGATATTGTCCGCCTGAGGCCGTCCAGCCGGCCTTGAGCCAGATCTCGCCGCCCTGCGGAGTGAACTTGATCGAGTTGGAGAGCAGATTGAGCACGACCTGGCGGATCGCGCGCTCGTCGGCCCAGAGCCGCGGCATTGCCTGCTCGAACACCTCGTGGATGGTGATACCGCGGCTCGAGGCGCGCAGCTTCATCAGATGATGGCAGTCGGCGACGATGCCGACCAGCGAGACCGCTTCCTCATTGAGCTCGTAGCGGCCGGCCTCGATCCGCGACAGATCGAGGATCTCGTTGATGAGGTTGAGCAGGTGGACGCCGGAATTGTGGATGTCCGCCGAGTACTCCTTGTAGACCGGCACGGCATGCGCGCCGAAAATCTCGCTCTTCATCACCTCGGAAAAGCCGAGGATCGCATTGAGCGGCGTCCGCAGTTCGTGGCTCATCTGCGCCAGAAAGCGCGACTTGGCGACATTGGCGGATTCGGCGCGGTGGCGCGCTTCGTCCGAGATCGCCTTGGCCTGTTCGAGCTCGCCGATCAGCGCGTCCTTCTCGGCGCGCGCCTCGAGCGTGGCGAAGGTCGAAGAGTGCAGGCGGTGGGCCAGCAGCACGAAATAGCCTTCGGCGGCGAGGGCGAGCGCGGCCAGGATGTAATTGTCCAGCGAGCCCGTCATCACGAAGCTCAGCGCCATCGCGACCGCGACCGGTGCAGTGGCGGCGAGGGCGGCGATCGGCAAATTGGCGGCGAGCATGCTCGATACTGCGATCACCAGCAGCATCAGGAACATCATCAGCGATTCCGTGATCATGTCGAGCACGGGATGGATCAGGATCGCCATCCAGCAAAGGCCATAGAGCAGGTCGAGCACGACGAAACGCGTCTGCCATGCGCGCGTTGCTGCGGGCGAGGCGGGCTCGGCCAGGAAGCGGTGGCAGCTGCGGATCATCGCGGCATGGATGCACAGCATACCGGCGGTCCAGGCCGCCGCCGGGATCGGCTGCATCCACAGCCCAAATAACACGCCCGTCGCGACCACAAGCAGCATCACGACATAGGAGGCCGACAGCCGGGTCTGGGCGTAATGGCGCAGCATCTCGGCGTCGAAAGCCGGCCGGGTTCCACTGGTCGACGTTAACTTGTCGCGCGCCTCGCGCACCCGCTGTGCCGCAGCCCGGCGATGGCTCGCCGACGGCACGCTCACCGGCTCGGCCGGAAGCTGCACAACCTCGGGCTTTTCAGCGGGTTTACTCATCGCACAACAACAATTCCTGCCCGCGCGGGACGGGCCTTCTGCATTGTCTATCTCTGGCAAGAAATCCTTAAGAGGTGACTTAAGGAGCTAAAGAATTACGTTAACCCGGCGTTAATTTTGGATCCGACGTGAGCCGCTCAATGCAGCGCCGCGTGCTGCGCGATGTACACCACGGCTCCCGCCAGATAGCCGGCGAGCGCCGGGAGGGCGATGCGACGGGCGTACCAGAGGAACTCGATGCGCTCGAGCCCCATGGCGGCGACGCCCGCGGCCGAGCCGATGATCAGGATCGAACCGCCGGTGCCGGCGCAATAGGCGATGAACTCCCAGAGGAAGCTGTCGGGTGGATAATGCGCCAGGTCGTACATGCCCATGGTCGCGGCGACCAGCGGCACGTTGTCGATGACGGCGCTAAGCAGCCCGAGCACGATCACGATGATGTCCTGTCGGCCGATCGCGGTGTCCAGCCATTTGGCCAGCATGGAGAGCAAGCCGGCATGTTCGAGGCAGGCGACCGCGAGCAAGATTCCGAGGAAGAACACGATCGAGCCCATGTCGATCCGCGTCAGCGCATTCGCCAGCGTGAGCGGACCACGGACATGCTCATCCTTGTCGCGATGAACGATCTCGCCCACCAGCCACACGACGCCAAGCCCGAGCAGGACACCCATGAAGGGCGGCAGGTGCGTGACCGTCTTGAAGGCGGGCACCGCGATCAGTACGCCGAGTCCGAGATAGAACATCACGTTCCGCTCGAACGGATCGACGCTCTGCAATCCGTCCTCTTTCGGCGGCGGTGCGATGGTCTTGCCCTTGAGCGAAAAGCTGATGAATGCGAGCGGCACCAGCAGGTTCAGCAGGGAGGGCAGGAACACCGCGCCCATGATTTTCAGGGGCGAAATCTGTCCGCCGATCCACAGCATGGTCGTGGTGACGTCGCCGATCACGGTCCATGCACCACCGGCATTTGCGGCGATGACGATGAGAGAGGCGAACAGCAGCCGGTCGTCGCGCTTGGCGATCAGCCGCTGGATCAGCGAGATCATGACGATGGTGGTGGTCAGATTGTCGAGAATCGCGCTGAGGAAGAAGGTCACGAAACCGATCAGCCATATCAGACGGACCTGGCTGGTCGTGCTGATGCGGGAGGTGATGACTTCGAAACCATCATGGGCGTCGATGACCTCGACGATCGTCATCGCGCCAATCAGGAAGAACACGATCTGCGCGGTGGAGGCGACGGACTCATCTAGCTGACGGCCGACCACCGTGTGGTCACCGGTCGCGAGCGCATAGATTGTCCAGAGCACGCCGGCGCCGAGTAGCGCAGACGCGCTCTTGTTCACCCCGATCGGATGCTCAAGCGCGATCGCCGCATAGGCGAGGACGAAGATTGCGGCGAGTGCGATCAGCAAGGCAGAATCACTTCGTCAGAGGTCAGCGATTAAGGCGCGCGAGCAGGCTCGACGTATCCCAGCGCTTGCCGCCCATCTTCTCGACCTCCGCGTAGAACTGGTCGACCAGCGCGGTCACCGGCAAATTGGCGCCATTGCGGCGGGCTTCGGCCAGCGAGATCGAGAGATCCTTGCGCATCCATTCGACCGCGAAGCCGAAATCGTATTTGTCCTCGTTCATGGTCTTGTAGCGGTTTTCCATCTGCCAGGACTGCGCGGCGCCCTTTGAGATGGTTTCGATCACGGCGGCGACATCGAGGCCACTCTTCTTGGCGAAGTGAACACCCTCGGAGAGGCCCTGGACGAGGCCGGCGATGCAGATCTGGTTGACCATTTTGGTCAGCTGGCCGGAGCCGGCCGGCCCCAGCAATTTGCACATCCGCGCATAGGCGCCTGTGATGATCGGCTCGGCACCCGCATAGGCGTCCTGTGCGCCGCCGCACATCACCGTCAGCACGCCGTTCTCTGCGCCGGCCTGCCCGCCGGACACGGGTGCGTCGATGAATTTGAAGCCGGCCTTGGTGGCGGCAGCATCGAGCTCACGCGCGACCTCGGCGGACGCGGTGGTGTGGTCGACGAAGGTCGCACCCTTCTTCATGCCGGCAAACGCGCCGTCGGCACCGATCGTGACCGCGCGCAGATCGTTGTCGTTGCCGACGCAGCACATCACGAAGTCCTGGCCCTCGGCTGCAGCCTTCGGGGTCGCCGCGGTCTTGCCGCCGAACTTGTCCGCCCACTCCTTCGCTTTGGCCGCGGTGCGGTTATAGACGGTGACCTCATGGCCCCCTTTTTTCACGAGGTGTCCGGCCATGGGGAAGCCCATCACGCCGAGACCGAGGAAAGCGACTTTAGCCATCTGTGGTACCTTGTCCGTAGTTTGGGTTTTACGGTTCTTGCCGGGCGAGGGCCGCCCGGTTCCGCCATTGCGGCAGATCGGCCGCACCATAAACCCTTGAGGCCGGAGGGCAACGGGTTCGTTTGGCCCCCGCTTGTGCTAGGATGGCGGACCTAAGGACTTCAAAAAAAGGGAGCGAAGGCATGGGCGGCGTAAGCGTGGGCGTGCTCGATCATTTCAACATCCGGACCCGGAATCTGGCCGAGACCGTCCGCTTCTACGAGGACGTGCTGGGCCTGGAAAAGGGCGCCCGGCCGAATTTCGCCTTCCCCGGCGCCTGGATGTACAGCGAGGGTAAGCCGGTGGTGCACCTCGTCGATATTTCTCCGACTGCCGAGCCACAAAAGCCGGATTCCGGCGTTGTCCACCACGTCGCCTTCGCCAGCCGCGGGTTTGACGGCATGAGACAACGGCTGGCCTCGAAGGGGATGAAGTTCGACTCCCGCCAGGTGCCCGGCGGCGAACTCTGGCAGATCTTCGTCCATGACCCCAACGGGGTCATGATCGAGCTGAATTACGAGGCTGCCCTGGAGCAGGGCGCGGCGCCCGCCGAGATGGCCGACGACATCGGCAGGCAGTAGCCTTTTGGGCGTTTCCGCTCTAATGGGGCATCTTGAATTCTAGGAGATGCGCTTTGAGCGTGACGCAGCAACAGGTTCTCGACAGCCTCGCCAGGATCAAGTCGCCCCGCGGGGTCGCGCTCACCAATGCCAATGTGCTGAGCGCGATCAGCGCGGCCGATGGCAAGGTGTTCTTCTCGATCAATGTCGATGCCGCCGAGGCGCGCGCCTGGGAATCCGTCCGGGCCGAGGCCGAGGCCGCGGTGCGCGCCATTCCCGGCGTCACCACCGTCATGGTGGCGCTCACGGCCGAGCGGAAGGCGGGCGCGGCACCACCGCCGCCGCCAACGCCCAGTCGCGGCACGCCGGGCGTGCAGCCGGTCCACGCCCACAAGCCGCCGCCGCAGGGCGGCGCCCAATCGCCGATGGCGCGGCAGTCCGAGATTCCGGGCGTCGCGGCCGTGATCGCGGTCGCCTCGGGCAAGGGCGGCGTCGGCAAGTCCACCACCGCGCTCAATCTTGCGCTGGGCCTGCGCGATCTCGGCCTCAAGGTCGGGCTGCTCGATGCCGACATTTACGGCCCCTCGGTGCCGCGCCTGACGGGCCTGCATGAGAAGCCGGAGCTGGATGGCGAGCGCAAGATGATTCCGCTCAGGCGCTTTGGCCTGGCCATCATGTCGATCGGCTTCCTGGTTGAGGAAGAGACCGCGATGATCTGGCGCGGGCCGATGGTGATGTCGGCGGTGACGCAGATGCTGCGCGACGTCGCATGGGGCCAGCTCGACGTCCTCGTCGTTGACATGCCGCCGGGGACTGGCGATGCCCAGCTCACGCTGGCGCAGAACGTCCCCTTGAAGGGCGCCGTGATCGTCTCGACCCCGCAGGACCTGTCCCTGATCGACGCAAGACGGGGGCTTGCGATGTTCAAGAAGGTCAACGTGCCCGTGCTCGGCATCGTCGAGAACATGAGCTATTTCCAGTGCCCGCAATGCGGCACGAAATCCGACATTTTCGGCCATGGCGGCGCGCGCCACGAGGCCGAGAAGCTCGGGGTACCGTTCCTGGGCGAGGTCCCCCTGCACATGGCGATTCGCGCCACCTCGGACGCCGGCACGCCCGTGGTCGACAGCGAGCCGGACGGGCCCCATGCGGCGATCTACCGCGCCATCGCGGGACAGGTGCGGGACCAGCTCAAGGGCGTCATCGCCGCGGCCTGAGCGGATCCAAGCAATCCCTTCAAACCAATACCCCGGGGACATGCGACTTTCGTAGAGCCCTGTCATGCCAATGTCGCGTTTCGAAAGCGAGGCTTCCGTGTTAAAGGCCCACGGCAGTCAAGCCCCTTCGGTTCGACGCGGCCAAAGAACGCGTCGCCGGAATGAGCGGCAGCAAAGAGGAAGTTAGGGGAAACGCCCCAACAAGGAGAGACTGAAGATGAAGCGTCGTGATTTCCTGAAAGTGTCGGCAGCCGGTGCGGCGGCGACCGCAGCGGTGGCCTCGCCGGCGATCGCGCAGTCCTCGCCCGAGATCAAGTGGCGCCTGACGTCGAGCTTCCCGAAGTCGCTCGACACCATCTACGGCGGTGCCGAGCAGATGGCGAAGTATGTCGCCGAGATGACCGACAACAAGTTTCAGATCCAGGTCTTCCAGGCGGGTGAAATCGTCCCCGGCCTGCAGGCGCTGGATGCGACCCAGAAAGGCACCGTCGAGATGTGCCACACGGTGTCGTATTACTACGTCGGCAAAGACCCGACCTTCGCGATCTTCGCGTCGGTGCCTTTCGGCCTGAACGCACGCCAGCAGAATTCCTGGCTCTACCAGGGCGGCGGCAACGAGCTCGCCAACGAGTTCTTCAAGAAGTCGAACGTGATGGGCTTCCCCTGCGGCAACACCGGCACCCAGATGGGCGGCTGGTTCCG
>NZ_JADPIT010000032.1:973719-1033061 GCF_023073035.1 Bradyrhizobium sp. 62
TGCCGACCTCTCGGGCCTCAAGATGCGCATCGGCGGCATTGCCGGCCAGGTGCTGCAGAAGGTCGGCGTGGTGCCGCAGCAGCTCGCCGGCGGCGACATCTATCCGTCGCTCGAGAAGGGCACCATCGACGCGGCCGAATGGGTCGGCCCCTACGATGACGAGAAGCTCGGCTTCGCCAAGGTCGCCAAGTACTACTACTACCCGGGCTTCTGGGAAGGCGGTCCGACCGTTCACGCCTTCGCCAACATCGACAAGTGGAACGAGCTGCCGAAGAACTACCAGGCGATCCTCACCAACGCGACCGTCAACACCAACACCTGGATGGCCGCGCGCTACGACATGGTGAACCCCGGCGCGCTGAAGCGTCTGGTCGCCGGCGGAACGCAGCTTCGCCCGTTCACCAATGAAGTTCTGGAAGCCTGTCTCAAGGCGACCAACGAATTGTGGGGCGAGATCTCGGCCAAGAATCCCGACTTCAAGAAGTCGATCGACGCCATGCAGGCCTACCGCTCCGACGAATATCTGTGGTGGCAGGTCGCCGAATACACCTACGACAGCTTCATGATCCGCTCGCGCACCCGCGGCTGATCTTCGAGCAAGTCGCAAGACGACACGCCCGGTCTCGTTCGCGAGGCCGGGCTTTTTCTTTGGGGCGACACCGCGGAGCGGCGTTGTCGCCGCGGTAGGGGCGGGGCGTCCAGCAAAAAATCTGAAAAACAACCCCATGCACAGTAGACGAGGGGCGAGAGGACAAGGCGCTGCGAGTGCAGCCAACAGCTTGATGCGATGGAGTTAATGGCAGGCAGGCCCGGGCATCGCGCGGTCGATGGCAACTTGGCATTTTGGGAGCCAAAAGCGGGGTGGGTCAGGCGTACGAAGCGACTGCTTCAGCGAGACCGTTTGACTCGTCGGGCAAAACAGTGGCAGAAAGGCATTATCGTATAATCCGAAATTGGCGCCTCGGTGGTCAGCCTGGGTGACGATGAGCTTCGATCCCGATGAGGTTCAAAGCGCGCTGCGCAAGGGCTGGTCGTTGGCAACCGCCAGACAATGGACGGCGAGCATCCGGCGGCAGGACAATGCAACGTCACTTCGCTATTGATTCACGAGCTCTTCGGCGGCGACTTGCTGAAGACGCCGCTTCCGGCCGGCGACCATTTTTACAATCGCATCAATCGCAGACGGGTGACAGGAGTGGGCGCGGGAAATCAGCTGAGCATCAATTCGCAAGGCGGTCTTTGCTCATGCGCAGGATGATCACCACACCCTCTTCCGACCAGTCAAAACTTATAGCCCCGCCAAGCTGGGCGGCCATACTTCGGTGCACCAACTGGCTTCCGAAGCCTTCGAGCTTTGTTGGAGCGACAACAGGGGGACCACCCCGCTCCGTCCACTTGACCAACACCTCGTCCTCGTGGGCGTTGCACGATACGTCCAAGGTGCCACTCGAAAGCGACAGCGCACCGTATTTCGCAGAGTTGGTTGCCAGTTCGTGCATCACCAAGGCGAGTGCTGTGCTGGAAGCTTCTCCCACGTTCATCTTGGGGACCGAGACGCGAATACGAACACTGGCTCCCTCCTCGTCGTACGGCGCAAGCAGAACGGAGATGAGGTCTCCAAGCAGCGTCCCCCCTCTGTTGTGTCCTGGTACCGGGCGAACGAGGTCCTGAGCACGTCCAAGAGCGATCAGGCGGCTGGTCAGCTCCTGGGCCATATCTTCTTTTGATGCTGCCGAGCGTGAGCTGATTTGAGTCAGCGCCGTTGCGACGGTGAGAAGGTTTTTCAGCCGGTGGCTCATCTCGCCCGCCAGTAGCTCGTTGGCTTCCTCAGCTTGCTTGCGTTGGGTGACATCCAGGAAAATACCGAACATAGTTCGATCCGCTATGTCGGCGTCGTCGCCTTGGCCCCGAGCGGAAATCCAACGAATATCGCTTCCGGTTAGAATACGAAAATCGATCTCGTAAGAGCCCACGACTGCGCGAGTAGCCGCAAATGCTGATCTGACCCTCTCAAGATCGGCCGGGTGGATACTCTTGGAGAGTATTTCGAACGTAATGTTCTGCTCGTCCTTGGACACCTCCCAGAGGTCGTACGCGGGTTCATCCATGGTGATGGCGTCGGTATCAACGTTCCAGGACCATAGAGCGACACCGGCCGCGCGAGTGGCAGCCCGAAGGTGCCTTTCGTGCCACAACGGCATCGTCACCTGGCTAGGAAACATCGCGCTTTGCTTTCCTGCTGATCCGACCAGATCGGCATCTCTGCCGACGGGCGATCGACAGATACCATACCCCGTAGAAAAGGTCTCGGTTCGACCGGGAGGGCGGGTTGAAGTGTGGTCCCGTGCCCGAGTTGGCTCAGAAGCGATCCTCAAACGAGCCATGAGGCTCGCCGACGGCCATAAGTGGCGCTGTTCGTCTGCGACTACGCATTGCTTCGCGAACCTTCATTCAGCAATTTGAGCTGGTGCCGATTGAACACATCTACGAACCGATGGGCATCGCCACAAACCGTTGGCGAGATGCCGGGTCATCACGTCCTTTGGGGCGCTCGGCATTTTATTCGGAAATTCCGTGCCGCCGCTTTCTCGCCAACAATCTGCCCGTCAGGCGCCGGTAGTCTCCCGGGGCTGTTGTACGCCCGGACCCTCTTTTCCATGGATCAACACGGCCTCGGCAGCAGCTTCGTCGATGGCTGCCATCACGTCAGCAGTTGCGGAATAATGAATCATGTGTCCCGCTCCGTCGATCCGGCGCAATTTGCTCTGCTTGACCTCGCCGTGCAGCCTGACCGACTGCTTGATATCGATCAGACGATCGTCCTGGCCTGCGATAATGATCGTCGGCATCTTGAGCTCTGCATAAGTCTTCGAACCTGAGAATGCGGCGGGGATCAACATCGTCGCTTCAGCCGCTGTGGCCCGCATCTGTGATGGGCGGAGCGCCATTTCTTTCGGAAAGCCCGCGAACTTGTTCGGGACCGGCCGGGGGCCAAACAGCTTGCGCAACATCGCGGGCCACATCATCCGACCGGCTAGCGGCGAAATCGTGGAGCTGATGACGTCCCCGACCACTGGTAGGGCGGACAGCACCGACGCGGCGCTGTCCGCGCGGGGAGTCGGGAAATAATAGCCCGAGGCCAGCACGAGAGCCTGCACGAACGAGGGATGTCTTGTCGCCAGCGCAACCGCAACCGACGCTCCCCACGAATGGCCAAGGACAATCGCTTGAGAGACCCCCAACTGATCGAGCGCCTTCTTGAACAGGTCCGCTTGGGCATCCGGGGTCCAGACGACGTGCCTCGGCCGCGAGCTATGCCCAAAACCGGGACGATCGAACACCATGACCCTGTAGTTCTCGGCCGCGAGATCGATCAATCCACTCGCGTCGAAATCCTGGACCATGCTGCCATTGCCGTGAAACAAGACCAGCGGCTTGCCCCTGCCGCGTTCCAAATAGTGCAGGCGGACCCCCTCGACGTCGATGAACCGCCCCTGCGGAGGATTATCGCGTTGCGCTTTGTTCGCGAGCCGCCGGTTTATGATTGCGGTAGCCGCGATGAGAGTACCTGCGGCAGCAAATGCGGTGGCGCCCGGATGTCGCGTGAGGGCGGCCAGGCAGTCGGACAGAAGCGAGGGGGAACGTGTTCGTCGTGCAACCCGCATGTGCATTACCTTCGGTGGTCTGCACGACGCCTCATGCAAGTGAGAAATGTTGCAGCCGAGGCAAACGGGGATGCGGGGTGTTTGGTTCCTCGATGAAAAGCAGACGTCCGAGCCGGCGCGAGGTTCCGGCGAACGGCCTTTGGCGTTGGTGCAGACTCGCGCGTGCAATACGGGGCGCGAGTAGCCGATAACGGCGCCCCCTCAGGCCGCGCCGGCCTCTTTGCCGAAAACCACGGTTTAGAACGCCGATCTATAGCTGTGGACCAGACAGTCTGACTTCTCGCTCAGCGCGTAGGACATTGCCATACAGGCTGCTGATCCATTGCCGTCCGCTCGAGGTTACATTCAAGCAGCGGATGGCAGCCTGGATTTGGGGTGCAACCTTGGTCCAGTAGAATTGAGGGTATTTGTACACCACATCCGCGGGCGTGGCGTATCCGAGCGATTTGTTGAGCCCGATCTCCTCAAATTCATAGAAGAGCGCATTTGACTTTTTCATGTAGTTCGGATCGCCGAGCTGACCAATCAGATCAGCGGCGCGGAGCAGCAAACCTTCCTCCTCGTCCAAGTCATCCTTGAGTTCGCTCGTTGGTTCGTCCGTATAGGGAAAACGGGTATATTCGATGGTCCTGGCAACGCGAGCGGCGTCGATCTGGTCGACGGCGTCGAGACGCTCCGCGGCGAACAATTTCGAGCGGTCCACGTGATAGGGTGCAAGCGCTGCATCGGAGGAGCCGATCGGCAACTCCACCGTTCGGCCGGTACCATCAACGACATAGGCTCCCTCTTGGTCTCCATGGATTATTCCCCGAACGTAGCCGATGTCGTGAATCAGACAGGCCAGGATGAAGTGAGCATAGTCGCTCGCCGTCGTCGGCCTCAGGAGGGAGCGGCCGATCAGAATGTCGTGCCCGACCAGCGTGACCAACAACGTGTGCTCGACATTGTGGTATAATGCATCGCTGTTGCCGATACATTCCAGGGCAAGCTTTGCCGCGTAGGGGAGCAATTCCGGTAAGGTGGCATGCGACGAGCCGAAGCGGCCTCTTGTCTCCGAGATCAGGAACGCACCGAGCGCCTGGGACGTCAGTTCTGGAATCGTTATCACCGGCAAGCTCCTCAGTTCGTCAGGGCACGGACCAATGCGATACCGACTTAGAAGTTGCTAGCGCGCGCCGCGACGCCGGGGCATCTGTCCATTAGCGCGCGGCGGCTTGCAGGACCGAGGCAACGGCCGGATCGGTCAAGGACGCACTTCGAAGATCATGTTGAACGGCGTCTCGGTGGCGCGGCGGAAGCGCTTGAAGCCCGCTTCAGTCGCCACTTGACGCAATCTGCTTTCACCGGCCTGTGCGCCGAGCCCCAAGCCCACTTCCTGAGACAGTGATGCCGGCGTACAAATGAATGTCGAGGCGTGGTAGTAGACGCATCCGACCGGGTTGAGATTGTCCTTGAGATTGTCATGAGCAAACGGCTCGACGATCATCCAAGCCCCATCCTTGGCTAGCGTTTCCTTGACATGCTTGCCTGCACCCACGGGATCGCCCATGTCATGCAGGCAATCGAAGAACGCCACCAGATCATAGTCTTTGGCTGGAAAATCCTTGGCACTGGCCTGCGCGAACGTGATGCGGTCTCCAACGCCCGCTTCTTGTGCCAGGACCTTGGCGCGTTCAATCGAAGGCTTATGGTAATCGAACCCGAAGAACTCTGAATTGGGGTAGGCCTGCGCCATCACAATCGTAGAGGCGCCGTGGCCGCATCCGACGTCGGCTACCCTGGCGCCGGCTTTCAGTTTCGCTTCGACGCCTTCGAGCGTCGGAATCCAGTTCGAAGCCAGATTGGCGTTATAGCCCGGCCTGAAGAAGCGTTCGGTGCCGGAGAAAAGACACTTCGAATGCTCGTGCCAACCAACGCCTTTCCCGGTTCGAAACGCTTCGGCGACTTTGGGTTCGTCGAGATAGGTGGATTGCACGACATCGAATGCGCCTGCAAAGAAGGCTGGCGACCCCTCTTCGGCGAACGCCATGGCTTGCTCCGCCGAGAGTGAGAACGCATTTTTTTCCGGATGGTAGTCGATGTATCCGGAGGCGGCCTGTCCGGACAGCCATTCGCGCACGTAACGCTCATGCAGTCCGGTCTTCTTCGCAAGCTCGGACGGAGTGATCATGGCACCATCCGCCATCGCCTTGTAGAGTCCGAGGCGATCGCCGAGCAGTATGCTGGCGCCGCCAAGCGCGATGCCGAGGTCGCCGACCAGCTTTCCTACCAGCGCGTTCAGCTTTTCAAGGTCTGGTTCACGCATTGCAGCTTCCTCCTCTTTGAGAACAGCCTCATCGTTATCCAAAAAGCCTAGGGCGACCGGCGGATCGGAAGCATGAAAGGGTTCGCGTTCCGGCGAATAGCCGTGGGCCGCTTGATGTCAGAATGGGCCAGAAGCGGTAACGTTTGATCGAGCCGCGGATTCCTTGCCTGCAGCCCAGCAGCCGACATGCGCGGCCATATGGGCACCGGCCCGACTAGCTTACACCAACCTGACAAAGTTAAAAGCGAAACCGGGCTCGCTTGTGTTCTGGCCGAAATCGTGCGGATGGTGGAAGAGGTCGTAGATGCGGCGCGAGCCGTGCTTGCACCGGAACATCCCGCGGGAAAATGCGATGCGCCTTCTGATCGTCGAAGACAATGCCGAGCTGTCGCGGCTCGTTGCCGGCGGGCTGTCGGCGGCCGGCTATGAGAGCGACATCGTCGGCAGCGTCGCCGAAGCGCGCGAGGCGGTCAGCAGCGTCAGCTATGCCGCGATGATCCTGGACCTCGGACTGCCCGACGGCGATGGCCTGTCGGTGCTGCGCGAGCTGCGCCGGCAGATGGAGCCGTTGCCGGTGCTGGTGCTGACCGCGCGCGGCGGCTTGCAGGACCGCGTCAGCGGCCTGCGCAGCGGCGCCGACGACTATCTCGCAAAACCTTTCGCGATGGAGGAGCTGGTGGCGCGGCTGGAGGCGATCCTGCGCCGTCCGGGCCAGTTGCTCGGCCGCTCGCTGCGCCTCGCCAACCTTGTCTATGACACCGAAAGCCGCCAGATCTTCGTCGACGACCAGCCGCGCATCATCTCCGCGCGCGAGACCTCGGTGCTCGAGATCCTGCTGCGCCGGCAGGGGCGGGTGGTGCCGAAGAAGAACGTCGAGGACCACATCTTCGGCCTCGACGGCGAGGTCGCCTCCAACGCGGTCGAGGTCTACGTCTCGCGGCTGCGCAAGCAGCTCGCCGAGCACGGCGCCAAGGTCGTGATCCACACCATCCGTGGCGTCGGCTATCTCATGGCCGAGGAGAAATAGCGTGGCCCGGATCGGATCTCAGGCCGGATTCCGCGCCGGGATCCATGCGAGGTCGCCCACATTCAAATCGCTGATCTGGCGTATCGTGTTCCTGCACATCGTGGCGGTCGCGGTGGTCGCGATCTTCCTGCCGCTGGTGCTGTTCTGGCTGCTCAACTCCGAGATCGACCAGCTGCACCGCGACGCCATGCGCGCCCAGGCCGAGGTGTTGGCCGAGCGCATCGTCGTCCAGCCCGACGGGCTGCTGACGTTCAACCTGCCGGACAGTCTCAAGGGCCTATATTCGGAAGCCTATGGCCGCTACCAGTACGACATTCGCGATGCCGAGGGACATCTGCTGTTCTCGTCGCGTCGCAAGACCGGCACTGCCACGGTCGCGCCACCGCCGCTCTCCGAGACGATTTCCGGCGCTGGCGTCACCCGCACCATAGACGGCAAGGTGATACGCATTCGCGTCGCGGAGGACCTCGCGCACCGCGACGTCATCATCGACGACATCGTGTCGAACTTCTTCCGGCGGGTCGGCTGGATCACCATTCCGATCCTGCTGGTCCTGCTCGCCATCGACATCATCATCTTTCGCCGCGCTGTCGCGCCGCTGTGGAAGGCCTCCGAGGAGGCAAGCAATATCGGTCCGGCGCGCACCGACATCCGCCTGCCGACGGAGCAGATCCCGCGCGAGATCATGCCGCTCGTCACCGCCGTCAACCAGGCGCTCGACCGCCTCGAGGACGGCTTTCGGGTGCAGCGGCAGTTCACCGCCGACGCCGCGCACCAATTGCGCACGCCGCTCGCGATCCTGCGCACGCGAATCGAGACGCTCGGCGACGGCGCTGCACGGCAGGCGCTGCATGCCGACATCGAGGGCATGAGCCGCATCGTCGCGCAGCTGCTGGAGATCGCCGAGCTCGACACGCTGGTGCTCGATCCCGGCGAGACCGCGGATTTGCGCGCGGTCTGCGCCGAGGTGGTCGGTTCGATCGCGCCGCTCGCGATCGCGCAGCACAAGGACATCGCGCTGAGGGGCACCGAGGCGCCGGTGCTGATCCACGGCAATTCCGTGATGCTCCAGCGCGCGATCTTCAATCTCGCCGAAAACGCCATCAAGTTCACGGCAAAGGACACGTCGGTCGATGTCGATGTGAGCGAGGACGGCGCGGTGCGCGTGCGCGATTGCGGACCGGGAATTGCGGAAGGCGAGCGCGAATTGATCTTCCTTCGCTTCTGGCGCGCCGACCGCCAGCGCAGCGACGGCGCCGGCCTCGGGCTGTCGATCGTGCGCGCGGTAGCGGATGATCACGCGGCGACGGTTGCGGTGGAGAATCTTCCGGGCGGCGGCGCGCAGTTCACGCTGCGGTTCAGGCTGGCAGAGAAGCCGGGCGACGTTGAATTGAACGCGGTGCGGCACTGACGCTGCACCCTTGCGAGCACTATTTCAGCTTGCGGGTGGACAAATCCATGATCATGCGCGTGGTCAGATAAAGACGCGGCACGATGCTGTTGAGCTGCACATATTCGGCATCGTTGGAATGCGCGCCGAAGCCCGACAGGCCCATGCCTTCCACGACGGCTGCGCTGGCCTTGAGTGCGGCAAACGCCGCATCGGTGCCGCCGCCGGTCGCCTTCTCGTCGACCTTGAGGGGCAGTCCGATCTCCCCATAGATCGTCTTGCCGTGGGCCGCGACGCGACGTGAGGCGTCGTTAGCCTCAAGCGGCGGACGGCGCACCTCGAATTTCAGCGCGACCTTGGAATCGGGCAGCAGGTGATTTTTGATCTTCTCCTGAAGTGTCTTCTCGAGCTCGTCGAAATCGGCGACCTTGAGTGCACGTGCGTCGGCCTGGGCCGTGGCCTCCGCGGGGATGACGTTGCGGTTGGTGCCGGCCTTGGAGACGGTCCAGTTCAGTTTCAGGCCCTGCTCTGGTTTGGACAGGTCCTTCATCTGCAGCAGCTGGTGCGAGAGTTCGTACAGCGCGTTGACGCCGCCCTCGGGCCGTGAGCCCGCATGCGAGGACTTGCCCTGCACCGTGAGATAGGCCGAGCCGATACCGCTAGTGGCCAGCCGCAGCGTGCCGTCGGTGCCGCCGCCTTCAAACGAGAACACCACGTCCTGATCCGAGGCGAATCTGGTGATGGTGCTGCGCCAGCCCGGTGAGGAGATCTCCTCGTCGCCGTTGGTGAGCACCGTGAGCGTGCCGTAATCCCGGAAGCTCAGCTTCTGCAGCAACGCAACGGTGTGGAGAATGAGCGCGACGCCCTGCTTGTCGTCGGCAATGCCGAGGCCGTAGGCCTTGTCGCCGTCGATGCGGAACGGTTGATCCTTCAGCATGCCCTTCAGGTACACGGTGTCCATGTGGGCGATCAGCATGATCTTCTTGCTGCCTGTGCCCTTGAATACGGCGTGTACGGCCGGGCCGATCTTCTCGGGTGTGTCGTCGAGGCGATAGACGTCTGTGGGTTGCAGGATTTGCACCGTGCCGCCGAGCTGCTTGAGCTGGCCGGCAACGCGCTCGGCGATCTGGTTCAGGCCTTCGACATCCTTGCTGCCGGATTCGATGCTGACGAGATCGCGCAGCGTGTCGAGCAGCGGCTGCTGCTCCTTTTGCGCCAGCGCATGGACGTCGGCCATGACATTCGCGCCGGGCTCGGCGTGGGCCGGCATTGCCGCACAGGCCAGCCAGAGCGACGCGATCAACGGACCAACGAGCGATGGAGCAGGGTGCGATCGAGACATGCGTAGTAGCCTTAGATTGGGGGGATGGCGCGGTATGCCCGTGTTTCCGGCGCTTGTCACGCGCCCGGCACACCCATCAGGCACCGCCGAGGCGAACGTGACGTGGAGGGCGAGGGTCGGTCGCCTAAGTCTAAAGTCGTAGGATCGGATGGGGATGGAAATCGGACGACACATGTTCCATGCTGGCCTCCAAGCCTCGGCAAGAAGGCCCACCGTCACAATCCATCAGGGTAGGAAATCATGAAAAGACGAGATTTCATCAAGGTCACCGGGCTTGGTGCGGCGGGTGTCGCGACGCTCGCCGCTCCAGCGATCGCGCAGACGACGCCCGAGATCAAATGGCGCATGCCGACGAGCTGGCCGAAATCACTCGATACGCTCTATGGCGGTGCCGAGATGATGGCCAAGATGGTCGCGGAAGCGACCGACAACAAATTCCAGATTCAGACATTTGCCGGCGGCGAGATCGTGCCGGGCCTCCAGGTGCTCGATGCCGTGCAGAACGGCACCTGCGAAATCGGCCACACCGCGTCCTACTATTATTTTGGCAAGGACCCGACCTTCACCTTCGGATCGTCGGTGCCGTTCGGACCGAACATGCGCATCAACCAGGCCTGGTACACACTGGGCGGCGGCAGGGAGATCCTCAACGAGTTCTACAAGAAGTACAACGTCGTCTCGCTGCTTGCCGGCAACACCGGCTGTCAGATGGGTGGCTGGTTTCGCAAGGAGGTCAAGACGCCCCAGGACTTCAGCGGGTTGAAATTCCGCATCGGCGGCTTCGCCGGAAAAGTGATGGCCAAACTCGGCGCGGTGCCGCAGCAGATCGCCGGAGGCGACATTTATCCGGCGCTGGAGAAGGGCACCATCGACGCCGCGGAATGGGTCGGACCGTATGACGACGAGAAGCTCGGCTTCGTGAAAGTCGCGCCGCATTATTACTTCCCGGGCTGGTGGGAAGGCGGGCCCATGCTTCTGGCCTTTGTCAACCAGGACAAGTGGAATGCGCTGCCGAAGCACTATCAGAGCATCCTCGAGCAGGCAGGGCACTACGCCAACAACTGGATGATGGCGAAGTATGACCAGGCCAATCCGCCGGCGCTGCGGCGCCTGCTCGCGGCCGGCGCCAAGCTGCATCCGTTCTCGCCCGAGGTCATGCAGGCCTGCTTCAAGGCATCAAAGGAGCTGCACACCGAAGTCTCGGCCACCAATCCGGACTTCAAGAAGGTTTATGAATCGCTGACCGCGTTCTCGAACAACGGATATCAGTGGTTCCAGGTCGCCGAAGTCGGCTATGACAACTTCATGGCGCGCAATTCGCAGAGCTGATCGCCGGGCGCTATCGGCCCAAACGAAAGAACCCGGAGCGAAAGCTCCGGGTTCTTTTTTGCGGACGGGCCGGGCGCTATTGCTTCGGCTGGCCGAAGTCGAGCGGCGGCAGATCGATCTGGGGAATATCGATCTTGATGCTGTTGGGATCGACTGTGGACTGCACGCCCTTGTAGTGCATCACCATCGACGGGAACGTGATCACCAGCAGCACCATGATGAGCTGGATGACGACGAACGGAACCGCGCCCCAATAGATCTGTCCTGTCGTGACCGGCTCCATGCGTTTGCCGGTGACGCGATCGGTATAACGTTCCTTTGGCGCGACCGAGCGCAAATAGAACAGCGCAAATCCGAACGGCGGGTGCATGAACGACGTCTGCATGTTGACGCCGAGAATGACGCCGAACCAGATCAGGTCGATACCGAGATGCTCCGCCGCGGGCCCGAGCAGCGGGATCACGATGAAGGCGAGCTCGAAGAAGTCGAGGAAGAACGCCAGCACGAACACGAACGCGTTGACGAAGATCAGGAAGCCAACCTGGCCGCCGGGTAGGGAGGTCAGCAGGTGCTCGACCCAGACGTGGCCACTGACGCCGTAGAAGGTGAGCGAGAATACGCGTGCCCCGACCAGGATGAAGACGACGAAGGCGGAGAGCTTTGCCGTCGATTCGACCGCCTGACGAACGAGGTCCCAGGTCAGCCGACGTTTCATGGCACCGAGAATGAGGGCGCCGGCTGCGCCCATCGCACCGCCTTCGGTGGGCGTCGCGACACCGATGAAGATCGTGCCCAGCACCAGGAAGATCAGGAACAGCGGCGGCACCATCACGAAGGTGGTCTGTTGCGCCATCTTCGAGAGGAAACGGAAGCCCGTGAGCTTGTCGATGGCCCAGTTCGCGATCGCGACGAAGAAGGCGAAGAGGATGCCGAAGAACATGCTGAGCACGACGAAGTCGGCGCCGTGGGTCTCCGAATTCCGCATCATGAACCAGCCAAACACGCAGCTCGCCAGGAACAGCACGCCCAGCGACCTCAGGCCGCGGTCACCGCTTTCCTCGCGGAAGCCGATGGCTTCCTTCGGCAGGCCCGGGGCGGCGTTCGGGAAGATCAGGGTCACGAGGAACGCGTAGCCCGCGTAGAGGGCCGCGAGCACCAAGCCCGGAATAAACGCGCCCTCGTACATGTCGCCGACCGACTTGCCGAGCTGGTCGGCCATCACGATCAGAACGAGCGAGGGTGGGATGATCTGCGCCAGCGTGCCGGAGGCCGCGATGATGCCGGTCGCCACGCGGCGGTCATAGCCGTAGCGCAGCATGATCGGCAGTGAGATCAGGCCCATCGAGATCACCGAAGCCGCCACGACGCCGGTCGTCGCCGCGAGCAGGGCACCGACGAACACCACCGCGTAGGCGAGGCCGCCGCGGATGGTGCCGAACAACTGACCGATGGTGTCGAGCAGATCCTCCGCCATGCCGGAGCGCTCGAGCACCAGTCCCATGAAGGTGAAGAAGGGAATGGCGAGCAGCGTGTCGTTGTTCATCACGCCGTAGACGCGCTCCGGCAGGGCCTGGAGAAAGTCCGGGTGGAATTGTCCGAGCTCAACGCCGATGATGGCGAAGAACAAGCCGACGGCGCCGAGCGAAAATGCCGCCGGATAGCCGAGCAGCAGCACGACGACGAGCGTCGCGAACATGATGGGCGCCAGATTGGCGATAATAAACGCGGTCATGACTTCCCCCTAAACCGTCGCCAACGGCTACTTCTTTTCGATCGCTTCGACGAGGTGCTCGACCTCGGCCTCCAGTGCGGACACCTGCGACTCGTGTGGGTCCGGGATCATGCCGCGCATGATGGCGATCCGCTTGATCAGCTCGGAGATGCCTTGAACGAGCAGGAGGGCGAAGCCGACCATGATCAGCGACTTGGCCGGCCATTGCGGCAGGCCGCCGGCGTTGCCGGATTGCTCGTTGATCTGGAGCGAGCGCAGGAAGAACGGTACCCCGGTGACGATCATGACAACGGTCAGCGGGATCAGGAAGAAGATGTGCCCGATGATGTCGATGATGTTGCGAGCCCGCTTCGGCATCATGCTGTTGAAGATGTCGATCCGGATGTGCTCGTTGTCGAGCAGCGTCCAGGACGCGCACAGCAGGAACACGATGCTGAAAAGCACCCATTGCAGCTCGAGCCACGAGTTGGAGGACGTGTCCAACGTCTTCCGAATGATCGCGTTCAGCGCCGAGATGATCACGGCGAGCAGGATCAGCCAAGCCAGACGCTTGCCGGTCCAACGTGTGAACGCGTCAATTCCATTGCTCAGCTTCAGGAGCGCTTGCAAGATTGGTCCTCCCCGATTTGCCCCGGCCGTCTTGACTGCGCCGAGTGGCGCGTTGGCTTGTCTCGCCGCGCAGGCATGAGGCAGCCGCACCAAACCAGCGAGTTTGCCGCCAGTCAATCGGAAGTTTGTTGATAGTTAAGGGGAATAAGCCGCGGCCGGCCAGCCGATGCTAGCCGCCGGTGACGCTCATGTGCCTGCTGACGCTGGGGCGGTCGTGGCGGCGGTCGATGATGAAGTCGTGGCCCTTGGGCTTGAGCCCAATGGCGCGGTCGATCGCATCCGCAAGCAGCGAATCGTCGTCCGATGCACGCAAAGGTTTGCGCAAATCGGAGGCATCCTCGTGGCCGAGGCAGGTGTGCAACGTTCCCGTGCAGGTGACGCGCACGCGATTGCAGGATTCGCAGAAATTATGAGTCATCGGGGTGATGAAGCCGAGCTTGCCGCCGGTCTCGGCGACGCTGACATAGCGCGCCGGCCCGCCGGTGCTCTCGGCCAGATCCGTCAGCGTGAACTGCTGGGCGAGGCGCGCGCGCACCAGCGACAGCGGCAGATACTGATCGATTCGTCCCGATCCGATCTCGCCCATCGGCATGACCTCGATCAGCGTCAGCCCCATGCTCTTGCCGTGGGCCCAGCGCATCAGGTCGGGAAGTTCGTCCTCGTTGAGGTTCTTCAGCGCAACGGCGTTGATCTTGACCGCGAGGCCCGCAGCGCGCGCCGCCTCGATGCCCTCCAGCACCTTGTCGATCTCGCCCCACCGGGTGATCTCGCGAAACTTCTGCGGGTCGAGCGTGTCGAGCGAGACGTTGATGCGGCGGACGCCGCAATCGGCGAGCTCGCTGGCGTATTTCGCAAGCTGGGTGCCGTTGGTGGTCAGCGTCAGCTCGCTCAGCGCGCCGCTCTTGAGATGCCGCGACAGCGAGCGCACCAGCGTCATCACGTTGCGGCGGACCAGCGGTTCGCCGCCGGTGAGCCGCAGCTTCTTCACGCCCTTGGCGATGAAGGCCGAGCAGAGCCGGTCGAGTTCCTCCAGCGTCAGCAGGTCCGCCTTGGGCAGGAACGTCATGTCTTCCGACATGCAGTAGAAGCAGCGCAGGTCGCAGCGGTCGGTGACGGAGACGCGCAAATACGAGATGGTCCGTCCGAACGGATCGGTCATCGCGCTCGACAGCGCGGCGCGGGGGCTCGCGGAAAGTCCGTTCATACCAAATGCCTTGTCACTTGCGGCAACGCGAGCAGTTTTGCTTCAGCGGCGTCCTGGAAGCAATCTAAGCATCGAACGCGTCAGAGACAATTGGGCGGATGACGGAGGTCAGCGCTTGCCGGTGTTCGGATCGGGGAACGGCGAGCCCGCGGCCGGTGCAGCAGCAGCCGGGGCAGCGGCGGGCGCCACCGGTTTCGGCCTCTTCGGCCGGTGCGGCTTGCGGACCGGTTTCGGCGGCACGGCCGCCTGGAGCTCCGCGAAAATCGGGTTGGGGTCGGTGGTGACCGAGGCGGGGGTGGTGAAGTCGCCGGGATTCCTGATGACATTCACCGGCACGCTCACCGGCTGGTATTTCGGCAGCGCGAAAGCGACCGTGAAGGGGACCTCGGGGGCGGGAACCGAGACGGAGCAGGGGGTCTTGCAGCCTGCACCCAGTGAGGTCGTGGCGTCAGCGCCCGGGGGATTGGATTCGAGCCGGACCTGAACGGTCGGCGGGGCCGATTTGAACATGTCCCAGGAAGTCGAAGACATTGAGGAGCAGCCGGCAAGACTTGTTGCCCCGATGACGCTTACTCCAGCTAACGCAAACGAGATGACACGACGCATGACATCCACCTAGTGCGACGAACCGCCACATCCCCGGGCGAAGTTAGGAGCGTCGTTCTAAGCAAGCAACCGGCCGGCCGCGCATAGTTAGTAGATGGTTAACGCGGGATTCTGGAATAATCAAGATATTTCAGCTACTTGAGAGCTTCCTGCGCAGTCATCAGGCTGCTGGCGGCGGCCGGAAGGTCGCGCATGTGGTGGATCAGCCGGTCCGGCTTCAGCTCGGCGATCGGCACGTCCGTATAGCCGAAGCTGACCCCGATCACGGGAACTCCGGCGCGCCGGGCCACGCCGACATCGGGTCCGGCATCGCCGACCATGATGCTGGCTTTGACCTCGCCGCCGGCCCGCGCCACCGTTTCCCGGAAAATGGTCGGATCGGGCTTCTGGACGCCAAAAGTGTCAGCGCCGCAGATCGCCGCGAAGCGCCGGCTCAGGTCGAGCTGATCCAGCAGGCGCTTCGACAGCCATTCCAGCTTGTTGGTGCAGACGGCGAGGCGATGGCCCCGGGCCGCAAAATGGTCGAGCGCGGCCTCCAGCCCCTCGAACGGCCGGGATTCGACGGCGATATTGTCGGCGTAATAGGCGATGAAATCGGCCGTCATCCGGTCCATGTCGGCAACCGTGACGCTGCGGCCCTCGGCTTCCAGCCCCCGCTCGATCAGCTTGCGGGCGCCGGCGCCGATCATGTTGCGGGCCGAGGCCATCGGCACGGGCGGCAGCCCTTCGCGGTCGAGCACGTAATTGAGCGCGGTGATCAGGTCGGGCGCCGTATCCACAAGGGTGCCGTCGAGATCGAAGACGATGGTGTGGGAGGAGGTCATGGTCCAGCGCTACCGGCCCGGCCCCGCCCGCGCAAGGGCCGAAGCCATAAGATCACCTTATAAGGTGGGCCCGGAGGCCTGTTCCCCCAGACCCTGTTCTCCGAGGGAAAACGAGGCTACACAAGCCGCCGCAAGCCTATCGGGCAGCACACTCGTAATTCAGGGACGGCGCAAACGTGAACATGGACCAGTTGAAGCGGCAGGCTGCGGCGCGCGCCCTCGAGGACGTCCGAGACGGCATGCAGCTCGGGCTCGGCACCGGCTCGACCGCAAAACATTTCGTCGAGCTGCTCGGCGAGCGGGTCCGCGCCGGACTGAAAGTGATCGGCGTGCCGACCTCCGAGGCGACGCGCCTCGATGCAATTCGCTGCGGCGTGCCGCTGACCACGCTGGACGAGATCGACCATCTCGACATCACCGTCGACGGCGCCGACGAGATCGACACAGAACTCAATCTGATCAAGGGCGGCGGCGGCGCGCTGTTGCGCGAGAAGATCGTGGCGGCCGCCTCGGATCGCATGATCGTGATTGCCGACGACACCAAATGGGTGCCGACACTCGGCCGCTTTCCGCTACCGATCGAAGTCATCCCGTTCGGGCTCGGCGCAACGCGACGCGCGATCGAGAAGGCGTTTGCGGAATGCGGCGTTTCCGGGCAGATGGCGGTCCGCAAGGGCAAGGACGGCCACGTTTTCGTCACCGATGGCGGCCACTGGATCGTCGATGCCCAGCTCGAAAAGATTGAGGATCCCGCCCGCCTCGCCACGGCGTTGAGCGCGATCCCCGGCGTCGTCGAGCATGGTTTGTTCATTGGCTTGGCCAGCTCGGCTGTTTTGGCCGGTGGCGAGGGAATTCGCGTGATTGAACGGCGAAAGCCGAAAGGAGACTAGGAATGAAGAGCGTTTTGAAATTGTTGCCGGTCGTGACCCTCGCTGTGGGACTGGCCCTCTCGGTCGCCCCGGCCGGGGCCCAGCAGGCAGCGGCGCCGAAATCGTCGCCGGCCGCCGTGGCGGCGGCCAAGGAGATCCTGACGATCAAGAACGCCAGTGCGATGTACGCCAACGCCGTGCCTGGCCTGGTCGATAAGACCAAGATCGCGCTGATCCAGCAGAACCTCAACTACCAGAAGGACCTCACCGAGGTCGCCCAGATCGTAGCCCAGCAGCTCAAGGGCCGCGAAAGCGAAATCGGCGATGGCATGGCGCAGGTCTATGCCAGCGAGTTCACCGAGCAGGAGCTGAAGGATCTCGTCACTTTCTACAAGTCGCCGCTGGGCAAGAAGCTGATCGAGGCCGAGCCGCGCGCCATCGGGCTGAGCATGGCCTTCATGAACTCCTGGGCCCAGAACTTCTCCGAGACCGTGATGGGCAACTTCCGCGCCGAGATGCGCAAGCGTGGCAAGGAAATCTGACAGTCCCTATCTGATCAGAATCCGGATCATGTTCTGAAGAGGTCGGAGTGGACAATGGCTGAATTCGACGTCGACCTCTTTGTCATCGGTGGCGGTTCGGGCGGCGTGCGTGCCGCCCGCATCGCGGCTGGTTACGGCGCCCGCGTGATGATCGCGGAAGAGTACCGCATGGGCGGGACCTGCGTGATCCGCGGCTGCGTGCCGAAGAAGCTGTTCGTCATCGGCTCGCATTTCCGCCATGAGATCGAGGACGCCGCCGGTTTTGGCTGGACCGTTCCGCCTGCGACCTTCGACTGGCCGACGCTGATCGCCAACAAGGACAAGGAGATCGCGCGTCTGGAGGCGGCTTATACCGCCAATGTCGAGAAGTCGGGCGCGCAAATCGTCAAGAGCCGCGCGGTGATCGAGGACAAGCACACTGTCCGCCTGCTCGAGAACGACAAGAAGATCACCGCAAAATACATTTTGATCGCTACCGGCGGCGCGCCCAATCATGGCGCTCCGATTCCCGGCATCGAGCACGTGATCTCCTCCAACGAGGCGTTTCACCTAACCAGGCTGCCGAAGCGGATCGTGATCCAGGGCGGCGGCTACATCGCGCTGGAGTTCGCCGGCATCTTCGCCGGCTTCGGCTCCGACGTCACGGTGATCTATCGCGGCGACAACATTCTTCGCGGTTTTGACGAGGATGTTCGCGCCCACGTCCGCGCCGAGATGGAGAAGCAGGGCATCACCATCCTCACCGGCTGCACGGTGGCGAGGGTCGATCGCCACGGCGAGGAATTCACCACGCATCTGTCGAACGGATCGAGCCTCGCCTCCGACCAGGTGATGTTCGCGATCGGCCGCCATCCCGCCGTCGCCAATCTCGGCCTGGAGAAGGCCGGCGTCGCCATCAACCCGCGGAACGGCGGCATCGCGGTCGACCATTTCTCGAAGAGCTCGGTCGACAGCATCTATGCGATCGGCGACGTCACCCATCGCTTCAACCTGACGCCGGTCGCGATCCGCGAGGGCCACGCGTTCGCCGACACCGTGTTCGGCAAGCGCGAGGTGCAGGTGGATCACGCCAACATCCCGACCGCCGTGTTCTCGCAGCCGGAGGTCGGCACCGTCGGCCTCACCGAGACCGAGGCGCGCGCGCAATTCAGCCATGTCGACATTTACAAGACCACGTTCCGCCCCATCAAGGCGACGATGTCAGGCCGCGATACCCGCGTGCTGATGAAGCTCGTCGTCGACGGCGCCTCCGATCGCGTGCTCGGCTGTCACATCGTCGGCGATGCCGCGGCCGAAATCACGCAGGCGGTCGCGATTGCGGTGAAGATGAAGGCGACCAAGGCCGATTTCGATGCGACGATCGCGCTGCATCCGAGCGCGGCCGAAGAGCTCGTCACCATGCGCACACCGACCGCACGCCACGTCCGCCAGGCGGCGGAGTAACTCCGCTCAGCCGTAGAGGTAACCGACTGGCTTGCCCTCGGTGCGCAGGGGACGGATGTCCTTCTGTGAGATGATCTGACCGGCGAGGCCGTCGATCTCGTCGCGTTGCGTCGGCGTCCAACTGCGGAGGTCGTTCATGCCTTTGAGGAGGCCGAGCCGAAGGACCTGCGTGTTCTCACCCACGCCGACGAGACTTGTGGCGTTCTTGCCCGCTGTCACCACATCGCCGGCCGTGAGCTCAAAGGTCTCACCAGTCTTGTTCCTGAATTCGGCCGTGCCGCGGATCACGCGGTAGATCACGACCTCGCCCTTGGCGAAACATGTAGTGTTGGCTGCTGCCGACGCGCTCTTGGGCAAGAGCGATTGGCCGCGCGGATCGGTTGCGATGATGTGGCCGGTGACGAGATGGCCGCTCGGGACTTCGATCCCGATATCGCGCACGTAAACCGGCATGGCCGATTTGATCGGGCTGTCGGTGAGCGGCTTGAACAGCGCATCGAGCGCCAAGGGGTCTTGAAGCCAGAAACCTGCATCGACCGGGCGATCGTGCAGGGAATGGCTCCAGGCCACCCGCGGCGTCTCGGCCTCGTTGATCTGGTCGGGACCGACGATGGTCGGGTTTGGAAACGTCGTCGGGTCAGTGATGAACGCTTCGAGGAATTTGCCCGAATAGCCCATCGAGATCGGATCCGGCACCACCGTCTGCGGCGTCTTCAAATTCTCTTCGGTCGACAGTCCCGACCAAGTGTAGAACAGCTGGCGGTGCACGATCGCGCTTTGCAGCATCACCGCGCCGGGGCCAACATTGTAGAAGCGCCCGTCATAGTCGAAGGTGAACGCGCCCGAGGTGACCAGCACGAGCTGAAAGCCGCCCGGCGGCAGATGAAGATGGAAGTCGGTCGGGCCGGTGTCGGGCAGGTAGATCGGCAGATTGGTCGCGACCTCGTGCAGCAGGAAGGTTTCGTTGTTGGCGTGAAAGCCCTCGTTGGCGCGATTGTAGAGGGCCTGCGGCCGGTACGTTGCCTCGAACTTCGCATTCCGGTCGCGATCGATCGCCACGAACTCCTGATCGTTGAGGCGAAGGGGCGCGCCGTCCGGACGGGTGAGGCCGGTGATTTTGAGATCGCCGGCGGCATGCACGTTCATGGCATTCTCCGATCTGGCCCGCTCACCCTCTCTCGGCGCACGCTTCTTGCCGCTCCAATCGGGAGAGCAGGGGATCAGGACTGATGCTGCCTTGCGAATTTTGGGCCAGTCGAGGTGCTGTGCGACACGCAAGGTTTGGCGACTCGCCGCCACGCGAGGAAAAATCGAGGTTGCACCTGAGGTTAGCTGACACCCTTCGCCAGCCTGCATGGCCATGTTCGCCCGGTCTGCAAACCTCGCCACGAAACGTGTCTTGTCTAATTTGTCGGCATCCTGGCGCGGACGTGCAGCTGCGCCGATCAGAGGAAGTCGGCGGCCGGATGTCTGAAGCCGTTCATTCGAAAGATCGACGGAGGGTCCGCTCGGGCTTGCCGTACGGGCTGTCAGCCCATTTCGCCATGTCCACTGCACGCGCCTCGATGAGCTCGCACCACAGGCAGCTGAGCTCCGCGAGACCTTTGGCCGAGAGCATCGGAATGAGGCCATGGCCACAGCCGGCGCAACATTTGACGCGATTCATGGTTCTCTCCGCGACTTTCCGGATTCAGGAGCGACATCGTTGCTCCCGAAGCTTGCGCGGGCGCTATGAGGGCGCGGGAACGCCTGCGGCCGGGGTGCTCGTCCCCGAGATCGTCGCGTCTGCGATCCAGCGCGACACCGCGGCGATGTCCTCCGCATTGTCGCGGAAGGCGCGAAGCTGGAATTCAGCCGAGCTGCCACGTTCGACGATGGTACGACAGTGTTCGACCTGGGCGGCGCAGTTCAGCGCGGCGGCGTCTTCGGCGATGTCCTCGATCACGCGGGAGAGCAGCTCGGAGATCTCGACCGGCCCGTCCTTGGAGGCAAAGATGCAATCGGTGCCGTAGCGCTGGGCGCGCCATTTGTTCTCCACCGCGATCGCGCGTTCCACCGCGGTGACCTCTTTCGACAGATGAGGCCGCAGGTAGAGATAGCGGGTCAGGCAGCGATAGAGCGAGGCAATGGCAACGGCGTCGTCGACGAAGGTGCAGGTATCGGGCGCACGCAGCTCGAGCGTCGGGTGCTTCATGGAGGGGCGCATGGCCCACCAGATGTGGCTTTCATCGGGGATCACGCCGGAGCGCTGCAACGCGCCGACATATTCGTCGTAATCCTGCCTGCTCTCGAACAATTCTGGCAGGCCGGTGCGCGGCAGCTCGGAATAGGCGGCGAGCCGATAGCCCTTCAGCCCGGTCTTGTGTGAATTCCAGAACGGGGAGGAGGCCGACAGGGCGATAAACAACGGCAGATGCGGCAGCATCGCTCGCATCACCGCCATGCGCTTGTCCGGATCGGGCAGCTGGACGTGGACATGCATGCCGCACATCAGGTTGCGGTGGCCGATGCTGCGCAGATCCTCGATCATCTCCTCGTAGCGCGGCTTCGGGCTCGGCTGCGACATGCGCCAGACCGCGGTCGGATGTGTGCCGCAGGCCATGATCACGAAGCCGTATTGTGCCGCGACGTTTGCGACTTCGCGACGCAGGAAGCGAAGCTCTTCGCGCGCGTCGGCGACGTCGACATGAACGTTGGTGGCGACCTCGAGCTGCGACTGCAACATCTCCCGCATCGCCTGGCCGCCGGTGGACCAGTTCGCAGATTCGAAAAGCTCATTCGGGGTCTGGATCGCGACCTCAAGGCTGCGCCGATCGGCGAGGAAGTATTCCTCCTCGATGCCGAACGAATATTCCGCGGCTTTGCCGCGTCCGCCGGCGGAGCGAATGACGAGGTGCTGCTTGTCTTCCGAGGAATCGAGCCGCAGAAGTTTCAAAACGTCTGATGCAAATGTCATTGTGCCACCCGGCCAAGGTATTTACCTGCGGGCGATAATCCTTCTGACAGGGGCGGGTTCCGCGTCGGCCCCACCGGAAATTGCAAGGTCGAACGGAACAATTTTCGCGCTTTCGGACGCACGTGCGACCAGCGCGTGATTCGGGGGCACTTCTGTCCAGTCCGTTTCCTTGTCGAACGGCTCGGACACCACGATGACCTGGCCGCCGGCCTCGCGGAAATACAGCGTGTTGGCGGCATCGTTGACGGCGACCCGGAAGGCATAGAGATCCCGGCCGTTGGCGATGGCGCTGGTGAAGCGCAGCCGCTCACGAAGCTCGCCTTCGTTGACGAGGCCGACGAGGGATCGCAGCACGCGATGCGTAGCGCCGAGTGGATCGGCATCGAGTCCCGCGCCCATCATGGCGAGAAACACGGCTTCCGAATCGGTCGTGCCTGTCCGCGAGGGGTAGTAGGCATCGGGGATCAGCGCCTCGACCTTGCGCCGCAGGCGGTTCCAGCTGCCGACGAAGCCGTTGTGCATGAACATCCACTGGCCGCAGGCAAAGGGATGGCAGTTCTGCCGCGTCACTGCCGTGCCGGTGGCGGCGCGCACATGAGCGAAGAACAGATGCGAGCGCAAATGGCGGCAGAGGTAGCGGAGATTCTCGTCCGACCAGGCCGGGCGTGTTTCACGATAAAGACCAGGCTCCGGATGCTCGCCGTACCAGCCGAGACCAAAGCCGTCGCCATTCGAGCCGGCGGTCGACTGGAGCGAGCGGATGCTTTGCGCGATCAGCGAATGCTCGGGCTCGGTGACGTAGGGTTCGAAAGACGTGGTCTCGCCCCGGTATGCGATCCAGCGACACATGGGAATCCTGTCAGGAGATGCTTGCTGAAATGTATCAACGAACCTGACAGGACGATGGTTCCCGACAGCGAGTGTCGGGAACCAAGTGGCCACTACACCGGAACCGGAATCAATGGCGCAACTTCGCGATCATCTGCATTCTCGCTCGCTGCGAGACCTTGTGCGACGCCGACGCGATCGGCCTCGGGACGGTTCTGGCTCATCTTGCGCTTGCCTTCGAACCGCACGACGGGAATGCGCACGCCGACGATTCCGCGCAACTGCGCGGCGATAAAATCGGCAGGGGCATCCGTAACGGCCCAAGGCTTGGCACGCGATCCTTCATGCCTGTTCGTGAGCCGCGTCACGACGTCGAGCAGGCGCTCGGGGTCTTGAAAGAATTCGACTGGGCCGTAGGCATGCACGGCGACGTAGTTCCAGGTCGGCACGACCTTTTCGGTTTCCTGCTTGGTCGCATACCAGGACGGCGTCACATAGGCGTCGGGACCGCCAAAGATCGCCAGCGCCTCTCCGATCGGCGGCAGTTTCCATTGCGAATTGGCTTTCGCCACATGTCCGTACAGCACGCCATGCTCGCCTTCGCCCTCGTCGAGAAAGAGCGGCAGCGGCGTGGCGACGGGGCCTTCGCTGGTGGCCGTGACCAGGCTGGCGAGGCGGGCGCCGTGAATGGTCGCCCGGATGCTCTCGATGTCGTCCTTGAAGGCGGGAGGGATGTACATGGTCTATCTCCGATGTTGGTCTGGAGATAGCCAAAATCTGGCCTGTAAGAAACTGCCAGTTATCGTCTATTTGATCAGTCCAGTTCGGCGACGGCCTGTGCAAGAAGCCTGCAGCCGCGCTCGATTTGTGCGACCTCCAGTGCCGAATAGCCCATAACGAGGCCGACTGTCTTGCGCGGTCGGCGAGGTCCGACGAACAGTGCCGAGACGGGATAGATGCCGACGCCCTTGGAATGGGCCTCCTTGATCAACGCGTCCTCTCGCTTCTGCGGCAGGTCGTCGAACCACGCCACGATGTGCAGGCCGGCGGCAGTGCCCTCGATCCGGACGCGATCCCCGAACCGGCGGCGAAGCGCGTCGAGCAGCGCTCGCTGGCGTTCGGCGTTGCGCCGGCGCACGCGCCTGATGTGGCTGTCATAGGCGCCGCTTTCGAGCATCGACGCGAGAGCGTCCTGCTCGATCAGCGGCGTGTGCCGGTCCATGATCTGCTTGGCCGCGGCGAACAGGGATCGCAGGGCGGCGGGCACAACAAGATAGCCGATCCGCAAGGTCGGCGAGAGCGTCTTGGAGACGGTGCCGAGATAGATCACATTGCCGCCGCCTGCCAGCGCGTGCAGGGGCGGGATCGGCTTGGTGTCGTAGCGATACTCGCTGTCGTAATCATCCTCGATCACGTAGGCGTCGTTTGCCCTGGCCCAGGCGAGCAATTGGTGCCGGCGTCCGATCGGCATGACGCCGCCGAGCGGATATTGGTGCGACGGCGTGACATAGGCGAGGCGGGCTTCAACGCCGTCGAGCCGCGTGGTCTCCAGTCCATCCGCGTCGACCGGGATCGGGATCGTCTCGGCGCCCGTCGCCGCAAAGGTGTGCCGCGCCATCTGGTAGCCGGGATCCTCCATCACGAAGCGCTCGCCGGCGTCGAGCAGCAGGCGCGCGCAGATGTCGAGGCCCTGCTGCGAGCCGTTGACGACGACGATCTGATCGACCTCGCAGCGGACGCTGCGCGACCGCCAGAGATAGCCTTGGAGTGCGGTCCGCAGCCGCAGCGCGCCGCAGGGATCGTCATAGGCCAGCCGCTCGGGCTTGCGCGCCATCGCAGCAGTCACGGCCTTCTTCCAGGCCACTACCGGGAAATCCGACGGTGCGAGCTCGCCATAGCGGAAGTTGGCGACGAGCCCGCGCGGCGGCTCGGTCCAGCGCGGCGGGTCTTGAAGCAACCGGTCCCCGAAGGCCGACAGCCGCACCTTCCGCGCCGACGCTCGCGACACTACGCGCGCGTGTCCCCGCTCGACGACGGCGCGGGCCACCCGCGGCCGCGCGCCATGGCGTGTCTCGATGAAGCCCTCGGCGGCGAGCTGTTCGTAGGCGATCGTGACGGTCGAGCGTGCCACGCCCATTTCGCCGGCCAGCGCGCGCGAGGACGGCAGCAACCCGTCGATCCCGTACACCCGCGCCAGGATCTGATCTCTCAAGGCCTCGTAGATCTGGCGCGCGCCCATGCGGTCGGCACGGAGAGCAGGATTGGTCTTCATCTGGATCATCCACATTCCAAGCCGGCATTCGCCCGAGCGGACGATGTCGGAATGTGGTTCTAGTCCCGTTCGCCGAGAGTTTCGACGTAAGCCTTGCCGTAGGGATGAAAATGCTCCTTGCGGCCCTGGTCCCACAGTGCCCTGAGGCCGGGCGCCGCGATGTCCCAATCCGGCCGGCACTTCATGCCGACTGCCCTGAGGTCCTGGCGGAGTTCTTCGACGGTTGGACGGCCGAAGAACCAGTAGCCGTTATAGATCTTGTGAATGACAAGGCCGGGCTCGAGCACGACCACGTGCGGAATCATCGGATTATGGACGGGGTCGGTGTATTCGGCGATGTCGAGATCTTTCTGAACGAGGCGCCGCGAATCCGAGAGGAAGGGCCAGTGCGCTCCGACGCCGCTGCGATATTCACTGGTCTGGGTGATATTGTCGGTCGTGATCGTGACCATCCGGCAATAGCCCACCTCCATTTCGCGATGGAGTTGCAGCAAGCCTTCGGCCTGGCGGCGATCCTTGGGACAAAATCCACCGCGGCCGAGCACGAGTACCATCGGATCGCCCGCCTGCAGCTCGGAGAGCTTTCGATGTTTGCCGGTGTGGTCGCTGAGCTCGTAATCAGGGAAAGTTACTCCCGGTATCATGTCAGGTCGCATTACGCTCTCCCAGTTTTACAGATCAATCACGACGTCGTTTCGGGGCCGCGAGCAGCAGATCAGGACATTGCCGTCCGCCGGCGGATCGAGCGGATCCGGCGCATAGTCGACCGTCCCCGCGATCAATCCGCTCTCGCAATTATGGCAGACGCCGGTCCGGCACGACCAGCGCACGGGGACGTCGCAAGCTTCGGCCAATTCCAGCAGGCTGGCGTAGGCCGGTCCCCAGCACACGTTGAGGCCGCTGCGGGCGAACGAAACCATCGGGCCGGGGCCAGGAGCGCCAACCGGCGAGTGCGCTCGCTTCTGCGGGGAGGACGCTATGCCGGGCGTCAAGGATGGTCCGGCGCCGAACAATTCCGTGTGGATGCGATCCGGTGCGATGCCCAGCGTTGCGAGGCCAGCTTTCAGATCGCTCATGAAAGCTGCCGGTCCGCACAGATAGAAATCGCCGTCACGCGGCACGCTCAGGGTCTGGAGCAAGCGTCCGTCGAGATGTCCGGCTGTATCGAACGCCACATTGAGACGATCGTCCGGGTCAGGCGCGCTGTAGCAGACGTGGCTATGGTGACGAGAGAGCCCACCTAGCAACTCGCGCGCCTCGGCGGCGAATGCATGTTCGCGGCCGTTGCGGGTGCCGTGCAGCCACCACACGTCCCGCGTCGTCCCTTCGGCGGCGAGGGCGTGGAGCATTGCGAGTACCGGGGTGACGCCGATGCCGGCGCTCAGCAGGACGACGGGGCGCGCATCTTGCCGGAGCGTGAAACTGCCGCGTGGCGCACCGAGCTGCACGGCAGCGCCGTCCACCAGCTCGTCGGCGATGTAGCGGCTGGCGGCGCCGTGCGCTTCTCGCTTGACGCTGATGCGATAGGACGCGGCATCGGCGCCGCTCGAGAGCGAATAGCTGCGCGTCATCGCCTGCGCAGCGGAAGGTTCGAGCCTGATGACGACGAATTGACCGGGCAGGGCGGCCGCCACGGGATGTCCGTCGGCGGGTTCGAGGATCAGCGACGTCACGTTGCCGCTTTCGGCGATCTTGCGCGCCACGCGAAATGAGCGGAATCCGCGCCAGGCCGGAGGAGGGCTCGCCGCCGGCCCAAGTCCGGCGTTTCCCGCGATCTTGTTGTCCTTCTGCTGCTCGAGCAGCGCCGCGAATGAACGCTGCCACCCGCGGCTCAGCGCGGGAATCCGCAGCGCGCGCTCCAGGCGTTCGCGCGGATGCGGCGGCAGGTAAAGCAGCGCATTGACCTCGAACACGCTCATGCGCTCGGGTCCCACAGCGATCTGTTTGATCTCGTCACCGGCTTCGACGTCGCCTTCCTCGAGCACACGGAAATAGAATCCGGGCCGCCCGTGCCTGACCAGCAGCGCGGCCATGTCCGGCTCGTCCATCCGAATGCCGAGCCGGTAGCAGGTGACGCGCGGCTGCGTCACTTCGAACAGGGCAGAGCCGATCCTGTAGCGGTCTCCGATGCACACGTTGGTGTCG
Source organism: Bradyrhizobium sp. 62 (assembly GCF_023073035.1). Classification (NCBI taxonomy): domain Bacteria; kingdom Pseudomonadati; phylum Pseudomonadota; class Alphaproteobacteria; order Hyphomicrobiales; family Nitrobacteraceae; genus Bradyrhizobium; species Bradyrhizobium sp. 62. Next base: position 1,000,808 of record NZ_JADPIT010000032.1, read on the forward strand.
GCGAGGCCCTCGACCGTAAAGTTCTCGCCGAACTGGCCATGAACGAGGTTCGATCGACCGAGATGCTCCTGCCAGTACCGATAGGATTCGTTCTGATAGACGAATACGGCACGATGTTCGCCGCCATGACCGGCCGTATCGCCCTGGCCGTCGCCATCGATGTTGAGCCGGCGCACCCTGCGCGGGCCTGTGACCTGCGCCTTCCAGATGCCGGTGTGGACGGTCCGACCCTGCCAGGCGACGTCGCGCGGCAGGCCGACATTGATTGAAAGCAGACGTGCCATTGTTCCCGATCTGGCTGCGCGGTTCTGCCGTCATCCTTGCAGCAAGAGGGCGTTTTTGGCTCGTTAGTCGTTGTTAGAGGTTGCGAGCAAGCCTTGCCACCGGCGGCCCTGAGGCCAATCTGAGATGCCGTAACGCCAACGCAATCGGGACAACGGGAGGCCACGATGGATGATCAGGGCAAGCTGGCCGCGCTCCAGCGGCATTGGGACGCTTCGGATGCGAACGATTTCGAGGCCGAGCACGACATCTATCGCGGGGACGCGGTGCTCGACTATCCGCAATCCGGCGAGCGCATCCGCGGTCGCAGCAACATCCAGCAGAGCCGGTTCGTGCAACCGAACAAGAAGCGCTTCACGGTTCGGCGAATCGTCGGCGGTAACGATCTCTGGGTGAGCGAATTCGTGCTGACCTATGACGGGGTGCCGTCTTACGTGGTGAGCATCATGGAATTCCGCGACGGCCTGGTGGCGCACGAGACGCAGTATTTCGGCGACAGGTTCGAGCCCTCGCCCTCGCGGGCGCATCTTGTCGAGCGGGTGGAGTAACACACGGAACCCGATGCGGCGGCTGGTCGCAGTCGCGTCGCCTTGATTCCGACAGTCCCATCTTTATGTGTGGAAGGAACAAGAATCCGGGCCCCTCTGGCGAGGACGCCGACGCGTCGGCAAACCTCGTGATGTCGGATGACCTGTCCCGCGCGAATGCGATGGATCGGCCGATCGTCGGGCCTTCTTGAGAGTCTCTCCGACCCAATCGTCCCCATCGCAGCTCCGTGCGGTCATTTCGCAAGATAAGGGAGCAACGATGTCCGACGCCAAGCATTCCAATCCGATCGAAATCGAGATCACCGAGCCGTCCAGCCTGAACGAGCAGGCTGCGGTGGCGCTGGTGATCGTCGGCGCGCTGGTTGCGGTTGCCGACCGCCAAGTTTCGCCGGTCGAACGCGACGAGGTCGTCCGTTTCATCCGGGATCGCAAGCTCGCACCGCACATATCGGAGGACCGGCTCTACGCCATGTTCGACGAGCTTGCCGAACGACTCGAGGAGCCGGATTTCGCCAATGTGGTGATCGAGAATTTGCGTCCGGTTTCGGACCTGCCGCTGTCGGCTCATTTGATGGAACTGTCGGAGCGCGTCGCGGCCGCCGACGAGGACGTGCATCCCCACGAAGTGCAGGCGATCAAGCTGTTGCGCCTGCTGACGCTGGTGCTGCCGCGCGCAAAGCAGGTGGCGCCGGGTGCAGTGCGGGCCGAACAACGCATCGCCGCCGAGGAGTAAGCATGAGCGTAGTTTCGGACGAAGATAAGACAGGGACTGCGGGTGCTACCGGCCAGATGGCCGGCGGCGACCCGCGCCTCGACAAGCTCGTCCGTCGCCTCCCGCCGCGCATGGGTGACACCGTCACCTATCTGCTCAAGCCGTCCAGCCGCTGGGTGAGAATCCCCTCGGGCGCCTTGCTCATTGTCGGCGGCGTACTCTCCTTCCTGCCGGTGCTCGGAATCTGGATGCTCCCGCTCGGCCTCGCTTTGCTCGCGGAAGACGTTCCCGCACTGCGATCCTCGCGCGGCAAGGTTTTGGATTGGGTCGAGCGGAAGAAGCCGCAATGGCTCGATCCTGCCGCACCGAAAAATGACCAATCATGACTGAATTCATCACCACCGAAGCGCTGACCGCGCTGCTTCAGGTCGTCCTGATCGACCTCGTGCTCGCCGGCGACAATGCCGTCGTCATCGGCCTTGCCGCAGCCGGCCTGCCGGCCGAGCAGCGCCGGCGCGCCATCGTCGTCGGCATCATCGCCGCCACCGTCTTGCGCATCGTCTTTGCCGGCGTCGCGACCCAGCTTCTGCAAGTGATTGGGCTGTTGCTCGCCGGCGGCGTGCTGCTGCTCTGGGTCTGCTGGAAGATGTGGCGGGAGCTGCGCGAGCAGTCCGCGCATGCGAACGAACTCGCTTTCAGCCATGGCGGCAGTAGCGCTGCTCCTGCCTCCCGAAAGACCTTCAGACAGGCGGCCGTGCAGATCGTCGCCGCCGACGTCTCGATGTCACTCGACAACGTGCTCGCGGTCGCGGGGGCTGCGCGCGAGCATCCCTACATCCTCGCCTTCGGCCTGTTATTGTCGGTCGCGCTGATGGGCGTTGCCGCCGATTTGCTCGGCCGCGTGCTCCAGAAGCAGCGCTGGATCGGCTATGTCGGCCTCGCCATCATCGTTTACGTCGCCTTCGAGATGATCTATCGCGGGTCGCTCGAGCTCGCGCCTGTGATCGCGAGTCTCTGAGGCAACGTGCCTGTCCATCATCCGGAGTGATCAATGACGTCCGAACCCAAAGCACCTTCGGCGGTTTCCGTGCCGGCGCCGCAGATCGGCGCGTTTGCCCAACTCATCTTTGGCTCGCGCTGGCTGCAGGTCCCGCTTTATGTCGGCCTGATCGTCGCGCAGGCCGTCTATGTGCTGCTGTTTCTGAAGGAGCTCTGGCACCTGGTCGTGCACTCGTTCGACGCCAGCGAGCAGCAGATCATGCTGGTCGTGCTCGGGCTGATCGACGTCGTGATGATCTCGAACCTGCTGGTGATGGTGATCGTCGGCGGTTACGAGACCTTCGTCTCGCGCCTGAACCTCAGCGGTCATCCGGACGAGCCCGAATGGCTCAGCCACGTCAACGCCAGCGTGCTCAAGATCAAGCTTGCGATGGCGATCATCGGCATCTCCTCGATCTCTCTGCTCAGGACCTTCATCGAGGCAGGTAATCTCGGCACGACGCGGAGTAATTTCACCGAGAGCGGCGTGATGTGGCAGGTGCTGATCCACTTGACCTTCATCATCTCCGCGATCGGCATCGCCTGGGTCGACCGCCTCGGCGATAGCGGCCAGCGCAAGGGAGCCGGCCACGGCTGAGCGTGACACACGGCCGCTCAAAGACCGAAGGCTGCGCTCAGGGACGTCGGCTCCGCGCCAGCGTCTCGGAGGGCGTCTCGCCGAACGCCAATCTGTAGCCGCGCGAGAACTCACCAAGATGCCAGAAGCCGTTGCCGAGCGCTGCGGCCTTGACGCTCATGCCACCGCCTCCGACCATGAGCTGGATGCGGGCGGACCACAGCCGCTTGAGGCGCAGATAGTGGTGCAGGCTCACGCCGTGCACTGCGTGCGCGGCCGTCTGGAGCGTACGCACCGATACGCCGAGCGCAGAGGCGAGGTCGTCACTGTAGAGTGCCCTGCTGCCGGACCACATGACCATTTCGTCGAGGCGCGCGATCAGCTTGCGGTGCTTGGCGAACGATCCGCGTCGCGCGGTTAGCCCGCCTGCCGGCGCGAGCGCATCGTCGAGGCAGGCGAGCAGCGTCTCCTGGATGGGTCGGTTGAGCGCCTCGAATTGCCGGGGATCGTTGCACGCCGAGGCGAGCGAGAACATCTCCAGGATAGCGGTACGCAGGCGCGCCATCGGATGGTCCCGCGCGCGAACATATGCGAGGCCCGTGTCGAAATCCGTCCAGCCGCGATGATGCATGTCCGAGTTGAAGCGCAGCATCAGGTAAGTGTTGGGATGATGCTCGATCGCATCTACGGGCGCTTTGCCGCGCATCATGGCAATCGTGGAATTGTCGACCTCGCGGCCGTTGGAGGTGGAGTGAAACGCGAGGGGGACAACGAGGCCGACACCATTGTCCGTGCCGATCTCGGCCTCAAACCGCCGTGCAAAGGAGCGCTGGAGCACGAACAGCCCATCCTGGAGCGGCAGGATGGCGCGAGACAGCGAGAATTCGCGCGGGCGGAGCGGCGTGCTGATGCCGAGGCCGAGCACCTCGTTGGCGCGAAACTCGGCGAAATCCGAGAAGCGCTCGATGCCGAGGATTCGCGAAGGCTTCAGCCGACATAGCGGCATCTCGGAATCCTGGCGTGAGGGATGAGCCGCAAAATACAAACGGTATCAGATGGTCGACCATCGGCCCTATCCCGGAAGACTACTGCGACGCTTCATCACGCAACCTGCGGATAGGCCGCGTTTTCCCGCCGCTCGCGCTCGCCCAATTCGCGCACCAGCTCCTGGAGGAAGGATTCCGTGTGGGCGGGCAGGGTGCGCTCGGCGCGAACGTAGATGCCGAGATCTGACCACACCGGACTGCCGGCGTTGTCGAGCGGCAGGAAGACGAGCCGGCTGTCGCGCGACAGTCGGTCGATGCCGAGCTGGGTCTGGAAGGCGACGCCGACGCCGCGCGCGGCGAGCTCGCGCATCAGGTCGATCGAGTTGGCCTGGATGGCAGGCTCCGGCGTCTCGGACAGCTGCGCGATCAGCGGCTGGAGCAGATGGTAGATCGATAGCTCCGGCAGCGCGTGGATGACTGGAAAGGCGAGACATTGGGTCAGCGTGACCGTCTTGCCGCGCGCCAGGGGATGATCGCACGCCACGACCGCGCCGAGGCGAAACCGCTTCAACGCGACCTGGCGCAGATCCGGCGGATGGCGAAGCGCCATGGCGATACCGATGTCGGCCTCGCCGCGGCTCAGGGCCTCCAGCACATCCGACGATCCCTTCACCTCGGTGGTGAAGCTGACGCGCCGGGCGCGGCCGCGATGGGCGGCTATCAGGTCCGGCAGCACCGACTCCGTGAGCGACTCGATGCAGGCAATGCTGACAGTGCCGTGCCACGTCCCGGACAGGGACGCGACGTCCGAGCGGAAGCGGTCGAGGTCCTGGAGCACGTTCATGACGTGCCGGGCCAACATCTCGCCGACCGTCGTCAGCGTCAGGCCGCGCGCATTGCGCTCGAACAACGGTGACCCAACCTCTTGTTCAAGCTTGAGAATCTGGCGGCTTACGGCGGACGAGGCAACGTTCAGCAGGCGCGCCGCGGCCCGGATCGAACCGGTGCGGCGAACGGCGTGGAAGTACTGGATGGCCGGTGAGTGAAAGCGCATGGGACCCCCGGCTGGACTATAGCTGTTGCTGAAACGGCATCAACATGTGCGAAATTCTGTGCTTTTCGAGCGCGCTCCTCCCACCTAGGTTCGCCGCCGGATTGCCGGTCCCGCCAGACCGTCATGCCATGCGCAACGAGGCGCCAGGGGATTCGGGGTGGACGAGAACATTGTTTGCGAGGTCGCGCCGGACACGCGCCTGGTCGATCGCCGTCGCGCGGCCGCCTATGTCGGCGTGACCGCCGGACGCTTCGAGCAACTGGTGCGCGACAGCGTCGTGCCACCGCCTGTTATGGTGGACAACAAGCGGCGCTGGCCGCTCGCGTTGCTCGACGTTGCGAAGGACGCGGTTGTCAGCAGCACCATGCCGAGCCTGCCGCAGGTGATGGTTGAGATTGCGCAGGACGCGCGTCTCTGCGAACGGGCCCCGGCACCGGCCTCGCACGAACTGCCGGACCAGGCCTGGTTCGAGCAGCGCGCGCGGTTCGTTCAACGCGTGCGCCGCTCACTGCTCTCGGGCAACGAGATCCGTCTCTTGCGCGAGTTCAAGCTGCTCAGGCAGAACCAGATCAGCATGTTCGGCTATTACGGCAGCTTCGAAGCCCTGATGGTGCGCGGCTACATCGTCGAGCTCGCGCGAAAGCCGCCGTCGAGCCGTCCGCTGGTGACGTACCGGCTGACCGCGCAGGGCGAGCGGGTCCTGTCGGCGCTGAAGGACGAGCCGGCGATCTGACCGGCGCGGACAAGGCGACGGCATCCTTCGGCATCATCGCACGGCGTGCATCTCCAGAAACGCCTTCACGCCGGTGACGGTGCCCGTGTCCGACGGCACATAGCCGGGTAGTGTCGCGACGGCCGCGCGAAAATCGGCGCTGCGGATGATCTCCAGGATGCGCTGCATCGGCCCGGTATCCAGGAACGCGCGCTTGCAGACGAAGAAATAATCCTCGGTCAAGAGCCGGATGAAATCGAGGCCGAAATGCCGGGCCGCGGCTTCGACGCCGAAACTCGCGTCAGCCATGCCGCTCGCGACATAGGCTGCGACCGCGGCGTGGGTGAATTCGATCTGCTGCGCGCCGTTGATGCGGCTCTCGTCGATTCCGTTTGCCGCAAGCAGTTGGTCGAACAGAAGCCGCGTGCCGGAATCGTGATCGCGGTTGACGAAGCGGACTTTGGGTCCGGTGAGATCATCAAGCGAAGCGATGCGCAGCGGATTGCCGCGCGCGACCATCAATCCCATTTCGCGTGTGACGAAGCTGATGATGCGATCCTCGCGGGGATCGAGCCATTCGCGCGCAGCCTTGATGCCCTGGGCGCGCAGCGCGCCGTGCGGCAGATGCAGGCCGGAGAGATCGCAGGCGCCCTGCGCCAGCGAGACCAGCGAATGCTGGTTGCTGACATAGCGCAGATCGACGCCGATGCCGGGCTCGCGGTCGAGGAATTCGCGCAGTTTTGCGACCGCAAAGCCGTGGCTGGCATGCACGCGGATCACCGACGGGCGCTGCTCGAGGAATGGCTTGATCTCGCTTGCCAACTCCTGCGCCAAATTTTCAAGCTGAGGTCCGAGCCGGGCCTGCATGCGCTCGCCCGCCCACACCAGCCGCTCGCCGAACGGTGTGAGCTTTGAGCCTTTGCCGCGCTGGGTCTCGACCAGCGGCGTGCCGAAGAACTCCGACCATTGCTCGATCAGATTCCAGACATGGCGATAGGAGAGATGCGCGTCCCTGGCCGCGCTGGTGATCTTCCCGGTTCTCCTGATCTCGTTGAGGACGCCGAGCATGATGATGGCGGTGCGCGGATTGCCCTCGCGGCGAAACCGCCAGACGGCCTCGATCTCGATCTGAAGCATCGGTCTTCCTTATGAACTGCACTTCATATGATGGTGGTCCATTTGCAATCCATATCATATTTACTCCCGCCCCTAGGCGCCTAGTCTGGTATACCAGAACTGGAGAAAATATGATGTCTGCTGCATATGACTTTGTGCATTCGCCTGCGAGCGAGTTGATGTCCCGCCCACAGCATCTGCTGATCGACGGCCGCCGCGTCCCCGCCAGCTCCGGTCGCACCTTCAAGTCGCTCAATCCGGCCACTGGGCAGGTCATCGCCGTCGTCGCCGAAGGCAACGAGGCCGATGTGGAGCATGCGGTCGCCGCCGCGCGCCGCGCTTTCGAAGGTCCCTGGCGCACGATGCGGGCGTCCGAACGCGGCCAGATCCTGCTGCGCTGGGCAGACCTGCTCAAGGCCCACGCCGAGGAGATCATCGAGCTCGAGTCGATCGACGCCGGCAAGCCGATCTCCGCGACATCGCGGCAGGATTTTCCGGCCGCCGTCGACACGCTGATCTACTACGCCGGTTGGGCCGACAAGATCAGCGGCGACGTCGTGCCCGTGCGCGATGATGCCCTGACTTACACCGTGCGCGAGCCGGTCGGCGTGGTCGCGGCGATCGTGCCCTGGAATTTCCCGCTGATGATCGGGATGTGGAAGCTCGCGCCGGCGCTGGCCTGCGGCTGCACCATCGTGATGAAGCCGGCCGAGCTGACCTCGTTGTCGGCGCTACGCATCGCCGAGCTCGCGCTCGAAGCCGGCCTGCCGGCGGGCGTCTTCAACGTCGTCACTGGCCCCGGCCGGGTCGTCGGCGACGCGCTGGTCAATCACCCTGACGTGGACAAGGTCACCTTCACCGGCTCTCCCGGTGTGGGGCGGGGAATCATGAAGGCCGCCGCAAGCAACTTCAAGCGCATCTCGCTCGAGCTGGGAGGCAAGTCGGCCAACGTCATTTTCGACGATGCCGATCTCGAAGCCGCATCGAAAGCTGCGGCTTCCGGCATCTTCTTCAACGCCGGCCAGGTCTGCTCGGCCGGCTCCCGGGTGCTCGTGCAGGAGAAGGCCTATGACGAGGTCGTCGAGCGACTGGCGGCGCGCGCGAAGTCGCTCAGGATCGGCGACCCGCTCGACCGCAAGACGACGCTCGGTCCCGTGATCTCAGAGAAGCAGATGAAGTCGATCCTCGACTATGTCGAGATCGGCCGGAAGGAGGGCGCGACCCTCGTCACCGGTGGCGAGAAGGTCGGCGACCGCGGCTACTTCATCAGCCCCGCGGTGTTCGCGAATGTCGCGCACGAGATGCGGATCTCGCAGGAGGAGATCTTCGGGCCCGTCGTCAGCGTCATCAAGTTCAAGGACGAGGCCGACGCTTTGCGGATTGCCAACGGCACGGCCTACAGCCTCGCCGCCGGCGTGTGGAGCCGCGACATCGGCAAGCTGCAGCGCTTCGCCAAGCAGGCGCGCGCGGGCACGGTCTGGATGAACACCTATGGCTATACCGACGTGCGGCTGCCCTGGGGCGGCGAGCGCGACTCCGGCCTCGGCCGCGAGCATGGCACCGCCGCGCTCGACAATTTCACCGAGCCCAAGGCTGTCTGGATGAATCTGGCCGTCTGATACCTCCCGAGCGGCCAAGCCTGGAGCCCGCCTGCCCCCACGTGCAGGCGGGCTCTTTTTTCGAGGTTGATAGAATTGTCTGCATTCCGCTCAGCGGCGGCAAACCCTGCGGACAAGAACTGTGCGGCCTTAAACTCCGGCTTTGGAACCGGCGTGCATCCTGCCTGCAACAGGGTGGGGCATCAGCATGTCAGTTCTCAGGGAGGTCGTCGTCGCGGTCGCGGGAGTCTATGCGCTCCTGTTCGCGTGCGACGCAGTGTTCGGGGTCGGCGAGGCACGCTTCGACGACGCCTATTACAGCGCCAGCTTCTACGCGCCGCGGCCAAAGGAGTTTCGTTTCGCCGGCGATACGCCGCCAGCCGTCCGCGTCAGCGAGGCGTTTGCGCAATTCGCGCCGGGCGAAGCCAAGCCGAACAAGCGCTACTCGTCGCTGACCACGATCCTCCGGTAAGCGCCGTCTACTCTCCCTGGAACCATTCCGCGACGCCGCGCCACAATGTGTCGCGGTGGTCGGGGCGGAAGAAGCCGAAATGGCCGATCGCCTTGGCGCCGACGTCGGACGGCTTCACGTTGAGCACCTCCGGCTTGATCGCGGTGAATCCGCTCGCAAGCAGCTCGACCGCGGGCCGCGTCGCCCAGGGATCGTCGGAAAAGCAGAGTGTGCGCAACTCGCCCTTGAACCTGGCGAAATTCTCCAGCGCCGGCAGCTTTGAATCGAAGAGATAACGGGGGCTCGAGACCCACTCGGCCCATTGCAGGAAGACGCCCTTGGGCAAATCCTCACCGATGCCGGCCCAGCCCGGCGCGTAACCGAGCGCGTGCACGAGCGGCACACCGACAAAATTCATGAAGGCAAAGACGCGGTATTTTTCCGGCGACGTCATCAGCCGCCAGGTCGCGGCCTGCGAGGCCACGAACGCGGCGCGCGAAATCTCCGTGTTGTTCGCGATTAGCCCAAGGGCCTGGCCGCCAAAGGAGTGGCCGATATAGGCGAGCGGGAGAGTGTTGTACCGCTCGCGCATCCAGTGCACTGCGGCGGTGACGTCGAGCGCGGCCCAGTCCGACATCGAGGCCTTGAAGCCGACCAGCGATTTCGGCTGGTTGTAGCCGACCATCGCCGGCAGCCGGGAGTCGCCGATGCCGCGATAGTCGTAGGTCAGGACCGCGCAGCCGCGATGGGCGAGATAGGAGGCAAAGCCGCGATAGATTTTTCGCGGGACGGCCGTCGCCGAATTGACCAACACAGCATGACGTTTGGTGCCGCGCGGCAAGAATAGCGTACCGCTCAGCGCATACCCGTCGGTCGCCGGGAAGCTGATCTCGTCGATGAAAACGTCGTCCAGTGCCACGTTCATGGGCCGAAGGTATCTTGCCAGTTTCCAAGCCGTTTCCCAGCAAATGCGAATTTGGCTTTGCCCGCAAGGCTTTGCAGTGCCAGATGGATTTACAACTGGCGGCCGGTGGCCAGCCTGTGTATAAGGCGACCCTCGCAACCCACAGATCAGGTTGTGCTTTTTGCTTCACGGAGAGATTGCGATGTCCGAGCGGTGGACGCCCGAGTCCTGGCGCAGCAAGCCGGTGCTACAGGTGCCCGATTATCCCGACGCCAAGGCCCTGGCCGACGTCGAGGCGCAGCTTGCGACCTTTCCGCCGCTGGTGTTCGCGGGCGAGGCGCGCAATCTGAAAAAGGCGCTGGCGCGGGTCGCGGCCGGTGAGGCCTTCCTGCTGCAGGGCGGCGACTGCGCCGAGAGCTTTGCCGAGCACGGCGCCAACAACATCCGCGACTTCTTTCGCGTGCTGCTCCAGATGGCGGTGGTGCTGACCTATGCCGGCGCCGTCCCGGTGGTGAAGGTCGGGCGCGTCGCCGGCCAGTTCGCAAAACCCCGGTCCTCGCCGATGGAGAAGATCGACGGTGTCGAGCTGCCGAGCTATCGCGGCGACATCGTCAACGACATCGCCTTCACCAAGCAAGCGCGCGTCCCTGATCCGCAGCGCCAGCTGATGGCCTATCGCCAGTCGGCCGCGACGCTGAACCTGCTGCGTGCCTTCGCGACCGGCGGCTACGCCAATCTCGGCAGCGTGCATCAGTGGATGCTCGGCTTCCTCAAGGATAGTCCGCAGTCCCGCCGCTACAAGGAGTTGGCCGACCGCATCTCTGATGCGCTCAATTTCATGCGCGCCTGCGGCCTCGATCTCGAGGCCCACCCGGAGCTGCGCGCCACCGATTTCTACACCAGCCACGAGGCCCTGCTGCTCGGCTACGAGCAGGCCATGACCCGCGTCGATTCCACCACCGGCGACTGGTACGCGACCTCGGGTCACATGATCTGGATCGGTGACCGCACCCGCCAGCTCGACCACGGCCATATCGAATATTTCCGCGGCATCAAGAATCCAATCGGGCTCAAATGCGGACCGTCGCTCAAGCCCGACGAACTGCTGAAGCTGATCGAGGTGCTCAATCCCGACAACGAACCGGGCCGGCTGACGCTGATCGGCCGCTTCGGTTCCGACAAGATCGGCGAGCACCTGCCGAACATGATCCGCGCCGTGAAGCGCGAGGGCAAAGTGGTGGTCTGGTCGTGCGACCCCATGCACGGCAACACCATCACCTCGACGTCAGGTTACAAGACGCGGCCCTTCGACCGCATCCTGTCGGAGGTGAAGTCGTTCTTCGCGATTCACGCCGCGGAAGGCACCCATGCCGGCGGCGTGCATCTGGAGATGACCGGTCAGGACGTCACCGAGTGCCTCGGCGGCGCCCGCGCGATCACCGACGAGGATCTCAACGACCGCTATCACACGGTCTGTGATCCCCGGCTCAACGCCGAGCAATCCATCGACATGGCTTTCCTGGTCGCAGAACTGCTCAAGCAGGAACGCGCCGGCAAGGTCAGGCCGATGCCCGCCGCAGCGGGGCTCTAGAACCTTGCTGCGGATCTGGAAGGCCACGATCAATTCCCGTAACGGTCTGGCCTTTGCGTTCCGCTCGGAGCAGGCCGTCCGCGAGGAAATCGTTGCGCTCCTCTTGTCGCTGCCGCTTGCATGGTTGGTCGGCGCGACCGCGATGCGCGCGGTCGAGCTGATCTGCGCGGTCGCGTTCGTGCTGGTGGTCGAGCTGCTCAATACGGCGATCGAGAAGCTTGCCGACCGGCTGACCATGGATCACGACAAGCAGATCGGACGGGTCAAGGACATGGGGTCGGCCGCGGTCGGTGTTGCGCTGCTGATGGCCGGCGCGTTCTGGATCATCGCCATCATCGAGCGATTGGGATTCCTCTAGAGCGCGTCTCGCGCTTTAGACTGTTTTTGAGCATGATCTTTTCGGAAAACCGCTTCACACTTTTCCGGATCATGCTCTGATCGGAGCGCCATGACCGAACGTCTCAACGCATTCGCGGTCACGCTCGCCCAGCTCAATCCGACCATGGGCGACATCGACGGAAATGCCGCGAAAGCGCGCGCGGCGCGCATGCAGGCAGCCGCCGACGGCGCCGATCTCGTGCTGTTTCCGGAATTGTTCATCGCCGGCTATCCGCCGGAAGATCTGGTGCAGAAGCCTTCCTTTCAGGCAGCTTGCCGCGCTGCGATCGAAGCGCTGGCGCGCGAGACCGCCGATGGCGGGCCGGCCATGCTGGTCGGCACGCCCTGGGTCGAGGAGGGCAGGCTCTACAATGCCTGCGCGCTGCTCGATGGCGGCCGTATCGCTGGCCTACGCTTCAAATGCAATCTGCCGAATTACGGCGTGTTCGACGAGAAGCGGCTGTTTTCGCGTGGCCCCGCGGCCGGCCCCGTCACCGTGCGCGGCGTGCGCGTCGGTGTGCCGATCTGCGAGGACATCTGGCTGGAGGAGTCCGAGGATTACGAGAACGTGGTCGAGACGCTGGCCGAGACCGGCGCCGAGATCATCCTTGTGCCGAACGGATCTCCTTATGCCCGCAACAAGGCCGACGTGCGTTTGTCGGTCGCGGTCGCGCGCGTCACCGAGAGCGGCCTGCCGCTGGTCTATCTCAACCAGGTTTGCGGGCAGGACGAACTGGTGTTCGACGGAGCTTCCTTCGCGCTCAACGGCGACCTTTCGCTCGCAGCGCAATTGCCGGCGTTCGCGGAGAGCGTCACCACACTGCGGTTCACACGAAGCGGCGACGATTGGCGCTGCACCGGTCCGATCGCCGCGCAGCCCGAGGGCGACCACGCCGACTACGCGGCCTGCGTGCTGGGTCTGCGCGACTACGTCGCCAAGAACGGCTTTCCCGGTGTGCTGCTCGGCATTTCCGGCGGCATCGACTCCGCGCTGTGCGCCGCGATCGCGGTCGATGCGCTGGGTGCGGATCAGGTGCATGGCGTGATGCTGCCTTATCGCTACACTGCGGCAAGCTCGATTGCGGACGCCGGCGAGCTCGCCGGCCATCTCGGCATCCGCTACGAGGTGCTGCCGATCGCGGAAGCGGTGGCCGGGTTCGAGACCATCCTGTCCGGCGTCTTCAAGAATCTGCCGCCCGATGTCACCGAGGAAAATCTCCAGGCCCGGACTCGCGGCACGCTGCTGATGGCGATCTCCAACAAGACCGGCCTGATGGTGGTGACGACAGGCAACAAGTCGGAGATGTCGGTCGGCTACGCCACGCTCTATGGCGACATGAACGGCGGCTTCAATCCGATCAAGGATATCTACAAGACGCAGGTGTTTCGGCTGGCAAGCTTGCGCAATTCGTGGAAGCCCGAGGGGGCGCTGGGGCCGGAAGGCGAGGTGATCCCGCCCGACATCATCACGCGTCCGCCGACCGCGGAGCTGCGTGAGAACCAGACCGACCAGGATTCATTGCCGGCCTACGACGTGCTCGATGCCATCCTGGAGCGTCTGATCGAGCGCGAGGAGCCGCTCGACACGATCATCGCCGCCGGCTTCGACCGCGAGACGGTGACCCGCATCGACCATCTCCTCAACGTCGCCGAATACAAGCGCCGCCAGGCCGCGCCCGGCGTCAAGGTGACGGCCAGGAATTTCGGCCGCGACCGCCGCTATCCCATTACCAACCGTTTTCGCGATAAAGGCGAGCAGCTCGCCGCCCCGGACGAGACGCTGGTGTCGCGTGGGAGCAAAGCCTCGATCGACGCATTCGAGGGGTGAGGCTGGCCGGAGGTCGTGGGATGGACGGTTCGTCACGTACGACGCTGTCATCATCCGCGAAGGCGGATGATCCAGTACGCCGCGGCGGACGTTGTCGAAACCCAAGTGATGACACGGAGTACTGGATGCCCCGCCTTGGCGGGGCATGACGGTTGTGCCGCCTACTTCTGCTGTTGCGGCAGGAAGCTTGGCCCGACCGAACGGATCGGCTTGTTCTCGGACGAGGTCGTCGCGGCGCCGGTATCGGCAGGCGGAGTCGTGACAGGTGCAGTCGCCGTGGTCGGCGTCGCACCCTTTTTGCCATTGGCGGCCGGCGTGCCCTTGTTGAGCTGCCGCTGCTGCATTTTCTTGGCGCTCTCCTCGGTGACGATGATGTCACCCTGCTGCTCGGCCGATGCCTTGTCGTCTGCCGATTTGAGCGCGTCCGCCCAGGTCTGGCCAGCGGCCTTGCAGGAGCAGGACGGGTTGAACTCGCTGCGGAATTTGAACGCGGTCGGCAGCGCTGTGTAGGGCTGGCCGCTGGTGGAGACCGCGGAGTTCATGTCCTCGCCGGGATTGCGATGGGTGTAGAGCACGGCTTCGGCGGCCGGGCACAGCGCCTTGCAGGTCTTCTCGTCGTCCGGGAAGCGCGCCGGCACGGTCGCAAACGAGACCGGGAAGTAGGCGCCGTCGCAGGTGCGCACGCACACGGTGCGATAGGTGCCTGATTGCGGGCCGAGATCGGACGGCGGCACGCCTTGCGGATTGTTGGGGTTGTTGCCGCCGAACAGATTGCTCAGGAAGTTGCCGCCGCCTTGCGACTGCGCGGCGTTGGCATATTGCGGGCCGCAATTGTTCTGCGCCAGCGCTGCCAGCACCGAGCGGCGCTGGTTGTCACGCTCGGGGCTGAAGCCGCCGGCGCCGCCGCGCAGGCGTTCGAGATTGCCGGTGATCTGGTCCAGATTGGCGCGCATCTGCTGGATCTGGGTGTTGACCGGACCGCATTGCGCCGACTGGCCGCTGAACAGCGAGAAGAAGCCGGAGGAATCGCAGCCCATGCGCTTGGCCTGCATGGTGACGCGGTCGAGCTCGGCCTGCTGCTTGGTCTGGGACTCCTGATAGCGGCGGATCTGGTCTTCGCGTGCGGGATCACCGCCGCCGCCACGATCGAGCCCGGCGAGCTGGCCTTCCAGGCGCGCGCACATCGGGTTGGGTCCGAGCCCGTTCTGGCCGGGCTGAGGCGGAGGTCCCGGCGGGCCGGCCTGTGCGAACGCGTTATTGGCGAGCGCGACCGTGCTCAAGAGCACGGCGCAGGCAAGAATCGAGCGAGCACGGGAGAGAGAGAAAAATTCAGGCATATCCGCCATTCTAGCGAGGTCACGGCCACGCGTGATGTGGGGGGCCGAAGCGCGCCCTCCCATAGCCGCTTCCTGCGGCATCGTCACGTCGTTTCAGAGGCCAGGAATTGGACCTAAGGTACGCCAGTTCCGAGCGAATTCAGCGCTGGCAGGTGATTGCGACATATTCATCGCAATGGCCATGGGAGCAGTTTGCGCCGGATTTGGGGACAGAACCGGTAATTTCGTCGGGATCGACCCGGCGATAGGCCGAAGCCTGGGCAAAATCGCGTGACTGGCAGTAGGTGCGGGCGACCTGCGCGCCGCATTTGTCGCTTTTGGCCAGGCACTGATCGACGCCGTAGCCATCCGCCTGGTTGGGGATGATGAAGACGCGGGTCTCGGCGAGAGCGTTGGAAACGACGAGGATGGAGGCGCAGGAAATGAGCGCGAGCAATGATCGCATGAAAACACCGGGGGCAAAAAAATAGAAACTGCCAGTTCCAGAATGGGCTCAAATGGTTAAGGATATGAACCATCTATGCGCGGCGGCTGCGCATTGCGGAGATAAAGCGGCATTTTCGCGGCTCTCTTGACGCGGGGCCGCCTGATAGCCCATATGTTCCGTCATGAACGGTCTCCTCGTCATTTGCGCCATTTGCCGCGAGATTACGAGCTAGCGATTCGCTGGCTGGAGCCGTCTTTTCTCAAAACCATTGAGAGCACTGGACGCCCGGCCAACAGCCGACGGGTATCCTTATGGAATTGCGCCTTTACGATACGCTGAGCCGGGAAAAGCGCATCTTCGTGCCGCTCGATGCCAAGAACGTCCGCATGTATGTCTGCGGACCGACCGTCTATGACTTCGCCCATATCGGCAACGCCCGGCCGGTGATCGTGTTCGACGTGCTGTTCCGGCTGCTGCGCCATCTCTACGGTGAGGCGCACGTCAAATATGTCCGCAACATCACCGACGTCGACGACAAGATCAACGACCGCGCCGCACGTGATTTCCCCGGCCTGCCGCTGAACGAGGCGATCCGGAAAGTCACCGAGCAGACCGGCAAGCAGTTTCACGCCGACGTTGACGCACTCGGCGCGCTGCGGCCGAGCGTCGAGCCGCGTGCGACCGAGCATATCGGCGAGATGCGCGAGATCATCGAACGGCTGGTCGCCGGCGGTTTTGCCTATGCTGCCGAGGATCATGTGCTGTTCTCACCGCAGGCGATGAACGCGGCCGATTCCGGGCTGCCGCGCTATGGCGCCCTGTCCAATCGTTCGCTCGACGAGATGGTTGCCGGCGCCCGCGTCGATGTCGCGCCCTACAAGAAGGGCAACACCGACTTCGTGCTGTGGAAGCCGTCCAAGCCCGGCGAGCCGTCATGGCCGTCACCGGCCGGTATCGCCGCGCAGGGGCGCCCCGGCTGGCATGTCGAGTGCTCGGCCATGGCCTGGAAGCATCTCGGCGAGCACTTCGACATCCATGGCGGCGGCATCGATCTCGTGTTTCCGCATCACGAGAACGAGGTCGCGCAGACCTGCTGCGCCTTCCACCGGGAGCGCATGGCGAACTACTGGATGCACAACGGCTTCCTGCAGGTCGAGAGCGAGAAGATGTCGAAGTCGCTCGGCAACTTCGTCACGATTCACGAGCTGCTCGCGGACTGGCCGGGCGAAGTGCTGCGCCTGAATATGCTCAAGACGCATTACCGCTCGCCGATCGACTGGACGATGAAGTCGCTGGAGGAGAGCGCTAGGACGCTCGACGACTGGTATCGGGTTGCGGCTGACGTCGCGCCCGGCAAGCCGGCCCCCTTAGTGGTCGAGCCGCTGCTCGACGACCTCAATACACCGCTGGCGATCGCGGCGCTGCATGGCCTGCGCGGCAGCGACGTTGGTGCCCTCGCGGGTTCGTTGCGGCTGCTCGGCTTTCTCTCCGAGAGTGCCGCGCAGTGGGAAGGGCGCAAGCAGCAGGCGAGCGGCGTCGATGCCAAGGAAGTCGAGCGCCTGCTTTCGGAGCGGACGGCGGCGCGTGCGCGCAAAGACTTTGCGGAGTCCGATCGTATCCGCGATCTGCTTGCCGCGATGGGCGTTGCGATCAAGGACTCCAAGGAAGGCACGACGTGGGAGGTCGCGCGATGAAGCAGCCCGACACACCGTTTCCGCGGCACTGGTTCTATTACATCGCGCTGAAAATCTTGCTGCTCGGCGCTGCCGTGGCGCTGGCGCTGAAACTCTATGGGATGTGGTGAAGACGATGGCACAAGCACTCCCAAAGCCTGGTTTGCGGCCTTTCCTGCCGGAGGACGTGCCGGTTCTTGCCGCGATCTTCACGGCCAGCATCGAAGAGCTGACCGGCGATGACTATAGCGAAGCGCAGCAGCAGGCCTGGATGGCGGCGGCCGAGGACGAAGAATTCGGCAAGCGGCTCGCCTCCGACCTGACGCTGATCGCGACGCTGGAGGGATCACCGGTGGGCTTTGCCTCGCTGCGCGGCAAGGATCATGTCCGCATGCTCTATGTGCATCCAGCCGTGGCCGGGCAGGGCCTGGCGACGATGCTCGTCGATGCCTTGGAAAAGCTTGCGGGCGGCCGCGGTGCCGACAAGCTGACGGTCGACGCCAGCGACAACGCGCAGGGCTTTTTCGCCAAGCGCGGCTACGTCGCCATGCAGCGCAACAGCATCACCGTCAATGACGAGTGGCTGGCCAACACCACCATGCAGAAGACGCTCGGCAGCGGACCCGCGACGGGAGCGCTGCAATGAGCAAGGAGCGCCTCTATCTGTTCGACACTACGCTGCGAGACGGCGCGCAGACCAACGGCGTCGACTTCACGCTGACCGACAAGCAAATCATCGCCCAGATGCTCGATGAACTCGGCATCGACTATGTCGAGGGCGGCTATCCCGGCGCCAATCCGACCGACACCGAGTTCTTCGGCACCAAGCCGAAGTTTTCGCATGCGCGCTTCACTGCGTTCGGCATGACGCGCCGGGCGGGACGCTCGGTCTCCAACGATCCCGGCGTGGCCGGGCTGCTGGAAGCCAAAGCCGACGCGATCTGCTTCGTGGCGAAGTCGTCGGCCTATCAGGTGCGCGTTGCCTTGGAGACGACGAAGGAGGAGAACCTCGCCTCGATCCGCGACAGCGTCGCGGCGGCGAAGGCCGCCGGCCGCGAGGTGATGCTCGACTGCGAGCATTTCTTCGACGGTTACAAGGAAGACGCCGGTTTCGCGCTCGCCTGCGCGAAAGCTGCCTATGAAGCCGGCGCGCGCTGGGTGGTGCTGTGCGACACCAACGGCGGCACCATGCCCAACGAGGTCGAGGCGATCGTTGCCGAGGTGGCGAAGCACATCCCCGGCGATCATCTCGGCATCCACGCCCATAACGATACCGAACAGGCGGTGGCGAATTCGCTCGCGGCGGTGCGCGCCGGCGCGCGCCAGATCCAGGGCACGCTGAACGGCCTCGGCGAGCGCTGCGGCAACGCCAATCTCTGCTCGCTGATCCCGACCTTGAAGCTGAAGGCCGAGTTTGCCGACGCCTTCGAGGTCGGCGTCACGGCGGAGAAGCTCGCGACCCTGGTCAAGGTGTCGCGCACGCTCGACGACATGCTCAATCGCGTGCCGAACCGGCATGCGGCCTATGTCGGCGAGAGCGCCTTCGTCACCAAGACCGGCATCCATGCCTCCGCCGTGCTGAAGGATCCGCAGACCTACGAGCATGTCTTGCCGGAGCTGGTCGGCAATCACCGCAAGGTGCTGGTGTCCGATCAGGCCGGCCGCTCCAATGTTATTGCCGAGCTCGACCGCGCCGGCATCGCTTATGAGAAGAGCGATCCGAAGCTGTCGCGGCTGGTCGAGGAGTTGAAGGAGCGCGAGGCGCAAGGCTATGCCTATGAATCCGCCAACGCCTCGTTCGAGCTGCTGGCGCGGCGCACGCTCGGCAGGGTGCCGCATTATTTCGAGGTCGAGCAGTTCGACGTCAATGTCGAGCAGCGCTACAATTCGCACGGCGAGCGCGTCACCGTGGCGCTGGCGGTGGTCAAGGTCGACGTCGCCGGCGAGCATCTGATCTCGGCGGCCGAAGGCAACGGTCCCGTCAACGCACTCGACGTCGCTCTGCGCAAGGATCTCGGCAAGTACCAGAAATATATCGAAGGCCTGACGCTGATCGACTATCGCGTCCGTATCCTCAACGGCGGCACCGGCGCGGTCACGCGCGTCCTGATCGAGAGCGAGGACGAGAACGGCGACAGCTGGACCACGGTCGGGGTGTCCCCCAACATTATCGACGCCTCGTTCCAGGCGCTGATGGATTCGGTGATCTACAAGCTGGTGAAGTCGGGCGCGCCGGCATAGGGGACATGGCGCCAAGAACGCAATGACGAGGAGAGAGGGGAGCGCGACCCATGATCGACCACATCTCCGTCGGCGTCAGCGACCTGCAGCGCTCGGCGACATTTTACGAAGCGGCGCTCGGGGCCCTCGGACTCGCGCGCGTCGTCACGCGACCGCGGACGATCGGCTTCGGCAAGGCCTATCCCGAATTCTGGATCAATCTGCGCGAGGGCATGCCGCACGTCACGTCGGAGAGCGGCGTGCATATCTGCCTGCGGGCCAGGACGACCGCCGAGGTCGATGCATTTCACGCCGCAGCGCTGTCCGCCGGCGGTGCGTCCGACGGCGCGCCGGGTATCCGCCCGCACGATCGCGTGCGCTATTACGCAGCCTTTGTCGTCGACCCCGATGGCAACCGGATCGAGGCGGTGACGTTTCCTGCGGACTAAAGCTTGCGCGCCATTTCCGGGGCGAGCTGCTTTTCCGCATCTTCGATCTGCGCTGCAGCCGATTTCAGCTTCGGCAAAATCTCTTCGATCCGATCGGCCTTGAGGATGTCGACCGAAAGCCCGGCGCGGATGAACTCGGTCTGACGCATGTGCGACAGCAGCGAGAAGAGCGGCTCCCAGAAATTATCGATGTTGGCCAGCAGCACCGGCTTGGCATGACGTCCGAGCTGCTTCCAGGTCAATTGCTCGACCAGCTCTTCCAGCGTGCCGACGCCGCCCGGCAGCGCCACGAAGGCGTCGGAGCGTTCGAACATCAAGCGCTTGCGCTCGTGCATGTCGGGGGTGACGATCATCTCCTGCACGCGCGTCAGCGCGTTTTCGCGCATCCGCAGGAAGTCGGGGATGATGCCGGTGACGGTGCCGCCGTGATCGAGCACGGAGGTCGCGACCGAGCCCATCAGGCCGAGCGAGCCGCCGCCGTAAACGAGGCGGATGTTGTTCTCGGCGAGCGCCTTGCCGAACGCCTTGGCGCCTTCGGTGAAACGTGGATTGGTTCCTGGGCCGGAGCCGCAATAGACACAGACGGTTTTGATCGTGCTCATTGGTGCCATGATGCATTGCAGCGGAGAGGCGTCAAGCCCAATCGGTGATTCGGGACTTCCGGAAATCTACCGGTAAACGACGGCGAACAATCGAAGATTCGCCATCTGGCGGGGTGCATGGGCATCGGTAAGGCTCTATATGACAAACGAAAATCCTTAATGGCAACGCAGCCCGCATCCGACGGGCTTTTCAGGCTTCTTGATGGACCAAGCTCAATCGCCCGCCGGCCCCAACGTTCCTGATCCCGCCGGAGGGCCGCTGGAGCGGGCCACGCTGATGGGCACGCTGGCGCATCTGTGGCCCTATATCTGGCCGGGCGACCGTTTCGACCTGAAGATGCGCGTGGTCTGGTCCATGGTGCTGCTGCTCGCGGCCAAGTTGATCACGCTGACGGTTCCTTTCAGCTTCAAATGGGCGACCGACGCGCTGACCGGCGCCAACACGGCGCCGGTTCAGGCCGACAATTGGCACCTCTGGGTGATTGCCTCGCCGTTGCTGCTGACCGCCAGCTACGGCGTGATGCGCATCGTGATGGCGGTGCTGACGCAATGGCGCGACGGCATTTTCGCGCGCGTCGCCATGCACGCGGTGCGCAAGCTTGCCACCATCACCTTCATCCACATGCATGAGCTGTCGCTGCGCTTCCACCTGGAGCGCAAGACCGG
Source organism: Bradyrhizobium sp. 62 (assembly GCF_023073035.1). Lineage (NCBI taxonomy): Bacteria > Pseudomonadati > Pseudomonadota > Alphaproteobacteria > Hyphomicrobiales > Nitrobacteraceae > Bradyrhizobium > Bradyrhizobium sp. 62. Next base: position 1,021,957 of record NZ_JADPIT010000032.1, read on the forward strand.
CGGCCTGACGCGCGTGCTCGAGCGCGGCCGCGAGGGCATCGAGGTCATCGTGCGCATGGTGATCCTGCAGTTGATCCCGACCATCGTCGAGGTCTCGCTGCTGATGGCCGTGCTGCTGTGGCAGTTCGATTGGCGCTACGTGCTCGCGACCCTCGTCACTGTCGCCGTCTACATGTACTACACCTACATCGCGACCGAGTGGCGGATTGGTATCCGCCGTAAGATGAATGATGCCGATACCGAGGCGAACACAAAGGCGATCGACTCGCTGCTCAACTACGAGACCGTCAAATATTTCAGTGCCGAGACCCGTGAGGCGCAGCGCTACGAAGGATCGGTCGCGCGTTACGAGGAGTCGAGCGTGCAGGCTTATACTTCGCTTGCAGTCCTCAACACCGGGCAGGCCGTGATCTTCACGCTGGGGCTGACCGCGACCATGCTGATGTGCGCGATCGGCGTCCGCAACGGCACCAACACGGTCGGCGATTTCGTGCTGGTCAACGCCATGATGATCCAGCTCTACCAGCCCTTGAATTTCATGGGCATGGTCTATCGCGAGATCAAGCAGGCGATCATCGACATCGAGAAGATGTTCAACGTGCTGGGGCGCGAGGCCGAGATCAAGGACGCGCCGGACGCAAAGCCGCTGGTGGTCTCAGCGGGCAATGTGCGTTTCGAGGACGTGCGCTTCGCCTATGACCCTGCGCGCCCGATCCTGAAGGGCATCAGCTTCGAGGTGCCGGCCGGCAAGACGGTGGCGATCGTCGGCCCGTCCGGCGCCGGCAAATCGACCATCTCGCGGCTGCTGTTCCGCCTCTACGACATCTCCGGCGGCCGCATCCTGATCGATGGCCATGACATTCGCGAGGTCACGCAGGCGAGCTTGCGCGCGTCCATCGGCATGGTGCCGCAGGACACCGTGCTGTTCAACGACACCATCCGCTACAACATCCGCTACGGTCGCTGGGACGCCAGCGATACCGAGGTCGAGCAGGCAGCGCAGCTGGCGCAGATCGATCATTTCATCCGCATGGCGCCGAAAGGCTACGAGACCCAGGTCGGCGAGCGCGGCCTGAAACTGTCCGGCGGCGAAAAACAGCGCGTCGCGATCGCGCGCACCGTGTTGAAGGCGCCGCCGATCCTGGTGCTGGACGAGGCGACGTCCGCACTGGACACCCACACCGAGCACGAAATCCAGGGTGCGCTCGAGCGCGTGGCGAAGAACCGCACTTCGCTGGTGATCGCCCATCGGCTCTCGACCATCGTCGGCGCCGACGAGATCATCGTGCTGGACCAGGGCCGCATCGCCGAGCGTGGCACCCACGCAAAACTGCTCGCGGAGGGGGGGCTTTACGCCAGCATGTGGAACAGGCAGCGCGAGGCCGAGGCGGCGCGCGAGAAACTGGCCAGGATGGCCGACCCTGACGAGGCGCCCAACCGGGAGCCACCGCCGGTCGCCGATGTCCTGACGACGCCTGCGGCGGCGGAGTGACCTTGTCTCCGGTCCCAACTCTGGCCTAAACAACACCACCGCGCGGGACGACCTGCGCCATCAACCCTGAGCGGCAGATAGCGATGTCCATTCTCGATTCGATCCAGCGTCAGATCCCACCGATCCACAAGGAGGGATATCCCTTCATCGGCGGCTTTGCGCTGGCAAGCCTCCTCCTGTTCTGGCTGTGGTCGCCTTTGGGGTGGATCGGCACCATCCTGACCGTGTGGTGCGCGCTGTTCTTCCGCGACCCCGTGCGCGTGACCCCCGTGCGCGAGGGGCTCGTGGTGTCGCCCGCCGACGGCCGCGTCTCGATGATCACTATGGCGTTGCCGCCGGCCGAGCTCGGGCTCGGCGATCGGCCGCTGCCGCGCGTCTCGGTGTTCATGAGCGTGTTCAACTGCCATGTGAACCGCAGCCCCATCGCGGGCCGGGTGGACCGTATCGCCTACCGCCCCGGCCTGTTCATCAATGCCGAGCTGGACAAGGCGAGCGAGGACAATGAGCGCAACTCGCTGGTGATCACGACGCCGACGGCGCGGATCGGCGTGATCCAGATCGCGGGTCTGGTCGCCAAGCGCATCGTCTGCTTCGTCAAGGAGGGGCAGGCGATCGGCGCCGGAGAGCGTTTCGGCCTGATCCGCTTCGGATCGCGGCTCGACGTCTATCTGCCGCTGGGCACCAAGGCGCTGGTCTCGGAAGGCCAGACCGCGATCGCCGGCGAGACGATTCTGGCCGATCTCGCCGGAGACGACCCGAGTCGCGCCTACCGTGCCAATTAACCAATAAGTCGGTCCTGAGGGGCCTTCCGCCGCAATGGCGGAGGGGAACGCGGCTTGCTATATCTCGCCCCAAGGTGAGGACGAGCCATGACGCCCTATGACTCTAGAGATCCAGACGTGCGCCGCCGGCGGTTCCGCCCGATCCCGGTGCGCATGCTGGTGCCCAACGTCATCACGCTGCTGGCGATCTGCGCCGGCCTGACCTCGATCCGGCTCTCGATCGAGGGGCGGATGTCGCTCGCGGTCTACGCCATCGTGTTCGCGGCGGCACTCGACGGCATCGACGGCCGCATCGCGCGCATGATCAAGGGGCAGTCCAAGTTCGGCGCCGAGCTCGACAGCCTCGCCGACTTCGTCAATTTCGGCGTGGCGCCCGGCCTGATGCTGTATTTCTGGCAGCTGCACGAGCTCGGCAATGCCGGCTGGATCGCCGCCATGGTGTTCGCGATCTCCGGTGGCCTCCGCCTGGCGCGCTTCAATGCCACCATGGACGATCCCAACAAGCCGGCCTTTGCCGCGAATTTCTTCACCGGCGTGCCGGCGCCGGCCGGCGCGATCACGGTGCTGCTGCCGATCTATGTCGCTTTCCTCGATCTCGGCCGGCTGCCTGCGGCGGTGACGGCTGCGTATACGCTGCTGATCGCCTTCCTGATGGTGTCGCGCCTGCCGGTGTTCTCCGGCAAGACCAAGCGCATGCGCGTGCCGCCCGAACTGGTGCTGCCGGCGTTCGTCGCGGTGGTCGTGTTCATCGCGATCCTGATCGCCTATCCCTGGCACGTGCTGTCCATCGGAACGGTGCTGTATCTCCTCGCTTTGCCGCTCGGCTACAAATCCTATCGCGACCAGGCGCGCGCGATGGAAGCCACCGCGCCGGCTGGAGGTGAGGTCTCTTCGCCGCCGTCGGCGCCGACGCTGGCAAACCTGTCGGAGCCGCCGCGCGAAGACGACCGGCCCGACCGGCTGCACTGAACGGCCAAGCAGCAAGGCGCTGAACAGCGAGACTGGATATCTGCCATGAGGCGCCCTGAGTTGGGTTGAGGCCCGATCTCGGCTATATCGCCCGGTGCCGGCGGCACCGCGCCAACAGCGGCCGCCAATCTGGGAGAGAACGCCGTGACGAATACTGCGACCGGGCCGCTGCCCGCTTCCGTCCTCGAAGCGCTGGGCCGCTATGACACGCCGACGATCTGCAATGCCATGGAGATCGTGGCGCCCGAGCGCCGGCTAATCGGCTACACCACCAAGCCATTGGTCTGCCCATTTCCCGATCTGCCCCCGATCGTCGGCTATGCCCGCACGGTCGCGATCCGCTCGGTGCTGAAAAATTCGCTACCGCCGGAAGAGCAGTCCAAGCGCCGCATCGACTATTACGAATATGTCGGGACTGGCCACGGTCCGCGCATCTCGGTGATCCAGGACATCGACGGTCCCGACGTCGGCTACGGCGCGTTCTGGGGCGAGGTGCAGAGCAACGTGCACAAGGCGCTCGGCTGCCTCGGCGTCATCACCGACGGTTCGATCCGCGACATTCCGCAATGGGCGCCGGGCTTCCAGGCACTGGCCGGCTCGATCGGCCCGTCGCATGCCTGGGTGCACGCCGAGAGCTTTGGCGGCGAAGTGCGCGTCGCCGGCATGACCGTCAAGTCGGATGATTTGATCCATGCCGACCAGCACGGCGCCATCGTGATCCCGCACGATATCGCCGCAAAGCTGCCCGAGGCTGCCGAGCTCTGCGGCCGTCGCGAGACGCCGATCCTCGAGATCGCCCGCAGCCCCGACTTCTCGCTGGAAAAGCTCAAGGCCGCGCTGAAGCGCTCAGCGGAGATCCACTAACGGCGGGACCGCAATGATCTACGGTTGCGAAGCCGCTCGCAGGCTGCCCTGTTCCGTGAGGAACAAGGCGGCCTGATCCGGCTCGCCGAGCACCGCGGCAGCGCATCCGATCAAGGTGAAGCCGCCGGCAAAATCCCACAGGGTGATATCTTCCGCATTGTCCGGCATGTGGATCAGGCGTGCTGCGATCACGGCCAGGGCCGCCTCCACAAAGAGCAGCACGCTGAACGCCGGCAGGACGAGCCCGGGTTCGAGCATGTGGAGCGCCAGCACTGCGGGAAGCGCGGTGAGAAGACTGAACAGCGTCACCATTGCGATGCCTTCCGCCCTGAGGAGCCGGCCCGCTCCAGAATACCAACTGATCGGGTCGCCCCGATGTGGCGCAGGGCCGCAGCCGAAGGGATCGCGCGCGCACGGCCTTGGGTGATGGGGTGCGCGCAACGCCCTATGGTTAGCGAAATGTTGAAATCCCTGTCGGCACTCGGCAAAAGTCGGCGCCTTTCAGCGCGCTGCGGCCGCCAGGCGCGCCGGCTCAACTTAACCTTTACGCGTCTTTAATCGCGGCTCACTAGGGTTTCCGATGCGGTTCGGGGTTGGGCCGCGCCATCGGCCAGGACGGCCGTTGTTGCGTTCGCGTTGGAGTCTCCCATGGATATCATGACGAGCATCGGGCTCGTGGCGGGTATTGTCGTCATCGCGACGATGATGCTGCTGGGCGGCGATCTCCACATGTTCGTCTCCGAGCATGCGATGATCATCATCTTCGGCGGCTCGACGGCCGCGACCATGATCCGCTTTCCGCTCTCGACGCTGATCCACGGCCTGCCGCTCGGCGCCAAGTTTGCCTTCACGATGAGCCGTCTGTCGGCGCACGATCTGGTCGACGAGCTCGCCCGTATCGCCGAGATCGCCCGCAAGCAGGGCCCGGTGGGGCTGGAAAAAGTCGAGACCGACGAGCCGTTCCTCGCCAAGGGCATCCGCTACGTCGCCGACGGCTATGACCTTGATTTCATTCGCGACAATCTCGAGCGCGACCGCGATAATTTTTTGATGCATCTGGACGAAGGCAGCAAGATCTACCGCGCCATCGGCGACTGCGCCCCGGCCTTCGGCATGGTCGGCACGCTGATCGGCATGGTGCAGATGTTCGCCAACATGACCGACCCCTCAAAGCTCGGCCCGTTCATGGCGACCGCGTTGCTCGCGACTCTCTACGGCGCGCTGGTCGCCAACCTGTTCTGTACCCCGATCGCCGACAAGCTGCATGGCAAGCTCCTGGACGAAGAGACCAACCGCACGTTGATCATCGACGGCATCCTGATGATCCGCGACTCCAAGAGCCCGACGCTGGTCCGCGAAATGCTGCTGGCCTACCTGCCCGAGAAGCACCGCCACGCCGAAGGCGAGCCGGTGCCGGCCTGAGGCCGCGCGTCGGGATTTGAGACATGGCCAAGAAGAAGCGCGGCGATTCACACGGAGGCGGTCACGGCTGGTTCGTGACCTTCGCCGACCTGATGGGCCTGATGATGAGCTTCTTCGTGATGCTCGTCGCGTTCTCGACGCAGGATGCCAACAAGCTCAAGGTCGTCGCAGGCTCCATGCGCGACGCCTTCGGTGTCCAGACCGAAGCGCGCTATTCCGGTATCGTCGAGTCCGACGGCCTGCCGACCCGCCCTCGGCTGAAGAACGTCGATCACATTCAGCCCGAGGACTCCTCCAACACGCCCACGCCGGACCAGGAGGATCGGGACCGCACGTCGGGCGCCAAGATCAAGGTCGACCGCAATTTTGCGCTGGCGGCGGCCTCGCTGCGCCAGGCGTTGCAGGACATGCCGGAACTGACCGAGATGTCCAAGCACATCATGTTCGAGGAGACCAAGCAGGGCCTCAATCTCGAGATCGTGGACCAGGACGGCCGCTCGATGTTCGCCGACGGCTCCAAGGTGCCCTATGACCGCACCCGTCGCCTGATCGAGAAGCTCGCTGTCCCGCTCAAGGCGACGCCGCTGCGCGTCTCCATCGCCGGCCACACCGCGGCTGGATTCGTGCCGACCCGCAGCGACTACGGCGCCTTCGACCTGTCGGCCGACCGCGCCAATGCCGTGCGTCAGATCCTCGAACGCGAGGGCCTGCCGGCCGCCCATGTCTTCGCCGTCGCCGGCAAGGCGGATACCCAGCCGCTGTTTCCGGACGATCCCTCGCTCGCAGCCAACCGGCGGGTGACCATCACCCTGATGCGCGAAGATCCGCCGCTGCCACCGAATCTGAAGCCGTAGGGCGCATTCGAGCGAAGCGGGCCCTGTTTCCCGCGAAGAAACCGCGACAAAACAAGGATGTAGAGTCAATTCCCCTTCGATCGGGGACGGAAAGGCTCAGGGCTCTTGTGCCACCGTCTTACCTGAGGCATGTCGTCGCGTGGGCGACGACCGTTGCTGCGCCGTCACAGCATCTGCCCCGGCGCCTGCTATGGTGATGTGCTGATTGACAGAGGCGCCGGAACCGTCAAAAGGCGCCGGATCAATTCTCGGGCAAAAGCGTTCCAGTTTCATATGACGGCGAGCATCACATCGACCGAAGCTCCGGACGGACCGGTCAGCTCGGGTTTCTGGGGCCTGACGCTCGGGAGCATCGGCGTCGTCTTCGGCGACATCGGCACCTCGCCGCTCTACGCATTCCACGAGGCGGTCAGGGGCGCGGCCCACGGTCAGCCGGTCTCGCGGGTCATGGTGCTCGGCGTGCTCTCGTTGATCCTCTGGGCGCTGCTGATCGTCGTCACCGCCAAATACGTTCTGCTGCTGCTGCGCGCCGACAACAACGGGGAGGGCGGCACGCTTTCCCTCATGGCGCTCGGTCAGCGCGCGCTCGGGCGGCGGAGCTGGTTCCTGACGGCGCTTGGCGTGGTCGGCGCCTCCATGTTCATCGGCGATTCCATGATCACGCCGGCGATCTCGGTGCTGTCGGCGGTCGAGGGTCTGAAGCTCGCAACACCCGCCTTCGAGCACTACGTCGTTCCCCTGACCGTTCTCATCCTGGCGCTGCTGTTCGCGGTCCAGAGCAAGGGGACGGCGCTGGTCGCCTCGGCTTTCGGGCCGGTGATGGTCGTCTGGTTCACCGTCCTTGCCGTGTTGGGCGCCGTTCACATCGCCGACGATCCGTCGGTGCTGGCAGCAATCAATCCCTATTACGCGCTGGAATTCCTGCTGTCGCACGGCACGATCGGCTTGGTGACACTGGGTGCGGTGTTCCTCGCGGTGACCGGCGGCGAGGCGCTTTACGCAGACCTCGGCCATTTCGGCCGCAAGCCGATCCAGTCGGCCTGGATGTTCTTCGTGCTCCCTGCGCTCCTGATCAACTATTTCGGGCAGGGCGCACTGGTGCTGTCGGATCCCAGTGCGATCGAACACTCCTTCTATCGTATGGTGCCCGAGCATTTCGTGCTGCCGCTGGTCGGACTTGCGACCGCGGCGACCGTGATCGCGAGCCAGGCGGTGATCACAGGGGCCTATTCGCTGGTCTATCAGGCAGTGCAGCTCGGCCTCCTGCCGCGCTTCGAGGTGCGCTTCACCTCGGAAACTCATGCCGGCCAGATCTATCTGCCGCGTGTAAACCGGCTGCTGCTGATCGGTGTGATGCTGCTGGTGCTGTTGTTCCACACCCCCACCAATCTGGCTTCGGCCTACGGTATTGCGGTCTCCACCACCATGGTTGCTGACGGCATCATGGGCTTCATCGTGATTTGGAAATTGTGGAACTGGCGCGCGGCGACGGCCGCAGCGGTGATCCTGCCCTTCGTCGTGGTCGACATCAGCTTCTTCAGCGCGAACCTCCTGAAGCTGCTCGAAGGCGCCTGGGTGCCGCTGCTGTTCGGCGTGATCATGGCCGGGACAATCTGGACCTGGCGGCGAGGGTCGGGGATCCTGATCCAGAAAACGCGCCGCATCGAGGTGCCGCTGGACGATCTGATCCGGAGCCTGGAGAAGCGGCCGCCGCACATCGTCAAGGGCACCGCGGTGTTCCTGACCAGCGATCCCTCCTTCGTGCCGACCGCGCTGCTGCACAATCTCAAGCACAACAAGGTGCTGCACGAGCACAACGTGGTCCTGACCATCGAGACCGCGCATACGCCGCGGGTCGATCTGTCGGAGCGTTTCCGGATGGAGAAGATCAGCGACAAGTTCTTCAAGGTCCGCCTGCGCTTCGGTTACATGGAGCAGCCCAACGTGCCCAAGGCGCTCGCGATCGCGCGCAAGCAGGGCTGGCAGTTCGACATCATGTCGACCTCGTTCTTCGTGTCGCGGCGCTCGCTGAAGGCGTCGGCGCAGTCGGGCATGCCGCTTTGGCAGGATCATTTGTTCATAGCGCTGAGCCGGTCCGCCAACGACGCCACCGACTATTTCCAGATTCCCACCGGGCGGGTGGTTGAAGTCGGAACCCAGGTCACCATCTAAGCCGCGACGGCGAAGGCATGCAAAACTGCATGTCTAGGCCTCAAAATCGGGCTAGGCTATGCCGGTAGCGCAGGCCTATAAGCCGCGCGCCCTTCTGCCGTTGTGCAGTGAAGCATTTTCAGAGGCCATCAGGCTCTCCCATGACAAGTGATGTAGCGATTTCCGCCCCGGAAGCGGCGGCGGCCAATGGGCATGGCGATGCCCACACCACCGCCGGTTTCGGTGCGCTGACACTCGGCAGCATCGGCGTCGTCTACGGCGACATCGGCACCAGCCCGCTCTACGCGTTCCGCGAGGCGGTCATGGCGGCTTCTGGCGCGGAGGGGCTGCCGACGCCGGCGGCCGTGCTCGGCGTGCTCTCCCTGATCCTGTGGGCGCTCATCATCGTGGTGACGCTCAAATACGTCGTGATCCTGCTTCGCGCCGACAACAACGGCGAGGGCGGCACGCTGGCGCTGATGGCCCTGGCCCAGCGCGCAGTCGGCACCCGCGGAACAACCATCGTCCTGCTCGGCATCATTTCCGGCGCCCTGTTCTACGGCGACGCCGTGATCACGCCGGCGCTCTCGGTGCTGTCGGCGATCGAAGGCATGAAGGACGTCACCCTGCACTTCGAGCCCTACATCGTACCGCTGACCGTGATCATCCTGGTCGGTCTGTTTGCCGTGCAGTCCCGTGGCACCGCTCGCGTCGCCGCCTTCTTCGGCCCGATCATGTGCGTCTGGATCGCCGTGATCGCGATCGCGGCGATCCACCCGATCATCCAGCAGCCACAGGTGCTGTTGGCGCTGAACCCGCTCTACGCCGTGTCCTTCATGATCCACCATGGCATCATCGGGTTCGTGACGCTCGGCGCGGTGTTTCTGGCGGTCACCGGTGCCGAGGCGCTCTATGCCGACCTCGGCCATTTCGGCAAGCGGCCGATCCAGACCGCCTGGCTGTTCATCGTGGTGCCGTCGCTGGCATTGAACTATCTGGGGCAGGGCGCCCTCGTGCTCGGCGATCCCGGCGCGATCGTCAGCCCGTTCTTTCAGCTCTTCCCGCAAGGTTTTTTCCGCGGCTGCATGGTCGTGCTGGCGACCGCCGCAACAGTCATCGCGAGCCAGGCGGTCATCACCGGTGCGTATTCGCTGACGCGTCAGGCGATCCAGCTCGGTCTGTTGCCGCGTTTTGAAATTCGCCATACCTCTGAAGCCCATTCGGGCCAGATCTTCATCCCGCGCATCAACCAGCTCCTGCTGGTGGCGGTGGTCCTGCTGGTGCTGCTGTTCCGCTCTTCCACCGCGCTAGCCTCGGCCTACGGCATCTCCGTCACCGGAACCATGGTGGTCACGGCGATGATGGGTTTTGTGGTGATCTGGAAGGTCTGGAAATGGTCTCCGTTCACGGCCGCCGCCCTGATCGCGCCGTTCCTGTTCCTCGATCTGACTTTTCTCGCCGCCAATCTGCTGAAGGTGTTTGAGGGCGGCTGGGTGCCCCTGGCGCTCGGCGCAGTCATGATGATGCTGATGTACACGTGGCGGCGCGGCAGCCGGCTGCTGTTCGAGAAGTCGCGCAAGCTCGAATTCCCGCTCGCCGACCTCGTGGCGATGCTGGAGAAGCGGCCGCCGCAGCGCGTGCCCGGCACCGCGGTGTTCCTGACCAGCGATCCCTTCAGCGCGCCGACCGCGCTGATGCATAGTCTGAAGCACTACAAGGTGCTGCACGAGAAGAACGTCATTCTCACGATCGAGACCGCACAGACCCCGCGCATCGATCCGGCCGAGCGGGTGAAGCTGGAACAAATCTCGCCGACCTTCTCCAAGGTGACGCTGAAGTTCGGCTTCATGGAATCGCCCAACGTGCCGAAGGCGCTGGCGATCGCCCGCAAGCTCGGCTGGCAGTTCGACATCATGTCGACCTCGTTCTTCCTGTCGCGGAGGGCGCTCAAACCGGCCGCCCATTCCGGCATGCCGCGCTGGCAGGACCGGCTGTTCATCTCGCTCAGCCGTTCCGCCAACGACGCCACCGACTATTTCCAGATCCCCTCCGGCCGCGTCGTCGAGGTCGGCACCCAGGTCACCATCTAAAGTGACGATCTGATCCTCCGTTGGAAGGTCGCGCTTCAAGTCGCTGCGATTTAGCTTTAACTTGCGCAAGGCAGCTCAAGCCTTTGTAGCGCTTGATTTTCACCGGCCGAGAGGCGAGGTTGCCGGCCGCCGGGATCGCCCCGGCAGCGGCCCGCGACGTTGGAGGATGATGTGGCAAATCAAGTACAGGATCTGACCCCGGACGAGGTCTCCAAGGGTGTCGCGGAAGGGCGCTATCTCCTTGTCGACGTGCGCGAGCCGAACGAGGTCGAGGCCGAGGCTTATCCCTACGGCGTGGTCGTGCCGCTCTCGACCTTCGATCCTAAGGCGATCCCCGATCCCGCGGGCAAAGAGGTCGTGTTCGCCTGCCGCTCGGGCAAGCGGTCGGTGACGGCCTCGCTGGCGGCGCAGGCCGCGGGCCTGCCCTACGACAAGCATCTGGCCGGCGGCATGCTGGGCTGGAAACAAGCAGGACTTGATT
>NZ_JADPIT010000017.1:0-16487 GCF_023073035.1 Bradyrhizobium sp. 62
ACAGCTGTGATTCGAATGTGGCCGCCATAGACCGCGGCATCACAAACTCTTTGATAAAGTTCGGAGCTGTTCGCCGAACGTAGAATGGCTTCGTTCGTGGCGTTCAGTGCCGCGAACATGAGTTCGTGGTTCATGGTCTCCCCCGCAGACATCCTAGCGATTCCGAGGAAATAACAAGTTAGAATCGATGCTTTACGACATCTTACGAGGTGCTAGGTCATGCGATCGTGGGCCGCGCGCCGTTCTTCGCGCCTGACAGGCGCACGCGCCCGAGCGACATTTCTGCAGGAGCTCGCCGGCGAACCACGCTTTACCGCGCCGATTGAGGGCATACTGTCGCGCTACCCCAGATTGTCGAACGCAACCAGTCAGCACAAGTTTTCGCTGTTTGTCAGCATTACGATCCCGCTGCGAGGCAGCTACTCCCGCGATTGATCCCGCATCGATTGCTCCGTTAGCGCCCGCCAATAAGACCGGTCGCCACCGCTGCGATCAGAACAACGAGGGATGGACAGCCGGGTGGCAAATTCCGGGGAATCGGCGCCTACCTAGGCCTTACGCCGAGGCGCAGCCAATCCGGCGAAACCGACACCAACGGAAAGATATCTCGATGGGGCGACCGGCTTCTCCGAGCTTACTTGTTCGAGGCCGCCACTGTCCCTCTTTATCGAATCAAAAAGTGGTCTTCCCTAAAGGCCTGGGGCATGAAGCTTGCCAAGCGGATCGGCACGAAGGTCTCGGAAGGCATCGAAAATAATCAACCGGAGCTGTTTGGCAGGCTCGACGGCGAACAGCGCCCGATCTAGCGCCACGGTCTCGTCAAGAACGTCGCTGTCAGTCTCAAGAGCCGCATCAGTCGGGATTAGGTAGTCGGTGCCGTCGAGTTCAATGTGCCACGACCGGCGTAATAGATGACAGCGACCTCAGCATCTCGCGCCCGACCACCGAAGTCACGAAGGGCCTTGCGCATCTCGGAAGCGTTCAGATCGGCCCTGATGTCGATCCAGTCGCGAACCCGGCTTTCTGGAACATGCCTCCGACCAGGGCGGCATCGTTCGCAGGGTTGGAGAGCTTGGGTACGCTCTTGTACGCCGAGTTGCCCATGACCAGCGCGACACGGCGTTCGGCGTGTGCCGAAACGCACATCAGCCACCATATGAATATGATCAAAGAAAACCGACGAAAAGCGCCCATTACCGTCCCGACGAATATGCGCAGCCTATGCAGAGAATGACAAAGAACAAGCAGGTATTGTGACATTGATCACATAGTCAGTCACGGCCACCCGGGAGGTAAGCGATGGGTCAGTGGCGTCGGTTTCGCGTCGCAGATGCGGTAAGTGTCCGCAGGAAAGCCGCACTCCAGCTTGAAGCAGCCGTCGAAAGGCCACCTCGCTTTCGCGTCGCCAATGGCCCGGCGCTCCTTGCGCCCATTTCGCTAAAGGCCAAGAATTCTCTTGCGGCCGTCGGGCAAAACAGTGGGTCATATGCTGCTGGTAGCCGCAGTAGGAGCCAGCATTCATGAACAATGGACACGTCTGCAGAGATGTCCAAGATCGCAAGCATCATCCTTTGCAAATATGCAAGCGGGACGGCAATGCAAAGGCCCTCGGCGGACCGAGGGGCCTCGCTTAGCATCAGGGGTACATCCGCCCTTAGTGATGCCAGAACAGTGCGAGGATAAGAATAATCGGCAGCGGGATGCCCAGCATCCAAAGCAGTGCGCCTCTTCCAAAGCCCATGGTGTCCTCCTGTGTTGCAGAGATAACCCAGCCGATTGTAAATTGGTTCCGAGTTAGGAACGTTCCACAAATTTGGAGGTTGTTGCTCAAACGGAGGGTATGATGGCAGTCAACAGACCGACCGGCGACAATGCCCGCAAGGGCGCTGTGAAGAAGCGCACGCAGCTCAGGAATCCGCTCACCAAGACCTCCACCAAGCGCAACAAAACCAGCGGCGAGTTCATGGCTGTCAAGAAGTCCGCGAAGAAATTCAAGGGTATTCGCAAGGAGAGGTGATGGGCCGGTTCTTCGTCGGCATCATCATTCTTAGCATTGCGCTAGTCGTCGCGGCGTACGTCTTCGCTTAGGAGCGGCGACTATTTATTTTGGCGCCTGCAGACCAGGAGACCGCAGCCAATCACTAATATGCGAGGCGGTTTCGGCTTGCCGCGCTTTCCGAATGAGATGATCTCGCTGCAGGCCGAGCGGCATGGTCTGTGCCTGATGCTTCAGCCTGTCAGCTTCCTTCGCTAGTCGTTCTTCGAGTGTTTCGGTTTGTTTGAACCGTCGTCGTTTCTGCATGGCGCGCTCCGTGTTAGCCCTGCGATGCTGTACCGAAAGTGCATTAAGAACTGACCGAGGACATTATCATTTGATAGATCAACATCATTTGATATTCAGCGCTTCGATGCGTCGGGCAAGCCGGTCGAAGGCGCCGAGGTCGCACTTTGGGTTTTCAAGAAGGGCTCGACCCAGACCAAGAGCGACGGCTCCTTCGAGTTCACCAACAATCCGTCGCACAACATTCAGCTCAGCGCCGAGAAGGCCGACGTCGGGCGTTCACGGATTCCGGTCCGACTCTATTTCCAGGCGGAAGACACCACCTTGAAGCGGCCGCTTCGGCTCTCTAAGGCAACTGGCAACAATTAGCGTCTCACCACGGCAGCGGCTGGTCGTGATAAGTGACAAAGCTGCCGGAATGATGCGCCGGCGCGATGGATCACGCCACGCATGCCGGCGACGCTCTCGGCGACCGGCACCCGGCCGCCCGGCTCGGTCATCGCCCAGCCCGGATGCAGCGCGAAAACACAGATGTGCCGGGCGCGAGGTCGACGGTGAGGGACTTGAAGATCATGTTGAGACCTGCCTTGCTGGAACGATAGGCGGAGGAGCCGCCGAAATTGTTCAGCGCGATCGAGCCCATCCGGCTTGATACATTTTTGCCTCACTGCGCGCGACCTGCTCGACAAAGCTTTCGGCCATCTTCATCGGCCCGACCAGATGGTCGCGAAGATTCGCTGCCAGAGCGCGTAGTCCGTCTCGAATGGCGGATGCGGCCGGCCGATGCTGGCATTGTTGAGCAGGATGTCGATCACCTCGCCCTTGAGGCGCGCCGACAGCGTTTCGATCGCGGCATGATCGGCGACGTCGAGTTTCACCACTTCGATATTGCCGCGGATTGCGACGGTCTCGGTGGCGGTTGACGGATCGAGGCAGGTCGCGAACACGCGGCGGCCATCGCCGGCATATTGACGGGAGAATTCGACGCCCAGTCCCGTATCGCAACCCGTCACTAAAACTGTCGCCATGCTCTACTTCCCAGATTTACTTGCTCAGCCGAACCATGGCTCCGTCCTTCGCCGAACTTTCCAGGCATGCCATCACGAAGGCAAGCCCTGCAACGCCGTCCTCGATCCTCGGCGCTAAAATGGATGCGCCCGAGGTCGGATGACCACGGCGAGCGAGCATCATGTCGGCGAGATCGCAATAGAGGTTCGCGACGGCCTCCTGCAAGCCCTCGGGATGACCGGGGCGCATCAGGCGCGAAGAATGCTGCGCATCCGCACCCAGCGTCGGCTGGCCGCCGGATATGATGCGGACGTCACCGCTGAGAGAGGCGATCCGCAGCTCATTGTGCCGGCCATGTTGCCACTCCATGTGCCCGCTGTCGCCGTAGACCCGCAGCCGGATCTGGTTGGACATGCCGGCCGCAGCATTGCTGACCTCAAGCTGTCCGCGCACGCCGTCGGCGAGATGGAAGCGCACCTGTGCGATGTCATGCACCGCCCGGCCGGGCACCATTGCCCCGACATCGGCCGACACTGTTTCGAACGACCGGCCCGTGACAAACGATACGAGGTGGTGTGCATGGGTGCCGATGTCGCCGAGCACGAGCGACGGCCCGCTCCGCTCCGGCTTCAACCGCCAGCGCTGCTCTGCATCTGGCCCAAGCTCGACCGCGGTCGCAAGCCCGCCGGCGAGATATTCGATCTGAACGAGGCGGAGCGTGCCGATCTCGTCGGCGCGGCAGCGCGCGCGCATCTCCCTCACCATGGGATAGCCGGAATAGGTGTGCGTGACGGCCACGGCGCAGCCGCTGGACGCCACCAGATCGCGCAATTCGCGGGCTTCGCGGAGTTCATTGCAAAGCGGCTTCTCCATCATCACGTCGAGCCCGGCCGCTAGCGCAAGCCTCAGATAGGGCGCGTGCGTGTCGTTCGGTGTGACGATCGCGAGCGCCTCGATGCCGTCTTCCCGCGCGCGCTCGTTGGCCAGAAACTCCTCGATGTTGTCGTAGCAGCGCGCCTCGGGCAGGCCGATCGCCGCGCCTTCTGCGCGCGACCGCTCCGCACGCGAGGACAGCATGCCCGCTACCAGAGCAAAGCGCTGGTCCATAGTGGCGGCGAGGCGGTGGACAGGGCCGATCATGGACGGCGGCGCGCCGCCGACGATGCCGAGACGAAACGGATGCCCGAGCGCTTTGAGAACCGGATTGGTCATGGACGCCTCGCAATGCCGAGCACGCGGTCGATCGCATCGGGGGACATGGATCCGCTCATCGCCGCGTCGAAGGAACGGTCGGCGAGGCGGATGATATGCGCGTCGATGAACTGCGCGCCTTCGCGCGCGCCGTCGTTGGAATTCTTTAAGCAGCATTCCCATTCCAGCACGGCCCAGCCGTCGTAGCCATAGCGGGTCAGGCGATCGAAAATGCCGCCAAAATCGATCTGACCATCCCCGACGCTGCGGAACCGGCCGGGGCGGTCAACCCACTCCTGGTAGCCGCCATAGACGCCGCTCGCGGCACTTGGCGTGAACTCGGCGTCCTTGACGTGAACGCGCCGATCCGCGCGTGATAGCGGTCGACGAAGCCGAGATAGTCCATCTGCTGGAGCAGGAAGTGGCTGGGATCGTAGTTGATCTTTGCGCGTGGATGCTGATCGACGCGCGCGAGGAACCGTTCGAAGCTGATGCCGTCATGCAGGTCCTGTCCCGGGTGCAGCTCGAAGCAGAGATCGATTCCGGCGCGATCGGCCTCATCGAGCAACGGACGCCAGCGCCGGGCGAGTTCGTCGGAGGCACGCTCGATCAGGCCCGCGGGTCGCGGCGGATAGGGATAGAAATAGGGCCATGCAAGCCCGCCCGAGAATACGACGACTTTCCCGGTGCCGAGCGCCGCGGCGCGCGCGATCGCGCGGCGCAGATCCTGCTCGGCCAGGGCCTGCCGCGCGGCGGGCTTACCGCGGACTTCCGGCGCGGCCAGTACATTCATCGTCTCGTCATAGGCCGGATGCACGGCCAGCAACTGCCCCGAGCGCTGCGCCGCGATCTCGCTGACCACAAGACCCGCCTTCGACATCACCGTCTCAATGCGCGCAAGCGCGTCCGGCTCCGACAGCCCGGCGAGATCCTTCAGCCGCGGGTCAGAAAGCGGGATCTGCAAGGCCTTGAAGCCCAGGCCCTTCGCCCATCCGGCAATCCCCTCAAGCATATCGAACGGCGGCTCGGCACCGATGAACTGGCTAATGAACAGCCCGGGTCCGCGCAATGTTACCGGCTTCATGAGCGCCTCCCCGGGGCAATACCAATTGTCTCTTGGTCCATCTTGGCGAAGGACGTTGCCCCGCGAAGCCATCTAATCGAAATCGGACATCGAAATGAACAGTCTGCACTGCATACCGCCCCGCACTGTTATCATTTCGCGCGCGATTCTTGGTGGTCACTGCGAACGGCCGGAGGGACGTATCGGCTTTTGGGTAGATGCTTTCGAATGTAACCTGGGGCGGTCCCGGCACCTTCCCAACAGGGATTGGTGAACGAGGGCAGTCGCCGTCGGAAAGCCTTGTGTGAGCTGATGCGCTTCGGCTACTGCGCGCTTTTTTTAAGTTCGGGGATTCCCACCGCCGATAGGAGATAATCGTGCATGTAGAGGAGCTCGCGTCCGATCAGTGCTCGCCACGGCCTCCGGAAGGAACGGATCATTGAAGCCGCATGCCATTGCTGCGACTGAAGGCGGCCTCGCCTCGATTAGGTGCGACACCTGCAACAGCAGGGGAGAATGCGCCGGCGCGCCAGAACGGCACTTCACCGCAGGATCTCTCGGGCGCCGCGCGAATTGCGTCGGCAAGAGACGGCTGCAAGCTCAAAGCGAGCCGATTTTCTTCGTTGGATTGGAGCCGATGCCCCGCGCTCGCGTGGCCGTCATGCGAGAACGTCGGATCATTGTCGGTGGCGAATTCAGATTGGCGGTGATCCTGATCGCCATCGGACTGCTGCTCATGACCTTCGAAAGGAAGTGATCCCGATGATCAATGCCGAACCCGCTTCGGGCGAGATCGGGTTATCGGATCGCCCGCGCCGATGCCGAAAAATCGCCTTCGTTGTCGCGAAACCACGCTCCGCGCTCAGCGCCACTCTGCTGAGATAGTTGCTGGCATGCTTTGCAATTCCAGGAAGGGTCTTCAAGCCGGGCAGATGACACGGAGCTCGCGGACAGTGTCTCGATATCCTCCGCTGTTCGATCGGATCGAGCCCTGATCTCCGAACAGACAGCCCGCGCACGATTCAAATCCGTTTCACCGGACCTGGTTGCGACTTTTGCATGTGGCAGCATGCCACTACTCTTTCGTCTTTATGGGATATCGGACGCGCCGACCTGCGCCAAAAGCTCAACTGAAAGTGCCGGGCTTTCCTGAACCAGCTTACTTCATTCTCGGCCTTGGTATTATAGACCGCCTGGCAATGGTCCCTGCGGCTTCCATTCGGCATCGCCATGTTCCTTCGGCCTCAGCTAGGACAGGACCAGATTACATGGCCAGATAAGTGACCCTACCGAGCGCCCCCAGCATGAGTGCGAAGTGTGCAAGGGACTGGATGAAGAAGCCAGGAAAACGCCGTTTCGCGTCTGCACGATATCCGACAAAGTAAGCTATCCGTCCAACTAACCAGATCGCTCCGAAACCAGCGGCCCAAGCTGGACTCCAGTATATTGCGAATAGCCACATCGAAGCGAGAAAGATCGGCAGCCATTCAAGCGTATTTGAGTGTGCTCGGATTGTCCTCTCGAGGAGAGGATCGCCCGTCATGGCGGGCGCAAGTATTCCTGTATGCGTGTGTGTTCGTGAGACCGTGAGCGCCATTCCAAAAATCACGATGCCGGTAGCTAACGTGACGATAGCGACTAAGTAATACTTCTCCAATGTTAGTCCTCCGGTTCGAGGCTTCTGCTCTTCTGGTAAGGAGCTGACGTGAGCTAAGGTAGTCTGCCACGATCCTAGATTGTGGGTCAAAGACGATATTCTGGCGAGGAACTGAAGTCGTGATGCGACATCGGCAAGTCGAACAGGCTACTTTGTTCTATGAGTTCTCGCTCGGACGGCATATCCCTGCCGACCACTTGCTCCGGTCGATAGACAGAGTTGTCACCTTAAACAGGTCAGGCAGGATCTGGCACCTTCTACAGCATTGTCGGTCGACCTTTGATCGATCCCGAGTTGATGATCGGGATGCTGCTGATCGGCTACCGCCTCGGCATTCGATCAGAGCGGCACGCGTGCGATGAGGCCCACCTAAACTTGGCCTACAGATGGTTTGCCGGCTGGTCTGGATAGTGCAGTACCGGATCGCTCGACCATTGTCCGAACACAGGCACGGCCGCTTCCGACAGAGCGACCGTCGTGTGATTTAGAGCCTGTTGCGCCGCTGTATCGAGGAGCGGCTGGTCGGTAATGAACGATTTGGAAAATCGATGCGAGCCTGATCAAGGCTGATTCCAATCGGCAGAAAGGGCATCGAAGGCGACAAGGAGTTCCGCCGGCGGCTGCCGGACGAGCTATCGAGGAGCAATCTAGCTGACGCCGCCGTCGATAGCGCCCTCGATGCAGCCCTGCGCGTCTGCGTCGAATGGAGCGACCGCCGCTCAAAGAATGAGGAATGAATGTCTGTTGCACTACAACGCCTGATGACGCGGCCCGACTAGTTTGCAAAAAGGGGAAGGGCCGCGCTCCTATCGCTTGCTAGGGAGGCCAGATACCTTGTCGCCCCTAAACTCGTGATCGACATTTCTTGAAGACGCTGCAAATTGATCGTGCCCCGGAGGGGAGTTTTATTCATGCAAAGCAAGACCGTCGATTCAACATTCCATGACCTTCTGCGGTTTTAGCCTTCTACTCAAAGCGGCCGGTCCCTTGGTCGGCACCCCCGAGGCAAAAGAGTAGATTTTCAACTCGATCAGGCCTTTGGCTTCGTCTTCGGTCGCGCCTCACGAGCCACCCGCTCGGCCCTGAGGCGTTTGAGGTTTTCGTGGAATTCGGGTTCGGCTTGACCGTCCGCTAATGTCTGTCTCGACCCCATCGGGTTGAGGGCCGCTCGATTGCCTCCGTCTGCCATCTGTTGCTGACCCGACCGCGTTGGCTTCATCATTTGCTTTTCCTTCGGACACGAACAAGGGTGGCGTCCATCAATTCATTTTCGATTTCGGCCGGCGCTGGTTAGCTCTGACGGGCTCGTCCACCATGGCCGGCATCCGCGCTCAATGGCTCGGTCGATTGTGGGAGTGGTCCAATTCGCTTTGTGGGTGGTCAAAACTGCTCAGATCGGCCTGCAATAGATGTTAACACAAGGTCATCACCGATCCGCTCTCGGCATCTATCGGTGATGAGACTGCCACAACGGAGAGTTCAATACCGCTCACTTCGCAGCCGGCGAAAATGTGAGAATGAACAGGGCCAGAGCGACTTGCGCCACAATACGCCGGCAATCTGGGGAACAACAGACGAAAGACGCGCTCCCACCGAAGCAGCCGCGGAGGGACCGATGGAAGGAACGCCTTGACGTTCTGACGCAGTATTCAGTTCGGTGCCTTCGCCCAAGGACGCGATCAGATCGGGGAGACTAGCGCCTTAGCCCTGGGTTGCGTCGCGCCGGATCGATCGTTCGGCTTGGTGGTCGACGAAGCTGGCCAAGTGGCGACCTTCGCCTTGCCGCCGCCGATCTTGCCGGACGAACCCCTTCATTTGTCGCCTTCCTCTTCGCGATTAGCTTCGTGCGCCGCACTGGCGTCCGGAATTAGGAACGTAACTCGGTTTGAAAGCTTTTTTGCTTGTCAGGGGCTACGAATTACGGAGCTCATTTTATGGCTATCCAGATCGTTATGGACGACACCGGCGACAGCAGACATTTCTTTGAACAAACTGATCCGAAGGGGCTCGCCGAGGCTGAACGGCGATTTAAGCAGTTCACTGATCAGGGGTTTACCGCCGCCACGCGGAGGGCGGGCAGTGAACTAAAGCTCACACGGTCATTTGATCCCACCGCGGATGAGACGCTGTTCTTTCCCCGCCTCGTCGGCGGCTAAGCTATCGCGACGCGCCAATGTTTCTGTTCAGACGCAGTGAAGCTAACGATGCGCGCTTCCGTGCCCTCCGTGAGCTATATCGGAGCTTCACTGAGCAAAATGGCCCGGAAGAGCGCTCGCGACGTTTGTTACGGGATTGGTTATCTCCAGCGCAGCGCGCGCAATTCGATGCCAACAACTATTTCGAAGTCACCGGTTCTCACACCGGCAGACGATATCGAGTTCAATTTGGTACCCTGAGCAATGTTGTAGAGCTCGACGCATCAGGGCAGCCCGCGATCGGCTGGTGTTTCGTTCCCGATCGTGCTCTGGCGACTGGCGATGTGATGCTCGCCCAGAAGATCGCGCTCGAAACCGACGAAGCCGCAGTGCTCGCGCTTGCCCACCGGTTTTCTCCGAGACTGCCATCTCTGCCCCGAGCAGTGCGGCGTGCTTACTAGGCCGCCCATGGGCGGGGCCGCCGACCGAGGGGACGGCGACCCCTCGCCGCGAAGGCGCCGGTACGCGAAACGAGGACGACTTCGCGACTGCATCCAGCATCTGCGCTGGGCGGGATCGGCGCAACAACGTTGGTGCGTTAATGTTACTTGGGCCGCGGCTTCGTGGATCGGCCTCGTGAGACGATTTCGTCAACAGTTCGCAGCATCCGAGCGAATTCAGACTGAAGATGTCGAGCGTGCGCCGCATCTTTTGGCTCTGAGAGAAGAGCAATCTTCACGAGGAAGCGGTTCAATCGCGATGTGACGACAAGATTGTCAGAGTGTTGCGAGCGCAAGTTCGTGATCTGTCGCCGCATCTCAACGAGATCGGACCGGTCATCGTCGGGCCTGTTCGCCAAAATAAGTCTCATAAGGTTGTGAGCGATAACGAAGCCGCCGCGCCGAATATAATGGCGCGACGGCTTCACCATGGTGAGCCCGGACGGGGGCAATGTCCGGTGCGCGAAACTACCCCTCCGATGCGACGCCCCAATCAAAGGTTCAAATTAAGCTTGATGCCCTCGCTGGAAGTTAATTCGGGAACCGAGAAGCAGCTTCGGAAGGGCTAAGGTACTGCGTCGGTGAATGCCCAATGAAGGAACGTCTAGGCTTCGTCGGAATTCGTAGCGGAACAACAGCTGCGAAATTTGGATGCGCTACTATGCCCGCCGAAGAAGCGGAGTTACTCTCGCTCTTCGACGCAGGGCGACACCTGAGTTGGCTGCCGAGCGGCTGGGCCGAACTCGGCAAGCGGTTTACGCTTGCTTGCAGCGGTTTCGAAAGCAGCAGGGTGGAGCGAGTAGAAGGAGTGGGCAGCTCTTTGCTGAGTTGTTGAAGTAAAGCAGGTCATTATGCCGATCCGACTGCGCAGCCGCTGGCGAGCAGTCCGGTGCGTCGCGGCAAGAGAGCGATAGAGCTAGAAGCGAATGATAAGTCGTTGACACGCCACTCTGCCCGCCCGTCAATAAGTCCGCATCTTGGCTTTTAACGCCTCTTCGCCCTTCAAGGTGATCTGGTACTTCCGTAGCCCCTTCCCGGCCTTCGTCTCGACCCAACCTTTGCGCATCAGCTTTAGAATGGTCACTGCACTAGCGTGATAGTTCGGATCGCCGCGGATCGCATCCATGGCGGCTCGTTCAAGATAGCTAGGAACATTGTTGGGCGGTGGTGGCATTCTAGGACAAGTGTAAATGTACGCCGAGGCTCCTACACTGGCCCTGTTGGCCTAAAGCCGGGTAAACTTTAGGCATCCTGACCAGCCTTTGGTTGCTCTTCGCAGTAGTCGCCGGCTCCTTCTGAAGCGAGCGCGCATTCCGCTGCTTCGGTCCCAAGGTGCGTTCCGACGGAACAAGCCCTCCGCTCCTTCATTGTGGAGGGGAAGGAGGCGGGCGTGTCTCAACCCGATGCTGACCGGTTTAAGAGCAACGCTGGTGAATGTCGCCAGATGGCGCACGACGCCGAGACAGAAGATGCCCGGGAAGCATGGCTGCGTCTGGCGGTAGAGTGGGACAAGCTTGCAGAGCACGCGCGGCACCGCCGCGGAATTTTCGATCGCTACGAGTAGCAGTGCTATCGACCAAACGGCACCTCGCCCCTGCCGTTGTTTTGGTAGTCATCACCAGACCCCTGGTCACCCCCAGTGACAGAGAGACGCTACTGCGCTCCCGACCCCCGCTCGCAGGGCGGCATTGAAACTCTCGCCGATCGCTGCGGCGCCGCCTGATCAGCGGCAGCCGAATGTGCTTTGGAAACCTGTCAAACGAAAGACCAGATGTTAACGGGCCTTTAGCCGAGGAGCCCTAGCCTGCTGCATCGCAACCTTTGAGGCGTCTTAGCTATGGACTTTCAGAGCGCAGCGCCCGCGGTCGTGAGGGCGATCCGCCAACGCGATCTACTAAACACCTGGCTTCGGCTCTATGCGCGCGAGGACAGCCTCCCCGCCGTCTCAGAATATGTGCCGGGCCGCCTTGCGGAAGAAGCAGATGATCTCGTTTATTACGTCGTCGATAGCGCCCAGTGGCCGCCAGTTCTCACGATAGAAAGCGAAGGCACCCGAATGTCCGCCGCGTACGGCAAAACCGGGAAGGGGCGCCGGCTGGATGATTATGTGGGCCCCCGATTGGCGCCTTCTGTCATGCCGGTCTACCATCTCTGCGTCGCACGACGATGCCCAGTCTACACGGTGTCGGAACTTGAGGACGCTGCCGGGCATAAGGTGGAATATGAACGGCTGCTGCTGCCATTCGGAGCCGGCAGCAAGGTCACCGAAATAATCGCCTCTCTGAAGACTATCAGCATCGATGGCCGGTTCGAAATCCGGGACTTGATGACGCGCACCGACGTAGTAGCGGCACCGGCTGTACGCGCGGTCATTGACCGAGAGCTTTCTCATAGACTGCCGATGCGAACGAGAGCGATAACGATAGCTGACGACCTAGTGTTCGATTGAGCTCCTCATCTCAATTAGACCTCCCGTCCTCGGGAGTGGTGAGCATGACCTGCATCGCCTTGGGATCGACCACTAGGTTCGACTTTCGTCCGCAGTCCGTTTCTCTTTGGAAACAAGTTGCCCTTCTTCGGAACGTTCTGGCTTGACAGAACGGATTTGTGGCCGTGGTGGGCAGTAAGTTTGGCCTCGTGCCTTAAGGAGGAGGCCATACCCGCTAGCGCCGCGCACCAGCAAAGTCCAAACCGGCGACGCACCGTCCCAGCCGCGAAGGCGCCCCGATAGCCGCACCTTCAGCCCGGCTTCCGTGATCCGCGCGACAACAAGATGCAGCGCGATCACGTCACCCTCTGACAGCTCCACACAGCCACGCTTCCGCGACCACACCGCGCCCGGGAAGCGAAACAAGTTCGCCTTCAGCCACCTGCCACTGCGCTCCGACAGCGGTTGTAAGTCGACCTGAGCGCCGGCCCTAGGCCGCAGTCTGACATCTGCCCATCGCAGCCAATTCGGAATCCAACCCATGCGAATGACTAGCCGTTACTTTGCGCGTTTGTCTAGCCTTAGTCCGTTTGAATGGATTCCCCGCTCTGTCAGACGCCAAATGAGCGAGTTATCTGCTTCGCCATGACCAGAACCGCGTCGGTGTACTTTCCGTTTGACACTTGATGATCGCACAACGCCAAAAAAAGCAGTGCGAAAGCAGCAATCATGCATCCTTTGAGCATCGGCCTCTCCCATGAAGAGACTGCCAACCGAGCAGGTCCTAGATGATAACTAACGGAAACGGAGTCGCTGCCGCGACGCGTTGCAACGCTCAAGACGTTGGCAATGACTTATTAAGTTTCCGTAAATCAGAAGTGGAGCGGCAGCGCGTGCTCTCGGAAACGATGATCATCAGGGGTCAGTGATGAGGGCCTAGGCTCCACGGAGCAAGGTTGACGATCTCTGCGCTGAGCGTGACCGGCAGGTTAGGGCGGCAAAGGAAGGCCCGACCTATTCATCCGGTAGTATCAGCGAGTAGCGCAGGCTTTCGACACCGGGCATCCTGTGCTGCCATTCGGCGCGCGATGGACCGCGGAGAAGGTAGATAGAACGCGGCTCGGCGACGAGCGTATTCCTCTCGAAGGACATGGCCGTTCGCCGGCGCAGCCTGAAGCTACATGAGGCAAGCAGCGAAATGCCGGCAACATCGCCAAAGACGGAGCGATCCTTATGCCAGCCGATCCCGGCGGCGGGCGCGTACTCGGTCACGAGAACCTGCTGGAAGCTGCCGGGCGCAATGCCGGCGAATGCCTCGTCACGCGCCCGGACCTGGGTCAAAATTCAGGCATGTCCTCAGTTCTGGTGAGACCACCGCCATTGAAGTCGTAGCGCCATCCAAAGGAGACGGTACTGCGCTTGCCGGTGAAGCCGCGGAATTCAAATTCCCTGAATGGAAGCTTTTCGATGTCAGCCAGAAGCGCACGGTCTTCGTCAGCGGACAGAAACTCCGGCTGATACTTCATGCCTTCGGGAAGGAGACCGACGCCGAAGAGATCGAGAGTTGCGTTACTGCGGGCACTCGATTTTTTCCGCGCCTTGGATTTTGCAGGCTCGCGGTCGCCCTGGTCACCCTGTCCGGCTTTCACTTCCTTCTTTGCCGTCTTGCGGCGGTCCTGGGAAAGCGAGCGGCTCACATCATCGCTTTCCTCGATGCGGCCTTTCGCATCGCGGCGGATATACCGCTTGTCTCCGCGAGGCGCGATCAGCTCACGTTTCGCCGCCGCCGGCCATTTCGTAACTCGCTTCATGTGCTCTCCCCAGCTTGATTTCCGGTTTACCAACTGCCCCCAAAGGCTCCCGGTTCCGGCGCAGAAGCCGGGACAGGGCGCCGGCATGTGGCGGCGCTATTACGAGCGCTGGGGATCGATGACCATCGACGAGCTTGGCGCAGACATGATCGGCCGCCTCGTCCAGGATCTCGCGCAGTTCGTTCCGCCCGCACGCATCTTCGACAAGCACGTGTATTCCCCCTGGACGGGAAGCGATTTCCACGAGCAGCTGCGCGCGGCTCACGTCGATGCGATCATCACCGGCGGCGAGACCGATGTCTGCGTGCTGGCCACCGTCATCGGCGCCGTCGACTGGGGTTTCAGGGTCATTCTCGTCACCGACGCGCTGTGCAGCTCGGCTGACGAGACGCACGACTCCATGATGAATATCTACATGAACCGCTTCGGGCAGCAGGTGGAATGCGTCACCACCGAAACTCTTCTCGGCAGCTGGCCGGGCAGCGCCAGGGCCACGGCCAGGCTCGTGTCATGAATAAATCCTACGTCGTCCAGATTCTTCTGCCGAAGGAGCGCGGTGACGGAGAGGCGGTTTCGCAACGCTGGTTCGAGGAATTCCTGGAAGAGCTGACCGGCAGATTCGGCGGCGCGACCAGCTTTGTCCGGGCGCCCGGCTTGGGTCTATGGCGCAGCGGCAACGAGACCGAGCGGGACTATCGCCGTGATCGAGGTCATGGCCGCGAAGCTTGCACCCGAGTACTGGCGCAGCCTGCGCGAGCGGCTCGAACGCGAGCTTTCCCAGGAGGAGATCGTCATCCGCGCCCAGGAAATCATCCCGTTGTGAACTCTCCGCGGAACGCTCGCCCCAACCGACTGTTTGAAGGTGCGGACCCACTCAAAGGAGGCACAATGGGCTTTTTTACCAAGGACATCAAAACGCTGGACGACCTCTTCGTGCACACGCTGCAGGACATTTATTACGCGGAGCAGCAGATCGCGAAGAACCTTCCAGACATGATCGAGAAGGCGAGCGATCCCGGCCTCAAGAACGGCTTCCAGATACATCTCTCCGAAACCAAGGGCCAGGTCACCCGGCTTGAGAAAGTCTTCGAGATGCACGGCGTCCAGGCGAAGGGCGTCGATTGTCCGGCCATAGACGGCATCCTGAAGGAAGCGAGCGAAGTCGCGGGCGATATCGATGACAAACAGGTACTGGATGCGGCGCTGATCGCGGCGGCCCAGGCCGTCGAGCATTATGAGATCACGCGGTACGGCACCCTGATCGCATGGGCAAAGATGCTTGACCGCGATGACTGCGCCTCCGCCCTGCAGCAAAACCTCGATGAGGAAAAGGCGACGGACGAGAAGCTCAACACCATGGCGCTGCGCAGCGTGAACCGGAAAGCCGCTTAACCCGTTAGCGAGGCGGCGTGGCAGTCGCCAAAGACGCAGCGAGGGCGAGCATTCCGATGCAAGAGGTCCTATTCAAGCACTTGTCTACTAGTCGTTGTGGTTATGATGCGGCGCCCGTGCGGCGCCGGTCCACAGTGCCGGTGCATCTCGTTTGCCCAAGTCTGTGAATGGGCCAATTTAGATTACTCGGCCGCTTGCGGAACGTGCGGCCGTCTCAGGGTTTCGTCAGCATGTTCCTCGAGAGCGACGTCACCTCCGCGCCCGGGCGGTAGGCTCCTGCCCTTCACTAGGCCGAAGATCGCCGAATGACGATCAGCGCCAGGAGCGTGGAGGAGATCATGCCGCCGACCATGGGCACAGCGATCCGCTGCATGATCTCGGACCCGGTCCTGGTGCTCCACGTGAGGGGTAGCAGCCCCGCCATGATCACGACTACCCTCATCATCTTGGGGTGACGCGCTCCACCGCTCATTCATAGTGGCGTCGTAGAGATCGCCGCACGTCACGGTAGCTCTCCTCGGCGCTGCGCCTCTCCGCAAGCGCCTGGTTCAAATAGATCATCACGAGCCCGTCCGGGGGCAGCTGGCGAGCGAATCCAACGGCGTCGCCACCGACAGATGAAGGCGCGCCACGACGTGAGCCAACGACCAGCGCAAACGGCAGCGAGAGCATCACGATTGTCGTCTCAGTGATCGAGTGGAAGTTCAGGTAAACCAGCAGGAGATGATCGGCAGGCTCACAGGCGAGACGATTTTCAGCAGGGCGGCGGCCACTCTGCATGACCTAGTAGCCCGGCTGGAGCTGGAAGAAGTCAGGCCTATCGACATAGATCGCGCGATCACGGAGTAGCAGTGCGGATCCACGTCGCTCCGAAGACTGCACTTTGGAAGTCGTTGACCACGGACGGTTTGTAGCAAAGGTGGAATCTGCAACCTAAAGGCTAGGGACGGGCCGATCGCTCAGGGTATGGACTGAAGCAGACCGCTCCGTTCATTTATATCGCCCATCGCCCATCCTGCCT
>NZ_JADPIT010000031.1:0-17645 GCF_023073035.1 Bradyrhizobium sp. 62
GACCCGGCAGGACAACAGAGAAGTCACCACCAGCGAGCTTGTCCATGGCAACCGTGAGCGCGCGGATCGGCCGCGCGATGGTCAGGAAGGACATCAACCACGAACCGATGAGGACGAGCACGGCGCACGCACCGACCACCATGCCGAGACGCTCGCTCGCGGCCATCTCCTGGCTCGCGGCAGCGATTTCTTCATCGCTCTTGTGCTTGGCGAAATCGGCAATCTCGCTGGTCAAATTGTCCAGCTGTGTGGCAAGCGGCAGCGTCACCTCGCGGATCTGGCGCGCGCCTTCCTCGGAAATCTTGGCGGCGCGGACGGGGTCCGTGGCCGCAACCGCAATGGCCTCGCTGCGAACAGAGGCGTTCTGCTGCGCGCCCTTCAGGTAATCGGCCGACGTAGACTTGAGCTTCTCCATCCGCGCGCGGTTTTCCGGGGCGTGCGACAACCTGAGCATGGAATCGACAACGCCGTTCAGTGCTTTCGACCGCTCCAGCAGAAGCTCGCTCGCCTTTTGCAAGTCACCCTGATTGTTGGCGAGACGCATGTCGCGTACGGCGAGTTGCAAGCCGCGTATCCCAAGCTTGGCTTCGGTGGCCTCGCGCACCAATTCCTGCTGCGCAATCGCTGCCTGGTTGGAATGACGCACGGTGTTGTTGCCCATGACCTGGCTCGCGATCATGGCGCCGACGAGAATAACGCCGAACGCCGAAGCGAGCGCGAGCTTGGTACCGATTTGCAGATTCTGGATGAGTCTCGACATGAGGGCGTTTCCCGGGTTGCGCGGCCAAGTCATTGTCGGCCGCCCTCGGCGTTGATCGCCCTTGCCTAAAAACTGAGCTTCAGGTGTGGTGATCCGGTTAACGATCGCCCCCGGACAAATACCGGACTTACCGGAAAATCCCTTGAAAAACGGCACGGTCTGCGCGCTTAACAGGTTAACCACACGCGGCGGTAGGATGCCCGATTTCTAACCAGTGCGACCAAGGGCCTTTTGGCCCTCGCCGATCAGGCTAATCCGGAACACCGGCTCCTTGTTCTCGTCGAGCAGCTCCATGCGCCATTCGGCGTTCGGCTTCAGGCTGCGCGAGATGCCGCCGAGCAGATTGGCACAGACTTCGGTCATCTCGGTCCAGGCCGCGGCGCGGTCCTCGAACTCATATGGCTGGTCGGCAGCACCGGAATAGCGGCCTGTGCTGATACGGAAGAAGTACAGCGACATCGTTGAACCCTTTTATCGGGCCGCGCCCCCGGGCCGTACGCAAACTGGGGCGCGAACAGCTACCAACGCATGAAAGCCGCCGTCCGTATGACTACGGCGCGGCGGCTTCGTGTCTGATGGCAGCTCTCAACGACAAAGTGCGCGGACTGTCCCGCGCACGAACTCACTGGGTGGAGCGGCGCAGCTCCAGCGGGGCGTCGTCCCTGGCGGGCTCCGATTTGACTTGCGGCTTCACCGGCTCCAGCCGGCTACTCTCGACGCGCGGGGTCTCGACACGCGCGGCGACTTCGGTGTTGGGCGTGCCGACCGAACCCGTGTGTTCCGAAGTGCGCAGCGAGCGCGGCCGCGCCACGGCGCGCGCCATCAGCATCTGGTTGCCGCCCTGATGATGGAAGTCGCAATAGGCGAAGCCCATCCCCGATACCGAGCCGCGGAAACTGCGATCGTCGGTCTTTTCAAGGTTGAAACAGGGCTCGAACGGAATGCCCTTGATGGAGGCGCAGACGTTCTGGCCGCGGATCTGAAGCGTGTTGCCGGGCAGGCGGAGATGTTTCACCGGACCTGCACCCGAGAACTGCACGGCGCCGGCGGCGCCGAGGTCGTCCATGATGCGGCCAGCCCCGCGGGTGCCGTCAAAGCAGGTGAAAGCAAACACCTTCCCGGCGACGAAGCGGCGCGCCTCATCGGCGTTCATGCTTCCAGCAATGGCCGGCGCAAGCGTCGCTACCGCCGTGACCGCCCCCAACACAATACGCGCAAGCATGCTCAACTCCGAACCAACCCCGCAGCGGGCTATGCCTTATCTCTTTACCCGCTGCTTACCATACTAACCATGGCGACATTGAAGCAGCATGGTTGGTAAAGTCTGAACGCCGTTAGACAATTTTTACAACGGTGCGACCGCGGACCTGGCCGGCCAGGATTTTCGCGCCCCACTCCGGAACGTCGGAGAGCGAAATTTCGTGAGTAATTTCAGCTAGTTTTGTCCGATCCAGATCGGAGGCCAAGCGCTGCCAGGCGGCTTTCCGCGGCTCGATCGGACACATCACGGAATCGATGCCGAGAAGGCACACCCCGCGCAAAATAAAGGGAGCGACGGAAGACGGCAGGTCCATGCCGGCAGCCAAGCCGCACGCCGCGATCGCGCCGCCGTACTTCGTCATCGACAGCAGGTTTGCGAGCGTGGTCGAGCCGACGCTGTCGACGCCACCCGCCCAGCGCTCCCTCGCAATGGGCTTGGCGGCCGCCGACAATTCGTTGCGGTCGATCACCTCCGTCGCGCCGATCTCTTTCAGATAGTCCGCTTCGGACGCACGGCCGGTGGACGCGATGACGTGATAGCCGAGCTTTGAGAGCACGGCGGTCGCAACCGAGCCGACGCCGCCCGCCGCGCCCGTCACCACGACCGGACCGCTCTTCGGCGATACTCCGTGCTTCTCCAGCGCAAGCACGGACAGCATCGCGGTGAAGCCGGCGGTGCCGATCGCCATGGCGTCGCGCGCCGACAGGCCCTGCGGAAGAGCGACCAGCCAGTCGCCTTTCACCCGCGCCTTCTCGGCATAGGCCCCGAGATGCGTCTCGCCCATGCCCCAGCCGGTGCAGACGACCTTGTCGCCCGCCTTCCATTGCGGATGCGAGGACTGCTCGACCGTGCCGGCGAAATCGATGCCGGCAATCATCGGGAAGCGGCGCACCACCGGCGCCTTGCCGGTGAGCGCAAGGCCGTCCTTGTAGTTCAAGGTCGACCATTCCACGCGGACGGTTACGTCGCCCTCCATCAGCTCGGCTTCGTCGAACTGCGTGAGCTGCGCGGTGGTGCCCTTGTCCGCCTTGTCGATCCGGATCGCCTTGAACGTCGCCACAGCAAAACTCCCTGACTTGTTTCAGGGGATGTTTAGCCGATCAGGCAGGCTGCGCAACCGCCCGCTGGACCGGTTTCTCCACGATCGGAAGATTGATCAGCGCCGAGAGCACGCCGAACAGGATCGAGAGCCACCAGATCGGCGTGTAGGAACCGAACCGCTCGAACACGATGCCGCCGAGCCAGACGCCGAGGAAGCCGCCGACCTGATGGCTGACGAAGGCGAAGCCATAGAGGGTGGCGAACCAGCGCGTGCCGAACATGATCGCGACCAGCGCCGAGGTCGGCGGGACGGTCGACAGCCAGGTCAGGCCGGAGACCGCGCCGAACGCAATCGCCGAGAACGGCGTGATCGGGAACGAGATGAAGGCAAGCGTCGCAAGCGCGCGCGTTAAATAAATGGTCGAGAGGATGTAGCGCTTGGGCAGGCTGTTCTGGAGATAGCCGACGCTCAGCGATCCCATGATGTTGAACAGGCCGATCGCGGCGATCACCCAGCCGCCGATTTGCGTGGAGATGCCGCTGTCGACCAGAAAGGCCGGCAGATGCACCGTGATGAAGGCAAGCTGGAAGCCGCAGGTGAAGAAGCCGAGCACCAGCAGCACGTAGGAGCGATGGCCGAAGGCTTCCGCGAGCGCTTTGGTGAAGGTCTGCTGGTCCGCAGGCGACGCGTTTGCGGTGCTTGCGACCGGCGGCGTCGAGAGCGCCAGCGCCAGCGGGATGATCAGCAGCATCAGGAAGCCGAACACGGTGAGCGCCTGCTGCCAGCCGAAATTGTCGATCAGGGCCACACCGATCGGCGCGAACAGGAATTGCCCGAACGATCCCGCCGCAGTGCCGGCGCCGAGCGCAAGGCCGCGCTTCTCGGCCGGCAAGAGCTTGGTAAAGGCCGACAGCACCAGATTGAACGAGCAGCCGGCGAGACCGAAGCCGACCATGACGCCAGCACCGATGTTGAGGGACAGCGGCGTCGAGGAATAGCGCATCAGGAGCAAGCCGCCGGCATAGAGCAGAGCGCCGACGCACATCACCCGGAACAGGCCGAAGCGATCGGCGACCGCACCGGCGACGGGTTGGCCCAGTCCCCACAGCAAATTCTGAAAGGCAATCGCGAGGCCGAACACGTCGCGGCCCCAGGCATATTCATGGCTCATCGGCTGCACGAAGAAGCCCAGCGCCGAGCGCGGGCCGAAGCCGAGCATCCCGATCGCGCAGCCGCAGAGAATGATGATCGCCGGCGTGCGCCAGGAGGAGGAACGGGAGACCGAACCTAGCTCACCCATCTGTGTCGACATGCTGTTCCTCGTGCGTCGTCGCGGTTTCGCAAATGGCAGCCGCGAGCGAGCTCGTTTAATGCATCTGCATGAAAACCCCAAGTCAAAAACGATTGCATTCCGAGAAGAGCTGGCGCGGGAGCATTGCATTTCCTCGCGGCCTCGTCCGACGCGCCGAGCGCCGACCTGACGGAAATGTGTGCGGTAAGATCTGGCGGCTCCCAACACGACGTGCTAATTACTATTTGCTCACATCGAGCATATGATCCCCGGCCTATCGGCCGGATTTCTCAGGCTCTCTATATGCTCATAATGAGTATAAACAACATGCACGGAGGCTTCGATGCCGCTAACCGGAATTTACGGCCCCGACGACTTTGCCAGCCGGCCGCAGGGCCACGTCGTCACCCCGGCACGGGCCGAGCAGGCGCGAACGGGGCCTCCGCTGCCGATGCCTTCGCTGGAATGGACGCCGGAGGTCGAGCGAGCCACCGCGCCGCTTTACGAGCGCGTGAAACACGTCATCCCGCCAATCGAATGGCCGCTGATGGCCCCGACGATCAAGGCGATCAACGAGCTGAAGCAGGCCCGGGGCGCGGTGGTCCTCGCGCACAATTACCAGGCGCCGGAGATCTTCCACTGCGTCGCCGACATCGGCGGTGATTCGCTCCAGCTCGCGGTCGAAGCCACCAGGGTGAAGGCCGGCATCATCGTCCAGTGCGGCGTGCACTTCATGGCGGAGACGTCGAAACTGCTCAATCCGGACAAGACGGTGCTGATTCCTGACACGCGCGCCGGCTGCTCGCTCGCTGCCAGCATCACCGGCGCCGACGTCCGCCTGCTCCGTGACAAATTTCCCGGCGTGCCTGTCGTTGCCTATGTCAACACCTCCGCGGAGGTGAAGGCCGAGGTCGATATCTGCTGCACCTCGTCGAACGCGGTCCAGGTGGTCGAGAGCCTCGGCGCGCCCAGCGTGATCTTCCTGCCCGACCGCTATCTCGCCACCTACGTGGCCTCGAAGACCGACGTGAAGATCATTGCCTGGAAGGGCGCCTGCGAGGTGCACGAGCGTTTCACTGGCGCCGAGCTGCGCAGCTACCGCGAGGCCGATCCCTCCGTGCAGATCATCGCTCATCCCGAATGCCCGCCGGACGTGCTGGCCGAGGCCGATTTCACGGGCTCGACCGCGCACATGATCAACTGGGTGCGTGAGCGGCGGCCGCGGCGGCTGGTGATGATCACGGAATGTTCGATGGCCGACAATGTCCGCGCCGAGTTGCCCGATGTCGAGATGCTGCGTCCCTGCAATATCTGCCCGCACATGAAGCGCATCACGCTCGCCAACATTCTGGAGAGCCTGCTGACGCTTCGCGAGGAAGTGACGATCGATCCCGCACTTGCCGACCGCGCAAGGCGCTCGGTCGAGCGGATGATCAATTTAAAGAATTGAGATAAAGCCATGACAAACAACATCAACACGCTCCCCCGCTCCGACGACGTCATCATCGTCGGCGGCGGCCTTGCCGGATTGTTCTGCGCGCTCAAGCTCGCGCCGCGGCCCGTGACATTGATCTCGGCCGCGCCGCTCGGACAGGGCGCGTCGTCCGCATGGGCGCAAGGCGGCATCGCCGCGGCAATGGCTGAAGGCGATACGCCGGAAGCGCACGCCGCGGACACGGTTGCAGTTGGCGGCGGCATCGTCGACGAAGCTGTCGCTCTCGGGATCGCGCGCGAGGCCGCACCGCGGATTCACGACCTTCTCGCCTATGGCGTGCCGTTCGACCGCGATCTCGAAGGCGGGCTCGCAGTCGGGCGCGAAGCCGCACATTCGGCGCGCCGCATCGTGCATGTGCGTGGCGATGGCGCGGGCGCCGCCATCATCGCGGCGCTGAGCGATGCCGTGCGGCGCACGCCGTCGATCCGACTGATCGAAGGTTTCGTTGCCGAGGCGCTGTTGACCGAGGACGGCGCCGTCACCGGCCTTCAGTTGCGCGAAGCCGACAATTTCGCCGCACGGCCGGTCCTGCTCGCCGCGCGGACGGTGGTGCTGGCCACGGGTGGCATCGGCCATCTCTATGCCGTCACCACCAATCCGCGCGAGGCTAGCGGATCCGGCCTTGCGATTGCTGCACGCGCAGGCGCGGTCATCGCGGATTCCGAGTTCGTGCAGTTTCACCCGACCGCCATCATGGTCGACCGCGATCCCGCGCCGCTCGCCACGGAAGCGCTGCGCGGCGAAGGCGCGACACTAATCAACGGCCGTGGCGAGCGTTTCATGGCGGCGCGTCATCCGCTCGCCGAGCTTGCACCGCGCGACATCGTGGCCCGCGGCGTGTTCGCGGAGATCTCGGCCGGGCGCGGCGCCTTCCTCGATGCGCGGCAAGCGCTGGGCGCACGTTTTGCCGACAGATTCCCGACCGTTCATGCAAGCTGCATCGCCGCCGGCATCGATCCCGCCACGCAGGTCATCCCGATCGCACCGGCGGCGCACTATCACATGGGCGGCATCGCGGTCGACCATCGCGGGCGCAGCTCGATCGAAGGGCTCTGGGCCGGCGGCGAAGTGTCGTCCACCGGCGCGCATGGCGCCAATCGCCTCGCCTCGAATTCTCTGCTGGAGGCCGTGGTCTACGCCGCGCGCATCGCCGACGACATCGCCGGCCGCGCGATTCCCTCGCCCGCCCACCTTTCGGACGTGGCGACGCCGCGGGGCGGCGCGCCGGATGCTGCGGCCGTGAAGCGGCTGCGGACGCTGATGAGCGCGCATGTCGGCGTGATCCGCGATGGTGACGGGCTTGCGGACGCGGTTCGCAGCTTCACCACGCTCGAACGCGAGGCCACGAGCATCGCGGTGCGCAACATGGCAACGGCAGCCCTGCTCGTGGCGGCGTCGGCCTGGAACCGGTGCGAGAGCCGCGGCGCGCATTTCCGCTCCGACCATTCCGCGGACGTTCCCGCACTCGCGCAACGCACAATGACGACGCTCGCAGCAGTGCGCGAGATCGCAGATGGCCTGACCGAACGCCCGACACCGCGCACCGCGCAACCCATGATCGCCTGACGGAGTCTGCCATGATCACCTCAACCTCTCTGCTCTATCCCGACGCCTTTCTCTCCCCGCTCGCGATCGACGAGGCCGTGCTCCGCGCGCTCGATGAGGATCTCGGCCGCGCCGGCGACATCACCGCGCTTGCGACGATCCCCGAGGCAGCGAAGGCGCAAGCGATCCTGGTCGCACGGCAGTCCGGCGTGATCGCCGGCTTGCCGCTGGCCCTCGCCACGTTGCAAAAACTCTCGCCCGACATCGAGATACGCGCACATGTTCGCGACGCCGCGCGCGTCGCCCGCGGGCAGCAGGTGCTGACGATCTCGGGGCCGGCACGCGCCATCCTCACGGCGGAGCGGACCGCGCTGAATTTCGTCGGCCGCCTGTCAGGCGTTGCGACGCTCACGGCGGACTATGTTGCGCGCACCGAGGGCACCCGGATGCGGATCTGCTGCACGCGAAAAACCACGCCGGGATTACGCGCGTTGGAGAAATACGCGGTACGTTGCGGCGGCGGCTTCAATCACCGCTTCGGGCTCGACGACGCGATCCTGATCAAGGACAACCACATCGCGGTCGCCGGCGGCATCCGCCCCGTGCTGGAGCGCGCCCGCGCCCATGCCGGCCACCTCGTCAAGATCGAGATCGAGGTCGACACGCTGCCGCAGTTGCGCGAGGTGCTCGACACCGGCCTTGCCGACGCTGTGCTGCTCGACAACATGGACATTGCGACGTTGCGCGAAGCCGTTGGGATCAACGAGGGACGCCTCGAATTGGAGGCATCCGGCGGTGTCACCCTCGACTCGATCGCAGCCATCGCGGCGACCGGCGTCGACTACGCCTCAGCCGGTGCGCTGACGCATTCGGCGCCGAATTTCGACTGCGCACTGGATATCGAGGCGTGATGCGGGGTTCCCTCTCCATCATGGCCGGGCTTGTCGCGGCCATCCACGCCTTGCAACTCTGTGCAAAGAACGTGGATGCCCGGGCCTTCGCCTCGCCGAAGCGGCTTCGGCCGCGCAGGCGGGACAAGCCCGGGCATGACGAATTCTTGTGAACAGCTACCTTCGCTCGGTCGCGCCCATCTCGGCGGAGCTCTTGGCTTCCTGGGTGAGCTCGGCGGAGAGCGCGGCGGTCTGCGCTGGCGTCCCCCAGCTCGGTTCCTCGCTGCCGTCGCCCCAAGCGCGGGGGCGATAGAAGGTGTGGACGCCGGTCTTGTACATCTTCTTCATCTCGGCCACCCAGGACGGGCGCACCCAATAGGCGTGGTAGTGCGTGGACTTACCGACCTCGGGCAGCCAGATCTGGCCGTCGAGCATGGCCTTGGAGATCTTTTTCGCACGCTCCCACATCTCGGGCTCGCGGATCACGTCGGCATTGTTGTCGCAGGCGAAGGTGAACTGGCAGGCGAGATGGCGGTGCTTGTTCTGATAGACCGCGCCGCACACGGTGTCGGGATATTTGCCGGAGAACACGCGGTTCATCACCACCTGCGCAACCGCCATCTGGCCGCGCACGGCCTCGCCGCGGGACTCGAAATAGACGGCCTCCGCGAGGCATTTTTCGGACTTCGCGCGCGACTTGTCGTCGAGCGCGAGCCGTTCCGCCGGCGATCTGGCGCGCTGGTTGTCGACGTTGACCTCACCCTTCGGCGCGACGCTCTCGCCGCTTTCGATATCCTTCGCAATTTCCTCCGACGGCGGCGACAGCGAGGCCGTCACCTTCATGTCGGGGTCGGGCATCACGATCAGCGGCTCGGCACCCGGCTGCCAGCTCTCGATGCTCTCGACATTGCCGCCGAGCGAGGAGCTGCCGAAGAACAGGTTCGAGGTCTTGACGCGGAATGGATCGCGCGGCGGTGCGGCCGGTATGGTGGCCTGCTTCAGCGCTTCGAGCGGCTGGAGCGCGAGCGAGCGCGCAGCATCACTGGCTTGTGGTGCATTGGTGTATTGCGGCAGCGGCGGCGCGCGCAGCGCTTCCGCGAGTTCGGGATCGAGCGCGGCCGCGGACTCCGGCGACATCGCCTGTGGCAGCGCGACGGTTTTGGCGCCGAACACCGAGCTGTTCGACGTTGCGGGATCTTCCTGCGTCGGCGCTGCCGTCGGCGCACCCGCTTCGGGAGCCTGCGTCGGTGTGACCGTTGCGAGGCGATCACCCTTCATGGAGCGATCGACCTTGGGAAAATCGGCGGCCTGGTAGCGCGGCGGCGCCTGAAGCGCCGGATTGCGGCTGATCGCGCCGGTGACGTCGCGGCCGTCGAGGCTCGCGAGACGAACCATCGCGCTCTGCGGAGCCGAAGTGCCGATCGGCCGGGAAAAACTGTAAGTGGCCAGCTGTATGGAGGACGCAGCAGAGAACACCTGCTTCTGCCAACGCTCCGCGACGCCGGGTTGGCGCGCCAGCAGCGAGGCAATGTCCTGAAAGCCGGTCTCTCTCGGCATCAATGCGAAGATGCAGAGACCGATGCCGAAGGACGCGAACCGCGCGCCCTTCGGATGGGTACGCAACAAAAACATCGATACGCTCACGCTACGCTTACGCTAGAAAAATCGAGCCGCAGTACATCCGTGCAATTCGATCTTTATCGTGAGTATCCAATTTAGGTTGCCGGGGCGTTAATCGGCGTTGCGCATGCGGCACACGCAAGCAATCGCAGGTGTTTTCACGGGGTGATGATGCACCTTGGTAAATGCGCCCTCACGCGGCGAGGTAAACAATTGGTCAACGCGAATGGTGAAGGAACTCTTGCGCGCACGTCTCATTACGGGACGCACGCTGAGTTCCCGCTACTGCGATGTGCTCACACACACGCGCCTCAAGCTCGTCAATGCGAAGAGCTCTCGCGACGAAGCAATCCAGACTGCTGCCGCGGAAAGATGCTGGGTTGCTTCGCTGCGCTCGCAATGACGATGTGGAAGCAGTCGAGCCTCAAAATGAAAAGAGGCGGGGTTTTGCCCCGC
Source organism: Bradyrhizobium sp. 62 (assembly GCF_023073035.1). NCBI lineage: Bacteria > Pseudomonadati > Pseudomonadota > Alphaproteobacteria > Hyphomicrobiales > Nitrobacteraceae > Bradyrhizobium > Bradyrhizobium sp. 62. The sequence goes on from NZ_JADPIT010000031.1 coordinate 10,361, forward strand.
CTCTTTCGCTCTCAATATTTCAAGTCGCCGCTCCGCTTATGCCTGGCTCGCCACCGCCTTGCCGAGCGCGGCTTGCGCGGCGGCGAGGCGGGCGATCGGGACGCGGTAGGGCGAGCAGGAGACGTAGTCGAGGCCGATCGCATGGCAGAAGGCGACGGAGGCGGGATCGCCGCCGTGCTCGCCGCAGATACCGACCTTGAGCGAGGCGCGCGTCTTACGACCGCGTGCGACGCCGATCTTGACGAGCTCGCCGACGCCTTCCTGGTCGAGCGCGACAAAGGGATCGATCGGCAGGATGCCCTTGGACACGTAGGTGCCGAGGAAGCTCGCGGCATCGTCACGGCTGATGCCGTACGTCGTTTGCGTGAGGTCGTTGGTGCCGAACGAGAAGAACTCGGCGCTCTCCGCGATCTCGGCCGCGAGCAGGCAGGCGCGCGGCAGCTCGATCATTGTGCCGACCTGATAGGTCAGCTTGGTGTTGGTGTCGCGCATCACCGCCTTCGCGGTGGAATCGATGCGCGCCTTGACAAGGTCGAGCTCCATCTTGGTGGCGATCAGCGGCACCATCACTTCGAGGCCGACGGCCTTGCCGGTGCGCTTCTCGGCCTCGACCGCTGCCTCGAAGATCGCACGCGCCTGCATTTCGGCGATCTCGGGATAGGCGATCGCGATACGGCAGCCGCGGAAGCCGAGCATCGGATTGAACTCCGACAGCTCGCGCGCGCGGTCGGCCAGGCGCCGCGGGTCGGTGTTCATGGCGCGCGCCACTTCCTCGACCTCGGCATGGGTGTGCGGCAGGAACTCGTGCAGCGGCGGATCAAGCAAGCGGATCGTGACGGGCAGGCCCTTCATGATCTCGAACAGTTCGACGAAGTCGGCGCGCTGCATCGGCAGCAGCTTTGCCAGCGCAGCGCGGCGCGACTGCTCGTCCTCGGAGAGGATCATCTCACGCACCGTGCGGATGCGCGTCTCCTCGAAGAACATGTGCTCGGTACGGCAGAGACCGATGCCTTCCGCGCCGAACTTGATCGCGGTATGCGCGTCCTCCGGCGTGTCCGCGTTGACGCGCACGCCGATCTTGCGGACCTGATCGGCCCATTTCATCAGCGTGCCGAATTCGCCGGACAGCTCGGGCTCGATCATCGGCATGCGGCCGGCGAGCACCTGGCCGAGCGAGCCGTCGATGGTGATGACGTCGCCGGTCTTGAAGGTGCGCGAGCCGATGCTCATGGTGCCGCGGCCGTAATCGACGCGGATGGTACCGCAGCCGGAGACGCAGGGCTTGCCCATGCCGCGCGCGACCACCGCAGCATGCGAGGTCATGCCGCCGCGGGTGGTCAAGATGCCTTCGGCGGCGTGCATGCCGTGGATGTCTTCGGGGCTGGTCTCGATCCGGACCAGAATCACCTTGCGTCCGTCGGCCTGAAGCTTGGCCGCTTCGTCCGAGGAGAACACGATCTCGCCGGAGGCCGCACCCGGCGAGGCCGGCAGGCCGGTCGCGATCACGTCGCGCTTGGCGTTGGGGTCGATGGTCGGATGCAGCAGCTGATCGAGCGAGGCCGGGTCGATCCGCGTCACCGCTTCCTTCTTGGTGATCAGGCCTTCATTGGCGAGCTCGACCGCGATGCGGAGCGCCGCTTTCGCGGTGCGCTTGCCGCCGCGGGTCTGCAGCATCCAAAGCTTGCCCTGCTCGACCGTGAACTCCATGTCCTGCATGTCGCGGTAGTGCTTCTCGAGCAGCGTGTAGATCCGCGTCAGCTCCTTGAAGGCCTCCGGCATCGCCGATTCCATCGACGCCTTGTCGGAGCCCGAGTCCTTCCGCGCTTCCTCGGTGATGTCCTGCGGCGTGCGGATGCCGGCGACCACGTCCTCGCCTTGCGCGTTGATCAGGAACTCGCCGTAGAGCTTGCTCTCGCCGGTCGAGGGATTGCGCGTGAAGGCAACGCCGGTCGCCGAGGTCTCGCCCATGTTGCCGAACACCATGGCCTGCACGTTGACCGCGGTGCCCCAGGATTCCGGAATGTCGTGCAGCCTGCGGTAGGTCACCGCTCGGGCATTCATCCAGGATGAAAACACGGCGCCAATCGCGCCCCAGAGCTGGTCGTGCGGATCCTGCGGAAAATCCTTGCCGGTTTCGCGAGCGACCGCGTCCTTGTACTTGCCGACCAGATCGACCCAGTCGTCGGCGGTGAGATCCGTGTCGAGCGTGTAGCCTTGGCTGTCCTTGAAGGTGTCGAGGATTTCCTCGAAATGATGATGCTCGAAGCCGAGCACCACGTCCGAATACATGGTGATGAAGCGGCGATAGCTGTCATAGGCGAAGCGGCGATCGCCCGACAGTTCCGAGAGCGCTTCCACGGTTTCGTCGTTGAGGCCGAGATTGAGCACGGTGTCCATCATGCCCGGCATCGAGGCGCGGCCGCCGGAACGCACGGAGACGAGCAGCGGGTTCCTGGAATCGCCGAAGATCTTGCCGGTCAACTTGCCGACATGATCGAGCGCCTTCTCAACCTGCGACCGCAGTTCCTTGGGGTAGGATTTGTCGTGCGCGTAGAAATAGGTGCAGACCGAGGTCGGGATGGTGAAGCCCGGAGGCACCGGCAGGCCGAGATTGGCCATCTCGGCGAGGTTGGCGCCCTTGCCGCCGAGCAGGTCGCGCATCTCCGCTTTGCCCTCGGCCTTGCCGTCGCCGAACGTGAACACCCACTTGCCGGCCTTGGCCGCAACAGGCGCGGCCTTGCTTGAAGCAGCCTTGCTCGGTGCCGGCTTCACGGCAATCTTCGGCGCAACCGGTTTCGTCGGTGCCTTTGCAACAGCCTTGGAAACCGACTTGGCGGCAGGCTTCACAGCCGGCTTGGCCAGCGGCTTAACAGCGGCTTTGGCCACGGGCTTCGGGGCGCGCTTGGCAAGTGCCTTGCGGGCCGCCGGCGCGGCTTTCGCCTTGGCGGAGGACTTTGATTTCGCTGGCATTTTCGCTGGAGTTTTCGAGGCGGCTTTGGCCATAGCTTGCACACAACCTGCGAGAGGAATGGGTAATTGCGGGCCTTACACCACTTTGGGCAGGTCCGCGCAAGTCGAAGAGTTCCGTAGAATGAAGGCCTAGAGATGGAGCCACTTCAACAATCCGAGCCCGATCGCACCATTTATAATGAGAAAAATCGCGACGATCAGGTTCAGGAGGCGCGGCATGATCAGGATGAGCACACCCGCAAGCAGCGACAGGATCGGCGAGATATGGGCGACGGTGATGTGCATGAATTTTCTTTCCGTGGGGTAGAGGCGAATCGCGGCGGGATCATAGCGGACTGGGTTCCGCGGGTAGAGACCCATCGGGCGCGCGCGAGTTCCCAGATCCGCGAAAACAGCCCGAAAATGCCGCGAATGCGGCGGGCGTTTTCCGGAACATCGCGGAGACGCATGCATTGGCAACCGGTCGCGCCATTGGCGCTTCCGAAAACCTTCTCGAAGGAGTTGCCCATGCGGAACAGGATTCTTGCTCTTGCAGCGCTCGCGGCCGCGATCGGCTCGCCTCTTGCGGCGCAGGCGCAAAGCGGCGTCACAGTGGGACGCGCGCCCGTCGTCGTCGACAGCGGCCCGACTATTGCCGTCGAGCAGCGGCCGGCTTTCCGCGACTATGTCGTCGAACAACGCGTGCCGGCTTTCCGCATCCCGGATCGCGTGGTGGTCGGTGCCACCTTACCTGAAAGTGGCGTCACCTATTATGACGTGCCGCAACGTTTCGGCGCCACCACCTATCGGTATACCGTCGTGAACGGCGAGACCGTACTAGTCGAGCCGCGCTCGCGGCGCATCGTCGAGGTGATGGACTAGCGTCTTCAGGGATCGACTAGATGTCCGGCGCGTCACATCAATCAGGCTGACGCGAGCAGTAGAGTCGGACATCAGGCCCCGCCCGGTCCTCCCCCCGCCGGGCGGGGCTTTTTTGTGTGAACACTCTTCGCGCACAGTAATGCGGCCGGCAACTCCGTCGTCATGGCCGGGGCTTGTCCCGGCCATCCACGCGTCTCCACGAGAAGAAGGACGTGAATGCCCGGGACAAGCCCGGGCATGACGGTGTTCATTGCGCCCAAACCGCGCTCAATCCTGGATCTTGGAGAAATCCGCCACCGCACGCGTGGCGCTGCGGATCTCGTTGAGCAGCTTCAGGCGGTTCTCGCGCACCTTCGCATCGTCGTCGTTGACGCGAACTTTCTCGAAGAACGCATCGACCGGCGGACGCAGCTTGGCCATCGCACTCATTGCGGCCGCGAAGTCTTCCTTCGCGACAGCAGCGCTTGCCTCCGCCGTCACCTCGCCGATCGCCTTGGCCAGCGCCTTCTCCTCGCCGAGACCGTAGAGCGCGGCATCCGGCGCCCCGTCGAACGTGCGCTTGTCCTTCTTCTCCTCGATGCCGAGGATATTGCTGGCGCGCTTGATGCCGGCGAGCAAATTCTTGCCGTCCTCGGACTCGAGGAATTTGCCGAGCGCCTCGACGCGGCGGACGATCATCAGAAGGTCATCCTGGCCACCGAGCGCGAACACGGCGTCGACGAGATCGTGCCGCGCGCCCTGCTCGCGGAGCTGAACTTTCAGGCGATCTGCGAAGAAGGCGAGCAGGTCGCTCGGAAGCTTCTGCGCATCGGCAGGCTTCAAGGACAAGGCGGCGAGTGCGGATGCCGCCATCTTCATGAGCGACAGACGTAGTCCGTTCTCGGTGATCAGCCTGATCACGCCCAGCGCCGCACGACGCAGCGCATACGGGTCCTTGCTTCCCGTCGGCTTCTCGTCGATTGCCCAGAAGCCCACCAGCGTATCGAGCTTGTCCGCGAGCGCCACTGCGACGCTGACCGGATCGGTCGGCACGCGATCCGCAGGCCCCTGCGGCTTGTAGTGCTCCTCGCAAGCGGCGGCCACCGAGGCATCCTCGCCCTGGGCCAGCGCGTAGTACTTGCCCATCAGGCCCTGCACCTCGGGGAATTCGCCGACGACTTCGGTCAGCAAATCCGCCTTCGCCAGATGCGCGGCCCGCGTGGCCTTTGCGACATCGGCGCCGACCAGCGGCGCGATCTCGGCGGCGAGACGCTCGATGCGCTTGATGCGTTCAGCCTGGGTGCCGAGCTTCTCGTGAAACACGATCTGCGCGAACTTCGGCAGGCGATCCTCGAGCTTCGTCTTCAGGTCCGTTTCATAGAAGAACTTCGCATCCGACAGGCGCGGACGGATCACGCGCTCGTTGCCGGCGACGATGGTCTTGCCGCCGTCGGGCGCCTCGATGTTGGCGGTGAGGACGAACTTGTTCGTCAGCTTGCCCGTCTTGGGATCTTTGACGACGAAGCACTTCTGGTTGTTGCGGATGGTGGCGCGGATCACCTCGTCCGGGATCGCCAGATACTCCGCTTCGAACGATCCCATCATGACGACCGGCCATTCGACCAGGCCTGAGACCTCATCGAGCAGCACCTGGTCCTCGACCAGTTCGAACCCTTGGGCGAAGGTCAGCTCCTTGGCGTCGGCGAAGATGATGTCCTTGCGCGCCTGCGGATCGAGGATGACCTTGGCCGCCTTCAGCTTCGCTTCATAGTCCTCGAAGCGGCGCACGGAAATCGCAGCTGGTGCCATGAAGCGGTGGCCGTAGGTGGTCTGGCCGGTCTCGATGCCATCCACCGAGAATTTCACGATATCGGGCTCTTCGGTCTCGGGCCCGAACGTCGCGGTGATCGCGTGCAGCGGACGCACCCAGCTCAGCGATCCCGGTTTTCCGGAGCGCGCACCCCAGCGCATCGATTTCGGCCAGGGGAAAGTCCGGATGATCACGGGAAGGATTTCCGCGAGCACGTCGATCGCGTCGCGGCCGGGCTTCTCGATCAGCGCGATGTAGAAGTCGCCCTTCGGATCGCGCTGGATCTTGGCCTCATCCAGAGACGTCAAACCGGTAGCTTTCAGAAAACCCTGCACGGCCGCATCGGCCGCGCCGATCTTCGGTCCGCGGCGTTCGGTCTTCAGGTCAGGCTGGCGCGCAGGGATGCCGTGCACGGTAAGCGCAAGGCGGCGCGGCGTCGCGAACGCCTTCGCGCCCTCGTAGACGAGACCTTCGGCGACGAGCTTGTCGGTGACCATGCGGCGCAGATCGTCGGCCGCCTTGGCCTGCATGCGCGCGGGGATCTCTTCGGAGAACAGTTCAAGCAAAAGATCGGGCATCAGGCCGCTCCGCCCGCTTCAGTATGTATCCAGGCCTCGCCGCAAGCCTTTGCCAATTCGCGCACGCGAAGAATGTAGCTCTGCCGCTCCGTCACCGAGATCACGCCGCGCGCGTCGAGCAGGTTGAACACGTGGCTCGCCTTGATGCATTGGTCATAGGCCGGCAGCGACAGCAAATGCGCCTCGCGCTTGCCATCTTTCCAGCCGGCCTCGAGATATTTCCTACAAGCCGCTTCGGCCATCTTGAACTGCTCGAACAGCATCGCGGTGTCGGCGATCTCAAAATTGTGCTTCGAATATTCCCGCTCGGCCTGGAGGAAGACATCGCCATAGGTGACCTTGGCGTCACCGTCGCGGCCGTTGAAGTTGAGGTCGTAGACGCGATCGACGCCCTGCACATACATCGCGAGGCGCTCGAGCCCGTAGGTGAGCTCGCCCGCGACCGGCGCGCATTCGACACCCGCAACCTGCTGGAAATAGGTGAACTGGCTGACTTCCATGCCGTCGCACCAGCACTCCCAGCCGAGGCCCCAGGCACCCAGCGTCGGGCTCTCCCAGTCGTCCTCGACGAAGCGAATATCGTGCACGGCGGAATCGATGCCGATCGCGGCGAGCGACTTCAGATACAGCTCCTGAAGGTTCGTTGGCGACGGCTTCATGATCACCTGGAATTGGTAGTAGTGCTGCATCCGGTTCGGATTCTCGCCGTAGCGGCCGTCCTTGGGCCGGCGCGAGGGCTGCACATAGGCCGCATTCCAGGGCTTTGGCCCGAGTGCGCGCAGCGTGGTCGCCGGATGGAAGGTACCCGCACCCATTTCCATGTCGTAGGGCTGCAGGATCACGCAGCCCTGCTCGGCCCAGAACCGTTGGAGCGCGAGGATGAAGCCCTGGAACGAGCGTTCCGGGCGCATATGGGCGGGCAAGGAGGCGTCCATCGTCAGATCGGGCTCTCGCGGGGGGTTGAATCGCGCGGGACCGTATCGACGGCAGGGGTGGGAATCAAGGCAAAGGGGGCCAATCCCGTCATGCCCCGGCATCCGCATTTTTCGTGCGTCAGGCAAGGCGTGGATGGCCGGGACAAGCCCGG
>NZ_JADPIT010000031.1:17685-78244 GCF_023073035.1 Bradyrhizobium sp. 62
GCAGCAGCTAACCCGGCCGATAGGCTCCGGTCACGGGATCCTGTTTCAGCGTCTGGACGGCCCCCCTATGGGCGGCCTCGGCGACGCGCGAGAGGCGCATCTCCTCCAGCTCCTGGTTGATCCTGACAGCGGTCTTGTAGGCCCAGCGGACCACGGCAAGCCCGCCCAGGACGCCCGCGAATGCGACGAACGGCGGCATCGGTCGTTCCTTGTTCACAATGCTCAGCCCCCACGCGCATTCTTGCGCAGACCGGGCCGCGCCGCAATTGGCACGGCTTCAAGTCTCCTTGGGGCCAAATGGCGCGGCAGGGCTCCGTCTAGAATCCGAATTTCGCCCAAATCGCCCGCGTCTCGACCGCGGAGATCAGCTCGTCCGGCAGGCTGGCCATTGATTCCATGGCCGAAAGCTGCCCCGCGCCGGGCGATTTCCGACCCAAAAGGCCGGAGAGCAGACCGGTCGGCTGGGCAATCACGGGGGTGAGAACCTTCTCGCCAAAGCGGGCACGAAGAGTTGAGCGGAGATCGCCGATGCTGTCGGCGAGCCCCAGCGCGATCGAACTCTCTCCGGCCCAGTATTCGCCCGTGAACAGGGTGTCGTCGGAGCCCTTCAACCGCGCGCCGCGGCTTTCCTTCACCAGCGCGATGAAGATCTGGTGGATCTCGCGCTGGAGCGCCTTCAGCTTGGCGACGTCGTCGGGGTTTTCAGGGAGAAACGGGTCGAGCATCGCCTTGTGCGCGCCGGCGGTGTAGAGGCGCCGCTCGATGCCGAGCCGCTTGATCGCCTCCTGGAAACCAAAGCTGCCGCCGACCACGCCGATCGAACCGAGGATCGAGGACGGATCGCAGATGATCTCGTCGCCGGCGCAGGCGATCATGTAGCCGCCGGAGGCCGCGACGTCCTCGACGAACACCAGCACCGGCAGCTTCTTCTCCGCCGCGAGCTGCTTGATGCGCAGGTAGATCTGGCGCGACTGCACCGGCGAACCGCCGGGCGAATTGATCACCAGCGCCACCGCCTTGGCGTTACGCGTCGAAAACGCCCGCTCCAGCACTCGCGAAACGGTCGCGAGCGTCATGCCCGGGCGCAGCGGCGTCACCGCGCCGATTACTCCGGACAGCCGCACCACCGGTACCACGGCTGTGCCGGGACGGAAGCGCGCCGGCAGATATTGCATGAGCTTGTCGGCCAGGCCGGAATTCTCACGATCGTTCAATTGTTCGGCCATGCCGTTACCTCTGATTAACTATTTCTTATCACGCGACTGTCATTGGAAGGGCCCGGAACGTGTTTTGCAGAAACCCCGTTGAGAGGCTGCAATGGGCCAGCGGAGAACACCATGAAAATCTATCTGCTGATGCTGCTGATCGGTGCGCTGTTCATGGCGATCCGCCTGACGACTCCGCAAGAGCAGCAGTCGGAATCGCTTCCGCAATAGCTCAGCACGGTTCCACCAGGGGTAGAACCGTCCTTCCCTCCAGAATATCCATCACCTCTTTAGGCACGCGTGATTCCTCGTTGAGCACGAGGCCCGGCAACAATCGTGCCGGGGCCCTCCCGCCCTTGACCGCGCGCACCAGCACGCGGATCGCGGGCCGCCCGGCTTCACCGTGAACCGGCAGAATCGCGAGACTGCCGAAGCCGCGAGACAGTGCCGCCAAAACCTCCGCGATCCCATCTGCGCGCCAAATCAATGTCAGCGCGCCATTCGAGCGGAGGATGCGCCGCGCCGCGTGCACCCAGGCATTCAGCGTCTCATCCGTCGCCACATGCGCGATCTGGCGCGCCTGATCGGACGAGCCGCGATGGCGAGCGGGATCGTTGAAGGGCGGGTTCATCAGCACCACGTCGACGCTGTCCGGCGCGAGCCCGCTGGCCGCGAAGGCCTGCGCGTCCGCGGTGACGTCGAGCACGATCGTCTCGGCGGCAATCGCATTCGCTGCCGCATTGGCGCGCGCAAGCTCCGCCAGCTCGGAATCGATCTCGACCAGGCCGAGCTTGATCCCGGCAACGCGCCGCGCCAACGCAAGCCCGGCCGTGCCAATGCCGGCGCCGAGATCGACGACGCGGTCGCCCGCCCTCGCCTCCGTCGCCGCCGCGAGCAGAATGGCGTCGTGCCCCGCGCGATGGCCGGACCGCTTCTGCTTCAGCCGCAATTGCCCGCCGAGAAAGGCGTCCTCGGTGAGGTCTGCCAGTGCTTCACTCATCGCCGCGCAGTTCGTGGCTGAGGCCGGCCTCGGTCAGAAGCTGCCGGGCTTCGAGGGCGTCGTCCTCATGGACCAGGATCCGCCGCGGCAAAATGCCAAGCGAGCCCTCGATGATGCTCATGTTCTGGTCCAGCACCAGATGATGGATGTTGGCGCCGTCGAGCAGCGCGCCAATCGCCGACACCAGCACCATATCGTTGGTCCGAACCAGTTCTCGCAAAACACAGGCCTCCTGCCTGACGGGGGTTAAGCGCCAAATGTCAATGGTTCCACGGCCCTTGCCGCATCCCCGTCCAGTTTCTATTGTCTTTCCATCAGAATAGCCCTTCCGGGGCAAATATTGGAGACCGGCGTGGCCGTCATCGTACCTTTCGAAACTCCCGGCGCGTCGATCGAAGAGCTGGTTGCCCTTGTCGCCGGTGACATGGAGCGCGTCAACGCCACGATCCTGTCGCGGACCGGTTCGGACGTGACCATGATCCCGGAGGTCGCCAACCATTTGATCTCCTCCGGGGGCAAGCGCCTGCGGCCGATGCTGACGCTGGCCATGGCCAACCTCGCCGGCTACACCGGCGACGGCCATATCAAGCTCGCCGCCAGCGTCGAGTTCATGCATACCGCCACCCTGCTCCATGACGACGTCGTCGACGAAAGCGAGATGCGCCGCGGCAAGCTGTCGGCACGGATGCTCTGGGGTAATGAGGCGAGCGTGCTGGTCGGCGACTTCCTACTCGGCCAGGCCTTCCGCATGATGGTCGAGGTCGGCTCGCTCCGCGCGCTCGACATTCTCTCCGCGGCCGCCGCCACCATCGCCGAGGGCGAGGTGATGCAGCTTGCCGCCGCCAAGAACACCGCGACCACCGAGGACGAATATCTCGCCGTGATCCGCGGCAAGACCGCCGAGCTGTTCGCGGCTGCCTGCGAGGTGGGACCGGTGATCGCCAACCGCCCCAAGGCGGAGCAGACCGCCTGCCGCTCGGTCGGTATGAATCTCGGCATCGCCTTCCAGCTCGTTGACGACGTGCTCGACTATGGCGGCAAGAGCGCCAAGCTCGGCAAGAACACCGGCGACGATTTCCGCGAGGGCAAGATCACGCTGCCCGTCGTGCTCGCTTTCCGCCGCGGCAACGACACCGAGCGCGCCTTCTGGATCCGCGCGCTCGAGCGCGGCGAGATCGGCGACACCGACCTCGACCACGCCATCGGGTTGATGAACAAGCATCGTGCGCTCGAAGACACGCGCAGCCGCGCCCAGCACTACGGCGCCATGGCGGTGGACGCGCTGGCGCTATTCCCGTCCTCGCCGATGAAGAGCGCGCTGGAGCAGGTCGTGGCGTTCTGTCTGGCACGGTCGCATTAGCTACTTGCATCCTTAGCGCTGGCTGGTAGCCACACCCTCAGTGTCGTCCCGGCGAAGGCCGGACCCATTACCCCGGTCAGCGTTGTCTTAGCGCCTGTGGCAACCATCGTGCACCACAACAACAGTCGTGGCTATGGGTCCCGGCCTTCGCCGGGACGACATCGTTGAGGTAGCGCCACCACTGCATCAACAGCGTCACTGCGAACGCAGCGAAGCAATCTAGAATCTTTTCGCAGGGGGACTCTAGATTGCTTCGCTCCGCTCGCAATGACGGAGCAAGGAGCGCAGGCGTCGCTCGCCAACTCGCATCCGGATCGCAGAGATAGTTTTGCAGTCCCGCACCTCGTCCTCCCGTGCGGGGAAGTTGCCCCTTGTCACTTGCATTTTGAAAGTTACATCCCTACTTTCGAACGATGCAGCCCAAATCCGCCTCCATCCAGGAATGTCCGGTCGGCCGCGCCGTGGAGACGGTCGGCGAATGGTGGAGCATCTTGATCCTGCGGGATGCCTTCCAGGGCGCAACGAAGTTCGACGAATTTTCGCAAAGCCTCGGGATCGCGCCGAACATCCTGTCGCGACGGTTGGCCCATCTCACCGAAAGCGGCATGTTCGTCCGCCGCCGCTACAATGAACGGCCGCCGCGCTATGAATATGTGCTGACGGACAAGGCGCGGGACTTCTTCCCCGTGGTCGCAACCCTACTCGCCTGGGGCAACAAGCATCTCGCACCGAAGGGCGAAGCGATCCTGCTCGCGAACCGGCACGATCGTCGTCCATTCAATCCGGTCGTGGTCGATGCCGCCGGCATGCAGCCGATCACGCTCACCAATGCGGTCATCATCGCCGGTCCCCGCGCCAGCCGTGTCATGCGCAAACGGCTGACCTCGCTCAAAGCCATGAACCCGGCCGTCGCGCCGGCTGGAGACTGACATGCGTCGTATCGTCGTGACGGGAATAGGCGCGGTGTCGCCGCTTGGCTGCGGTGTCGAGCTGTCCTGGCGCCGGCTCCTGGCCGGTCAAAGCGGGCTGCGCCCGCTGCCGGAATGGTCGCAGGCGCTGCCCGCACGCATTGCCGGCCTCGTGCCCGACAAGGCCGATGACGTGGACGGCGGCTTCGATCCCGCGCAGGCCGCCGCGCCGAAAGACCAGCGCAAGATGGACCGCTTCATCCTGTTCGCGCTGCTCGCCACCGCAGAGGCGGTTGCGCAGGCCGGCTGGACGCCGCAGGACGCTGCGGCTTTGGAGAGGACTGCGACGATCATCGCCTCCGGCGTCGGCGGCTTTCCGGCGATGGCGGAAGCGGTGCGCATCACCGAACAGCGCGGCCCGCGCCGGCTGTCGCCGTTCACGATCCCCTCCTTCCTCGCCAATCTCGCGGCCGGCCACGTCTCGATCAAATACGGCTACAAGGGAGCGCTGGGCACACCGGTCACGGCGTGCGCCGCCGGCGTTCAGGCGATCGGCGATGCCGCGCGCATGATCCGCGCGGGCGAGGCTGATGTGGCGATCTGCGGCGGTGCGGAAGCCTGCATCGACATCGTCAGCCTCGGCGGCTTTGCCGCGGCCCGCGCACTATCGAGCGGGTTCAATGACGCGCGCGCCTCGCGCCCGTTCGATCGCGACCGCGACGGTTTTGTCATGGGCGAAGGCGCCGGCATCCTGGTGATCGAGGAGCTGGAGCATGCATTGGCGCGCGGCGCCACGCCGATCGCGGAGATCGTCGGATACGGCACGACTGCCGACGCCTATCACATGACATCGGGTCCGCCTGACGGCGACGGCGCCCGGCGCGCCATGGAGATCGCGCTCCGGCAGGCCAAGCTTGCGCCTGCCGATTTGCAGCATCTGAACGCGCATGCAACGTCAACGCCGGCGGGCGACGAGAGCGAGCTTGGCGCGATTGCCGCGCTGTTCGGTCGTCACCGCGGCATCGCCGTGAGCGCGACCAAATCGGCCACCGGCCATCTGCTCGGCGCCGCCGGAGGGCTCGAGGCCATCTTCACCGTGCTCGCCCTGCGCGACCAGATCGCGCCGCCGACCCTCAACCTCGAGAACCCTGATCCGGGCGCGGACGGCATCGACATCGTCGCCGGTGTGGCGCGCCCGATGCCGATGCAGCACGCGATCTCGAACGGGTTCGGCTTCGGCGGAGTGAACGCCAGCGTGATCTTCCGCCGGATGGGCTGAACGACGGTCCTTGCAAACGACGGGCCTTGCAATCGCGGCAAGCATCGCTACCAAAGCAGGATGATCAACACGAATTTCTGGCTGTTCCTGGCCGCAGCTTGTCTCATCGCCGCCGTTCCCGGCCCCGGCATTTTCTACGTGGCGGCACGGACCCTGTCGGAAGGGCGCGCCAGCGGTTTTGCATCGACCGCGGGCACCGCGCTCGGCGGGCTGGTTCATGTGATCGCAGGCAGCCTCGGCATCTCTGCGATCATCCTTGCCAGCGCCGAGCTGTTTGCCGCCGTGAAATTTGTCGGCGCGCTCTATCTGGTCTGGCTCGGCATCAGGACTTTTCGCAACGCCGGCCGCGCGCTGTCATTCGACAGCGAACCCGTCGGCGACAAGCGCGCCTTTCGCGACGGCGTGCTGGTCGAGGCGCTGAACCCGAAGACCGCCGCCTTCTTCCTCGCCTTCATTCCGCAGTTCCTCGACCCGGCGGGATCGAACCCGACGCTGCGATTCATCATGCTGGGTGCGATTTCGGTGACGCTGAACACGCTCGCCGACATCGTGGTGGTGCTGATGGCCTCCGCGACACGCACGCAGTTGATCGGAAGGCCGCAGCTGATGCGGCGTCTCACCCAGGGTTCCGGCGTCTTCATCGCAGGGCTCGGGCTGTCGCTGGCGCTGGCGCGGCGGCCGGTGAATGGATAGCGCCACCATGCTCGCCCCGCAAAGCCGCATCTACGAGTCTCACGGCCTGCGGCTGCACTATGCCGACTGGGGCAACGATGGCGCGCCCGTCGCCATCCTGGTCCATGGCGGGCGCGATCACTGCCGGAGCTGGGACGTCATCGCCCGGTCGCTGCAGCCGCATTTTCACGTGCTCGCACCCGACCTGCGCGGGCACGGCGATTCCGACTGGACCAAAGGCGGCAGCTACGCGCTGACGGAGTATGTGTACGATCTCGCCCAGCTCGTCCGTGCCGTCGCGGCCCCTCAAGTCACTCTCATCGGCCATTCCATGGGCGGCATGGTCAGCCTGATCTTTACAGGGGCATTCCCCGAACAGGTCTCGAAGCTGGTCGTGCTCGACGGCGTGACGATGTTGCCGGATACACCAAAGCCGCCGGTACATGAGCGGATCGGCAAATGGGTCGGTCAGCTCGACAAGCTGCACGACCGCGCACCGCGCCGCTATTCGACCCTCGAAGACGCCGCGGCGCAGATGGTCCTTCACAACAAGCGGCTGTCCCGCGACCTCGCGCTGCATCTCGCCACCCACGGCGCGCGGCAGAACGAGGACGGCACCTATAGCTGGAAGTTCGATCCCTACCAGCGCGCCTCTGCGCCGCACCGGCTCTGGCCGGACGATCACATCGCGCTGTGGTCGCGCATCACCTGTCCGACGCTGCTCTTGAATGCCGGCGAAAGCTTTCTGGCTGGCGCGAGGGCCGCGGGCCTGGAGCGCTACTTTCCGCAGGCGCGTGTCGAGACCATCGCCGGCGCCGGACACTGGCTGCAACATGACAAGCCGCAAGAGGTGTTGGGCGAGATCCGGCGGTTTCTCGGGCTGGCCTAGCTCAGCGTCCCCGCGTGCACCCACCAACCCGAATGATCCCTGCGGATCTTCTCGGCGGCGGCATGCGCCTCGGCAAATGCGCCATAGATCGCAAAACACGTCGCACCCGAGCCGGACATGCGGGCGAGCTTGACGCCGGCGGAGCCACGCAAGGCTTCCAGCACGTCGCCGATGACAGGCTCGATGCGCATCGCGGGGGCTTCGAGATCGTTGGCGACGGTCTCGAGCGTGTCGACCCAATCGGCAATGGAGGCGCCCTCGCCCGGCCAGGCCGGACCGTCGAAGACGGACGTGGCGCCGACCAGGAGTTCGCCGTTGCGCAGGCCCAGCGCCTGAAACACATCCTTGGTCGCGACCGGCACGCGCGGATTGACCATCACGCAGGGCATGCTCGGCAACGCCAGCGGCAGCAGCTGTTCGCCGACACCGGTCATGTCACAGGCGCGCGAGAACAGACACACCGGCACGTCGGCACCGGTCGCAAGCGCAACCTTCTGGAGGCGGGCGTCGTCGAGCGACAGATCGTTGAGACGCGCCAGCAACCGCAGCGCCGCCGCGGCGTCGGCCGAGCCGCCGCCGATGCCGGCGGCGACCGGGAGCACCTTGTCGAGCGCGAAGGCGCCCAGCTTCAGGTTCGGGACGGCTTCGGCCAGGAGCTTGGCCGCCTTGAACACGAGATTGTCGGCCATATCGCCGCAGGCCGCCGCGAGCGGCCCCGTCGTGGTGAGCTTCAGCTCGCCGCCGGGCTCCAGCGTGAGCCGGTCGGCGCAGTCGGCAAAAGCGACCACGCTTTCGAGATCATGATAGCCGTCGGCACGACGGCCGACCACGCGAAGGCTCAGATTGACCTTCGCGCGCCCTTCTTCAATCAACGCCGGCATAGACGACACGCCCCCAACTTCAACTCGCTCAGCCGCCCTTGCCGTCGTCCTTCTTCTTCTCCTTCTCCGCCTGCGCAGCCGAGGAGTTCGAATTGTCGTCGGTCATTCCGTTTGCAATCTTGGCCTCGATCTTCGGAAGCTCATCCGCTTCGGGCTTGAGATCGCGGGCGTGCGCCCACTGGAACTTGGCTTCCAGCGTGCGGCCGACACGCCAATAGGCGTCGCCGAGGTGATCGTTGATGGTGGGATCCTCGGGCTTGAGGTCGATGGCGCGCTCGAGGTTCTTCACCGCGTCCTCGTAATTGCCGATGCGGTAATAGGCCCAGCCAAGGGAGTCGACGATGTAGCCGTCATCCGGGCGCTGCTCGACCGCCCGCTTGATCATCTTCATGCCTTCGTCGAGATTGATGCCCTGGTCGATCCAGGAATAGCCGAGATAGTTGAGGACGTGCGGCTGGTCGGGCTGCAGCTCGAGCGCCTTCTTCATGTCGGCTTCGGCCTTGCCCCACTGCTTGGAGCGCTCCTCGCAGATGCCACGATAATAGTACCAGACGCTGTTGGCCTTGTCGTTGCCGGCCGGCAGCACGTCGACGCCTTGCGAATAGGTCGCGCCGCATTCGCCAAACTTCTTGCGGCCGCGCTCGATGTTGCCGAGCGCCATGATGGCTTCGAGATCCTTGGAATCCTCAGTGGTGACGCCCTTGAGGATCTTGATCGCCTCGTCGGTGCGGTCGGCGGAATCCAGATCGATGGCGAGCTGAATCTGGGCGTTGCGCTTGAGCGGCGAGGACGCCGGCACGCGCTCGTAGACCTTGATCGCCATCTGCGGCCGCTTCACCGATTCATAGAGATCGGCGAGCGAGAGCAGCGCCAGGGGATGGGTGGGCTGGAGGTAGAGTGAGAGCTGGAGATAGACCAGCGCCAGATCCTCGCCGCCGCGGCGGGTCAGTGTGGCGCCGATGCCGTAGAGCGCTTCGGCGGCGCCGGCTTGCGCGCTATCGACCAGCGGCGGCATCTTCTTGCCGGCCTTGGTGTCGCGCAACCCTTCCACGATCAGCGGATGGCGGGCGAGCTTCTTGTCGAAAGCCTGGTAGACGGTGGTCGCGGCGGCCGAGTCCTTGTTACGCGACAGCCAGCGCGCATAGGCCTCGGTGACACGCAACATGGAATCGTCGAGCTTGTAGGCACGCTCGAACCGGGTGCCAGCGTCTTTCTCCTTGCCGGCGAGTTCGAGGATCATGCCGGCATGGAGATCCTTGAACAGCGGATACCATTCCGGACCGGCCAGCTTGTCGATGGTGGCGACACCGCCCTTGGCATCGCCCGCACCATAGGCGGCCCAGCCCGACAGCAGCGTGGCGACAAGATCGGTGATCGGACCGCGGATCGACTGGTTGATGTTGGTCTGCGCCGTCGCGTACTTCTTGAACTTAAGATCGTGCACCCCGACGACGAGGCGCGCAACGCGGTTGGTCTTGTCGATGGTCAGGATGCGCTCGGCGAGCTTGACGGCCTCGTCGATGTCACCGTCGGCAACCGAGGAGATGAAGGCGCGGTCGAGCAGCTCGTTGTTCTTGGGATCGGTGCGCAGGGCCGAGCGATAGAACGCGGCGGCGGAGGCCGCATCGCGCTCGACGCTGGCGTGGCGGGCGGCGAGATAGCTGCCGGAAGTGGTCAGCGCCTTCAGATCGTTTCGGGTCGGAAACTGCGCCGCCGTGTCGGACGGATGATCCGGCGTCTGCGCCAGGACCCTGCCGGGGACCGTCGCGATCGCTGTGCCCATGAGGGCGATGGCGGCAACAGTCCAGCGGTTGAAACGATTTGAAAACATCAGGGCTCGCCTTGAGTTGGTAGTGCCTGGGTCTGAAGAAGGCCGTATCGCATGCGAACGCGGCCGGTGGCATGGGGACCCGGAACCGTCGGGCGAACAATGCCGCTTTTGGCGCTTCACCGCAAGGATTCGGGCCGGACGATCCCCTCCGCACGCCCCAAATCGGCCAAGTGACCGGTCAAGAGCGCCCCAAGACGCCGCCAGTATGGCCTTATCGTGACCACGGACCGCGGCCGCGGCCGGGTTCTCACGCGAACGTGCGTCGCAGGGCCAAGGTCACGCAATATTGGTCGCCTTGGGCCTTGGTAACCTGGATTGCGGCTTGCTGACCCCGCCTACATCGCCTCGTAGTTTGGACCGCCGCCGCCCTCCGGGGGAACCCAGGTGATGTTGCCGTTGGGGTCCTTCACGTCGCAGGTTTTGCAGTGGACGCAGTTCTGGGCGTTGATCTGGAAGCGCGGACCCGAACCTTCCTCGATCCACTCATAGACGCCGGCCGGGCAATAGCGATTCGACGGACCTGCAAACACGTCATGCTCGGAGGTCTTCTGGAGGTTCATGTCCGTGACCTTGAGATGGACCGGCTGGTCCTCCTCATGATTGGTATTGGACAGGAACACCGACGAGAGCTTGTCGAAGGAAATCTTGCCGTCCGGCTTCGGGTAGGTTCTCGGCGCGTGGGTCTTGGCCGGATCGAGCGTCGCGCGATCGGGCTTCGCGTGCGACTGGGTGCCGAACAGTGAGCCGCCGAACAGCGTGTTGCACCACATGTCGAAGCCACCGAGCGCAACGCCGAGCACCGTGCCGAACTTCGACCACAACGGCTTGACGTTGCGGACCAGGAACAAATCCTTGCCGACCGAGGAGGAGCGCCAGGCGTTCTCGTAGTCGACGATCTCGTCATTGGCGCGATCGGCGGCAATGGCGGACGCAACGTGCTCGGCGGCGAGCATGCCCGTGCCCATCGCGTTGTGCACGCCCTTGATCCGGGGAACGTTGACGAAGCCGGCCGCGCAGCCGATCAGGGCGCCGCCGGGGAAGCTGAGTTTCGGGACCGACTGATAGCCGCCCTCGGTGATGGCGCGCGCGCCATAGGCGAGCCGCTTGGCACCTTCGAAGGTGGAGCGGATTGACGGATGGGTCTTGAAACGCTGGAACTCGTCGAACGGCGACAGATACGGGTCATCGTAGTTGAGATGCACGACGAAGCCGACGGCAACGAGGTTGTCGTCGTAGTGATAGAGGAACGAGCCACCGCCGGTCTTCAGATCGAGCGGCCAGCCAAACGAATGCTGGATCATGCCCTTCTGGTGCTTGGCGGGATCGATCTGCCAGACTTCCTTGAGCCCGATGCCGAATTTCGCCGGCTCGCTCTTGGTATCCAGCGCGAACTTCGCGATGAGCTGTTTGGTCAGGCTGCCGCGCGCGCCTTCCGCGAACAGCGTGTACTTGCCGAGCAATTCCATGCCACGGGTAAAGGAGTCCTTCGGCTTGCCGTCCCGGCCGATGCCCATGTCGCCGGTGGCGATGCCCTTCACCGCGCCCTGCTCGTCATAGAGCACCTCGGCCGCGGCAAAGCCCGGATAGATCTCGACGCCTAGCGCTTCCGCTTTGCGTGCCAGCCAGCGGCAGACATTGCCAAGCGAGCCGATATAGCAGTGATGATTGTCCATCAGCGGCGGCATGATGAAGTTAGGCAGCCTGATCGCGCCGCCGCCCGTCATCCAGTAGAAGCGGTCGTCCTTCACCTGGGTCTTCAGAGGACAATCGGAATCCTCGCGCCAGTCCGGCATCAGCTTGTCGAGCCCGGCCGGGTCGATCACGGCGCCGGAGAGAATATGCGCACCGACCTCGGAGCCCTTCTCCACCACGACGACGTTGAGATCGGCATTGATCTGCTTCAGCCGGATCGCCGCAGCCAGGCCCGAGGGGCCTGCGCCGACGATGACGACGTCGAATTCCATGGATTCGCGCGGGGGAAGTTCTTCGGTGCTCATCTGATCTCAGCCCTTGAGACGGTCCTTGGTCGATTGCGCCCTCTTGTTTCCGATTTTTCCGGGTAGGACAACCTCGGAAATGCGTTTCGCCGGGGTGCAAGGCGCCCCAAACTGGACTAATAGTCAGACTTTCCGATGATCCCAGAACCCGCACCCACGGTCCGAGAGCTTCTCGCCTTCTATCTGGAGGCCGGAGTCGATTGCACGCTCGCGGAGGAACCGATCGACCGCCTGGCGGAATTGGATGTTCCACCTCCGGCCCCGCGCGCGCCACCTCCGGTCGAGGCCCCACGGCCGGCCGCCGCGCCGGCAGTGTTGCGCGGCGAGGCGGCCCCCGCGCCCGACATCGCGATCGCCTCGGCGCGCGAGGCCGCACGCACCGCGCCGACCTTGGAGGCGCTGCGCGAGTTGATGCAAAGCTTTGACGGCTGCGCGCTGAAGCACACGGCGACACGGTTGGTTTTCGCCGACGGTAATCCGCAGGCGCGCATCATGTTCGTCGGCGAGGCACCGGGCCGCGACGAGGACATCGAGGGGCTGCCCTTCGTCGGGCGCAGCGGCAAGCTGCTCGATTTGATGATGGGAGCCATAGGCCTCGACCGCACCACCGCCTACATCGCCAACGTGATTCCCTGGCGCCCGCCCGGCAACCGCACGCCGACGCCGCAGGAGACGCAAATCTGCCTGCCCTTCATCCAGCGCCAGATCGAACTGGTGAATCCGGATGTGCTGGTGACGCTCGGCAATCCCTCGACGCAGACGCTGCTGTCGACCCGCGAAGGCATCATGCGCACCCGCGGCCGCTGGTTCGATTACGAGACGGGCGGGCGCACCATTCGCGCGCTGCCGACCTTCCACCCCGCCTATCTGTTGCGCTCGCCGTCGTACAAGCGGCTCGCCTGGCAGGATCTGCGCGCGATCGCGAAGGTGCTGGCGGGCGCGTGAGGAGGCGTACGACCTCTCCCCGTCATTGCGAGCGCAGCGAAGCAATCCAGCTATTTCCGCGGCACGGATTCTGGATTGCACTTGCCGCGGAGGGCGGTCTGGATTGCTTCGTCGCAAAAGCTCCTGGGCTCCTCGCAATGACGACGGAAAGAGCGAGCGACTAAGTCCCCTTCGGCCGCACGATGGCCCAGCCGATGCGCAGCAGTTGCTGGCGTCCGGTCACCAGCCATTCGAAGGCGCGCGGCACTTCCGGCACGATACCCGGAAAGCGCGCGAGAATGTCCGGCGGCGGGGTGCCCGCGGTGTCGGAGGCACGCCAGACCACGACGCCGCCGGTCTCGATGAACTTGGCCTGATTGATCCACGGCGTGCGTGAAGGCTGGGCATCGATGAACAGATGCGGCCGGCCGGAATGCAGCGTGATCAGGCTCGCAAGCTGGGTCTCGCCGGCGACCGCGCGCAGGCGATGATTGGTGCGGCGGGCAAAGCTCTCGTCGAAGAAGTCCGAAATCGCGCGCGCCGGCATCGAGGTCGCGATCTCGTTGGCACCGGTCCACGGCAGCAACAGGACGGCGAGCGCGACGCCGATTGCGGGCGCGATGACGGCGGCCGCCCAAACCATCCGCAGCATCCTCGCGCGGCGCGTCGCGATGAGATCGCCGGCCCCCACGACCACGGCGAGCCCCGACAACACCAGCACGACGCCGGCGCCGCCCACGACGGCGTCGAGGCCAAGCAGGCCCGAGATCAGCACCGCGCCAAGCGCCGGCGCCAGCGCGAAGAAATAGACGAAATTGCGCGCGAGCGGCTCGACCGGCGGGCGGTAGATAATCGGCGCCTCCTCGCTCTTGGGAACGAACAGGCCGGTGTTGAGCACGGTCAGCGCCGGGATCGCCGCCGCACCGAGCAGGAGCCCCCCGAGCAGCCAGGCCGCGTGAAGTGCGCGGGCATTGAGCTCGCTGACCGCAGGCAAGGCCGGCAGGACAAACGCCTCGGCGCGCATCAGCCAGACGGCATAGGGCAATGCCAGCACGGCGACCACCACAAGCGCAAACAGCGGGTCGAATGCGCGCAGCGTGCGGCGGCCGTCCGCGGTTGCGAGCGCGAAGACGACGATCAGCAGCAGCAGGAAGATCGCAGCCGGCGTCGTCAGCAGCAGGAGGCCCGCCTCGATCGACCAGGCAAACCAGGCGTTGCCGCGGCGCTGTCCGATGATCTGCCAGGAATGCAGCAGCAGCAGTGCCCAGAGCGGCCGCGCCAGCACCAGCGGGCCGAAGTCGAGTACGGGCGAGGAGAAGGCCAGCAGCGTCATGGTCAGCAGCACGGCCAGCACTGCCTGCTGGGCGCCGACCACCGCGCGGGACAGATGATAGAGCGCGATGAAGGTCGCGACCCCACAGAGCTCCGCCAGGACGTAGACGCCGAACACGTGGCCGCCGGCAGCGCGATAGGCGATGTCGGCGAGCCAGACCGGCAAGGGCGGGCCCAAATCAGTGCCGACCTGGTATTCGCGGCCGAAGGCCAACAGAGTCGCGAGGCTGCCGGGCGGGCTGCGATAAAACACGAGCGCCACGAACAGCCACATCGCGGCCTGGAGCAGCACGGCGATCCATACGATCAGCCGCGGCCGCGCGCGAATGAGCTCGATGACCAGGGAGGTAAACCGCATGCAACGTCCGACAGATGCAGCCAACCCGTGAAGCCGGCCCTATTCGCTCACGACTATTTTGATAGAGGGCGCGACGCGTCGTGGCAACCGAGTCTCGTCTAGAGATTTGCCGACGCGTCGATTTCCGAGCTCGTGTCCACCTGCAGCTCGATCTCGGTTACCGCAAACAGATCCTGCGCCGGCTCGACCGTCCAGGGCATGTGCTTGGCGCGTGCGGCGGCGACGGGGGCGAAGAAGCTGCGGTGGTGGACGGTGGGGCCGAGGCGGTTGAGCGCATCGAGGTGCTCGGGCACGGCGTAGCCCTTATGCTGCTCGAAACCGTACCCGGGGCAGTCCTGAGCCAGCGCGCACATCAGGCGGTCCCGCGTCACCTTGGCGACGATCGAGGCCGCTGCGATCGACAGGACAATGCCGTCACCGCCGATCACGGCCTCGCAATCGCATGCCGTGTCGAGCCGGTCGCGGCCGTCGACGAAGACGTGCCGGGGCTGCTGGGGCAACGCCACGACGGCGCGCTTCAGCGCCCACAGCGAGGCACGCAGGATGTTGTCGCGGTCGATGCGGGCGCGCGAGGCGACGGCCACCGAGACCTGGGCGGTGGCGCAGATCTTGTCAAACAGCCTTTCGCGCTCCTCGGCGGTCAGGCGCTTGGAATCGTCGATGCCGCGCGGGATGCGGTCGGGATCGAGAATCACCGCCGCCGCCACCACCGGACCGGCCAGCGGCCCGCGGCCGGCCTCATCGCAGCCCGCCACCGGCCAGACGCCGCGCTTGATCAGCGCGCGCTCGCGGCGGAAGCTTGGGGCGACGATGATGGCGCTCTTGGTGCCGGCCAGCGCCTTGGCGATTTTTTTGGGCGCAGCCTTCTCGTTCTTAGGCGCTGCCTTCTTGTTCTCAGGCGCAGCCTTCTTGGGCGCGCCTTTGGCCGGCTTCTTGGCGGATTGATCCCGAATCATGGCCGGGATCGTGCGCAAGCGGCATGACCTGCGCAACCGGGAACCTCGGACAATTCCCGTTATTCAAGTCAGCCGCCCTATTCCGCCAGATGCACCCGTCGGTCCTCGCCGACTTCGACGCCGGGCGCGGCCACGACTTCCCAGGGATGGCCGTCAGGATCGGCGAAATAGCCGGAATAACCGCCGTAGTCGGTCTCATGCGCGGCCTTCAGCAGCGCGGCGCCCTTGCTGACGGCGAAGGCCAGCACCGCGTCCACCTCCTCAGGCGCGCGGCAGTTCCATGCGAGCGTCATGCCGCGAAACGTCGATGGCCTCGGATGATCCGGCAATTTGGCGTCGACCGCGAGCTGATCCCAGGGAAATAGCGCGAGCACCGGACCGCCGGTGTCATAGAACGCCACGGCCTCGCCGGTCACCTTGAGCCGGCGCGAGAAACCAAGCGCGTCGTAAAAGGCAATACTGGCGCGGATGTCGCTCACGCCCAGCGTGATGACGGTGAGCCGCGGGATTGGAGCTGCCAGTTCCTTACTCATGCGACGCCTCTCCCACTTCGTCCCTCAGAACAGGCTGAGCTGATCGCCGTTCCGCTTCGGCTTGGCAAAATGATCCGTCGTCAGCTTGGAGCGCCTCTTGTTCAGCCCCAGCCTGTCGCAGGCGATCTCGAAGCGGCGTCCGATGGTCCAGGCCATCGGGCCGGTGCCCTTCATGCGCTCGCCCCATTTCGCGTCGTAGTCGCGGCCGCCGCGCATGTCGCGGATCAGCGTGAAGACGTGGCGATAGCGGTCCGGATAGTTCGCCATCAGCCATTCACGAAAGAGATCGCGCACCTCGAGTGGCAACCGCAGCAGCACGTAGGAGGCTTCCTTGACGCCGGCATGGGCGGCAGCATCCAGGATGCGTTCGATCTCGGAATCGTTCAGCGCGGGAATGACGGGCGCGACCATGACGGTGGTCGGAATGCCGGCCTCGGAAAGCTGCTTCAGCGCCTCCAGCCGCTTCGGCGGCGTGGACGCCCGCGGCTCCATGGTGCGCGCCAGCTTCGGATCGAGCGAGGTCACGGAGATGCCGACCTTGGCGAGGTTGCGTTTGGCCATGCGCGCGAGAATGTCGATGTCGCGGGTCACCAGCGCCGACTTGGTGACGATCCCGACGGGATGGCCGGCGCGCTCCAGCACCTCCAGAATGCCGCGCATGATTTTGCGCTCGCGCTCGATCGGCTGATAGGGATCGGTGTTGGTGCCGATCGCGATCATCCGCGGCTCGTAGCCCGGCGCCGCAAGCTCCTTCTCGAGCAGCGCCGGCGCCTCGGGCTTCACGAACAGCTTCGACTCGAAGTCGAGCCCCGGCGACAGGCCGAGATAGGCATGCGTCGGCCGCGCGAAGCAATAGACGCAGCCGTGCTCGCAGCCGCGGTAGGGATTGATCGAACGGTCGAAGCCGATGTCGGGAGATTCGTTGCGGGTGATCACCTTGCGCGAGGCGTCGATCCCGACCGTGGTCTTGAACGGAGGCAGTTCGTCAAGGCTCTGCCAGCCATCGTCGAATGCGACGCGCGCCTCGGCCTCAAAGCGGCCGCTGGCGTTGGACTGCGCGCCCCGGCCTCGCCTGCGCTGGCGGTCGATGGCGACCGCCAGCTCAGGGAAGTCAGAAGGCGCACCCGCCGGCTCGGAGGGCGCCGTGACCGGCGGGTGTTTGAGAGCATGAGAGGATGCTGGACTCATGAAGCCAAGATAGCACGTCGAAGGAACAAATCAAGAACGCAAACCAAAAACGTGAAAACAACCCCATGCACAGTAGAGTTGCCCAAACTTCGCGCGCCCGCTTTTGACCTCACGCAACAGTGGCGTCACGGCGATCTCGTTTGATGCTGCCGAAGGATCGATCTAGCCGGAACTCGGTTGATGACGATCCCGGGTGAAGTTCGGCAGGAACATGACAAATCAACAACAATTGGCCGCAGCGAGCAGCGACCTCAATCTGCTCGACCGCTATTGGCGCGCCGCGAACTATCTCTCCGTCGGGCAGATTTACCTGCTCGACAATCCGCTGCTGCGCGAGCCGTTACGGCCCGAGCACATCAAGCCGCGTTTGCTCGGCCATTGGGGCACGACGCCCGGTTTGAACTTCATTTATGCCCATCTCAACCGCGTCATCCGCGCGCTGGACCTGAGCGTGATCTATGTGTGCGGTCCCGGCCACGGCGGCCCCGGCATGGTCGCCAACACCTATCTCGAAGGCAGCTACAGCGAGATCTATCCCGATATCGCGCGCGATACCGACGGGTTGCGCAAACTGTTCAGGCAATTCTCCTTCCCCGGCGGCATCCCGAGTCACGCGGCGCCGGAGACGCCGGGCTCGATTCACGAAGGCGGTGAGCTCGGTTACGCGCTGGTGCATGCCTATGGCGCGGCATTCGACAATCCCGACCTGATCGTCGCCTGTGTCGTCGGAGACGGCGAGGCCGAGACTGGCCCGCTCGCGGCGTCCTGGCACTCCAACAAGTTCCTCAATCCTGCCCATGACGGCGCGGTGCTGCCGATCCTGCATCTCAACGGTTACAAGATTGCCAACCCAACCGTGCTCGGCCGGATGCGCGACGACGAGATCCGCGATCTCTTCCGCGGGCTCGGCCACGAGCCGCTATTCGTCGAGGGCGACGATCCGAAATTGGTGCACCAGGCCATGGCGGACGCGCTCGACGTCGCGTTCGCCAGCATCCGGTCGATCCAGCAGCACGCCCGCGACGGCCGCAAGAGCGTCGAACGCCCGCGCTGGCCGATGATCGTGCTACGCAGCCCGAAGGGCTGGACCGGCCCCAAGGAAGTCGACGGCAAGAAGGTCGAGGGTTTTTGGCGTGCACATCAGGTGCCGGTCGCGAACTGCCGCGACAACCCGGCGCATCTGAAGATTCTCGAAGACTGGATGCGCAGCTACGAGCCGGAAAAGCTATTCGACGCGAACGGCGCGCTCGTTGCCGAGCTCCAGGCGCTCGCGCCCGAAGGCAATCGCCGCATGAGCGCCAATCCGCACGCCAATGGCGGCCTTCTGAAGAAGGAGCTGAAGCTGCCGGACTTCCGCAGCTTCGCCGTCAAGGTCCCTCAGCCGGGCGGCATCGTGGCGGAGGCAACCCGCGAGCTCGGCAAATTCCTGCGCGACGTCATCCGCCTCAACGCCGAGGCCCGCAACTTCCGCATCATGGGCCCGGACGAAACCGCCTCAAACCGGCTCGATGCGGTATTCGAGGCCACCGAACGCGTCTGGATGGAGCCGACAAAACCTTACGACGTGCATCTCGCCCAGGACGGACGCGTGATGGAAGTCCTGAGCGAACATCTCTGCCAGGGCTGGTTAGAGGGCTACCTGCTCACGGGCCGGCACGGCTTCTTCTCCTGCTACGAGGCGTTCATCCACATCGTGGATTCCATGTTCAACCAGCATGCCAAATGGCTGAAAGTGACGCGGCATCTGCCGTGGCGACGCCCGATCGCCTCGCTCAACTATCTGCTGACATCGCATGTCTGGCGCCAGGACCACAACGGCTTCAGCCATCAGGACCCCGGATTCGTCGATCTCGTCGCCAACAAGAAGGCCGATATCGTCCGCATTTACTTCCCACCGGACGCCAACACGCTGCTGTGGATCGCCGATCACTGCCTGCGCACCTATGACCGCATCAACGTCATCGTGGCCGGCAAGCAGCCGGCGCCGCAATGGCTGTCGATGCAGGAGGCAGCCACGCACTGCGATGCCGGCATTGGCATCTGGAGCTGGGCCGGCACGGAAGACGCGAATGGCGAGCCCGATGTCGTGATGGCCTGCGCCGGCGACGTGCCGACACTGGAAACGCTCGCCGCCGTCGACCTGCTGCGCAAGGCGCTGCCCGAGCTGAAGATCCGCGTCGTCAACGTCGTCGACCTCATGACGCTGCAACCCAGGGAACAGCACCCGCACGGCTTGTCCGACCGCGACTTCGACGGCCTGTTCACGCGCGACAAGCCGGTGATCTTCGCCTATCACGGCTATCCCTATCTGATCCACCGGCTGACCTATAACCGGACCAACCACGCCGGCATGCACGTCCGCGGCTTTGCCGAGGAAGGCACCACGACGACGCCGTTCGACATGGTCGTGCTCAACGAGCTCGACCGCTATCACCTCGCGATCGAGGCGATCGAGCGCGTGCCGGGGCTCGCGACCAAAGCGGCGCAGGTGAAGCAGCAATTCCGCGACAAGCTGATCGAGCATTCGCGCTATGTGCGCGAATACGGCGAGGACATGCCGGAAATCCAGGAATGGGTCTGGCAGAACAGCGCCGGCGGCAACACGCCGGCGGAGGCAGGCGACTGACAGCAGCCATGTTGAACACCGTTCTCGTTCTCAACTCGGGATCGTCGAGCATCAAATTCGGCCTGTTCGAGATCTCGGCGGCCGAGCCCACCCCGCTCTGCAAGGGCCTGCTCGACGAGCACGAGACGAAGCCGCGGCTCGTCGTGAAGAGCCCCGCGGGCGAAGACCTGTTCCAGCAAGGGAGGGGATCATCGGATGCGGATAGCGATCATCTGTTCGCCGACATGCTCGGCTTCATCGAGGATCGTTTCGGCGACCATCGCTTGCGCGCCGTCGGCCATCGCGTCGTCCATGGCGGTCCGGACTATTCCGCTCCGGTCGAGCTGACAGACGATGTCACCGCAAAGCTGGAGGCGTTGACACCGCTGGCGCCGCTGCACCAGCCGCGGTGTCTGGCGCCGGTCCGCGCCATCAGCGCGATCAGGCCCGACCTGACGCAGATCGCCTGCTTCGACACCGCTTTCCACCACGGCATTGCGCCGCCCGCCAGCCGCTTCGCCATTCCGCGACGTTATGAGGAGCGCGGAGTCCGGCGCTACGGATTTCATGGCCTCTCGTTCGAATATGTCGCAGGACGGCTCGCCCGAATCGCGCCGCAGCTCGTGGCCAAGCGCACCGTGATCGCGCATCTCGGCAATGGCGCGAGCCTGTGCGGCTTGCGCGACGGCCGCAGCATCGACACCACGATGGGACTGACGCCGCTCGACGGGCTGGTGATGGGCACGCGGTGCGGCAGGATCGACCCGGGCGTGCTGCTCTATCTGCAACAGCACGAGAAGATGTCGGTCGACGATCTCCAGCACCTGCTCTACCACGAATCGGGCCTGCTCGGCGTCTCCTGCATCGCGTCGGATATGCGGACGCTGCTTGCGAGCAGCGAAGCTGCGGCACGGGAGGCGGTCGAGCTCTTCACCTTCCGCGCCGCGCAGGAGGTGGCGGCGATGGCGACGACGCTTGCGGGGCTGGACTGCCTGGTCTTCACCGGCGGCATCGGCGAGCATGCCAGGGAAATCCGCAGCGCGATCGGTGAGCGTCTCGACTGGCTCGGTGTGCGCATCGATGCGGCTGCGAATGATGCGGCGCGCGAGCTCATTAGCGGTGACGATAGCGCAGCCGATGTCTTCGTCATTCCAACGAATGAGGAACTGATGATCGCACGACATTGTGCGGCGGTGCTACGAACAGCAAGTTGACCGGCGTTCATTCGAAGCCCTCGTCAGCAGCGTGATTGCACGTTTTTCCCGCTCTCGCGCTCGTCCGCTATCGCATCTTCCTCTTGCGGGATTGCGAACGGCCGGCCCGCCGCGCAATATTGCGGCTCACCTCCGGATTAATACGGAGAGGACAGGCTGGGGCCGACACATTGGCAATATCGCGGCCCGTACAGGGCAAATTTGGATGCGACAGCTGCGGCGGTTTACCATCGTATACCGAAGCACGACCGGAAAGTTGCACTCGGCAGCGCCACATGTTTTATGACGCCCTGATAATGAGCTACGCTTCTCCCGAAGTGTGGACACTGAAGCCTCAATCATGCTGAGCGTCATCATTCCGACCGAAGGCGTCGAGCAGACGGCGGTCGCAACCCTGGCCGCGCTGGTACCCGGTGCCGCCGCAGGCATCGTCCGGGAAGTGCTCCTCGTCGATGGCACCCGCAATGGGGTCATCGAGCGCGTTGCCGACGTCGCGGGCTGCCGTTTCATCGGCTTCGAAGGATCCATGCAGGGCGCCGCGCTCGCCGCCGGCGCACTCCAGGCCCGTTCGTCCTGGCTGATGTTCCTCCCCGCCGGCGCCGTCTTGGAAACCGGCTGGATCGAGGAAACCGCCCAGTTTATCCAGTCCGTCTCGACCAGCGGCCGGGATCGTGCGGCTGTCTTCCGCTATGCCCGCTCACCCTACGCCGATGCCGGCTTCCGCGATATCCTATGGGCCCTGATGCGCAAGCTCGTCGGTCCCTTCGGCGATCAGGGACTTTTGATCGCGCGTGATCACTACGACCGCATCGGCGGCTACCCGCCCCAAGCCCGCCGCTCCGAGGCGCGGTTGCTCCGGCGGCTCGGCCGCTCGTCGCGGATCATGCTGCGCAGCCGGATCGTCATGGTCGGCTGAAGCACTTCAATACTTGCCAAAGTCAAATAATTATTTGACAATGGCAAGTATCGAGGTGAGCCATGTTATTTGACGGTACCGAGAACCACGTCGCAGCGGTTCGCGCCTTCAACCGCTTCTACACCCGCAAGCTTGGCGTGCTCGACCAGCACCTTGGCAAGAGCCCGTTCTCGCTCAGCGAGGCCCGCGTGCTCTACGAACTCGCACAACGGGACGACCTTGCCGCAAAGGAGATCGGCAACGAGCTTGGCCTCGACCCCGGCTATCTCAGCCGCATCGTGCAGAGCTTCGACGAAAAGGGGCTGATCACCCGCAGGCCCCTGCCCGCGGATCGCAGGCAATACCAGCTCAGCCTCACTGCCAAGGGGCGCCAGAGCTTTGCCAAGCTGAACCTGGGCTCGCAAAACGAGGTCGCCGCAATGCTGGCTCAGCTTTCGGCCAGCGATGCAACGCGGCTCACGCAGGCTATGGCGACCATCGAAGCTGTGCTGGAGCATCGAAGCCAGCCCGCGGCTTTCATGCTGCGCAGCCATCGCGTCGGCGACATGGGCTGGGTCATCTCCCGCCAGGCCGCCGCCTATGCGGCCGACTACAACTGGGATATCAGCTACGAGGCCCTGGTCGCCGAGATCTGCGCACAGTTCATCAAGAACTATGACGCCGCGCGCGAGCACTGCTGGATTGCGGAAGTGGATGGCGAGCCGGTCGGCTCGATCTTTCTGGTCAAGGCCACGGACGAGATTGCCAAGCTGCGCCTGTTGCAGGTGGAGAAGAAAGCGCGGGGACTCGGTGTCGGCCGCGCGCTGGTCGAGCAATGCATCCAGGGCGCACGCGAGAGGGGCTACAGCAAGATGACGCTGTGGACGCAAAGCATCCTGGTCGCCGCGCGGGGCATCTATCAAAGTGCAGGCTTCAACCTCGTGAAGACCGAGCCGCATCACAGCTTCGGGCAGGATCTGATTGGGGAAACGTGGGAGCGGGATCTCTGACGCTTCAACAGCGGGCGAGATGCGCATAATATGTGCCCTCGCCCCTTGCGGGGGAGGGCAGCGACGCTGGTAGACACACACTCACTAGGGTGAGGGGTATGTCTCCGAGCACTCCGTGCCGATAGATACCCCTCATCCGGAGCGCCACCTTCCCCCACAAGGGGGGAAGGGAAGCAAGCACTTACACCGTCGAGCCCTGCGCCTTCGTCCGGCGCAGGTGCTCGTCCAGCCGCGGCATGATCTCGACGAAATTGCAGGGACGCGTGCGGTAGTCGAGCTGGGCTTTGAGGATGCCGTCCCAGCCGTCGCGGCAGGCACCGGGCGAACCTGGGAGGCAGAAGATGTAGGTTGCGCCCGCGACGCCGGCCGTGGCGCGGCTCTGGATCGTCGACGTGCCGATCTTGGCGTAGCTCAGCATGTGGAACGCGATCGAGAAACCGTCCATGCGTTTCTCGAACAGGGGCTCGACCGCCTCCGGCGTGACGTCGCGCCCGGTGAAGCCGGTGCCGCCGGTGGTGATGACGACGTCGACGCCTGCGTCCGCAGTCCAGCGGCGGATGACGGCGCGGATCGCCTCGACGTCGTCGGTGACGATCTCGCGCGCGGCGAGATGATGGCCAGCCGCAAGGAGACGGTCGGCCAGGGTCTGGCCGGATTTATCATCCACGAGCGCGCGCGTGTCCGAGACGGTGAGCACCGCGATGTTGAGCGGGACGAACTGTTTTGTTTCGTCGATGGAGGTCATTGCAACGCACCTTCTTTCCCCGCCCACTGACGTCATCCTGAGGTACGCGCTCTGGCGCGCCTCGAAGGATGGGCCACGGGCTCGCCATCCTTCGAGGCTCGCCAATTGGCGAGCACCTCAGGATGGCGGATAACCCCTACTGTCCGCCACCAAACGTGTTGCAGGCCTGGACGGTGCCCTGCTGGTAGCCGGTCATGAACCACTGTTTGCGTTGCGCGGCCGAGCCGTGGGTGAAGGAATCGGGCACGACGCGGCCTGTGGACTGGCGCTGCAGCGTGTCGTCGCCGATCGCGCTCGCCGTGGTGAGTGCGGCGTCGATGTCGCCCGGCTCCAGGAAGTTCGGCCGCTTCTTCGCCTCGCGATTGACCCAGACACCGGACAAGCAGTCGGCCTGCAATTCGACCTTCACCTGGAGCGCATTCGACTCCGCCTTGCTGCCGGCCTGCTGCTGCAGGCGCGTCACGCGCGGAATGATGCCGAGCAGGTTCTGGATGTGATGGCCGGCCTCATGGGCGATGATGTAGGCGGTGGTGAAGTTACAGGCGGACTTGCCGGAGCACCCGCGAAAACGCGTCTCGACCTCGCGGAAGAAACCGGTGTCGAGGAAGATGGTCCTGTCGGGCGGACAATAGAATGGTCCCATCGCCGACTCCGCCCGGCCGCAGCGCCCGCCATTGGTGACGTTGCGGAACAGCACGACCTTCGGACCGGTAAAGGACTGGCCCGAGGCCTGGAATATCTCGCTCCAGCGGTCGTCGATCTCGCCGAGGATGCCGGAGATCATGCTGCCCATCTCGTCGGTCGGCGCGCCGCGCTTGGCCGAGGTGGACTGGCGATCGGTCTGGTAGGACGGCGCCTGGCCGCCGCCGGTGAGGATCTCGGCGCCGCCGATCAGGATGCGCGGATCGATGCCGAAGGCGTAGCCGACCAGGCCGAGCACGATGATGGTGCCGATGCCGAGCCCGCCGCCGCCCATGGGGAGGCCGAACCCGCCTCCTCCACCGCCGCCGCCACCATCGTCGCGACGATCCTCGATGTCGTCGCTGCGGCGGAAATCATCGTAGCGCATGGCGGCTTCCCTCGGTCCTGGCTGGCATCATTGGGCGCAAAGGCGGCAAAGCTCAACGCACCATGCAGGTAAAATTTCCATTGCGTTAATCAATATCCCGCTCGGCAATTATTGCCTAGTGCGACAGCATGGCAATGCCAGCAATTTTTTCCGGGCATCGAGCAATTTTTTCCGAGAGGAATTTCGAGTCTTTTTGCGCTCCGATCACAGCCGCAACGCGAAGAAACACGAAATACACTGCAAAACACGGCGAATGCGCGGAGCGAACCGCGTGCAAGGCGCGATGTGAGAGCTATTCACGAAAGCGGCGGGTTAAGTCGATTTTTACTTTGCCGCTTCAATGTAACGGTCAGTCGGTTGTTTGGTCCCGCGTCGCCGACAGCGTCGCCTGAGTCAGAGTTCTTGAGTCATGGTAGAGTCGCGTCGCGGGGCGTCTGCAAGGGCGCCCCGCACAAATTTTGAGTCTCCTTCGCACAGCATCGTCCTCGGCGATTGCGTCGCAGAGATGTCGAAGCTTCAGGCTGGTTCGGTCGACCTGGTGTTCGCCGATCCACCCTACAATCTCCAGCTCAAGGGCGATCTCAAGCGCCCCGACGAATCCCATGTCGATGCGGTCGACGACGACTGGGACAAGTTCGATTCGTTCTCCGCCTATGACGATTTCACTCGCGCCTGGCTGCTTGCCGCCCGCCGCGCGATGAAGCCGTCGGCGACGATCTGGGTGATCGGCTCCTATCACAACATCTTCCGCGTCGGCGCGATCATGCAGGACCTCGGCTTCTGGCTCCTGAACGACATCGTCTGGCGCAAGACCAACCCGATGCCGAATTTCCGCGGCCGTCGCTTCACCAACGCGCACGAGACCATGATCTGGGCCGCGCGCGACGAAAAGGCCAAGGGCTACACCTTCAACTACGAAGCCTTGAAAGCCGCCAACGAGGACGTGCAGGCACGGTCCGACTGGCTGATCCCGCTCTGCACCGGCGAGGAGCGCCTCAAGGGCGCCGACGGCAAGAAAGTGCACCCGACGCAGAAGCCGGAAGGCCTGCTCGCGCGCGTGCTGCTGTCGTCCTCCAAGCCCGGCGATCTCGTGATCGATCCCTTCAACGGCACTGGCACCACCGGCGCGGTCGCAAAGCGCCTCGGCCGCTCTTATATCGGCTTCGAGCGCGACAAGACTTATGCGAAAGCCGCACAAGCGCGCATCGCCGCGGTCGAGCCGCTGCCGGAGGCAAGCCTCGCCCCGTTCATGACGGCGCGCGAAGCGCCGCGGGTTGCGTTCTCCGAGCTGATCGAGCGTGGCATGATCATGCCCGGCACCAAGCTGTTCGACGCCAAGAAGAAGTTCGGCGCGCTGGTCCGCGCCGACGGGGCCATCATGTTCGGCGACAAGGTCGGCTCCATCCACCGCATGGGCGCAGTGGCGCAAGGCGCGCAAGCCTGCAACGGCTGGACCTTCTGGCACATCGAGACCAAGAAGGGTCTCAAGCTGATCGACGAACTCCGCGCCGAAATCCGCGCCGGCATGGCGGCGGGGTAGCCTTCCTTTCGTCATCCCGGAGCGCGCCTCTTGGCGCGGCCCTGGAATCACGAGACTGGTTGAACACAGCGGCCGGCGGGACTAGATTGACCGCCTGCGCCCCGTCCCGACCGGTCCTCCCATGCGACGACAGTCCGAGACATTGCTGCTGGTGCCGCTGCTGCCGATCTTTCTGCTCGGCATGTTTCCGATGTTCCTGATCGCGCTGCTGGGATTTTTCGGCCTCGCCTTGTTCGGCGTGCTCGTGGTCTGTGTCGGGCTCGCCAGCAGCAACGAGGCCCATGACAGCTTCAATCACGACGTCATCGTTCACGGCTACGCGCGCGGATCGGAGCGCAAGGCGCGAGCTTCCGACATGCATATCGCTACCCGGCTCGGGCTGCGCCTGGAGGTCGTGGGCGCGGCCATGGTCATTACGGCGGCGATCGGCCTTTGTTACGCCGGCTGATCTGCGTGGCGCGCAGATACCGCCCGGCAAACTCGCCGGTTGCCCTCCCCGATAAGGTTCAGGCAAGACAAGGCCGCTTGCGGACATGTTGCTGCCTCCACTCTCAGCCAACAAACACAGGGGAGATGCCCGATGCTCAAATTCTATTTCAATGGCTCGCCGAACCCGACCAAGGTCGCGCTTTATCTCGAAGAGTCGGGCCTGGCCTTTGAGCCGGTGAAGATCGACACCCGCAAGGGCGAGCAGTTCACGCCGGACTATCTGAAGATCAATCCGAACGGCAAGGTGCCGGCGATCGACGACAACGGCACCATCGTGTTCGATTCCAACGCCATCCTGCTCTACCTGGCCGAGAAGACCGGAAAATTCCTGCCGGCCGCCAATTTTCGCGGCGAGATGCTGTCATGGCTGATGTTCGTCGCCACCGGCGTCGGCCCGTATTCGGGCCAGGCCGTGCACTTCAAGCATTTCGCGCCGAAGGACCAGAACCACGACTACGCGCATAACCGCTATCAGTTCGAGACCGATCGTCACTACAAGATTCTCGACGGTCACCTCGAAGGCCGCCGCTACATGGTCGGCGACAGCTATTCGATTGTCGACATGGCGCTGTGGGGTTGGGCACGGATGTTGCCGTTCAAGCTCGGCGACGATGCCTTCGCGCGATACCCGAACGTCAAGCGGCTGGTGGACGAGGTCACGGCGCGGCCTGCGGCGACGCGCGCGATCGCTCTGAAGGACAAGTTCACCTTCAAGGCGGAGATGGACGACGAGGCCCGCAGCAACATGTTCAAGCACATGACGACGAAAGTCGCCTGATCGCGTCCGGTCACAACGCGAGGCCACGCGCATGCGCGTGGCCTTTTTGCTTTTGAGGCTCAGGCGGCGTGGACCGAGCTCAGGAAGTTGGCGACTTCCTGCTTCAGGCGGTTGCTGTCGGCCGACAGCGAGCGTGCCGCCGAGAGCACCTGCGAAGAGGCCGAGCCGGTCTCGGAAGCCCCGCGCTGCACGTCGCCGATGTTGGACGACACGAGCTGCGTGCCCTGGGCCGCCTGCTGCACGTTGCGGGAGATCTCCTGCGTCGCCGCACCCTGCTCCTCCACGGCGGCGGCAACCGTCGACGAGATCTCCGACAGTCGCTCGATGGTGCCGCTGATCTCCCTGATCGAGCCGACCGACTCCTCCGTCGCGGCCTGGATGCCCGAAACCTGCTGGGCGATCTCACCGGTGGCCCTCGCGGTCTGCTCGGCGAGCGCCTTGACCTCCGAGGCGACCACGGCAAAGCCACGGCCGGCTTCACCCGCGCGCGCCGCCTCGATGGTGGCGTTCAGCGCCAGGAGGTTGGTCTGGCCGGCGATGGTGCTGATCAGCTCGACCACGTCGCCGATGCGGGCTGCAGCCTTGGAGAGCTCGCTGACGCGCGCGTTGGTCTTGCTCACCTGACCGACGGCTTCGCCCGCAATGCGCGCCGATTCCTGCACCTGGCGCGCGATCTCCGTCACCGAGGAGGACAACTCCTCGGTCGCGGAGGCCACCGCCTGCACATTGGCCGAGGCTTCCTGGGAGGCGGATTGCACTTCGGTGGAGAGATCCTGAGCGCGCCTCGCGGTTGCGGTCAGGGTGCCGGCCGAGCCCTCGAGTTCGTGCGATGCCGAGGATACGGTATCGACGATTTCGCCCACCGCCTGCTCGAACTGGCTGGCGAGCCGGGCCATGTCGGCCTTGCGGCCTTCGGCCTGCCGGGCCTCGGTTGCGGTCTGCTCATGGCGCAGCCTTTCGGTCTCGATCATGTTGGTCTTGAAGACGTCGATCGCCTTGGCCATGTCGCCGATCTCGTCGGCCTTGCCGCGCGAAGGGATCTCGACGGCGAGATTGCCCCCGGCAAGCAGCCCCATTGCGCGCGTCATCGAGGTCAGCGGCCCCACGATGCTGCGGGCGGTCAGGAAGGCGACGATCAGTCCGAACAGGACGGCGAGGCCGCCCGCAATCGCCTGGAGCGAGGTCGTGCCGTCGATCACAGCATCGGCCGCGGTGCGCGAATCCTTGTAATCCGTCTTCAAGGCCGTTTCCGTGACCTTGAGCTTGGCGATGCTCGCGGAGATGAGCGGTGCGAGATCCTTGTGGTAGATCTCGTCGGACCGCAGCATCGCGGCGGAGGTCGTTTCGAACGCGGATTTGTAGATACCGAGGGCGGTCTTCACGGGCGTCAGAGACGAGCGAAGGTCGGCCGCCTGCGGGCTCCTTTCGACGGCTGCGAGCCGCTGCACCGCCCTGTCGACATTGGTTCTGAAGGCGGTGGGGCCGTTGGTGTCGCGCAGAGCGAGGAAGCGCCAGTTCGCGATTCGAACCAGCAGGACCCGGGATTCGAGGTCCGCGACGAGCGACACCGTGTCGTCGTCGGCGGCGGCGCGGGCCACATCGACCAGCTTGGCCATCTTCACCGTCAGCTCTTCGCCGCTCGGCAACAGCGTCGCCTTGCCGGTCCGCGCCTCGTTGACGGCGTCGCCGAGACTGTCACGCAGGCTTTTCATTTTGGCGATGTCGTCGATCAGATCGTTGTAGAGCTTCCGCCGCTCCTCCGAGAGGGTGCCCTTTGCTCCAAGCTGTAATAGCCCCGTCGCCGCGGTCTCTCGCTCGGCAGCCTCCCGCATCGCAGGCTCGTTGGCGT
Organism: Bradyrhizobium sp. 62; assembly: GCF_023073035.1. Lineage (NCBI taxonomy): Bacteria > Pseudomonadati > Pseudomonadota > Alphaproteobacteria > Hyphomicrobiales > Nitrobacteraceae > Bradyrhizobium > Bradyrhizobium sp. 62. The sequence goes on from NZ_JADPIT010000031.1 coordinate 47,193, forward strand.
CGTAAATGTAGCGCAGATTGGCCCGCTGGATGGCCTGAAAATGGGTCGATATCTCCAGGACGCGCGCCGTGCTGTCCGACAATTTGGAGAGTTTTTCGACCTGATCCTGAACGGACCGCAAATTCCAGATGGCGACCACCGCCATCACAAGACCAACCGCCACCAAGGCCATGAAACCTGCGTACAGGCGTCCCCTGATCCGCAAACGAAAACTCGGCATTCCCACTGTCCACTCAGAAGCATGTCAATTCGGGCGGACGAACAACTCCGGCGATTTATCGGGCCACCCCGGCAGCCGCGGATCGCGTTGTTCGCGACCCACGCTGCACCGCGACACAATGGGGGACACTCGTTAATTGAACCTTCAAATTTTTCGCGCGCGCATGCGTCAGACGGCACAAGATCTGCTGATTTTATCGGCAGGTGAGCAAGGTTTTGGCGAGAGGCCCGCAGCGCCATGCAGGCCGCTGCAGCTGTTCGGCCTGCGCCAGACCGACACGCCCCTCGCCGACCGCGGCGGATGGCACCGGTCGACGGACGCGACGCCGCTCGATCCGCTCAGCTCGCGGCCCCCACGAGCGTTTGCGGAAACGGGCCGAGGGCCTTCTCGGTCAGCACAGAGTCGCAATATTCCCGGATCTCCTTGATCTTGCCGTCCTCGAGACGAAACACGAGGCAATAGTCGTTGTCGTAGCGCACGCCTTCGGGCGTGACGTTGTCGCCCTTGGCTTCGACGACGACGACATCGCCGTCGGCGGTGAAGCGGTGGGCGACCGTCCGCGTCCGGTCGACAAGACGGGTCCGCACATAGGCGTGCAGGTCGCTGAGGATCGCTTCTTTGCCCGAAAAGGTGCGCGACCAGGAGTACTGGCCGGTCACGATCCATTTGGCGTCGTCGGCAAGGCTTTCGGTGAACAAGGCGCGGTCGCGCGCAGCCGGATCGCGGCTGGCGGCGGCGGCAAAGATATCCTGCATCAGCTTCTTGTTGGCGCTCGCGCTCATGGCGGCATCTCCCTTTGTGAGAACATCGAGATCATCGCCGCCGCCTCTAAATTCTTCAAATCGATAGTGGATATGATATCTATTCGCCTCATGAATTTGAATTCGCTCGACCTCAATCTCCTGACCGCGCTCGACGCGCTGCTGCGCGAGGCCAACGTCAGCCGCGCCGCCTTGCGGATCGGGCTGTCGCAGCCGGCGGCCAGTCATGCGCTCCAGCGTCTGCGCGACATCTTTCGCGATCCGCTCCTGGTCCGCACAGGCGCGCGCATGGAGCTGACGCCGCGGGCGCAAGCCTTGCGCGCGCCGCTGGCGCAGGCGCTCGACCAGGTGCGCGGGCTGTTCCTATCGGACGAATTTGACGCGGCGCGCAGCGAGCGGCAATTCCGACTGATGATGCCGGATCTCGCGGTAGAGCTGTTGATGCCGCCCTTGATGGAAAAGGTGACGCAGGCCGCCCCCAATGTCCGAATCGACGTGGTGCCGTGGCGGGGACCGGCGATTTTCCACGCCGAGTTCGCCCGCACCATCGATCTCGTGATCTCGATCGGCAACGCCTTCAAGGGCTTTCACCGCCAGCTGCTCTACACCGACAGCGACGCGCTCGCGGTGCGGCGCGGCCACCTCGTCGCCGCGAAGCTGAGGCGGCGCGAGACGTTCCTGGCCGCACGCCATGTGGGCGTGATCATCCGCGGCCAGCCGGAGGACCTGATCGACACTTGGCTGCGCACCAAGGGCATCGACCGGCACATCGCTCTCGTCGTCCCAGGCTATCTCGAAGCGCTGCACGTCGCCGCCCGCACCGACCTCGTCGCCTTCGTGCCGCGCCGGCTGATCGCGGCGCTGTCCAAGCAGCTCGGCCTCGTCACGGTGACGCCGCCGCTCGACCCCGGCATCGACGAGCAGTTCATGTTCTACCCGACCCGCGCGCAGATGGATCCGGGCTCAATCTGGTTGCGGCGGCTGATGCTGGAGACGGGACGGGAATTGGAGAAGAAAGGGCGCGCTGGGTAAGACGCAACTTCAAAGCAAATGGTGTCGTCCCGGGTCTGCGCTTACGCTTGCCCGGGACGACAAGGGAATATGTTCCCGCGCTGCTACGCCTTCTGCGCGTCCATCACCTTGCGCACGGCGGGGCGGTCGGACATGCGCTTGAAATGATCGGCGATCTTCGGCGTCGCGTTGATGTCGACGCTATCGCCTTCGAGCCAGGTCGACAGGGTGTAGAGATAAGGATCGCAGATCGTGAACTGCTCGCCCATCACCCAGGGCCCCTTGTACATCTTCTGCTCGATCAGGGCGAAGCAGGCCCCCATGGTCTTCGGGATCATCGCCTTCATGTCGGCGAACGAGCTTTCTTCGCTCGCCCAGCGTGCGCCGCGCATCTTGTGGGCATGGTTGATGTGCACGGTCGAGCAGAGGTAGGAGTTGAACGACTGCACCTGCGCGAAGTCGAAGGGATCGTCGAGCGGCGCGAGCTTCGCCTTGGGGAAGGTCTGCGCGAGATAGGCCAGCATCGCCGGGGTCTCGGTCAGGACGCCGCGATCGGTCACCAGCGCGGGCACGCGGCCTTTCGGGTTGATCGCGAGATACTCCGCGCTGTTCTGCTGGTTGGTCTTGAAGCTCAGCCGCTCCGCCGCGTAGTCGGCGCCGGCTTCTTCCAGGGTGATGTAGGTGGCGAGCGCGCAGGTGCCGGTGGCGTAGTAGAGCTTGAGCATGTCGGACCTCATGGGAAAGCCGGAAGGTAACGGCTGCGGGCCCCGAGGTCCATAGCACGAACTTCTCTTCGCAGTTGCCCACCGGCGCCCGGCTGTGCCAAGACGCCCCGAGTTGGAGGGGCTTTCCCATGACCGTACTCATCGCCGGTGGCGGCATCGGCGGGTTGACGCTTGCGCTCAGCCTGCACGCAATCGGCATTCCCGTAAAAGTGTTCGAGAGCGTCGCCGAACTGCGGCCGCTCGGCGTCGGCATCAACGTGCTGCCGCATGCGGTGCGCGAGCTGATCGAGCTCGGCCTGATGGACAAGCTCGATGCCAGCGGCGTGCGCACCCGCGAGCTTGCCTATTTCTCCAAGCACGGCAAGCCGATCTGGAGCGAGCCGCGCGGGCTGGAGGCCGGCTATAAATGGCCGCAGTTTTCGATCCATCGCGGCACGCTCCAGCAATTGCTGCTCGACACCGCGATCGAGCGCCTCGGCCGCGACAACATCCTCACCAGCCATCATCTGACCGGCTGGAGCGAAACCGCCGACGGCGTGCGCGCCGATTTCATCGACAAGGCCACCGGCAAGGCCGCAGCGACTTACGACGGCACGATCCTGATCGCCGCCGACGGCATCCATTCCGCCGCGCGAGAAAAACTCTATCCCGACGAAGGCCCGCCGATCTGGAACGGCCGCATCCTCTGGCGCGGCGTCACACCTGCAAAGGCCTTCCTCAGCGGCCGCACCATGATCATGGCCGGCCACGAGATCCTGAAATTCGTCTGCTATCCGATCTCGAAGGAACCTGACGCCGCGGGCAACCATCTGATCAACTGGGTTGCCGAGCGCCACATGCCGCCGACCTATCAATGGCGGCGCGAGGACTATAACCGCACCGCGCGCCTGGAAGAGTTCTTGCCCTGGTTCGAGAGCTGGCAGTTCGACTGGCTCGACGTGCCGGGCCTGATCAAGAACTGCCCGCACGCCTATGAATATCCGCTGGTCGATCGCGATCCGGTGTCACAATGGACCTTCGGCCGCGTCACGCTGATGGGCGACGCCGCACATCCGATGTACCCGATCGGCTCCAACGGTGCCTCGCAGGCGATCCTCGATGCCCGCACCATCACCCGCGAGATCCTGGCGCACGGCCCGACGCAAGCGGCCCTGCTGGCCTATGAGGCGGAGCGGCGGCCTGCAACCACCAGTCTCGTCCTGCTCAACCGCAAGAATGGCCCGGAGCAGGTGATGCAGCTCGTCGAGGAGCGCGCGCCGGATGGCTACAAGGTCGTCACTGACGTACTGTCGCAACAGGAGCTCGAGGATGTTGCCGCCAACTACAAGCGCGTCGCCGGCTTTCAGGTGGAAGCGCTGAATGCGAAGCCGCCGATCGTGAGCGCGGGTGCGCGCGCGACGAAATGAGTATTCGCACGAAGCGAGACGCACGTTGATGCGCCCTCGCCCCTTGCGGGAGAGGGCAGTGACGCCGGTAGACGCGGACTCACTCAGGTGAGGGGTCTGTCTCCGCGAGTCTAACTCTCATTTGAACTCGCCGAGACAAACCCCTCATCCGGCGCTTCGCGCCACCTTCTCGCAAGGGGAGAAGGGAAGTGGAGTGCGCAGCGAGACCGGAAAGCTACCGCACCACCCTCGCCGCTTCGAGCAGCCGCTCGCTCGCGCTTGCCGTCGCCAGCAGCGTGCCGTCCTCCGCCATCAGCTTTGCCTCGACGAACGCAATCGTCCTGCCGAGCTGCGTCACCTTGGCTTCACCGATGATCGGTCCGGGCTTTGCGGGCGCCAGGAAATTCACGGTCATGCTGATGGTGGTGGTGTAGAGCCGGCCCTCGCTCATCACCAGCACGGCGGGGCCCATCGTGTCGTCGAGCATGGCCGAGAGCATGCCGCCCTGGATGAAGCCGGCCGGATTACAGAACTCCGGCTTGCCGTCGAAGGCGAGCTTGATCCAGCCTTCCCCGGGACGGGCATCGAGCAGGCGCCACCCCAATAGCTCGGCACAGGGCGGCCTGGGAAAGTTGTCGAGCGCGGTCTTGATCATGCGAGCCTCCGTTGCCGACCACAGCTAACGCAGGCCTGCTGCCAGCATGTTGTCAGCAGGATGGGCTGCTAGGGGTCCAATCCATGCGCAATCACCTTACGCATGACGTTGGGCAATGCTTCGTCGGCGAGCGTGGCGATGGGCACCCAGCGCATGCCTGCCGGTGCCCGCGTGCGCATTACCACCTTCGCCGTGTAGACCACCAGTTCCAGCGGGAAATGCGTGAAGACGTGGGTGACCACGCCGATCTTGCGCTGCCAGCGCGAGAGCCCCTTCAGCTCGGGTGCCTGCTGTTTTGCCTTGGCATCTTCTTGCCCGGCCAGCCAATGCGATCCCGGTACCTCGGTCATGCCGCCGAGCAGACCCTTCTCGGGACGGCTGCGGACGAGCAGCTCGTCGCCGCGCGTGACAACGAAGGCGGCGCCGCGCCGTAGCGCGCCGCTCTTCTTCGGCGCCTTGCGCGGGAACGTGTCTTGCGTTCCGAGCGCGCGCGCCGTGCAGTCCTCGTTCAGCGGGCATAACGAGCAGGCCGGCCTTTTCGGCGTGCAGATCGAGGCCCCCAGATCCATCAGCGCCTGGGCGCTATCACCGGCGCGAGAATCGGCAAGCAGCGTCGCAGCCAACTCCTGAATCAGCGGCTTGGCCTGCGGGAGCTCTTCTTCAACTGCAAAGAGCCGCGAGACCACGCGTTCGATATTGCCGTCGACGGGCATGGTGCGGCGGTCGAACGCGATCGCCGCGATCGCTGCCGCCGTATAGGGCCCGATGCCCGGCAGCGCACGCAGGCCCACTTCGGTGTCGGGAAAGGCGCCGCCGTGCTCGCGCGTCACCGCGACCGCGCAGGCATGGAGATTACGGGCGCGAGAATAATAGCCGAGCCCGGCCCACATCCGCAGCACGTCGTCTTGCGAGGCCCGTCCGAGCGCGGTGACATCAGGCCAGCGCGCGACGAATTTTTCGAAATAGGGCCCGACCGCCTTCACCGTGGTCTGCTGCAGCATGATCTCGGACAGCCAGACGCGGTAAGGGTCGGATGCCTCGCCGGGCGCAGCGCGCCAGGGCAAGCGGCGGCGGTGGCGGTCGTACCATTGGAGCAGCGCGAGCGGGCGCGACGAGGTCTCCGGCGGAACTGGTTCCGATTTCGCCTTGAGGGCGGATTTGGGGCTCATGTTCACACTGTAGCGGCAATGCACCGATCTCTCCACGTCGTGCCCACGCTTGTCGCGGGCATCCACGTTTTTCTTCGCGGCGAAGAGCCTGTGGCCGACGCGCCGGAGTGCTATAAGGTCCCATGTCCAAGCTTCGCCCCATGAAACCCGGTCCTATCAGCGCCAAGCCGTTATCGCTCCTGCTCAACGACGTCTTCGCCGAGGCCTATGCCAAGCAGGGTTTTGCCGCGCGCGAGTTGGTGACGCGGTGGGCGCAGATTGCCGGACCGGAGATCGCGGCCCATGCTGAGCCGCTCAAGATGCAGTGGCCGCGGCCGGTCGAGGGTCAGCCGCAGGAGCCGGCCACGCTGGTGCTGCGGGTCGAGGGGCCGATGGCGCTGGAGATCCAGCACTCCGCCGATGTGATCCTGCAGCGGGTCAACCGCTTCTTCGGCTGGAGCGCGGTCGGCAAGCTGGCCTTCCGCCAGGCTCCGCTGTCGCGCGCCCGCCGGCCAATCCGGCCCGGCCCGCCGGACGCCAAATCGGTGGCCGAGGTGGCCGAGGGCTTGGGCGACATCGAAGATGAACAATTGAAGTCGGCGCTGGCTCGTCTCGGGGCCGCCATCAAGCGAAATTGAGCCTTATTCTGCGGCCAAACTGGACCTGTCCTTGCCGCTCGCCATTGCCTCAAGCGACGTTTCAAGCTAGCGACAGGCCGTCTGAATGGGAATTTCGGGCGAGACCACGCCAATCCGGGAGCCGACCTTGATCATCACCCGCCGCGCCTTCACCTCGATGCTGTCGCTGACCGGGCTTGCCGCGCTCGCTGGGTTCTCGCCGCTGCGGTTCATCTCCGATGCCATGATCCCTGAAGCCATGGCGCAGGCGGCGGCCGGCGACGTCGCCAAGCCGGTGTCGCTGCCCGACATGGCGCTGGGCCCGAAGGACGCCGCCGTCACCATCACCGAATACGCCTCGATGACCTGTCCGCATTGCGCGGCCTTCAACGAGCAGGTGTTTCCCAAGATCAAGTCGGAATACATCGACACCGGCAAGGTGCGTTACGTCTTCCGCGAGTTCCCGCTCGACATCAAAGCCGCCGCTGGCTCGATGCTGTCACGCTGCATCGCCAATGGTGATGCGCCGAAATACTTTGCCGTCACCGACATGCTGTTCCGCCAGCAGAACGACTGGGTGGTGAAGAACACCACGGAGACCCTGACCCGGATCGGCAAGCAGGCCGGTCTGACCCAGCAGCAGGTCGAGGCCTGCCTGAAGGACCAGGCGCTGCTCGACAAGATCGCCGCCGACCAGAAATATGCCAGCGACGTTCTGAAGGTCGATTCGACGCCAACGTTCTTCGTCAACGGCGAGAAGATCAAGGGCGAGACCTCATTCGAGGAATTCGCCAAGAAGATCAATCCGCTGCTCAAGAGCTGATTCGCTCGTCAAGATTCTGATTCGCATCTCGATAGCCGTATCTTTCCCGGCATAAATCCCTTGGGAAAAGCGGCTTTCGCCGGTTGCCCTCGCGGCGCACCGCGGCCATTGTCCGACCGCATGAGGCGCCTCGCGCGACTCGCCCGGATAGCGACATTGCCTTCCATGGTATTGTCCCGGCAGGGGGATTCGCGCCTGCCAACAGAGATGCGTGCTTATGAAAATCACCCGCCTGCGCCTTCACGGCTTCAAGTCCTTCGTTGAGGCCACCGACTTCGTCATCGAGCCCGGCCTGACCGGCGTGGTCGGCCCTAACGGCTGCGGCAAGTCGAATCTCGTCGAGGCGCTGCGCTGGGCGATGGGCGAGACCTCCTACAAGTCGCTGCGCGCCGCCGACATGGACGCGGTGATCTTCGCCGGCTCCGGCAATCGCCCCGCGCGCAACCACGCCGAAGTGACGATGACGATCGACAATTCCGATCGCACCGCGCCGGCGGCGATGAACGACAGCCAGCTTCTGGAAATCTCCCGCCGCATCGAGCGCGAGGCCGGCTCGGTCTACCGCATCAACGGCCGTGACGTGCGCGCCCGCGACGTGCAGATTCTGTTCGCCGACGCCGCCACCGGCGCGCGCTCGCCGGCCCTCGTCCACCAGGGCAAGATCGGCGAGATCATTCAGGCCAAGCCCGAGCAGCGCCGCCGCGTGCTGGAAGACGCCGCCGGCGTCGCCGGCCTGCACGCCCGCCGCCATGAGGCCGAGCTGCGGCTCAAGGCCGCCGAAACCAACCTCACCCGCGTCGAGGACGTGATCGGCCAGCTCGCAGGGCAGATGGAAGGCCTGAAGAAGCAGGCCCGCCAGGCCGTGCGCTATCGCGAGGTCGCGGCCAAGGTCCGCAAGGCGGAAGCCACCCTGTTCCACCTGCGCCGATCCAGCGCCCATGCCGACGTCAACGAGTCCGGCCACACCCACGATCTCGCGGTCCGCGAGATGGCCGAGCGGACCCAGCACCAGGCCGAGGCCGCCCGCATCCAGGCGATTCGCGCTGCCGAAATGCCGGCGCTGCGCGATGCCGAAGCCCGCGCCGCAGCGGGGCTGCAGCGCCTCACCAACGCCCGCGAGCTGCTCGATCGCGAGGAAGAGCGCGCCAAGGAGCGCGTCACTGAGCTCGAGCGGCGCCTCGCACAGTTCGAAGGCGACATCTCGCGTGCCCAGCAGCAGACCATGGACGCCGATGTCGCGCTGCAGCGCCTCGACGCCGAAGATGCCGAGCTGAAGGAAGAGATCAAGTCGCGCGTCGAGAAGCGCTCCGGCGTCGATGAGCGTGTTGCCGAAGCCGAGGCGGTGCTGACCGAGACCGAGCAGCAGTTCGCCGAGCTCACCACCGCGCTCGCCGATCTCACAGCCAAGCGCAATCAACTCGAAGCCAACGTTCGAACCCACCGCGACAAGCTCGCCCGGCTGGACCAGGAGATTTCGAACGTCGCGGCGGAAGAGCAGAAGCTCACCGAGGCGACCGGCGGCTTCGGCGATCTCGACGAGCTGACCGCGACGGTCGAGAACGCCGAGCAGACACTGGCGGCCTCGGAAGCCGCGGCTCAAGCCAGCGAAGCCGCGCACGTCGCGGCGCGGCAGACGCTGGAATCCTCGCGCTCGCCGCTCGTCGAAGCCGACAAGCGCGTGCAACGGCTCGATACCGAGGCGCGCACGATCTCCAAGATCCTCAACGGCGAGACCAAGAATCTGTGGCCGCCGATCATCGACGGCATCACCGTCGACAAGGGATTTGAAAAGGCGATCGGCGCGGCGCTTGGCGACGATCTCGACGCGCCGGTCGATCCGTCCGCGCCGATGCGCTGGACCAATGCCGGCGTCACCGACGGCGATCCGGAACTGCCCGAAGGCGTCGTGCCGCTCGCCAGCCACGTGCAGGCCCCGGCCGAGCTGACCCGCCGCCTAGCGCAGATCGGCGTGGTGCCGCGCGAGCGCGGCGCCGAGCTGGTCTCGCAGCTCAAGACCGGCCAGCGGCTGGTGTCGCCCGAAGGTGACGTCTGGCGCTGGGACGGTTTTGTCGCAGCCGCCCACGCGCCGACCGGCGCAGCACGGCGGCTTGCCGAGCGCGCCCGCCTGATCGACATCGAGAACGAGCTGGAGCAGGCCCGCATCGACGCGCAGATCAAGCGTCAGGCGCTGGAGAACGCCGAGGCCGAGCTGCAGATGGCGGCCAGCACCGAAGGTGCGAGCCGCGAAGCCTGGCGCGCCGCGCAGCGCGAGCTCAACGTCGCGCGCGAGCGTCATGCCACTGTCGAGCGCGAAATCAGCCGCCACGCCGCGCGCAAGGCGACGCTGTCGGAAGCGCACAGCCGCCTGGCCGCCGACCGCGCCGAGGCCGAAGCCGCCTACGAATCCGCCGAAGCCGGGATCTCCGAGCTGCCGTCGAGCGAGGACACCGAAACCCGTCTCGCCGCCGTCCGCAGCGACATCGAAGGTCATCGCCGCATGGCCGCTCAGGTCCGCGCCGAGGCACAGGCGCTGGCGCGCGAAGCCGAGCTGGCCGACCGCCGCGTGCAGGCGATCCTCGCCGAACGCACCGAGTGGCAGAACCGCAAGGAGAGCGCCGCCTCCCACATCGACACTATCCAGGCGCGCATCGCCGAAGTCTCGATCGAGCGAAGCGACCTGGAGAACGCGCCGGCCGTGTTCGCAGAGAAGCGCAGCGCGCTAATCACCGAGATCGAATACGCCGAAAACGACCGCCGCATGGCTGCCGATGCGCTCGCCAGCGCGGAAACCGCGATGGCCGAGACCGATCGCGTCGCCAAGCTGACGCTGGAGGCGCTGTCGAGCTCGCGCGAGGCCACCGCCCGCGCCGAGGAGCGCATGGAAGGCGCACGGCGCCGGCTCGAGGACATCGAGCGCGAGATCCGCGACATGCTGGAAGTCGAGCCGCAGGCCGTTGCCGGCCTCGCCGAGATCGAACCCGGCGCCGAGCTGCCGCCGCTGCACGACATCGAGGAAGACCTCGAAAAAATGCGCCGCGACCGCGAGCGCCTGGGGGCGGTCAATTTGCGCGCCGAGGAAGAGCTGCGCGAGGTCGAGACCCAGCACAACGGTCTGGTCACCGAGCGCGACGACCTCGTCGAGGCCATCAAGCGGTTGCGCCAGGGCATCCAGAGCCTCAACAAGGAGGCGCGCGAGCGGCTCCTGACCTCGTTCGAGGTCGTCAACAACCACTTCAAGCGCCTGTTCGTCGAGCTGTTCGGCGGCGGCGAAGCCGCGCTGCATTTGATCGAGAGCGATGACCCTCTCGAAGCAGGTCTCGAAATCATCGCCAAGCCGCCGGGCAAGAAGCCGCAGACGCTGTCGCTGCTCTCCGGCGGTGAACAGGCGCTGACCGCGATGGCGCTGATCTTCGCGGTGTTCCTCACCAACCCCTCGCCGATCTGCGTGCTGGACGAAGTCGACGCGCCGCTCGACGACCACAACGTCGAGCGCTATTGCAACCTGTTGCACGAGATGACCGCCTCGACCGACACCCGCTTCATCATCATCACCCACAACCCGATCACGATGGCGCGGATGAACCGCCTGTTCGGCGTCACCATGGCTGAACGCGGCGTCTCGCAGCTGGTGTCGGTGAACCTGCAAGAGGCGGTGGACATTCTCGACCAGAACGTGGCGTGAGCTTCCGGTCGTTCCACACCCATTGACGTCATCATCCGCGAAAGCGGATGATCAAACATGATCTCTCCGACCCTCCCCGCCGAACTGAAAGCGGCCCTCGACGGCAAGCTGCAGGGCTTTTCCCGCACCGACGCTGCGCAGCGATCGCAGAAAATCTCGACCACTTATCGCACAGGCGGCGGCTCCGGCACGATCAAGTCGGAGGCCGATGCGCTCGCCTATGCGTTCGCGCGCATGCCGGCGACCTACGCGGCGGTGGCGGCCAGTCTGAATGCGCTGACCGAGATCGTACCGGACCTCGCTCCGGAAACACTGCTCGACGTCGGCGCAGGTCCGGGCACCGCGAGCTGGGCCGCGGCGGAGGCGTTCTCCTCGCTGCAGGATTTCACCCTGCTCGACGCCAACGCCACGCTCAGCCGTCTCGCGCTCGAACTGGCGCGCGACAGCACGCGTTTGGCGGATTGCCGCTATCTGCCGGGCGATGCTGGCGCGAACCTCGCCGAGGTCTCGCAAGCCGATCTCGTCGTCGCGAGCTATGTCATCGGCGAGCTCAGTGAAGGCGATCAACGCAAGCTCGCGGAAGCGATGTGGGCGAAGGCGCGCCACGCGCTGGTCGTGATCGAGCCCGGCACGCCCGCCGGCTACGCGCGCATCCTCGCTTTGCGCCAGCAACTGATCGCCGCGGGCGCCTACGTCGCCGCACCCTGCCCGCACGAAAAGCCGTGTCCGCTGATGGCGCCCGACTGGTGCCATTTCTCCCGGCGCTTGCCGCGCTCGCAGGCTCACCGCCAGATCAAGGGCGCCGAGGTGCCGTTCGAGGACGAGCGATTCATCTACGTGGCGCTGACCCGTACGCCGCCCGCAACCCGCGCCGCGCGCGTGCTGGCGCCGCCGGATATCGGCAAGGCAGAGATCACGGCCAAGGTCTGCACCGGGGAAGGCCTCGCGATCACGAAGGTGCCGCGCCGTGACAAGGCCGCCTATGCGAGCGCCCGGCGCTGGCGCTGGGGCGATGCCGACCTGTCCGAAAGTTAACCTCCTCCGGCTCTTTCATCTTGAACTCGGATAGCCCCTCATCCGACCAAATCCTACCTTCCCTCTGCGCCGGGCTCTCGCTCCGCGCCAATTTGGTCTACCCTAGCGCCCGCCTTCTTCCCCCTTCAGGAGTTCTCCATGTCGACCGGCTGGATCGTCCTCGGCGTTATCGTCGTCCTCGTGTTCTTTGCCTTCGCCGCCTACAACCGGCTGGTGGCGCTGGGCCAACGCGTCGGCCAGGCCTTTGCCGACGTCGACGTGCAGCTCAAGCAGCGTCACGATCTGATCCCGAACCTGGTCGAGACGGTGAAGGGCTATGCCTCGCATGAGCGCGGCACGCTCGACGACGTCATCAAGGCGCGCAATTCGGCGATGTCGGCGCAGGGACCGGCGCAGGTGTCCGCGGCCGAGACCCAGCTCTCCGGCGCGCTCGGCCGGCTGATCGCGCTGTCGGAGGCCTATCCCGACCTCAAGGCCAATGCCAATTTCCAGCAGCTCGCCAGCGAGCTGTCCGACCTCGAGAACAAGATCGCGGCCAGCCGCCGCTTCTTCAACAACGCGGTCCAGGAATACAACACCGGCATCCAGCAGATGCCCGCCGCTCTGTTCGCCGGCATGTTCGGCTTCACCAAAAAGGACTTCTTCGATCTCGGCGCCAGCCGCACCGAAATCGAGGCCACGCCGCAGGTGAAGTTCTGAGTTGAGCCGATAGGCCGGCAGGGCATCGCGTCATGGCCGCGTATGGTCTCTACACGCACATCGCCTCGAACAAGTTTCGTTCGATGCTGCTGCTCGCCGGCCTGTTCGCGCTGGTCTATGTGCTGGTCTATGCCGGCGCGCTGATCGCTGAAGTCGTCATCAACGGCGACGAGACAGTGGTCCATTATCTGAGACGCGCCTTCTATGATCTGAAAGTCGCCGCACCGGTTGCGACCGTCGTGGCAGCGGCCTGGATCGTGATCGCCTATTTCTTCCACCAGTCGATGATCGATGCGGTGACCGGAGGCCACGACGTCACCCGGCAGGAACAGCCTCGGCTCTATAATCTGCTCGAAAATCTCTGCATCTCGCGCGGCATCACGATGCCGAAGCTGAAGATCATGGAGAGCCCGGCGCTGAACGCGTTCGCGACCGGCCTCAACCCGCGGCAATATTCGGTCACCGTCACCACCGGTCTTCTCAATGCGCTTGATGACAAGGAGATCGAGGCGGTGCTGGGCCATGAGCTGACCCACATCAAGAACGGCGACGTGCAGCTCATGGTGGTCGCCGTCATCATCGCGGGTGTGGTCGGGTTCTTCGGCGAACTGTTCTTCCGCCTGTTCACGAATTTCAGCTGGGGCTCCGGCGGCTCGTGGTCGTCGGGCTCCTCCTCGTCGTCACGATCGTCCTCGTCGTCGAGCGACAGCAAGAGTTCGGGGGGCGGCGCGGTGATCGTCATCATCATCGCGGTCGTGCTGATCGTGGTGGCCTGGCTGTTGTCGCAGGTGGTGAAGCTCGCGCTGTCGCGCTCGCGGGAATATCTCGCGGACGCGGGCTCCGTCGAGCTGACGAAAAACCCGGACGCCATGATCTCGGCACTGCGCAAGATCGAGAACCGCGGCGAACTACCGGGCGCAACCTCGGCAGTGATGGAGCTCTGCGTCGACAATCCGCGCGAGGGGTTTGCCGATTTGTTCGCGACCCACCCTTCGGTGCAGTCCCGGGTCGATGCGCTGGTCAAGTTCGCCGGCGGCCATGATCCCGGCCCGCTGCCGCCTCCCGCCGACGGGACCGAGGAGCCAGACACGCAGGCCGACCGGCCGGACGCCCCACCGGCGCTGCGGCAGGGTGCCTGGAATGACGCTGACGGCGCGGCCAATCCGCCGCCGGTGCCCGCACCCAGCTCAGCCGGAACCGCCAGCAGCAACCCAAGAGGCAATCCCGTGCGCAATCCCTTGGGCAATCCCTTGGGTCCTTGGGGCCGCCATTGAGCGCGATTTGACGCCATGCGCGGCGGGTTTCGTCGCGATTGGGAAAAACCTCGGGAATTGCCGTAACTGGGGTCTGCGGAATTGAATTCTCCCTTGTTTCTGCCATGTTCGCGCCCAACAGCAGACTTGGGACATCTTTGCGACATCGATTTGGGGCCCGGCCGATTGCGACTTCGCGATCGGGGGGCGCGTTAGGGGACAGCAATGGCAAAGCCGGCAGTGGTTGTGGTGGGCGCAGACAAGGGCGGGGTTGGCAAGACCACCGTGTCGCGCACCCTGCTCGATTATTTTTCCGCCAACAACGTGCCGACGCGCGCCTTCGACACCGAGTCGCCGCGCGGAACCCTGAAGCGCTTCCACCCTGACATCACCGAGATCGTCGACATGACGACGACGTCGGACCAGATGAAGATCTTCGATACGCTCAACGCGACGAGCCCGTCGGTTACCGTGATCGACGTCCGCGCCGGCCTGCTCTCGCCGGCGCTCGCCTCCTTGCGCGACATCGGTTTCCTCGACGCCGCCAAGGCCGGCCAGATCACCTTTGCCGTGTTCCACATCCTCGGACCCTCGATCGCCTCTCTGGACGAAATCGCCGAGACCGCAGGCTTCATGGGGGGCGCGAAATATTTCCTCGTCAAGAACTTCATCAACGATACCCAGTTCTTCCAGTGGGACCAGGCGACTTACCAGTCGTATTTCAACCGCATCAAGGACGCGACCGAGCTGACCATCCCCAAGCTCAACGAAATGGCCTATGAGCAGGTCGAGGTGTCCTCCGTCCCGTTCCTGAAATTCGTCGCCAACAAGGGCATCAACGACGAGGCAGCGAACTATTCGTTCGTGCTGCGCGGCTATGTCCGGCATTGGCTTGCGAACGTCTGGAGCGAATTCGACCGGATCCGGCTGACCGATATCGTCGGCTCGACGAAATCCGGGAGCCGCAACAGCGAAAAATAGTTGCGCAAGCCGGGCGGATACGGCTGGATTGGTCGCCAAGTTCGACTGATATAGCTATCGATGCCCGCGACGCCCCTCTACATCATTTGTTCGCCCCGCCCGCAGGTCGGCAAGACCCTGCTGGCGCGGCTTTTGAGCGAATTTTTGCTGCTCAAGAACGGCAACGTCGTGGCCTTCGACGTCAACCTGAAGGAGCCGTCGCTGCTCGACTATCTGCCGAAGATCACGGAGACCGCCGACGTGATCGACACCTATGGCAAGATGCAGCTGATGGATCGCGTCATCGTCGATGACGGGCTTGCCAAGGTGATCGACCTCGGCTTCCACGCCTTTGACGAGTTCTTCAAGATGACCGAGGAGATCGGCCTGTTGAAAGAGGCGGCGCGCCGCCACGTCGCGCCGATGATCCTGTTCGTTGCGGACACCGACCGCGTCTCGGCCCGCGCCCACGAGATGCTGCGCGAACAGATCCCGCGGATCAACCTGATCACGGTGGACAACGAGCACATCGTGCGCGGCGAGCTGCCGGAAGCGATGGCCGGCGGCCGGCTGCTGCGCCTGCCAGCGCTGCCCGGCTTCCTGAAGACCTATATCGGCCGCCTGAACTTCTCCTTCACCGGCTACCTGCGCCAGGAGAAGGATGCTTCGACCGAGCTGCACCAATGGACCCGGCGCAATTATCTCGCCTTCCGCGAGCTCGAGCTCAGCCTGATCCTGCAACGGTCCTGAATATTTTACCCGGATAATATTGACGTCGAGCGGCCCTTCGGTTACTGGAGTTTACGCACCAGCGTTCCTCACCAAGGCCCTTTCACCGTGACCATAGACCGGAAAGCAGCGATCGCCGCCTACAAGGACCGGAAGACCGTTGCGGGCATCTACGTCGTCCGCTGCGCGGCCTCGGGCGAGGCTTGGGTCGGTCAGGCCCCGAACCTCGAGACCATCCAGAACCGCATCTGGTTCTCGCTGCGCCAGGGTAGCCACACCTGTCGTCGCCTCCAGGCTGCGTGGAACGCCCATGGCGAGGCGGCCCTGACGTTTGGTGAATGTGAGCGTCTGGAGGATGAGGAGACTGCCTATGTCAGGAATGCGCTGCTCAAAGAGCGCATGCTGCATTGGCTGTCGGAGCTAAAGGCCGAGCCGATCTGAACGTCACCAGCGGCGCGGTTGCCGCTCAGTGCCCCTCGAACGTCATCAGCGTGCGCACCGGCACGTCCATCGCGCGCAGCTTGGCGGCGCCGCCGAGGTCCGGCAGGTCGATGATGAAGCAGGCGGCGACCACATTGGCGCCGATCTGGCGCAGCAATTTCACCGCGCCTTCCGCGGTGCCGCCGGTGGCGATGAGGTCGTCGACCAGGATCACGCGCTCGCCGGGCTGGATGGCGTCGACATGCATCTCCATCTCGTCGATGCCGTATTCGAGAGAGTAAGCGATCCGCACGGTGGTGTGCGGCAGCTTGCCCTTTTTCCGGATCGGCACGAAGCCGGCCGAAACCTGATGCGCCACCGCGCCGCCGATGATGAAGCCGCGCGCTTCCATGCCGGCGACCTTGTCGATCTTGTTGCCGGCCCAGGGATTGACGAGTTCGTCGACCGCGCGGCGGAACGCACGCGCATCCGCGAGCAGCGTGGTGATGTCGCGGAACAAGATCCCGGGTTTCGGGTAGTCCGGGATGGTGCGGACGCTCGCCTTCAGATCGTGGTCAAAAGTCATGGTGCCTCTCAATCAGCGCGCGCATCCAAACGGAACGCGTTCTCGACAATTCGTAAGCCCACCTCGCCGCTGAGCGACATCAGCGATTCCGGATGGAATTGCACACCGGCGACCGGCAGGGTCTTGTGCTCGAGCGCCATGGCGACGCCGTCCTCGGTGCTGGCGGTGACGGATAGCACCTCCGGCATGCTGTCGCGCTCGACATAGAGCGAGTGATAGCGGCCGATCACGATCTCGTTCGGCAGATTGCGCATCAGCCGCCCGCCGCGCACCTGCACCCGCGAGGGCCGGCCGTGGGCAGGATGCGTGAGCTGCCCGAGCTCGCCGCCGAAATACTCGCCGATCGCCTGGACGCCGAGGCAGACGCCGAACACCGGCAGCTTGGTCTCCAGTGCCGCGTCGATGGTCTTCTTGATGCCGAAATCCTCAGGTCTGCCGGGCCCGGGCGACAGCACGAGCAAATCCCACCGCTTCTGCTTGAGCATGTCGAGCGCATGCACATGGCGAACTACGGTGACATCGGCGCCGACCTGGCGAAAATAATCGGCCAGCATATGCACAAAGCTGTCGTCATGGTCGATCAGCAGTACCCGCTTGCCGCTTCCGGTGGCATCGGGCGCGAAGGCCGACAGCGGCTTTGGCGGATCGCCGCGCAGCGCCTGGAACAGGGCCGCGGCCTTGACCTGGCATTCGCGGTCCTCGGCGGCGGGATCGGAGTCGAACAAACAGGTGGCGCCGACACGCACTTCCGCGAGGCCCTCCTTCATCCGGATGGTGCGGATGGTGAGGCCGGTGTTGATGCTGCCGTCGAAATTCACCGCTCCGATCGCGCCGGCATACCAGCGGCGCGGCGAGCGCTCGTGATCCTCGACGAACTGCATCGCCCAGAGTTTTGGTGCGCCGGTGACGGTGACGGCCCAGGCATGGGTGAGGAACGCATCAAGCGCATCGAACCCTGGACGCAGCATGCCTTCGACATGGTCGACGGTGTGGAAGAGTTTTGAATAGGTCTCGATCTGCCGGCGCGCCAGCACCTTGATCGTGCCGGGAACGCAGACGCGCGCCTTGTCGTTACGGTCGACGTCGGTGCACATGTTGAGCTCGAACTCGTCCTTTTCGGAGTTCAGGAGCTGGCGGATCTGCTCGGCATCACCGATCGCATCGGTACCGCGCGCGATCGTCCCCGAGATCGGGCAGGTCTCAACCCGGCGTCCGTCCGAGCGCACGAACATTTCCGGAGAAGCCGAGACGAGAAATTCGCCCTCGCCGAGATTCATCAGCGCGCCGTAGGGCGACGGATTGATGACGCAGAGCCGCTGGAACACTTCGGCCGGCGAGCGGTCGCAGGGCTCGGCGAAGAGCTGCCCCGGCACGGCCTCGAACAGATCACCACGCGCAAAGGCGGCGCGCGCGGTCTCGACCGTGGCCTGATATTCGCCGGGGGCGTGATCGGCAAAGCCCTGGCGCGGTGTCTTGAGGTAGGGGCTCTCGGCGGTCTCGTGCGGCAAGCCCGCGGTGGACTTGCCCTTCCACGCGAAATCGTAAGTGAGCACGACGCCGCGGCCGGTGGCGCGGTCATAGGCGAGCAGGCGGTCGGGGACGTAGAGCACGATGTCGCGCTGGTCGCTCTCGCGCGCGCGCTTCTGCACGAGATCCTCGATCTGGAACACGAGGTCGTAGGCGAAGGCACCGAACAGGCCGAGCACCCCGTCGTCATTGGCGGAGAACGCGGCGACGAGATCGCGCACCAGCGACATCACGCTGGCGCGCCGCGTGCGCTGGTCTTCGTCGATCGGGGCTTCGCCGCGAATGATATGACCAGCAAGGCGCGTGGGCGTCGTCTCTGAGATCACGACGCAGGGTTCGCGCAAGACGTCAGCGAGGAAGGCGATCAGCACCTCCCCGCGCGCGTTCAGTGCTTCCAGCTTGAAATTGACGCCGGTGGTCTCGAGCTTGAGCGGCGGGTCGGAGAAGCCGAGGTCAAAACTCTCGTAGCGGCCGGGCACGGTCGTGCCCGACGACAGCACCACGCCGCGGCGGCGGTCGAGCAGGCTGACGAGATCGTCGAGCCGGTTGGCGCCGCCGGAAAACTGTTCCGCCACGCGCGTGATCGCAAGCCCTGCGCGGGTCACGTAGTCGCTTCGAGCCGGAAGGGCAAAGACGGTCCTGTTCATGGGGTCCTCTTACGAAACTTGTCGAGGGAACGCCACACAGGACAAACGATCAGGCCGCCGCACTGCGTGGGCGACCTCAGACGATTTTGGGAGAATAAATCGCACCGGCCACCTCTTAGGAGGTGCGCCACCAAAGACGGGATGGGCGGACGGCGGTGCTCATAGGGCGGATACTCACCATGGCGCGGGGACGGCGTCAAGAGTGGCTGGGGTCGGCTCGACTGCAAAATGGCGCAAATCGCAACGAGGGTTATGGCCGGTCTTGCAGGCTGTTGCGCCCCACGGCCGCGTCTGCGGCATGACGCTCGATTTCGTCTCGCATGACCCTGAGCACGAGCTCGCCACCAGATCCGATGACCTGGGCGCGGTCGCCCAAGGTTTCGATCAAAACGCTGGTCTCTCCTGTGACCGCACACCAAATGGCTCGATCGTCGCTCACGCTCAAGGCCGTGATCGCCGCGGTGGGACCCAGACTTAACTTCCGCAACAGCAGGTCGATCGCTTCGGCCGCAAAGTTTTGCTCGGCAATTCTCAAGAAATTCTGGATCGTGTCAGTCCCCACAGTCGACAGCCGCGCGCCCACTATCGTAGGGGGCGTCGCAAGTTGATAAAGTCGTCCACCCGCCTCATCAAAGACGCATAGCCGCGAGCCCTTGTTGGTCCTTACGCCGAACGCCGTGCATTGCTGCCCCTCCACATCGGTGTCGAATCCTGGAAGCACCATAACCTTGAGCTCTGGGTCAGGCCTTACCGCCCCGCAGGCCGCCGCGACCGTGATCTGCAAATCGTCAGTCATCTGGAAGCTGATGTGGCGAACGCTTTGCCATATCCGGCGGTGGGACCGATGTGGGTTAAGCTGCGCAAGCCGCTCGATTTCCAGAAGAATACTGCTCCTGCGCGATGGCGCGCAATTCGGGCCAGCTTGCGATCCATCGGGCCGCGAGTGATGTCATTGGTTGCTCTCGTTCTACCGCATAGAAGCGCTTATCAAGCGCGCTGAGCGCCGCGGCGCGGTTTTCGAATCCGGTCTGCAGCGCAGCCTCGCCGGGATGTGCCTCTACCCAGGCGATCATCTCCTGCAAGATCTGGTGTTGCGAGCTCGCTCCCATCGCCTCCAATCCAGCGAGTGCATCGCCGGACGTCGTTGGGAGCATCGCGAGCCCTGTGTTGCCGATGAACTGGCTGTGACCGCCGTTGCAGACCTGAGCGAGATAGTAGTCGGCATGATAGGCCTGTATGGCCACGGCCGGGAGCTCACCTCTCGTGTAGACGCCGACGTGCTGAATTTGGCTGACATAGTCGACCACAGCGCCGGTTAGATGACCGGCCTTCTCGGGGTCCCGAGCCGCTTCCAGCGCTTTTGCGTGGCACCACAATCTTGGTCAAGCGGCCATCCACAATCATCGTGCTCTCCAGCAGTCGCATGGTGGAAACCCCTGCGACTGCACTATGATTGCGGTGATTGATTTTCAATCGTGGCGCGGCAGTAGTGCTGATCGCGGTCCGTCGGCGACCAGCCTACCCCAGATGCTTCCTAAAAAACTCCGTCGCCCTGCCCCAGGCGAGCTCGGCGGCTTCGCGGTCGTGGACGGCCTGGCGTTGCTCGTTGACGAAGGCGTGCTCGGCGTCATAGCGGAACAGCTCCAGCGACTTGCCGGCGGCCTTCATAGCGTTTTCGAAGCCGTTGACCAGTTCCGGCGTGCACCAATCGTCCTTGTTGGCGAAATGGGCCTGGAGCGGGATCTTGACGTCGGCGGGCTTGGCGGCCTGCTCCGGCGGAATGCCGTAGAACACGACGCCGGCCGCGAGCTCCGGCACATGCACCGCGCCGATGATGGTGACGGCACCGCCGAGGCAGAAGCCTGTCAGCCCGACCTTGGCGCCGTTGCGCGACAGATATTGAGTGGCGCCGCGCACCGTCTGCGTGGTGGCGTCCATGAAATCGAGCGAGTTCATTTCTTTGCCGGCGGCGTCGGTGTCGTGATACGGCACCACCTTGCCCTTGTAGAGATCGGGCGCCAGCGCATCGAAACCGGCCAGCGCGAAGCGATCGCACAGGCCCTTGATCTGGTCCGACAGCCCCCACCATTCCTGGATGACGACCACGCCCGGCGCGTTGCCGCGGGCGGCGTTAGCGAGATAGCCCGATGCGTCCTTGCCGTCCGGGCGCTTGAAGGTGATGGCGGTTCCCATGGTGTCCTCCGACGAGTTTCTGGGGAAGCGATTGCTGGTATTTTGGCGGCTGCGCGGGCGATAGGCAATCGCGCCTGACAACACACTCTCGTGCCCGACAAAAAAGCCCCCTTGCGGGGGCCTCTTCATTCTCGCCTCAGGCCGCTCAGTGCGAGTCGGCCCAGACCTTCTTCTTGGTGAAGTACATCAGGCCGGCGAAGATGATCAGGAAGATGAACACCTGGAAACCGAGGCGCTTGCGCGCTTCCATGTGCGGTTCGGCGGTCCACATCAGGAACGTGGTGACGTCCTTGGAATATTGCGCGATCGTGGTCGGCGAGCCGTCGTCGTAGGTGACCTGGCCATCGCTGAGCGGCTTCGGCATCTTGATGGCGTGGCCCGGGAAATACTTGTTGTAGTAGGACCCCTCCGGGATGGTCACGCCTTCGGGCGCCTTGTCCTCAAAGCCCTGGAGCAGCGCCGAGACGTAGTCCGGGCCCTGCTCCTGATACTGGGTGAAGAAGTCGACGATGAACATCGGGAAGCCGCGGCCGTAGGAGCGCGCCTTGGTGATCAGCGACAGATCGGGCGGCGCCGCGCCGCCGTTCGCCGCACGCGCGGCCTGCTCGTTCGGAAATGGCGAGGGGAAATAATCCGCCGGCCGGCCCGCGCGCTCGAACATGTCACCGGCGTCGTTCGGGCCGTCCTTGACCTTGTAGTCGGAGGCGAAGGCTGCTGCCTGCGCGACCGAATAGCCGGGACCGCCGGCTTCCGCGAGGTTGCGGAAGGCGACGTAGGACAGGCCGTGGCAGTTGGCGCAGACTTCCTTGTAGACCTTCAGGCCGCGCTGGAGCGCACCGCGGTCGTACTTGCCGAACGGACCGGCGAACGACCATTTGTTGCCCGGCGGTTTGTCGCTGCCTTCGGAGGCACGCGCGCTGTCGGCTGAGCCCGCAAACAACGCGCCGGCCAGCGCAAGCACGATCGCACTCGACACCATCGGCGTCGACCTGCTCCCGGTTTTGGCCAGGACGGCATCCGAGATCGAGTTCGGCACCGGCCGCGGCTTCTCGATGCGCGAGAGCAGCGGCAGCACGATCAGGAAGTAGGCGAAGTAGCAGAACGTCAGGACCCGGCCGGCGATCACGTAGATACCTTCCGGCGGCTGCGCGCCGAGATAACCGAGCAGGATGCAGACCGCGACGAAGATCCAGAAGAACTGCTTGGCCAGCGGACGGTACTTCGACGATTTGGTCTTGGCAGCATCAAGCCAGGGCAGGAAGCACAGGATGATGATCGCCGAGAACATCCCGATCACGCCCGCGAGCTTGTTCGGGATCGAACGCAGGATCGCGTAGAACGGCAGGTAATACCATTCCGGCACGATGTGCGGCGGCGTCACGCCCGGATTCGCCGGAATGTAATTGTCGGCGTCACCGAGGTAATTCGGCATGTAGAAGATGAACCAGGCGTAGAGCAGCATGAAGCAGGACACGCCAAACATGTCCTTGATGGTCGCATGCGGCGTGAACGGAACCGTGTCCTTCTCCGTCTTGGGCTCGACGCCATCAGGGTTGTTCTGGCCGGAGACATGCAGCGCCCAGACGTGGAGCACGACGACGCCCGCGATCAGGAACGGCAGCAGATAGTGCAGCGAGAAGAAGCGGTTCAGCGTCGGGTTGCCGACCGAATAGCCGCCCCACAAGAGCGTCACGATGCTCTCGCCGACATAGGGAATGGCGGAGAACAGATTGGTGATGACGGTGGCGCCCCAGAAGCTCATCTGGCCCCAGGGGAGCACGTAGCCCATGAAGCCCGTCGCCATCATCAGCAGGTAGATGATGACGCCGAGGATCCAGAGCACCTCGCGCGGCTCCTTGTAGGAGCCGTAATAGAGGCCGCGCAGCATGTGGACATAGACGGCGACGAAGAACATCGAGGCGCCGACGGCATGCATGTTGCGCAGCAGCCAGCCGTAATTGACGTCACGGACGAGCAGCTCGACCGATTTGAAGGCGAGGTCGGCATGCGGCGTGTAGTGCATCGCCAGGATCACGCCGGTTAGGATCTGGATCCCCAGCATGAACGAGAGGATGGCGCCGAAGGTCCACCAATAGTTCAGGTTGCGCGGGGTGGGATAGACCACGAAGGAGGAGTGCATGAGGCCGAGGATCGGCAGACGTCGCTCGATCCATTGCAGGGCCGGATTGCTCGGCTGGTAGTCGGATGGTCCGCTCATGATGCGATCCTGAGGAAATAGTACGACGAGACGGCGCGAAGCTTCGGACGAGGGCCCGAGGCTCAGCCGATCTGGATTTTGGTGTCGGAAACGAACTGGTACGGCGGCACCGGCAGGTTCGCGGGCGCGGGCCCCTGGCGGATGCGGCCGGACGAATCGTACTGCGAACCATGGCAGGGGCAGAAGAACCCGTCGTAATTG
Organism: Bradyrhizobium sp. 62; assembly: GCF_023073035.1. Classification (NCBI taxonomy): domain Bacteria; kingdom Pseudomonadati; phylum Pseudomonadota; class Alphaproteobacteria; order Hyphomicrobiales; family Nitrobacteraceae; genus Bradyrhizobium; species Bradyrhizobium sp. 62. The sequence goes on from NZ_JADPIT010000031.1 coordinate 70,688, forward strand.
CCTTCATGGGCGATCGGGATGCAGCCGAGATGGGTGCAGATGCCGATCACGACCAGCCACTGCTCGTGGCCGGACTTGACCCGGGCCTCGTCGGACTGCGGATCGGGCAGGCTCGCCACGTTGACGGCGCGCGCCTCGTCGATCTGCTTCTTGGTGCGGTGGCTGATGTAGATCGGCTTGCCGCGCCAGAACACCTTGATGTCCTGCCCCTCGGCGACCGGGCTGAGATCGACCTCGATCGGCGCACCGGCGGCGATGGTCGACGCATCAGGATTCATTTGGGAAATGAAGGGCCAGAGCGCGGCTGCGCCCCCTACTGCTGCAGCTGCCCCCGTTGCAACGAATAAGAAATCACGGCGTGTCGGATGGTCCGCCGAAGACGCTGTCGTCACGATTCCAACCCTTTCTTCTTATGCAGCCGGCGGAACCGCTCCAGGAGCCCCCAAGGTCCCCAGAACAGCCTGCCGGCGCCCGCGGCCCCCCGCGGCGGCAGAACTTCACGTGCCCCCACCAAAACAAGGCGAAAACAGCAGTCCAGAATCGTTCTATTGGCACCCTTGCCGGGCGAGCGCAAGCCCGCTATCGGCGCGGGAGCGTGCAATGCACGAATTCCGCGGCCAGCGATGTTTTATTGAGACATTTCCGGCCCGCACCGAACCCGGCACAGCCCATGCAGATAGCGCTTTTCCAACCCGACATCCCCCAGAACACCGGCACGATTCTCAGGCTCTGCGCCTGTCTGGGCGTGGCCGCCCATATCATTGAACCGGCGGGCTTCCCCGTCTCCGACCGGCATTTCCGCCGGGCGGGAATGGACTACCTCGATCAGGTCAGCATCGTCAGGCACGACTCCTGGTCGAAATTCGAGCAATGGCGCGCGGCGCAGGGCGCCCGCCTGCTGCTGTTCACCACCAAGGGGGCGACCGACTACCGCGATTTCCGTTACCAGACGGCGGACATCCTGCTATTCGGGCGCGAGAGCGCCGGCGTCACCGAGGCGGTGGTCGAGGCGGCGGACGCGCGGCTGGTGATCCCGATCGCTCCGGGGCTGCGGTCGCTCAATGTCGCCATGACCGCGGCGATGGCCGCAGGCGAAGCACTGCGCCAGCTTCGGAACCCGCAAGTTTGAGATTGTCGAGGAGAGACGGTTGAGTTACGCGGTCAAGGAAATCTTCCTGACACTGCAAGGCGAAGGCGCCCACGCCGGGCGCGCGTCGGTATTTTGCCGTTTTGCCGGCTGCAATCTCTGGAGCGGGCGCGAGACGGACCGCAGCGAGGCCACCTGCAAATTCTGCGACACCGATTTCGTCGGCACCGACGGCACGCTCGGCGGGCGCTATGCTTCGGCTGCGGAACTCGCCGGCACCATCGCGGCGCAATGGACGGCCTCCACCGACAACCGTTACGTGGTGCTCACCGGCGGCGAGCCGCTGCTCCAAGTCGATACCGCGCTGGTCGAGGCGCTTCATGCCCGCGGCTTCGAGATCGGGGTCGAGACCAACGGCACGATAGCCCCGCCCGAGGGTCTCGACTGGATCTGCGTCAGCCCGAAGGGCGGCAGCGATCTTGTGATCCGGCGCGGCCACGAGCTGAAGCTGGTCTATCCGCAGCCGCTCGCCATGCCGGAGGCCTTCGCGGATCTCGCCTTCGAGCGCTTCTCGCTGCAGCCGATGGACGGGCCCGAGGTCGCCCAAAACACCGCGGGCGCCATCGACTATTGCCTCAATCATCCGCAATGGCGGCTCAGCGTGCAGACGCATAAGTCGCTTGGTATCAGATAGGATTGGTTTTCGAACAGATGTGGGAATTGACGAAATCGTTTCGCTTCGAGGCGGCGCACTCATTGTCGGGAACGACGTTCGGCGCTGATAGCGAAGAGATCCACGGCCACTCCTTTCGCGCCGAGGTGACGCTGCGCGGCACGCCCGATCCCAAAACCGGCATGGTGGTCGATCTCGGCCTGGTCCAGCGCGCCATCGAGGACGTGCGCATGACGCTTGATCACAAGTACCTCAACAAGATCGAGGCGCTGGGCACGCCTACGCTGGAAAACCTCTCGCGCTTCGTGTGGGAGCGGCTCGCCCCTATCGGCAAGCTCACCCGCGTCAGCATCCACCGCGACAGTTGCAACGAGAGCTGCACCTATTACGGTCCGCAGGGTTGAGAGAATGACATCCACATTGGACCCGAGCTTGATCGAAGACCGCAAGACCCGCGCACGCGCCTGGTTCGAAGCCCTGCGCGACGACATCTGCGCGAGCTTCGAGCGGCTGGAGGACGATGCCCCGCAAAGCCTTTATTCGGGCGAGCCGGGCCGCTTCAAACGCACGCCGTGGCAGCGTACCGATCATACCGGCGCGGCCGGCGGCGGCGGCGTGATGTCGATGATGTCAGGCCGCCTGTTCGAGAAGGTCGGCGTGCACTGCTCCACCGTGCACGGCGAATTCGCGCCCGAGTTTCGCGCGCAGATTCCCGGTGCGGCGGACGACCCGAAATTCTGGGCCTCCGGCATCTCGCTGATCGCGCATCTGCGCAATCCGCACGTGCCGGCGGTGCACATGAATACACGCTTCGTCGTCACCACGAAAGCCTGGTTCGGCGGCGGCGCCGATCTCACGCCGGTGCTCGACCGCCGGCGCACGCAGGACGATGCCGACAGCATCGCCTTCCACGCCGCAATGAAACAGGCCTGCACGCAGCCGAACGGCATCGCCGATTACGACAAGTACAAGAAGTGGTGCGACGAGTATTTCCACCTGCCGCATCGCAAAGAGGCGCGCGGCATCGGCGGCATCTTCTACGACTGGCATGACAGCGGCGACTGGGACGCCGACCTTGCCTTCACCCGGGATGTCGGCCGCGCCTTCCTGAAGATCTATCCCGACATCGTGCAGCGCAATTTCGCGACGAGCTGGACCGCGGAGGATCGCGAGGAGCAATTGATCCGGCGCGGCCGCTATGTCGAGTTCAACCTGCTCTACGACCGCGGCACCATCTTCGGTCTCAAGACCGGCGGCAATGTGGATTCGATCCTGTCGTCGCTGCCGCCGGAGGTGAAGTGGCCATGACGACGATGAAGCCCGCAATGAGGCCGCTGCCGCGCGCCATGCTGATCGACATGGACGACACCATCCTGTCGGCCTATGCGCGGCCCGAGATCGCCTGGAACGCGATCACAGCGGAGTTCGCGGAGGAGCTCGCGCCGCTGCCGCCGCAACTGGTCGCAAGCACCGTCCTGGCGTTCGCGAAAAACTTCTGGGCCAATGCGGACGCCTCCTGGCGGATGAAGCTCGCCGAGGCCCGGCATCTCACCGTCAAGGGCGGCTTCGCCGCGCTCGCGGCCGCCGGTCATCGCGCCCTGCCCGACGACCTCGCCATTCGTCTCGCCGACCGTTTCACCGCCTATCGCGAGGAGGAGATGTTCGTCTTCCCCGGCGCGCATGACGCCATCGACAGGCTCAAGGCGCTCGGCATCAAGCTCGCGCTGGTGACCAACGGCGCCGCCGACACCCAGCGCGCCAAGGTCGAGCGCTTCGAGCTGGCGCATCGCTTTCACCACATCCAGATCGAGGGCGAGCACGGCTTCGGCAAGCCCGAGGAGCGCGCCTATCTGCACGCGATGGACGCGCTCGGCGTCACCGCAAGAGACACATGGATGATCGGCGACAATCTGGAATGGGAAGTCGTGACGCCGCAGCGTCTCGGCATCTACGCGATCTGGATCGACGTGCATGGCGACGGCCTGCCCGAAGGCTCGGCGGTGAAGCCCGACCGCATCATCCGCTCGCTGACAGAACTGCTGCCGGGCTGACTGCAATCAGGGTGCGCAAACAAAAACATTGAAAACAACCCCATGCACAGTAGACGGCCGCAGCAGAATCAAGGACTTGCGGTAAACGCAAACTGCGGATCTGACGAAATCATTTGCTCCGTCGGGCAAAACAGGCGCATGGTGTCATGGTCGCGACGCACGGGACGGAAGAGCCCTTGCGCCACCCATCGAACAGGCGCCATTGCCTCTCGTGATGGGATCGCTCCGGCCTAAAGCTCTCTGATCGATTTCAGCAGCCCGGCCGGCGCATGCGCGCTACCGCAACACATCCACTGACCAAGTAGCCCGTGATCGGCATGTCATGCCGGTTTGCTAGCTTCTCCGTCAATCAACCGAAAGGACCATCCATGGAACTAAAAGCCGGCGATATTGTCATGCTGAAATCAGGCGGGCAGCCGCTCACCGTCGCTGACGTGAAGGGCGACGACGTGATCTGTCTCTGGATGGGCGCAGAAGGCGATCTGTTTCGCGAGACGCTGCCGCTCGCGGTGCTCGATCGACTGGAAGAGCTCGACGACGAAGACGAGGATGATGACGAAGACGAGGAGTAAGCGCGGCTGAGGCCGCGTCCTCGTAGGTCGGAGTGCTCGGCTCCGCCCAACCTGATGTCCGCTCCTCTGCCGAAATCGGCACAAGAGCGGACATCGCTGGATGCTTGGAACGTCAATCCAACGGGACGTTCAAACTGGTACCTTTGGTGATGATGCCGCCGCGGTTGCCAATCTCAATCGAGCCATAGCGCTGTTTGAAACAGTCGGGCAGCGGCCGGTCGCCTTCCATGCTGAGCCAAAGGCGCAACAGATGACGCTTCTGGCCTGCATCGGGCCAATCACGGAATCCGGTCCGGTCATGCAGCAAGGCATGATTGTAAACGAACTGCATGTCACCCGGCTGAAGCCGCATGCCGAAATGCAGCCCGGGATCATTTGCGAGCGTGTCGAAGAGATCGAGCGCCTCGACGTGAGCCGGAGTCAGTCTCGGCGCATCGGGGAAGCGCTGCGCACTATCGATATACTGGCGCTGATAGAACCCGGTCAGGAACCCCGCATGCCAATTCAGCACCGGGATTTCAAGATATGGCTTTTCGTTCTCCGGCACCTCGCCTCGCCGGTCTGTCGCGATCGGATCAAACAAGAGGGTGGCAAGGTCGGGACGCTTGTCAAACATCTCGTTGTAGATTGTCGTCGTACTGACAAGGAGAGAATCCCCTCCCTCCATCGCCTCGCGAATGCATAACAATCCAACCACGTCGGACGAATCCGTGTGGAATGTCTGCCGTTCCGAGGTTTGATAAATGCGGGTATTCGGATCCTTCGCATCGGCGCCGGTGTCACGGACGTGACCGAGAATGTGACCCGCTGCATTCTGAGACCGCGCCGATCCAAGATGCGCGCCCACCCCACAAAATATCGTCGCGGCGAGCTCCTGGTTATATTTTGCCACCGGCAGGCCGCGGATCACTTCGAAGCCAAGGCCAGCCAGGAGCGTTGTCTTAAGCTCTTCCAGATGCGCGCCGAAGCGGGGAAGCGGAAAGCTTTCCTTCGTGATCTCGGCAATTCTTTTGTTTTTGCCCAGATACGTTTCAGCCGCGCCCTCAAGTTCCGCGATCTCGCCGGCTGCAAGCGATATCAACCATCGATTGGGATTGGCTTTCATCTCAGCGCCCCGCCAGGCAGACGGGATATCGACCTTCCCTGGAGGGCGATGGATCCCGCCGGGCACTGAGACCACATTCATAGTGTTGGCTCCTGAAAGATCGGACGTCAGACATGCGGGCGGACGATCGACGATATTGTGCCGACCGCTTGTTTGCAACTTGACTGAGGCGCAGCCCTGAGCCGAGTGCATTGTCGCCGCGAGGAGGTCCGTTCCAGGCAGTCGCGTGTTAGGTGAGCCGCTTCCGCCAAAATGATTACAACACGGCCGCTCGTTCGACCGATCCAAGCTCGGGAAAAAATGGAAACAGCCGGAACGTTCGAGAAGCTGATTGAGTTGAAAGTCATGCGCCTTGCGCTTCGGTCAAGGCCGCACCAAGCGGCCCGATCAAGCTCCTGGAAGAGGCGAAAACTGCTCTCCGGCGTGCCTTCTGCAGCACGGCCGCGCGAGGATCGCGATGTACACGACGGCGATATACGATGAGCTGAGCCAGATCGAACGCGAGGTCGTCGAAGGAGAACGGCGGCTCGCCGAGCAAGAGGCGCTGATCATTGAAATGAAGCGCCAGAACGAGGACACAGCCAAAGCCGAAGGCGAACTCGAACGGATGCGCATGGAGCAGCGACGTCGCGATCAGGATCGGCAACGTCTGCTCTCACGGCTGCAACCCTGAACAATTCAGCAAAGAGGCTGATCCGCGGAAGCGTTACGTTTCTGAGACGCGAGACCAGGCAGATGCGCTCGCCGATACGTTCGGTCGCGGGAAGTCTCTCACCAAAGTCGGAGCCCGCCAGTCATTGCCCCGTCGCGATCACAGTTCAAATCAGCAAATCATGATGCACAGGCACAATGGCTTGATGCGCACCGCTATTGCCGTGATCGTCCGCGTGTCCGTTCAGTGCATGAGGGACGATGTTGACGTTAAACCCGAGGCCTTCTTCCTGACTGGACGGAACGTGCGAACCCAGCGGATCATCGAGTTTTTTAAGCTCACCCACCGCGACAGGAGTAGCAGGGGTTGCGCCTTTATCGAAGCGGAACACCGGTCCTTGGTCCAGGCCGCCGGTTTCGAACGCAGCTTTGGTCGGGTGTGCCTCTTCTGATGCGACTGCAGCAGATTGCGCAGGGTGCTGCGAGTTACCGCGTCCGGCGTTACCGCCTGCTGCGACGCTCGGCTCTGTGATGTCGGCTGCTTGCGACGCGTTCGCAGAGGCCGAGTGTAACTCGTTGTCCGGGTTGCCGTGGTCCACGGTGGCTGGTTCTGCCGTCTTCGCTGGTCCCTGCCCCGCATCAAAAGCCGAAGCGTGATGCTCGGCGCCATGGCCGACGCTGTTGCCCGGCTTGGAGCCAGCTTCAGTCGATTCCGCGGCTGCTCCCTTTGCAGATCCCGGCTCCGAAACGTGCTGCGAGTTGCCGTGGCCTGCGCTGGCGGCCGTTGCGACGCCCGGATCGGTCTCAGCTGCGTCCGATGCGTTTGCAGCGGATGAGTGCCCGGATTTGCCGTGTTCCGCAGCCCCTGTTTCTGCCGTCGTTGCTGATGCTTGCGCGGCTTCAGAAGCCGAAGCGTGATGATCATCGGCGCCATGGCCGCCATCATTGCCCGGTTTGGAGCCAGCTTCACTTGCTTCGCTGGCTGCCGCCTTCGTAGAGTCTGGCTTCGAAGCGTGTTGCGAGTTGCCGTGGCCAGCGTTGGCGGCCGCTGCGGCGCCCGGATCGATATCGGCCGCGTCCGATGCGTTTGCAGCGGATGAGTGCCCGGATTTGCCGTGTTCCGCAGCCCCTGGTTCTGCCGTCTTCGCTGGTCCGTGCGCCGCATCAGAAGCCGAAGCGTGGTGCTCGCCGCCGTTGCCCGGTTTGGAGCCGGCTTCAGTCGGTTCGCCGGCTGCCGCCTTTGCAGACTCTGGTTTCGAAGCGTGCTGCGAGTTGCCGTGGACTGCGCCGGCAGCCGTTGCGGCGCCTGGATCGATCTCGGCTGCGTCCGGTGCGGTTGAGTGCCCGGATTTACCATGATCCTCGCCCGCTGGTTCTGCCTTCTTCGTTAACCCTCCCGGAGCCTCAGAGGCCTTATC
>NZ_JADPIT010000031.1:78254-105918 GCF_023073035.1 Bradyrhizobium sp. 62
TCGTCGGCTGCCGCTTTTGCAGACCCCGGCTCCGAAGCGTGCTTTGAGTTGCCGTGACCCGCGTTGGCGTCCGTTGCGACGTCCGGATCGGTCTTAGCTGCGTCCGGTGCTTTTGCAGCGTTTGAGTGCCCGGCTTTGCCGTGTTCCGCGCCGTCTGGTTCTGCCTTCTTCGCTGACCCTCCCGGAGCCTCGGGGCCCTTATCGTGATGCTCGGCGCCATTGCCGACGCCATGGCCCGGTTTGGAGCCAGCTTCAGTCGATGGGTCTGAAGCGTGCTGAGAGTTGCCGTGCCCCGCGTTGTCGGCGGTTACGATATTGGGTTGGCCGATCTCGTTCGGTGCAGTCGACGAAACGCCGTTGCCCGTATTGGCCGGACCACTGTTCGATGCGACATTTGCGGCTACCGGGGCCGTCGCGCTATGCGCAAGCTCGATGGATGATCCGTGAGCCGACGCGGCAGACGCACCATCGCTCTCTTCCGTTGCATCCGCCGATGCGCCGGTGGAGCTTCCGAACCTCGTCGACGTTCCCAAGCGAGCCTGCCCAAACTGGAACCCCGAGCCGCCGTTGGCCAGAATCGCCCAGGCTCCAGACGTCCCGAGCGAGCTCTCGCTCCCCTCGATAGTGGTTTGGACATGATCCTTGCTCGAAACAGTCGCATCGGTTTCGGTCGCCGATATCAGCACTGCTTCGAGCTGCTCCAAGGTGGTCGCAACAGCCGCACCATCTGGCTCGGAGCCGACATCCGCCTCCGCAACGGCCACAATCCCCTCGAGATGGATTTCCAGCAGGCCGCGATCGCCGACATCAAGGACACGATCGGTCGCATTCACATAGACGATCGTTTCATTGCTTGCGGAGTCGTAGACCCAGGCGAGTGTATGTGGCGGTATAGACGTGGTTGCCGCCGTCATATGCAGCCAGGCAAGCGCTCCGAAAGCCGCAAGATTGATCCTGCCCGGCCCCGACGCGAAATCGAACACAGTGTCGGGTGAGGTCGAGTTGAAATGGTCAGACTCGGAGTCGATCGGGGAGCGATAAACAATTTTTTCAACGTTGCCGCCTACGCCGCTACCGGCATCGTGACCAGGGTCCGCGCCAACAGGTGTATGGAGATTGTCACCCGCATCGCCTGGGCCTTTTTGAACCAGAGCGCCTTCTTGAGCGGCATTGTCGTGTCCAGTGGTCACAACGGCGGAAGACAGGCGGACATCCTGCGAAAGAAAACTTGGGGCTGAATGGTCGTCAGGATTGGCGGCAGCATGGGTGATCGCGGCCAGCTTTGTGGTCGCACTCTCTTCGGTGGCGGCCAGGATGCTGTCGATCGAGGCGTCACGGAGGTCATGCGCGTGCGCGGCGAGATGAGGGTCCTGCAGTGCGTAGATCAACGCACCGGTGAGAATAGCAAAGTTGCCATACCCTCCGTGTATCGACATCGCATTGGAAAGAAGCCGCGGGAATTGATGTTCCGGGGCCGGGTCGTCACCGGTCTGTATGTCGATCGCTTCTCGCAGTAAGCGCGGAAGATCGGGCGCGCCCGATCCTGCTGGACCGGGGTGTGTCCACGCTTTCGAGCCTCCAGATTGCTCGGCCGTGCGCAGCGCTTCCATTGCGGCCGCCGGGTTCGTGATGTGGGCGGCCTTGGCGAACAGATCTCTCTGGGCTTGCGTGGGCGTCTCGCCGGATTCCCAGACGACGAGGTGCCGGAGAATCCCTTTTTTCCAGGGCTCATAGGCGGCGTGCTCTTCCGCATGGCCGTTGCCGTTCTGATCCGGAAAGATGTCGTTCGCTTCCGACGCCTTGAGTTCGTCCGCAATTGCGAACGCCAGAAATGCCAGCGAGAGCGCGGCCAGGCCTGAGGGGCGTTGCAGCAATGCGATGGTCGCGAGCACAGTTCTGTTGGTGATCTCAAGCTTCTGGAAAATATTGTACAGGTGGACTTTGACCGTCCCGTCGGACACGTTGAGCTGGCGCGCGATCTCCTTGTTCGACAGTCCTTCCGCCACGAGTCGTGCAATTTGACGTTCCCGTTGCGTCAACAGCTCCAGCATCTTTTCGACTTTGCCGTCGCCCTCCGCTTCCTTGCCGGCTGCCGAGAGATCGGACTTCTCCAGTGCCACGCCGCTCTTCGTCATCAGACGCAGTGATCGCAGCATCGTGGCGGGAGAGGCATATTTCGAAATTGCGCTGCAGGCGCCGGCTGCGATGGCGGAAGCCAGATCGTGGTCGGTGCCGGACTCGGTGAAGAACACCAGGCGGGTGGAGAGCTTCTCAGCCTTCACGATCGCGAGGATCTCGGCGACCGTCAGATCCGGCACCTTGTCGGCAAGAAGCGCGACGTCAGGCGTCAGCTTCCGGATTGCTTGGAGGCAGCTTGTCCGATCGCTGGACGCTGCGACAACGTCGAAATCCGGCTGCGTCCCGAGGACTGACCTCAGTCCCTGCAAAACGATCGGCTGTGGATCGACGAGCAAAAGCCGGATGGGCTTGAGTATCCCCTGCCTGGCGGACGCGTCCAACATCGATCTTGCCCTCGGCCCGGTCCTCTATGTCCTTCGGCATATGGCCGTGGCCGGGTGGGATATTAAAATCATAGGAGGCTTGGTGGTTCCCCGGCCTGAACCAGATTTGGACGCATGTGAGTGAAAAATATGTCCTTTGATCCCATGGCCGTTGCGGTCGACTGGCTTGATGCGTATCGCGCGGGCGACATCGAAGCGATTTTGGAACTCTATGCCGAGGACGCCGTGGTCCACTGCGGCTGCGCCGGTGGCCAAACCATCACCGGCCGCGAGGCACTTCGTGCCTATTGGGTCGATCGCCTCCGAAAATATCCGGCGGGCACGTTGGACGACCTCAATCCCTGGCGCAACGACGGCACCATCATCTCGTACATCACCAGTGCCGGCGTGATGAGTGCACTCCTGGCGTTTGATGCCGCCGGCAGGATCAAGGAACTGGACTGTAGTCCCTCACACTAGACCTGCGGCCTGATCCAACCCCCGCAGCGGGACACCTGTCGGCGTTAGATCAGCTGCCTCGCCGCAGCAGAGATCATCACCAACCCGCCCGTGATCACCGCGACGTCGAGGATCGCGGTGTGGATGTGTACCGGCATCCGCTCGACGAAGGCTTTGGCCAGGAACGCGCCGGGAATCGCGATGGCACCGATCAGGAGTGCAAAGGCGAGCACCTGCGCAGTGACAGCGCCGGCGAGGCCGAACACCGAGATCTTGATGAGGCCGGTGCCGAGCGAGATCATTGCATCGGTCGCGATGACGGCGGCGCCCTCAAGGCCCGCGGCCATCAGCAGCGATAGCAGGATCACGCCGGAGCCAGAGGTGCCGCCGACCAGCACGCCATAGCCGACCGAGCCTGCCGCGAGACCGGTGTCGCCGATCTTGACCTGACGGCGGCGGAGCACACGGCGCAGCGGCACGCTCAGGATCAGCATGGAGCCGATCACGAGCGCCGCCCCCGCATTGGTGAGGCGCGTATAGCCGTAGGCGCCGAGCGCGGTCGTCAGTGCCGCACAGGCCAGCACGATCAGCGCGCGGCGGCGATCGGCATAGCGGAGATAGGCGACCGCGCGGCTGGAATTGGTGAAGATCGCGGAGATCGCGATGATCGGCACCACGGGCTCGGCGCCAACGAGAGGGACCAGCACCAGCGGCATCAAGGCGCCGGTGCCGTAGCCGGCGAGACCACCGATGATCGAAGCAAACAACGCCATCAACGCGACCAGCAGCAGCTGAAAGATCGAGATGTCGGCGAAGCCTGAGACGATGGTCACGTTCTCTCGTCGCGGCTGATTCGTGCCGCAGCTTGATCGGCGATGGAAGCGAGTGCGGCTTCCTCTAGGGGAAAATCCGCCGCAAGCCAAGCGTCCTCGGCGAGCGTCAAGACATGTCCGAGCGCGGGTCCTTCCGCCATGCCGCGCGCGATGAAGTCGGCGGCGCGGAGCGGAAATTTCGGCGCAATCCAGCGCTGCGGCAGCTCGGCGAGCGCACGCCATCGCGATGAGCCGACGTCACCGCCGGCTCGCGCCCAGCCTAGCAACACGCGATCGTGATAGCGCTCCGCGCCGAGCCGGTAGAGCAGCCGCCGCGCATCGGCTTCGCCCTTGGTGGCCAAACGCCACCAGCGGTGCCCCATCGAATCCAGCGCCTTGGTTTCCGCATTGGAGAGCCTCAACCGCGTGGCGACGCGCTTGGCGTCTTCGGTCACAGCGACCGTCAGCGCGGCGAGCCGCCGCGTGCTGCTCGCGGCGAGGCCAAGCTCGCGCTCGATCGCGATCATCGCCGAGAGCGGCCCGGTATAAACGACGCCGCCGGTCAGCGCCTGCAGCAATCCGCCATCGGCCATGGCGAGCGCGGCGGCAGAGGCGCCGCCAGCCGCCAGCAGCTTCAGCATCTCCATGCGCAGCCGCTCGGCCGACAGGCTCGCAAGGCCGGCGCGTCCCCGGATGCAGGCGAGATAGCCGTCGCGGTCGGGATCGCCGGCACCAAAGGCGGCGTGGATGCGGAAGAAGCGCAGGATGCGCAGGAAATCCTCGGCGATGCGCTGGTCGGGATCACCGATGAAGCGCACGCGCCGCGCCGCCGCATCCGCGATGCCTCCGACGTAATCGTGGACGACGCCGTCAGCATCGACCGAGAGCCCGTTCATCGTGAAGTCGCGACGCTCGGCGTCCTTCACCCAGTCGCGGCCGAACGCGACCTTGGCCTTGCGGCCGAAGGTCTCGGTATCCTCGCGCAGCGTCGTGACTTCGTACGGCTGGCTGTCGATGACGAGGGTGACGGTGCCGTGGTCGATGCCGGTCGGCACGGCCTTGATGCCGGCGCTCTTGGCGCGCCGTATCACCTCGTGCGGGAGCGCCGTGGTCGCGATGTCGATGTCACCGGGGACAAGGCCGAGCAGCGCGTTGCGCACGGCGCCGCCGACGACCCGCGCCTTCTCGCCATCCGCGTTGAGCAATTGCAGGACGCGCGCGGTCCCGCCCGACATCAGCCAGGGCGCATCGGCGAGCATGGGCACCGCGCTCATCGGCCGGTCCTATCTTTCCACGCCCGGCACGAGCTTGCCGTTCTCGACATGGGCGGGGACATAGGTCGAATCCGGCGCGGCGCCGGAGAAATGCGCAAAGCCGATCAGCCCCGCGATCACCAGCACGAGCGCCGCCAGCATGAGGCGCGCGACGATGGTGATCGGCCAAGACGATTGCACGAACAGGCCGGAACGCGTGGCGGCCAGGAACAGCGCATAGACGGCAAAGGGAACGAGGAAGATTCCGATCTCGGTCAGGATCGGGCGGATCATGAGGAATAGATCCGCTCGTAGAGTACGCGCAGCATGCCGGCCGTCGCGCCCCAGATGTAGCGTTCGGCAAACGGCATCGCGTAGTAGGACCGCTCCATGCCGCGGAATTCCTTGCTGTGCACCTGGTGGTTGGCCGGGTTCATCAGGAAGGATAGCGGCACTTCGAATGCGTCATCAACCTCGGAATGGTTGATCGTCAGCTCAAAACCCGGGCGCACCCTGGCAACCGTGGGCAGGATGCGGAAGCCGAAGCCGGTGCCATAGAGATCGAGATAGCCGATCGGCTCGACGAAGTCTCTGGACAGCCCGACCTCCTCCTCGGCCTCGCGCAGCGCCGCATCGAGCGGCGAGGAGTCCGTCGCGTCGATCTTGCCGCCGGGAAAGGCGATCTGGCCGGCATGGTCGTTCAGATGCGCCGAGCGCTGCGTCAGGAGGATGGTCGGCTCGGGATGATCGACCACTGCGATCAGGACCGCCGCCGGCCGCACCGGCTGCTCGCGCGCGATGATCTCGAGCATCTTGTCGGTACCGGGATCGCCCGAGGCCGGAATGATGTTGGGATCGTAGAGACCGGGCGGAACGTCGAAGCCGAGCCGCGCGGCAGAGCGGGCGAAGAAATCGGCCGCACCGATCACGGCGGGATCGTTCCTGGAGATAGGCTTGTTCAAAGCGCGGCCCTCACCTGCTCCGCATCGGCCATGGCAAAGAATTCGCCGGCCGATTCGACACCGAACATCGGCTGGCCATCGACCATCCGCTCCTCACCCATGTCAACCAGATCGTAATAGAGCGCGCGGGTGACCTTGGCCCAGAGCTCGGCGCGGACGTGCAGATAGGGCGTCAGCCCGCCGTCCTTGGCCTGTTCGAAGCGCAGCCGGTGCGCCGCATCGCAGGTGACCCAGTCGTCGACATTGGTGCGGAAGCGGAGCACGCGGTGGTTGTCCTCGCCGTCCTTCTGCATCTCGACCGCCATGAACGGCGCGTCATCGACGCGAATGCCGACCTTCTCCACCGGCGTGACGAGGAAATGCTTGTCGCCTTCACGCTTGAGGATGGTCGAGAACAGGCGAACCAAAGCATGACGGCCGATTGGCGTCCCCAAATAGAACCAAGTACCATCGGATGCGATTCGCATGTCGAGATCGCCGCAAAACGGCGGATTCCACAAATGCACCGGAGGCAGGCCCTTTTTGGCGCCTTCGGCATCGGCAGCAGTTTTGGCAGCGGCAGTCAGCCCCTCAAGACCGCGATCGGCGCTCTGCCCTTGGTTCGCCATGGTTTGCCCTGACTTTGTCATTTGGCACGATCGGTCATTTGGCACGATTGGTGCAGGTTTACGTTGTATCCGGGTGCTCGGTTCCACCCCGCATTCGTCCGGTGTGGAGGTCGCCACTTCGTGATGCCCTACATATCCCTAAGCCGATAAGGTGGGGATAGGTTAATTCAACGAATACATGGCCTTCCTGCAAGTCTAGCATAGGGCCCACGTCTTGAGTTGAGGACGTGATGACATGACGACGCAAGCGAGCCGCATGGCAGGCTGAAGGAGCTAAACGGATGGCTGAGAGTGTCGAGAAGCTCGAAGACGGAGTAGTCCGTTCAGCCGAGCAGGTGTCGAGCCAGATTCGTGCGGCAAAGGATGCGATCGCGTCCGTCATCTTCGGTCAGGATCGCGTGATCGAGAACACGCTGGTCACCATCCTCTCCGGCGGCCATGCGTTGTTGATCGGCGTCCCCGGTCTCGCCAAGACCAAGCTGGTCGAGACGCTCGGCATCACGCTCGGCCTCGATGCCAAGCGCATCCAGTTCACGCCCGACCTGATGCCGTCGGACATTCTCGGCGCCGAAGTGCTCGACGAGAGCACCTCCGGCAAGCGTGCCTTCCGCTTCATCTCCGGCCCAGTGTTCGCGCAACTGCTGATGGCCGACGAGATCAACCGCGCCAGCCCGCGCACGCAGTCGGCGCTGCTGCAGGCGATGCAGGAGCAGCACATCACCGTTGCCGGCGCGCGTCACGACCTGCCGAAGCCGTTCCACGTGCTCGCCACGCAAAACCCGCTGGAGCAGGAGGGCACCTATCCGCTTCCTGAAGCCCAGCTCGACCGTTTCCTGATGGAGATCGACGTCGACTATCCCGATCGTGACGCCGAGCGCCGCATCCTGTTCGAGACCACCGGCGCCGACGAGACGCTGGCGAAGGGCGCGATGACCCCTGATGCACTCATCACCGCGCAGCGACTGATCCGGCGGCTGCCGGTCGGCGATTCCGTGGTCGAGGCGATCCTGTCGCTGGTGCGCTCGGCCCGTCCGGGTCCGGATGGCGGCGACACCAGCAAGTTCATCGCCTGGGGACCGGGCCCGCGCGCCAGCCAATCGTTGATGCTCGCGGTGCGCGCACGCGCGCTGATCGACGGCCGCCTCGCGCCCTCGATCGACGACGTGCTCGACCTCGCCGAGCCCGTGCTGAAGCACCGCATGGCGCTGACATTCCAGGCGCGCGCCGAAGGCCGCACGATTCCGGACGTGATCCGGCAATTGAAGACACGGATCGGTTGATGGCGGCGGAGAACGGGCACGCAGCGAAGGAGGTCATCGCGATCCGACGTGCCGATGGCGAAAGCCGTACGCTCGCCGCTTCGCTGCCGCGCCTGGTGCTCGAGGCCCGCCGCATCGCCGCCAACGTCATCCACGGCCTGCACGGCCGTCGCCGCGCCGGCTCCGGCGAAAATTTCTGGCAATACCGCCGCTTCGTCTCCGGCGAGCCGTCGCAGAATGTCGACTGGCGGCGCTCGGCGCGCGACGATCTGCTCTATGTCCGCGAGCTCGAATGGGAAGCCTCGCACACGGTCTGGATCTGGCCCGACCGCTCGCCTTCGATGGCGTTCGCTTCAAAGCACGCGCGTGAATCCAAGCTCGAGCGGACGCTGATCGTCGCCTTCGCGCTGGCCGAGCTGCTGGTCTCCGGCGGCGAACGCGTCGGCATTCCCGGGCTGATGGCACCGACCGCGAGCCGCAGCGTCATCGACAAGATGGCGCAGGCGATGCTGCACGACGATGCCGACCGCTTGAGCCTGCCGCCGTCCTTCGTGCCCGCGGCGCTGGCCGAGACGATCGTGCTGTCGGATTTCTGGTCGCCGATCTCCGAGATCAGGACCACGCTCGCCGGCCTGTCCGGCTCCGGTGCGCATGGCACGCTGGTCCAGGTCGTCGATCCCGCCGAGGAATCATTCCCGTATTCCGGCCGCGTCGAGTTCGTCGAGCCGGAAGGGTTCGGCGTGATCACCGCCGGCCGCGCCGAGAGCTGGGCGCAGGATTACACCGCGCGGCTCGCGCTGCACCGCGACCAGATCCGCGCCGAGACCAACAAGCTGGACTGGCTGTTCACGACGCACGCCACCGACCGCTCGGCCGCTGAGCTCTTGCTGTTCCTGCATGCCGGCATGCAGGTGAGCAAGTCGGGCGCCCGCACCACGACCATCAAGGCGGGGCCGGCAGCATGATGGGACTGCCGCTCGCCTTCACCGAACCGCTGCTCCTGATCGGCCTCGTCAGCCTGCCGGTGCTGTGGTGGCTATTGCGCGTGATGCCGCCGCGGCCGCGCCGCATCGAGTTTCCGCCGACGCGCCTGCTGTTCGACATCGCACCGCGCGAAGAGACCCCATCGCGGACGCCGTGGTGGCTGACAGCATTGCGGCTGCTGGCTGCGGCGCTGGTTATTTTCGCCGCCGCCGGCCCGATCTGGAATCCGCAAACAGGCGCGGCCGCCAGCAAGGCGCCGCTGATGATCATGTTCGACGACGGCTGGAGCGCGGCATCGAACTGGGACATCCGGATCAGGGCCGCCGACGAGTTGATCGCGAGTGCCGAGAACGACCGCCGTGCGATTGCGCTGGTGCCGCTGTCCGAGCCGAACCGCGATATCACATTGATGCCGGCGGGCGCCGCGCGCGTCGCGCTGCGGCAGCTCACGCCGAAGCCGTATTCGATCGAGCGCGTCGAGACCCTGACCGCAATCGATCGCTTCCTGAAGGCGACCGGCGACTGCGAGATCGCCTGGCTCTCCGACAGCGTCGACACCGGTCGCGGCGAGGAGTTCGTTGCTGGCCTCGGCAAGACCGTCGGCGACCGCAGCCTGACCGTGTTCGAAGGCGGCACCTCGTCACCGCTGGCCCTGGTCGCGGCCGAGAACGCCGCAGCGAGGATGACGGTGAAGGTGCTGCGCACCGACAGCGGCATCGCCATCGGCACCGTGCGCGCGCTGGACCAGAAGGCCTCGCCGATCGGCGAAGCGCGTTATTCGTTCGGCCCGCAGGACAAGGAAACCGAAGCTTCGTTCGATCTGCCGGTCGAGCTGCGCAACGACATCACGCGGCTGGAAATTGCCGGTGAGCGCTCCGCAGGCGCGGTGCAGCTGCTCGACAAGCGCTGGCGCCGCCGCGCCATCGGCATCGTCTCGGGCTCGACCAGCGAGACCGCGCAGCCGCTGCTGGCGCCGACCTTCTATCTCACCCGGGCGCTGGCGCCGTTCGCCGACGTGCGGCTTGCCGACAAGGGCTCACCGCAGCAGGGCATCACGCAGTTCCTCGACCAGAAGCTGCCGATGATCATCCTCGCCGATGTCGGCACCATCGCCCCCGAAATCCGCGAGCGTCTCAATGCCTGGATCGATCAGGGCGGCGTGCTGGTGCGGTTCGCCGGTCCGCGGCTGGCGCAGGCCGAGGACGATCTCGTTCCCGTCAAACTGCGCAAGGGCGGCCGGACGCTCGGCGGCAGCCTGACCTGGGAAAAACCGCAACATCTGGCCTCCTTTGCCGCTGACGGTCCGTTTGCCGGCGTCGTGGTCCCCAAGGACGTCACCATCAGCCGCCAGGTGCTGGCCGAGCCCGACGCCGTGCTCGCCACCAAGAGCTGGGCCTCGCTGGAAGACGGTACGCCGCTGGTGACGGGCGAGCATCGCGGCAAAGGCGTCGTCAGCCTGTTCCACGTCAGCGCCGACATGCGCTGGTCGGATCTGCCCATGTCGGGCACCTTCGTCGAAATCCTGCGGCGCGTCGTCGACATGTCCGGCTATACCGCCAAGCCGGGCGCAGGCGCTGCCACTGAAGGGACCGCCGAGACGGTGGCGCCGTTGCACATCCTCGACGGCTTCGGCGCTTTCGGTCCGCCGCCGGCCGCCGCAAAGCCGCTGCCCGCGGATTATCGCGACCGCGCCACACCCGATCATCCGCCGGGCTTCTATGGTCCGGCAGAAGGACCGCTCGCCGTGAACACGCTTGCCAGCGCCGACCGTATCGCAGCCCTGAACATCGCGAGCCTGCGCGCCCGACACGCCACCTACACCAATGCCGAGCCGCAGGACTTGCGCGGCTGGCTGCTGTCGACGGCGCTCGCGCTGTTCCTGATCGACGCCATCATCGTCGCGGTGCTCGGCGGCGGCCTTGCCGCGCTGCTGCGCCGCCGCGCCGCGCCCGCGATGATCGTCGTCGGACTGGTGCTCGCAGGCCTCGCCTCGTTCGCGCCGACGCCGTCGCACGCGGACAGCGCGTCCGACGAGTTCGCGATGAAGGCGGTGTCGCAGACCCGCCTCGCCTATGTCGTGACCGGCAATGCCGACGTGGATTCCATCGTCAGGGCAGGGCTGTCAGGACTGACGCTGTTCCTGGCGCAGCGCACCGCGCTCGAGGCCGGCGATCCCGTCGGCATCGATCCGGCGCGCGACGAACTCGCCTTCTTCCCGCTGATCTACTGGCCGATCGTGCCGGGCGCGCCCAAGCCGTCCCGGGACGCCATCAACAAGATCGACGCCTACATGAAGCAGGGCGGCACCGTGCTGTTCGACACCCGCGACGCGGTCGAAGCGCCGCCCGGCGCGAACGGCGCCGCGCAGACCCCCGCGATGCAGACGCTCCGCGAGATCCTGTCCTCGCTCGACGTGCCCGAGCTGGAGCCGGTGCCGCGCGAGCACGTGCTGACCAAGACCTTCTTTCTCCTGCGCGACTTCCCCGGCCGCTTCACAACCGGCCAGACCTGGGTCGAGACCTTGCCGCGCGAAGACGACGAGGACAGCGCGCAGCGGCCGGCGCGCGGCGGCGACGGCGTCTCGCCGATCATCATCACCTCGAACGACCTTGCCGGCGCCTGGGCCGTGCGGCCCGACGGCCAGGCCATGCTGCCGGTGACCGGCGGCGACCCCCGCCAGCGCGAATTCGCCTACCGCGCCGGCGCCAACATCGTGATGTACACGCTGACCGGCAACTACAAGGCCGACCAGGTGCACGCACCGGCCCTGATCGAACGGCTGGGGCAATAGGATCGATATGAATTACGGCATCGCATTCACGCCGCTGGTTCCCACGATCGTGCTGTGGCTCGCGCTGGCCGCGATCGTCGTCATCGCGCTGGTGCTGCTGCTGGCGCGTGCGCGCGGCGCCGCCGTGCGCGTGGCCGCGCTGGCGCTGTTCCTGCTGGCGCTCGCCAATCCCTCCTTCACCCGCGAGGACCGCGATCCCCTCACCTCTGTCGCCGCAATCGTCGTCGACAAGAGCCCGAGCCAGAATTTCGGCAATCGCAATCGCGAGGCCGCTCAGGCGCAGGAAGCGCTGGTCGACAGCCTGAAGAAGATCAAGGGGCTCGAGGTCCGCGTCGTCGATGCCGGACAGGCCGACGGCGAGACCGACGGCACCAAGCTGTTCGGGGCGCTGGCCTCGGCCTTGTCGGACGTGCCGGTCGACCGCGTCGCCGGTGCGTTCCTGATCACCGACGGCCGCGTCCATGACATTCCGGCCAACGCCGCCGGGCTCGGCTTCCAGGCGCCGGTGCACGCGCTGATCACCGGGCAGAAGGACGAGCGCGACCGCCGTATCGCGGTCATCGCCGCGCCGCGTTTCGGCATCGTCGGGCAGCCCCAGACCATCACCTACCGCCTCGACGACCAGGGCGTCAGCGGCGAGCGCGCCAAGGTCACGGTCCGCAGAGACGGCGAGGTCATCAACGAGCGCACGCTTTCGAGCGGCCAGGCGGCAAGCGTCGAGGTCGACATCAAGCATTCCGGGCCGAACATCGTCGAGATCGAGGCCTCGCCGCTCGAGCGGGAATTGACTCCGGTGAACAACCGCGCCGTCGTCGCCATCGACGGTGTGCGCGACAAGCTGCGCGTGCTGCTGGTCTCGGGCGAGCCGCATTCCGGCGAGCGCACCTGGCGCAACCTGCTCAAGTCCGATGCCAGCGTTGATCTCGTCCACTTCACCATTCTGCGGCCGCCGGAGAAGCAGGACGGCACGCCGATCAACGAATTGTCGCTGATCGCGTTTCCGACCCGCGAGCTGTTCCAGCAGAAGATCAACGAATTCCAGCTGATCATCTTCGACCGCTATGCCCGCCAGGGCGTGCTGCCGATCGCTTATTTCGACAACATCGCACGCTACGTGCGTTCCGGCGGCGCGGTGCTGGTCTCGGCCGGCCCCGACTACGCCTCCAACACCAGCATCTGGCGCACACCGCTGGATTCGGTGCTGCCGGCCGAACCGGTTGGGGTGACGGAAAAGCCGTTCTACGCGCATCTGTCCGACGTCGGCAAACGCCATCCCGTCACGCGTGGCCTCGAGGGCTCGGCCTCCGAGCCGCCGCGCTGGAGCCGGTTCTTCCGCACCGTCGAGACCCGCAATGCGGTCAACCCGCCCGTCATGACGGGCGTCGACGGCAAGCCGCTGCTGTTCCTGTCGCGTTTCGGCGAGGGCCGCGTCGCGCTGCTGCTCTCCGACCACATCTGGCTGTGGGCGCGCGGCTATGAAGGCGGCGGCCCGCATCTCGATCTGTTGCGGCGGATGTCGCACTGGCTGATGAAGCAGCCGGATCTGGACGAGGAAGCGTTGCGCCTGCAGGTGCAGGGCAAGAATCTCGTGGTGGTGCGCCAGACCATGGCGGACAGCGTTCAGCCGGTGAGCGTGACCTCGCCGTCCGGCGTGTCGCGTGACCTTACGCTTGCAGCCGGCGATCCCGGCGAATGGCGCGCCAGCCTGCCGGCGAGCGAGCTCGGCCTGTGGCAAGCCACCGACGGCACGCTGAAGGCGCTGATCAATGTCGGCCCGACCAATCCGAAGGAGTTTTCGGAAGTCACCTCCACCACCGAGACGTTGAAGCCGCTGACCCAGGCGACCGGCGGTGACGCCGTGCGCGTGGTCGACGGCGCCAGCGTCGAGCTGCCGCGCATCCTGCCGGTCCGGTCGGCGAGCGTCTTCCATGGTGACGGCTGGATGGGCGTGCGGATGCGCGACGCCAGCGTCGTGAAGGGCGTCGGCGTGCTGCCGATCTTTGCCGGCCTGATCGGGCTGTTGCTGCTGCTCGGCGCGTTTGCTGCGACGTGGGTCCGTGAAGGGCGGTAGGCGGCTTACGGGCCAGCATGGCCGAGCTTACCCGCCTCCCTTCGCTTCCGTTAGTTGGATAAACCCCATCGTCCCTTCTTCGCCGGAAGCTCCAGAGCGCCTTCGCCCCCGAACCCGGTCGAATGTAGCGCATTGTGAAATCTGGAGGCGGTTCTTCCTCGACCGTGGGCAGGCGTGTCCCTGTCCAGGCATCGCGCCCCGCGGACAAGAGCAGTTCTGAACGCAGCCTTCGCAGCACTCAAACAGTGCGAGCGTTCGATGAGAAGCGGAGTTACTCGACCATGACAGACCCACTTCACCAGCGCACGTTCAGCTCGCCTCGTCAGACAACGCGCTACATCGAGCGCGGGCCGGCCGACGGACAGTTGATGATCTTCGTCCATGGCTGGCCGAGCATCAGTTTGATGTGGCGCGCGCAGATGGACGCGTTTGCCGCCGACGGTTGGCACTGCGTCGCTCCCGATCTGCGCGGCTACGGCGGCTCTTCCACGCCCGCAGCCAACGACGCCTATACCATCGAGGAAATCGTGACGGACATGGCCGAACTCCATAATCACCTGGGCGGCAAGCCTGCGATCTGGGTTGGCCACGACTGGGGCTGTGTTGTGGTCGGTGAGTTGGTCGCGCATCAGCCAAAGCGCAGCCGCGGAGTCGTGCTGACCTCGCTGGCATATCAACCCGACGGGCACGCCCTGCGCACAGTCGTCCCGCTGGTCGACCGAACAATCTATCCGGCTGACCAATATCCGGACGGCCAATGGGATTACTACCGTTACTACACCACGCACTTCGAGGCGGCAGTCGCCGACCTCGATGCAGACTTGGCCGCATCGCTGGCGTCGATCTTTCGGCCAGGCGATCCCGCCGGCATCGGCAAGGTTTCGCCGAATGCGATGGTCACGCGCAATGGAGGGCGCTTTGGCGCCGCGCACCGCGCACCGGCGACTGAGCCCGATCCCGCTCTCTGGCCGCCCGCGGACTTCGACGTGCTGGTGCAGTCGTTCAAGGCTCATGGCTTCCGCCCGTCCTGCGCGTGGTACCTGAACGACGACGCCAACATCGCCTATGCGCGCAAAGCACCCAATGGCGGCCGCCTGTCGCAGCCGGTGCTGTTCGTTAACGGCGACTTTGATCAGATCTGCAGCATCATCGGAAATCGCCAAGGTGACCCGATGCGCGCGGCCTGCCCGGACCTGACCGTGACGAGCATGCCAGCAGGGCATTGGCTGCCGCTGGAGCGCAAGGCAGAACACATCGAGGCCATCCGCACCTGGCTCCAGCGCAAAAACCTCTGATGCCGCCTCCTCGCGCCGGCACTGAGTCAATCAATCGCGTCCCCGTAGCCATTCGTTAGGTCCTCAGCCTAGATCTTTCAGTTGCCCGCACGACACGGCGAGGAGCCGGCCCGCTCGGGTCGGCTCGACAGCGGTTGACATCCGCTGACTGATCGGGCGATGTTACATTATAACATCGCGGAACGCCGAGGGGATTGGCACCTGGCGATGTGGGGTGACGTTTCCAGATGAAGTGGTTCCGGTCGAATATCAGGCACGGCGCCCGGCTCGCGATCTTCGCGATGCTGGTGCAGTTCGCGCTGACGTTCGGCCACAGCCATTGGTTCGCCCAGGCGGCTCCCCTCACTCAGTCCTCGCTTCAGCAGACCGACAGCGCCCAGGGTCTTGCCTCGATCGACCGCGCGGCGGTCGAGAGGCAATCGCCGTTGGCTCCCGACCGGGAGCAGCCGGGCGAGGACAATTGCGCGATCTGCGCATTGGTCGCGATGGCCGGCACCGTCATGTTCGCGGCGCCGCCTGTGTTGTTGTTGCCGCAGGCGATCGACCTGCTCTACCGCACCACCGACGCCGAATTCGTCCACCTGAAATCGGCCGGCACGGCATTCCAGCCCC
Source organism: Bradyrhizobium sp. 62 (assembly GCF_023073035.1). Lineage (NCBI taxonomy): Bacteria > Pseudomonadati > Pseudomonadota > Alphaproteobacteria > Hyphomicrobiales > Nitrobacteraceae > Bradyrhizobium > Bradyrhizobium sp. 62. The sequence continues at coordinate 93,862 of NZ_JADPIT010000031.1, forward strand.
GCGCCCCTCCCGCGTCCTGACTTCCAACAACGCTTGATCACGCCTGGGCTCGCCGCAAATCGGCGCATGCCCGGGAGCAGTTGAAGTCGAATTCCGTCGCGCAGCGACGGCAGGCCGCCTCCGATCAGCAGACGAACATTGCGGACGGCGCCTGACGGGAATCAGGACCATGTCATTCAAATTGCGGCGCGCGCAGCGTTTTGGTGGAGCAAGCCTGCTCCTGCTCGGCGCCGCCACCTCGGCGCTGGCCGAGGATAAATCATCGACCGAGATCCCCGCCGTCACCGTGACGGCTCCGAGTCCCATCGTGCGCAGGGCGGTGGTGCCGACCCGCAACCCGGGCCGACCCACGCGAACCGCGCGGGCACGCAGCCACGAACGCGCGGCGAACGCCACGCCGGCAGCCGCGGCGCCGGCCGCACCTCAGCAGGGCGTGCTGCCCATCGTGACCAACCAGTTCGCGACCGTCACGGTGGTGCCGAACGAAGAGATCCGCCGCGAGGGCGGCGGCCAGCTCGGCGATCTCCTGTTCTCCAAGCCCGGCATCACCGGCTCGAGCTTCGCGCCCGGCGCCTCCAGCCGGCCGATCATCCGGGGGCTCGACGTCAACCGCGTCGGCATCGTCGAGAACGGCACCAATGCCGGCGGCGCCTCCGATCTCGGCGAGGACCACTTCGTCCCGATCGATCCGCTCGCGACCAACCAGGTCGAGGTGGTGCGCGGACCGGCCGCGCTACGCTACGGCTCGACCTCGATCGGCGGCGTCGTCAGCGCCACCAACAACCGGATTCCCGATGCGCTGCCGAACTGCGGTGCCCAGCCGTTCCAGAGTTTCGGCCTGCCGGCCAAGGCGCCGCTCGCGAGCGCCGCGACGTCGCCTTGCGTCACCGCCGAGACGCGCAGCGCGTTCAGCTCGGTCGACCGCGGCGTCGAAAGCGGCGTGCTGCTCGACACCGGCGGCGGCAATTTTGCCTTCCATGCCGACGTCTACGGCCGCAACACCACCGACTACAGCATCCCGAGCTACCCGTACCTCACCGACCAGACCCGGCCCGTCGCCAACGGACGCCAGCCCAACTCGGCGACGCGCTCGGACGGGGCCTCGATCGGCGGATCCTACTTCTTCCAGGGCGGCTATATCGGTGCCGCAATCACGCAGAACGACGCGCTCTACCACATCCCCGGGATCGACGGCGCCGACCACAACACGCGGATCGACGGCCATCAGACCAAGATCAACGTCAAGGGCGAGTACCATCCCGACGCTACCGCGATCGATGTCGTTCGCTTCTGGGCCGGCGCGACCGACTACCGACACAACGAGATCGGGCTTGCCGATCCCGCCGATCCCAATACCGACGGCGTGCGGCAGACCTTCACCAACAAGGAGCAGGAGATCCGCACCGAGGTCCAACTGATGCCCTTCAACGCGCGCTTCGCCGAGGTGACGACGGCGTTGGGCTTCCAGGTTGGCCATCAGGAATTGAGCGCACCGAGCCCGGACAATCCGGGCACGCTGTTCAACGGCCTCTGGGACCCCAACAACAGCACGCGCGTCGCCGGTTACGCCTTCAACGAGTTCAAGTTCACGGACGCGACGCGGGCGCAGATCGCCGGGCGCATCGAGCATGTCGAGCTGCACGGCACGACGCCGGATTTTCCCGCGGACTTCCTGCCCGACGGCACACCGCAGGCGGCGATTTCGCGCAATCCGGCGTTCACGCCGAAGAGCGGCAGCGTCGGCCTGTTGCAGGACCTGCCGGGCGGCCTGGTCGGCAGCATCACCGCGCAATATGTCGAGCGCGCGCCGAAGGCGGCGGAGCTGTTCTCGCGCGGTGCGCATGATGCGACCGCGACCTTCGACATCGGCAACCCCAACCTCGGCATCGAGACCGCGAAGTCCGTCGAGGTCGGCCTGCGCAGGGCGACGGGGCCGTTCCGGTTCGAGGCGACCGTCTACTACACGCACTTCAACAACTTCATCTATCGCCGTCTCACCGGCGTGATGTGCGACGAAGATTTTGCCTCGTGCGGCACGCCCGGCGCCGAGGTGAACCAGGCGGTCTATTCGCAGCGCGACGCGAACTTCCGCGGCGGCGAATTCCAGTCGCAGCTCGACGTCGGTGCATTCCAGGGCGGCATCTGGGGCCTCGAGAACCAGTTCGATGTGGTCCGCGCCACCTTCACCGACGGCACCAACGTGCCGCGCATTCCGCCGCTGAGACTGGGCGGCGGCGTGTTCTGGCGCGACGACAATTGGCTGATGCGCGTCAATCTGTTGCACGCCTTCGCTCAGAACAACGTCGCCGTGATCGCGGAGACGCCGACATCGGGTTACAACCTCTTGAAGGCCGAGGTCAGCTACAAGACCAAGCTCCACCCGAATGCATTCGGCGCGCGCGAGATGCTGCTCGGCCTCGTCGGCAACAATCTGTTGAACGAAAACATCCGCAACTCGGTGTCCTACACCAAGGACGAGGTGTTGATGCCCGGCATCGGGGTGCGGGCGTTCGCGAACTTCAAGTTCTGAAAGCGCGATTGCTAGCCGGACTTCATCGTGCTGTGGCTGAGGCGGCCGCTTCAGGGGCGTCCTCCGCCGCCTCCCGAAACAGCACGGCAAACAGCAGGGTCCACAATGTCAGGAGAGAAATGGGGATCGTGTAGTATGGGGTCGCAATCGGATAGGTGAAGAAGAAGGCGAGGTTGAGCGCCAGATTGGCCAACGTGAGCAGCGCGACGCGGCGAATGCCGTTCGCCTGCCGCAACAGCCAGATCGAGCCTGCGATTCCGATGACGATCAGCAAGGTCTGGAGCGGATCGGCGAGATAGTCCCGGACCACCGCGAACGAAAAATCCAGCGGCCTCACATCGGGGTTGTTGCCGTAAGTCGATGCGAATGGACTGCCGGCGTTGACGGCGTAAGAGACGATGGTCGGGATCACGCCGGCCAGCAACGCGACGCCGAACACGGCCCCCTGCAAGAACCGGGACAACGTCCGCTCCGCCAGGAACGCGACGAGGAGAAACAGACCATAGCCGGACGCCAGGAAGAGGTTGGCCAACCGGAAATCGACGGTCAATCCGAGCAGGAAACCGATTGGCGCCAGCAGCCAGATCCCCGGTTGAGATCGCGGGGTCGCCAGCCATCGCGCCGTGAGACATCCGGCGAGCGCGCACACGACGACGGTCGGGGCCATCGAATAGCTCGCCTTGACCGGATTGACCATCAGGTAGATCGCAAGACAGCCGAACGTCCCGGCCATCAGGACCGACCTCATGCTGCGCGCGAGAGACAGCGCAAACAGCGCAAGGCCGAGGACGACAATGGTCGCCAGCATGTACATGGGCACGACCTGGTGACCCGGCGGAAACAACGCCAATACGAGGCCTACACCCGGCGGGTATTGAATGACGACCTTCCCCGTGGCCGGCATCAGATTGTGACAGGGCGCAGCGGTCGTATCGTTCCAGTCCGGGTACCCGATCTCCTTCAGCTTTGCTTTCTGATAGCCGTCGTCGTCGCGGCCAAGGTTGGTGTCGAAGCCCTCCACCAGCCCGAACCTCTGGAACAGATGCGCCTGCCTGAGGTAGCAGATGTCGTCATAGACGCCGCGCGCCTCGCTCCATCGCATCATGGTCCAGAAATGGCCGACCAGCACCGCGAGAAACAACACGGCGAAAACGGCTTTGCTGGTGTGGATTTTCTTCATCGGGATCATGCTGCGGGGGAGGCGGCGCTGCGTTAGCGGAATGCGAGATAGAGATTGGACGATAGCGGGCCGAGCGACAAACCGGTGTAGCCCACGGCCGCGGACTTGGGGGTGGACGACTTGGCAACTAGCGCGGCGAGCCCCAGCAGGCGTTTTCGCGTCATCAGGATCAGGTTCTGCTCGTCGGTCCATTCCGACTTGCCGGCGACCCTGCAGGCGATCCTGAAGGTGCCATCCAGATAGTGCGCCAGGGGGATGGCGGTGTGGTGCTCGACCGGAAAGAACCGGTTGGGCACGGTGATGAACACCCGCCGCGCGACGCGGCAAAGCTCCTCGACAAGGAGCACCTGATTTCCATGGCTGCCGGCATGCTCGAGCACGGCATTGGACGTCGCGACATCGAACGCATTGTCGTCAAAGGGCAGCCGTGTATTCGGTTCGATCTGCACGTAACGGCAAAGTGGAAAAGCCGCCTTGAACCCTAATCCTTCGCCGAGCCCGCAGGCCGTGATCTTGTGCTGATGCGGGTAGCTTCGTTCCAGCACGTTGGCGCCGTCGTTGATCACGTCGGACACGCCGACATCCAGTATTTCGTCCGAGGCAGACGGCTGCATCCGGGCGAGGAAATCCTGAAAGATGCGGTCGCGCGCCGCGATCAGCAGCTTTTCCGCCGTGCTCCCGGACGCCACTTCCCGGTAATATTGCTGATCGACCGGCACTGCCCTACCTTCATGTGAGCTTCGAAGCGATGGCGCGTCAGGTTCGCGTCTTGCTCCAGTCGGGACCAACCGGACCCGATACGCCTTCGAACGCGCCTTCGACCAGCTCGATGACGAGGAGCCGGCTGTAATCGACCGGGCCCGGCATGGTGACGCGCCCCTTGGCGACCTGCTTGAAGCCGACGCGGCTGTAATAGGTCTCGTCGCCGACCAGCAGCACCAGGCGATGGCCCTGCGCCTTCGCATCCTTCAGCGCGCGCTCGAGCAGCAGCCGGCCGACGCCGCGGCTGCGGAACGGAGGCTCGACCGTCAGGGGCCCGAGCAGCAGTGCCGGCGTGTCGCCGACGCAGATCGGCAATTGCCGGACGGATCCGATCAGCAACGTACCGACGCGGGCGGTGAAGGATAGTTCGAGCACATGATCCACATGCTCGCGGATGCGGTACGCGCTGAGCACGAAGCGGCCGGGTCCGAAGGTGCGTTCGTGCAGCCGCTCGATGGCCTGAGCATCGCCGGCGGCTTCCGACCGGATGGTGAGGGAGAGATCGTTCATCGCGTCGGCGGGATATCACCTTGGAGGGCAGCGGTCCATACGATTGCGCCCGGCTCCGGGGGCAATTTCAGCTCCTCCCGAGCGGCGGTTGGGACAGGTAGGCGAGCATCTTCACTTCCCGCCGGCCGCGCGTCACGGTGTCGAGCACGAGCCCCGACGAGGCCGAAAGCAGCGCCATGATCATCAGCCCCATGGAGAGCACGGCGGTCGGCAGGCGCGGGACGAGGCCGGTCTCGAGGAAGGTGATCACCACGGGCAGCCCGAGAACGATCGACAGCAGCGCGAGGACGATGCCGATCACCGAAAAGAAGCGCAGCGGCCGCTCCGACCGGTTGAGCTTCAGCATCGTGTTGAAGATGCGCAACCCGTCCTGCCAGGTATTGAGCTTGGAGAAGGAGCCTTCCGGGCGCGCGTAATAGGGCGTCTCGACCTCGGCGACCGGCAGCGACAATTCCAGCGCATAGACCGCGAACTCGGTCTCGATCTCGAAACCGCCGGACAGGACCGGGAAGGATTTGACGAAGCGGCGCGAGAACACGCGGTAACCGGACAGGATGTCCTTGAAGGCGTGACCGAAGGTCGATGCCAGGAAACCGGTGAAGAGCCGATTGCCGATGCGATGACCGCGCCGGTAGGCCGCTTGCGATTGATCGACGCGCAGACCGACAACCATATCCAGATGCTCATCGAGGAGCTGGTCAATCATGCGCGACGCGCTCGGCGCGTCGTAGGTCGCGTCGCCATCGACGAGCACGTAGATGTCGGCCTCGATGTCCGCGAACATGCGGCGCACGACGTGACCCTTGCCCTGGCGCCGTTCGCTGCGCACGATCGCGCCGGCCTCGCGCGCGACCGCCGCGGTGCGGTCGGTCGAATTGTTGTCGTACACGAAGACCTCGGCCGCGGGCAGTGCCTTGCGGAAATCGGCGACGACCGTCGCGACGGCGGCTTCCTCATTGTAGCAGGGCACCAGCACGGCGACCCGAAACGGCCATGACCTCGTCGATTCAGACAATCTTCATCCCTCGTCCATGCGCCGACACCGCAGGTGCGGCGATTTACTAGCACAGGGAGCCATCATCGCCACGTCGCAATCCGCGGCCTGTCGTGCAGGACTTCCGCGATCCGCAGCCGCGTGCCGGGCGTGGTCCCCTCGGGCAGCGCGGTGACCGCGAAGAATCCGCACTCGGCGATCTCGCGATTGGGCGCGGGCAGGCTATCCTGCTTGAACTGCCTGACGACGTAGACCGCGACGTGGTCGCGGCGGGAGACGTGGCTGTTGAGGAAGATCCCGTGCAGCACGGCATCGCCGGTGAGATCGATATCCCCCTCCTCCTTGAGCTCGCGGCGCATTGCTTGCTCCATGGTCTCGCCGAGATCGACGCCGCCGCCGGGCAGATACCAGCCGGTGACGTAGCTGTGCCTGACCAGGAACACCCTGGTGTCGGCATCCAGCACCACGGCGCGGACACCGAGCGTCATGCCGCGGATCAGCAGAAAATAGGCGTGGAAGATTCGCCGCAGCAGCGGCTCGAATCTCCGTCGGACGCCGTTCAGACGTTCTCCCATCGGGCTCCCTCGATGCCCCGCTTGCACGTAGCCTGCGACCTTGCCATTACAGCGGGCGAATAGCGAGGCAATCGCCCCCCATGGCCCCCTTCACGCTCGCCCATCTGTCCGACCCGCATCTGGCGCCGCTGCCGAAGCCGCGGTTGATCGAGCTCGCCGGCAAGCGCGCGCTCGGCTATGTCAACTGGACGCGCAACCGTCACAAGTACCAGCGCCGCGAGGTGCTCGACGCACTTATCGCCGATTTGAAGGCGCAAGGTCCCGATCACATCGCGGTCACAGGCGATCTCGTCAATCTGGCGCTGGAGGCGGAGTTCGCGCCTGCGCGCGCCTGGCTCGACGGCGTCGGTCCGCCCGACCGCGTCACCACGATTCCCGGCAATCACGACGCCTATGTCCGCGCCACCTTTCATCGCTTCGGCGAAACCTTCGCGCCCTATCTTGCGGGTGACGATGGCCGTATCGGCTTTCCGAGCCTGCGCCGGCGCGGGCCGCTCGCGCTGATCAGCCTGTCCACGGCGGTGCCCACCTTGCCGTTGATGGCGACAGGCACGCTCGGACGCGATCAGCTCGCGTCCCTCGAAGAGGTGCTCGAACGGCTTGCGGCTGATGACGTCTTTCGCGTGCTGCTGGTGCATCATCCACTGAAGTCCGGCGCGCGCCACAAGCGGATGACCGACTCCGCCGGGCTGCTGACGCTTTTGAAACGTCACGGCGTCGAGCTGATCCTGCACGGGCACGACCACATTCATTCGACGATGTGGTTCGAGGGACCCAACGGCAACATTCCCGCAATCGGCGTGCCCTCGGCCTCCGCGCTCGCGCACGGGCGCACCCCGGCTGCGGCCTACAATCTGTTCGCGATCGAGAAGGACAACACCGGCTGGCGTTGCGAGCAGACGGTGCGGAGCCTGGGGGCTGGATTTCAGATCGGGCAGATCAAGCATGTCAGATTGATCTAGTCCCACGCCGTCATTGCGAGCGAAGCGAAGCAATCTGTCATTGCGAGCGAAGCGAAGCAATCCAACTATTTCCGCGGCACGGATTCTGGATTGCCTTCCGCACCGAGACAGTCTGGATTGCTGCGTTCCGCAGAGGCAGCGTGGATTGCTTCGTCGCCAGCGCAAAATTGCTTCGCAATTTTGTCGCGGGCTCCTCGCAATGACGACGCCTCACCAGCTCCGCAGGGCCGCGAGCACGGCAACCCCGAACAGCGCGGCGGCGCCGAGCACGAACCCCAGCACGAATGGCCAGAGGCGCGAGCGGCGCCGCGGCTGCGCGGCCTCGGGCTTCGGCTCGGGCGGGACCACCATCGCATGCTCGCGCTCGATCATGCGGCGGGCGACATAGTCCGTGACGGCCTCGACGATCACAGCGGTGTCGTGCGATTCAGCGAGCACGATGCGGCCGAAGCGAGTGTCCTGCACGAAGCGGTACATCCGCTTGTCGCGCCCCATCGAGATGTGCGCGACGACGTCGATCCAGAGCCTGGGCGTATCGCCCTGGCTGATGCCGCGGTCGAACAGGTCGATCTTGTCAGGCACCTGCGCGAATAGGGGATCGAGCGAATCGTTGAGGATCTCGAGCCGCGCCACCTCGGCATCGCGCAAATCGACGACGACGCCGGTCCGGTCGGCGGCCTCGATCCGCGCGCGCAACAGCGCATCGCGCAGCCGCACCGGGCGCGGCTGGCTGGGATGGATCCCGCTGGTCTCGGGCTCTGACATTGGCGGCCTCGTCCTCACTTGGCCGGATTAACCTATCAGCAACCAAAGTGTCCGCAAAGGCCCTACAATTCCAGTTACTTACGGTGCCCACAGGTCGTTCACCTGTGCCAAAAACAGACGATCCCACCCGGCTTGCGCCGGATGGGACCCTCCGTCCTTGGACGTCTTCTTATTCAGATTGTCATGTTAGTTCACATTGTCAGGCCGAGACCCGCGACGGCTCTTCCACGATCGAGAAGCGGACGCCGGCCTTGTGGCGGTTCTCTTCCGAGACCGAGCGCCAGGCGTCCTCGGCCTCCTTGCGGGTCTTGAACGGACCCTGCACCTGGGCCGAGCCTTCCACGAGCTTGTGGAAGTTCATCGAACCGAACTCGCCGCCGATCACCCAGAAATTGCTGTTGGTCATTGTCAGTCTCCTGTCGATTAGCGTGATGCGTTAGCCGAACTGGTTCATCGTGTTGTGGGCGCCGCCCGCCTTCAGGGCAGCCTCGCCGGCGAAGTACTCCTTGTGGTCGTCGCCGATGTCGGAGCCGGCCATGTTCTGATGCTTGGCGCAGGCGATACCCTGACGGATCTCGGCGCGCTGGACGTTCTTGACGTAGCCGAGCATGCCCTGGTCCCCGAAATATTCCTTTGCCAGATTGTCGGTCGAGAGCGCCGCCGTGTGATAGGTCGGCAACGTGATCAGGTGGTGGAAGATGCCGGCACGCTTGGCCGAATCCGCCTGGAAGGTACGGATGCGCTCGTCGGCTTCCTTCGCCAGCGGCGTATCGTCGTATTCCACCTTCATCAGCTCGGCGCGATTGTACTTGCTGACGTCCTGGCCCGCTTCCTTCATCGCGTCGTAGACCTGCCAACGGAAGTTGAGCGTCCAGTTGAACGAGGGCGAGTTGTTATAGGCCAGCTTCGCGTTCGGAACCACCTTGCGGATCCGGTCGACCATCTTGGCGATCTGCTCGATATGCGGCTTCTCGGTTTCGATCCAGAGCAGGTCGGCGCCGTTCTGCAGCGAGGTGATGCTGTCGAGGACGCAGCGGTCTTCGCCGGTGCCCGGGCGGAACTGATAGAGATTGGAGGGCAGCCGCTTCGGACGCATCATCTTGCCGTTGCGGTTGATGATGACGTCGCCGTTGCGGGCGTTCTCCGCCGTCACTTCCTCGCAATCCAGGAAGCTGTTGTACTGGTCGCCGAGGTCGCCGGGCTTGTGGCTGACCGCGATCTGCTGGGTCAGGCCGGCACCGAGCGAGTCGGTGCGGGTCACGACGACGCCGTCTTCGACGCCGAGTTCGAGGAAGGCGTGGCGGCAGGCCCGGATCTTGGCCAGGAACACCTCGTGCGGCACGGTGACCTTGCCGTCCTGGTGGCCGCACTGCTTCTCGTCCGAAACCTGGTTCTCGATCTGGAGCGCGCAGGCACCCGCCTCGATCATCTTCTTGGCGAGTAGATAGGTCGCCTCCGCATTGCCGAAACCGGCGTCGATGTCGGCGATGACAGGCACGACATGGGTCTGGAAGTTGTCGATCTTCTCGATCAACTCCTTCTCTCGGGTCTTGTCGCCTTCCTTGCGGGCCTTATCGAGGTTGCGGAAGATATCGTTCAGCTCGCGCGAGTCGGCCTGACGCAGGAAGGTGTAGAGCTCTTCGATCAGCGCCGGCACCGAGGTCTTCTCGTGCATCGACTGGTCCGGCAGCGGGCCGAACTCGGAGCGCAGCGCCGCGATCATCCAGCCGGACAGGTACAAATAGGTGCGATCGGTCTTGCCAAAGTGCTTCTTGACCGAGATCAGCTTCTGCTGGGCGATGAAGCCGTGCCAGCAGCCCAGCGACTGCGTGTACTTGGTGGGATCGCCGTCATAGGCGGCCATGTCGGCTCGCATCAGCGCCGCGGTGTAGCGGGCAATATCCAGGCCGGTCTTGAAGCGATTCTGCAGGCGCATGCGGGCGACGGCCTCGGCCGACACCCCGTTCCAGGTCGGCTGGGTCTCCAGGAGCGACCGGGCCGCCTCGACCTCACTCTGGTACGAGGCGGGGGCCTGGAGGGTGCTGATGCCACGGGGCTGGTAATTCATGTGCCTGATCCTTTCGCTGACGATGGCCACCAGCCATCGACATTCTTGACAATGCATTGCGAGATGCGTGTCAGAAGCTAAACGCGAGAAAGCTCAGCTCGTACAGTAGGCTTGCATTTGAATGGTGATGTCATGTAACATCGGTACTTGTATTATATGTCACTTTGTAAATCTTGTAAACTAATTAGGTCAGTAAGCCTGCCATTGATGCCCTCTCCGGAGACCTGAGAATGCCCGCCGGTTCCAGCAAGAAGCTCTTCGTCGGCCCGCGCTTCCGGCGGATCCGGCAGCAACTGGGGCTGTCGCAGACCCAGATCGCCGAGGGGCTCGGGATCTCGCCGAGCTATGTCAATCTGATCGAGCGTAACCAGCGTCCGGTGACCGCCCAGATCCTGCTGCGGCTGGCCGAAACCTACGACCTCGACCTGCGCGACCTCGCGAGCGCCGACGAGGACCGCTTTTTCGCCGAACTCAACGAGATCTTCTCCGATCCGCTGTTCCGCCAGATCGACGTTCCCAAGCAGGAATTGCGCGATCTCGCCGAGCTTTGCCCCGGCGTCACCCATGCGCTGCAACGGCTCTATGCCGCCTATACCGAGGCCCGCCAGGGCGAGACGCTGGCCGCGGCACAAATGGCCGACCGCGACGTCGGCACCCGCTATGAGGCCAATCCGGTCGAGCGCGTCCGCGAGTTGATCGAGGCCAACCGCAACTACTTTCCGGAATTCGAGCAGGCCGCGGAGACTCTCCGCGACGAGCTGAACGTGCCGGCCGAAGAGCTTTATGCGGCGCTGGCGGCGCGGCTGCGCGAAAAGCATTCGATCCAGACCCGCATCATGCCGGTGGACGTGATGCGCGAGACGCTGAGGCGCTTCGACCGCCACCGCCGCCAACTCCTGATCTCCGAACTGGTCGACCCGCCCGGCCGCGCGTTCCAGCTCGCCTTCCAGCTCGGCCTCATTGAATGCGCGCAGCATCTGGAGACCATCATCGGCCGCGCCGGCCCGCTCGACGACACACCGCGCCGCCTGTTCCGCATCACGCTCGGCAACTATTTCGCGGCCGCCGTGATGATGCCCTACCCGGCTTTCCTGGCTGCGGCGGAAGCGTTGAATTACGACATCCATCTGCTCGCGCAGCGCTTCAATTCCGGTTTCGAGCAGGTCTGCCATCGGCTCACCACCCTGCAGCGGCCGAACGCGCGCGGCATCCCGTTCTTCCTGCTTCGTGTCGACAATGCCGGCAACGTCTCGAAGCGATTTTCATCGGGCACGTTCCCGTTCTCGAAATTCGGCGGCACTTGTCCGTTGTGGAACGTGCACTCGACCTTCGACACGCCTGACCGCCTGCTGAAGCAGGTGATCGAGCTCTCCGACGGCACGCGCTATTTCTCGATCGCGCAGATGGTGCGCCGCCCCGTCGCGCCGCACCCGCTGCCGCAGCCGCGCTTCGCCATCGGCCTCGGCTGCGAGATCCGTCACGCCGCGCGCCTCGTCTACGCCGCCGGCATCGATCTGGAGAAAACGGAGGGCACGCCGATCGGCGTCAACTGCCGTCTCTGCGAGCGCGAAAACTGCGCTCAGCGCGCCGAGCCGCCGATCACGCGCACGCTGATCCTGGACGAGACGACGCGGCGGGTGAGCTCGTTTGCGTTTTCGAATGCAAGGGAGTTGTAAAGCACACCGCTGTCATGCCCCGCGAAGGCGGGGCA
>NZ_JADPIT010000031.1:106013-124444 GCF_023073035.1 Bradyrhizobium sp. 62
ATGCGCGGCTGCACCCAATCCCTACGCCAGCGTATGCACGATCACCGGCCCGGCGGCGGCGCGGGCGTCGCCTGCAAGCAACGCGCCGAGATCCTTCTCGATCCAGGCGATCGCACGCCGGTTCGCCTCCTCCGCCTGCTCGAACTTGTCGAAGATCGAAATCGCCGTGACCGTGTCGTCGCCGGCATAGACGACGTAATAGGCGCGGAAGCCGTCGACGTCGCTGATGATCGGAACGGCGCCTTCCTTGATACGGCGCGCCAGCTCTTCGGCGCTCCCGCTTTTCGCCTTGGCCTGACGGATGGCGGCATACATGGCATCCTCCCTTCCGGCTATCTGGTTTGAGGGCTTGGTGCCCGGACCGCATGCTACGCCGAAGCGCGCGGGCAATCCACGCTTGGTTAACCCGGCGCTAATTCAGTTCCGCGATCCGCAACGATCGATTAAGCACGCCTCAACATCGCTGCCTTAGTCTCGCCCCACTCACTTTTCGCAAACAACGGCGGCTTATCCTGCCGCGTGAAGTGACATCAGGGGGTTCATCATGCGCATTGCGTTGCTGCTGACCGCGACCATTGTCGGCGCGCTCTTTGCCAATCCGTCCCATGCCGGACCGCTGGATGCGTCCGCCGGCGCAGCGCAGGCGTTACCGCCGGGCTTCCAGAGCTACCGCGGCTACATGTTCGACTTGTCGGAGAATTCCGACCGCAAGGATGTCGACAAGCTCACCGACAATGTGAAGAGCCAGATCGACGTGGTCGAGGCTGCCGGCCTTTCGCCGCGCGTGCTGCGCTTCTTCCGCACCGTCCCGATCATCGCCAGCGAGCTCGCCTGCCTCGACGAAGGCGCCGCGACCGCCTGCTACGGCCGGGTCACGCCCGACATCCAGCGCACCGCTCCCCGCACGCTGACGGTCTGGGACCCCAACAAGCAGCGCTGGAGCAATCCGAACGCCGTCGACCTCGCGGTCGATTCCGGCCTCGGCGTGATCATGCTGCGGCCGGACATGATGCGTTACGAAAAGGAAGCCGTGCTGCTGCACGAGCTCCTGCACGCCTACCACGCGCGGCTGTTGCCGGACGGCTACGCCAACAAGGGCGTGATCGGCTATTACGCCTACGCCAAGTCCAAGGATCTCCTGCCCAAGGAATCCTACGCGCTGAAGAATCACATGGAATTCTTTGCCGTGACCGCCAGCATCTTCCTGGCCGGGAAGAGCGAATTCCACGACCCGAAATCGCGCGAGGCGCTCAAGGAGAAGCTGCCGGACTATTACAAATATCTGGTGGGCGTGTTCGGCTTCGACCCCGATCCGGCAGCGACAAGCGGCCCGGTCGCCTCGCTGAAGTAAGGCAAAAACGCCAAACCAAGCCAGAGAGCCGCGCGCGTAGCGCGGCTTTTTTGTTTTGGTCACCGGAAGCTGCGGATGACGCGCGGCCGGGAATTGCCAAGGGAGGGCCCGATCTGCATAGTCCGCCCGCATCGATATTGTTTTCGAAGAGGATAGAACAACATGGCGGACGCCGACCTGGATGTCGTGATCCGGCAACTGGCCAGACAGCTGCATACGGGCCTGATGTCCCGCGCCAAGGAGCGGCGGGATCGATTCAACGGCCTTGCGGCCAAGGCCAAGAGCAAGGAGACCGGCGACCGCTTCAAGATGATGGCCAAGGCCACCATGGAGCAGGCCATCGCCGCCGCCAAGCGCCTGCAGATGTCCGCCGACAACGTCGCCGACAGCTACGCGCGGTCGATGCGGATTGCCGCCAGCACACCGGTCGCGGTGAAGGTGGAGAAGAAGCCCGCCAAGGAGAAGCCGGTGAAGAAGGCGAAGAAGGCCAAAGCCAAGAAGTAGGCGCGCACTTTCTTCCTTCTCCCCTTGTGAGAGAAGGTGGCGCGAAGCGCCGGATGAGGGGTTGTTTCCGCGAATTCAACTGCAGCAGGCTCACGCGCGGAGAGATACCCCTCACCCGTCTCGCCGCTTCGCTGCGAGCCACCCTCTCCCACAAGGGGAGAGGGTTGCAGCGGCGCACGCAGCTCTAGATATCTCTACCGCAATGGCGCGGCGAGCCGGGTCGGCTCGGCGCTCGCCAGTTCGGCGAGTTTTGCGCGCGCTGCATCGCGGGTACGGGCATCCTTGCCGGCGGGCAGCGCCAGCGCGGCCTCGAAATCGGCGCGCGCCTCATTTGCCTGGCCGCGGGCGAGGAAGGCGAGGCCGCGGTCGAGCCGAGGCTGTGCATCCGACGGGTCGAGGCGGACCGCGGTGTTGTAGCTCAGAATCGCGCGATCGAGATCGCCGGCGGCCGCGAGCGCGAGACCGCGCTGGTGATAGGGCGCGGCGTGCCTGGGATCATGCGCGATCGCCTCGTCGTAATCCTCGATGGCAAGTTCGAGATCGCCATTCTGCCGGCGCGCCAGCGCCCGATCGCGATAGAGCGAGGCGCGGTTGGGATTGAGGTGGATGGCCTCGTCGAAATCCGCGATCGCCCGCCGCCAATCGCCGTGGCGCAGCGCGATCCGTCCGCGCCCCTCATAGGCGAAAGCGATCAGCGAGCCGCGCAGCGGCGAGAAGCCGATCACCGCCGAACAGATGTCGGGCTCGTCCTCGTCTCCGCAATTGACGACGGTGTGCGTGGAGAGGCCAATCAGCACGCCCACGACAATCAATAATGGTACTGCAGCTTTGGTCATCTTCGACGGTGGCAGGCGGAGGGCCGGCCACGCATCCCCTTTCGCAGAAACTGTCACGGCAGGGTGTTAACACCGGCCGGGACCGTCCTGTGTGCGACAGGTCACAAAGCGCGCAAATTAGAGCCGCTGCTGCGTCAGCCCCAAGGCCCGCGCGAGGACGAGCGGCCCCACGGGCTCCGCGGCGGATAGTTCTCATTGGCGCCGACCGACGGCGACGCCTGCGCGCCAAGCTCGGCTGCGAGCTGCTGAAGCGCCGCGATGCGATTCTGCGTCGAGGGATGGGTGGCGAACAGATTGTCGACGCCGTGGCCCGACAGCGGGTTGATGATGAACATGTGCGCGGTGGCGGGATTTCGCTCCGCCTCGACATTCGGGACCTGATGCGCAGCGCCTTCGATCTTCACCAGCGCCGATGCCAGCCACATCGGCTGACCGGCGATGCGTGCGCCGAGATTGTCCGCGGCGTATTCGCGCGTGCGACTGATCGCCATCTGCACCAGCATGGCGCCGATCGGGGCGAGGATCATCATCAGGATCGAACCGACGATGCCCGGACCATTGTTGTCGCGGTTGCCTCCGAAGAACATGCCGAACTGCGCCAGCATCGAGATCGCACCCGCAATGGTCGCGGTAACGGTCATCAGCAGCGTGTCGTGGTGTTTGATATGGGCAAGCTCGTGCGCGATCACGCCGGCGAGCTCCTCGCGGCTGAGCTGGCGCATCAACCCGGTGGTGACCGCGACCGCGGCATTCTCCGGATTGCGCCCGGTGGCAAAGGCGTTGGGCTGCGGCTCGTCCATCAGGAACACGCGCGGCATCGGCAAGCGGGCGCGGCCCGCAAGCTCGGCCACGAGCCCGACCAGCTCCGGCGCGCTGCCGCGGTCGACCTCATGGGCGCCATACATGGACAGCACCATCCGGTCGGAGTTCCAGTAGGTGAAGAGATTGGTCGCCGCGGCAATGACGAGCGCAATCATGGCGCCGCCGGCACCGCCGATCAGATAGCCAACACCCATGAACAGAGCGGTGAGGCCTGCGAGCAGCATTGCGGTACGAAGATAGTTCATGGCCGTCTCCCGAGGCCGGCCGTGGCCGCTGGAGGGATTGCGGGCCGGCAAGCATGAGGTAGGGATGACCCCGGCCCGCCCGCAAGGTTTCCGGGTGCGTCGCGGAGCCGCGGCACTGGTTTGAAGTCAATCGTTCCATTAAGCTTGGCCAAGAATCCAAGCGTCTCCTCCCCTTGCGGAAACCTCATGCTCCAGACCCGATTTGCGATCGCGGCCGCCGCCCTGCTCACGCTCGCCCTTCCCGCCTCTGCCCAGTTCGCTCCGCCACCCGCAAAGCCGGCGGCCGCCAGGGCCACCGCGCCGTCGCCGCGCGCGGCGTCGTGCCACAACGGGGCGAACTTCGATCGCTTCCTGGCCGACGTGAAACAGCAGGCCGTCGCCGCCGGCGTGTCGCAGCGGACGATCGCGGCGGCCTCGCCTTACCTCGTCTACGACCAGGGCATCGTCAATCGCGACCGCGGCCAGCGCGTGTTCGGCCAGCTCTTCACCGAATTTGCCGGCCGCATGGCGGCGCCCTATCGCATGCAGAACGGCCAGCAGCACATCAAGCAACATGCGGCCGCGTTCGCGCGCGCGGAGAAAGAATACGGCGTGCCGCCGGCGGTGATCGCCGCGTTCTGGGGACTGGAGAGCGACTTCGGCGTCAACATGGGCAATTTGCCGACGCTGAAGTCGCTGGTGTCGCTGGCCTATGATTGCCGCCGCTCGGAGATGTTCGTGAACGAGACCATCGCCGCGCTGAAGATCATCGACCGCGGCGATTTGCATCCCGACGAGATGGTCGGCTCCTGGGCCGGCGAGCTCGGACAGACCCAGTTCCTGCCCGTGCATTACGTCAACTATGCCGTCGACTACGACGGCGACGGACGTCGCGATCTCCTCCGCAGCGAGGACGACGTGATCGGCTCGACCGCGAACTACATCGCCAACGGATTGAAGTGGCGGCGCGGCGAGCCGTGGCTGGAGGAGATCAAGGTGCCGCAAAACCTGCCCTGGGATCAGACCGACCTCACGGTGCAGCTGCCGCGCTCGAAATGGGCGCAGCTCGGGGTGACCTATCCCGACGGGAGGCCGCTGCCGACCGACAATCTTGCCGCGTCGGTGCTGCTGCCGATGGGTCGGAACGGGCCGGCCTTCATGGCGTACCCGAATTTCGCGGCCTATACCGAGTGGAATAACTCGCTGATCTATTCGACCACCGCAGGTTATCTCGCCACCCGGATTGCGGGCGCGGCTCCGATGCGAAAGCCGTCCACACCGGTCGCGCAACTGCCGTTCAACGAGCTCAAGCAATTGCAGCAGCTTCTGGTTCAGGCCGGCTTCAACGTCGGCAAGGTGGACGGTGTGCTGGGCCAGCAGAGCCGCGCCGCAGTGAAGGCGATGCAGATCAAATACGGTCTGCCGGCCGATTCCTGGCCGACCGCGGAGCTTTTGGCCCGGATGCGCGGTGGCACGGCGCAGGCGCAGCCGGCGGCCACGATCCGCTAAGCACTCGAATCGCTGTCATGCCCCCGCGAAAGCGGGGCATCCAGTACGCCGCGGCCTATCCATTCAATCACAGCTGCCCCGGAGTACTGGATCGTCCGGTCAAGCCGGACGATGACAGCGAGGTATGGCGCCGACAGCACCACAAGCCCGCTCGGTAGAATTTTCGCACTGCACAAGCCGCTTTTGCAATTGTATTTTGCCATGAGGTTCCCATGTGAGTGGCTCAGGTTTCTCCTGAGATTTCCCACCACAAGAGCGAGCATCACATGTCCTTCCACGACGCCGTCGTTCCCGCCTATTTGCAAATGCTGAACAGCCTCACCGGCCTGCTCACGAAAGCCGAGGCGCATTGTGCGGCCAAGAAGGTCGATCCGAGCGTCCTGCTCGGCTCCCGGCTGTTTCCGGACATGCTGCCGCTTTCGAAGCAGATCCAGCTGGTCAGCGATTTCGCAGCCAAAGGTTGCGCGCGGCTGACCCATAGCGAAGTGCCCTCCACAGCAGACACCGAGACCAGCTTTGCGGAGCTGAAGCAGCGCCTGGCGAAGACCATCGATTACGTGAAATCGTTCAAGCCCGAGCAGTTCGAGGGCGCCGACACCAAGGACGTCACCTTCCCGGCCGGCCCCGACAAGTCCATCACCATGAAGGGCCAGCAATTCCTGAGCGCGTTCTCGCTGCCGAACTTCTATTTCCACGCCGCGACCGCCCACGGCCTTCTGCGCCACGCCGGCGTCGAGATCGGCAAGCGCGATTTCCTCGGCGCGAACTAGTACTCGATTATTCAGGCGGCCGCGGCGGGAGATCGAATCTGCTGCCGCGGCTGAAATTGCACATGCTTTATGCTGCGAGGCTCCGCTGCGCATCTCGCCTGCAGTTTCCGTATGGCTCCTCCCTTGCGCTGATTGCCGCGATGCACAAGTGTTCCGGATCTCTCACCGCCTGGAAGCATTCTCATGAGCCGTTCGACCAAATTGTTTGAGACCTACAAGCTCGGCCCGATCACACTGGCCAACCGCCTGGTGATGGCGCCGCTGACGCGCAACCGCGCCGCGCCCGGCACGTTCGTACCGAGCCCGCTTGCGGCGGATTATTACGGCCAGCGCGCTTCCGCGGGCCTTCTGATCACCGAAGCGAGCCAGGTCTCGCAGCAGGGCCAGGGCTACCAGGACACGCCCGGCATCTACTCCAAGGAGCAGGTTGCCGGCTGGCGCAAGGTCACCGATCAGGTGCACCAGCGCGGCGGCAAGATCTTCATCCAGCTCTGGCATGTCGGCCGCATCTCGCATGTCGACCTTCAGGCCAATGGCGCAGCCCCGGTGGCGCCGAGCGCAATCCGCGCCAAGGGCAAGACTTTCGTCAACGGCGGCTTCGCCGACGTCTCCGAGCCCCGTGCGCTCGAACTCTCCGAAATTCCAGGGATCATCGACGATTTCAAGCGCGCCACGAAGAACGCGCTCGAGGCCGGCTTCGACGGCGTCGAGATCCACGGCGCCAACGGCTATCTGCTCGAGCAGTTCGCCAAGGACGGCACCAACAAGCGGACCGACGCCTATGGCGGCTCGCTCGAGAACCGCGCGCGGCTGATGCTGGAAGTCTCCAAGGCTGTCGTCGCCGAGGCCGGCGCCGAGCGCACCGGCATCCGCATCTCGCCCGTGACGCCGGCCAACGACATTTCGGAGTCGAACCCGCAAGCCCTCTACAACCATATCGTCGACGGTCTCGCCGCGCTGAAGCTCGTCTATCTCCACGTCGTCGAAGGCGCCACCGGCGGTCCGCGCGACATCGCGCCATTCGACTATGCGGGCCTGCGCAAGCGCTTCCCCGGCGCCTACATCGCCAACAACGGCTATGATTTCGATCTCGCCACCAAGGTGCTGGACGCCAACGCGGCCGATCTCATCGCCTTCGGCAAGCCTTTCATCTCCAACCCCGATCTCGTCGAGCGGCTGAAGACGGGCGCGACGCTGAACGACTGGGACAAGAATACCTTCTACGGCGGCGGCGCGAAGGGATACACGGACTACCCGGCGCTGGCGGCCGAACCGGCGGAGTAAGGCGTCGTCGTCGCTCTATCCTCCGTCATTGCGAGGAGCGAAGCGACGAAGCAATCCAGACTGCGTCCGTGGAAAGACTCTGGATTGCTTCGCTTCGCTCGCAGCCTGGATTGCTTCGCTTCGCTCGCAATGCGGAAAATTGGAGGAAGCCATCATGTCCCAAGTAAGCAAAATCCACGACAATAAAAAGAAAAAAGGCCGGGATTGCTCCCGGCCTTTCGTCGTTATGTTGATGTGCCTTACTGCAGCGAAGCGCGCTTCGGGGGCTGGGCCGGCCACGACTTGATCAGGGTGTCGTAGTCGACCGTCTCGCCCTTCGGCTTCTCGTTGGCGAGCTTGCGCTGGGGAGCAATCGTGCCGTCCTTCTGGGCCTTGGCGAACCAGTACTCGGCCGTCTCCTTCTTGTGCAGCTTCGGACCGCAGGCGCCCTGCACGCCGGACTTCTCCAGACGCTCCATCACGGAGTCCTGAGCAGCGGCGAGCGAGTCCATCGCGGCTTGCGGCGTCTTCGCACCGGACGACGCATCGCCGATGTTCTGCCACCACAGCTGCGCCAGCTTCGGATAGTCGGGCACGTTGTTGCCGGTCGGGGTCCACTGCACGCGCGCGGGCGAGCGGTAGAACTCGATCAGGCCGCCGAGCTTCGGCGCACGCTCCGTGAACGACTTGTCCCAGATGTCGGATTCACGGATGAACGTGAGACCGACATGGCTCTTCTTCAGCGAAACCGTCTTGGAAACGATGAACTGGAGGTAGAGCCAGGCCGCCTTGCGGCGATCCGCCGGGGTCGACTTCAGAAGCGTCACGGAGCCGGCGTCCTGGTAGCCGAGCTTCATGCCTTCCTTCCAGTACGAACCGTGCGGCGACGGAGCCATACGCCACTTCGGCGTACCGTCCGCGTTCATCACGGCGATGCCCGGCTTCACCATGTCTGCGGTGAAGGCGGTGTACCAGAACATCTGCTGGGCGATGTTGCCCTGCGCCGGCACCGGACCCGACTCGGAGAAGGTCATGCCCTGCGCCTGCGGCGGAGCATACTTCTTCATCCACTCGAGATACTTGGTGATCGAGTAGACCGCGGCCGGACCGTTGGTGTCGCCACCACGCTCGACCGAGGAGCCGACCGGACGGCAGCCTTCCATGCGGATGCCCCATTCGTCGACCGGCAGACCGTTCGGAATGCCCTTGTCGCCGTTACCGGCCATCGACAGCCAGGCATCGGTGAAACGCCAACCGAGCGACGGGTCCTTCTTGCCATAGTCCATATGGCCATAGACCTTGACGCCGTTGATCTCCTTGATGTCGTTGGTGAAGAACTCGGCGATGTCTTCATACGCTGACCAGTTCACGGGCACGCCGAGCTCGTAGCCATACTTGGCCTTGAACTTGGCCTTGTAATCGGCGTTGGTGAACCAGTCGTAGCGGAACCAGTAGAGGTTCGCGAACTGCTGATCGGGCAGCTGATAGAGCTTGCCGTCGGGCGCGGTGCCGAACGACTTGCCGATGAAGTCGTTGACGTCGAGCATGGGGTCGGTGACGTCCTTGCCCTCGCCGGTCATGTAGTCCGACAGCGCGATGGTCTGGCCGTAGCGGAAGTGGGTGCCGATCAGGTCGGAATCGTTGATCCAGCCGTCGTACACGTTCTTGCCGGACTGCATCTGGGTCTGCAGCTTCTCGACGACGTCACCTTCCTGGATGATGTCGTGCTTGAGCTTGATGCCGGTGAGCTCGGAGAACGCCTTGGCCAGCGTCTGCGACTCGTATTCGTGGGTCGTGATGGTTTCGGAGACCACGTTGATCTCCATGCCCTTGAAGGGCTCGGCGGCCTTGGCGAACCACTCCAGCTCCTTCTTCTGGTCTTCCTTCGACAGCGTCGAGGGCTGGAATTCCGCGATCCACTTCTGGATCGCGGCGTCGTCGGCGGCGCGCACCGGCGCCGAGACGGCCAGCGACACCGCGACGATGGCGGCGACGCTGGACATCGTCAGAAAGCTATTCTTGGTCAATGGACGTTCCCTTCTCCTAAACTGCCGCATGTTATTCCTCCGTTGCAGCGACAAACTTTTTACAGGCCCGGGTTGGTCCCGGATCTGGCCGTTCCTTCGCGGGCTAGACCGTGCGGAAAATGAGTACGGCCGTGGCCAGCGAAATTCCTGATGCGATCCAAAGGCGCGAAATTTCAAGTCCGTCCTCGCCGATCGGCAGCGTGGCGAGGGCGTCGGTGCCGGCGAAGGCGATCCACAGCAAGTGGATGACCGCTGCCGTGATGAGGGAGATGAACAGGCGGTCGCCGCGCGTGGTGGGGATGCGCAGCACGCCGACGCGCTCGGCTTCGGGATAGGCCACCCCAAGCCAAGTCATCACGGCGAGCGTGCAGGCGAGCGCAACAAAGAAGATTGCCGTCGGCGGCGTCCAGGCCATCCATGCAATAGCTTCCATGCTCTTACTCCTTGCGCATGATCTGGTCCGAAAACCGGTTTCCACTTTTCGGGATCATGCGCATCTCCTAGACCCGACCGAGCGCGAAACCGCTCGCGATGTAATTGCGGACGAACCAGATCACGAGTGCGCCCGGGATGATCGTCAGCACGCCGGCCGCAGCCAGCAGGCCCCAGTCCATGCCCGCGGCCGACACCGTGCGCGTCATGATCGCCGCGATCGGCTTGGCCGAGACCGAGGTCAGCGTGCGCGCGAGCAGCAGCTCGACCCAGGAGAACATGAAGCAGAAGAAGGCGGCGACGCCAATGCCGCTCGCAATCAACGGCACCAGGATCTTGATGAAGAAGCGCGGAAAGGAATAGCCGTCGAGGAAAGCGGTCTCGTCGATCTCGCGCGGCACGCCGGAGACGAAGCCTTCCAGGATCCACACCGCCAGCGGGACGTTGAAGATGCAGTGCGCGAGCGCGACCGCCCAGGGCGTATCGAACAGCCCGATCGCCGAATAGAGGTTGAAGAACGGCAGTGCATAAACCGCGGCCGGCGCCATGCGGTTCGACAGCAGCCAGAAGAACAGATGCTTGTCGCCGAGGAAGCGGTAGCGCGAGAACGCGTAGGCCGCCGGCAGCGCCACCGAGATCGAGATGATGGTGTTGAGGACGACATATTCCAGCGAGTTGATATAGCCGGAATACCAGCTCTCGTCGGTGAAGATGCGCTTGTAGTGCTGGAGCGTCGGGGCGTGCGGCCACAGTGTCATCGTCGAGACGATCTCGGCGTTGGTCTTGAAGCTCATGTTGACGAGCCAGTAGATCGGCAGCAGCAGGAAGATCAAAAACAGCGCCATGATGAGACGACGGCCGGGGATCGAATGCATCACACGGCTCCTTCATGCGATTTCCGGTCGGCGCCGGCATTGGTCATGACGGTGTAGAAGATCCAGCAGACGATCAGGATGATGAGGTTGTAGACCAGCGACAGCGCGGCGGCCTTGCCGAGGTCGAACTGGCCGAGCGCGATCTTGACCAGCTCGATCGACACGAAGGTCGTCGAGTTGCCGGGCCCGCCGCCCGTCACGACGAACGGCTCGGTGT
Organism: Bradyrhizobium sp. 62; assembly: GCF_023073035.1. Taxonomy (NCBI): domain Bacteria; kingdom Pseudomonadati; phylum Pseudomonadota; class Alphaproteobacteria; order Hyphomicrobiales; family Nitrobacteraceae; genus Bradyrhizobium; species Bradyrhizobium sp. 62. The sequence goes on from NZ_JADPIT010000031.1 coordinate 116,844, forward strand.
AGATCATGAAACTGTCCATGAAGCGCAGCAGCACCGCGATCAGCAGCACGCGGTTCATCTTCGGCAGCTGGATCGCCTTGAACACCGCCCAGCGCGAGGCGCCGTCGATCTGCGCCGCCTGGTAATACGCTTCCGGAATCGACTTCAGGCCGGCGTAGCAGAGCAGCGCGACCAGGCTGGTCCAGTGCCAGACGTCCATCACGATGACGGTGACCCAGGCGTCGATGTCGTTGGAGACGTAATTGTAGTCGATGCCGATGGCATTGAGGACATAACCGAGCAGGCCGATGTCGGGCCGGCCGAAGATCTGCCAGATCGTGCCGACCACGTTCCACGGGATCAGCAACGGCAGCGCGAGGATGACGAGGCAGGCTGCAACCGTCCAGCCCTGGCGCGGCATCGACAGCGCGACGACGATGCCGAGCGGCACCTCGATCGCGAGGATCACCAGCGAGAAGAACAGATTGCGGCCAAGCGAAGCGAGGAAGCGGCCGCCGAGGTCGGTCGAAGGATCGAGCAGCTCCTTGAACCAACCGACACCGTTCCAGAAGAACTGGTTGTTGCCGAAGGTGTCCTGCATCGAATAGTTCACCACCGTCATCAGCGGCAGCACTGCCGAGAAGGCGACGACCAGGAACACCGGCAGCACCAGGAACCAGGCTTTTTGGTTGACGGTCTTGTCCATCAGGCGGCTCCCTCCACCAGAAGGCTGTCGGCATAGACGTGGACGTGCGACGGATCGAATTTCAGGCCGGCCGTGCCGTCCGGGCTGGTGAAGCCGGCCGGTGCGCGGGCCGCGAGCTTTGCATCACCGAGCCGCGCACGCGCGAAGCGAATGCGGCCGAGGTCGTCGACGCGTTCGATCTTCGCACTGAGCAGGCCGGGCGCCGGCGCAACGGCCTCAACGAATTCCGGACGGACGCCGATCTCGATCTTCGCGCCATCGGGCAGCTTGTCGTAGCTGCGGTTGAGCGCGATCACATGACCGCCGATCCTGGCCTCACGGCCCCTCACCTCGGCCGGCAGGATGTTCATGCCGGGCGAGCCGATGAAATAGCCGACGAAGGTGTGCGCCGGCTTGTCGAACAGCTCGGCCGGCGTGCCGCTCTGCACCACGCGGCCGTCATGCATGACCACCACGGTGTCGGCGAAGGTCAGCGCCTCGGTCTGGTCGTGGGTGACGTAGATCATCGTCAGGTCGAGCTCGCGATGCAGCGCCTTCAGCTTGGAGCGGAGCTGCCATTTCAGCTCGGGGTCGATCACGGTGAGCGGCTCGTCGAACAGCACGGCGGCAACGTCGGAGCGGACGAGGCCGCGGCCGACCGATATCTTCTGCTTGGCATCGGCCGTGAGCCGCGTCGCCTTGCGGTTCAGATAGGGTTCGAGGTCGAGCAGGCGGCCGATCTCGGCGACGCGCTTGTCGATCTCGGCCTTCGGCACGCCGCGGTTCTTCAGAGGGAACGCCAAATTTTGCCCCACCGTCATGGTGTCGTAGATCACCGGAAACTGGAACACCTGGGCGATGTTGCGCTTCTGGGTTGACAGCGGTGTGATGTCCTCGCCGTCGAACAGGATTTTCCCCCGCGACGGGGTGATGATGCCGGAGATGACGTTGAGCAGCGTGGTCTTGCCGCAGCCGGACGGCCCGAGCAGCGCATAGGCGCCGCCCTGCCGCCAAGTCATGGTGACGGGCTTCAGCGCAAAACTGTCCTGCGGCGCATCATTGCCGCCGTAGGAGTGCGCGAGATCGACGAGGTCAATGCGGGCCATGTCGCATCCCCCTCAGGCTTTTTTCTTTGACGCGTTTTCTTCACGCGAACCGCTCGGCACTTCGCTTGAAAACGCTATGGGACCGGGCGCTGCGACCAGGCGGTCGCCAGCGTCGAACACGAAAACGTCGTTGGGATCGAGCACGGCATCAATGGTCTGGCCGGGCTCGAACTCGTGCACGCCGTGCAGCACCGCCACCCAATTCGATCCGTCGCGGGTCAGATGCACGAAACTCTCCGAACCGGTGATCTCGGTCACCGTTACCGTGGCATGGAAGGCGTGGCGGTCAGTCTCGCCATTGGCAAGCGCGAGCTGATGGGCGCGAAATCCGACGCGATAGGCGCCGTCCGCGAGCGAGGCATAGAGACCGGACGCCGGCGCAGCAATGCCGCCCGCATATTGCACGGAACCGTTCTTCTTCTCGATGCCGACGAGATTGAGCGGCGGATCGGAGAACACCTGCGCGACGCGCAAGGTCTGCGGGCGGCGGTAGACCTTCGACGTCTCGCCGATCTGGAGCGCCTCTCCCTGCCACATGCACACAGTGTTGCCGCCGAGCAGCAGCGCCTCGGTCGGCTCGGTGGTGGCATAGACGAAGATCGCGCCGGATGCCTCGAAGATGCGCGGCAGCTCGGTGCGCAGCTCCTCGCGCAGCTTGTAGTCGAGATTGGCGAGCGGCTCGTCGAGCAGCACGAGGTCGGCGCCCTTCACCAGCGCGCGCGCCATCGCAGTTCGCTGCTGCTGGCCGCCGGAAAGCTGGAGCGGCGTGCGCTTCAGGAACGGCTCGAGCCTGAGCAGCCGGGCGGCTTCCGCGACACGCGCCTCGATCTCGGCGCGCGGCTTGCCCTGCACGCGCAAAGGCGAGGCGATGTTCTCATAGACCGTGAGTGAAGGATAATTGATGAACTGCTGATAGACCATCGCGACCGAGCGCTGGCGCACGTCGACACCGGTGACGTCCTTGCCATTGACCAGCAGCTTGCCCGATGTCGGCTTGTCCAGGCCTGCGAGCAGCCGCATGATCGAAGTCTTGCCCGACAGCGTCGGCCCGAGCAGCACGTTGAGCGTGCCGCTCTCGAGCGTCAGCGAGACGTCGCGGATATGTGGGATACCGTCGACAGTCCGGGTCACGTGATTGAGTGTGACGGTCATGAGCGTCCTCCGGCTTCCAGCAGGGGACTTTGCTGTACGGCGTGGGTCCTGATCCAGTCGTCCAGCGCCGCGATCTCGTCGGCACTTAGTCGCAGGCCGAGCTTGGAACGGCGCCAGACGACGTCGTCGGCGGTGACGGCCCATTCGTTGGCCATGAGATAGCGGACTTCGCGCTCGGTCAGCGTCGCGCCGAAGGCCTGGCCGAGATCGGCCGCCGATTTCGCATCCCCAAGCAGCTTGACCGCTCTCGTGCCATAGGCGCGCGCAAGGCGCCGCGCATGCTCGTGGCTGAGGAAGGGATAGCCGCGCTGAAGCTCGGCGATCAGGCCGTCGACATCGGAGACGCCCATGTCGCCGCCGGGCAGCGGCCATTTGCCGGTCCAACCTTCGCGCGCTTTCGCACTGCGAAGATAGGGCGCGAGCCGTTCCAGCGCCTCCTCGGCGAGACGGCGGTAGGTCGTGATCTTGCCGCCATAGATCGACAGCAGCGGCACGCCCCCGGGCGTGTCGAGCTCGAACACATAATCGCGCGTCGCGGCCTTGGCTTCGCTGGCGCCGTCGTCGTAGAGCGGACGCACGCCGGAATAGGTCCAGACCACGTCGTCAGGCGTGACAGGCTTGGCCAGATACTCGCTTGCCGCCGTGCAGAGATACTGGATCTCCTCGGCCGTCGCCTTCACCTTGGCGGGATCGCCGTCATAGTCGCGGTCGGTGGTGCCGATCAGCGTAAAATCGTCCTGATAGGGAATGACGAAGATGATGCGGCCGTCGGCATTCTGGAACATGTAGGCGCGGTCGTGGTCGTAGAGCTTCTTGACCACGATGTGCGAGCCTTGCACCAGGCGCACCTTGGCCTTGGCGTTGACGCCGGCGCCGCGGCCGAGCACATCCTCGACCCAGGGACCGCCGGCATTGACCAGCGCACGGGCCTGGATCGACGAACGCGCGCCGGTCAGCGTGTCGATCATGCTGACGGTCCAGATGCCGTCGGACTGTTTGATATCCGTTGCGCGCGTACGGGTGCGGATCTCGGCGCCCTTATCGGCGGCATCGCGCGCGTTGAGCACGACGAGGCGGGCGTCGTCGACGAAGCAGTCGGAATATTCGAACGCGCGGCCGTAGCGGTTCGGGATCAGCGGGCGGCCGACCTCGTCACGCCCAAGGTCGACCGAGCGCGTCGCCGGCAACAAATGACGGCCGCCGATGTGGTCATAGAGGAAGAGGCCGAGGCGCAGCAGCCAGGCCGGCCGCAGGCCCGCATGGTGCGGCAAAACGAAACGCAGGGGGCGAATGATATGGGGCGCGATGCCCCAGAGAATCTCGCGCTCGATCAGCGCCTCGCGGACCAGCCGGAACTCGTAATATTCGAGATAGCGCAGGCCGCCATGCACCAGCTTGGTCGACCAGGACGACGTCCCGCTCGCCAGATCGTTCATTTCGCACAGGAAAACCGTGTTGCCACGGCCCACCGCGTCGCGCGCGATGCCGCAGCCGTTAACACCGCCTCCGATAATGGCGAGGTCGAAAATACGCTCCAACAGACGCATCCCCCGGCGACCGCCCGTTCAATCGAGCGGTTACTTTCGCTTTTGATTAGATCACACCAGAAAACGAAAGCAAGATGAAAGAGAGGAGGAAGGAAGTGAAAGCGGAACTCTTAAGTGGGCGCATGGGCAGGAAATGGGCAGTTCAAGAGAGTATTCGAACAGCAGTATTGCTCTTGAATAGTCGTCGATGGCCATTATTAGTTACGATAGTCATATTGGTCATTATCTGCATGACAGACCACAGCACTGCACCAGACTCACCAGCGACTGACTCGTGGACGCTTGCCAACGCCAAGGCCCGGCTATCCGAGGTGATCGACCGTGCTCAAGCCGGCCCGCAAATCATCACCCGACACGGCAAGCCCAATGCGGTGATCGTTTCTGCCGAGGAATGGGCGCGCAAGACGGCACGTAAAGGTACCTTGGCCGAATTCCTGCTGGCTTCGCCGCTCCGCAGCGCCGACCTCGAGCTTGAACGCGTGCACGACGCGCCGCACGACGAGCTGCCGTGAATCTGCTGCTCGACACCAACGTGTTGTCGGAGGTCCAGAGGCCGGCCCCTTCGCCGAAAGTCCTGTCATGGCTTGATACGATCGACGAGGATCGTGCGTTCATCAGCGTGGCATCGATCGCCGAGCTTCGCCGCGGCATCGCATTGCTGGAGGACGGCCGTCGGCGCGCAGCACTGGCCGCCTGGCTTGCCCACGATCTGCCGGAGCGTTTTGCCGGGCGCACCCTGCCGATCGACCACGCGGTGGCGGAACGCTGGGGCGACCTGATGGCTCAGAGCCGCAGAAGCGGCGTCGCATTGTCTGTCATGGACGGCTTCTTTGCCGCGACCGCTCTCGCGAACAACCTCATGCTCGTCACGCACAATGTGAAGGATTTCGCGGTGTTCGGCGTGCCGCTGCTGAACCCGTGGGACGACCCATAGTCTTACCTCAGCCGCACCACCGGCGCGGCCTCGGGCGCTTCTTGTATCTCGCCTTGGGCCTCATCGACATCGGCCCCCTTCGGCATCGCCGCCATCACCTCGATGCCCTTGCCGTGGCAGATGGTGGCGAGGCGCTCGGGCAATTCCTGGTCGGTGACGAAGGTCTGGATCTGGCTGATATGTGCGATGCGCACCGGCGCGCTGCGGCGGAGCTTGGTCGAGTCCGCGACCAGCATGACGCTGCGGGCGTTGGCGATGATGGCCTGCGCAACCTGCACCTCGCGATAGTCGAAGTCGAGCAGCGCGCCCTCCTCGTCGATCGCGGACGCCCCGATGATGGCGTAGTCGACCTTGAACTGGCCGATCAGCTGCGTTGCGGTCGAGCCGACCACCGCACCGTCGGCGCGTCGTACCGTGCCGCCGGCGACCACCACCTCGATGCGGGGATGGCGGTAGAGCAGCATGGCGACGTTCAGATTGTTGGTGATGACGAGGAGGTCCTCGTGCGAGGTCAGCGCGCTCGCGACCTCCTCGGTCGTGGTGCCGATGTTGATGAAGAGCGAGCAGCCGTTCGGGATCAGGGAGGCGGCCGCAGCTCCGATCGCCTTCTTCTCGTCCGCGGCGACGAAGCGCCGCGCCTCATAGGCGAGGTTTTCGACGCCGGAGGCGATGATGGCGCCGCCATGGATACGGGTCAGTGAGCGGCGCTCGCACAGATCGTTGAGATCCTTGCGGATGGTCTGCGCCGAAACCTCGAACCGGCGCGCCAGCTCATCGACCATGACGCGGCCCGAGGCCCGCGCGATGTTGAGGATTTCGGCTTGGCGATGGGTCAGTCCGGTCACGGCGATGGCCTCAAGTCAGGAAGCTGCATGGTGCGGCGGTTCGCGCGTTCGGTCAATGCGCGCGCCGATCACGATTAACGGACGAGGTCTTCACCACGCCATCGCAGCGGCGAGACGCGTCAGCAGGTCCGGATCGTCGAAGGCGCTGGCGGAGGCGATAGCCCCGGCGGCGACGAGATCAGCATGGCTGAGGCTGGTCCGGATGCCGATGGTCGGAATGCCGGCCGCCGCAGCCGACTGCACGCCGGTGCGGGAGTCCTCGAACGCGATCGAGGCCATCGCGCTGGCGCCGGCAAAGCGCAACCCTTCCTGATAAGGCAGCGGATGCGGCTTGCCGTGCAACAGCTCGGCGCCGATCACGAGCGCCTTGAAGCGGTCCGTGATGCCGAGGCCGGACAGCAGCAGCTCCGCATTCAGCCGCGGGGCGTTGGTTACCGCAACCATGGGAATACCGGCCGCATCCGCCCTGTCGAGCAGCGCCATCAGGCCCGGCAGCGGCTCGATCTGCCCGGCGACGAGTTCGCGGAAGACTTCCTCCTTCTCATCGAGGATCAAGGCACGCCGTTCCGGCGCCTCGTCGGGCAGAAAGCGCTCGCCGATCGCTATATTCGCGAAGCCTTGCAGCTCCCTGGAGAAGCGCGCGTGATCGAAGACATGGCCGCGAGGGCCGAGCACCTGGTTGAAGGCCTTCAGGTGCAGCGGATCGGTGTTGGCGAGCGTACCGTCGATGTCGAACAGCAACGCCCTGCCGATAGCCTCGATCATGTCCGTACTTTCCCGAATAGATGACGCATCAATACGAAAGCCGTATCAATACAGCGCCAATCGCGCAATGACGCACGTGCATGACCACTACGCGACACTCGACAAAGTCGCGCGCGGCTGCAACACTCCGTGCAAGATCAAAAAGGAGGAAACAATGACGATCAACCGACGCGATCTGGCTCTCTCGACTCTTGCCGTCCCAGCTCTTGCCGTCTCCACGCTTGCAGTTTCAGCGCTCACGACACCGGTGCTGGCGGCCTCGGCGGACGAGGAAGCCGTAGCGAAGAAGGTCGAGGCGTTCCGTCTCGCCCAGATCGCGGCCGATCCCAAGGCGCTCGGCGCACTCTGCGCCGACGAGGTGAGCTACAGCCATTCCAGCGGCAAGGTCGAGGACAAGGCGACCTTCGTCGCCAACGCCACCGACGGCAAATCCAAATTCCTGTCGATCGAATACAAGGACCCGACCATCAAGGTCGTCGGCCCCGCTGCGATCGTGCGTTTCCACTGGATGGCGGAACAGGAGATGGCGGCCGATGGGAAAAAAGTGCCGACCAACCTTCACATCCTGATGAACTGGCAGAAGCAGGG
>NZ_JADPIT010000031.1:124624-146724 GCF_023073035.1 Bradyrhizobium sp. 62
CAGAGCCGAAGCCTCGCTTCGGCGTCTTCTTAAGAACGACCGCTGGAGGCGGCCTACGCCACCTTCTCCAACAAGGGAAGGAAAGTGCAGGAGCACCAGGGACTGCAAAAAATTCCGACCACGCTTTGCGCGTCAGAAATCGCTCCGCCTGGCGCAATGCAGCGTATTGCGACCTGATGCTCGACAAAATCAAGTGCGGCTGCAACAGTGGACGCAAGATCAAGGACGAAGGATATGACGACATTGAATCGCGATCATGCTGCCACGACAGACCACGAGGCGGTGGCAAAGAACGTCGAGGCATTTCGCCTCGCCCAAATCGCGGCCGATCCGAAGGCGCTCAGCGCGCTGTGCTCGGACGATCTGAGCTACAGCCATTCCAGCGGCTTCCTTGAGGATAAGGCGGCCTTCGTCGCCAACGCCACCGACGGCAAAACGGAATTCCTGTCGATTACCTACAAGGATCCGACCATCAAGATCGTCGGCCCCGCCGCGATCGTTCGCTTCCACTGGCTGGCCGAGATGATGACCGGCGGACAGAAAGTATCAAACAGCCTTTACATCCTGATGAACTGGCAGAAGCAGGGCGACGACTGGAAGCTGTTGTCGCGGGCAGCAACCAAGTTGTGATTGCGGCTTATCCCTCTCACCTTGTAGGAGAGGGTGGCTCGCCGCAGAGCGGCGAGACGGGTGAGGGGTATGCTTCCGCGAGCGCACCTCTCACAATTGAATTCGGCGAAACAACCCCTCATCCGGCGCTTCGCGCCACCTCCTCCCACAAGGGGAGAAGGAAGGACAGTTGTCGGCAAAAGATTCCGACCACGCTTAGCGCGCCCCGAAATGACAGGCGGAAAATTATGCCGCTTCCTTCACATCACCGTTAACCAGCTTGCGCGCGGCGCGCTCGGCTTCGCGGGCGTTGCGGAAGAGCTGGCCTTCGAGACGATTGAAGCGGTTGGATGAGGCGAAAAAGCAGTAGCCTCCCTGGGAACGAACGACGATACCTGCGGTCTGCGAATCGACTTCGATGATGTAGCTGTCCGGCATGGTCCGTGGATTCCTCAGTGCGGGCAAATAACGGCAGTTCCGCCCAAAGGTTCCTGGGCATTTTGACGCCGTTTCCGCCCCGGATCGACACGCGATTGAGTAAGCCGGGACCTCATCCGTTTTATGACTGGTTCTTGGCAAAGCCGCGGCGGCGGGACTCAGTCGCGCCGCGTTTGGCGGCGCCGCACTGAGATGAGGCGCAACGCCGCGTGCGATTACGTCGCGATGGTGGTGTCGGCCGGGCGAACCGGCTGCGGGCGGCCGTGCTCGTCGATCGACACGTAGGTGAAGTTGCCGTCGGTGACGAGGAACGGTTGCTGCTCGCCGCGGCGCAGCGCCCACGCTTCCAGATGCACGGTGATGGACGTGCGCCCGACGCGAACGAGGTGGGCGTGGACCGAAACGAGATCGCCGACATAGACGGCCTTGCGAAAATTCATCGCCTCGATGGCGACGGTCACCGTGCGCGACTTTGCGACCTTTGACGCAAACACGCCGCCGCCGACGTCCATCTGGCTGAGCAGCCAGCCGCCGAAGATGTCGCCGTTTGCGTTGGTGTCGGCAGGCATTGCCAGCGTGCGGATGCAGAGATCGCCGCCCGGCCCGGCATTGGCTTGCTCGTTCATGCCGCTCTCACTTGAAGATTCCTCACTTGAGGATTGCTCACTTGAAACTGCTCACGTGAAATTGTCCCAGCCCGGATCCGGCGCAAAGCGCTCGCCGAATCTCCCGGCCAGTGCGCGCAAGGTGGATACGACATGATCCACGCCACGCGTGCGCGCATAGTTCAACGGACCGCCACGGAACGGTGCATAACCGGTGCCGAAGATCATGGCGCCATCGACCATGTCGGCATCATCGACGATCCCCTCGCGAAGCGCCGCAACGCAGACGTTGGACATCGGCAGCACCAGACGGTCGATCATCTGGTCGGTGACGCGCGGACCAGTCTCGGGCAACGGCGCCTTCTCGGCCTTGCCGTCGCGCCAGACGTAAAAGCCCTTGCCGGTCTTGCGGCCGAGCTCGCCCTTGGCGACCTTCTCGCGCAGCCACGCCGGCGTCGGCGGCAGCAGATCGCCGAACTTGCTGCGCAGCATGTCGCCGACGTCGAGACAAATGTCGAGCCCGACCTGGTCTGCCAGTTCGATCGGCCCCATCGGCATGCCGAACTGCTCCGCGGCGGCGTCGATCAGGCGCTGGTCGATCTTCTCGTCCAGCATCACCATCGCTTCCAGCATGTAGGGCGTCAGCGCGCGGTTGACGAGGAAGCCCGGCGAGCTCTTCACCGACAACGGCAGCCGATCGATCACGCCGACGAAAGCGAGTGCCTCCTTCAGCACCTGCGTATCGTTACCGTCATGGCTGACGACTTCCACCAGCTGCAACCGCGACACCGGATTGAAGAAGTGGAGGCCGACCAGCCGCTCCGGCCGCGCCAGCGTGGTGCGCAAATCCTGGAGCGGAATGCTCGACGTGTTGGTCGCGAGAATCGCGCCCGGCTTCATCCGCGGCTCGAGCCCGGCATAGACCTTCTGCTTCAGCTCGAGCTTCTCCGGGACCGCCTCGATGATAAGATCGGCGTTGCGGACGCTCTCCCCATCCATGTCGGGGATCAGGCGATCGAGCGCGTCGCGCACCTCGGTCGGCTTGCGAATGATCTTTCCGTAGAGCTCGGCGGCGCGCTTGACCGCGCCCGCAATCGGCTCCGCCTTCATATCGGCGAGCGAGACGCGCAGCCCCTGCCCCGCGCACCAGGCCGCGATGTCGCCACCCATGGCGCCGGCGCCAATGACGTGGACATGCTTGATCCTGTTGCCGGAGCCTGCCGCCTTCTTCATCTGCTCGCGCAGGAAGAACACGCGGATCAGGTTCTGCGCGGTCGGCGTCACCATCAGCTTGGCGAACGAGGCCTGCTCTGCCCTGAGCATCGCGGCCTTGCTGCCGCCATGGGCCTCCCAGAGATCGATCAAGGCATAGGGTGCTGGATAATGCTCGCGGGACGCGGCCTTCGCCGCCTCCGATCGCATCCGCCTGGCCAACAGCCCGCGCACCGGGCCGAAATTCGCCGCACGCGTCAGAAAGCCCGGCCGTGCCCGCTTGAGCCGGCCGAACAGTGCGTCCTTCACCGCATTACGAACGTGGCGCTCCTGCGTCACGGTGTCGACGAGGCCGAGCGATTTGGCGCGGCGGGCATCGATGGTGCGGCCGGTCAGCATCAGGGCCATCGACTGGGTCGGATTGACCAGCGCAGTGAAACGCGCGGTGCCGCCGAGCCCGGGGTGCAGGCCCAGCATCACCTCCGGGAAGCCGAAGCGCGCGCCGTCGATGGCGATGCGCGATTGGCAGGCGAGCGCGACTTCGAGCCCGCCGCCGAGGCAGAAGCCGTGGATCACCGCGACCGTCGGCAGCTTCAGCGCTTCCAGGTGGTCGACCACCGCGTGGGCGGCGCGGATCCGCGTCTCCACCATCCCGGCATCATCGGCACCGCGAAATTCGTTGACGTCGGCGCCCGCGATGAAGCCGGACTGTTTTGCGGAGCGGATCACGAGGCCGGCCGGGCGCTCGGTCTCAATCGCCGCCAGTACGGAGTCGAACTCCTCCATCACGTCCGAGGACAGCGTATTGGCGCTGGCGTCAGTGCGGTCGAACAGCAGCCAGGCGACGCCGTCGGCGTCGCGCGTCAGCTTGAAGTGCTTGTAGGGACTATCGGCAGCGGGCTTGGGTCCGAGCTCCATCACGCGGTCGCCGAGCGCGGTCATGATCTTGGAATCCATGTCACACCGCCTCGATCAGCATGGCGCCGCCGAGCCCGCCGCCGATGCATTCGGTGGCAACGCCGCGCCGCGTGCCGAGCCGCTTCATGGTGTTGACGAGATGCAGCACGATGCGGTTTCCGGAGGTGCCGACGGGATGCCCGAGCGAGATAGCGCCGCCATCGACATTGAGTTTTTCGCGGTCGATCTCGCCGGCAGCGCCATCGAGTCCCAAAATCTCGCGGCAGAATTTGTCGTCATTCCAGGCGGCGAGGCAGCCGAGCACTTGGGTGGCAAACGCCTCGTTGAGCTCCCAGGTCTGGACGTCCTGAATGGTGAGATCGTTGCGCTTGAGTAGCGGCGTCGCCGACATCACGGGACCGAGACCCATGATGCTTGGATCAAGTGCGGCCCAGTTGCTGTCGACGATGACCGCCTTCGGCGTCAGCTTGTGCTTGGCGACCGCTTCGTCGGACGCCAGGATCACCCAGGACGCGCCGTCGGTGATCTGCGAGGAATTGCCGGCAGTGACCTGGCCCCAGGGACGCTCGAACACCGGCCTCAGCTTGGCGAGCTTCTCGGCCGTCGAGTCCGGACGCACGCCATCATCATGGTCGAAGAATTTTCCGTCGCGGGAGAACGCGGTTTCGACTTCGCCCTTGAGAAAACCTTCCGCCTGCGCATGCGCGAGCCGGCGATGGCTCTCGGCGGCATAGGCATCGGACTGCGCGCGGGTGATGCCGAAGAGATGGCCGACGACTTCGGCCGTCTGGCCCATGTTCAAATCGGTAATGGGATCGGTCAGCCCGCGCTCCAACCCGATGATCGGCTTGAGATAGCGCGGCCGCAGCCTGAAGGCTGCGGCAAGCTTCGCGGCGACGCCCTTGGCGGTGGCGAGGCCGGCAAACCAGCGCACGCCCGAATTGGGCCAGACCAGCGGCGCGTGGCTGAGCGCTTCGGTGCCGCCGGCGAGGATCATGTCGGCATGGCCCTCGCGGATGTAGCGGTAGGCGGTGTCGATCGACTGCATGCCGGATCCGCAATTGATCTGCACGGTGAAGGCGACCATGTCCTCGCCCATGCCGAGCCGGAGCGCGGCGACGCGCGCTGGGTTCATTTCGTCCGCGATCACGTTGACGCAGCCGAGGATGACCTGGTCGAATGTATCAGGCGAAAACGGCTGGCGCGCCAGCAGCGGCCGGCCGCATTGCACGGCGAGATCGACCGGCGTGAACGGACCGGGCCCCGAACGCGCTTTGAGAAACGGCGTCCGGCTGCCGTCGACGATGAAAACCGGTCGTGCCATCAGCTCGCCGCCCTCTGTTCACCGAGTTCCTGGAAGAACTGATGCACGTCGCCGGTTTTCTTGTAAATCGGCGACAGCGCCTCCGGCGCAAAATCGTCGACCTCTATCACCTTTGCGACCGCTTCGCGGGCCGCAGCCAGCTGCTCGCCCTCGGCCTGCGTCATCACGCCCTTGGCCACCGCATCCTTCCAGTCGCTCATATGCGCCGCGCGCATGCGCCTGGCGATGGCGTCCGTGCCTGCGACCAGGTCGAAAGCGCGCTCCAGCCGGGCGAAGCCGCCATCGTCATCGACATAAGCCAGATCGGGCGTGAGGCGGTCGCGCGCGGCCGACGGCTCCAGCACAAGGCTCGCGCATTGATGCACCACTCGGTCGGAGGGACCCAGCACGCGGGCGCCGAATGGCTGGACCACGAATTTGAGAATCCTTGCGACGAAACGGTTCGGCAGATTGGCGAGAATCTCGGCAAGCCGGTTCTCGATGGTCCGAAAGCCCGTCGCCATGCACCATTCGAGCGCTGCAAAATCATCCTTCTGCCGCCCCTCGTCATGCCAGCGTTTGAGCGCGGCAGACAGCAGATACAGCTCGGACAGGATGTCGCCGAAACGCGCCGACAGCATCTCCTTGCGCTTGAGCGCGCCGCCGAGCGTCAGCAGCGCCATATCGGCGCAGAGGGCAAACGCCGCCGAGTAGCGCGAGAGCTGACGATAGAATGGCCTGGCGTCACCCGCATCGGGTGCAAGCGCGAAGACACCAAAGCTCCAGCTCCGGCCGAACGCGCGCAACAGTGTCTCTAAGCTGTGGCCGACATGCTTCCAGAACGCCTTGTCGAAGGCGGTGAGCCCGCGCTCGCGATCGGCATCCGCGAGCGCATTCATCTCGTCGAGCAGATAGGGATGGGCGCGGATGGCGCCTTGCCCGAACACGATGAGATTGCGGGTGAGGATATTGGCGCCCTCGACGGTGATGCCGACGGGGACGGCACGGTGGAGATTGCCGAGATAGTTTTGCGGACCGTCGATCACGGCCTTGCCACCATGGATGTCCATGGCGTCGTCGACCGCGGTGCGCATCCGCTCGGTCGCGTGCAGCTTCATGATGCCGGAGATGACGGCGGGATGGATGCCGGCATTCAGCGCGGCGCAGGTCAGCCGTCGCGCCGCGTCGAGCTGATAGGCGGTCGCGACGATGCGCGCGAGCGGCTCCTCGACGCCCTCGAATTTGGAGATGGAGATGCCGAACTGCTCGCGGATCCGGGCATAGGCGCCGGTGGTGCGGGCGGCATAAGCGGCGCCGGCGGCGGAGAGCGAGGGCAACGAGATGCCGCGGCCGGCGGCGAGCGCCGTCATCAGCATCTTCCAGCCCTGCCCCAGCCGCGCCTGGCCGCCGATGACGTAGTCGAGCGGAATGAAAACGTCGCGGCCCCAATTCGGGCCGTTCTGGAACACCTGCATCGACGGCAGATGGCGTTTGCCGATTTCGACGCCGGGAAGGTTGGTCGGGATCAGCGCCACGCTGATGCCGAGCTCTTCCTGGCGTCCCACGAGATGATCGGGGTCATAGGCCTTGAAGGCGAGGCCAAGCAGCGTGGCGACGGGACCGAGCGTGATGTAACGCTTGTGCCAGTTGAGCTTCAGACCCAGCACCTCCTGACCCTCGAAGCTGCCTTTGCAGATGACGCCGGTGTCGACCATCGAGGCGGCGTCGGAGCCGGCCTCAGGGCTGGTGAGGCCGAAGCAGGGAATGTCGCGGCCGTCGGCAAGACGCGGCAGCCAGCGCTGCTGCTGCTCCTTGGTGCCGAAGTGCATCAGGAGCTCGCCGGGGCCCAACGAGTTCGGCACCATCACCGTCACCGCGGCGGCGATCGACCGGGTCGAGATCTTGCGCACCACTTCCGAATGCGCATAGGGCGAGAAGCCGAGGCCGCCGAACTCCTTCGGAATGATCATGCCGAAGAATTTTTCGCGCTTGATGAAGTGCCAGACATCGGGCGGCAGGTCGCGCCATTCCCAAAAGATCTTCCACTCGTCGAGCATGGCGCAGAGCTCGTCGACGGGGCCGTTGAGGAAGGCCCGCTCCTCGTCGGTCAGCGTTGCCTGCGGGACCTTCAGCAGCTTCGACCAATCGGGGTTGCCGGTGAAGAGATCGGCGTCCCACCAGACGTCGCCGGCCTCCAGCGCCTCGCGCTCGGTGTCCGACATCGCCGGCAGCACGCCACGCGCCCAGGAGAAAATCGGCTTTGTCAAAGTGTCGCGGCGGAAGCTCATGGCGGACCTCATGCATCGGCGCGGTGATCGGGCATTTTAGCGGAAAGTGGCCGGCGGCGGTGAACACTTCGCCTGCGAAAAGACGCGAATTGACGCGGCCGGGCGACCGCCCAGGGCCATAACGGCCGAGGCGTGGGGGCAGTTCCGGAAGGGGGATGGGCTTCGAGGTCGGCTGGTCTAATCCGGCCGCACCATCTCGAACATGTTTTCCGGCTTGATCTCGAAATAATCCCCGCTGCGGCCGGCCCGGACGATCGGGCGGGCGGCGGCGGTCTGGTAGACGCCGTCCTTGATCATGGCCTTGTCGATATGGACGGCAACGACCTCGCCGAGCGTCAGCCAGGCGTTGGCTTCCTTGCCGTCGGCGCCCTTGAGGCGGACGATATCGGACACTTTGCACTCGAACGCGACGGGACTTTCGCCCACGCGCGGCACGTTGACGAGCCTGCCGGGCACGGCGGTGAGGCCGGCAACCTTGAACTCGTCGACCTCAGGGCCAACGTGCGCCGCAGTCGCGTTCATGTGCCTGGCCAGGTCCATGGTGGCGAGATTCCAGACGAACTCGCCGGTCTGCTGGATGTTCGCGACCGTGTCCTTCCAGTTTGTGGAGGAGAAACCGATGATCGGGGGGACATAGCAGAACGCATTGAAGAAGCTATAAGGCGCGAGGTTGACATGGCCTTTGGTGTCGCGCGACGAGATCCAGCCGATCGGCCGCGGCGCGACGATGGCGTTGAAGGGATCGTGCTTGAGGCCGTGGCCCTTGGCGGGCTCGTAGAAGTGCAGGTCTTTGTCGGTCACGCGCTTTTCCTTCTCGTCTTTGCGAGCGCAGCGAAGCAATCCAGAATCTTCCGCACCGAGACAGTCTGGATTGCTGCGTTCCGCAGAGCCGCGCCGCGGAAAGATTCTGGATTGCTTCGCGCTACGCTCGCAATGACGGAGTTTGTTGATCCGTCCTTGCCAGCCACCAGCCGTCATTCCGGGGCAGTCGGCCTGCTTATAGGAGGAAATTCGCCGGCCCGTCAGTGCCGCGGGGACAATCCGGCGATGACGAAATCGATCATCTGGTCGATGGTCGGGCCCGGCTTGGTGGCGCACTGGGCGATCATCTGGGGGTGGAAAAAGCGCATCATCGCGGTGCAGGCGCAGAGCGCGGCCAGTTGCAGGTCCGGCGCCTCGAACTCGCCGGAGGCCACGCCTTGCGCGATCATCTGGCCGATGACCCCGGCAATGCACTCCATGTGGTTGACGCAGACGTCCCAGTCCTCCTGCATCGCGATCTCGACCATCTCGTGCAGCTTGTTGTCGCCGACATAGCGCTCGGTGTTCATGCGGTTGATGGTGGTGAGCAGTTCGCGGAAGCGCGGCAGTACCGGACCGGGCCTCGCCACGATCCGCTGCGCTTCCAGCTCGACCTCGCCCATCAGCGAGCGGGCCACCGCCTGATGAATCGCCTTCTTCGATTCGAAGAAGCGATAAACGTTGGCGGGGCTCATCTTGAGCTCCTTGGCGATGTCGCCGACCGTGGTCTTGAGATAACCGATCTGGCGGAACAGCCGCTCAGCCACCTCGAGAATACGATCCCGCGTGTCCCCTTCGATATGTTCCGAAACCAGTGTCATCTGTCAGGACTCGTCAATCAGCAGTTCATCTTCACTTATTCAGCCGCCTCAGCAAGCGGAATTGCGTTCTGGTCATCGCTCCCATGCTGCGGCGCGGCAGGCTGCTCGGGGGTGCCCGCCTCATCCAGGCTCTTGCGGAACCAGAGGGCGTAGAGCCCCGGCAGGTACAGCAGCGTGAGGAAGGTCGCAACGAACAAGCCGCCCATGATGGTGATTGCCATCGGACCCCAGAACGCCGAGCGCGACAGCGGGATCATGGCCAGGATGGCGGCAAGCGCCGTCAGCACCACCGGACGGGCGCGGCGGACGGTGGCCTCCACGATCGCCTCGCGGCGGGTCAGGCCGTGCGAAACGTCGGTCTCGATCTGGTCGACCAGGATGACCGCGTTGCGCATGATCATGCCGGCGAGCGCGATCAGGCCGAGCAGCGCCACGAAGCCGAACGGGGCGTTGGCGATGTTGAGCCCGAACGAGGCGCCGACGATGCCGAGCGGCGCGGTCAGGAACACCAGGATCAGGCGCGAGAAGCTCTGCAGCTGGAACATCAGCAGCGTCAGCATCACCATGACCATCAGCGGGAAGAGAATGAAGATCGAGGCGTTGCCCTTGGCGGATTCCTCGAACGCGCCGCCCGCCTCGATGCGGTAGGCCGGCTCGAGATTGTCCTTGATTGCCTTCAGCTTCGGCGCGATCTGGCCGGTGACGTCGGGCGCCTGCACGCCGTCGACGACGTCGGAACGCACGGTAATCGCCATGTCGCGGTTACGCCGCCACATGATCGGCTCCTCGTGGGCATACTCGATCTTGGCGATCTGCTGCAGCGGCACGGCCACGCCGTTGCGCGAGGTAATGGTGAGATCGCCGACTGCGCCGAGGTCGAGCCGTTCGGACGAGACGGCACGCGCGACCACGCCGACCTTTTCGATGCCGTCGCGCACGGTCGTCACCTGCGAGCCCGAGATCAGCATCGACAGCGCCTGCGACACGTCCTGCGGGGTCAGGCCCATGGCGCGGGCGCGATCCTGGTCGACGACGAGCTTGAGGTAAGGCGACTGCTCGTTCCAGTCGAGCTGGACGTCCTTGACGCTCTTGTTCTGCCGCATGACGTCGCGGACCTGGTAGGCGATCTCGCGCACCTTGTTGGCGTCGGGGCCGATGACGCGAAACTGCACGGGAAAACCAACGGGGGGACCGAAATTGAAACGATCGACGCGCATGCGGGCCTCGTTGAGCGCGCCGTCGGCAACGGCGTTTTCAAGCTTGGCCTTGATGCGCTCGCGCGCCTCGACGCCCTTTGCGACGATGACGATTTCGGCAAAAGCCTCGTTCGGAAGCTGCGGATTGAGCCCGAGCCAGAAGCGCGGCGAGCCCTGCCCGACATAGGCCGTGTAGGTCTCGATGTCCTTGTCGTCCTTGAGCATGGTCTCGGCCTTCTTCACCGCCTTTTCCGTGACGTTGAAGGCGGTGCCCTCGGGCAGACGAAGCTGGAGGAACAGCTCGGGCCGCTCGGACAGCGGGAAGAACTGCTGCTGGACTTGGCCGAATCCGACGATCGAGGCGATGAAGACGCCGACGGTCGCGGCCACCACGGTGATGCGGTGATTGACGCACCACTGCACGATGGCGCGCAGGCCCCGATACATGCGGGTCTCGTAGACCGCGTGCGGATCGTGATTGTGGTGCACCTTGATGTTGGGCAGCAGCATGACGCCGATATAGGGCGTGAAGATCACCGCCACGAACCAGGACGCGACCAGCGCGATCGCCACGATCCAGAAGATGCTGCCGGCATATTCGCCGACCGCGGAATTGGCAAAGCCGATGGGGAGGAAGCCAGCGGCCGTGACCAGCGTTCCCGTGAGCATCGGAAACGCAGTGGATTCCCAGGCAAAGGACGCCGCACGCATGCGGTCCCAGCCCTGCTCCATCTTCACCACCATCATCTCGACCGCGATGATGGCGTCATCCACCAGCAGGCCGAGCGCGATGATCAGCGCACCCAGCGTGATGCGGTGCAGATCGAGCGACATCGTGTTCATGACGACGAAGACGATGCCGAGCACCAGCGGCACCGACAGCGCGACCACGATGCCGGTGCGCCAGCCGAGCGCCAGGAACGACACGAACAGCACGATGACGAGGGCTTCCATGAAGGAGTGCACGAATTCGCTGACGGCGTGCTCGACCACCTTGGGCTGGTCGGCGATCAGCTTGATGTCGACGCCCTGCGGCACCGCCTTCATGAATTCAGCCGTCGCCTTCTCGACCTCCTTGCCGAGATCGAGGATGTTGGCGCCCTTGGCGGTGACGACGCCGATGCCGATCGCGGCCTTGCCTTCCTGGCGCACGATGAAGCTCGGCGGGTCGACGTAACCATGAGTGACGGTGGCGATGTCGCCGAGGCGGAACACGCGGCCGTTGCTCTCGACCGGGGTTTCGGCGACGGCCTTGGCGCCGTCGAGCGCACCGGTGACGCGCAGCGGCACGCGTTGAGAGGAGGTCTCGACCGTGCCGGCCGGCGTCACGTTATTCTGCTTGGCGAGTGAATCGAACAGCGCCTGCGGCGTGATGCCGAGGGTGGCGAGCTTGGCATGGCTGAACTCGACAAAGATGCGCTCATCCTGGTTGCCGTAGACGTCGACCTTGGTCACGCCCGGCACCTTCAGGAGGCGCTGACGGAAACCCTCCGAGACCTTCTTGAGCTGGGCGTAGTCGGCGCCGTCGCCGGTCATCATGTAGAGGATGGAATCGACGTCGGAGAATTCGTCGTTGACGACGGGTCCCAAAATTCCCGAGGGCAGCTGGCCCTGTACGTCGGCGAGCTTCTTGCGCAGCAGATAAAAGAGATACGGCACATCCTTCGGAGGCGTGGAATCGCGGAAGGTGACCTGGAGCGCGGTAAAGCCGGGCTTGGAATAGGTCTGCACCTTCTCGAAGTAAGGCAGCTCCTGGATCTTCTTCTCGATGGGATCGGCGACCTGCGCCTGCATTTCCTGCGCGGTCGCGCCCGGCCAGAGCACGGAGACGTTGACCACCTTGACCGTGAAGAACGGATCCTCGGCACGGCCGAGCTTCTGATAGGAGAAGAACCCAGCGACGCCGAGAATGAGCATCAGGAACAGGATCAGCGTCGGATGGCTGACGGCCCAGGCCGAAAGATTGAAGCGCTTCATCGCACTCTCCAAAGATGATCCGGTTGCAAAAAAATGACAGCCACCCTGTTCAACGCGTCGTCGCGAGGCAGCGAAGCAATCCAGCGGGCTGGGCAGGTTCTGGATCGCTTCGCCGCTTCAGCCAAAGCATTTGCGCTCGGGCCGAAACTCACCTCACACGACGTAACTCGTAAGCGAGACTTAAAAGGACAGTGACGAGACGATCCGCACCCTCTGGCCCGGATCGAGCTTCTGAACGCCGAGGGCGACGATCTTGGCGCCCTCTTCGACACCGCCGGTGATGACGACGTCGTTGCTCTCGTAGGACTTCACCGCGACCGGCTTCAGCGTGACCGCGCCGTTGTCGTCGACGACGTAGAAGGACGGCTTGCCGCCTTCGTTGAACAGTGCCGACAGCGGCAGCCGCGCGACGCGCTCGGTGGCAGCGTCCGACAGCGTCAGCGTCGCGGTCATGCCGAGCGAAACCTTGTCGTCGGCCTCGGGCAGCGAAAATTTGGCGAGATAG
This sequence comes from Bradyrhizobium sp. 62, assembly GCF_023073035.1. Classification (NCBI taxonomy): domain Bacteria; kingdom Pseudomonadati; phylum Pseudomonadota; class Alphaproteobacteria; order Hyphomicrobiales; family Nitrobacteraceae; genus Bradyrhizobium; species Bradyrhizobium sp. 62. Next base: position 137,298 of record NZ_JADPIT010000031.1, read on the forward strand.
GTGCGCGTAGCGGGATCCGCGGTGGGCGCGATCTCGCGCAGCCTGGCCGTATATTTTTTGCCCGGCTCCGACCAAAGAGTGACGCTGGCGGCGCCCGATTTGGCACGTCCGACCAGCGTCTCAGGGATCGCGACGACCGCTTCCTTTTCGGCAAAGCGGGCGACACGGATCGAGGTCTGGCCTGCGGCAACCACCTGGCCAGGCTCGATCAGCGTTGCGGTGACGACGCCACGGGCGTCGGCGTTGAGCGTCGCGTAGGAAAGGGAATTGTTGGTCAGCTCGACCGAGCGCTCGGCCCGGTTCAGGCGGGCGCGGGCCTCGTCGGCTGCGGCGCGGCTCGAATCCAGCTGTGCGTCGGTGGTCCAGCCCTTGGCCTTCAAATCCTTGGCGCGCTGCTCGGCCGCGGCGGCCTGGGCCAGCACGCCGGTCGCAGCGGTCTGTTCGGCGACGGCTTGCTCGGCCTGGAGCTTCAGATCGACCTCATCGAGGACCGCAAGCGGCTGGCCGATTTCGACGGTCTGGCCGACTTCGACCAGACGTTTGGCGACCTTGCCGGCGACACGAAAGCCCAGATCGCTCTCGATCCGCGGCCTGATCGTGCCGACGAAGCTGCGCTCGGGCTTTTCGGCATCGTAGTGCGCGGTGGCGACGAGAACCGGCCGCGGCGGTTCTGCCTTTTCAGCGACGGTGTCATTGCACCCAGCGAGGGCGGCAGCCATCAGCGCGAGCGAAACACCAGCCAAGAGCCTCGAATAGCTGGACAAAACGGATCGGACGAACATCGGAGGACACTCCCTCGGCTGCAATGAGACGAATGTCGACTAATCACTGATGAAAGTCAATATTCGTCAGTTATCAGGAAAGCGTGATCGTTAAGAGGTGGTAACCTCCGCGGTTGCCCTTGGCGGAAGTCTGGGCTGTTAGAAGAAAGCGCCGCGCCGCGGGCCCTCCGGAGGGACCGCGCGGAAATGGGCCCTGGCTTTCGCCGGGGCGATATTTCGAGGCTACCGCGCCTGTTCGACGAACTCGTGCTTGCTGTCGTGGCCGCCGATGAAGACCAGGATGCCGGCGATCAGCGGCAGCACCGCGAGCACGAGCAGCCCGCTCGAGGTCTGGCCGGTGGCTTCCTTGACCCAGCCGATCAGATACGGACCACCGAAGCCGGCGAGATTGCCGATCGAGTTGATCAGGGCGATGGCGCCGGCCGCCGCCGTGCCGGAGAGCCAGGCGGTCGGCAGGGTCCAGAACACGCCGAAGCAGCAGAACACGCCGATCGCGGCGACCGTCAGCACGATTATCGTCAGGGTGGGGTCGGTGAGATAGCTGGAGACGCCGAGCGCGATGGCGGTGAGCAGCAACGGCGCGCCGACATGCATCACGCGCTCGCGCGTGGCATCGGAATGCCGTGCCCACAGGATCATCGCGATGGTGCCGAACAGATACGGGATTGCGGTAACGAAGCCGGTCTGGGCGTTGGTGAGGCCGAACGCCTTGACGATCTGCGGCAGCCAGAACTGCATCCCATACAGCGCGCCGACGAAGCCGAAATAGACCAGGCTCAGCATGATCACCTTCGGTGAGGTCAGCGCCTCGCCGAGCGACAAATGCTTCACCGCCTGCTTGGCCGCGATCTCGGCATCGAGCTTGGTCTTGAGCCAGGCCTTCTGCTCGGCCGAGAGCCAATCCGCCTTCTCCGGCCTGTCGGTGAGATAGAACCAGGTGACGATGCCGAGCAGCACCGAGGGGATGCCCTCGATGATGAACAGCCACTGCCAACCCTTCAGGCCCATCGCGCCGTCGAGCCCGAGCAGCAGGCCCGAGACCGGGGCGCCGATCACGGTGGAGACCGGCACGGCGATGGCGAAGGCCGCAAGGAAGCGCGCGCGATATTCGGCCGGATACCAATAAGTGAGATAGAGGATGATGCCGGGGAAGAAGCCGGCTTCGGCGACGCCGAGCAGGAACCGCAGCACGTAGAAGCTCGTGACGCCGCTCGTGAGCGCCATCAGCGCCGAGATAATGCCCCAGGTCACCATGATGCGGGCGATCCAGCGGCTGGCGCCGAACTTCTCCAGCGCCAGATTGCTCGGCACCTCGAAGATGAAATAGCCGATGAAGAAGATGCCGGCGCCCCAGGAGAAGATCAGCGGGGTGAATTTCAGCTCGGCATTCATGGTCAGCGCAGCGAAACCGAGATTGACGCGGTCGAGATAAGAGAAGAAGTAGGCCAGCACCAGGAACGGGATCAACCGCCATGAGATGGCGCGGATCGTCGAGGTCTCGATTTCCGACTTGGCTGCGCCGGTCGAACCGGCATAGGTCGTGGTCTGGCTCATGGCTTCCCCCGAGGTTGTTGCTTTTATGGGCTGATCCGGGGTTTTGAGCATCGCCGCAAAAGAGTCAATGGAGCAAGCAATGCATCAGGCGCAACCGGTCAAACCCATCGCGCCGTTACGGACATCGCTGATCCGCGCCGGTCTAGCGCTGGCGGTTATTGCCTGCGGACTCTCACTGCGCTGGTACGGCTTTCCGCTCGGCCTGCCTGCCTTCGTGGTGAAGTACGGCGGCTCGCTGCTATGGGCAACGATGGTGTTTCTGCTGGTCGGCGTTTTGCTGCCAAGGCTGTCACGGGCGCGGATCGCGGCCATTGCGATGGCGATCGCGGTCGTGGTCGAGTTCTCCCGGCTGGTGCACATGCCTTGGCTCGACGCGTTCCGGCTGACCACGGCCGGGGCGCTGCTGCTCGGGCGCATCTTCTCGCTGTGGAATCTGGCAGCTTATGCAATCGGGATTGCGTTCGGCGTTTGGATCGATCGATTGGCGGGGATGCGTAGGGTGGATTAGCGAAGCGTAATCCACCCTACGATCAGTCGGCCAACTGAAACTTCTCAAAACGATCGAGTTCCTGCTCGATCTTCCGTTTCAGCTCCTTGCGCCCCGCGGTCTTCTTCCCCTCGCCGACCCAGGTCCATTTCTGCATCAGCAGCTTCTTTGCCTGCCGGTCGGTCTTCAGATCGAGCGCGGCGACGATCTCGTCGCCGACCAGCACGGGGAGCGCGAAATAGCCGAGCTTGCGTTTGGCCTTCGGCACATAGGCCTCGAACAAATGATTGTAGCCGAAGATGAGATTGGTGCGCTTGCGCTGGATGATCAGCGGATCGAACGGCGAGAGGATATGGACGAGATCCGGCGGCGCGCGCTCGCCCGGCTCGAGGGAAGAAGGCAGCGCCCAGTGCTCCTGCTTGCCGGCACCGTCGATGGCGACAGGCACGAGCTCGCCACGGCGGACGCGCGAGGCAATCAGGGCAGCCATCTCCGGCTTGCGCGGCGCGTCGAGGTGGCAGGCCGAATCGAGGCTCACGACACCTTGCGATCGCAGCGCGCGATCGAGCAGATAGGCCGTGATGTCCTTTGCCGACGCCGGCTTCGGCAGCTTGTCCCAGCCGAAATGGCGCGTCATCAGCTCATAGGTCTTGAGCATGCCCTGGCGCTCGCTGACGGTCACGACACCCGTATAGAAGGCGAGCTGCAATGCCCGCTTCGAGGGTTTTCGGCTTTGCCAGAGATGCTCCTTCTCGGTGAGCACGTCGTCCTCGATGTCGCGGATCGTCAGCGGACCGGCGCGCACCAGCCGCATCACCTTGCGCGTGTCGGCAGGTTTCACCGAGGCGAACCATTTGTGCCCCTCACGGCGGTGCTCGCGCATCGCCGGCAGGAAGAAGCGGAAATCGCCGGCCGGCACGTAGGACAGCGCATGCGTCCAATACTCAAAGACGCTCTTGTCGACGCTCTGGGCGTGGCGCAGGTCGGCGCGGCGGTAGGACGGGATCCGGCTGAACAGGATGTGGTGATGGCAGCGCTCGATCACGTTGATGGTGTCGATCTGCACATAGCCGAGATGGGCGACCGCGCCGGCGACGGCCTGCGCGCCGTCACCGAACGGCGCGCGCTCGTCCAGCCGCTGGGCATGAAGCCAGATTTGCCGGGCCTGTGTCGTGGTGAGTGGAATCGGTTTGGGCGCGCGGGACATTGCAGGAGGGAATGTAGCGGGATTCGCGCCGGGAGAAAGAAGCGGACTGGACGCAGCAAAAGAAAAGCCGCGCTGTCATGTGCTGACAGCGCGGCCGCTTGGCGTGGCCGAGGCCCTATTTCATCATCATGGCCTTCTGCGCCTTCATGTAATGCATGCAGCCGCCCTTCATCTTGCCATTGCTCATATCGGTGTTGGCCATAGCCATTTCCTTGTTGGCCGCGACCTTGGCCGGGGTATCGGCCGTGCCCATCATCATGGCTGTCGATTTCATCATGTTATCGCCGGTGCACGCCATCATGGCGGCGGATGTCGGCGAAAGGGAAAGGGTGAGCGCGACAAAAGCGGCGGCTGTGAGCAAGATCTTCATCGAAAAGTCTCCTCCGTAAAACGAAACCGGCGTCATGCCGGCCTTCGCAATACGTATTCTCCGGCGAAGACGTTTCGTAGAGAAGACAATTTTCTTGCTGCGGTGCGAAGACGGAGGGCTCAACGGCCAACTTTCGGGGCTTTAGACCGGTCGCCAACGCTGCCTGTTGCGACATCGGGTTCGCACGAGGCCTTGCCGCGCTCCTCCGCCTGGCAGCGATAGACACTGCCGGTGAGACGATCGACCAGCCACATGTTCTCGTCGGTCGGCGCTTGAAGCCCGACATAGCGGGAGGTCAGCCCCGTGATCAGGGTCGACAGCAGGATCGCCACCGCGATCATCGCCGCGCCGACGTAGATGGGCATGGAGCTCAGGGACACGGTCCGATCCGGCGGGCCACTGCGATAGAACTGGTAATCACTCGGCCTCGGCACTGGATGGAACTCGGCTCCCTTCGTTGCACTTGTGGGAGGCTCCACCCTAGGCGTCCATCTGGCCGAAAAATTGTCCGCGGACAGGCCATCGCGCGACGGCTTTGCGACAATCGGTCAGCACAGGTTTCCCCGAGTGAACCGGGCCCCGGCCCCCGAGCGGCACCTGGGCGCGGCGGTCCTCAGTGATGCGGATCACGACAGGACTGCGACGGCTCGAACGCTCGCCGGGCAGCGTGCGACCACTCTCTTCACGCGTTAGTGTCCGTCCTCGGAGTGGACCGCGGGTCGGCCCTCCACGAACCCGAAACCGCTCGAAATTCGCTGCCATGGCCCCGGAGGGCCCCGTTTTCACCGTGACCAAGATCACACCAGGGGTTTTGAACCTGCCCTATGCTTGCAGCATCAAATAGCCATCAGGCGTCACAACGAGGATACGACAATGACCCGTTTCAATAAGTCTTTTGCACTGAAGGCGATTACTCTCTCGGCACTTCTGTCGATGACGGCCGGCTTGGCCATGGCCGGCGACGGCAATGTCTCGACCAACCAGATCCTGGATGCATTGAAGCCGAAGTCGACGACCCGCGGCCTGTCCGCAGGTCCGCAGGTCGATCCGGCGGTGCAGGCCAAGGAATCGACGTTCCTGAACACCGTGCGCAACCGCTCGACGCGGTCGTTGTCGACGGGCGAGCGCGAGCAGATTGCCGAGCTCGCCGCGACCAAGCCGAAGATCGATCTGGAGATCCAGTTCGACTACAACTCGGCCGACATCGCCAAGACGTCAGTGCCGTCGGTGCAGGCGCTCGGCAAGGCGCTGTCCGATCCTTCGCTGAAGGGCTCGACCTTCGTGGTCGCCGGCCACACCGATGCGGTCGGCACGGAGGGATACAATCAGGGGCTCTCCGAGCGGCGAGCCGACACCATCAAAAAATATTTGGTGCAGAACTACGGCCTCACCGGCACCGATCTCGTCACCGTCGGCTACGGCAAGACCAAGCTGAAAGACACCGCCAACGGCGCCGACCCGATCAACCGCCGCGTCCAGGTCGTGAACATGGACACCAAGACCGCGTCGAAGTAATTCACAGGTCATCGCCCATAAAAACGCCGCCTGCCGTTCTCCCGGCGGGCGGCGATTTCATATCCAGACTTGGAAGAGCATCAGCCGGTTGAAGGTCTGCATCGACGTGCCGACGAAGGCCGCCGAGATCGGCAGCATGGCGGCAAAGCCTGCTGCCGCGACCGCGACGTAGGCCCACAACAGCCAGCGTGGCAGACCGTCCCGGCGCAGCACGTAGACCAGCGCGAGCGACGCCACCGTCGCGGCCGGCAGATAGTAATAGATGAAGGCGAGCGTGCGCGGCAGCAACGCCCAGGCGAGCCAGGATCCGAAATAGAAGACCGCGATCAGGAACGCATCCCGGCGACGCGCGACGACGAAGTCGCGCAGCACGACGGCGAGCGCGAGCAGCGCCGGCCACAGCACCAGGGGGTTGCCGAGGAAAACGACCGCGGAGACATTGTCGTCCGCGCCCTTGTCGAACAGGAACCACACCGGGCGCGCGAGCAGCGGCCATGACGGCCACGCGCTCATATAAGTGTGGCCGGCGATGGCAGTGGTGGTGTTGTCGGCGAAGATCCGGCGCTGCGCCTCGACCAGATCCGGCAGCGACGCGCCATAGAGCGGGACGAAAGCCGCAAGATATGTCGCCGCGGGCAGGACGATGAAGCAGAGCACGACGTGATGTAATCTGAAGTCGGGCCAGAGATCGGGCCGGTACCAATCCCCCGGCTTCGCGTCGGCAAACACAGTGTGCCAGCCCTGCATCAGGCGGATCACCGCGACGATGACGATGCAGATTCCGAGCGGAAACAGGCCGCTCCATTTGCAGGCCGCAGCGCAGCCGAACAAGCTGCCGGCAGCCGCGAACAATGCGTGAGGCCGGTCCTTTCGAAACCCGTGCATGAAGGCGGCAATCGCGAGCAGGCCGAAGCCGAGTGCAAAGATGTCGAGCATCGCGATGCGCGCCTGCACGTACAGCATCTGGTTGCAGCCGGCGATCAGCGCAGCGGCGATCGCAGGCCCTTGCGCGGCGAACAGTGCGAGGCCGCACAGGTAGATCGCGACGATCGCGAGGGCGCCGAACAACGCCGCGGGATAGCGCCAGCCCAGCGCGGTGTCGCCGAAGGTCGCGATCGATAGCGCGATAAGCTCTTTCGCCAATGGTGGATGCATCGGATTGAGCATCGGTTGCGACATCGCTGGCGCCAGCATCTGCCGCGCCGCCGGCACGTAGTGCACTTCGTCGAAGACGAACTTCTCCGGCGTCGTGAGGCCTATCAGCAGTGCGAGATGCGCGACCAGGAAAATCGCGACAGCAATCACTGCGCTCCGCGACACCTTCGGAACCGCCGGCAAGTCGAGTCGCATTTGTGGGGATATTTTGCGTGGCAAATTTGCGTCACCGCGGAGAATAATAGAGATCGCGGTTTTCATTGAACGCATTCTGCTGCAACTGTCACTAAGCATAACGCAGGTCTCGCGCTGCTTGTGATAATTCCGCCACATCACAAGCGCGCCTGATCCGGTACGATCAGGGACACATCGATCGGTTGCGAAATGAATTTGCGTTTCTGGCTTTTCTCCACGCTGTTGTCGACCGCCTTGTGCGTGGCCCCTTACGCGCAGGCGCAGACGCGCGTCGGTGAAGCCGTCGTGATCCAGAATGAAGTCGTTCGCGTCGCCGCGACAACGACGCCGATCAGCGTCGGCGACAGCATGCTGCGGGACGAGACCGTGCGCACCGGCGCCGGCAGCGCGGCGCGCTTCGTGATGGCCGACAGCACCAATCTGTCGCTCGGTCCGAGCGCGACGCTCAAGCTCGACCGCACCGTCTTCAACGACGAGCACAGCTATCGCGACGTCGCAATCCGCATGACGACTGGCGCATTCCGTTTCGTCACCGGGCATTCCGAGAAGACCGCCTACAAGATCACGACCCCGCTCGCGACCATCGGCGTGCGCGGAACCACACTCGATATCCTGTCCCAGCGCGGCCGCTCGGTCGTCGTGCTGCAGGACGGCGCCGCCAGTGTCTGCACGACGAGCCAACAATGCGTGCAGCTCACCCAGCCCGGCGACACCGCAATCATCACCTCGACCGGCGGCAAGGTCTCTATCAGCAAAACCAACACGCCGCCCTGGACCTTTGCCGCGACCTGCGCCGCGAGCGCGGGACTGTGCGCGGTCAACCAATATGCGGACGCATCGCCGACCATCACGCCCGCCGTCCATGACGACGGCATGCTGTGCGGACGCTGAAGATGGCGATATCCACCAACGTCATGCGCTTCACGCTCGCGAGCGTGCTGACCGCCGTGGCTGCGTTTGCGTTTGTCGCGGTCGATACCCGTCCGGCGGCAGCCGCTACGATTTGCGAATCCGAGTGCGGAGGGCCGACGCCAACCCCGGCGCCGAGCTATTCCCCCTCGCCGACGCCGACCTACAGCCCCTCGCCCTCGCCCAGCCCCTACCCGTCATCGTCGCCGAGCCCTTACCCGTCCTCCTCGCCGAGCCCGACGCCGACACCGACCGGCGCGGATTCCAGCGGCGGCTCGATCGGCGGCCTTGCCAATCAGCGCTTCAACCAGATGATCACCAACCGGGTGCTCGGCACGGTGCTGCTCGGCGTCAACGAGCAGGTCAATTGCAGCAACTGCGTCAGCGCGTTCGGCTCCGCCGGCTCGTTCTCGGCCGGCATCCACGGCCGCAAGGAGCTGACCAACAATCTGTCGCTGCTCGCCGGCATCGCCTACACGCAATACAGCGAAGGCGGCTACAACATCACCAGCGCGCCGATCGGCGCATTTGCGCTGCGCTATGACTTCACCGACTGGGGCTCGTCGCGCCCGTTCTTCGACGTCGGCACGATCCTGACGCCGTGGGAGAAGGCGCGCTACACCCGCAGCTACAACACCAGCCTCGGCCCGGTGAGCGTCACGAGTTCGACCAACGCCGCGAACTACGCCGTCTACGGCCGCGCCGGCTGGATAAGCCGCGTGTCGCCCCGCGACGAGGTCGCCGCCTCGATCGAGGTCTGGCAGCTCTGGCAGCGCGTCTCGGGCTACACCGACAGCGCAGTGGCGTTCAATCCGTTCGACGCCAGCATCGCGACCGGCACCGACCGCACCAGCCTGGTCAAGATCGGGGGCCAGTGGACGCATCTCTACGGCAGCAATATCGAGGCCAACATCAACGGCGGCTGGGTGCAGTCATTCGCTGCCCATAGCGGCATCGTCGCCACCGTGACCGGCGACGGCGTGGTGGTGCCGACCATGGGTAACCAGGGCTGGTTCGAGTATGGCGGCCGGCTCGGCTTCCGCGTGCAGAAGGGCTGGATCGTCGACCTGTTCGCCAACGGCACGCTCGGCCCGCAGCCGGTCGGCAACACCATCCATGGCGGCGTGGGGCTGCGGATCAATTATTAGCGGCGGGCCTTCGCCTCAAATTCCGCTGTCATGCCCCCGCTCGACCGGGCATGCAGTACGCCGCGGCCTATCGATTGACCAACGGCCGACTCGGCGTACTGGATC
>NZ_JADPIT010000031.1:146777-162705 GCF_023073035.1 Bradyrhizobium sp. 62
ATGCGGCAAGGGCACGCCCTTCACGCCGCCGACTTGCCCTCGAACGCGCGGCGCAAGGTTTCCACGTCCAGCTTGACCATCTTCATCATGGCCTGCATAGCGCGTGCGGCAGCCGCCTTGTCGGGGCTGGAGAGGAATTCGAACATCACCTTCGGCACGACCTGCCAAGCCACGCCCCAGCGATCCCTGAGCCAGCCGCACTGCTCTTCCTTGCCGCCATGGGCCAGGAACGCATTCCAGACGCTGTCGACCTGGGCCTGATCGTCGCAATGGATCATCAGCGAGATCGCGTGGGTGTATTCCATTTTCATGCCGCCGTTGAGCGCGACCAAGGACTGTCCCGCCACCGAGAACTCGACGACGAGCACGGAGCCTTCCTTGCCGGACGGGCCATCTGAAACGTTGCGCTGAACATGCGTGATCGCCGAATTCGGCACGAGCGAGACGTAGAACTTCGCGGCTTCCTCGGCATCGCCGTTGAACCACATGCAGGGCACGAGCTTGGACATCGTGAATGCTCCTCTTCAGATTCTTGGTGTCGTGGGCTTAGATCAGGCGTTCGCCATGTCGGACTGCGCCGCGAAGGCTCCCATGTCCATCCAGTTCACGCCCCACATGTGGCCGTCCGGATCCTCGAAGCTGCGGCCGTACATGAAACTGTATTCGTCCTTCGGGCTGGGATCGGCGACCCCGCCTGCAGCCCCGGCCCTGCTGACGATATCGTCGACCTCGGTCCGGCTGTCCGCGGACAGGCAGAACAGCGCCTGGTTTGAGGTCTTTGCATCCGAGATCGGCTTCGGCGTGAACTGACGGAATTTTTCGTGGGTCGTCAGCATCGCGTAGATGGTCTCGGAAAAGACCATGCAGCTCGCCGTGTCGTCGCTGAATTGCGGGTTCCTGGTCGCACCGACCGCCTCGTAAAAGGCAGTGGCGCGCTTGAGGTCGGTCACAGGCAGATTGAGGAAAATCATCCTGGGCATCGGAGCTCCTTGGGCGGGGTTCTGCCCAAGGACGGACGGCCAAGCGGCGATCCGACACGGCTTCCGGATCTTTTTTTGGACCCTTACCTGCGAGGTTCTGTCGCACAGAACCCGCTGGCTTTCAGGCGCTCCTCACTTCTTCTCGTTCGGGTCGCGGTGAATGGGATCGACCCACAGCACGGTCTCGGGCTTCTCGACCGGCTCGATGTCGAGGTTGACCGCGACCGCCTCGCCATCGCTGCGCACCAGGACGCATTCCAGCACCTCGTCCGGGCTGGCGTTGATCTCCTGATGCGGCACATAGGGCGGGACGAAAATGAAGTCGCCGGGGCCGGCTTCCGCGGTGAATTGCAGGCTCTCGCCCCAGCGCATCCGCGCCTTGCCCCTCACCACGTAGATGACGCTTTCGAGATGGCCATGGTGATGCGCGCCGGTCTTGGCGTCGGGCTTGATGCTGACCGTGCCCGCCCACAATTTCTGCGCACCGACGCGCGCGAAATTGATCGCGGCCGCGCGGTCCATGCCCGCCGTCGACGGCACATTGGTATCGAGCTGGTTGCCGGGAATGACGCGCACGCCGTCATGTTTCCAGCGATCGTCGTGATCGTGGTCATGGTGGGAATGCGAATGGTCATGGCCGGTCATGAGACTTGCTTTCTGTTGGTTCCGTGTGCGGCAAACTAACCCAAAGCCGCGACATCGAGCCATAACAAAATCGGAACCCTCATAGCCGTCGGACGTTGTCCTAGCGAGCAAAACGCGAGGAGAGTTTCATGGGTAGCACGACCGACAAGATCAAGGGCACCGCAAACGAGGCAATGGGCAAGGCCAAGCAGGGCGTCGGTGAAGCCACCGGGTCCGAGCGCCTGAAAGGTGAAGGTGCGGTCCAGGAAGTGAAGGGCAAGGGCCAGCAGGCCATGGGCGACGCCAAGGATGCCGCGAAGGACGCGGTCGATCGCGCCGCGGCCGCAGCCAAGCGCGCGACGGAATAAGACGAGATGACACCGTCGCATTGAAAGCGAAAAGACCGGCCGAGAGGCCGGTCTTTTTTGTTTGCGGGCTTACTTCACCCCGAGCAATTCCACGTCGAACATCAGCGTCGCGTTCGGCGGGATCACGCCGCCTGCGCCGCGGGCGCCATAGCCGAGTTGCGGTGGAATGATCAGCGTCCGCTTGCCGCCGACCTTCATGGAGGCAACGCCCTCGTCCCAGCCGGCGATGACGCGGCCCTTGCCGATCGGGAATTCGAACGGCTCGTTGCGGTCGACCGACGAGTCGAATTTCTTGCCCTTCTGGCCGTTCTCGTAGAGCCAGCCGGTGTAGTGCATCACGCAGATCTGGCCGGGCTTGGGTGAAGCGCCGGTGCCGGCGACGCTGTCGGTGATCTGCAAACCTGAAGCTGTGGTCATGGTCTTCCCTGCGGTCTGGGCCGAGGCCGTGGTGGAAACGAAATCGGACACGCCGGCGATCACGGTGATCGCGAGTGCCGACATGATGGCGAGGAGCACGCGCTGTAAACGCTGCATAAGAGACCTTCCGTTTGAGGCGCAAGGTGTCTAGCGCAACGCCGACGCCGTTTCCACCCCTCACACCTCGATATTTTCGAGCCGCACGGGCAGCTTGCGGATGCGCTGGCCCGTGGCGTGATAGATCGCATTGCAGATCGCCGCATTGGTGCCGACATTGGCGAGCTCGCCGAGACCCTTCACGCCTGCCGGGTTGATGTGATCGTCCTGCTCGGAAAGCAGAATCACCTCGACGCCGGGCACGTCGGCATTCACGGGCACCAGATAGTCGGCAAGATTGTCGTTGACGTAGCGCGCATTGCGCTCGTCGATCTCGGTGGCCTCCAGCAGCGCCGAGGACATGCCCCAGATCAGGCCGCCCATGAGCTGGCTGCGCGCCGTGCGCGGATTCATGATGCGGCCCGCCGCGAACGCTCCGACCAGCCGGGGGCAGCGGATTTCATGGGTAAAGCGGTTGATGCGGACCTCGACGAACTCGGCACCGAAGGCATAGGCGATCTTGTCCTTCATCTGATGGCCACCGACGAGCCGCGCGTGCCCGTTGTGCATCGCCGTGAAGGAATCCAGCGGCGCGCCTTCGGGCTTCCACTCGCCATATTCCTCGACGATACCGACGCCGAGCGCGTCGAAGGCCTTCTCGAGATCGAGTGGACGATCGCTCTGCGCGGCCTGCGTGCTCGGCGCCTGGCTGATGCCGACAGTCTCCTTGGCCTTGTCGGCGAGACTGTCGCTCGGCATCACGGCCTTGAACAGCCTTTGGCGAATCCGGTCGCACACCATCATCACCGCCGAGCAGGTGCTGGCAGTCGAGTTCGAACCGCCGGCAACAGGCGCCGGCGGCAGATCGCTGTCACCCAGAAAGACCGCGACCTTCTCCAGGGGTACGCCGAGCCGCTCGGCCGCGGTCTGGGCGATGACGGTATACGCACCGGTGCCGATCTCGTGACCGGCGATCTCGACCCGGGTACGGCCGTCACGCTGGAGGCGAACGCGCGCGGCAGAGGGCGCCATCTGCGTCGGATAGCAGGTGGCGGCACAGCCATAGCCGACCAGCCAGTCGCCGTCCGACATCGATTTCGGCTGCGGCGAACGCTGCGACCAGCCGAACGCCTTCGCGGCCTCGTCGAAGCACGCCATCAATGACCGCGATGTATAGGGCTTGCCGCCGATCGGCTCGACGGTGGTGTCGTTGATGCGGCGGAGCTCGACGGGGTCCATGTTCAGCTTCACCGCGAGCTCGTCCATCGCGCTCTCCAGCGCGAAGAGATACGGCACCTCCGGCGGTGAACGCATGAAGCCCGGCGTGTTGCGGTCGGCGCGCACGATCGAGACCAGACTGGCGACGTTCGGGCAGGCATAGAGCCGCGTCGTGGTCTTGGTGCCGCCGACGCAATAGGCATCCGGACGCGACGAAACCTCCGCGCCGTCGTGCCTCAAGGCCACCAGCTTGCCGTCCCGTCCCGCACCAAGCTTGATCGCATGGCGCGTCTCGGCGCGATGGGTGGCGATGGTGAAACCCTGGTCGCGGGTCGGCACCAGCTTGATCGGCCGGTTCAGGCGTTTGGCAATGCTGGCGATGATGGCGGTCCGCGGCGTCATCGAGCCGCGCGAACCAAAGCCGCCGCCGACATAGGGATTGACGACACGGACCTTGTCGGCGTCGATGCCGAGCTGCTCGGCGACACCGTTCTTCAGGCCGTAGACATACTGGCTGCCCTCGTAGATGACGAGCTCGTCGCCCATCCAGGCGCAGCTCGTCGTAAACAGCTCCATCGGATTGTGGTGCTGGGTCGGCGTTTCATAGGAGGCGGTGAGCTTGACCTCGGCCGCGTCGAACGCCTTGGCGAAATCGCCGACCTCCGGGTCTTCCTTGAATTGTGCATTCTGTCCCTTTGCCGCTGCCGTGGTGGTCCCCGGCGAGTCGAAGCTCGCACTCGGCATTACGGCCGTGTAGCTGACCTTGACGCGATTGGCGGCCTCGCGCGCCGCCTCGTAACTCTCGGCGATGACGACGGCGATGATCTGGCCGTCATGGGCGATGTCGGCCGATTTCAGCGGCTGGATCGTGGTGCCGGCATAGCCGCCATTGCTGAACAGTTTCGATTCCTTCAGCTTCGGGACGTTCTCGTGCGTGACGATGTCGATCACGCCGCGGACCCGCCTGGCATCGTCGAGATCGAAACTGTCGATGCGGCCCTTGGCGATGGCGCTGGTGACCAGGAATGCGTAGGCAGGATTGTCGAGCGGCATGTCGGACGCATATGTCGCCCGGCCCGTGACCTTTGCGGCCGCATCATAGCGCGGCACGGGCCGGCCCATGTTTGCTTTCGGCTCGGGAGCTGCAGCGGTCATGATCAGATCTCCATCGTTACGGCCTGCTGGAGCGCGCGCGCCACCACGCGCTTGCCGAGCGCGATCTTGAAGCTGTTGTGCCGGCGGCCCCTGGCGTCCGCAAACGCGGCATCGGCCACACGCTTCGTCAGACCGTCGTCGAATTTCTGTCCCTTCAGCAGCGCCTCCGCCTCGCGGGCCCGCCACGGCACGGTGGCGACGCCGCCGAGCGCGACACGCGCGTCCCTGATCGTGCCGTCCTGCACGTCGAGCGCGACCGCAGCCGACGACAGCGCGAACTCGTAGGACTGCCGGTCGCGCGCCTTGAGATATACCGAGCGCGGCCAGCGGCCGTGAATGGAGAACGCAGAGATCAGCTCATCGGGCCGAAGTGTGGTCTCGATCTCGGGCGTCCTGCCGGGTGCCTTGTGCAAATCTGCGAACGGCAGGTTGCGCGTGCCGGACTTGCTGGTGATCTCGACCATCGCATCGAGCGCGATCAGCGCCTGGGCAAAATCGCCGGGATAGGTCGCGATGCACTGATCGGACGTACCCAGCACCGCATGCATGCGATTGACGCCATCCATGGCGGCACAGCCCGAGCCAGGATTGCGCTTGTTGCAATTCTCATAGGAGACATCACGGAAATAGCTGCAACGCGTTCGCTGCATCACATTGCCGCCGAGCGTCGCCATGTTGCGCAGCTGGGCGCTGGCGGCGAGCTTCAGGGAATTCGCGATCACCGGGTAGTTGCGCTGGATCTCGGCATGCGCGGCCACGTCGGACATCTTGGCGAGCGCGCCCAGCCGTAAGCCGTCACTGCCGGGCTCGATCGCCGACCAGCCCCGCGCCAGCGGACTGATATCGACAATCGCCGCGGGCCGCATCACGTCCAGCTTCATCAGGTCGATCAGCGTGGTGCCGCCCGCGAGCGGCTGCGCCGTAGCCTTGGTCAGCGGATTGTTCGCGGCCGCGGCAGCGCTGAGCACCTGCACGGCCATGTCGGGGTCTGTTGCCCTTTGATACGAAAACGGTCGCATGCGCCTAGCCTTTCATGATCTCGGGCGCGGCCTGCTTCACGGCGGCGACGATATTGGGGTAGGCGGCGCAGCGGCAGATGTTGCCGCTCATGTATTCGCGGATGTCGGCCTCGCTGCCCGCATGCCCCTCCTTGACGCAGGCCACGGCGGACATGATCTGGCCCGGCGTACAATAGCCGCATTGAAACGCGTCGTTGTCGACGAAGGCCTGCTGCATCGGATGCAGATGATCGTCGGTGGCAAGGCCTTCGATCGTGGTGATCTCCTGCCCCTCGGCCGCCAGCGCGAGCGTCAGGCACGACACCACGCGTCGATCGTCGATCAGGACCGTGCAGGCACCACATTGGCCGTGGTCGCAGCCCTTTTTGCTGCCGGTGAGCTTGAGATGCTCCCGCAGCGCGTCGAGCACCGTCGTGCGCGCGTCGATGTGCAGGCGCTTGTCCTTGCCATTGACCCGCAGCGTGACATCGACAGGGAGCACCGGATCCTGAGCGGTCGACGCGCTCGCATCCTGCGCGGCCGCGCGCGCCGTCATGGGGACCAGCGCAGTGCCGGCGGCGCCGGCCATGAACGCGCGCCGATCGAACCCGGACGGTCCTGAACCTGGTTTTTCCGACATGGGAGGGCCTCCGCCGCTTGGAGCAAAAGCAGCGCACGCCTGCACCGCTCATCGGCCCTTAACCTGAAGCAATGAACTCCGTTCCGAACGAGAAAGGGCGACGCAGCAAATGCCGCGTCGCCTCTGCGTCAACTTTTCCTGATCTTGCGCGGGGAACTCCGTCCCGCGGGGGTCAATATCCGAGCGCGCAACCATCCTTGCGCGGATCGGAACCGCCGGTGAGCGTGCCCTTGTCCCAGTCGATCCAGATCGCCTGCGCGCCGCCGAGCGGACTGACGACGCTGGTGGTCTTGTGGCCGAGCTTCTTCAGGCCTTCGACGATATTGGCCGGCACGCTGTCCTCGAGCTGGTATTGGCCTTCGTAGTGCAGGCCGCGCGGCATATCGATCGCCTCCTGCACGTCGCAGCCATAATCGACGATGTTGGTCACCACATGGGTCTGGCCAACCGGCTGATACTGTCCGCCCATCACCGCGAATGGCATCACGGAACGGCCGCCCTTGGTGAGCAGGCTCGGCATGATCGTGTGCAGCGGGCGCTTGCCGCCGGCGATGCAATTCGGATGGCCGGGCTGGATGCGGAAGCCGCCCGCGCGGTTCTGGAGCAGAACCCCGGTCTTGTTCGAGACGATCGCCGAGCCGAAGGAATGCGCGACCGAGTTGATGAACGAGCAGACGTTGCGGTCCTTGTCCACGACAGTGATGTAGATGGTCGAGGGATTCATCGGCGGCGCGACGTTCGGCAGGTCGAGCATGCCGTCCATGCGGATCTTGTCGATGTGCTCGTTGCAGTATTCCTTGGCGAGGATCTTGGCGACCTCGACCTGCATATGCTCGGGATCGGCGACATGCAGCTCGCGATGCATGTAGGCGATGCGCGCGGCCTCGGCTTCGAGGTGGAAGCGCTCGATGCTGAGCGGCGCGTATTTCGTCAGGTCGAACCGCGACAGGATGTTCAACATCAGCAGCATGGTGAGGCCGGGTCCGTTCGGCGGGCACTGCCAGACGTCGTAGCCCTTGTACATGGTGCCGATCGGCGTCGTCGTCTCGGTGGTGTGCGCGGCGAAATCGTCGAGCGTGTGCAGGCCGCCGATTCCGCGCAGGGTCTCCACCATGTCTTCCGCGATCGGGCCCTTGTAGAAGGCGTCGCGGCCGTCCTTGCCGATCGCCCGCAGCGTCTTGCCGAGCTCGGCCTGGCGGATGACGTCGCCGGCCACCGGCGGCTTGCCGTGCGGCAGCAGATAGCGCTCGGTGTTGGTGCCACCCTTCAACTTCTCGAACTGGTTCTTCCAGTCGAAGGCGATGCGAGGGGCGACGACGTAGCCTTCCTCGGCCGCCTTGATCGCGGGCTGCAGCAGCCGGTCGAAGCCGAACTTGCCGTGATCGCGCAAAACGGTCGCAAAGGCGTCTATCACGCCGGGGATCGAGACCGCATGCGCCGAGGTCAGCGGCACGGAGTTGATCTTGCGCTCGAGATACCAGTCGGCGTTCGCCGCCTTCGGCGCGCGCCCCGAGCCGTTATAGGCGATGATCTTGCCCTCGCCGCGCGGCTGGATCAGCGCAAAGCAGTCGCCGCCGATGCCGGTCGATTGCGGCTCGATCACGCCGAGAATGGCCGAACCCGCGACGGCCGCGTCCACCGCCGTGCCGCCCTCGCGCAGCACCTCGATCGCGGCGAGCGACGCCTGCGGATGCGAGGTCGCCACCATCGCGTTGGTGGCGTGGACCGTGGACCTGCCGGGGAAATGGAAGTTTCTCATCGAATCTTTGCTCTCATTGGGCGGATGGCGCGGATGGCGCACCGGCTCGGAAAACCGGGCCTACATGACACATTCCGGCCGGCCGGGGCAATGCTGGCATGCCAGGGAAATGGCTGCCATCCGCTGGGAATAGAGCTGCTCGTTGCGGGTTTTCCGGGCTGGCTCCGCCTGCTAAACGGGCGCCATGATTTGCAAGGTCGCCGCCTTCTACCAATTCGCCGCCCTGCCCGATTACCGCGAGCTGCGCGAGCCGCTGCGCGCGTTCTGCGTCGGCCTGGCGTTGAAGGGCAGCGTGCTGCTCGCGCAGGAGGGCATCAACGGCACCGTCGCGGGCCCGGGCGAGGCGATCGAAGCGCTCACCCATGAGCTCGCGCACGGCGACATGTTCAGCGGCAGGTTGAACAATCTCGAACTGAAGTTCTCGACCGCCGAGACAATGCCGTTCGGCCGGCTCAAGGTGCGGCTGAAAAAGGAGATCGTCACGCTCGGTGACGAAACCGCCGATCCGACGCGGCAGGTCGGCACCTATGTCAATGCGAGCGAATGGAACGCGCTCATCGCGGCGCCCGACACGCTGGTGCTCGACACCAGGAACGCCTTCGAGGTGGCGATGGGGACGTTCGACGGCGCGCTCGATCCGGGCATCAGGAGTTTTGGCCAGTTCAAGGATTTTGCGGCTGAGCAGCTCGATCCCGCCAAACACCGCAAAATCGCGATGTTCTGCACCGGCGGCATCCGCTGCGAGAAGGCGAGCGCGCATTTGCTCGCGCGCGGCTTTGCCGAGGTCTATCACCTCAAGGGCGGCATTCTCAAATATCTGGAAGAGGTGCCGGAGGCCGAGAGCCGCTGGCGCGGCGAATGCTTCGTGTTCGACGAGCGCGTCGCGCTCGGCCATGGTTTGCAGCAACTTGGTTTGCAACAACTTGGTTTGCAAGAATGTGGATTGCGCGAACGGGACAAGGACGCGGCACGTGACGAATGAGATCAAGACGCTCGGCGAGCGCATCGACACGCTGGAGACGCGCCTCGCCTATCAGGACGACGCGATCGAGACGCTGAACCAGACCATCACCGCGCAGTGGAAGCAGATCGACGCGCTGACGCGGAGAATCGCAGAGCTCGGCGAGCGGCTGCAGGAGGCCGAGGCGAATGCGCCGGGAGCCGCCAATGAGCGTCCGCCGCATTATTGAGCGGGGTTACTGACCGGACGCCTTGAGCAGGAGGTTGCTCACCTCGCCCGACATCATCAGCCGGTTGCGCCCGGCCTCCTTGGAGGCATAGAGCGCCTGGTCGGCGGCCTCGATCAGCGAGACTACGCCGGCGGTGCGCTCCAGCGCCGGCCGGCAAGCAGCACCGCCGAGCGAAGCGGTGACGCAGCCAGCCACATGGTTGCTGGTGTGAACCAGGCCCGCATCACGGATCGCCCGTCGAATCCGGTCGCCGATCAGGGCACAGCCCGCAGCGTCGGTGTTCGGCAGCAGCATGGCGAACTCCTCGCCGCCGTAGCGCGCCGCCAGATCGCCGGAACGATGCATCTCGGCGGCGATGATCTGGGCTACCTGCCGGAGGCAGGCATCGCCGGCGGGATGGCCGTATTCGTCGTTGTAAGACTTGAAGTGGTCGACGTCGATCATCAGCAAAGAGAGGCTTGAGCGCTCGCGATAGGCACGCGCCCACTCCTCCTTCAATCGTTCATCGAAGCGGCGGCGATTGGCGAGCCCGGTGAGGCTGTCCTCGATCGCGAGCGTTTCCAGCCGGGTCTCGAGCTTCTTCTGCTCGGTGATGTCGCGCGAGATCGCGACCACGCCGTCGACGCGGCCATTCTCCTTGCGGGTCACCCGCATGGTCGATTCGAGCCAGACTTCGGCGTTCTGCCGGTGCGCGTTGCGATAGGTGACGCGCACCTCCTCCTTCTCGCCGCGTTTCATGGCGTCGACGAGAGCCTGCACCTGCGGCCGGTCGTCCGCGTGAATGCCGGCGAGCGCGAGGGTACCGATCAGCTGATTGGCGCGCCAGCCGACGACGCCAATCGACGATGGCGAGACATAGCGCAACCGCTCGTCGAGGCCGATCCGCGTGACCATGTCGCTGGAGCCTTCGGCAAGAAGTCGGAAATGCGCTTCTTTCTCGACCAGCGCGGCCGCCATGCTCTGGCCCCGTTGCAACTGCCGCACCAGCACCGCACCAATGATCGCGATCAGCATGACCAGCGCGAGCACGTAGAGCATGCGAGAGGTCGCCGCAGAGCGCCAGGGCGCCAGCAGTTCGGCCTTATCGACGGTGGCGAGCAGGACCAGCGGATAGCGGCCAGAGCGCTTGAAGAAGCTGACCCGGTCGGCGCCGTCGAGCGGCGACTTGAAATGATAGGCGCCGCCCGGCCGCTGCAGGCTGGCGTCGCGGAACAGCGGCGTATCGGCAACGCTGCGACCGACGAACCTGTCGTTGCTCGGGTTGCGCGCGATGATCAGGCCGTCGCCGTGCGTCAACGCCACCGAGCTGTTGCGGCCGATCTCGAACTGTTCGTAGAAATGCGAGAGATATCCCGAGCTGATGGTCGCGAGCACCACGCCACCGAAGCTGCCGTCGAGCTTGTTGAAACGGCGCGACAAGGTGACGACCCATTCGCCGTCGAGCAGGCTCTTCACGGGCCGGCCGACATGGGGCTCCCGTTTCGGCGAGAGCTGGTGATAACGGAAGAACGCGTCGTCGTTGAGGGTCGAGCCGATCGTGCCGGGCGAGGTCAACCAGTTGCCGCGGTCGTCGATGATGGCGAGGCTGTGGATGCGCTCTATCGCCTTCTTGCGCGCCTCCAGCAGGGTTCTGAGCTTGGCGATCGTGGCCGGCTCGGCGCCGTCCATCTCCAGCCGGCTGACGACGCCGACGACGCCTGAATCCAGCAGATCGAGGCTGTCCTCGGCATGCTGCGTCAGCGAGCGAGCAACATTCGCCATCTCGGTCTCGGCACCCTTGAGCACCGCGTCGCGCGCCGCCCATTCCCGCCAGCCGCTGACGCCGAGAATGGCCACGCAGGTCAGCGCCACGAACGCAGCTGCCCGCAGCGGCAGGCGGCTCCATCCGGCTCTTTGGGTCACAGCGCTCATGCAGCAGAAATCTCCGATCGCCGGAACTTCTGCCGCTTCTGTTATTGAACTCTGAAACGTCGGGATAAATATGCAGTGATGTCCCCGGTTTTCCGTAGTCGTACGGACGCCGGACTCAGCGCATCGCTAACAAGGCATTAGCAAACCTATCGGAATCCGGCGCACCCGCCGCTAGCTGAAGATGGCCTTAACCTTGTCCCAGAGCGAGGGATTGTCGGCCTCCGCATCGGCCTTCGAGGGCGTCGGCTGGGCGGCGCTCACGGGATCGGATGCCGGGAAGGTATCCTTCAGCCCGGCGTCGAGCTTGGCGTGGCGGTCGGCGGCGAGGGCTTCGTGCAGATCGTCGGCGTGCTTGTCATGCGGCGCGGGGTTGAATGTCTCAGCCATGGTCTCGTCCTCCGTTGGCTGGTCAACGCGGTCCAATTGCGCTTGGTTCCCCTGTTCCGCTTCGGGCCGTGGCGGTGTATCAGGAGCCGTAACCATCTTTAGGACCGTTCGTGCCCCAGTCTGCGACAAAACCCTTCATCGACGTCCTCTCCGGCCAGCGGCAGGTCGTTCCGCCGGCCTGGATGATGCGGCAGGCCGGCCGTTACTTGCCGGAATATCGCGAGGTGCGCGCCAGGGCCGGCGGTTTCCTCGACCTCTGCTTCAACCCGGAGCTTGCCGCGGAGGTGACGCTGCAACCGATCCGGAGGTTCGGCTTCGATGCGGCGATCATCTTCTCCGACATCCTGGTGATCCCCTATGCGCTCGGTCGTTCCGTGCGCTTCGAGGTCGGCGAGGGTCCGCGGCTCGAACCGCTGGATGATCCCGCCAAGGTCGCGACACTGGCGACGCAAGCCGATTTCGGCAAGCTCGCGCCGGTGTTCGAGGCCCTCAAGATCGTGCGCGGGGCGCTCGATCCCAGGATCGCGCTGATCGGCTTCTGCGGTGCGCCGTGGACGGTAGCGACCTACATGGTCGCCGGCCAGGGCACGCCCGACCAGGCGCCGGCGCGGATGATGGCCTACCGGCATCCGGAGGCGTTCGCAGCTATCATCGACGTGCTGGTCAAGAACTCGATCGAATATCTGCTGGCGCAGCTTGCGGCCGGCGCCAACGCCTTGCAGATCTTCGACACCTGGGCCGGCGTGCTGCCACCCGCCGAATTCGCGCGCTGGTCGATCGAGCCGACGCGGCGCATCGTCGAAGGCGTGCGCGCCAAGATGCCGGACGCGAAGATTATCGGCTTTCCGCGCGGTGCCGGTGCGCAACTGCCCGGGTTCGTCGAGGCGACCGGCGTCAACGCGGTCAGCATCGACTGGACCGCGGAGCCGGCCTTCATCCGCGAGCGCGTGCAGAGCAAGGTCGCGGTTCAGGGCAATCTCGATCCGCTGGTGCTGATCACAGGCGGCGCGGCGCTCGACCGCGCGGTCGACAACACGCTGGCGAATTTTGCGCAAGGGCGGTTCATCTTCAATCTCGGCCACGGCATCCAGCCGGAAACACCGATCGCCCATGTCGAGCAGATGCTGAAGCGCGTGCGGGGCTGATTTATTTTGCGCCTGGGGAGCGGGAAAACAAAAAAGTGCGAAAACAACCCCATGCACAGTAGAGAGGCCACGCCCGATCAATGACTTAGGGCGGACCGAAATCAGGTGCGCCGTCATCACATCAGGTCGCGCCAACATTTGACCCGTCGGGCAAAACAGGCGCATGATGCCATCATCGCAGCGCTGTCCCCCTCGTCATTGCGAACCTGCGGGAAAACTTACCGCGGCCGACTGCGCTCGATGATCTCGGCGGCGCCCCTGGCCAGCAGATCCAGTCCTACCGCACGGCCGAGTTCGCGGGGACGATTGGCGGGACCCGAACGCAAGGCTTCGATGATGGTGTTGCCGGAGAGATCGAGCACGGACGCGATGAGCGACATCTGATCGCCCGCAATGGTCGAAAAGCCCGCCACCGGCGAATTGCAATGGCCGTTCAGCACCCACAGCACTTCGCGCTCGGCATCGGCGCAGGCGTGAGCAGCGGGATCGTCGATCGATGCGAGGATGCGACGCGTCTGCCAGTCCTGTGCCGCGCATTCGACCGCGACGATGCCCTGCCCCGCTGCCGGCAGCATTTCCGCCGCGGAGAATTCGTAGCCGACGCGATGGGAAAGGCCGACGCGGTCGAGGCCGGACCGCGCCATGATCAGCGCGTCCGCAGGCCCCACCGCGTCGCCATCCGGCAGGCGCTGCTTCTCGCCATTGTCGAGTTTCCGCACGCGCGTGTCGGCGGCGCCGCGGAAGTGGATGATCTCGACGTCGGGAAACAATCGCCGCGCGTAGGCGGCGCGGCGGACCGCGTTGGTGCCGATCTTGAAACCCTTGCCACGCGATTGGCGCAATGCCTCCAGCGTCACGCTGTTGCGCAGGACTAGTGCGTCATTGGGAGGATCGCGCGAGAGCGTGGCGCCGATCACGAGGCCGGGCGTGTCTTCGTTGCCGGGCATGTCCTTCAGCGAATGCATCGCCGCATGGAGCTCGCCCGACAGCACGGCGGCGCGGATCTGCGCCACGAAGGCACCGCCCTTGCCGCCATGGGGCAGCAGCTTGCTGGTCTGGTCGAGATCGCCCGTGGTGTCGAACTTGACGATCTCGACGTCGAGATCGGGCATGGCAGCGGTCAGGCGGCGCGCGATCTCTTCCGTCTGTGCCAGCGCCATCGCGCTCTTGCGTGTGCCGATCTTGAATCGCGTAGCCAAGCCCAAATCCTCTCAAGACGCGAGTTTACCGCGCATCCTCCAATATCATGTCGGAGGCCTTTTCGGCGATCATGATGATCGGCGCGTTGGTGTTCCCCGACACGAGATCGGGCATGATCGAGCCGTCGACGATTCGGAGGCCTTCGAGGCCCCTCACCTTCAGCCGCTGATCGACCACCGCGAGCGCATCATTGCCCATACGACAGGTCGAGGTCGGATGGTAGATGGTGCTGCCCCGCTCACGGCAATAATCCAGCAGCTCGGCATCCGTGGATACCTTCGCTCCGGGATCGTACTCGTCGACCACGAACGGCTTCAGCGCCGGTGCATGCAATATGTTGCGCAGGATCTTCAGGCCTTCCACGTTGGTGGTGCGGTCGGTCTCGGTCGACATGTAGTTGATGCGGATCTCCGGCGGCACTGTCGGGTCAGCGCTCTTGATGCGCAAGGACCCGCGGCTTTCGGGACGGAGCTGGCACACCGACGCCGTGAAGCCGGAGAAACCATGAAGCTTCTCGCCCATCTTGTCGGTCGAGAACGGCAGGAAATGGACCTGGATGTCCGGCGAGGCCAGCCGCGGACTGGTCTTGAAGAAGGCGCCCGCCGTGCCGGCCGCGATCGTCAGCCAGCCTTTGCGAAACAGCGCATAGCGCGCGCCGGCCATCGTGCGGCGGAGCGGATGATTGACGGTGTCGTTCAGCGTGATCTTCTGCGAGCAGCGCATCACGATGCGGACCTGCATGTGGTCCTGGAGATCGTGCCCGACGCCGGGCGCGTCCAGCACGACATCGATGCCGTGCTTGCGCAGGAGGTCGCCGGGTCCGACCCCGGAGAGCTGGAGCAGCTGCGGCGAGTTGTAGGCGCCGCTCGACAGCACGACCTCCTTGCGCGCGCGGGCGCGGCGCAAAGTGGCGCCCTGACGGTATTCAACGCCGGCCGCGCGGCGGCCCTCGAACAGCACGCGCTGGCCGAGCGCGCCAGTTTCGATCTTGAGATTGCCGCGGGCCTTGGCGGGGCCGAGATAGGCCACCGCCGTCGAGGCGCGGCGGCCATTGCGGGTCGTGGTCTGGAACAGGCCGACACCTTCCTGCGTGGCGCCGTTGAAATCAGGATTGTAGGGCAGGCCGGTCTCGACCGCGGCGTCGATGAAGGCCTTCGACAGCGGATCGGTCACGACCATGTTGGACACCGGCAGCGGGCCACCGCTGCCGTGATATTGATCGGCGCCGCGCGACTGGTTCTCGGCCTTCTTGAAATAGGGCAGCACGTCGTCATAGCCCCAGCCGGCGTTGCCGCGCTGACGCCATCTGTCGTAATCCTCGTGCTGACCGCGGACATAGAGCAGACCGTTGATCGAGCTAGATCCGCCCAGCGTCTTGCCGCGCGGCTGGAACACCTGGCGGCCCTTCAGCTCGGGCTCCGGCTCGGTCTGGTACATCCAGTTGACGGTCTTTTCCTTGAACAGCTTGCCGTAGCCGAGCGGCACGTGGATCCAGATGTTGGAATCCTTCGGGCCTGCCTCGAGCAGCAGCACGCTGTGCTTGCCGTTCGCCGACAGCCGGTTGGCGAGCACGCAGCCCGCAGAGCCGGCACCGACGATGATGTAGTCGAATTCCGGATCGGAGGGCGTCAGGGAGGAAGTTGCGATCATGCGCTACTGTTCTTTTTGTTGGTGTGGGCGTTTCCAATCATCCCTTAGCACGATCATGCAGCGACGCGCAGCGCCTCGACCAGCGACCTGAACGCACGGGCATATTCCGCACCCGCCCTTGCGATATCGGCGCGTCCGGCGCAGGCGACGGCGGCCTCCGTCACCGCGCCGAGCAGCAGCCGGGCCAGCG
>NZ_JADPIT010000031.1:162755-221727 GCF_023073035.1 Bradyrhizobium sp. 62
GCCTCCATCGCCGCCGCGATCGCGCGCGGCAGCTTGCCCCCGAAATGTTTGGCGTCGATCTCGCGCCAGCGCTCCCAGCCGAGCACGGCCGGGCCATCGCGCAGGATGATCTGACCGGTCGGGCCTTTGGCGGTCGCGGCGAAATAATGCTGGGTGCCTGCGACCATCGCGGCGAGCACGTCCTTCTCGGCACGGGCCGTGCTGTCGATCTCCACGACGAGGTCGCGCGAGACCTGTTCGAACACCGCTTCGAACACCGCCTCCTTGGTCTTGAAGTGATGATAGACCGCGCCCTTGGCGACGTGGGCGGCTTCGGCGATCTCGTCCATCGTCGTCGCGGCAAAGCCTTGCGTCCCGAACAGGCGGCGCGCCGCCGTCAGGATCGCCTCCGATGTCGCAGCCCGCCGCTCCGCCTGTTTTGCCATGGGTGTGCTGTAGTCGAAATGGACCAGGACAGCCAGTTGACTTTTCGACCGCCGGTCGGTATTTACCGACTAGTAGTCGGTTTTACTCGTGAGGTGTGCCATGCCGAGCCGTGATGTCGTCGAAGCTTTCGCCAACCGATTGGAGGACGGGGATTTCGTCGGCGCGATCCTCGACTACTACGCGCCGGACGGCGCCACCTATGAAAACCAGGCCGAACCCCTGGTCGGACGCGACAAGCTCGCGGCCAAGGAGCGCGGCGTGCTGGCAGCCTTCAAGGAGGTCAGGGCCGTGCGCATCGGGCCAAGCCTGATCGAAGGCGACCATGTCGCGACGCGCTGGAGATTCAGCTTCACCAATGCCGAAGGCATCATCCGAACGTTGGACGAGATCGCATGGCAGACGTGGCGGGGCGATGAGCTCGTCGAGGAACGCTTTTATTACGACCCCAAGCAGATGGGGCGGTGATGCCTAGAGGAAAGCTGTCATCGCCCGGCTTGACTGGGCGATCCAGTATTCCGAGACAGGTGTGATTGATCGGATAGGCCGCAGCGTACTGGGTGCCCCGCCGGAGCCTGTCATCGGGCTCGCCGAAGGCGAGACCCCGGTGGCGGGGCATGACAGTGAATTGGTGGCGAACACCGAGCCGCCGTCACAACCGTAATGCGGGGCGCCGCATTTGTATCGATTTGTTATCGAACGACGCCACGAACACGCAGAAGTGGTCAGAGCAATCATCGCAAGCTCGGATAATTCATAGTTCGTCAAAGGTTTGCAGCGAAGTCTCCGGACCGGGCTGGACAAGCGGCCCAAGCTGCCAGGCTCTGGAATGCGGACTCAAACGACCAGCTATTTCGCGCGGCTGTTCGCCGGCGATCTGTCGGCCTTTGGCGGTCCCGTAACCGACGAAGCCGTCGCCGGCCATATCCGCGCCGAACAGATGTCGCTGGTGCTCGGCTATTCGGTCGGCATCATGCTGGCCAATGCCTGCAACGCCGGGGTGCTCGTCGTCGCGCTGTGGCATTCGCCGGACTTGAAGCTGGCCTTGATCTGGGCCGCCATCGTGGCGGGCGCCGCGATCGCGTTCGGCCTGCAATCCCATGCCGCGCGCCGCATCACCAAACCGCAATTCGTCTCGCGCCGGGCCATGCATCGGCTGGTGCGCAATGCTTTCATCCTCGGCGCCGCCTGGGGCACCGTTCCGGTCGCATTCTTCGCCAATGCCTCGACCGGCGGGCAGCTCGTCATCACCTGCCTTTGCTCGGGGATGCTGGCGGGGGGCGCGCTGGCCTTCGCCACAATCCCGATCGCCGCGATCGCATTCACGGCCCCGATCTTCGCTGGCATCGCGATCTGCCTCGGCAGGAATGGCGATCCGGCGTTTCTGCTGATCGCCTTCCTGGTGGTGGTCTACGGGTCAGTGCTGCTGCGCAGCGTGTTCGTCAATTCGATCGCGTTCGCACGGCGCGTGATGCGGCAGATCGAGGCCGAACGTACGGTGCGGCAGGACCCGCTGACCCATCTGCCCAATCGCGTCGCGTTCAACGAAACGCTCGATGCAGCCTTGAAGCGGCTCGTTCTGTCCGGCGAGGAATTCGCGGTCCTTCTGCTCGATCTCGATCGTTTCAAGGAGGTCAACGACAAGTTCGGCCATCCCGCCGGCGACGAGTTTCTGGTCCAGATCGCAACCCGCCTGCAACGCTGCACCCGCGCGGCCGAGCATGTCGCACGGATCGGCGGTGACGAATTCGCGCTGGTGATGGCCAATCTGGCGCGGCCGGAGGATGCGCTCGAGATCGCCGAGCGCTTCGTCGCGGCCTTCGACGAACCGTTCCAGATCGAGGGCCGCCAGATCGTCGGCGCGACCAGCGTCGGCATCGTGCTGGCGCCGCGTGACGGCCGCACGCAACTCGACATCATGAAGAACGCCGACACCGCGCTGTACCGCGCCAAAGAGGCCGGACCCGGGACGGTGTGTTTCTTCGAGGAAGCCGACGACCGCTCGTCACGCGACCGCAAGGCGCTGCAATCGGATCTGGAAGGCGCCATCGCCAGGGACGAGCTGTTCCTGGTGTTCCAGCCCTTTCTCGACCTCAACGGCAACCGCATCACCGGGTTCGAGGCGCTGCTGCGTTGGCAGCATCCCCAGCGCGGACTGGTGCCGCCGAGCGAGTTCATTCCGATCGCCGAGGAAACCGGGCTGATCCACGAGATCGGCGAATGGGTCGTCCGCCGCGCCTGCGCGACGGTTGCCGAGTGGCCCGAAGAGATCAGGGTCGCCGTGAATTTCTCGGCCGCACAGTTTCACAACAACGGCCTCCTCCAGATCATCGTGCAGGCACTTGCGGACGCGAAGATCGCCCCGCACCGGCTCGAGATCGAGATCACGGAATCGATGCTGCTGTCGAAATACGCCTCTGCCGCGTCGGTCCTCAACGCGCTGCTGGAGCTCGGCGTCACCGTGGCGCTCGACGATTTCGGCACCGGCTTCTCCTCGCTGACCTATCTGCGCAAGCTCCCGTTCAGCCGCATCAAGATCGACCAGTCCTTCATCCGCGACATGCTGGTGCAGCCGGACTGCGCCGCGATCGTGAAATCGGTGATCGGGCTCGCGCGCGACCTGCGCATCGGCGTGGTCGCGGAAGGCGTCGAGACCGCCGACCAGCTCGAATATCTGCGCCAGATCGGTTGCGACGAAGTTCAGGGTTATCTCATCAGCCGGCCGGTGTCGGCGGATCAGGTTCTGCCGCTGCTGGATCCGAAGAAGCTTCGGGCGACTTACGCGGCGTAGCCTAGACCATCATGTGTGCTTGATGCCTCAGGTGCTCTCGCAGCGCGTGAGCTGCACCGTGCGGCACACTGAATGCGCGCGATCTGCCCTTAACCTATGTGAAAGAGCGCCGCACGAAGCACTCGACATAATCCGCGCAATGCGGAATCAGGAACGATGCGGCATCCTTGAAGTTGATGGGACACCCCTAACCCATTGAGGTCCAAAGTGAACAGAGCGCCGGACGGGAGAGTGGCCCCGAACGACACCCCCCGTCACGTCGTGATGGTTGTCGAAGACGACATCTGGATACGCCTGATGATCTCCGACGAGCTGCGCGGTGCAGGTTTCGAGGTGATCGAATGCGGCAGTGCCGACGAAGCCATTGACCTGTTGCGCGGTGGAACACGGGTTTCGACTGTTTTCAGCGATATCAGGCTTCCCGGCTCAATCAACGGCCTTGGTTTGGCAAAAACGGTGAGGCAAGAACTTCCCGACCTGCCGATCCTGTTGGCATCCAGCGATCTGCCGCGGGACGACAGCACGCTGCATGATGGCTTCTTTGCGAAGCCCTACGATCCTCGCACCATAGTCGAGGCGATCCGATCTGTCGTCGCCAGGAACGGGTCGGGTGCCAGCCCGTTACCGCTCCATGACCGATTTAAGCAGCGCTCCGGCGACCCGTACGATCCTGCTGGCTGAGGATGAAGTTTTCATCCGAATGCCGATCGCGAAGCATTTGCGCGAATGTGGGTATCGGGTGATTGAAGCCGTGACGGCCCATGAGGCGATCGACGTTCTCGATCACGCGGATTTCGCGATCAATGCCGTGATCACCAATTTAGCATTGGCGGGCGACGGCTTCGGTATCGCGAAGTGGGTCCGAGAGCACAGGCCGGAGCTGACGGTGTTACTTACTGGCACACCCGAGCGATCCGTCGATGTAGCCGCCGGACTTTGCAGAGAGAGCTCAGGACGTGGAGCCGTTGACCCGCAGCTGCTGCTGAGAAGAATTCGCTGGCTGCTCGCCAACCGAAATCGACCCGTGCCGGGCCGAGGCGCACAGCGAGCGGTGTGAATGAGCGCGCATCGACTCTATTCGGCAGCAGCGTTTGGCGATTGTTCGGCGCAGAGCTCGCGGACGTGATCCGAAAGTTTTGCGACGTCGTAGGGTTTCTCCCATCGGGGCACGTGCTCGAAGCGGTGCGGAATGGCGGCGGCCCCATAGCCCGTCGCGAAGACAAAAGGCTTGCCGGCGCGCGTGAGCTTGTCAGCCATCGGATAAGCCGAATCTCCTCGCAGATTGATGTCAATCACCGCGACGTCGAAAGCAGGATGCTGAATAGCCATCGCGTCCGGCAGCTCGGAAACGGGACCGATCACCTGGAACCCGAGCGACCGTAGCGACCGCGCCAGATCATCCCCGAGGAAGTACTCATCCTCCACGATGAGAACGCGGCAAACAGTTGGCTGCCCGTGGCTGGTCATTGGCTTCACTCGCGGCACAGAGCCGCGGCGGATCAACACTCATGAGGCAGACGGGTTCCTGCAGTCCCTGTCGGATCGTGAACCGGTCAGATCGCATCCGCCCGGAGCAGCGTGTCTACGGTGATGGTGCCGCGGGCGCGCGAAACGCAAGCGCAGATCTTCTGGTTGCTTTGCTTCTGATGGTCGCTGAAGAAGACATCGCGATGGTCGATCTCGCCGTCGACGGCGACCACGTCGATGGCGCACAGGCCGCATTCGCCGCGTTTGCAATCGTACATGACATCGTGGCCGCTGGCGTTGAGCACATCCAGCATCGAGCGCTCGCGCGGGATCTCCAGCTCGACATCTGAGCCCTTCAGACGCACGCGAAAAGTCTCGGTCGGCAACGTGCCGCTCGAACCGAACGTCTCGTAGCGGAGATCGGGGAGTGGATGGCCGGCGCCGATCCAGGCATGGCGCGCAGCATCCAGCATCCGCATCGGGCCGCAGAACAGCGCCAGCGCATCCTTGGGCACCGATGGGAACAGGGCGTCGAGATCGAGCCGCTTGCCCTCATCGCTGGCGTGAACGACCAGGCGATCACCGAGCGTTGCGGCGAGATCGTCGAGATAGGCGGCCTCGGTGCGCGAGCGCACCGCGTAATGCAGCGTGACATCGGCGCCGCGCCGCGACAGCGCCTGTGCGGCACCGAGGATCGGGGTGATGCCGATGCCGCCGGCGATCAGGCAGTAGTTCTGGCGTGCCCAGTCAACCGCGAGCAGCGACGCCGGCGTCGTGATGTCGAGCCGCGCGCCCGGCTGCAACGACCACATATAACGCGAGCCGCCACGCGAATCCTCGGCACGGCGCACCGCGATCCTTAAACCCCGCGGCGAAGCTTCCCCGACCAGCGAATAGGACCGCGTCTCCGGCTGCCCGTCGATGGTGACGCTGATATTGATGTGGCTGCCGACCGGATAGGCGGCGCCGTCGAACTGGTCCGGCCGGATCAGGAATTCGCGGATGCCCGGCGCGAGATCGCGCGTCGACACAAGCGTCGCCGGACTCCAGGTTTCGATGAAGCGCATGGCACTCCCCTCTCAATCGGTTGCGGACTTGATCAGCGCGAGCGCCGGCAGCAGGTCGAGATGGGTCCGGTTGCGCAGTGCAAGCCGCAGATTGCGCACCGCGAGCCGCGCATGCTCGCGCATGACCGCTTCGGCGCGAGCGCCTTCGCGGTTCTCGATCGCGTCGATCACGACGCGGTGGTGCTCCTGCCCGATGATCAGGATCTGCTGCGCCTCGGGCAGCGCCGATTGCGCCATCACGAAACCGCTCGGGGATGCAAACGGCAGCGCCGAGGCGCGGTCGATCTGCCGGATCAGCGGCGGGCTGCGCGACAATTCGGTGAGCAGCGCGTGGAAGCGCGCGTTCAAAGTGACATAGGACGAGAACGCATCGACCGAGATCGGAACCTGGCGCAGCAGCTCGTCGATCGCGGCGAGGCACTCCTTCAGCGGCTCGAGCTCGCGCGCGGACACGCCGCGCTCGGCGGCAAAGCGCGCGGCGAGCCCTTCCAGCGTGCCGCGCAGCTCGATGGAGTCGGAGATGTCGCGCTCGGAGAACGCCTTCACCATGAAGCCGCCGGAGGGAATCGCCTCGAGCAGGCCCTCCTCCTCCAGCCGCACCAGCGCCATGCGCACCGGGGTGCGCGAGGCGCCGGTGGTCTCGACCGCCTGGAGCTCGGAGATGCGCTCGCCGGGGCGCAACGAGCCCGAGAGGAGCTGGTCGCGCAGCGCGAGCTGCGCCTTCACGGTCTGCGAGACGGAGCGGTCGACCTCACGCTCGGCCATGTCGGCTTACTCCGCGGCCTGAAGATGCTGCGGCGGGTTTTCCTTCGCCATCATCTTGTCGATCAGCTTGCGCGTCCACATCGCGCCGGCGTCGATGTTGAGATTGTAGAAGATGCGATCGGGGTTCTCGTCCATCGCGCGCTGCTGCGCCTCGAGGATCAGCTCGTCCTCGTGGAAAATGCCGGAGACGCCCTCGCGGATCTCGGAGGTGATGCGCTGCTCGCCGAGCTGATAATTGCGCACGAAGGCCCAGAAATAGTGGCAGGTCTTCTCGGTCTCCGGCGTGATGGTGTTGAGCACGAAGCCGTTGACGCCCTGCGAGCGGTCGCCTTCGGGCGCGCCGGTGCCGGTCGGCGCCACGCCGACGTCGATGGCAATGGTGCACGGCGCCTCGAAGCGGATGATCTGCCAGCGGTCGATGAGACCGGATTTGCCGAGCTGCTTGGCCCAGAACGGCGGCGCCTCGATGGCGCGCATCCAGCGCGTCACCGTGACAGTCTTCTCGCCATGGGTGACGTCGAACGGCGCCTCTGCGACCGCCTCGTTGCCGATGGACGAGCCGTGCACGAACGTCTCGTGGGTGAGGTCCATGAGATTGTCGAGCACGAGGCGATAGTCGCAATTGACGTGGATGGTCTTGCCGTCGCCGGCCCAGGCCGGGTCGTGATTCCAGTGCAGGTCGGGCACCAGCGCGGGATCGGCCAGCGCGGGATCGCCCATCCAGAGCCAGATGTAGCGGTGACGCTCGACCACGGGATAGGCGCGCACGCAGGCCGACGGGTTGATGGTCTCCTGCGAGGGCATGAAGGTGCAGCGCCCCTGCGCGTTGTATTTCAGGCCGTGATAGCCGCAGACGACAGTGTCGCCTTCGAGCCGGCCCTTGGACAGCGGCACCAGGCGGTGCCAGCAGGCGTCCTCCAGCGCAGCCACCGAGCCATCGGCCTTGCGGTACATCACCACGTGCTTGCCGCAGATCGTCCGCGGCAGCAGTGCCGGCTTCACATCGGCGTCCCAGGCGGCGGCATACCAGGCGTTCATCGGGAAGGGTTTTGTCACCGGTGTCACTCCCAAGGCTCGTGGATACGTTATGTATACAATATCGGAGGGGCGGATTCGTTCAAGGGCAGATTTTGCGTATTATAATACCTTTATCGCGAATTTTGTATACAAACCCGTCCCGCTGTCATTCCCCGCGAAAAGCGGGGAATCCAGTACTCCGCGGCGGTCGTTGGTTCACTCAACTGGCGCCACGGCGTACTGGATCACCCGCTTTCGCGGGTGATGACACCAGTTGATGCGGCGAGTCTCCCTCCAGGAGGAGCAGTGGCAGCGGCGCTTTGGCTCGACGACTACGCCCCGAACACCTTCGCCAACCCTGCCTGAGCCTCCTGCTGAATCGCCTTCAGGTGCTCGGGGCTGCGGAAGCTTTCCGCATAGATCTTGTAGACGTCCTCGGTGCCTGACGGCCTGGCGGCGAACCAGCCGAAATCGGTTTCGACCTTGATGCCGCCGAACGGCTGGCCGTTGCCGGGCGCCTTGCTCAGGGTGGCGCGGACGGGATCGCCGGCGAGATCCTTCAGGCCGAGCTGCTCCGGCGTGACGGACTTCAGGATGTTCTTCTGCGGCGTGGTGGCGGCGACGTCGATGCGTGCGTAATGGGGCATGCCGAACTCGGCAGTGAGGTCGTTGAAGAGCTGGCTCGGATCGCGGCCGGTCTTCGCCATGATCTCGGCCGCGAGCAGGCCGAGGATGATGCCGTCCTTGTCGGTCGTCCACACCGTGCCGTCGCGGCGCAGGAACGAGGCGCCTGCACTCTCCTCGCCGCCGAAGCCGAAGCCGCCCGTGAGGAGACCGTCGACAAACCATTTGAAGCCGACCGGGGTCTCGACCAGCTTGCGGCCGAGTTTTTTCGCGACGCGGTCGATGATCGAGCTCGACACCACGGTCTTGCCGATCGCGGCGTCCTTGCCCCAGTTCGGGCGGTGCGCGAACAGATAGAAGATCGCGGTCGCGAGATAATGGTTCGGATTCATGAGGCCGCCGGTGCGCGTCACGATGCCGTGGCGGTCCGCGTCGGTGTCGTTGGCAAAAGCGACGTCGAAGCGGTCGCGAATCGCGATCAGGCTCGCCATCGCATAAGGCGAGGAACAGTCCATGCGGATCTTGCCGTCCCAGTCCACCGTCATGAAGCGGAAGGTCGGGTCGATCGCCTCGTTCACCACGGTCGCCTTCAGGCCGTAGCGCTCGATGATCGGATGCCAGTAATGCACGGCGGCGCCGCCGAGCGGATCGATGCCGATATTGACGCCGACGGATTTGACCAGGTCGAGATCGACGACGTTGCCGAGATCGGCGACATAGGGTGTGACGTAGTCATAGGCGTGGACGTTCGCGGCTTTGCGTGCCCTGGCGTAGTCGATGCGCTTCACACCCTTGAGGCCGTCGGCGAGATAGGCATTGGCGCGCCTCTCGATCACGGAGGTAGCATCGGTGTCGGCCGGTCCGCCATGCGGCGGATTGTATTTGTAGCCGCCGTCCTCGGGCGGATTGTGCGAGGGCGTGACGACGACGCCGTCGGCAAGGCCCGAGGTGCGGCCCTTGTTGTAGGTCAGGATCGCATGCGAGATCACCGGCGTCGGCGTGTAGCCGCCGTCCTTGTCGATCATGATGTCGACGCCGTTGGCCGCGAACACCTCGACGGCGCTGACCAGCGCGGGCTCGGCCAGCGCATGGGTGTCGATGCCGATAAAGAGCGGACCGGTCAGCCCCTTTTCACGTCGGTAATCACAGATTGCCTGCGTCGTCGCGAGGATGTGGCCCTCGTTGAAGCTGGTCTTGAACGAGGTGCCGCGATGGCCGGAGGTGCCGAACGCCACCCGCTGCGCGGGATCGGCGACATCGGGCTTGCCGGCGAAATAGGCCGTCACCAGCCGCGGAACGTTGGTGAGCGCGTCCGGCGAGGCCTGCTTGCCCGCCGCGGGATGAACATCAGCCACTGAATATACCTCGTCCTGTCGTAGAATTGCGCGATACCATAGCATCGGCCAAGCCCCCGCCAAGAGCACAACACCCGCAATGGGGCGGCCGTTCCTGAGATCATGCTATGGTCTTTCGATCGGGGCTTTTCGAGTCGGGGCATGACGCTGTTTCAGAGGCTTCTGGTTGTTCTGATGGCCTGGCTTGCGATGGCCGGCATCGTTCCCGATGCGACGGCCGCGGAGTTCTACACCGAGGATTTGCGTATCCCGATGGCCGAGGCCGGACCGCAGGGGCTGGAGGCGTTCCTGGTCCGGCCGGCCCGGGCCAGGCGCTATCCGCTGGCGCTGCTCAGCCACGGCTCACCGCGCAGTTTCGACGATCGCGCGACGATGTCCGCGCACAAATATTACGGCATCGCTCTCGAATATGCCCGGCGCGGCTTCGCCGCGCTGATCGTAATGCGGCGCGGCTACGGCACCTCCCCCGGCGGGCGCGTCGACAGCGTCGGGGGCTGCGCGAATGCCGCTTATCTGCCGGCCGCGGCGGTCGCGGTGGCGGATTTGCGCGCGGCGATCGAGGCGATGGTGCGCAGGGCCGACGTCACCACCTCGGGCATGATCGCGGCCGGCCATTCCGCCGGCGGGTTCGCCACCGTCGCCTTGACCGCGCAGGCGCCAGCGGGTCTCGCCGCCGCGATCAGCTTTGCCGGCGGGCGCGGCTCGCGCGACGATGACGACGTCTGCAATCCGAACGGGCTGGTGCAGGCCTTCGCCACGTTCGGCAAAACCTCCCGCGCGCCGATGCTGTGGGTCTACGCCAGCAACGATTCCTACTTCGGTCCCGACCTCGCGCGGCGCCTCCACGACGGATTTCGCGCCAGCGGCGGCAACGCGAAATTCGTCGCAGCGCCGCCTTACGGCGACGATGGCCACTATCTCTATTCGGTGGTGAGCCGTCCGCAATGGACGCCATATCTCGACGCCTTCCTGCGCGAGCGAGGTCTCGGCCACGACGTCCTGAGCCCGCCCGATCCGCTCCCGCCGCCGGGCCAGCTCAGCGAGGCCGCGCAGGCCGAGTTCGCGCGCTATCTCGCCAGCACGATGCCGCACAAGGCTTTTGCGGTGTCGCCGAACGGCGGTTACGGCTGGCGTTCGGGGCGCGCGACCGCCGACGACGCCCAGCGCGATTCACTTGGCGCCTGCACAAAATGGTCGCCCACCTGCACGCTCTATGCGGTCGACGACAAATTGGCCGGGGCTGCGCCAAGCACATCAACCGACCAGAGCTCGCGGTCGCGATAACTTCAATGCGCCGCTGGCCGCCCGAGCCGGACCGCGCCCCGGGGCCGCCAGAAAATCGGTTGTTAACTCGAAAGATATAATACGTGGTCGATGCTGCGGGATCGAACACACATCAATGCCCGCGCGACGTGGACACACGTTGCGATAGCCGTGCTTTGGTTGGCATCCACCTCCGTGCGCGCTCAGGACGGCGCTCTAAACGACGTGGGACCGGCGTTGGCGGCCGGCGGTCACAATGCAGATCTCGGCGCCGGAGAGACGCCGGCATCGCGGGCAGCGATTCGAAAAATTATCGAAAGAGAAACGGCCAAGACCAATCTGCCCGCGGACATTGCGGAGGCCGTCGTCTTCGTTGAAAGCGGTTACAATCCGGGCACCATTGGCACCGTCGGCGAGATCGGCCTCATGCAGGTTCGGCCCGAAACGGCAGCGATGCTCGGATTTCGGGGAAATAACGCAGAGCTCGCAGAGCCTGATATCAACATCCACTACGGCGTTCTCTACCTCAGTCGCGCATGGCGCCTGGCAGGCGGGGACCTTTGCCGCGCCCTGATGAAATATCGAGCAGGTCATGGCGAGGAGTCCATGACTCCGCGCTCCCAGGTCTATTGTCATCGCGCCCGCAATCGTCTTGTCTCCATGAACTCGACGAATGTGGGAAGCCAGGCCGCGGCCGTCCCAGATGTAGCACCGGCGCCAACTCCTGCACCCACCGTCTCGAAGTCAGCGCACAATCAGAAATCGGCACACAGTCAAAAGACACCGGCACAGCCGAAGGACGTTTACGCGCGGTACCGTCAAGGCACGGCGGTCGCGAGTAGGGCATATTGGGCAGCACAGGAAGCCCGGGTCCGCCTCATCAAGGCTCGCGTCGAAGCCAAGTGGAAACGGGTGGCATCACGCCAATAGAATTAGAGTTGCTGCCTTGAGACGAGCAGCGGTTGGACGAACGACATTTTTGAAACCGAACTTTGAAACCGAACCTGAATAGAGATCATGCACAATAGTTTGAGAGTTTTGTTTGCAATCGTCGCGACCGGCGCCGTGGCCTTGTCGGCCTTTCTCGCGATTCGGTTCCTTGTCGGTTTCAGTGGCTGAACCCGATGGCGCCGCCGGCACCATGTCGTGCTGCGCCCGGGTCTAGAGCCGCTCGCTCAACGCGAGCTTGTAGCCGACTCCGGTGACCGTGGTGATGACGGGCGTGCCGCTGCCGACGAGCTTGCGGCGCAGCCTCGCCACTAGGGCATCGACAGTGCGGATGTCGACCTCGGCCTGGCGGTTGCTGACGACCTCGATCAGATAGTCGCGGCTGAGCGGCCTGCCGTCGGCTCCGACGAGCGCCGCAAGCAGGTCGAACTCGGCGCGCGTCAGCGCCACCGGCTTGCCGTCGCTGCCGAGCAGCTCGCGCCGCGTCAGGTCGATGATCCAGTCGCCAAAGGCGATCGAATTGTGGGTGCGCGCCGCCTTGCGGTCGATCGAGCGCCGCCGCAGCACGCTTCGCGCGCGCGCGAGCAGATCGCGCAAATTGATCGGCTTGGTGACGTAGTGGTCGCCCGCGATCTCGAGGCCGAGGATGCGATCGACGTCGGTGTCGCGGCGGGTCACGAAGATGATACCCGCATTGCTGGTCGCCTGGATCTCCTTGGCGAGATCGAAGCCATCGCCGTCGGGCAGCTGCAGGTCGAGGAAGACGAGATCGGTCCGCGTCCGCAGCGCCTGGCGGCATTCCGCGCAGGAGCCGGCACCGACCACGTCGAAATTGTTCTCGCTGAAATAACCGACCAGCATCGTCCGCGTCACCGGATCGTCCTCGACGACGATCAGTCGCTCCCGGCCAGCGACACGCAATTCCTGACCTGAGGAATCAGCCACGATGTTGGATGTCCTGTGTGCTTGTGGGCCGACCTGGAAGCTCAGGTCGCCGAGCGCGCCGCCCTGTGAACGTACATTCACGACTTGTTCGAGCCCCCTCGAATTGCCTGCTGCAATACTAGGCGCGTTAGCGCGCCCAAACAACATTGGTCACGATCCAGCTGGATTAAGTATGAATTGGCCCACACTTCTCATCTCGCGCAGCATGTTCGGGAGCCCGTACGAGCGGCTGTTGTGCGGGCTGAAGCCCATCCCGCGGCCGCTTGCCACGCCAAGAGCTTCAAATCTACTGTGCGCCCCGAAAAGTCTGCCCCAGGAGGTGGCGCCATGGAAGTCATCCTGCTCGGCACCGGCGGCCCGCGCCCGGACCCGCGCCGCATGGCGACGACCACGCTGATCAGGCTCGGCGAGGAAAACATCCTGATCGACGCAGGCCGCGGCGTCATGGTGCAGCTCAGCAAGGCTGGCGTGCCGCTCGGCTCCATCAACACGGTCTTTCTCACCCATCACCATTTCGACCACATCGGCGACCTCTACGACGTGATGCTCAATTCATGGTTGCATGGGCGCAAGGACGATCTGCGCATCTATGGACCGCCGGATACCGAACGGCTCGTCAATACGCTGGTCACGCAGGTCTACGACAAGGACATCGCCTGGCGCGATCAGGGTGAGCCGAGCTTCGGCGGCTGGAAACCAGTCGTCGCGACCGACATTATACCCGGCCCCGTTCTCGACACCGGCCGCTGGAAGATCAGCGCCGAACTCGTCTCGCATGGCGACGGCCTCGACATGTCGCCGGCCTTCCTCGCACGCTGGATGTGTCTCGGGTACCGCTTCGAGGCCGAAGGCAAGGTCATCGCAATTTCGGGCGACACGGTGCCCTGCCCCGGTCTCGAGCGACTGGCTGAGGGGGCCGACCTGCTGGTCCAGTGCTGCTTCCTCGCCACGCCGGAGATCGACAACGAACACCTGCGCCGGCTTGCGAAATTCACGATCGCCTGCGGCGATACAGTCGGCAAGGTCGCGGCCAACGCCGGCGTCAAGAAGCTCGCGCTGACCCATCACCGGCCTCGCACCGACGATTCCATGCTCAATGCGCTGCTTGCGGATGTCAGGCGGGACTATTCGGGTCCTGTCGTGCTCGGCGAGGACCTCACGCGGATCGAGGTCTGAGAACTTCAGATGCGCGCAGACCGTCCCACCTCAGGACGATCCAACCTCAACCCGAAATGACAATTGCTCTTCCGTCCCGGGCGCGATGTGCATCAGGCCCGGCTTGTCAGTGAATTCGCCGTCGAAGCCGGCCGGACTGGCATAGCCGCGCCAGGGCTCGATGCAGAGGAACGGCGCGCCCGATAGTTTCGACCAGACGCCAAGCTCGCGAAAGCCGCGCCATGACATTTTCAACCACGGCCCGCTGGAGGCGCCCTGCTCCACGGCATAGCGGACCGAATTGCTCGCGATCCGATCGAAGATGATTGCGTCGTCGACGAACAGGGATTCGGACAGAGGCAACACGGAGCCTTCGACCGGGCTCGGCTCGGTTGCCGGGCGCAGCAAGCCGCCATCGAGACGGCGGACGGGCGATGGCTCTGCGTTTGCGAAGCTCAGCGCGTAGCTCTCCTTCGCCAGCCCCGGTTGGAGCGGCCAGTTGAAAGCGGGATGGCCGCCGAGCGAGGCCGGCAATATCTCCTTGCCGGTGTTCGCGATCACGAGTGAAAGATCGAGACCGGATTCGTCGAGCGCATAGGTTGCCGTCAGGCGGAACGCGAAGGGGTAGAGCGCGCGCGTCGTCTCGCTGTCTTCGAGCACCAGGACACAGCGTCTTTCGCCTCGTTCCACCCACGCAAAGCGGCTGTCACGCGCGAAGCCGTGCTGGGTCATCCGGTAGGCCCTGCCCCGGTGCCTTAATTCGTCATTGGCGAGGCGCCCGACGATCGGAAACAGCAGCGGCGCATGGCGCGGCCAGGCCGGCTCCGCCTGCCAGACGAACTCGATGCCGGCATCGGTCGCCAGCGAACACATCTCCGCGCCTTGCGCCTTGATAGTCGCGGTGAGTCCGCCGCTGCGGATCGTGTGCGTGTCGTCGGTCATGACAGCCTGTTCCGGTCATCGCAGTTCACAGGACAGTTTCCAAATGTTCACGGAATGTTGGAGCGACACTCTGCTCAAGAGCGCTGATAGTCGTCTTCAATCCGGATGATGTCGTCTTCCCCGAGATAGCTTCCAGTCTGGACCTCGATCAGCTCCAGCATGATTTTACCGGGGTTCTCCATCCGGTGCACCGCGCCCATCGGAATGTAGATCGACTCGTTCTCGTGCACGCTTTTGACGGTCTCGTTGACGGTGACGCGGGCGGTGCCGCGGACCACGATCCAGTGCTCGGCGCGATGATGGTGCTTCTGCAGCGACAGACGCCCGCCGGGCTTGACCACGATGCGCTTGACCTGGTGGCGCTCGCCATTGTCGACCGATTGGTAGCTGCCCCAGGGCCGATGCACCTTGAGATGCTCCTCGGTGACCTTCGGTGCGACCGCCTTGAGTTTTGTGACCAGCCGCTTGAGCCCGTTGGCATCCTTCTGGCGCGAGACCAGCACCGCGTCCGCGGTCGCAACCACGATGAGATCGTCGACGCCTTCGAGGGCGACCAGCGCAGAGTCCGTGGTGACGTTGCAGTTGCGGGAATCCTCGAACACGGCGGCGCCATGCGAAGCATTGCCTTGCGCGTCCTTGTCCGATAATCCCCACACCGCGTGCCAGGAGCCGACGTCGGACCATCCGCACGACACCGGCACGACCGCGGCGCGCGCGGTCTTCTCCATCACCGCATAGTCGATCGAGATCGCCTTGGCCGCGCCGAACGCCTCGGGCTCCAGCGTCACGAAGCCGAGATCGCGACCGGCATTGGTCACGGCACTGGAAAGCGCCTCCACGCTCGCCGCATCGACCTTGCGGTATTCGTCGAGCAACACAGTGGCGGGGAACATGAAATTGCCGCTGTTCCAGAGATAGCCGGAATTGACGTAATCGGCGGCCTTCACCGCATCCGGCTTCTCGACGAAGCGCGCGACCGCGTGCACCTCGCCGGAGATGACCTCGCCTGGGCTGATATAGCCGTATTCGGTCGCCGGCCGCTCCGGCTTGACGCCGAACGTGACGATGCGCCCGGCGCTCGCGGCGGTGAGGCCCTGGCGGCACGCGGCGACGAACGCCGCATTGTCCTGCACCACGTGGTCGGCGGCGAGCGCGAGCACGATCGCCTCACTGGCGCGGCTCTGCGCGAACACCGCGCCGGCGGCGATCGCGGGGCCGGAA
Source organism: Bradyrhizobium sp. 62 (assembly GCF_023073035.1). NCBI lineage: Bacteria > Pseudomonadati > Pseudomonadota > Alphaproteobacteria > Hyphomicrobiales > Nitrobacteraceae > Bradyrhizobium > Bradyrhizobium sp. 62. Next base: position 178,739 of record NZ_JADPIT010000031.1, read on the forward strand.
TCGCGCCGCATCGGCTCGAGGATCACGTCGGCCTCGATGCCGATTTCGGCGAGCTGCTCAAGCACCATGAAGCGGTAGGAAGTATTGGTGATGACGATCGGGCGATCGAACAGCGAGACCTCCGAGACGCGCAACAGCGTGTCCTGGAAGGTCGAGCGGGTGCCGAACAGCGGCAGGAACTGCTTGGGGCGCACCTCGCGCGAAGCCGGCCACAGCCGCGTTCCGGCACCGCCGCACATGATCAGGGGGATGATTTTTTGGGACACGTGTGAGCTACTCAAGAGAGGGGGTTATACGCGGTGATAAGTTCGATACCAGTCGACAAAGCGACCCAAGCCATCCGCCAGCGGCGTCGAGGGCGTGAAGCCGACGTCGCGTTGCAGGGCCGAAATGTCGGCACGCGTCTCGAGGACGTCGCCGGCCTGCATCGGCAAAAGCGTGCGGATCGCAGGCTTGCCGATGATCTTCTCCAGTGTCTCGACGAACTCGATCAAGTTGACCGAGCAGTTGTTGCCGATGTTGTAGACACGATACGGCGCATAGCTCGACGAGTTTTCCGGCTGCTCAGCGTTCCACGCGGGATTCGGCGTCGCGGGGCGATCGAGAGTACGGATCACGCCCTCGACGATGTCGTCGACATAGGTGAAATCGCGCCACATATTTCCATGATTGAAAAGCTTGATCGGCTCACCCGCAAAGATCGCGCGCGTGAAGAGCCAGGCGGCCATATCGGGCCGGCCCCATGGACCATAGACAGTGAAGAAGCGAAGACCGGTCACCGGCAGCTTGTGAACATGTGCGAACGTGTGCGCCATCAGCTCGTTGGCCTTCTTGCTCGCGGCGTAGAGGCTGACCGGATGATTGACCGAATGCTCGGTCGAGTACGGCAAGGTGCGATTGGCGCCGTACACTGAGCTCGAGGAGGCGTAGACGAGATGCGCCAGACCGTGGCGCCGGCCGGCTTCGAGCACGGTGACGAAGCCATCACAATTGGCGCGGATGCTGGTGATGGGATCGTCGATCGACGCGCGCACGCCGGGCTGCGCCGCGAGGTGCACCACGCGATCGGGCGAGACCTCGTCGAACACACGCGTCACCGCAGCGAAGTCGGCAAGATCGATCTCGTGGAATGTGAAGGCATCATGCTTGAGCGTCTCGAGGCGAGCGCGCTTGAGCGCCGGATCATAGTAAGGGGTCACTGCGTCGATGCCGACAACTCGTTCCCCGCGCGCGAGCAAGCGCTCACAGACATGCATGCCGATGAAGCCGGCAGCGCCGGTAACCACCACGGGGGCCAAAATAAACTCCGTTGTTCGTCCTCAGATACCGCATTGCCAGACTGAACCGGTAGAGGCAAGGGTTCAGCATTGGAGAACATCCCCCTCGCATCGGCAAGCTTAATGCCAGGCGCTTCGGATGTCAGCCATCCCAAGTTAACCAGACGGGGACGTCCCTTGCCGGTCGACGCAACATCAGACGCGCGTCCACAAAGGCTCCCGCCTGCCCGCCAAGTCTTTCAACAAGTGTTCCTGGGAGCATCAAACGAACAGCGCGATCATGCGATCGATATCGTCATAATTCCGTGCCTTCAGGCTGCTTCTTTCCGTGCTCACATTTGGTCCGAAAGCACACATCGCGATCACGCTTTGTGGCATCGGCAACCCGAACGGCACACAATTGAAACTTTTCATCAACGGCCGCTTTCTCTCGCAAAAACTGACCGGCGTTCAGCGTTATGCCGCCGAACTGGTCAAAGCGATCGATGTCTTGCTTGCGTCCGACCAATTGCCCGCTGCCCTCAGAGGAGCAGAGTGGCAATTGCTCGTGCCGAGCGAGACGAGCGAAACGATCAATCTCACTTGCATCAAGATTCGCAAGATAGGACGGTTGAGCGGACATGCCTGGGATCAGATTGAACTTGCGCGCGCCGCCGCTGGAGGTCGCCTGATCAGTCTGGCCAATGCCGGACCTGTGTTTCATCGCGATCATATCGTCGTCATCCACGACGCACAGGTCTTCCGCCGGCCCGATTTCTTCAATTGGCGCTATCTGGCCGTCCACCGAACGATGGGTCGGCTGCTTGCACGCCGGGCCACGATCGCGACCGTATCGGCCTTTTCTCGCAATGAACTGGCTGCAATGCTTGGCCTGTCGAAAACGGACATTCCGATATTCCCCAACAGCGCGGAGCATTTCGCGTCCACAACGCCTGATCCCGGTATTCTCGACCGACTAGGGCTTCAGCCGGGAAAATATTTTCTCTTTGTCGGCTCCAGAACCAAGAACAAGAATCTTGCCGTTGCAATTGAGGCCGCGCGGCTACTCGAACGAAAAGACGTTCCGCTCGTCATTGTCGGCGGAGATAACAGCAAGGTATTTCAAGACAATCTGGGCGAGAGCGAATCGGGCCTGCTTCTGGCAGGACGCCTGGCGGACGGGGAGATTGCAGCTCTGTATGCACACGCCCTGGCGTTTGTCTTTCCCTCTCTATACGAGGGCTTTGGTGTCCCGCCACTGGAAGCCATGATCTTCGGCTGTCCGGTCATCGCCTCCACGGCTGACGCGGTGATGGAAACGTGCGGCGAAGCAGCTGCTTATTTTTCCGCCAACGATGCTCGAGCGCTGCAACAGCTTATGCTCGAAAGGTTGGCAGTTGGCGCAATCTCTGATCAGGAGCGCAGAAAGCAACAGGATCGTCTTGCATTATACTCGTGGCAAGACTCGGCGCGAGCATTGCTGGGTTTTCTCGCATCGCGAGCATAGCGAGGCGCCGCCGGTTTGGCGGAAGCGCTCAAATTTTGCGCGCAGTTGCTCGAGCACGACGCCGACGGCGGTTCGGCATCCAGCGAGTTCCATACGCACGTTCGACTTCGAAGGAAGCGAGCTTCAACATCGCGGCGCAACAACACCACACCGCTGCCTAAATCTCGCTATGGATTGGATGGAATGTGATCGCATCCGTTGATGCTCAATTAAGGATGCGCCATGTCGATCTTCCCAACTCAATCCTCCGCAAGGCAGGCGGTGAAGGTGCTGCATGTCGCAGAAACCATCCGGGGTGGGATAGCGAGCTACCTGAACGAATTGCATCCGCAGCAGCAAGCGAGCTTCGGCGCGGAGAACGTGCACTATGTTGTGCCATCGGATCATCGCCACGACCTCGTCGGAATCGATGATAGCCAGATCACAACCTTCGACAGATCGGGCCGCAGCATCGCCGGACTGTTTCAGATGCTGCGGGCGAGCATGCAGGCGCTCGACGCCTTCAAGCCTGACGTGATGCATCTCCATTCGTCGTTTGCCGGACTCGTTCTCAGGCCCGCGTTGGCCGCTCGTTCTGAAGGTCCTCGCGTCGTCTATTGCCCGCATGGCTGGGCATTCTCGCGAGAAACCGGCCGCCTGAGCCATCTGGCGGCAAAAGCTGCAGAGACTCTTCTGGCCCGCACGTCGGATCGTATCATCTGCATTTCCGGCGATGAATTCAATGAAGCGGTCCGGGCGGGAATTCCGACTGACCGTCTGACCCTGGTGCACAATGGCATCTCCAAGAGCCGCCCGCTGCCGCACGGCGTTGCGACGAATTGGACTTCAAAGAAGGCCAAGGTCCTTTTCATCGGTCGGCTTGATCGACAGAAGGGCTTCGATCTCCTGATCGAGGCCGCACGATCCCTCGAAGACGTCCTGGATGTTCGCATTGTCGGCGCCTCCGTCGTCAACAAGTTCGACGGAGCTGCGGTTCCCGCCAACGTCTCGCTGCTAGGCTGGCTGGATCGTCAGCAAATCGAGACTCAGCTGGAGGCGGCCGATCTCGTCGTCATCCCGTCACGATGGGAGGCCTTCGGCCTCGTCGCTCTGGAAGCGATGCGCGCGGCCAAGCCCATCCTGGCCTTCCACAGCGGAGCGCTCCCTGAAATCGTCGTTGACGGCGTCACCGGCGTGCTTTGCGAACCTGTCGCCGTTCAACCTCTCATCGACGGCTTCCGACGGATGCTCGATCTGGATCTCAAGGTCCTGGGTCAACGCGGCTACGATCGCTTCAAGCAGTTTTATGACGTCCAGAAGACACACCGCCAGTTGCATCAGGTCTATGTCGAACTCCTCGACGACAACAAAAGCGGAGTCGAGCAGAACGTGGCGCTGCAATCGGACCTCTCGAAGCCTTTTTGAGGTGAGTTGCGGCAGGCGAGACATGATGACGAGTATGATCCAGGCGATGGCAGGCCACCGCACCTTGGGTCGCAACCGGCTGCTCTGGATCGCGAGCGTCATCGCGTCTGTTTGTCTGTCGGTCCCGGTATGCGCTCAACAGGCTCAAACGCTTGAGAGCAGATTCCTGTTGGGTATCGGCACCCATCAGGGACTGGGAGGGCCGGTCAGTTCGCGAGGCTACGTGCCCTCCGTGAACGTCGGTCAGATCAAGCAATTGGGCTTTAACGCCTTCCGCGATGATTTTCCCTGGTCTGATTTCGAATTGCCTGGCCGTCGGATGGGCTTCACGCCGCGATTGGGCAGGCTCGACGCGCAGGTTCAGTCCGGCATCGCCCGGCCGCTCCTCATCCTTGCATTCGGTCATCACCTCGTTCCGAACTCGTCACCCCCGACGACGGACGAAGCCCGGCAGCGGTTCGCGGACTATGCGGCAGCGGCCGCGCGATCAGTAGCGCCGCAGCGCCCGATCTTCGAACTCTGGAACGAGTGGAATCTGGCAGCCAAGAAGGACCCTTCATTCTCAGCCGAGAACTACCTGGCCTTGGCGAAGGCAGCGCGCCCGGCAGTCAAGCAGGCGGTGCCGGATGCGCCTTTCCTGGTAGGGGCGCTCGGCGACGACCCGGGCTGGACATGGACGCAGAAGATGCTGCAGACCGGCATTCTGCAGTACGCTGACGGCGCTTCGATCCATCTCTACAATTTCTGCATGGGGCCGGCCAAGCGCACGTCCGCCGAAATCATCGACCGGCTCACGGCGTTTCACCGGCTCGTCGGTCAGGCCAGCGGAAACCCGGACTTTCCGATCTATGTGACCGAGTCCGGCTGGACCACGGCCAGCAACAAGTGCGGCGTCAGCGAACAGGCTCAGGCCGACAACACGGCGCAGCTCATTCTGTGGGCCTCGACTGCGACACGCTGGCTCAAGGGACTCTGGCTATATGAGCTCAAGGACAGTGGAAAGAATCCGTCCGAGCTGGAGGACAATCTTGGGCTCTATCGTTTCGACAATTCGGCAAAGCCGGCCGCCTGTGCGGCCCAGGGTGCTTGGGCCTTCATTCGCTCCAGCTTGAGTGCCGAACGGCGTGAGCTCGCCAGCGGCGTCGTGTCGATCGGTGCATCGACAACGTCTGGCGGCAGAATAGCCGTCTGGTCCGAGGCGCCAGACCGAAACTACGAGGTCCGGCTCAAGGGCGATCAGCAAGCAAGTTTTGCAACGCCATGCGACCCGACCGCGAGGCCAGCCTCCGGGATATGGATACCCGTTTCGAGCACACCGGTCCTGATTGCGGCCAACAACAGTGCCATTCCCGCTCTGGAGATTCGGAAAGGGCGGTAGATTTGATTGCAGACATGAGGTTGACGCGATGAAAGTTCTTTTGACATCCACGCTCTATCCGACCCCTCAGGCGCCAAAGATCGTCGGCGGCGCAGAAATCTTCGCGCGACGTTTCGCCGAAGGGCTGGTGCAACGCGGCGACGAGGTGGAAGTGATCCGCGCCGCATCCGCACCGGAGCAGGCTCGCGAAAGCTGTAACGGCATCAACGTCTATTCCGCTCCGGTGCAGAACGTCTATCTGCCGTTCGCCGAACAGAAGAACGTCGCCTTGCGCAGCATCTGGCATGCGGTCGACGACTGGCAGCTCCAGGCGCCACTAATCGCCGAGCGCATCGGCGCTTTCAAGCCCGACGTGCTGCACTCCAACAACTTGTCGGGCCTCACCACCGCGGTCTGGCGGGTTGCCGCACGGCTCGGCGTTCCGGTGCTTCATACGCTTCACGATTATTATCTGACTTGTCCGCGATGCTCTCGCTTCGACAACGGACGGTCGTGCGAGCGTACTTGTACGAGCTGCGGAATTTTGACCTATCATCGCAAACGCGCCACGCATTGGCTCAGCGCCGTGGTCGGCGTGAGCGAGCGCGTCCTGTCCATTCATACCGACCTGGGCATGTTCGCCGAGACGCCAATTCGCACCGTGATCCGCAACGCCTCGACCGAGCCGCCGCATGCGCCCTCACCCCGTCCTATCTGTACGACGGAGGTGACGTTCGGGTTCATCGGGCGCCTCACGGAGGAAAAGGGCATCGATAACCTGATGCGCGCGCTTGCCCTGCTCCCCCGCGACCGCATTCGCATGATGATCGCCGGCCGTGTCAGTGACGAGGAACAACGACGTCTCAGGACTCTCGCGCCGGATGCGCGAATCGAGTTCATGGGCTTTGTGTCGCCGGACGACTTCTACAGGCAGGTCGACGTGGTGGTTGCCCCATCGATCTGGCACGATCCCGGTCCACTGGTTGTCGCTGACGCCAAGGCCGCCGGCCGTCCGCTGCTCGGAACGCGCTTCGGTGGCATGCCCGAGGTGATCGAAGAGGGAGTGACGGGCTGGCTGACCGAAGCCGATCCAAAATCCCTGACCAAGAGCATGCTCGCCGTCGCGGCCGACCCGCACAAGATCGACGAAATCAGCAGGCGCCTCATCGCCGATACCAACAAGTGGATCTTTTCCGACGTGCTGTCGTCGTACAAGAACCTGTATGAGCAACTGCGCGAGCAACGGATGTCGCGTGTGCACACGCCGGGAGCCGAGGCGTCGCAAGCACCGGCGGTCGGCAAGGAGCGCCTCATTCCGAGATGACACGCCTGTTCGCGTTCGCGGGCTATTTCTATCAGAGCGCCGCGGCGATCGTCCTGATCTTCGCGATCAGCCATCTGTTGCCCGCTGCCGATTACACCAATTTTTCGTTCGCACTGGCCTCGAGCCAACTGCTCTGCGTCCTGATGTTCGAGTGGCTGCAGCTCGCCGGACTGCGCTTTCTGGCGGCAGCCGGGGCGAACGATGTGGCTCGACTGAGGTGGTCGCTCTTTGCAGCGGGCCTGTCGAGTGCGGGCGCCCTCGTCGTGATCGGAAGCTGCGCATCTCTGACGAGCGGGCTGCCGACCGGGATCATCGCGCTGGGCTTGGCCATATCCGTGCTTCAGGGGTTGACGGATCTTTATTTCCTGTCGGTCCGCCTCTCCGACCGACTCGGGACCGCCTCGATTCTTCTTGCTCTGCGCGCCACCGCGCTTCTGACCGGAGCCGCCTCGGGAGCAGCGATCGCGGGAACGGCGGAAGCGGCGCTGCTTGGTATTGCGTCGGGGCATACGCTCGGCCTTCTCGCCGGCCTCGTCGCCTATCGCACGCCTCTGGAGCGCGTTCCGTTGCGGACGATGCTTGCCGACTGGCGAGATTTCTCCCGCTACGGCATGCTCGCGGCTGGCGCGTCCGTGATCCATTTGTCGGTGCCGGTGCTGCTCAGGGTCATCATCGTCGGCCGGCTGGGCGCGACCGGGGCCGGCGCCGGATTTTCGATTGCGCTCGATCTGCTGCAACGTCCGTTCTGGGTTCTCAACGCCGCGATCCACACCGTAAGCTACCCCGAGGTGGTCAATGACTTCGAACATGGAGGCGTCGCAAAATCCGTTCAGTCGGCGCGACGGATGTTCGAATTCATGATCTGCACGACTCTCGTGCTGCTCGGCGGGCTTGTCGGCTTTATTCCGGACGCAGCCCGTATTCTGGTGCCGCAGGCGAGCCTGGAGGGCTTCCGGGAGACGGCTCCCGCGGTCGCTGCATTCTATTTCCTGCATACTCATCTGCAGGCGACCATCGCGGTCGTGCCCCACCTGGAAAAGCTCGCCACCAGGCTTGTCATCGTTGCGGCCGGCCAGCTCGCGAGCGTTGCGGCCTGCTCGCTGGCCGCGGTGTCGGCCGGCCTGTCGCCGCGAGGGGCGGTGAACTGTGCCTCGGTTGCCACGCTCGCAACCATTCTGGTGGCGCTCGGCCCTACCTTGCGGTTTGAGGCGTTCCCGCGCTGGTCATTGGTGATGCAGGCGCTGGTGGCCGCAATCGTGATCGGATCACTCGGCGCGATCCCGACCGAGCCGGCGTGGCTCGCCGGCAAGATCGCGATTGCCGCGGTCACGACGGTAATCATCGGGTGGCGCGGCGATTTTCTCATGCTGGCCCGGCGCAGCTAATTCACGCAGAGGCCGGTTCCACACGCGGAACCGCAGAGGTCTTTCAGCACTCACAACCACTGCGATAATACCTTGTTTTACTCGCATCCGCACCTAGCACCCAGCATCTGCAACGCCACTGTGCACTCGAACAAACCGCGGGCCCGTAGAAAGACGGGGATGAAGATGCGATAGGACGAGGCGCGCCGTTTCTTCATCGAATTTTCCGATTCTCGAACGGGCGCAAGCCGCACGGCATCTCACTTTTCTATTCTCCGCGTCATCGATTCGCTCAGCCGCCGGGTACGTTCGCCGCCGGCCAATTGAGAAATCTTGAAAGCGCCTTCCTGAGGCCATCGTGCCCCGGCACATCGCGTTGATATTCTGCTGCACCAAGGCGATTCGTTCCTTCACAAGGAACCTCACTTCGCTCGCGAATTGTAGCTTCGATTTTTATCTGAAGTTCACACTCGACAGAGAAGGTTGAACGCAATCCCTGCGAGCAATTTCGTTCGCGCTGAAAATCGAGTGTGCAATGTCGTCAGATCAGACCGTCCTGTCCGCCAGCGGCTTCATCAACTCCATCGGCGTCAACACTCATGCCGGCTTTGGATGGACCGACTACAACAACCTCGCGATGATGACCGATGACCTGAAATATCTCGGTGTCACCCATCTTCGCGACGGGATGGGGACCAGCCCGGCCGCGCAACCGGTCGTCGAAGGTCTGGCGGCTGCCGGCTACAAATTCGACTTTCTGGTTTCGTCCGCCTTGCCTCAGCTCGGCACATCAGGACTTCAGAGCTATATCGTCTCACTGGAAAAGTTCGAGGCCAGCCATCCCGGCAGCATCAGCGCCATCGAGGGGCTCAACGAGGCCAATCACCAGCCCTTCAGCTACAACGGCGGCTCGAGCCTCACCGCTGCCGCTCAATTCCAGAGCGCGCTCTATAACGCGGTCAAGGGAGACGTTGGGCTTTCCAGCATCCCCGTCTTAAATCTATCCCTCGCCTATAACGATCCCCAGGGCTACAACCAGCTCGGCAACATGTCAGGCTCGGTCGACTTCGCCAACGCGCACGCCTATGTCAGCACCAGCGATGCGGCCAGCAGCTCTCTTGCGGCAACATTGAGCGCGGTCTCAACCGCAGCACCGGGAAAGCCGGTCGTTATTACGGAGACCGGCTATACCACGCAGGCCAATACCCAATATCTCGGCGTCGACGAGACGGTGCAGGCAAAATCCATCCTAAATACGCTTGTCGACGCCTACAAGGCCGGCGTGAGCGCGACCTATTTGTACGAATTGTTCGACCGGGACTCGTCTGCAAGCAACACCGATCCCGAAGCCAATTTCGGGCTGTTCAACTCGGACGGAACGCCAAAGCTCGCCGCGACGGCTATCCACAACTTGACCACCATTCTGGCTGATGACGGCAAGGGCGGCCAGCAGCCGACTGATCCACTGAACTACACGCTGAGCAACATGCCGGCTTCGGGCAGCAGCATGGTGCTCGGCAAGAGCAATGGGGCTTACGAGCTCGTCCTCTGGGCGGAGCCGAAGCTCTGGAATGACGGCACCGATTCGGAGGTGTCCAATCCGGCCCAAACTGTCACTTTGAACCTCGGCGCCGTGCATCATTCGGTGAAAGTCTATGACACGTTGACGGGACCTTCGGCCATTGCGAGCTACTCCGACGTCTCCGCCATCACGATCCCGGTCAGCGATCACCCGCTAATCATCGAGATCGATGCGCCTGCAACGACCACGCCCCCGCCGAGCACTGCAACCAATGTCACCGGCACCGGCGCCGAGATCGTGCCGCAGCTGTCCGACCTCAGCATATCGGCGACGCTGAAGACCATTACGTTGAGCGACACGCACGTCCTGCCGGTCGCCTCTCAAGCCACGATGGACTACATGATCTCCCACTATGGGAGTGCGCTGTCCAAGATCCAAGGCGGATATTCGTTCTCAGTGACGACCTCGGCGCCTGGCTGGACCAACACCACGAGTTATGATGCGGGCGGCACGCTTGTGTCGACTTCCGACACCGGACTGACCAGCGGTGGCGCACCCATTTCCACCACCGTCCTCTATACGGACGGATCCCAGGATCTGATTGGCTATGCTGCGGGTTTGCGCAGCACTTTCGTGCATATTGCTGCCAATGGCACCCGAACCACCGATGGCTATGACGCGGCCGGCCATCGGACCAGTGAAGTCGTCCAGAAGACCGACGGGTACTATTCGACGACGGTTTACAGCAATGGGGTGCAATCGGCCGCTTATGTTCTGAATGCCGATCGCACACAGGACAACTCCAGCTTCAATATCACCGGTCAGACCTTCACCACGCAGATTCAGCATCTGAACGCATCTGGCAAAGTCACTTCGGTGACCCGCACCCATGCTGACGGATCGCTTGATTCGACCCAGCTGATCAACGCGGACGGCAGCAGCACGATTACGCTTTACAGCGCCTCAGGAGTTAAGCTCGTCGAAACGGACTATCATGCCGACCAGAGCAAGGACGTCTACACGTATAACATTACTGGTCAAAACTACACGACGGAACACGATGCATATGACGCCAGCGGCTTCCTGGCGACGCTCGTGCGCAGCCATGCGGACGGCAGCCTCGCTTTTCAGCTGGTCCAATCGTCCACTGGGGCCAAAATAACCGACTGGTACGACGCTGCCGGTACACTCAGCACGGAGGTGATGCAAAAGGCGGATGGATACTACTCGACCACTGTTTACACTAACGGCGTCAAGACCGCGGCCTACGTTGTGAATGCGGATCACACGCAAGACAATTACAGCTACAACGTGACGGGACAGAGCTTTACGACCCAGCTCCAGCATCTGGATACTGCCGGGAAGGTTGTTTCGGTGGTCCGAACCCACGCCGACGGCTCGCTCGATTCCACTCAGCAGACCAATAGCGACGGGAGCGTCGTCATCACCAACTACAGCTCAAAGGGCGACAAGCTGGTCGAGACCGACTTTCATGCCGACCAAAGCAAGGACGTCTTTACGTACAACATCGCAGGGCAAAATTATGAGACCGAGCATGCTTCCTATGATGCAACCGGTTTCCTCACAGCGCTCGTCCGCAACCATGCCGATGGCAGCTTGGCCTTCAAATTGTTACAAGGAAGCGGTGGCAACAAAACCACAGACTGGTACGACGCCGCGGGCGTCTTGACCAACGAAGTCGTGCAAAAGGCGAACGGTTATAGCTCCACCACGGTTTACAGCCAGGGTTCCAAGCTCGCCGCCTACATCACCAACACCGACCAGAGTCACGACAACTACAGCTACAATATTGCAGGTCAAAGCTATACGACGCAGCACCAGCACCTCGACGCATCCGGGAAAGTCACGGAAGTGGATCGAACCCACGCCGACGGGACACTGGACTTTGTCCAGATCGTCAATCCCGACGGGAGCAGTGTCATCACCAACTACAATGCCGCAGGCGTCAAGACCACCGAGACCGATACCCACGCGGACAGTTCAAAGGACGTCTTTCTCTACAGCGTGGTCGGCCAGATCTACACAAGTGAGCATGACACCTACGACAGCACGGGCTTTCTCACGAACATCGTTCGAACTCATGCCGACGGAACCCTGGCATTCACGCTCACCCAGTCACCGAACGGCACCAGCACTTCGGATTGGTATAGTGGCTCGGGGACTCTCACTACCGAAGGAGTGCAGAAGGCGGACGGTTACAGCTCCACCACCGTCTTTACAAACGGCGTGAAGTCGGACTCGTACATCACCAACGCCGATCACACGAGCGACAACTGGAGCTACAACATCTCCGGTCAGAGTTACACGACGCAGCATCAACACCTTGATGCATCCGGAAATATCGTATCGATCGCCAGGACTCACGCGGACGGCAGCTTGGATTACACCCAAGTAGTCAATGGCGACGGCAGCAAGCTGACCGACACCTATGACGGCTCCGGCACGAAGACGCAGGAGGTCGCCAACAATGTTGACGGATCGAGGGATGTCCTCCTGTTCAACTTCAACGGACAGCAGGGAGTGACCCAGCACGAGCACTACAATGCCGTCAACGCACTGCAATTCTTCGACGATATCAAGCCGGACGGCACCCACAATGCAACAGCGGTTTCCGCCGGAGTGACAATCCAAGGCGGCAACGGGAGCGACTTCTTTTCGGCCGCGCCGGCTTCTACCTCCATTGTCTACGATCATGGCCACGATCAGATCATCAACTTCAATGCCGGCGATGCTGCCAATCACGACATCATCCAACTCTCCAAGCTGCTGGCGCCTGATTACGCCCACCTCCAAATGACGCAAGCGGGCACGGACGTGACAATCACACTATCGGTGGCCGACTCAATTGTGATCAAGAACACCAGCGTCGCGAGCCTAACCAGCCACGATTTTCTGTTCGTCTGAGGCTGGCCAAAGACGGCAGATTTCTGTCAGCAATTTGGCCGTCTTGAGCGGGCCGGGAACTATGTTCCCGGCCCGCATCAGCACGTTGGTAAATCGGTGTCCAATTGTTGGGCGCTTGCTGCCCAGCGCGGCAGCCCCAGCGCGATGAACGATCTTTCGTTTTGCTCAGTGCGTCACTAGCGTCCTCTGCGCAGTGCGGACGAATACTTCTTGCTGGGAGCTTCTCAACGCCGTCGTACGAACTTGCGTCACATTCGCGCTTTAGAAGACAGGTTGGTCCCACGAGCTCGATGGCCGACATGGAAAGTAATGAACCGCGACGATTTGTAGTGCTGGATTTCTACAGGTTCGTTGCCGCACTAGGCGTCTTTATCTTTCACCTCAAGACCATCGACACCGGCATCTCCCCTGCCTGGAACGGTTCTTTCGGCCTGTTCGTCGACATGTTCTTCATCCTCTCTGGCTTCGTCATTGCCTATTCGTACCCATCGACCTCAACGGACGCCGGATCATATTTTCGCTTCATGGTCCGCCGGATAGCGCGCATCTATCCCTTGCACCTTCTGGTGCTGCTCGTCTTTGGCTTGCTTTTTCTGATGGGAATCAAGGGTGCCACGCCGCGGTCGAACGGGCCGGACTTCATCTACAATCTGTTTTTGGTTCAGGCCTGGGGTATCACCGATCATTTGAGCTTCAACTCGCCGGCTTGGTCCATCAGCGCGGAACTGTTCTGCTACCTCGTTTTCCCGGTTCTGATCTACCTCGCAGCGTCAGTTCGGCCGGTGGTGCTGGCTCTGATCGTTGCTCTGTCTTATGGAATTCTTGCGCATGGTCATCTGCCCATATGGCATGACCGGTCGCAGATGTATGGAGCCAACTTCGATTACGGAATGCTCCGGGCTTTACCTAGCTTCCTGAACGGAGTTCTTCTCGCCGTTCTGTTTCGTCTGTCCGGCAATTATCGCAGGAAGCCCGTGATCGTCGGTGGCATCGTGCTGTTCCTGGTCGCGGTTCTTGTTCTTAACGTCTACGCGAAGCCCGATCTCGCGATCATTCTATTCTCTTTGGCCCTCCTATTTACGGCTGTCGGCGAGAGCGCATTCGTGCGGTTCCCCGGCTCTGAATGGCTCGGTCCCCTGGGCAACACGTCTTATGCGATCTACATGCTCCATGAGCTGCTGATCATCGTTCTGTTTGAACCGGCTTGGCGCCACTTTGGCCTCCAACCGGCCGCATTCCCGCTCTTCGTGGCGATTTGCTGCGTCGTTCTCACGATTGCGGCAGGTCTCACCTACGCGTACGTTGAAAATCCGACGCGCAGGTTGATCAATCGGCTTGCGCCACCGCTGCCCCGAACGTTGATCGCACCAGAAATTTCTGAAGGGAACGTCGTGGAAGTTGGCGAAAGCTTGCGGGCTGCCACCGGGCGATAGGTGCCCGTTCCCACGAAACCAAGGACATCGGATTGACGGACCTCAACCCCAGCTTTTCTGAAGAAGCACATGCCCAGAAGGTGCGGAACGGCGCATTGGCTGCGATCGCCACCCAAGCGGTGCGAGTGGGCACACAGGCCGGGTCCGTGGTCGTGCTTTCACGGCTGCTCACCCCTGTCGATTTCGGCATCTATGCGATGGCTTCGCCAATACTCGCATTTGCGGTGCTGTTCCAAGACCTCGGGCTCGGACACGCGACCGTGCAGAAGGATTCCCTTAGCCAGACCGATCTGAGTTCGCTGTTCTGGGTGAATCTCTCGGTCGGCACGATGCTCGCTCTTGCGCTCATTGCAATCTCTCCCCTTGTGGGGCTCTTCTACAATGAGCCGAAGCTCGCTGCGTTGACGGCAGGGATGAGCCTTACTCTGCTGCTCAGCGGTGCCGACGTTCAGCATCTGTCGCTTCTGACCCGACAGATGAGATTTTGGACGCTTGCAGCGCTAGAATCTGCAGCCGCCGTGGCTGGATTCGTCGCCGCGATTGTAATCGCCTCAGTCTACCACAATTACTGGGCGATCCTGGCAGGGAGTCTGGTGTCCGGCATAATTTTGGCAAGTGGCGCTTGGCTGACGTCGGGATGGCGGCCCTCGCGACCCGGATCGATCCGACAGGCCCGTGGAATGCTCACCTTCGGATTGGGAGTCACCGGCTTCAACTTTGCTGAGTTTATCTCACGGAACGCCGATAGCGTACTGATTGGAAAACTCTGTGGGGCGGCCTCGCTCGGTGCCTATAATCGCGCCTACCGGCTGCTGCTGTTTCCACTTCAGCAAGTCACGAATCCAATGATAAGGGTTATGCTGCCGACGCTATCCAGCCTCACCCAGGATCCCGACCGCTACCGTCAGTCATTTCGGCGGGCGGTTTTCCCCGCCCTCCTCGCAGTGGCACCCGGCGTCGCCTTTATGATCTCGAGCGCGGACATCCTGGTCACCACCCTTTTGGGAGGCCAATGGGCTGAAGTGACACCTATCTTTGTCGGTTTGAGCATCGCCGGTCTCCTGCAAACGATGAACAGTCCGGCGAGCTGGCTGTTTCTCAGCCAAGGACGTACGCGGGAGTATATGTGGTGGGGGTTTTTCAGCGCAGGGACATCTCTCGTTTCCTTCTTGTGCGGCTTGCCGTTTGGACCGGTCGGAGTTGCAACGGCATACTCGGTTAGCGAGTGTCTCCGGACGCCGATACTCTGGTGGGTGATAGGCCGAAACGGTCCGGTCGGTCATGCTGATGTTGCAAGAGTTATCCTGCCGCATCTTGCTGCGGCGATCGCATCGATCGTCGGGGCCTCTTTCCTGCATCACTGGTTGACAGGTCACTCTTCCGGGACGCTGGTCACTTTGGCGGCATGCTGCAGCCTGTCCTACGCTCTCGCAGTCCTTGTCCTCTCGCTATTTCCTGCCGGTCGTCGGGAAATCAAACGCTATTCATCGCTCGGTTTGGCTAGGACAAGGGCGGGTGTCAGCTTAGCGAGCAACTGACGCTCTGCATCTGATTGTATATTTTGCGCCATCATCAGGCCTTGACGATATGATCCTCTCGGAAAGGCCAGGTATTACTTGGAGACTAATGTGCACGGGAAGGCTGCCACGAAAAGACGCCGCCTGCGCGTCGCCATTTACGCTCCGCACTTTGCCGAATATTCCTACCGCTTGGCGTCGGGATTAGCCCGACATTGTGACGTTCGGCTCGTCCTCAATCGCAAGGACGCGAACCAACAGTGGGAACTGGCAAACATTGCCGTGACGGATCCCTTTGAAACGCGAATCCGGGACCTAAGCCTGCGCCGTGCAGGCGTGATTGGAATTCCGGCATCATTCATTGACGTCATTTCGTTTCGTCCTGACGTCATTCATTGTCACGAGGTGCCGGAAATTTACACGTCCAAGCTGATTCAGTTCCTGCGTCCGCTTGGAATCCCCCTGATGCTGACCGTTCATGATGCAATTCCTCATTCGGAAGGCGGCTCCGGCACATCTCCGCGCGAGGATGGCTGGCGCGGACGCATGCGCGCGGCCGCCTCCGTGGTAACGACGCATGGCGAAAGCTGCGTCGCCGACTTCCGCCGCGCCTCACCAGATTTCGGAGGAGATGTTGTATCCGGCATGCATGGCGTGCTCATGGTCCCACCTGTGCGGGGGACTGTCATCGACCCCGAGCCTGCGCGCATTCTGTTCTTTGGACGAATGTGGGCGTATAAGGGCCTCGACGTCTTCGTCGATGCCATCGATATGCTGGCCCAGCGCGGCGTGCCGCATGAGGCGATCGTGGCAGGTCGCGGTCCTGAAATGACACGGCTCGGAGCCCGCATGACGGCGATGCCGACCATCAAGATGATCAACGCCTACATCACCCCCCAGGAGACTGGAAGGTTATTTCAGTCCGCGACCGCGGTCGCCCTGCCCTATAAGGATGCGTCCCAAAGCGGCGTGCTTGCGTCCGCCTACGGGAACTCCCGTCCCGTTGTCGCCAGCGCAACCGGCGGCATTCCAGATGTAGTCAAGGACGGCGTCAACGGACTCCTGGTCTCTCCCGGAGACGCTGTTGCGTTGGCAGACGCCCTCGAACGCCTGCTGACGTCGAAGTCACTTACTGCTGCGCTTACTGAAGGCGCACGGCAGACGGCGGTCGGTCCGTTGAACTGGGACCATATCGCCGAGAGGCTATTGTCGTCCTACTACAAAGTCGCCGGTAGCCCAGTGCACTGATGGTGGCGGTCTCGTTTAGGCGGATTGCTCGACCTTGTGGAGCGGGCGAAACATAAGCCAGCGTACTACACCTTCCAGAAGCCGCCTCAGCCTGACTTCGATCAGCTCAAAGCTAATCGCGCTCACCAGCAAGGACATGGCCAAGCCGAGCACGATAAATGCGCTCCAAAGCAGCCAGCGGTTGACGCCCAAGGCAACGAGCTTCAGACCGGCCATTTGCAGCGGAAACAGCACAAAGGGATGAACGAGATAGAGGCTGTAACTGATTTTCCCGACATACTGCAGGGCTGGAGTGCTCAAAGCTTTGCTGAGGCCCGATCCGGGGGCCAGCACCATCCCGAATAGCAGAAGCCCCGGAACAAGCCCTACGAAGGGGTGAAACAGCACCAGGCTTGCATAAAGCGCGGCGCCACAGATCAGGCCCGCGATCAGCCCGATAGGCCCAGGAGAGCGGATGCGCAAATCCGTGGCGCCGAACAGCATACCGATGCAGAAGAACGCAGTGATCGGCCAGTGCAGCAGGCAAGCGAGGCCCAACAGGATGAACGGCGCGGCCATGATCCTGCCTCCGAACCGCAATACTGCGAATGTCGAGGCAAACCAAATGTAAAATGCCCACTCGTAAGTCAATGTCCAGGCATTCTGTTGCGCAATGGGCAAGCCGAGCGCATCCTGCACGAAGAAAATATTTGCTGTGAAGATTGCGACATAGCTAGTCAGGTCGATGCCGCGGAAAAACTTGTAGCCGACAATTGGCCCGATTGTGAACAGGGCGAGATGCAGCACAACAAATACAGGCATGATGCGCAGGACACGGTCGTAGAAGAACCGCGGCAGCGACCGATGCCGCACAAGGGTCGCGGGAATCAGAAAGCCGCTGATCATGAAAAACAGCTCGACTCCGTGGCCGCCGACATTGATCACCGACTGCAGCCAGGGCCAGATTGGTGGCAGGAAGCCGGGATTCGGGATGTCGTACATGCCTCCCTTCGGCATGTCATAGAAGTGATCCATCAGCACACTTAACGCCGCAACGGCACGCAGCCCTTGGACGGACGGAACGAACGACGTGCCGCCGCCGGCGTCAGGGGAGCAAGCCAACTCAGTCACTCTGCGGCTCCTTGCGTACTAAGCGCGGGTTCGAGAACAGCGGGTCGCCGGCGTCCCGAACGGAACTTATGACCAAAGGAAATGCTGGGCTTCTCGATCATAGAGAACGTCACCCAACTCACCGGAATCGACAACGCCAGGATCACACCGAGAAACGCCATCCACCCCAATGGACCGTCACCAGCCCAGAAGAAGCGATGGAGCAACACGATGACGAACGGCGACATCAGGTAGACGGAATAGCTGATCACACCCACAAACGCCATCGGCCGCCAGGCCATCCTCTCGCCGAAGGCGGCAAAGGCGATGAAGACAAGGGCTGCACAGATGTAGGCAGACGCGATCCCATAGCTGTAGAAAAAATTTTCCTGGTAGACGCCGCCGAATCGCCTCTCAGAAAGCGCCATAGCAAAAACAGCGTAGACCGCGGTACTCGCCGCCACATGGATCCAACGCAGCTTTCCACCGACGACTGTGTCGCGAATGATCTTGCCCAGAAACATTGCTGATAGGTTCAGCCCAACCTCCATCAGTGATGAGACTGTCCTGTTCTCGATCAGAATGGCGGCCGCAGTGCCGACCAGCGCAGCAGAGACCACGATCGCGACGGCCGTAAGGCGCCGGTCCAACAACCCCATGGCGAACAAAATGGTGCACCCAGCATAGAAGAGCAGCTCGATAGCAAGCGTCCAATAGAAGATCCAGAGGTTTGGAACGTTCACAAACGTCTGCATCATTGTGATGTTCGTGATGAGCTGGGACGTCGGATACACTTTCGACTCCACCAGCAACATCGTCAAAAGCCCGATCAGGATTGATGTCCAGTAGGCCGGGTAGAGCCGAAAGAAGCGACTAACCACGAAATCCCGCACTGGATGCTCGGTCTGCGGAAAACTGAATGGAATTACAAAGCCGCTGACAAAGAAAAAAAGCACTACGCCGAACCGGCCGAAGTTCATGTAGTACCCGATGGCGTCGTGGAATAGCCAATAGTAGGCCCCGGTCGGATGGTTTTGCACGATTGCTTCGAGTGCGTGCTGCAGCAGCACTGCCAGTACGGCAATGCCGCGCAGAGTATCGATAAATGCAAGCCGCTTGTGCATCAAGATTTCACCCGTCCGACTATGCTGGCCTCGGCACATCCGCACCGAAATAGCGCACTGTTTTATTCCGTCCAACAAGATCCCGATCCGGCGCCGAGCCGCTATGATGTGCCGTGCCGGCCAGCCTTCGAGAGAACACTTCGCTGAAGCTCAGGGCGATGATGAGCAGTCCGGATGCCGGACCGTAGTTCAAGACCGTGATCGTGAACATGTTGACCACGAAGAGCAGGGTCAGCTTGTAGACATCTGTCGCGGCGAACGTGGCGCGGAACACAAGCACCATGAACGCGACAAATGGCAGCCCAAACATCAGGTACGTGCCGATGTAGAAATTATCGACCGGCACCCAATAGGACGCCAAGGGCGAAAAAAGCTGCTGCGGGTAGTTAAAGCACCCGGCTCCACAGCCCGTTATCAGTCCGAGTGGCATAAGCTGGCTCAGATACACGAACGGCAATTGCCAGCTATTGTTGATGCGGTCCAGGATGCTGAACATCGTCGTATGCGGGACTGCAACTGTGCCGGATGCGATCAAAATCATAAGAAACGGGACCAGGATTGCGGCGAACGACCACAAAGCAATGCCACGAACTGCTGCAAAGCGTGAGGCCTCAGGTAGTATCCGGACGACGAGCAGAAGCAGCAGATAAAAGGCGAGAACAATCAGGGTGGTTTTACTGGTCGTCAGGACAACCGCGTAGATGGCAATAGATCCAAATGCCAAATTCCAGATCGTGCTCTTGCGAATGGATGTGATTGCGAACGATACCAGGATAAAGAACGCAGCCATTGTATTGTCGGCCGCAAAACCCATGAGGCGCTGGTCGTCTGCGCCATAGGCCCACCACAAGCGGCCCGCTTCTCGAACTGCCCCAAAGGACTCGTATTTGAATCCAACCCAAGGCATGACGTAGAACTTCGTCAGAAGCACTCCGATTACCGAAAGATAAAATGTCGCAGCGATGAGGGATAGCAACCTGCGGTACGAGCCGAGGCTCGCATCGCAGAAGCAGAAGCCCACAAAAACTGGCAGCATCATCTTGAATGACGACATTGCAGCGTTGCTGGTTCCCAGCATAAAATAGCCGAGCACGATTGACAGCATTATCTGGAGCAGCACCACGAACGCCAGGACGCTGCGCTTTCGCACGATGAACTGCACGATGAACTGAACCAGACAAACGAGAGCGACCACGTCAGGAATGTACCACAGCGCATCCAGATGCATGATGCTCGTGTAGTATCGCATCACGCCACCAAAAGCGTCGCGTATGAGGTAGACCCCCAGCGCGATGGCTTCGATGCTGACGCTAATGAGCGTGATCTGTTGACGGTGAATGCTGGGATGCATGGCGTTTTCAGTTCAATGGCCGCGCCGACGGCGCCGCCGAGCTGCCCACCCTCGAACGTCTCTCAGTCATGTTCCGGACCAGTTTGCCGCCCGGAATTTCGACATGCAGATACGTGAAGTGCGATACAACCAGCACTGCAGCCAGTGAGATGCAGAGATTAAGCGTTGCCGGCAGCCCGGGACTGATCGCATCAAATGCCGCAATCCGGGCCGGCCCGAGCGCTCGTACGAAGTACTCGGCAAACAGCACAACTATCGAATGGACCATATAGATAGAGTACGATCTACGTCCTAGCCAAACCAGCGGTGTGGCCATGAGCATGCGCGGCACAAGCACAGCGTTCGGGAATGCAAGCAAGCTTCCGAGAAACGCAGCAAAGGTGAATGGTGACAGGAAACTCGCCAGCGGATAGGCCTCCACCACGGAAACCAGGACCACGCTCGCGATCATAGTGACGAGCTGAATTCCCGCTTGGACCTTGGAATGCACGCCGGCTGGCAAGCGCTCCACGACCATGACCGTGAAAACGCCGACGAAGAAGCTGACAAAACAGCGCAAAATCCCGAAGTCAGCCTGAAGCCCGAGGCTCGGCTTATCGAGCACGAATATGATGACTAACAGGCTTCCGAGGCCCAGAAGCCCTGCACAAGCATATAAATAACTCAGCGAAGTCATTCGTTGCGCGAACAACACGACCAAGCCAAACACAAGGTAGGTGTAGAACTCGACACTAATGCTCCAGCTTGGGGCATTCCAGCTCAGGTAATCTATGAACCCCATTGATTGCAGAAGGAAAATGTTCAGGACGAACGAGTAGAAATTGTTGACTTCAAAGGTAGCCGGCGCCGCGATGACGAGTCCCGTCGCGACCAGCCCAATGCGTAAAAAGCGGAACAGAAGGCCAGCCAGCAGCGTAACAAGATGTAAAGGGTAGACCCGGGCAAATCGCCTCAGCATGAACTCGCGAAGGGAGAATCGCCCGAAGTCGCCCCGGATGTAGCTCAGCGACATCACGATACCACTGAGGACAAAAAACAAGTCGACGAGAAGCCAAGCGCTCCGGAAGAATGACCAGTTGATCCATGCGTTGTGCGGGAAAAGCGCAAGAAAGGTCGGCATCAACAGCAGATGATGAATAACAACGGATACCGCTGCGATGCCCCTGATGCTGTCGAGCGCTAGAACATGCGCCTTCTCACGATGAACGAACTCAGCCACGTCGTTGTCCCGCTGCTTGCGCCGCACCGTCCATCGGGTCGCGGGCGCTTTCAATTCTCTCTGCGACGTGACTTGGAGCACGTGACTACCGGCAAGAAGGTTCGTCGCTCACGTCGTCCCTACGGGCCACTTACGCGCTAAGCCACACTATGATCGCGCGCGTTTGCGGGCAAAGTGTGCGCAAAATTCGGCGATGTTGCGGTGCGAGGCAAAACGCCTTTTCTGACGCGGTGTGCGAGCGCTTGGTGGCACGCACCGCATTTGATCTCGGCGATTCGTTCCAATCTAAATTGCAAGATTCATGAGCAAACGCTGCCAGGTACATAGGCGGAGTGGTGTGGTTCCGTACATTGCGATGAACGATGACGCTCTCGCGAGTCGGCATTGAACGCAACTTTTGCGTCGCACAAAAATTGACACAGTTCCTTGCGAAATTGACTGGGCGGGTCGCAGGACAAACGACAAAGGTAACGGATGAACTGGAGAACAACGCGTCATCGCGCCAAGTCAACAACACTACGCGCCGTCTGCCTCGCATCTGTTGTGATGACGTTGAGCCTTGATTCCTGCCTCGCTCAGTGCATCGCGTTCTCCGATCGCGCTCCCCAAATAGAATTGGACGCATTCGTGAAGTCCCCCGCCTCGCTGCTGCAGAAGCTTCGCAATGAGAAAAACAAGCTGAGTGATCGCCTCGCCGCCTATATCGTGACCGATCCTTCGGTGTTGCCCTCTGTGCAGACACTTATCTCCGAGGCGCCTTCGACCGATCGTACGGCGATCGGAGGAGCACTACGAGCTGCCGAAGCGCGATGCACGCTCACAAAGCCAGACGTCGCGCGCAAAATCAGGAATTTCACTCAAAGGCTGGGCGATCTCGCGGTGCAGGGCGGATATTCGGCAGCGAGCTCAGACGATACCGTCACGCGGCTTCCGTCGCGAGACGACCAGCCCGGGCGACCCGCTCGCGGTGGCGAGCTGTTGGAAGGCGAAGGGAAGACCAAGCTGGTGGACCCGTTCGAGCCCGTCCTGCTTCCGCGTTGATCCGCCCTCTTGAGCAAGTAGATTATTGATGTATCAGCCCCGAGAACACTTTCAGTCAGGTAAAAGGTTCGGCCTGGAGTTTGGCGGGACAGTCCTCAGCTTCGACCGTGTGGGCGACGTTCTTCGCCGCCAATGGCCTGTCATAGCAGCTGCGGTTGGCGCCTCGCTCGCCCTCGTTATTGTCTACTTGGTGTCGGCGAAACCGATGTATACGGCGAACGCTCGCATCATGATGGATACACGACAAACTCAGGTGCTCGACAAAGAAAACGGCACGAACAGCGCCCTTATCGATCCGGGCTTTGTCGATAGCCAGGTCGAAATCATAAACTCTGACGATCTCATTCTGTCGATCGTTCGCCGCTTACGTTTGACCGCCGATCCGGAGTTCGACGGATCCAACCCAGGACTGCTTTCCGCCGTCACCGGCAGAGTCATGGGCCTTTTCGGCCGCGGTGAGCCGCCTTCACAGGAGCGCCTTGAACGCGCCGTGGTGGAATCCATCCAGGGCAACCTTAGAGTTGAACGGCTTCTAACCACCTACGTGCTGTCGCTCAGTTATCGCGCCCATAGCCCGGACAAAGCGGCCAAAATCGCGAATGCCATCGCTGACGCTTACCTCGTGGGCGCATTGGAGGCCAAGTATCAATCTACCAAGCGAGCGACCGAATGGCTCCAGCAACGCAGCGTTGAGCTGAGCGAGCAGGCAACGGCCAGCGACCGCGCAGTGCAAGCCTTCAAAGCGGAGCACAACATCGTTGGGACCAGCCGTGGGTTGATGTCGGAGCAACAGCTATCGGACCTCAATACTCAATTGGTGCAAGCGCGGGGGGCAACCGCCGAAGCGAAGGCCCGCCTCGACCGGATCGGCGCAATTTCCGACCAGGACGTCGCCCAATCGACGGTTACGGACGCCCTCAATAACCCGGTCATTACGCGCCTGCGCGCCCAGTATCTCGACTTGGCGGCCCAATATGCCGATTGGTCAAGGCGTTATGGCAGGACCCATCTTGCGGCGGTCAACCTCGCGAACAAGATGGACGAACTACGCAAGAATATTGCCGATGAAGTTCATCGCATCGGCGACGCCTATCGCAGCGACTACGAGATCGCGAAAAGTCGAGAGGCGTCTCTCGAGACAAGTATGAAAGAGCTCGTCGCCCAAGCGGGCAACAAGGGCCAGGCGGAAGTCAAGCTCCGTGACCTTGAAAGCGCAGCGGATACCTATCGCAATCTTTACAACAATTTCCTGGAAAAGCTGCAAAGCGCTACTCAGAATCAGAGCTTCCCGCTCAGCGATGCCCGCCTGATCAGTACGGCAACGAAGCCTGATCGTAAAAGTTCGCCGCGGTCGGTTCTGGCCTTAGTAGGTGGCTTGGTCGGCGGGCTGTGTCTCGGTTTAGGGACCGCTTTTGCCCGCGAGTTTCTCAACGATGTGCTGCGAACGCCCGCGGAGGCGGAGGACGAACTCGGAGTGAAGTGCCTCGGCGTGCTTCCGGATATTCGCCCAGCGGAGACGAAGAGACGCGGATTGCTCGGAGCTTCGGCCAAGGGCAGCGTGCCTGGAGTGTCCCGATATGTGGTCGATCATCCGTTCTCGCGGTTCGCGGAAACGCTGCGCAACGTCAAGGTCTCAATCGACGTCGCGCGCATGACTCGCGAGACCAAGGTGATCGGCATCGTGTCGTCGCTGCCAAAGGAGGGGAAAACGACGGTTGCTGCCAATTTCGCCCAGCTGATCGCCATGACGGGGCACCGCACCATCCTGATCGACGGCGATTTGCATACGCGCTCACTTACGCGTGAGCTTTCACCTGAGACCAACAGCGGGCTGGTCGAAGCTCTCAACGATCCAACCGCTTTCGGCCATCACGTGCAACGGAGCAAGGAGACGGGCCTCGATTTCCTGCCCTCCGTCGTTGCTTCACGCATGGTCAACTCGGCAGACCTCATCGCGTCGAAGGCGATGGCCGATCTGCTCGCAGTCCTCCGAGAACAGTACGAATATATCATCATCGACCTCGCGCCGGTGATGCCGGTGGCGGATTCCAAGGCATTCAGCGTGCTCATCGACGCCATGGTTTATGTCATCGAATGGGGATCAACCACGCGCGCTGCCGTCCAGGAGTCCGTCTCGGGATCGGAAGTGCTGCAGAAGAAGCTGATCGGTTCCGTTCTCAATCGCGCAGACCCCAAGATGCTCGGGCGCATCGAGGCGTATAAGGGTAAGCACCGCAACAGTTACTACGTCGAACAAGCTTGACCGAAGCCGCCGCTGGGGGATCCGCCTGACGTTGGCACGCGGACGTCGTCATACCGGAATGGCCTTGCCACAATGAGAGCGCGGCGGCTTCGTCGCCCCTGTAGCTCAGTCGCCTAAAGTGACATCATTCAATGTGGACGGCCCGCAGCCGCGCAGTTTTGTGCAAAGCATCAGAACACTTGACCCTATTCCACCCCTGCACAGCTTCCCCTAAGAGACAGCGACTGAAGGATCGCCTGCGCCACGCAGCGGACGCCCGTATTCGTCCGGAATCCACAAACCGGGCTCGTTGCCCTAAGCCCCAACCGCCGCGGCCGACAAGTAGGGCGCTCGCCGGTTCCAATCAAAACGCCCGCTGATCCCCTTTGGTCTCCACTACCGGGACCCAGCGGCACCTTTCCTTTCGAGTTCCCTCAGGCTATCGTGGGCTCATTTTCTTGGTGTTTTTCGGCAGGTTCGAATGCTGGTCGTCCTCATCGTTTTGAGCGTTTGGGTTCTTCTCAACATCCTTTTCGTGTTGATCGTGGTTCCCCCTCGCAAGCCGCGGCGCCAGTCCAGCCCGGTTGCAACGACACTATCTCCTGCTCCCATTGACAGAACTGGGGGACAATTCGAGCAGGATGAGGTTTTTTCGCTTCGCCAACTCATGGCTTCAGTCGCGATGGGAGCTTTTTTCGTCCTGGTGCCGCCGCTGCTTGCGCTGCGTGACGCGCTCGTACGCTTCTTCAGGAACGCGCCAAAGGCCTAAAAGTGGCGGCCTCTCGGGCTGCCGGAGCGCGCCTAATCAGATCAGCCCTTCATGCCAATGAGAATAGGCGACAGTTCCGCCTCAAGCCGAGCCGTTGTGATCGCGCCGTATCATGCCAAAGTCGGCCCGCTACCAACCTGCGGGCCCCCTGTTGCTCAATAGGCTTCTTGGAACATGACGGCCGAGGCTGTCCGCGCCATGATCTTAAGATCGAGCCAGATGCTCCAATTACTGACGTACCACACGTCGTATTCAACTCTTTTTTCCATCAAGTCGATCGTTGGCGTCTCTCCCCGAAAGCCGTTGACCTGCGCCCAACCTGTTAGGCCCGGCTTCATGTGATGGCGGTAGACGTACTTGCTAATCAGGTCATCATAGTAGTTGTCATGAGCCAGTGCATGTGGGCGCGGGCCGACCAGAGACATATCGCCGCGCAGGACGTTCCAGAGCTGAGGCAGCTCATCAATGCTGGTCGAGCGAAGGAACCGCCCAACCTTGGTGACCCGCGCATCCCCCTTAGTTGCCTGGAGGACGGTCTGGCCATTCTCGCTGACCGTCATAGTCCTAAACTTCCAAATTTCGAAAACCTTCCCGTTAAAACCGCGTCTGGATTGGCGGAAAATTGCGGTACCAGGGGAACCAAGCTTGATCAACGCGGCGACGGTCAACAGCAACGGCGTGAGTATAACCAGCGCGAAGGATGCCACCCCTACGTCCAGACAGCGCTTCTGCAGACGCTCAAACACACTCAGCGGAGGCCGCTGGATCTCGACGGCCACGGTACCGCTGACGGGCAGGAATGGGCGCGAAACAAGGTCCGCGATCGAATCGTCTGGCAGAAGGCGGACCGGTTGGGGCACCGCCCGCAGATAGGGTCCTATCTTTCGGACCATGGGCAATTCGTTCCAATCGATTGCAAGCAGATATTCATCGACATCGGCAGCACGCGAATGCCGGATGACATCGCGGATCTGACGCTCCCACTGGCCATCACCGTTCTCATCCCCGAGTACGAAGTGACGTATGACATCGAATCCATTCCTGCGGAGATCCTTGAAGCGCCGTGAGGTGAAGTCGAGCGGCTTCAAGCTCAACAGAATGACCTTGCGATCGACCAAACGGCTTCTGGCGTAATTTGTCCCAAGCACAACTGGCCAGAGAAAACGCAGACTGATCAGTCCGGCGCCGCCGACGGCGGCGAAAACAATCACTGTCCCGCGAGACAAATTGTCGGTCGACTTCAGCAGAAATGCGGCGACCGCGAGAATCGTCAGCGACGTCAACCAGATGAAAACGGCCTTACGGAGCTGCCAGACGACATTCAGCAGACGGTGCGTAGCATAGACGTCCTGGAAATAGGCAAGCGCCACGAACACCGTGCCCACGATCAACCCTGCACCCATTGATGCGCCATCGCCCGTGGAGGCAATCGCCAAGCTATAGAGAGCGGCCCCGGCGCCATAACTGAGCAAGATCAACAAGAAATCAGCAGCAATGATGACAATCTGGAATGGCCTCTGAAGAGCCGTGACGCGCGTCGACAGCGGACCAGCGTTTTCAGAACCGTAAGTTGCAACAGCCATTCGAACCTCTGCTATCAAGAGTGCTGACGCTGATCCGTGATGCTGAAGATCCGCCAATTCCCAGGCAGGCAACCTGTTAACTGATCACAGCGATATTGTGGCGTTGCACGCAAAACTTTTGCGACGCGCAGACGATCGCGGTTTGTTGAGCAGATCGCCGCGCGCTGAAGATTGCATCGCGCGCATCATGCTGGCGCTTCTGCCCTATTTTGAATCAAGTTCCACGTCGAGCACTGATCCTCTGCTCTTGCAGAGCTTTGGTTTTGATTTGAAGCCCAAGTTCGTGACTCTAAGGTTGGCAGCAAGGAGGAGCGAGAACCCTTCGGACTTGCCACTTACAGCTGTATGGGCTGACGTTGCACGAGTAGCTTCGCGGCGTGTGCTTCAATTCAATATGCAGATGCCTGATTGCTCGTCGCGCCGCTATAAGATAAGCGAGGGGACTGTTTCTTTCAGGCAATCGGCCGCTGAGAACGAAGTTACTCCTTTGATGGCGTCCGGGCTGCGCCTTCGATGTTATCCGCGACAGATCGAGTGCGCCTGCCATGACCTTTCTTGCCCGATCACACCCGCCAATTCACAAGCCGAAACTACCGGACGGCGTCCGCATTTACGCCATCTCGGATGTTCATGGCTGCTCACATTTGCTGCAACAAATGCTACGGGTGATTGATGCCGACCTTGCTCAAAGTCGGCCGCACCATGCAATTGAGGTGTTTATGGGGGACTATATCGACCGCGGCCCCGATCCGCGATCGACGCTCGACATCCTGATCGAACGAGGCCGGCGGGGAAATACTGTCTTCCTAAAGGGCAATCACGAAGCGTTTCTGATGAGGCTTTTAGAAGATCCCTCGGCGCTCGCAGGTTGGCTTGACGTCGGAGGCGCGCAAACCTTGATGTCCTACGGACTTGCGCCTCCGGATCTGAAGCGGGACGAGCCAGCATCGATATTGCGTGACCTGATTCAGGCAATGCCCATCGAACATTTGAAGTTTCTGGAAAATTTACGGCTGAGCTTTACGTGCGGAGATTTCTTCTTCGTTCATGCCGGGGTGCGTCCCGGCATTCCCTTGGCAGCGCAGACCGAACGAGATTTGCTGTGGATTCGCGAAGAATTCCTGCGCAGTGAAAAACAATTCGGGAAGTACATTGTGCATGGGCATACGCCCGTTCGTCGGGCGGAACTCCTGACAAATCGTGCCAACATCGATACGGGCGCCTATGCGACGGGCAATTTGACGTTAATGAGCATTCAGGGCAGCCGGATGCTCGCGGTGTAGTCGCGGCAGGCCGCCATGCATCGGCGGCTGACGGAGCCTTGGCCTTTTAAAAAGCTGTCTGGTTCGTGAGTGATCGTGCCAGCGTTGCTCGGCCAGCGGCAAATAATTATCCCGGAACGATGGACCTGTCGCCCAAGCTCGAGTTGACTGGCCGTTTCCATGCGTACCCGTTCGAAAATGCAGACATGTACGCGGGCTTTCGAGCGAAAGACGCGGAGCGAAGTTGGCAGACGTCATGCAAAGGCTTGCCGCCTCTTCGAACGCGCTCGGAACGGTTCCCGCCCTTTGTCGGGTCAAATCAGGATCATGAAGATGTCATCGTCTATTAGTTTTATGCGCCGTTATTCCGAGAAATCCAGGCTTCGAACAACCTGGCAGGACAGCCTGAGAATTTTTTAAAAATTTGGCGTCGGACTTAAGCCCTTTTTAGGCCACGGATATTAAGAGTGGTGGCGTTTCGATGGAGAAAGATCTCTTGACGATGCTGGCCCTCGGTACATTTCTGATTGGAATGATCATCGGAATTAGATTTCGATTCGTCATACTCTTGCCCCTTATACTCGCTGCCTCCGTTGTCTTGGCTGCGGCCGCGATGCTGAAGGGCGAAACTGCCGGACATACGGCACTTGAGATCGTCCTGACGGCCTGCCTGCTCCAGCTCGGGTACGTCTTAACGGCTCTGATTGTCCCTTCCGTTTTCGATGGCGAAGTGATCTCGTGCGGCGACCGCAATACGCTGCCCTGTCCAGGTGACGACGCGATTGATAACGGATTGAGCCGTTTAGGTGATGCACCGTAGCTCGTTGGAACGCCTTGGCGTGTCAGGTCACATCTATCGGACCGACTGTCAGTCTCGCCCGAAGAAATCTTGATCAGTGCACGTAAAAGCGTCGGCTATGCGGCCTATAAAAAGGCAATCTCAATCGTTCGTACCTGACGAAGTTGCTGCGGCAATCTCGGTCCGCTTTCAGGATCACAAAAGCAGCCAACGAATAGAGGCCGCAGGAGCGAGGTTCATGCGATCAATTTATCTCGTCCATTAGGAAAACAATAGGCGATATTCGGCGACGCCGGTGGGGCGGAGAGAAGACGATTTCATCGCCTGTTCTCCGAGGTTCCACGGTTTCTCGAAAGAGCGGCTTGGCCGGCCCTTATGAAGTAGCCCCGATCCAGCCACTCTCCCGCTGCTCCGCAAAATTGCGGGTGACGTCAGGTTCGTCCGTCGGGACCGTTGTCAGAGCGCCCACGGTCAGCTTGCAACCGAATGGCAATGTCCGGGCTTGCCCGGCGCTTTATCAATGCCGATTAGTCGGTGTCGGCCACTCTTGCGCGCCTCTCGGCCGAATTGATCCATTGGAGCGGCAGTCGAACACGGCCACGCGCATGAGCTGCCGCTTGCGAGTGGTTAAACGATAGAGGCCGAGGAGGAGAACAAGCTGCTCCGAGAGTAATCCAACCGATTCGGATCATCGTAACGTTCGTGGTGCACCTCAAGACCTTCGGGTAAGGCGACACCAATCACTCGCAATCCTTGGCAGCGTCAGATCATAAAAGTCCGCCAGCTTTATGAGCCGGCAGGAGTCTGACTGAGATTGTTGGCGGTCGGCGGGCACCGATCGCGAGATCGCACTTTAGTACTTCCGCTTTGTCACGAAAAGCGCCGCTGCAGACCTCGGCTCCCAAGGCGGAGATGTCCTGTCTTGAGCCCCGCGGTTAATGCTGCCGCGGTGGTCTCCTTCGTAATGTCAAAGCGCATCTCGCTGGCAGCGACGTGAAGGCGGCGCAAAGCGATCCGCGTCAGCGTCACGGCGCCGGCCGATCCAGTGTCGCGACCAGGTGAGGCCCTGCCATCCGCGGCACCGGCAGCCCGTCGGCGTCAAAATGCCGGCCTCCACATGCGGGGCAGCCGGCGAGGCAGATTACCAGGGCTAACGACGTCTCGACGCACTTTTAGACATGCTCGGCATGGCTGGCTTCGGTTGCGACTATCATTGCCGGCAAGGCTAGGCCGGGCGCCGCAGCGTTAGCCGGCGGTTTGCTGCACCGGGGGAGTGGACGGACCACGCCCACCTAGTCCAAAATGCGGGGCATGGAAGACGACTACTACTTTGTTTGGGTCCTCGACCATTCGGGCAATGCCTGCCCTCAAATCTGGGCGGGGAATCAATTTGACCGGTCGGATTGGCAACTCAACCGAGTTATCAGCAAGCGCCTGCTAAATGCCGCGGAGCGCACCTTGTCGCTCGGCCACCTCGCCACGCTGTACCCGGCACCTTGAAGGGAGCCAAACTGATAGCCCTGAGGAGTGGACGCCCGACAAACCGCGGCTTATTCTTGTGGTGCCGATCGAGGAACATCGACATGAAGCGACTCGCCACGGCTGCCCTGTTCGTTGCGCTCTTGCCAACCAGCGCCCCCGCGATCGCGGTCGAGCTTGCACGAAAATGCGATGCTGCCCTTGCGAATGCCTTTCCGGCCCGCATTCCGGGCAATCCCGCAACAGGTAGCGCAAGAGGCTCAGGGCGTGAGGAGATAGCATTCTATAAACAGTGCGTCGCAAATGCCGGCAATCCATCTTCGAAACCTAGCGTGTCCAAATAAGCCCAGGGGCTGATACGCGAAAGGCGATGGTCCACTCCGTTGAGAGCAGAACGCGTTCCCTTGTAAGAAGCGGGTGGCCCCGTGAATTGGTTATCGCTGTTAAGCTTTACCGGTCAGGTTAACCCCCGCTAACGTTTGGCCGCGGGCGGTCAATTCGGTATGACTTCGAAGAGAGGAATATCCGAATGACCGATAGAACCGCGGATCGATCCGCATATCCTCAAGAGCGCCGCAAGTCGTTCGATCTCGCTTTCCCACTTTCCTTCGCCACCGTAGCCCTCCTGGGCACAGCTGCTTGGTTGGGGACGATTGGGTGGATCGCTTGGGAGCCGGTTATCTTCGTGCTCGCCTGCATCTTTGATTGACGCAGTTGAGCGAGCATGAGCGAATTCGAAGGCTTATCCGATCAATTCATTCTGCGGATGCACGAGTTCATCCGCCAAGAGGTGCAAGCCGATGCACTCGCTGGCACGCGTTTCGTCGGCTTACCAGCAAAGCGGCGCGCGGAAGCTCTCTTCCGCGAGATCGAGCGACGTGGCCTGATCTGCACGCCAATTCACTGGGGTCAGCATCTTTAGCCTGGAGCGGACAAATGCGCATCGACATCGGACCCGGGAGGACGATCTAAACTGATCGTTCCTGGGTGCGAGGCGTCCCGACCGACTTGAGTGCTCGCTCTTGACCGCGGATCGCAGACGTCAATTCGCGAGCGCCTGCGAAGCATGCTCACGAACAGGAGAATGCCTGGGCCTCCCTCCGAAACTGACATGCTTGCCCTAAACGGGTGTACCTCCGACCTCTAGGGAATACGTCAGGCCGACCTCTTGCCGGATGCATCACGCCCGCCGATCAGAGAACGGTCAACTTGCCTCAATTTCCTTCGATCGCCAACCACACCGAGTAGCATCCTTCTCGTCCACTCGGCCGAGCCGAAGACGGCGGTCAGCCAGGCCACCGCGAGACGTGCGGCGGCGATCCCGTGGACGCGGTGCGCGCGCGCATTGCGTTCAGAATGCCGAGGGCCTCCTGCAGAAAGAAACGAATTGCTTGTTTCGCCACGCCGGGTGCTCGCCGCCGGCGCGAGCCGGGCGTCCTGCAGCGTATCGCCGGTCTCCGAAGGCGAGGCTTCGACGGGACGTCCCAGCTCGGCCGGGTGCAGCTAGAAGTCTTCGAGGGATACGTCGAGCGCGTGCGCGAAGAGCTCGCCGCCAGGGAGCGCGCGGCGCACGCCGCCAGGCTCTGCGCACGGGCCATGCTGCGGCTGCAACGCCGTAGCCGACGGTGTAGGATTCTTCAAGTAAGTGTAAAAATCTTGAACGGAGAGAGCTGAGGTGTAAAAATCGTCGAGAACAAGAAGTCGCGCAAGTGGCAACGGGCGCGTCAGAGCGGCTTCGTATCCTAACCTTGTCACCTCACGCGATCGTTGTGCAGGTCGCTCCGGCAGAAGGCGATTAGGTTTAAAATGCCGGGAGCGAACGCTGAACTGTAAATCAACTGGCGCGACCTTCGGCGGGCGTCTTCGGCGACGGGTCCAGCAGCGTATTAGACCGCGCGTATCTCACGGCGCCAGCGGAAACTCGACCCTGCAGCGAAGGCCAGCAGGAATTTTGTTGTCCGGATTTGACAGAAGCAGCCGGATTCCAAACGTACCGCTGCGGGCGTCGATGAGCGGGTCGATCACTTCGACCTTTGCAACATATCGGCCACCGACCGGCTCTTCGCCTGTAACTGCCGCTTCCATCCCGATCTTGATGGTCCCGTACAGCGCGATGGGTACAAAGACCTCGACATTGAGCGGATTGATCTGGGCGATCGTCATGATGGGCGCCTGATCGTAGGCAAATTCTCCGCCCAGAAGATTTCGCTCGGCCACGACACCGTCGATGGGGCTTCTGACCGAGCGCAACTTCAAGACCTCTTCCGCCCTAACCACTTCGAGCTGCGATATGCGGAGGTTGGCCTGTGCCTCTCGAAGATCCTGGCTGGCAACACCGAAATCGGATTCGATCTCGTCCAGGGCCGCGGCCGATGCGGCGCCCTTCGCCATCAGGCTCGTGGTTCGTTCGCGTTTCTTCGTCAAGAAGGTCAGCCGGGCCTCCCGCGCCTTCACGGTCGCATCGCTCTCCGCCTTGGCCTTGGCGAGTTCAAGCTGGGCTTGGTCCACGGCCGACTCGAGCCGCGCAACGACCTGGTCCTTGCTGACCACATCGCCACGGTCGGCGAGGACTTCCTTCAAAACCCCGGAGACAGGCGTCGCGAGCTTGATCTTCAGGCGAGGCTCCAAAATGCAATCAAAAGTCCTTGTTTGAGCATCCGCACAATCCAACATTGCAATCAATAAAAGTACGGCCGTGGAAGCCACGTAAGGCGAGACCCAAAACGGGACGGAATTGATCCTGGGCAATTGTTTCACCTCGATCTTACCTCGTAACCGCATGGGAACATTGCGTTCTCCGACACAAGGCCCGATACTGGACACATATAGAAACAAGATTTTCCGACAGCTTATTATCAGCAGGCGCGCGGTGCCAACTCCAGAACAGGTCATCGAATTGCAGGGTGAGTCAACGCCCCATTCGAGGCCGGATGCCGGCCCTTGGACGGTGCTGGCGACCGCCCGCGATGCCTCCGAGTTCTGCCAGGCCTGGCTTCGCCTGCAATGCGAACAGGTGGCAGGCGCCACCGCCGCCCTCCTTCTTCTCGACGATGGCGAGGGCCATTTCTCCAGCGTCGCCGGCTGGCCCGATGCCCACCAGGACCTGTCCTTTCTCGCCGCAACCGCGCAACAGGCGTTGAGCCGGAAGTCCAGCTTCATCGATCAAACGGCACCGCCCGGCGCGATGCAGATCGGCCAGCCCATCGGCAGCCACGGACGGCTGATGGGTGTCGTGGTCGTCGCGCTGAACCGGCCGACGGCGGACATCCCCGTGGTGATCCGGCAATTACGCTGGGGCATCGGATGGCTGGAGCTGTTGTTCGTCCGACAGCAGAGCACACATGATTCGACCAAGCTCGCCCGCACCGGTTTTGCGCTCGGTATCCTTTCGGAGGCGCAGCAGCATTCGGCGTTCCGCGCCTCCGCGCTGTCGATCGCCAACGAGCTCGCGAGCCGGCTCGATTGCACGAATGTCAGCGTTGGCTTCCTGAACGGCAAGAGCATCAAACTCATCGCAATGTCGCATGCCGCAGTGTTCAGCGAACAGAGCCAGATCGTTTCGACGATCGAGAATGCGATGGAAGAGGCCGCAGACCAAAACGCCTCGGTGGCATTTCCCGTCACGCCGAGCACCGAACGCCGCATCGCGCTCGCTCATGAAGATCTCGCCAAGCGGCTCGGAGGCTCGGCTGTCGTCTCCGTGCTGATGACCAATGGCTTACGATCGGCCGGCGTCATTCTTCTGGAACGCGACCGCAGCAAGGCGTTCGACGACGCCACGATCGAAACGCTCGAGGCCGTCGCCGCGCTGGTGGGACCCGGCCTCGAAACCAAGTCAGAGACGAATAAGTTCATCGCCGGCCGGGCCGTGACGGCGATCGAATCGAGCGCGCGAGCGTTGCTCGGCCCGGGACGTCCCGCAATCAAGCTCGGCGCCATCGCGATCCTGGCTTTGCTCGGGACCATGGCATTCGCGAAGGGTGAATTCCGCATCACCGCCAAGGCCGTGGTCGAAGGCGCCATCCAGCGCTCCATCGTGGCGCCTTTCGACGGCTATGTCGCGAGCGCTCCCGTTCGTGCCGGCGATATCGTCGAGCCGGACCAGATGATGGCCACGCTCGACGATCGCGAACTCAAGCTGGAGGCTGCGCGCTGGAAGAGCGAACGCGACCAGCAGACGCTTAAATACAGCGATGCGATGTCGAAGCACGATAGGTCTGTCGCGCTCGTCGTCTCCGCTTCGCTGGAACAAACCGCAGCACAGCTCTCACTTGTCGAGGACAAGCTTGCGCGAGCAGCGATTACCGCGCCTTTCCGTGGCGTCGTCGTCTCGGGCGATTTGCGCCAGTTGATCGGATCTCCGGTCGAGAAGGGCAAGGTGCTCTTCGAGATCGCTCCGCTCGAATCGTTCAGGGTGATCCTCCAGGTTGACGAGCGCGATATCGCCTTCCTCTCGGAAGGCCAGCAGGGAACGCTGGTCCTCACCGGCCTTTCCAGCGACGCAGTCCCCTTCAATGTCAAGGTTATCACCCCCGTCGCGACGGCATCCGAGGGCCACAACCAATTTCGAGTGGAAGCAGCCGTGCAAGGGGTCGCACCATTGCTGAGGCCAGGCATGGAGGGTATCGGCAAGATCTCAATCGACCGCCGCTCCCTGCTCGCGATCTGGACGCGCTCGCTGATCGACTGGATCCACATCACAGCCTGGAAATGGCTGCCGTAACGCCATGAGAGAGAATTTCCTCGACGCATCCTGGCACCGCGTCGGCGCGTTGAAGCCGAAACTGCGGGGCCATGTTCGCGTGCATCGCCATCGCTACGGCAACTCCTCCTGGTACGTCGTCGAAGACAGCGCCTCAGGCCGGACACACCGTTTCACGCCCGAGGTCTACCTTTTCGTCGGTCTGATGAATGGCCAACGCACCCTGGACGACATCTGGCGCCAGGCCGTGAGCCAGTTGCAGGACGACGCGCCGACGCAAGGCGAAGTTATCAGCCTGTTGGCGCAATTGAACGGCGCGGACCTTCTACAGACCGATATCGCGCCAAACGCCAACGAGATGCTGGCGCGATACACGAAGTACGAGAAGACCAAGCGCAAGGGGAGCTTCGGCAATCCGCTGGCGATGCGGCTCCCGGTCTGGATCCCAGATCGCTTCCTGGAAAAGACGCTTCCCGTCGTTCGCTACGTCTTCACCCGCGCGGGTGCACTGATCTGGCTGACGACCGTGCTGTTCGCCCTCGTCCTCATCGGAATCCACTGGAACGAGATGGCGGACGGCGTATCCGATCGCCTCCTCGCATCCGAGAGCTTGTTGCTCACCGCAATGGTCTTCCCCGTGTTGAAATTTTTCCACGAGCTGGGTCATGCCTACGCGACCAAGGTCGGCGGCGGCGAGGTCCACGAACTCGGCCTGATGTTGCTGGTATTCGCACCGGTGCCCTACGTCGATGCATCGGCCTCGATCGCGTTCCGCAGCAAATGGCGACGGGCGCTGGTGGGCGCGGCCGGGATGTTGACGGAAGTCTTTGTTGCCGCACTCGCCATGCTGCTGTGGACGTTGGTCGAGCCGGGCCTGGTCCGGTCTCTGCTGTTTCAGACTGTACTCATTGCCGGCGTGTCGACGTTGCTCTTCAACGTCAACCCGCTGCTGCGCTTCGACGGCTATTACATCCTGTCCGACCTGATCGAAATCCCGAACCTCGGCGCCCGGTCGACGCAGTACTGGTCATGGCTGGTCGACCGGTTTGCATACGGCCTCCATGATCCCCCTCCGTCGGGTGCGGCGCGCGAGCGGTACTGGTTTCTTGCCTATGCTCCCCTCGCCCTCGCCTATCGATTAATGATGCTGTTCAGCATTTCGATCTTCGTGGCTGCACACTATTTCGTCGTCGGCGCGCTCATCGCGATCTGGGGCATCACGCTCGGGCTGGGCCTCCCCATCTACAAAGGCCTCAGATACGTCCTCACCGGTGCGCGACTCGAAAAGCGCCGACTGCGCGCAGCATCGATCAGCCTCGTGGGCGCCACCCTTCTGTTTGGCGCCCTGTTCCTGGCACCGTTCCCGCTCTATAGCGTATCGGAAGGCGTCGTTTGGCTTCCTGAGGAAAGCTACATTCGGGCAGCCGACAGCGGGTTCATCAGCAAGGTGCTGGCGGACTCGGGCACCCGCGTGCATGCCGGCGATGTTCTCGTCGAAGCCGATGAGCCTGAGCTGAACGCAAGAATGCAGGTGCTGCAGTCCGAGATCGATGGATTAAGGCGGCGGTTGGCCTCCGAGCAATTCACGGATCGCAATCAAGCGGAGATTACGCGCCAGGAAATTTCTCTGAAGCAAACCAATCTAGACCGCGCATCGGAACGCAAGGACGCGCTGAAAATCCGCAGCAGCGTAGATGGAGTCTTCCTGTCGCCGGCCTCCGAGGATCTTCCCGGCCGCTACGCCAAGCGCGGCGATGTTCTCGGCTACGTGATATTCTCGCAGTCGCGGACTGCCCGCATCGTGGTGCCACAAGACGACATCGATCTCGTACGGAACAAGGTTGAGAAAATGGACGTGCGTCTGGCGAACGCCCCGTCGGTAAGCTACCAGAGCAAGATCGTCCGCGAAGTCCCCGCGGCATCCGATCGCCTCCCGAGCCGCGCGCTCGCCGAAGCGGGAGGTGGACGCTTCATCGTCGATCCGCGCGACAGCAACCAGCTCAAGACGCTGGCCCGCACCTTCCAGTTCGACCTCGAACTGCCGCCCCAAGCCGCCAAGGCCAATTTCGGCAGTCACGTGCTGGTGCGCTTCGACCATGGATTTGAGCCGCTCGCCACGCAATGGTATCGCCGGTTGAGGCAGCTCTTCCTGTCGCGATTTGAAGCCTGATGGCCAGGCCGCCGGGCAAAAACGAGGCGTGGCGATCCAGAAGTCCGTATCCGGAACGCGGCGACGTCAAGATCGCGCCCGTCGATTTCGCTCTGACCAGGGCTTTCGGTGGCCTGGTATCGCGGTTTGAGAATTACGCGGGCAAGCTCGCGTCGCGGGTCAGGCAGGCGGACGAATGTGCTTCGCTCTTTACCGGCCTCAGCGACGAGGAGCTTGCGGCGGAGGCCAGGCAGTTGCGTGGCCCGCTGCTGCGCCACGGTTTCCGGCCCGATCTGGTCGCGCGCAGCTTTGCGCTGGTGCGCGAGGCGACGTTTCGCGTGCTGGGGATTCGGCACCATGCCGTCCAGCTCCAAGGGGCTTGGGCGATGATCGACGGCCGCTTCGCCGAAATGGCGACCGGAGAAGGCAAGACGCTGACGGCCCTGCCCACCGCGATCACCGCAGCGCTATCGGGACGCCCCGTGCATGTCATCACCGTCAACGACTATCTGGCGGCGCGTGACGCCGAAGAGCTCGAGCCGATCTATCGCGCGCTGGGCCTGACGGTCGGGGTCATTCAGCACGACGACGAGCCGGAAGATCGTCGATCAGCTTATGCCTGCGACGTGACCTACGGCGTCAACAAGGAGATCGCGTTCGATTATCT
The DNA here is from genome assembly GCF_023073035.1 of Bradyrhizobium sp. 62. NCBI lineage: Bacteria > Pseudomonadati > Pseudomonadota > Alphaproteobacteria > Hyphomicrobiales > Nitrobacteraceae > Bradyrhizobium > Bradyrhizobium sp. 62. The sequence continues at coordinate 217,072 of NZ_JADPIT010000031.1, forward strand.
GCGCGACGGGCTGAAGCTTGGTGACCGTCGCAGTCATGCCAGCAGGATGACTGGTAAGCTGAGCGGCGTCGATATGCCGCCGCTTCTGCTGCGCGGCCTCCATTTCGCGATCGTCGACGAAGCCGACAGCATCCTGATCGACGAAGCGCGTACACCGCTGATCATCGCCGGCGCCGAAGGCAATCCGCTGCCCAACGAGGTGTTCGCGCAGGCGCTGGGCTTTGCCAACCAACTCAAGCCCCAATCGGACTTCCTGCTATCCAGCAATACGCAGAACGTCGAGATGACCACGGCCGGTTCGGAGACGCTGAAGAAGCTCAGTCACGGCTTGAGCGGGGTCTGGGAAGCGCGCAGGGCGCGCGACGAACTGGTCAACTATGCACTCGCTGCCCTGCACCATTACAAGATCGACCAGCACTATGTCGTTGTCGACGGCAAGGTCGAGATCATTGACGAATTCACGGGCCGTATTGCCGAAGGACGCTCCTGGCAGCACGGTTTGCACCAGCTGATTGAGACGAAGGAGAAATGCGAGGTCACCGTGCGCCACCAGACGCAGTCCAGCATTACATATCAGCGGTTCTTCCGGCGCTATCTCCATCTCTGTGGCATGTCCGGAACGATCTCGGAAGTCGCAGGAGAACTCCACGCAGTTTACGGCGTTTCCGTCGTGCGCATACCGACCCATCGGCCGAGCCGTCGCACCTCGCGCGGCACACGGATGTTCCGCACCTCCGAACAGAAATGGTCGGCCGTCGTCGACACCGTTCGTGACCACCGTCGTGAAGGACGCCCGACCCTGATCGGCACACGTGCGATCGAGACATCGATCGTGTTGTCGAAGCTGCTCGATGCGGCCGGCATCGATCATGTCGTTCTCAACGCACATCACGATCGCGAGGAGGCGGACATCGTGGCCGAGGCCGGGCATGCAGGCCGGGTCACCGTCGCAACGAACATGGCCGGCCGCGGTACCGACATCAAGCTCGGTGATGGCGTGGAAACCAAGGGTGGCCTGCACGTCGTTCTGACGGAATTCCACGAGTCGGCGCGGATCGACCGCCAGCTGATCGGTCGCGGCGGCCGCCAAGGCCAGCCCGGCACTTACGAGGTCATCGCGGCGCTGGACGACGAGTTACCGAGCGTCTTCGCGCCAACGCTCGCGAGTATGTTCGATCGCATGTTGACCGATAAGGGAACGACGGTTCCCGCGGCGCTCGCCCGCATCCTGCAACTCTACGCTCAGGACCGGGCACAACGCCTTCAGTACCGGATCCGGCAACAGACCCTGCGACTGCAGGACCAGCGCGACACTATGCTCGCATTTGCAAGGCCGGATTGACGCAGCGGACCACTCGCCGGTTACTTGATCTCCCCGTGCCGTGCCTCGTGATCATGCACGAGCTTCGTCATCAGATCGAGCAGGCGCTTGGCTGCGCCCGGGCTCAAGATAATGCGGTGGTGCAGCTGGATCTCGCGCGGGTGGGGACCCAAATCCCAATCCTGGTTCACACCAAAGGACAACACGACCTCTTCGCGGGTGCTGTTTCCGCTGACGACGTTGCAATAGGAGCTCTTCAGCGAGGAAGTATCGACCTTGATGCCCTGCTGCGCAGCGGCCGTTGCACCACCGTCTTTCGCCAGCTGGCCTGCGGAATTTGCCGTGTCTTTCTCATTGGGCATGATTGCAGTCTTTCTTCTACTCTCCGGATAACCCGCATCACGGGATCGAAATGCGAGACCCCGCCGGGCCGGTATTGTTCAGAGACGCCGTGGGGATACGAACCTTGCTCGCGGCCGTTCCGGCTGCAGGCCAGAATGGCTTTGCTTGCAACAGATGGTCGGCCGCAGAACGCGTGCCTTCCGACGCCTCGTCGATAGCCTCCTGGATCGCAATCCGGATCGGCTTTTGCGCGGCACGACGATTGCTCCCAACAGGAGGCGGAGCGGCAGCTTGTTGGCCGAGCGTGTCCATTGAAATTCTCACGCGACCTTCCTGAGTTGCGGACCGGCCGATAGACGGCGGATGATCAGGCACGTCGGAGCCGCAGTCGGCCGCATCGAGGCTGAGCGGCAGGCTGTCGAGGCGAATCCGCACCGGCTCGCTCTCGGTCGCAGTCTCTCCGTTGACGTCAACCGCCACCAATGTGAGTTCACCATCCATGGTGGCATCGAGATAGCGGACGGAGAGCGATGCAAGGTCGACGGTCCCGCCGGGCAACTCCTCGTCCGAGGTCACCGAGATGCGGACCATCGCGGTGCCATCGTTCGGCATGCACGACAGCATGACCCTTGCCGCTTCCGGCAGATCCGTACCAGGCTCGACACCGATCACACTTAGACGTTCGGCGTCGTAGCTGAGCTTGAATACGACCGATTTGACGCCACCCGCGCTGGTGAACGACACGCCCAGGCTTCTCTCCTTCGGCAGCCCACGGCGCGCACGCGCGCGAAGGGTCGCTCCCTGGGACAGCATCAACGGCGCGGCCACCAGGGCCGCGACATTGTCGATCGTTCGAGCCCGGTCATCGTGGACATGAGTGCCTGCCGGATCGGCGGACGAGGGCTGCGGGGCGGCTTCACCCCGCTTGGAACGCGAGCCGTCGGACGATTTGCCGGGTTGCTGGTCGACGCCTTGTTCGGTCGGCGCATCCGTCAGCGGCGCACCGTCCTTGCGGTTGAGACTATCAGCACCGGCTGACGGTTTCGGAGACAGCGTGCCGTAGCTCTTCGAGTCCAGCAACTGCAACTGATGCTGCATATCATGGAGGCTAAAGGGCGAGGCGCCGTGCATCCAGGGCGTGAACGACGGAGGTATCGGGCAGTAATTAACATCTTCATCCGGCTCGGGAAGCGGATCCAGGCTCTTGGTGTTGACGGCGCCGCCCTGGTGCGGGAGCCAGCCGCTATAGGCCACGAATGTGAGATACTGCAGCCCCTGCATCGGCGGCAGCAAGTCCACATCGATCGTATGCCCCTTGATCTCGGGGAATTTCGGGGAATCGAGCTTGAAGTCATAGGGTGGGAACGGCTGCTGCGGCTCTTGCCGTACCCCGACCCCGACCAAGGTGATCGAAACCGTCTGGGTCGCCTTCCCGCCACGGCCGTCATCGACGGTGACGTCGTAGAGCTGGACCAGCCTTTCGCCGTCGCGGAGGTCCGGGCCCTGATTGCCGGCGCGATAGGTCCATTGGACTGATCCCTGCCCGCCGCCATTGGCGTCAGAGACCATGACCGCTTCCAAGCTCCCGAAATAGCTCTTCGCCCCGCGACCTTGCGGCTGGACACTGACGACATGCTTGTCGCTGAGATCGATGTCAACGAAGGCAAGCGTCCCAGATGCCAGTCCCTCGCCGCGATGATCGTCATCGACCGTGACGTCGGCACTGTGCTTGCCGCCGGTGATCACGGGAGCATCGTTCGTTCCAGAGATCGTGACCGTGACAGTCTCAAGCGCTTGTCCGCCGTGACCGTCGTCGATCGTCACTGTGTATTTCTGGACCAGCGTCTGCCCGGCAGAGAGATGATCGAGGGCGCTGTCGGGAACCAGGAAGGTCCAATCAACCGCTCCACCGCCTGCATTCTGCTTGCCGGGGGTAAGCCCGAACAGACCGACATAGCTGGCGCCCTGTGCAGCAAACGAGACCGCGTGCATATCGCCGATATCGGCATCGGTGAAACCGATCGTTCCCGATCCGCTCTCGATGCGACTGACATGCGCATCCTCGATCAGCAGCGCGGCTTGCGGGCCCGACGTGATGAAAGGAGTCTCGTTCTCGCCGATGATCGTGATCGTCACCGTAGCGGTTGACGAAGCGCCTGCGGCGTCCTTGACCACGTAGTCGAACGTATCGGTGGTCGTTTCACCGAGCTTCAAGCCGATGAAAGCTCCGTTCGGATCGTAGGTGAAGGTGCCATCGCCGTTGTTGACGACCTTGCCCTTCGTCGCGCCGGTATCGACCGCGAAGCTGTGCTTGTCGCCGAGGTCCGGGTCTGTGTACGAAGCCGCGATCGTCTTCGACGGGCCGTGCTCTTGAACATCGGCCGTGACGTCCTTGGCGATCGGGGCATCGTTCTCGCCGATGACGGTGATTGTCGCGGTCGCGGTCGATGAGGCACCAGAGCCATCGGTCACGGTATAGCTGAACTTGTCCTGTACGGTGTCTCCGGCCTTTAGGCCGACGAAGACACCGTTCGGATCATAGCTGAAGGTACCGTCGCCATTGCTGACGACCTTGCCCTTCGTCCCGGTGGTATCGATTGCGAAGCTGTGCGCGTCGCCAAGGTCCGCGTCGGTGTACGCCGCCGTCACCGTCTTCGACGGACCGTGCTCCTGCACGTCGGCCGTGACATCCTTCGCCACCGGGGCGTCGTTCTCGCCCTTGATGGTGATCGTCACGATTGCGCTCGACGAAGCACCGGAGCCGTCGGTCACGGTGTACTTGAACGTATCCTGTGCGGCCTCTCCGGCCTTCAGGCCGATGAAGACGCCATTCGGATCGTAGCTGAACGTGCCGTCGCCGTTGCTGACGACTTTGCCCTTAGTCCCGGCGGTGTCGATCGCAAAGCTGTGCGTGTCGCCGACATCTGGATCGGTATAAGACGCCGTTACCGTCTTTGCGGGACCATGCTCCTGCACATCGGCCGTGACGTCCT
>NZ_JADPIT010000031.1:221828-222335 GCF_023073035.1 Bradyrhizobium sp. 62
AGTCACGGTGTACTTGAACGTATCCTGCCCGATTTCTCCCGTCTTCAGGCCGATGAACATGCCCTTCGGATCGTAGCTGAACGTGCCGTCCCCGTTGCTGACGACCTTGCCCTTCGTTCCGGTGGTGTCCAACACGAAGCTGTGGGTATCGCCGAGGTCGGGGTCGGTGTACGAGGCCGTCACCGTCTTCGCCGGGCCGTGCTCCTGCACATCGGCCGTGACGTCCTTCGCCACCGGAGCATCGTTCTCGCCCTTGATGGTGATCGTCACCGTCGCGGTCGATGAGGCACCGGAGCCGTCGGTCACGGTGTACTTGAACGTATCCTGTGCGGCCTCTCCGGCCTTCAGGCCGATGAAGACGCCATTCGGATCGTAGCTGAACGTGCCGTCGTCGTTGCTGACGACCTTGCCCTTGGTTCCGGTGGTGTAGATCGCGAAGGTGTGCGTGTCGCCGAGATCCGCGTCGTCGGTGTACGACACCGTCACCGTCTTCGCCGGGCCATGCTC
>NZ_JADPIT010000031.1:222345-222618 GCF_023073035.1 Bradyrhizobium sp. 62
CGTTCCGGTGGTGTCGATCTTGAAGCTGTGCGTATCGCCAAGATCCGGGTCGGTGTACGACGCCGTCACCGTCTTCGCCGGGCCATGCTCCTGTACATCGGCTGCGACGTCCTGCGCCACCGGCGCATCGTTCTCGCCCTTGATAGTGATCGTGACCGTCGCGGTCGATGAGGCACCGGAGCCGTCGGTCACAGTGTATTTGAACGTGTCCTGCGCAGTCTGGCCGGCCCTCAAGCCGATGAACCCACCGTTCGGATCATAGCTGAAGGTACC
>NZ_JADPIT010000031.1:222637-255459 GCF_023073035.1 Bradyrhizobium sp. 62
CACATCTGCCGCGAGGTCCTTTGCCACCGGGGCATCATTCTCGCCAGTGACGGTGATTGTCACGGTCGCACTCGAGGAAACGCCGGCTGCGTCCATCACGGTGTAGAGGAAGGTGTCCTGCGCCGTCTGGCCGGCCTTCAGGCCAATGAAGGCGCCGTTCGGATCGTAGCTGAAGGTGCCGTCGCCGTTGTTCACAACCTTGCCCTTTGTCCCGGTGGCGTCGACCGTGAAGCTGTGGGTGTCGCCGAGATCAGGATCGGTGTACGAGGCGGTTACCTTTGTTGCCGGCCCGCGCTCCTTCACATCGCCTGTGACATCGTGGGCCACCGGCGCCACGTTCGGGCTGGCGGTGATGACGATGGTGACGATCGCGGTCGACGACGCACCGGAGCCGTCGGTCACCGTATAGCGGAATTTATCCGTCGCTGTCGTGCCGAGCGCGAGGTTGAACGCGCCGTTCGGATCGTAGCTGAAAGTGCCATCGCCGTTGTTGGTGACCTTGCCCTTCGTGGCATCTGTCGTGGTGTCAACCGTGAAGCTGGCGGTGTCGCCGATGTCGGCATCGCTGTACGACGCCGTGACGGTGACGTCCGGGCCCTGCTGCGAGACTCCGCTATTCACATTCGCGGCCACCGGCGCTTCGTTTTGGCCGGTGATCGTGACCGTCACCAGCGCGGTCGATGTCGCGCCGCTGCCGTCCTTCACGGTATAGCGGAACTGGTCGGTCGCGGTCGCGCCGGTCTTCAGGCCGTCGAACGCGCCGTGCGGATCGTAACTGAAGGTGCCATCACCATTGCTGGTGACGGTGCCCTTGGTGTGGTCGGTCGTTGTGTCGATCGTGAATGTCTTGGTATCGGCGACGTCGACGTCGGTGACTGAGGCGGCGATGGACACTGCCGGTCCGTGTTCCCCGGCATTGGCGATGACGTCCTTCGCGGACGGGGCCTGGTTCTCGCCGTGAATGGTGATGACCACGAGCGCCGTCGAGGACGCACCTGATGCGTCGGTCACGGTGTAGCGGAATTGATCCGTCGCGGTGGCGCCGGCCTTGAGGCTGGTGAAGGCGCCGTTCGGGTCGTAGCTGAAGGTGCCGTCGCCGTTGTCGGTGACCTTGCCCTTGGTGTGGTCGGTCGTCGTGTCGATTACGAACGTGTGGGTGTCGTTGGCGTCGGCATCGGTGAAGGACGCGGTGACGGTCTGGGCCGGGCCGGTCTCCTGAACGTCAGTCGAAATATCCTTCGCGACGGGCGCCTGGTTCTTGCTGGGCGCGACGTTGACCGTGACGGAGCTCTCGGCCGCGCCGAAGCCGAGCAGATCGAAATAGAGCGTGAGCGTGGTGCCGGCGGCGACGCCGCTCAGATCCTTCTTCACCGTGATCAGCTGGGATAGCGAACCGCCATCGCCAGACGCCGAGCGGCCCGAGACGGTCACGCCGGTGCCGAAGAAGATCTGGCCGGTCGACTGGATGTTGAGGAACGAATCGGTGTTGGCGAGGCCTGACGCCGCGCCGTCCACCGGGTTGCCGTTCTGGTCGAGCAGCGCAACTTCGAATGCATCCGGCGGATTGTTGCCGTTGGCGTTGGCGAAGAGATGGTCGGCCAGGATCGTGAATTCGAGCGTGTCGACACCGGCCGGAACGACGAAGCTTTCGGACAGGCCGGAGAGGGTTTTGGAATCCTCGATCAGCGTCAGGGTGCCGCCGCTGACGGTGGTGGTTCCATGGCTGGTCCAGTTCGAAGGGAGCTGAGCGGCGACGAGATCGGCGTGATGCGCCGAAGAGAGTATCTGCGTAATTTGCTGCTCGGTGACCGGCGGCATGCCGAAGCTGCTGTTGCGGACGGCCGCAATGATCTGCGCATCGATGGCAGACGGCAGGCGACGCTCAGATGGCGCGAGCGATTCCGACATCAGATCGTTCGGATAAGCGCCGCCGTCGAGATGATCGTCGTCCGGCGCGCGCGTCAGCCGGGCGGAGAAGCCGGGTCCGACAAAGACCTGCGAACCGCCGATCAGACCGACGTGCGATGCGAAGCCGGGAATGTCGGGGTTGAAGCCGAGCAGATGTCCTTCTTCGTGCAGCAGCACGCTGAGTAGATCGTACTTCCCGGCCGCAGCCGAGTTGCCGGTTGCGAGATACGACCTCGAACCCGGCGATATGCCGAACTCGGAATCGTCAAGCGGTGTCGGGTCGATAAACCAGCCCACACCCGCGGCATTGCGGCTGAGAACGATGGTGCCTGCGATTGGCAGGCCATCGGAGCCGACCGCGGCGACCCGAGCCTCGCCCAGTTCGCCGTCCGGTAAATCGCCGAACACAACCGAGATTGTCGGGTAGGTCGTCGCGCCGATCGCATTCTGCCAGATGGTCTGTGCGATCGTCCCCAGTGTCGCCAGGTCGCTGTCGCTGACAGTGCGTGTGCCGCTGGCGCCACCTTCGGTGATCGCGACGGTGGCATTCAGCTCCAGAAACTTGGCCCAAGCGAAGCCCTTATCTTCCGCCCAAGGGAACATCTGGAACGCCGAAACTCCTCTTGGAACGTCAGCTCCCTTTGCCGCAGCAACATAGAAGACGTCTATTTCCGAGAGGGTTTCGATGCCGCGAGGCGAGAATTGAATAACCGGGCCTGGAGATTTGATACCAAGATACTTTTCAGGGGTAAGCGTTCCTCCAAATGCTTCCAGGGCATTGAGATGCGAGTTGTGCTGGATCGGTGATTGTAGAGTCGCTCCGACGTCCTCGATGACAATCTTGGAATTGGGTTTAGCCAACTTTGCATTGATCGCAGTGATGATATTAAGTTCGTCTTCGGCATTGAGGAATTCCCCGCCAACCCTCCTGATAAAGGCGACGTCGAGATCCGACGTAGTCAACGCTCCGCCTTCACCGATGAGGAAGCCGAAGATCGATTTGGTCTTTATCGACAACGGCTTCGCAGGCAGACCCAGATAGCTGCCGATCCTGGTTCCGAGCGCCGTAAGAGGGTCCGCCGCTCGTATTCCGATTTCGACATTTTCCGCCGCAGCGATCTCCAGGATCGCAGCCCTTTGGACAGCTGTCGCGCCCGTCATCGGCGCGTGCTCCAGACCTACGGTCTTTACCGATTTGTTGACCGATTTGGCGATGGAACTCGCGCCTTCACTGAGGGCTCCGGAAGCGCCTGCGTGCAGGAGAACGCTAATTCCAAGCTCGAGCAATGCGGCCGTCGGACCCTGCCACGACGGACTATCCGTAATTTTCGAGGACAGGAATTGAGAGATAGCTCCGAGCGGCGTAGGCACCTCCGTCCCGGAATACATGTTGACGAGGCCGGTCGCGAACTCGGTTGACGCTTGCGCGATGCCAAGAATTTCCGTGCCACTCCAAGCCAATTCTCCGGCCGCGCCAAGTGAAGCGACCCCGATTTCCGGCAAGGCCAGAGGCGCTGTGACGATGAGCGCAATTCCATATTCGAACGGCTTCGTTGCGGCCTTACTTTCGTCTTCGGCCTTGACGACCCCCAGGATCATCTCATTCTCGCGAATGGTGATGGGAGCTCCCTTCTCGATCCCGTATCCTATCTGCCTGCCAAGGTGGCTATTTGCCGCAAAGCCGAGTGTCGAGCCACCCGGCATGGCACTATCCAGGTACTCGTCGTGCATTTCTTCGGTGGTCTTTCTGTGTTCCTCCAACGGTCCAGACTTGCGAAGGTTTTCCCAAAACTGAGAATTGTCCACCTGCGGCGCTCCACCGGTGGGCTCGGGATCAGGAATTTCGTCCTCGATATTCCGGTGCCCCGTCGGGTCGAGAAAACGCAACGGATTGTCGAACGCGTAGATGTACCGGTTCATGCTCGTCGGCTGGTTGAACTGGCCGAGATAGCTGTCCTGACTGATGAACGAGCCGGTCAGCGGATCATAGTAACGAGCTCGGAAATATTGCAGCCCGGTCTCAACATCGAGCTCTTGGCCGGTGAACTGCTTCGTATTGTCCGACGAGCCCACGGTGGCAAGAATTTGTCCCCACGCGTCGAATTCCTGGCTGACCTGGGTGGCTCCGGCTTCGTTGGTCAATTCCGAGGGGCTTCCCAGAGCGTCGACCATGTAGAACTGGCTCGCACGCGTGTTCGCGGTCGGATCGACGCCCGTCATCGAGATCAGACCGACGCCATAATTGTACTTACGCTCGGTCGCGCCTGTGGAGCCGTCATATTCCTGCAACGTTGCACCGGCCGCATAGAGATAGCGCGTCTCGCCTGCAGCCGTGAGTTTTTTGACCCGCAATCCCTGGGTGTCGTAGTCGAACTCGACAGGGCCGCCATTGATGGCGGCGGTCAATACCAGTTCGTCGAGGATGTTGTAATAATAAGGCGTAGTCACGCCGTTGACCGTCATGGCAACCCGGTTGCCGTTGCCGTCGTACAGGAAGCTCATGCTCTTGGTCGGATCGACCGCGTTCGTGATGCTGCGCACGCGGTTGGAGTTGCCATAGTAAGCGTATGTTCGATCAACCGACTTGGCTGGATCCGAGGGATCCTTGCCCTTCTCGGTCAAACGGTTGCCGACATTGTCGTAGGTGTAGGTCAGATCGCCGCCGTGGCTGTCGGCGACCTCCGTCAGCCGGTCCAGCCCATCGTAAGAATAAGTCGTCGTCTTGGCCGCGCCCCCGTCGATGTCATGGTGAACCTCGACCTGGGACTTGCGGTTTCCGTTCTTGTCGTAGGTGTAAGTGAAGCTCGATATGAGATCGTCTGCCGACGGCATGGTGCCAGCAACCACGCTGGTTGCCGATTGACCGAAACCAACCCTACGGTTGACGACATGCAGCAGACGGTTATTGTCGTCGTAGGAGTCGGCAAAACCGTAATCCGCCACCGTGCCGTTCGGATAGACGACCAGCTTCAGCACGCCGTTGGCGTAATACTCGTAACGGGTCTCGCCGTCTTCCGTCGTTGCGACGCTCAACCGATTGCGATGGTCGAATTGGTAGGTCGTCGTGACATGATCGCTGTCCGTGACGGACTTGCGATTGCCCATCTTGTCATAAGTATAGGTAATGCTCTTCCCGTCATTGACATAAGTGGAGCCGATCAGACGATTCAGTTCGTCATAAGTGAAAAGGTTGGTCTCTGTGACGCTTCCACTGCCGACATGCTTGACCTCGATCGATGACTTCATGTTGCCGTTGCCGTCGTAGGCGTAGACGATCGAAAGCGGCTGGTAGTCGAGCGAGGGATTGGCGGCGTTCGAGTACGTAACAGACTGCAGCCGATCAAGATAATCATACACCATCTCGGTGCGCTGACTCTCCGGATCAATCACTAGATTCTGGTTTCCATTGGCGTCGTAGCCGTAGTGCCAATGCTGCCCGTCGGCCATAAACGTGTCGGTCAGGCGATTGAGGTCGTCGTAGCGATTTTCAATCTTGCGGTTATCTGCATCCGTCTCGAAGCGGAGGTTGCGGTCGGCGTCGTAGACATATTCCGTCAGGCCGCCGCCGCGGCTGGTCTCGTCGACCTCCGTCAGCATGTTGAGCGCATCATATTTGTAGCGGGTGACATGGCCGGCAACGAGCGGATCTGTCCTGCTGGTGACGTTGTCGTTCTCGTCGTAGGTGTAAGCAGTCGTCTCGTTGTTGCCGTTGGTGAGGCTAACCAACCTGTAGCGTGCGTCGTAGGTGTAGTTCGCCTCCTTCGTGACGCCGTTCGGCCCGGTATCGCTGATCGTCAGATCGTTGGTCAGGCCGTCGTAATCGTAGGTCGTCGTGCCTTCGTCACGCGTGCCTTGCGCCTCGATCATCGTGATCATGCGATTGGCGCCGTCATACCGGTACTCGGTCGTATTGCCGTCGGCATCGGTCGAGAAGCGAACGTTGCCGACGCCGTCATACGTCTTCTCGGTCATGACGATATCCTGGCTCCCGTAGCGCAGACCCAGGCCGGGCGCGCTGCGGGTTTCCCTGGTCAATCGTCCGAGCGAGTCGAACTGGTCGATGGTCTCGGAGCCGACTTCGTCGAACCGCCGATCCTGCGTGGTCATGCGATTGAGAACGTCGTCGTAGATCTGCTTGGTCGAAGTGAGCGCCGGGCCGCCCTTGAACTGAGCATCCTCCGTCAGGACCAGCCGGTTGGCGTCGTCATACGTAAAGCGGGTTTCGAGCCCCTTCTTGTCGACCATGGACCGAAGATCGACGCCATCATACGTATTCTGAATCGTATTGCCGTCCGCGTCGGTCACCAAGATGAGGCGCCCCAGCGCATCGTACTGATATTTGGTGTCCTTCCTGTTCGGATCCGTGATGGTCTTGATATGGTTCGCGTCGTCATAGCTGTAGCTGGTGACCGTCAGCGGCGATCCGGGTGCAGTCTGTTCGATGACCCTGTTCAGACTGTCGTATTTCGTCTCGTACGCGTTGCCGCGCATGTCGATGAAACGAACCACGTTGTTGTCGCCGTCGTAGAAATACTCCTCGACCGGCGGACGTAGATCGTCGGACGTATGGACGTACTCCGACTTGATCTTCCGGTTGAGGCCATCATACGTGTTGGTGACGTCGACATCGTCATTCCAGGGATCGCGGGTCGTTACCAGGTTCCCATTGCCGTCGTAGCTGTATGTCGTCACCAGATTCAGGCCACCGGCGTCGACGATCCCACTGACCACGCGGCCGAGCCCGTCCATATGAGTCTCGGTCTTGTGACCGTTCGGATCGGTGATGGTCGTAATACGGCTGGCGTAGTCGGCGTCGTAGGTCGTCAGATACGCGTTGACCAATCCCGTGCCGCTGATCACGGTTTGCTCGATCTTGTGAGCCTGGTTGCGGCCGTCGTAATTGCTGTAAACAATCTTGAGCCCGCTTTGCAGGTGGAGTTCGGTCGCGAGCAAGCGGTTGCTGTAGGTATAATCGATCTCATTGCCGACGGCATCGACCGCGGACTTCAGCGTATAGTCCACGTTGTAGACGTATTTCGTCCCGTGTCCGTTGGCGTCCGACTGGAATATCTTGTTTCCGACGCGATCGTACGCCGTCTTAACCGACGCGTGTCCGGTGCCGTACTGATCGGCGGGAACGTTGAAGGTGGCGGAGACCTGCCGGTAGAGGCCATCGTAGGCGTAGGTGGTCTTGTTACCGTTCAGGTCGATGTCAAAGGTTTTGACGATCGGGTCGTAGAAGGTTTTCAAAATGACGGTGGACGTCTGATTTCCCGCCGGACCACTCACGACCGTGACGGTCTTCTGGCGGTTCAGACCGTCGTAGGTGTACTGGTGGACAATCTGTGCCGCGTCGATGTCGCTGGTGACATTTCCATCCTGATCATATGAATACTGCCATTGCAAGGTAACGCTGCTACCGTCTGCCTGTGCGACGTCCTTCATCGTCTTGCGAACGACACGATTACCCTTGTCGTATTCGTAAGTGGTGGTCTGATTCAGGCCGTCCGTGCTCGTCGCGATCTGGCCGCCCGCAAAGTAGGTGTAGACCAGCCGCTCTGCCCAATCGACACCGGGAGAGGCAGTCGTGTGCAGACGGTCGTCATAGGCGGTCTGGCTGAGCAGGCGATTGAGCCCGTCATACTCGTAGTGCACGCGATGACCGCTCGTGTCGCTTTCATCCGTCAACCGCCCTCTTACGTCGTACGTGCGTGTCGTGACGATTCCCACAGCATCCTGGATCTTTGTCGCAAAGCCGAACGCGTTATAGGCGAGGAACCTGGTCGTATGGAGCTGCGCATCGGTGGTCTTGAGCAGATCACCAGGGCCGAAGTTCGCGCTGAACGTGTTTGCCGCGGAGAATTCATTCGAGATCAGCGTGCCCACGGCATCCGAGCTCGAAAGCGTATTGCCGTAGTCGTCGTACTTGTAGGTCGTGACGTTTTTCTCGGCGTCGGTTACGCTCTGCAGCTTGTTGAATTTGGGATCGTAGCTCTTGAGCACGACGATTTCCGAAACAGCATTGCCGGCACTGTCCGTCACATCCTCCAGACCGCCACTGAATGACGTCGTGATCTTCACGGCATTGCCAAGCTCATCGTAGACGTAGGAAATAGTCTGGCCGTCCGCATCCGTGACCGACACGAGTTCGACGTCCTTGCCGTTTTTCCCGGACCCCTCGAAGGCCTCCGGGTGCGGCGTCTGCGGCGTCGCCCAAACCATCGTGGTGGTGCGCCCTTCCGGTGCCTCGATCTTGACGGTCGCTCCGTAGGCGTTGAGCGTGTATACGGTGGCCGCCACTCCCGGTCGGGGATCCGACACCGTTCGTGTCTTGCCCCCAAAATCATATTTGAAGGTCATGACCGATTCGTCTGACCTGCCGGTCTCACCGCCGGGCGCATGGACCTCCATGATCCGCTCGCCTTCGAGGTTCAGGCGCTGGAAGTACGCATCGATGCGCGGATCTGTACCCGTGGTAGGCAGCGCACCGGCGTCGTCTGACACCTGCGGATAGTAGACATAGGTGGTCGTCAACGTGCCGCCGTCCGTGCCGTTGCCCGGAGCAGTGTGTGTGAGCATGTTGTGGCTGAGACGGTCGTCGCCGGGCGTGTAAGTATACGTCTCGGTACGCGTGTCACTGCCGTCGGGAAGCGAGCCGACCTGGGTCACGCTAGTCAGATTGCCGTAACCGTCGTCGTACCTGTATTGGATGTCCAGCCCAAGCAGATCGTGATTGGGGCTGGTCGTGTCGTAGCCCTTCAATTCGACCAGTCGCTTCTCGCCGAAGATGAAAGCATATGTGAAAAGGAACGCTCTTCCGGCCTGATCCTTGACGAGGTCAAGCGTCGTCGAATCATCGTCGAGCTTGCTCTTGAGATCGTCACTTAGGCCGAAATGCGGGTCGACGGGCTGGCTCTTCGAATAATAGAGATCGATCCGGTCACCGTTGGGATCCGTGATCGACCGCAGCGTGTAGATCTTGTTGTAAGGTTGGAGGTTCGGCTCCAACTCGAAATGATAGCGGACATGAGCTGTGGTGTAGAAATCGAGGGCCGCCTTGGTGGTATCGGGCTGCACCAGCACCGAGTGATATCCGGGCTGTGGATCGAAAAACAACGCCGTGGCCGCCAGTTCGGCGGGAATGCCGTAGGCGGCCGTGTCCCCACCTGTGTGCCCCGTCGGGCCGAACGTGTTTCCAGTCGCGTCGCCGCCGACAACCGTTAGATACCCCTTGTCGTCCTGGACGATCTTCACATTGTAGCTGTCGGTCCATCCGGCGCCGAGCGGACCGTCGCTAGAATCACCTTGGCTCGTGTAGATGCGGTTGAAATCGAGCGAGAGCCCCCGGCCCGGAAGGCTCACGTCCGGGCTGGAGACGACCAGATGGCCGTCCCACAGATCCACGCCGTCGACGATGGTGTGTCCCACCGGCGCCGCCTGGTCCATGTCGAGCTCGCTCTTGAGCTTGCCGGCTGCGACGCCGACCTTGGGCGTAACAGCAGCGAACGCCGCGGTCGGATTCAAGAGTGTCGCGCCCGGAACGGCCGTCGCGGTCAAAACATAGGTGTGGTTCTTGAGGTTGGGGGCGAGACTGTCGACGGGGTTGATCAGGTAGTGATAGACGCCCGGCAGCAGCGTGACGTCCTTGAACGTCGCGACTGAATGCGACGGATCAAGCGCATTGCCGACATTGGTCGCGACCTTGCCGTCGATGGTGAGCGTCACTTTCGATATGATATCGAGCGTGAAGATGAAGTCGGCGTTTTCCGCAACGACGTTGCCGCCGATTTCGTCAACTCGGGTCGCGGGGATCGAGAGATCCAATGTCGGGATGAGATTTAGCCCCGGCAGCAAATTCTTATTGCCGGCGGCGACATCCGAGACACGCTGGTAGACAACCAATTGCGGTGTGGGGCTGTGCATCACAGCGATGCCGCCCGGACGGCCGCCCGTCACGACCGGCCCACGCGTACTGCCTGCGGGAGTGCCGAACACCGGCACTCCGTTTTCCACATGCAAGAGATAATCGGCCCTGATGTCGATCAGGGGGTTTTCCTGGCGCGTACTGGCGTCGCTCAACGGCAGATCGTCGATTGCCACCTTGCGCAACAACGAGCCCGACGAATTCGCCGCCAGGCTGCTTGCGACCTGCGCAAGCATCGCCTTGGCGTCGAATACGAGCACGCCGCCTGTTCCGCCCTGCCCCGGCAGCCCTTGATATGACACGTAGAGATACTGGCCGTCGTCGGAGAGCGCGAGATCGTCCGGAAAGCCGAACGGAATCGGCCGCGTCGCAGCGATGAGCTGCGGATTCGGACCGAACGGATCCTTGATGATGCCGACGTTGCCGTCCATATACAGCGGATTGGCGGTCTGGTCGAGGTAGCCGCTGACGCCGGTCGCGTTGAGCCCGATGCCGTTGTACCCGCCTCCAAACACGGAATTGAGCTGGTCGGCGCGCCCCGTGACGAAGGCATAGCTTCCATCCGGTGTGAAGACGATGCTGCCGGCATTGTGGACCGACAGTTGCGAGTTGCTTGCGGTGGCGAGCTTGTCGAGATCGAGCGGGATGATTTGCTTCGTGCCGGCCGACTGATTGACGACGAAGACGCCGCCGGCGTCCGAGCCGGAGTTGGTAAACGCCACTTGCCCGTTCGGCGCGACTGTGACGCCGCTGGTCCCGCTTGCACCTGGAATGACTTTCGCGGTTGGCGCGAAGCCCTTGGCAAAGGTCTGGGTCAGATCGATGTCGATCAGACTGCCCGGAAGTTTTGTCCACGCGTGAGCGCCGTTCGGATCGGAATTCTCGTTCGGCGCCGTAGCGTAGACGTGCAGACCGTCGTTCGACACGGACAGATTGCGGAAGCCGGACGGCGCGATGGAGCTTGACGTGTAGAGATCCTGGTTGGCCTGGTCGAGGCCCGAGAGTGCGACGCTGCCGACCGCGATGTTGCGTATGACACGATTGTAAGTCGGTGACGTCGGGTCGATATCGATCTGGAAGATGTAGGACGAGGCAGTGCCCTGGATCAAATAGGGATTGTGAGCTGCGACATAGGCGAATTTCCCGTCCGGGGAGATCGCGATACCGTAGGGCTGGGCCCCGAACGGCATACGGATTTCCTTGTAGGTGGGCTTTGCCTCGAGGTCGACATAGAGTGACGCGTCGACGAAAGTGTTCCCGTTCTTGTCCTCGGCAGTCAGCATCACCTTGTAGAAGCCCGACTTGAACGCGGCCGGATTGAGTGTCGCCAGAACGCCGCTCGAAACAGGCTTCCCGGTGTCCGCCGACGGCGGGACGTCGAGGACATCGCCATTGTCGAGCGAGATGAGCTGAAGCTTCCACGTCGCCAGGTTTGTGATGTTGATCGTTCCGCGAACCTCGATGGGATCTGTCAGAACGGCGTCGTCCAACTGAGGATCAACTGCCACCCCGTTCGGTGCAGCAATCGGGTGCGGCGCGATCTTCAATGGATTGCGGTCACCGGTGACATCGATCTCCTGGAGGGTGACAGTATCCACGACCGCGACGCGGCCGGTTCCAAGAAGCGTGACATAGGCGCGCGTATTATCCGGTGTGATCGCGACATCGCGGGGGTAAGCGACAGTCGGATCCTTGTCCGTCCCTGGCTCGAGAGGAATGCGGGCCACGATGTCGCCGACCCTACCGGAACTGGCGTCGCCGTTGAGAACGACGAGATCGCCTTCCACGCCAGCCGACGACCACTTGGTCTCTGGCGCGGTCACGAACACATAGGTGCCGTTGGGATTGATCTTCGCCACGTTGCTGACGAGGTCGCGCTTGGCCTGCTCGACGTGGCCGTTCTGGAAGGCCGGCACGTTGACCGTGCGGGTGACCGTGATCTGAGCCAGCCCGAGAGTCACGCCCGTTGGCACGCTAACGTGAAGCTCATTGCTGGCCAAGACGACGGTCGACAACGGCCTGCCGTCCGGCATCGTGAATGTGACGACGACCGTCGGTGACGCCTGGTTCTGCGACACGAACTCGCCGGTCAGCACGACCTCTGCATGCGTCGAGGCTCCGGTTGAATCACCGGGATTGGCAACGAATGCCACCTTAGCGCCTGTGATCTTCGGGGCGTTCAGGTCGAGCGTCGGCGGGGGCACAAATCGGGTCTGGAACGTGCTGACCTTGCCGGGATCGATCTGATAATTCGCCTGCGTCGTAACCGGTAGCGTGTCGGGCGTCAGGAGTTGTATCGCGAAGGTCTGGGGCTGGGGAGCGGACGGGACGGCCATTGTAGCGAGCACGTTGCCGGTGCCCGAAGAATACGAGCCCATGAAGCCGCCGCCGCCGCCACCATTGATCGCGACCGAGAACGAAGCCTGGCTGGCGAGCGCCTGCTGGAGCTGCACAGTCCCCAGATTCGAGTCGCCATAGCCGACCATGTACAGCGACTTGCCGTTGACACCATTATACGGCGGTGAATTCGTGTGCGCGTAACCGTCGGCGCCGACCACGCCGTTCTCGACCTGCCACCAGATCGGGCGCGTGGTGCCGTCGTCGTTGAGATAGTCGCCGGCCTGGAAGAAATAAACTTTGGTGCCGACCGGGATCGACGGATCCACCTTGATGGCGAGTTGGACAGGTACGTTGAGCGGCGTCGGCCCTAGATCGAGGTTGAACGCAGCGGCATAACGGAAACCGTTCGGCATCGCCTGCGGCAGGTCCGCGGGACCCGCCGGCGTGATGCTGACCGTCGTACCGCTGTCGAGCACGCCGGGCGGCACCGCGACGGTAGAACCGTCGCTGCCCTGCACCACGGCGCCGTCGGTGCCGACGGTCACGTTGCCGGTCTGCGGTACCTGCACCTTCACGGGAACCACAACTTCGGCAGCACCGTTGATGATGGTGACGGTCACTGTGCCCGGCGCGATCGCCGTCATCAGGCCGTCGGCGCTGATCGAAACGATTCCCGGCCTGCTGACATAATAGAGCGTGCCGGTCGACGCCGAGGCCAGGTCGGTGGTCAGCAACTGGTCGTCGCCCGGATGCACGTCGAACTGCCGCGTGCCGCCATTGGCGTTCAGCGAGACCGCGAGCGGATAAAGATCGATGCCCTCATTGTAGAGGCGCTGCCCGAGCGCGCTGACGGGAACGCCGACGGTAACAGCCGTCGCGCCAGTGACACCATGGCTGGTCGCCAGCAGCACGGTGGTGCCATTGTGCAGCGCTGTCACCTGGCCTTTGGCGGCGGAGACCGATGCGACCAATGGATCCAGCGTCTGGAGCGAGACGTAGGACGCCGGCAGCACCACGCCCTGCTGATCCTCGAAATCGCCGACCAGCACCATGGTCTGGGTGCCGCCCTCGCCGAGACGCGGCGCACGGTTCTGGAAGTCGAGCTTGACCAGCGCGGCGGTGCTGACGTCGACCGAAACGGTCGCGACCGTCGATTTGTTGAAGCCGTCGTCCGCCTGATATTCGAAATCGGCATGGCCGGAGAAGCCGAGCCCGGGGATGAAGGTCACAGTGTGACCATCCGGATTCAGTGTCGCCGTACCGTCGTGGGAGGAGACAAGCTTGAAGTAGAGCGGATCGCCTTCTGGATCGCTCGCAATCGTATTCAGGTCGATCGCCAGCGGAAGATCGATGTGGGTCAGGGCGTCCGTGTTCTGTGCTATCGGCGGCGGCGCAGCGAGGAAACCGTAGTTGTTACCGAGCAACTGCGCGTCGGCGGCATTGACGATGCCGTCGCGGTTGGCGTCGGCACCGAGCACATAGCCGGCCTGTCCAGCGGACCTGCCGAAGGCCTGGTTCAACAGCGCGCTGTCGAGTCCGTCGACCGCACCATCCTCATTGGCATCGCCGACCACGAAAAGCTGCACGGTATAGGCGCCCGAGGTTGCGCCGTTCGCGCCGAGTACCTTGAGCAAGTTGACGCCGTCGCGGCCGATGGAGAAGAGCGCGTAAGACGTCCCGTTGCCGCTGCGCTGGACCAGCGGCGTCAAGCCATCGATCGTCGCCACGCCCGGCTGCAAAGCGCTGCCATTCGCCGCTGTGATCTGGACACCCAGCAAGATGTTACCAGTTGGCGCCGATTTCAGCTCCGAGGGCCGCAGATTGAAGGCCAGATGGTCGGCGCCGCCCGCCAAGAGAGAGCCCTCATAGCTGGTGGTTTCAAAATCGCTGGGCCCGCCGAGGTTCACGTTAAGTGGCGCGACCTGTGCCGTGGTGCCGTAATTGATGACACTGCCGGCCGCGCTGGTCGGCGAGGTCGCGACGATCAGTTGATGCGGAGCGGTGACGGCATAGCCGTAGCGGCTGCTCAGTCCTGTGTTGGTGTTGTGGGCGGAGGCAAGATTGCCCGCGCCGTCGTAGGAATAGATGACGCGCGTGCCGTCGGATGCCACGAACGAGGTGATGCGGCCCGCAGCGTCGCGGGTGAACTGCACTGAGTCGCCGTTCGACGCGACGATGCCGCCGTCGCTGAAATGCAGCGTGTTGCCACCGGGCAGGACCTCGTCGAGCACACCGTGCGTCGTGCTGAGATGATAGACCGTGCCGTCCTGGGCCGTCAGCGTGTAATCGGCCGCCCCGAACGCGCCGTTGGTCGGATTATAGGGCTTCGCGGTCTGGAGCTCGTAGTAACCGTTGGGCCCCTTGCTGAGCGGCACCGACGATGTCTCGAGCCGGTAGGTCACGCCGGGATCTGCGGTGAATGCCGCCGTATAGTAGGTCACGCCCAACTGCACGTGCTTCTCGGGCGTGAACGTAAATCCGACGCGCTGTCCGTCCGGCAGCGTCAGATAGACGCGCGTGCCGTCGACGAACGGATTGTAGATGCCGAGCGCTTCCTTGCCGGTCGACGGAATGCTGGTCTGAACCAGCGGATCCAGATTGGCGAAACGCCAGCCGTAGCCGAACGATCCTGCGATGTTCTGATCGAGCGAGGAATAGGATCGTACAAGGTTGACGGTCGTACCGCCCAATACCACCGACAGATCCGTGAAGTTCTGGATATAGGCCGCCGGCTTTGTGGGAGCATCGGCTTCGACGATGGTCTGCACTGTGGAGGTGCGACCGCTCACATTGGTCGCGGTCAACCGAAGCTGATAAGCGCCGCTGCGCAGATTGGCGGGATCGAAGTGATAGACCGTGCCGTTGACCGGCGTGGCACCGCTCGCGACGGTCGTGAAATCGCTCGAGCCAACCAGAGCCTGCTCGAGCACCCATGAATCTAGATTGGTATCGCTGACGGTCGCGTGGAGATCGAGCGCCGATGTCAGCAGCGCATGATTGGCGACATTGTCGAACGACACGACCGGCGCGGCGTTGTCGTTCGGGTCGCGGACCTTCAGCACGGTATGTGCGGAGCCGGCGCGGCCATCGGAGTCGGTCGCCGTAGCGTCGATAGAGAACACGCCCGGCGCTTGCGGCGTGTAGCTGGCGCGCCCATGACTATCGAGCGTCAAGGCCTGGCCGTTGACCGACAAGGTCAGTCCGGCGATCGGAGCCATGCCCGAAGCGGCGACATGCAGCAGCACGGCCGTGCCGGGAACGCCGGGGAAGCTCGGCGTGATCTCGACGATGACCTGAGGCGCAACCGGATTTAGCGTCGCGCGCAGCGTCGCGACCTTCGACGTACTCAATTCGCCGTCGGTCACTGTGTATTTGATCGCGTAGTCGCCAGTCTGGGTCGGGCCCGGCGTCCAGGTCAAAAGCCCGGTGTGAGCATCGAGCGTCGCTCCCTCGGGCAAGCCGAGGGCCGAGAAGCCGAGCTGGGTGTTGAGATCGGGGTCGGCGGCCGCCAGCTGCAGGTTGAATGGCTGGCCGACCACCACGCCATGGTCGGTGACATCCAGGGTCGGCGCACGGTCGAGATTGTCGATATGGATGTTGGCGGTGAGCGTATCGCCGAGACCGCCGGGATCGACAACCCTAAACTTGACCGCGTAGTCGCCAGCTTGTTCGAAGCCTGGCGTCCAGATGAGTTGGGCTGTCGATGCGTCGAAGGTCGCACCGGTCGGCAGCACTGAAATCACGCTGTAGGTCAGCGCGTCGTCGTTGGCATCTGCAGCCGAGATCGCAAATTGCAGCTTGGTGCCTTCGCGACCGGACTGTTGCTGCAGAGGAATGAAGTGCGGCGCTTCGTTGGACGCAATCACCGTAATCGCGATGGTCTGCGTCGCCGTCAGGCTGCCGTCGGTGGCCGACAACACGATACCGCTGTACTTGCCGACCTGAACCAGGCCGGGAGTCCAGGTCAGGACGCCCGAAACCGAATCGATCTTCGCACCGACCGGCAGGTTTGTCGCCGAATAGGTGACGGTGTCTCCGTCGGGATCGATCGCACGCAAAGACACGCTCAGCGTCTGGTTGGACGCAATCGTCTGGTTGCCGGCCGCGACCCACACCGGAGCCTGGTTGCTGGTGCGGACCGTCAAAGTGAACAGCTGGTGATCGGTCAAAATGGCGGCTGGATCGCCATTGCCGCTGTCCGTGGCCGACACCAGGATGCTGTACTTGCCGACGTCACCGCTGGTCGGTGTCCAGGTCAGGACCTTTTGCCCGTAGACACCGTTCGACGTCAGCGTCGCACTGGGCGGAAGCCCGGTCGCGCCGAATGTCAGGGCGTCCTGATCGGCGTCGGTCGCCTTGATAACGAGCTGGAACTGCTCGCCGACGACGGCGACCTTGTCTCCGATCGGAGCGATGTGCGGTGGCCGGTCCGGCGCGTTGACGGTGACGACGAACGACTGGGTGTTCGACAACGCGGCATTGGCGCCGTTGCCGTCGCCGTCGTCGGTGGCGGTCAGGAAGATCGTGTAATTGCCCTTGTCATCGGCGGTCGGCTTGAACGTGAAGACGCCGGTGCCGTCGCCATTGTCGACGAACTTGCCGAAAGCGGGCACGCCGAGCATCGTAAGCTTGAGCGGATCACCATCGGCATCGACCGCCGAGACCGGCACGTTCAGCGTGCCGTCGTGATCGACGCTCTGGTTGGCGATCGCCGTGACCTGCGGAGCGCGGTTAACGTTGAGGACGTTGAGCGTGACCTGCTGGGTCACGACCTTCGGCTGGCCCGTGCCATCGCCATCGTCGGTCGCCGTGATGGTGACCACGTGCTGTCCGGCGTCACCGAAGCCGGGAGTCCAGCTGAACATCAACGTATCGGGATCGAAGGTCGCGCCTTGCGGCATGCCGCTCAGCGAATAGTTGACCGTCGTGACGTTGAGATCGCCGTTCTGGACCAGAGAGCCGTCGGCGGCGCGGTCCGGCGGCGTGAAGCTCGGATTGTCTGCGTCATAAGCCTGGACGCGGAATTGGACCTTCTGTCCTTCCGGTCCCTGGAAGGTATCGAGATTCTGGAAGACGGGCGCAGCGTTGATGTTCTGCACCACGACCGTCGTGGTCTGGGTGGTGCTGGCCACGCCATTGCTGACCGTGAACGGGATGAAGTAAACGCCGTGCTGCGTGTAGTCGGGCGTCCAGGTGAAGACGCCCGTCTTGGGATCGAGGAAGCCGCCAGGCGGGAGGAGATTGCTCGAATAAGTGAGCGGCAATCCATCGACATCGGTCGCCTGCAGCGCGATACGAACCACCTCGCCTTCATTGCCAATGAAATTGGCCGGCTTGACCAGCTTCGGCGGTTGCGGTGTCGGCGCAATCACGACGATGGTGACCTGGCTGACCTCGTGAACGCCGTCGCTGGCGACGAAAGTGACGTTGTTGTAGGTGCCGGCGGAATGGAAATCCGGCGTCCAGATCAGCGCGTGCTGTTGCGCGTCGAACGTGGCGCCCGGCGGCAGGTTGTTGGCCCAGTAGATCAGCTTGTCGTTGTCGAGATCGGTGGCCTGCACGGCGATCTTGAGCGTGTCACCTTCCTTGCCGTCGACCTCCGCAGGAATCGTTGTCAGGACCGGCGCTCGATTCACGCCCGTCACGCCGAGCGTGAACGTCTGGGTGTCGTAGGCACCGCCGGCATCGTAGGCTTGTAGGACCACGGTGGTTTGACCAAGGCTGCTCGTCGTCGGCATCCAGGACACCAGCCCGGTCGCGGCGTCGATCGTCATGCCGGCCGGCCCCTTCACCAGCACGAACGAGATAGGATCGCCGTTCGGATCGTAAGCCGTGGGCTTGTAGGTGTAGGCTTGCCCCGCCGTCGCCGACATCACCGGATAGGTGATGAAGACCGGCGGCGCATTACCGATGAGCCCGCCACTGACGCTCGGATCAAAGCTGACGGGCTTGCGATTGGGATCGGCGACCGTGATCGTCCGCCCCGTGGTCGAGTGGCCGGCCAGCAGAATGCCGCTCGCCGGCAGGTTCGAGCTCAGATCGATCAGCCAGGAACCGTCCGCAGCGCGGCCGGAAGTCCCAAGCGGTTCGCCGTCGAAATGCTGTGTCGGCGACAGCTGCAGCACCAGCGGCAGTACCAGATTATGCGAACTCTTGTTCGTCACGGTGACGTCGAAGGAGATCGTGCCGGTATCGCGGTCACTGCGCGCCAGCGAGAAATTGACGTCGAGCACCGACGTGACGTCGCTGACGGCGGTGAAGCCGGTCGTATACGCTTCCGCCAGCGCAAGGCCCGCAGCGCTCTGCACACTGGTCAAGACCTTGAACTGGTAGTGATCTGCATAAAGCGGCGCGAAACTGAGCACTGCGGTCCGCGTCGCCTGGTCGTAGGCGATCGCCTGGATAGGGATCAGTCCGGCACCGTCACCACGCAGCTCATAGTTGGCGGGATTGAGCACCGAGCGCGGACCGCTCGCCGCGATGGCCAGCATGTCTTCGTCGAACGTCACCGAGAGGCTGGCGAACGGCAGCGACACGAACGCGTCCGGTGGCGGATTGGTGCTCGTCACATGCGGTGCACGCACCGGCCCCAGAACGTCGACCTGATGCGACTGGCTCAGGAATACACGGCCATCCGCGCTGGCTCTGACGATATCGCCGCGCGTGCCACCCTTGGCGACGTCGACAACCTTCATGGTCGCAAGATCGACCATCGACAGCGCCGTGCCGCCGTTCGACGAAGCCTCGGTGTGGGAAACGAACAGCAGGCCATCGAACTTGGAACCGGCCGCGCCGAACGCGATCGATCCGACATCGCTGTCGAACGACAGCATCAACTTGGGCTTGTTGCCGGTGAACTCGATTACCTGGCCCTGATTGTGCGGCCAAGTAACGGCCCACAGCGTGCCGTCAGGCGCGAAGGCGAGGCTACCGACCCTGATATCGCTGAAATGGCTGAAGGTCTTCGCGGTCGGATCGAACACCTCGATGCCATTGCCCGAGGAGACATAGACGAGACCGGTGCTCGACTGCAGAGCGACGCTCTGGGTCAGGGAGTCACCGAATTGATCGATCACGGCGCCGGTGGTTGCATCGAGCTCGTAGAGCGGTCCCCCGCCTGTCGCGGCCCAGATCACGTTGCGCGCGGCATCGAACGCCATGTCGTAAATCGGCTCGGGTAGCGTCACCAGCGGCGCGCCAACCTGCCCGCCTTCCGGATTCAATCTGAAAATCTGGTTGCGCGATGAGCCACCGCTGACCAGCACGGTGTTATCGGGCATAGCCAGAATGGCCATCGGCCCGATGCCCGCACCGCTGTCGCCGATGCCGGTCGCGAACGCCTGCGCAGTGAAGGGCGCAAGCACTGTTGAGAACTCAGACGCCCTGGTCTGGACGATAGCGGACGGAATGCCCTGCTGTGTCTGCGTGAACAGCGCGTTGGTCGACGGCTGCGTCGACGGCGCCGGCGGCGGGCCGAGATCCTCGGTCGTCGTGTCGCCCA
This sequence comes from Bradyrhizobium sp. 62, assembly GCF_023073035.1. Taxonomy (NCBI): domain Bacteria; kingdom Pseudomonadati; phylum Pseudomonadota; class Alphaproteobacteria; order Hyphomicrobiales; family Nitrobacteraceae; genus Bradyrhizobium; species Bradyrhizobium sp. 62. Next base: position 242,311 of record NZ_JADPIT010000031.1, read on the forward strand.
CGGTGGGCGTGGCGCCGAGATTGGCCGAAGCATCGCTGTTCGGCACCGAAGCGCCAAGCGGCGCCTGTTCGCGGTTACCCGCGTTGTCAGTCGCCAACGCCAGGAATTTGTAAGTGTGGCCAGCCTGGCCGTTGTAGATGCCGGAGGTCTGCGTGGTCTGCTTCAGCCAGGTGGTGTAATTGCCGCCATCGACCGAGACGTAGACGGTGACGTCCTTGACGCCGCTGCCGCCATCGTCGTCTTTGGCGCTCCACTGCACCTGATAGTCGGAGCCGCCCTGCACCAGCGGCGCCGAGGTCAGCGTGGTGACCGGAGCCTTGCCGTCCAAAGTGAAGGTCAGTTGCTGCGTATCCATCGGCGCAGCGGTGTTGAAGATTACGCGCGCCTGGGCGGTTAGCTCCGTGCCGGTGGCGAGCCCCGTCTTCGGAGTGGCGGTGTAGCTGACGAAGCCACGGCCATCGCCTGCGGCGTCGTCGGGCGGCAACAATCCCTTCGTCGGATCCTGGATGACCTCGCCGGTCAACGGATCGATCGCCTGCAACAGCCAGGTCAGCGTGTTGGAAGACAGGTCGATACCCCCGCTAACACGCAGGATGAAACCTTTGCTTTGGGTGAAGTCGAAATCATTCTGGAAGGATCCGACGCCGCTGGGGACGTGGACCTTGATGTTGCCGATCTGGAGATCGCCGAGGCGGAACGAGCGCGGCTCGTAGTCCGAGTCCAACTGCGTGACGATGCGGATTTCGCCGACCGTCGACGCCGCGTGCGGCGCGTTCTGGAACTGGATCGTGTAAGGCTCGGCGACGCCCGCCGGGACAAACTGATCCGTGCCGTAGCCCAGAGGCCCGTTCAGGAAGGCTTGGCCGGTGCGTCCACTGCCGTTGAAGAACGACGCGAAGTTCGGCGGGTCGACGTTGATGAAGTTCTGATTCTCGGGGTGTGTCTGGTCGTTGCCGTGGCCAGTGTACGGGAAGTCCCAACTGTTGGCCCAGGGAACGTAGACATAGTTCGACTCGTAATGCGTCGGCGAAATCGCGTTGAGATCGAAGTCGCTCGCCGGCGGCGGATCGAAGCTGACATAGCTGGTCGGCTCGTGTGGGCTGACCGTGTCTTCCTTCTGGGTCTGATACGGCGTCGTCTTGGTGGGGTCGTCACCATACCATTGCTGCACCTGGCTGAAGAACTGCAACAAATTGCCGGTTGTGATGATCTGCTTGCCGGCGGGCCCGGCGAGGATACCGGCCGCCAGCGTTGCCTGCAGGCTGACGAGGACAGGATTGTCGTGAATCTCGGGCGGCTGGTCGACCGGCCGCAGCAGGCCGGCCTGGGTCAGCGCAGTAAGATAGAGGTCGGTCCACGAGGTCGCGTCCGCCGCCAAATTCTGCAGCGCCGACGATGCCGTCGGGTCCTTCAGGATATTGACACGCAGGGTCTCGGCGAGTTGCCGCTGCTGCGCGACATATTCGTCGGGCGTCAGCGCCGTCGCCGAGCCCATGATGTTGAACGCGAAGGCGGTGACGCCAGGCTGCTCGGTCTGATTGCCCGGCGGTAGGCCGTTCGGGTAGGTCTGCACCTGGAAGCTGAAGGTGGTATTCGCGCGCGTGGCCAGATCGTAGGCGTAGCCGGTCGTCAACGACTGTCCGTTGGTGTCCGACATCGGCACGATGCTGGCCCACGGTACGTCGGCAATGTTTGGCGTTCCGGTGACGTTGGTGGTGACACCCAGATACGGCACGCCCTCGTTCAGCGGCGTGCCCGGCACACCGTACTGGAACTGGACATAGGGAATGTCGACATTGGTCTGGCTTGTGAGCGTGAAGCCGTAGAGACCGCTCTGGCCGGCCCAGATGACACGGGGGCCACCGAGCGCGATGCTGACATCGGCGGGCAGCGCCTCCTCGACAAGATAGCGGTAAGGCGCGATGGCGATCAGACCGTTCGGATTGATCACCTCGACGTCGTACAGGCCGTGCGGCGCGTTGCGCAAATCGAAGATCGCGATGATCCGCGTGGGATCCATGACCTTGTAGCTGACGGGCTCGTACTCGGCGAAGCCCGGCCGCACCAGCTTCACGACCGCCTGCGCATCGAACTGGGCGCCGAAGATCGTCGTGGTGACGTAGCGATCGTCGCCGCCCTGATCCTGCTTGACGTCGGTGATCCCGAACGGAAGCACATGGGCGAGCAGCGTCACACGCGAACTGGCCGTCGGCTCCGACTGGCCGTGCACAAGCACGTAATAGGTGCCCGCCGTGGTCGACGGAATCACCGAAAACTGATTGGCCTGAACCGCGCCCTGATAGGAGGCATCATAGGTCGCAGGCGTTGGCAACGCGCCATAGCGCAGGAACAGCGTGTTGGCGGACGTCGAGTCCGCCGCAGTCAGGTCCACCTGCAAGGTTTGACCTTGCGCCACCGTGACCTGGAAGAGTCGATCCTGGCCCGTAGAGAGCGTGGTATCCACCGCGACGCCGAGATGCAAGTCCGGCACCGTCACGTTCAGCACGCTCGACGACACGGTGGTGTTGTTCTGCGTCGGGAGCTCGACGATATCGTCGAAAATGTCGGTTCGCACGATGACGCGATAGGTCCCGGGCGTGGCTGGTGGCAGTTGCGCATCCAGCGTGGCCAAGTAGGAGCCGCCCGGCAGCACAGTGCCGGAGAAGTTGAAGTAGCCGATCGGCTTGTCACCGATGTCCCAGACGTTATCGCTGGAGAGATAGGCGACATCGCGCCACGAACCGCTCGCTGCGTTGGTGCCAATATTGTCTACTGTCCAGGTCAAGTGGACGAGATCGCCGGACATCGCGCCGTTCGGAATCGTGATGGTGTCAACGACAAGATCGGACGGTGGCGGCTGGTCGATCAGGAGCGGCGTCGCGGTCGCGGTCGCGTTGTTGCCCTCCTTGGATGCCTCGTACACGGTACCGATGATCGGCGATGTCGCGGTCGGTGGATCGGTGAGAACGAAAATGTACCAAGGACCCGTCAGATTCCTCGGCGTCTTATAGGTCAGGGTGTTCTGGTAGCTCGCGCCGGCGGCCAACCCGCCCTCGTGCGTGACGGCACCGAGGAATGTGTCGGCATCGCTGAGGAATTGGTCCCGCGAGATATAAATGTAGTCGTCCCACTTGCCCTGACGAGTCGGCACCGCGCCGCCACCGGCGTTCGTGACCTGATAGGTCACCGTGAACGACTGTCCGGTCAGAACGTGATCGAGCTGAAGGGGATCCGGCCCCAGCGCCACGACCGAGGTGACCTGAAGATCCGGCGGCGGCACCGCTGATATCGTCAGCGCGGCGGCCGTGATGTTGTTACCTTCGCCCTGGAACTCCGGAACGCTGCCCATCCCGTCGCTGTATTGCAGGTTCGAAATGCCGAGCAGCGGATCGTGCAGGCCCGACGCGGTCGAGTCCGTATAAACCAGGATGTAGTAGTTACCGCCCAGGCCATCAGGGAGCTGCGCGTCGATCGTGGCCGTGTAGCTCGCGCCAGAGGTCAGGACGGTGCCGTGCGACAGCGCACCGATCTCGATGTCGTGACCGTCGAGCGAAGGATCGAGCGACAGGAAGACGCGATCGGTCCAACGTCCCTCGCGGGTATCGCGGTTTCCGGTGTTTGTGACGGTCCACGTGATCGGGATGATCTGGCCCGACTGGGGCACGTTGACCGGGAGAACAAGATTCGTGACCTGGAGATCGGGCTCGCGATAGATGACGGGCACTACACCAGAGGTTCGGTTGTTGCTCGGGTCCTCGTAGCCGCGGATACCGAAAGAATCCCTGGAGCCGCTGTTGTCGCGCGACATGGTCTTGGTCGCGCCGTCGGGATTGGTGATCACATAGACATAATACGGCTGCGGGTCGGCGGCTGTGCCGCCGATGCCCTTCGGCAAGAAGAACGTTGCCGTCTGGGTGTAACTGGCGCCGCTCGCAAGCGGCTGATCGTTGCTGTGAGCGTAATGCCCGATGAAAGTGACTTGGCCCGGATCGAATGTCGCATAACGCGAGAAATAGACGTCGTCGTTCCAGTAGCGCGTGCCCGACCAGACATCAGCGCCGAAGTTTTGCACCGTCCAGGTGACCGTCGTGCTTTCGCCCGAATAGTTGGTCGTCGGCGCTGTGACGGAGGTGACTCGGAGATCAGCCAAGGGCCGCGGCGTGACAAGGGTATTGCCGACAGTGATGTTGTTGGTGGTGTATTGGCCTTCCCAGGTCGGGGCTACGTAGTTGCCGTTTGAGTTGTAGCCACCAGTGTTGCTGACAACGATAACGTACTTACCCGAAATTTCGGGCGTCAGCTTGAAGGTCGCCTGGTTGGTATAGCTCCCGTTGGAGTTCACGATGCCGTCGTGTTCGACCGAACCGAGGAACCATTGGTTGCCGATATCCTTGCCGGTGTTCGGCGGCACGAAATTCGGTACGTCGGACAGATAGACCTGGTCGAACAGGACCGGATTCTCCGTCGCGTTGGTGCCCTGGTTCTGGACTGTCCAGCTCACCGTGTAGTCTTCGCCGCCGACACCGGTTGCCTGCGGATTGACGGCCGTCACCACCAGGTCTGGCGGAGGTGTCAACAGCACCGTGATCGGCCGTGCCTTGTAGTTGTCGTTGTTGGAACGATTCGGATCGTCCGGGTTAATGTTGATGTCCTGGGTGCTCTTGTGCACCACGTCAAACGCGTCGGACCAGGCAGTGATGTAGAACTCGCCCGACACGTGCTGCGGCAGCGTCACGGTCGCGGTGACGTCGTAGCCGGTCGGCAACGTAATCACGCTGGGATCGTTGCCGATGATGCCGGTGTGCGCGATGGTGGCGAGCAGAACGTCGCCCTTGGTCGTGTTCGGTCGCGTCTTGTCGCGTGTCAGCCAAATCTCGTCGGTCCAGTTCTGCTGGTCGGTCGGCTCGAGGCCGAGATTGTCGACGTGATAAGAGACCGTGATGGTCGACCCGTCATAGGACTGGTTCGGCGCCTTCACGTTGCTGGTGACGAGGTCCGCCGGCGGCTCGGCGTTGACATAGATCGCCTTGACGAACGTGTTGTTGTCCGGAGCCGGATATTCGCTGACGCCGTTGTTCGCGTTGGTGTCGACGATGATATAGGCCGGCCCGCCGAGCCGTTTCGGCAGCAACATATTGCCGGTTGAGATCTGGTACTTCTCGCCTGGCGCCAGCGCGGCGGAATTGTCAAAGGAGCCGATCAACATCGCGCTGCCGTCGAGATGGTCGACCAGCGAGATGTAGACGTTGTCCTTCCAGTGGCCCTTGGCCTCGGCGATGCCCTGGTTGATGACCGTGAAATCGAGCGCGACCGTGCCGCCGGCATTCGCCGACGTCGGCAGATTGTCGATCGAGAAGACTTGCAGATCGGGATTTGGAGGCACCACCAGCGTGATCGTGTTGGGATCTGCCAGCGTGTTGTTGCTCTGCGTCGGCTCGTAGACCGGGATGAGACCGGCGTTGGTCTTGACCATCAACTGGAAGACGCCGGCAACATTGCTCGGCAGTTGGACGACCTCCGAGCGCGTGTAGGACAGCCCTGCGCTGAGCGGACCGGTGAAGTCGTAAGCGCCGAGACCGAGAGTGCGGTGCTGACCGCCGACCTCCTGGAGATAGATGCTGTCATACCAGGTGCCATTGGCTGGCCCACCGCCGGCGTTCTGGATGGTCCAGCTGATGTCGATCTTGTCGCCGGCGTTGGCCTGGCTAACCTGGGCCGTCGAGCCCGGCGTCGTCGCGACCACCGTGCCCGGCAGGAGATCGGGGGCGGGTGTCAGATTGATCGTCACTGGCCCCGACACGGTCGAATTGTTGTCGGTGTAAATGAATTCCGACGGACCGCCGGTCGTCACCACAACATAGAAGGTGCCATGCAGGCCGTCCGGAATCATCGCAGTGCCGGTGCGCGAATAGCTGCCGCCGACTGCCAGCGCGCCGACGTGGTCAAAGCTGCCGATGGTCGTAACGATGTTCTTGCCGAGAGGGTCCGTCGCCAGCGCGACGCTGTCGCTCCAGGTCGTGCGGTCGGTGGTGCCGATCGCGTGGGGCGACTGGTTGGTAACGGTCCACGACAACGTGATCGGCTGGCTGCTGTTCGCCGTCTGCGCAACGACAAGGTTTGAAACCGCGAGATCCGAGAACGGTGCGGTGACCACATCGAACATGTTCGATGCTTCCGCCGCGTTGTTGGCCTCGACGCCGTTTTCGAACACATTGTCGTTCGCATCGGTGCGGACGAACAGATGTGAGTGGGTCTGGTACCGTGGCGGCAGCGTGATGGTCAGGCTGGATTGATAGGTCGCACCGGCACTGAGCGCGCCGGTGTGATCGAGCCGACCGATCACAGTGCCATGATCTGGATTGGTGTCGGATGAGACGATGATCACGTCGGTCCAGTTGCCGACCGTCGTCGCGGCCTGGCCGGCGTTGGTCACCGTCCATCCGATCGTGACGGTCGCGGGATCGCCGACGGTCAGGCTGGGCGCGGTGACGGCGGACGTAACGAGATCGGCATAGGGTGCAAGCGCGGCCGTCGCCGTGATGGTCGCCGAATTGTTGCTTTCGGCTGTGCTGGACCCGCTTGCTCCCGCTGCATTGGACTCGCCAACCTGGCTGTAGAAGTCGGTGGTGACGGTGAATTCGAGCTGCCCCGCACCCGGAGATCCCTGCGGCAGGCTGAAGGCGTATTGTTGAGAGCGCGATCCGCCGGCCGCGATCGATCCATTGCCAGAGACCGCGGGATCATAGAGCACATCGCCGAGAGCAACGACCTGATTAGTCGTGACGTTGCGGACCACGACGTGGGAGTAGAACGAACCGGTGACCGCGGCATTGCCCGTGTTCTGCACGGTCCAGCTCAGCAGCGCCCCGTCGCCTGAGCGCAGGCCGGCGGACGGCGTCACGGCGAGATTGGCGACTTGCAAATCGGGCGCCGGCGCCGCCAGCGACGTCACGGTCACACTCGTAATGTTGTTGTTTTCAGCGGTGTTGCTGCCGCCGTTGCCCGAGTTGTTGAACTCGAACACCTGGTTGAAATTATCGGTCGTGACCGTGAATTGGATTTGCCCGGTGCCGCGCAACCCGATTGGAAGCGCATAGCTCAGCTGCCGTGCACGTGTATCACCTGCCGCGATCGCGCCGTTGCCGTTGGTCAATTCCGTATAGGCCACCGGGATCGTGTCGAGCGTCTCGCCCGTGGTCAGATTCTTGATCGTGATGGAATCGTACCAGGAGCCGCTGGTTGCCGCAGTCCCGACGTTGCGGTCGTCCCAATGCAGCACGACGCTGGCGCCGGACTGCAGGCCGTTAGGCGCTTCGACCGAGAGGTTGGCAGCCGTGAGGTCGGGATATGGGGCGACTGTCGAGGTGACAGTTTTGGTGGCGGTGTTGTTGGTTTCCGCCGTACCGTCCGAATTGAATTCAGGCACGGTGTTGTTGCTGTCGGTGGTGATGGAGACCTGGATCTGGCCGATACCGCGGCTACCGTCCGGCAGCTTGCCAATGTATTGCCGCGTCCGTGCACCTCCGGCTGCGATCGCGCCATTGCCCGCCAGGGCCGGATCGTAAGGCACGGTGACCGTGGCGAGCGTTTCGCCCGTGGTCAGGTTCTTGATCACGATCGTGTCGGTCCAAGCGATCGACGTCGCCTTGGTGCCGGTGTTGCTGTCGTCCCAGCGAACCGTGAAGGATGCGCCCGACGTCAGCCCTGCTGGATCAACGCTCACATTGGCGACTTGGAGGTCGGCATAAGGCGCGCTGACGGACGTGAAGCTGAACGAACCGGTATTGTTGGTCTCGGCGGTGCCGCCTTGATTGTTCTCGACGACGACATTGCCGCTGTCGGCGGTGACGGTGACCTTGATTTGGCCGATCCCGCGCGAGCCGTCGGGCAGTACGTAGCCGACCTGCCGGGCGCGCGATCCGCCGGCTTCGATATTGCCGTTTCCGGCCGCGACTGGATCGTAAGGCACCAACAGGGTTGCGAGCGTCTCACCCGTCGTGATGTTCTGGATGACGACCTTGTCCGTCCAGCCGACCGGCGTAGGCCGCGCGTTGGTGTTCTGGTCGTTCCAGTGAATGGTGACTGTGCTGCCCGACGTCACGATGTCGGCCGGATCGACGCTGATATTGCCGACCGTGAGATCGGGATAAGACGCGATTGCAGACGCAACCGAGGCGACCGCGCTGTTGTTGGTCTCGCCGGTCCCGCCGCTGTTATACTCGAAGACATTGTTGCTACCGCCATCGGCGGTAACCGTGACCTCGATATTGCCGACCCCTGCGGCCCCCTCCGGCAGAAGGAACGCCATCTGGCGCGCGCGCTGCCCCCCCGCTTCGATGTTGCCATTGCCGGCAGCGGCGGGATCGTAGGCGGCGAGTTGGCTGATCAGGACCTGCCCACTCGAGGCATTGCGGACGACGACGCGATCTTGCCAGGCGCCCGACGTCGGAGCATTGCCGGTGTTGATATCGTTCCAGTTGACGATCACCAGGTCGCCCGACTGGATCCCGGCCGTGGCGTTGCCGGTGTAGAGCGAGAACGACAGATCATCGGCATAGCCGTCGTTGTAGCTGCCACCTTGACGCGTCATTGCCAGCGTGATCACGACCTTGCGCGCGCCAACCGGGACCAGATCCGTCGCGGTCCGCGCCAGCAGGCCGGTTCCGTTGGCGCGGTCAGCTGCCGTCACGGGTCCAACCGTCGTGGTGCCGAGCACCGTGCCGTCGGCGGCGACGAACTGCGCTGTCAGCGCCGCGTTGTCCTCTTGGCTCGTGAAGCCGCCGAGATAAGCGCCCAAGGCGAAATGGGCGGCGCCGGCATCGATGGTCGTGCTGGCGGAGGCCAGATCGATGATCTGCGCCAGCTTGGACTGCGCGTTATCCTGGCCCCCCGCGAACATGTAGGTGCCGCGATCGGCGGGGCCGGGATCGGTAACGGCCGGTGCAGCTGGGCCGTAGGCGAGCAGATCGGGCGTACCGGTCACGGTCCAACCCGGGAACAGATTGCCGGTCGCACCGGCCTCCGCATTCCCGTTCACGATCAAATTGTGGTTGAAGAGATTCGAGACGCCGGCCGGCGGCTGCAGCGAGACGCCGCTGAGCGTCAGTCCGCTCACCTGCAGATCGGGATAAGGTGCAATCGTCGAGGTCTGAGTCACACTGGCGGTGTTGTTGGTGCCAACGGAATCGGACTCGACGATGGCGCGCTGATAGTTGACGGTGGCCGTGACCTGGATTTGACCGACGCCGGCGACGCCGTTCGGCAGCTGGAAGCTATACTGGCGCTGGCGCGAGCCTCCGCCCGCGATCGCACCGTTACCGGCGGCGATCGGGTCGTACGGCACCGTCGTGCTAAACAACGTCTGTCCAGTCGTTGTATTCTTCACAACGATGAGATCGTTGAACGCGCCGGACGTCGCGAGATTACCGACGTTGGTAACCGTCCACTGCACGAGAAGGTTGCCGCCCGATTGCAGGCCCGTCGCCGGGGTCAGCGTCAGACCGCTGATTTGAAGATCGCGCGTATCGTTGTCGCGATTGACGACGCTGACGTCCGGCAAATTGAGGTGGTTGTAGTTCGCGTCGGTGCTGGTCGCGGTGCCTTGGATCCTGTAGGTGACGTCGCCGTCGATGAGTTGATCGTCCGCGCCCTTGACGGTGACGGTCTGCTCGACGTTCCAGTTCTGAGCCGTGAAGGTCAGCGTGAGAGGCGTAACCGTGCCTTCCGCTGGATTGCTCGACGACAGGCTGATCACGACATTGGCCAGCGGCTGGCTATTCAGCACGATGGTGTAGGAGGCCTGCCCTCCCGATTCAGTCGTCACCAGACCCGACGTCGGCGCGATGGTGAAGCCGGCGAGGTCGTCGTCGCTGTTGATCAGCGTCACATCGCTGGGATCGAAATCGTTGTAGCCGGCGTCGCTTGATATCGCCTTCTTGAGAATGATATGGTAGACGACATCGCCATCCTGAACGCGATCGTCGACACCGGTGACGGTGACGACCTGCGGCGTGTCCCAGTTTTGCGGAGTGAAGTGCAGCGTCCTGACCGACGGCGTACCCTCGGCGGCATTGTCGGTGTCGAGATCGATGTAAACGTCGGCGGAGGGCCGACCGTCGAGCACGACCGAAAAACTGGCCTCCCCGCCAGCTTCCGTGGTCTTGAGACCGGATGTCGGCATCACCGTGATGCCGATCACCTGGCTAATAAGGGTAAGATCCGTCGTGCTGTAGTTCGCAGTCAGGCCCGCCGGAAGGCCGTTGATGTTTCCGAAAGTGCCGAGATGGGAACTGAAGGTCTCGACCTCGAAGCTCTGGCCCGAGGTCGGCTGGAAGTTGTTGATCAGGCTGACGTTAAGCGCACCGGCGAGGCTGGCCGCGCCGTCGACGACGAACTGATCGTACAGCGACCCTGCCGAGATGCCGCCGACCTCGATACTAAGCGCGCCGGCGGCCGTCTGCGTATAATTGCCGGTCACGAGGAGCGATCCGGCCGCGCCGCTGCCGCCGACGACCATCTGTCCCGCGTTCGTCAGATCTGTCGAGATCACGCCGCGGCCAGAAAGCGTGCCGCCCTGAATGTTCACCATCGGCTTGCGCGCGGTGATCCAGATCGGCGCAGCTCCCGCGATGCTTCCGTTGCCGCCGCTCGGTGATGAATCGCGCGCAACTGTGCCGCTGCCTTCGTCCAGCTTCCAGTAGCCGACCAGCCCCGCCTCGGCGCCGCTCAGCGGTTGCGCGGTCGCAAGGATCTGCGCCTGTGTCAGCGCGATGTTCCAGAGGCTCACTTCCGCGAGCCTGCCCGACCACGGCTGGCCCAGCTGCTCGTAGTTGTAATCGTCGCCTATCGTCAGCGCGTGGCTGTCATAACCGATGGTGGCCGTCGAATTGCTCGACGCCACCAGCGATCCGTCGACATACAGTTTGAGGCCGGTCGTATCGTAGGTGAACGCGACCCGGTACCAGGTGTTCTGGACGGGTGTCCAGTTGTAGGAAACCGAGACGCCCGTCGAGGCGTTACCGACAGCCGCTGACAAAGTCCCGCCACTGTACCAGACCACGTAGGAATCCTGGGCGCTGGTCCCGACGGTCTTCCCGAGGATGTGGCGCGTGTTCGATGTAAAGTTGTCGCCGGCGTTGACCCAGGCTTCGATTGTCAGAGCGTTTGTCGGACGCAACGCCGCGCTATCGGCGACCTGAACGTTGTTGTTACTCCCGTTGAAGAGCGGCGACGTCGTTGCGGGCGGCTGCGATTGCGTGGCGAGCTGGCCGGGACGGAAATCGGGCGTCCCGCCCAGCAACCCGTCATTGTGGTTGGCTGTCGCGTCGTGAAGCACGACGCCGCTGCCTTCGTCCAGCTTCCAGTAGCCGACCAGGCCGCTCTCGCTGCCAGCCAACGTAAGGTTCATGTCCGCCTGGATGTCCGCGACGGTACGCGCCACGTTCCAGACCCGGACGTCACGCATCTTGCCCGACCAGGGCTGACCCGCCAGAGAATTGAAATTAATGTCCTCGCCGAGCACCACCGGGTGATTGTCGTAACCGAGCGCGAGCGTCGCCGTGGCGGAAGCAACCAGCGTGCCGTTGACGTAGAGCTTCTCGCCGCTCGCATCGTAGGTGAAAGCGACGTGATACCAGGTATCCTGGACGGGCGCGAAATTATAGCTCAGCGTCGGGATGACGCTTGAAACGTTACCGACCTGGGCGCGCAGCTGGCCGCCCGCGTACCAGACATTGTAAGACGCGTTTGACCCCGAACCCACCGGCTTCGAAATGATGTTGCGCGTTCCGGAATTGTAATTGGCCCCGAAGGTAACCCAGGCTTCCGTGGTCAATGCGTCCGCAGGGCGAAGCACGGCGCTGTCGGAGATTTCCGCGTAATCGTTGGATCCGTCGAAAGACAGCGCTGGTCCCGATGTCCAGTTCGGCTGGCTTGCGACAATGCTACCGAGATATCCCGTATTGCCGTGGCCGGTCGCGTCGGCGACGGTGGCCCCCACCGTCTCGAAATTCCACAGGGCACTGAGGCCGCTCTCGTTCCCGGTCAAATGCCGGTACATGTCGGTGCGGAGCGCATCGGCCGACCGCGCGACGCTCCACACGCTGATCTCATCGATGCTGCCCTGGAAGGAATTGTCCCAGCCTGGGGCCTGCCCGATCCGGAACGGCCCAGTGGTATCACGGATGCCGCTCGGATCGTAAGTACGCTCGCCGGCGAGCGCGCCGTTGACGTACAGCCGCATGAAGTTGCCGGACGTGCTGACGACGGCATCGAAATGATACCATTGGCCGGCCTTGATGAGGCCGGACGCTGTGGAAAGATCGAGCTGTCCGACGGCGACGCGGCTTTGCGGCGTCGAGCTGAAATAGAGGTAACCGGACGAATTGAGCCAGAGCGCGAATTCGCGGTTTGGATTGCCGTTGACGGTATCCGGCCCGTCACCCTTGAAGAATATGTTCTGCCAGGTCCGCGGAAAACCATCCGCCTTGAACCAGCCGCTCAACGGTTAGATCGCCGGACGAATGCAGTGTCGGACTGTCGGCCGTTTCGATGAAATCGTTGCCGTCGAAATGCAGCGCGTTGCCTGACGGCGGCCGCGTGTCCCCGAGCACGCCGCCCTGCAGGTCGACGCTGCCGCCCGTCTGGTCGAAGCGGCCGCCCAATCCAAAGGTGCTGCCGGCGCCGACGGTGATCCCGCCCGCATTGGTGAAGTCTCCGGCGCTGGTGAAATTGTAGCCGTTGGCGATCGTCAGGCTGCCGCCTGCGGCGTTGGCGGTCAGTCCCGACAGCGCGCCCGTCGAGCCGTTGTCGCGGAAGAAACTCGAGCTGGCGCCGTCGACCACGATCGTGGCCGCGTTGGTTGCGATCGCCTGCGGCAAAATCAAGCGTAGGGTCGCACCGTTCAGCACCTGCCAGGTGCCGCCCGTCAGCGTGGAGTTAGCGAAGTTCGTGATGGCTGCGGGGACGATGCTGATGCCCTGCCCCGCCACGTTGGATGTGATCGTTCCGTTGTTGGTCAGCTTGTTGATGCCATTGGTTTCCCACTGCTCGCCTATGGAGCCATTGCCGCCGAGAACGCTGAAGGTGCTGGCAAGCGTCAGCGTCGATGCGCCTTCAATCGTCAGGCGACGCGGCGTCCCAGTCGTCCCT
>NZ_JADPIT010000031.1:255469-335482 GCF_023073035.1 Bradyrhizobium sp. 62
AATCGTGCCGGCCCCGCCGAAGGTCTGGGTGTCGAGGGCGTGCACCATGGCGTAGGAATTCGTAAGGTGGATCGTACCGTTCAGCGTCATACCGCCGCTGACGCGCAGCCGTGCAAAGTTACCCGAGACGGTAAGGTCGCCGTCGAGCGTCACCGCATTGGTAAAGGTGCCCGAAGCATTGTCCGCCGCGAGCATGAGCGACGCTGCGTCGGCGAAGACGACCGTGCCACCAGCGATCGTCCCGTAGAAATTCCACGAGCCGCTCGCCGCGTTCAGCGTCAGTATCTTTCCGGCGTTGTTCAACGTTCCGGTCAGGTTGACGGTGCCGCCGGTGCGGTTGATAGTCCCGATGGCGGCCGTCGCAAAAGCGCCGCCAAGGTTCAACATCGAATTGACGATGTTTATCGCGCCACTGTTGATCCAGTTGCCGCCCAGCGTTATTGTTGAATCGGTCGCCGAAGCTATGCCTGTGCTGGTGATCGAGACGTTGTTGGCGACTGCGGTGCCACCGTTCGCGGCCTGGAACATCCCGGCATTCGTGAAAACGCCTGCGACACTTGCCGTCAGGCTCTGCCCGGCAACGTTGGCATTGATCAAACCATTGTTGACCAGATTGTTGGTGCCGTTGGTCTCCCACTGCTCGCCGATCGTGCCGTTGCCGCCGACGACATTGAAGGTGCTGGCAAGCGTCAGCGTCGAGGCCCCTTCGATTGTCAGGCGACGCGGCGTCCCAGTCGCCCCTTCAAACGAAATCGTCCCGCTGCCGCCGAACGTCTGGGTGTCGAGGGCGCGCACCATGGCGTAGGAATTGGTCAGGTGGATCGTGCCGTTCAGCGTCATACCGCCGCTGACGCGCAGCCGTGCGAAGTTACCCGAGACGGAAAGGTCGCCGTTGAGTGTCACGCCATTGATGAAGGTGCCCGACGCGTTGTCGGCGGCGATCAACAAAGCAGCCCCATCGGCCAGGACAATCGTACCAGCGCTGATCGTCCCGTAGAAGTTCCACGAGCCGGTCGCCGCGTTCAGCATCAGTGTCGCGCCGGCGTTGTTCAACGCTCCGGTCAAGTTGACGATGCCGCCGGTGCGGTTGATGGTGCCGATACCAGCGGTCGCGAACGCGCCACCAAGGTTCAGCGTCGAATTGACGACATTGATTGCGCCGCTGTTGATCCAGTTGCCGCCGAGCGTCATCGTGGAATCGGTCGCCGACGCTATGCCTGTGCTGGTGATCGAGACGTTGTTGGCGACTGCGGTGCCGCCGTTTGTCGCCTGGAACACGCCGGCATTCGTGAAAACGCCTGCGACACTTGCCGTCAGGCTCTGCCCGGCAACGTTGGCATTGATCAAACCATTGTTGACCAGATTGTTGGTGCCGTTGGTCTCCCACTGCTCGCCGATCGTGCCGTTGCCGCCGACGACATTGAAGGTGCTGGCAAGCGTCAGCGTCGAGGCCCCTTCGATTGCCAGGCGACGCGGCGTCCCAGTCGTCCCTTCGAACGAGATCTTGCCATTGCCAGCGAACGTCTGGCTGTCGAGGGCGCGGACCATGGCGTAGGAATTGGTCAGGTGGATCGTGCCGTTCAGCGTCATACCGCCGCTGACGCGCAGCCGTGCGAAGTTGCCCGAGACGGTGAGGTCGCCGTTGAGTGTCACGCCATTGGTGAACGTGCCCGACGCGTTGTCGGTGGCGATCAACAGCGCGGAGCCATCGGCCAGGACAATCGTACCGCCGCTGATCATCCCGTAGAAATTCCACGAGCCCGTCACCGTGTTCAACGTCAGTGTCGCGCCGGCATTGTTCAAAGTACCCGTCAGGTTGATCACACCGCCTGTGCGGTCGATCGTACCAAGGCCTGCGGTAGCGAATGTACCGCCCAAATTGACGGTGCTCGCGGCGTTGGCATCCAGATGCAAGGTGCCGGTATTGGCCCAACTGTTCACGAGTGAGAGAATGCCGCCAGCCACGGCTTCCATTGTGCCGGCATTGGAGAAGCTGGCGCTATAAGATGCCGTCAGGGTCTGGCCGGCAGTGTTCGCAGAGATCAAGCCATTGTTGATAAGCTTGTTGGTGCCGTTGGTTTCCCACTGCTCGCCGATCGAACCATATCCACCAACGACCTTGAAAGTGCCCGCCAGCGTCAGTGTCGACGCGCCTTCGATCGTCAGGCGGCGCGGCGTGCCGGTCGTCCCCTCGAAAGAAATCGTGCCAGCCCCGCCGAACGTCTGGCTGTCGAGGGCTCGCACCATCGCGAAGGAGTTTGTCAGGTGAATCGTGCCATTCAGCGTCATACCGCCGCTGACGCGTAGGCGCGCAAAGTTGCCGGAGACGGTGAGGTCGCCGTTGAGCGTCACCCCGTTGGTGAACGTGCCCGAAGCATTATCCGACGCCAGCAAAAGCGAAGCCGCGTCGGCGAAAACGACCGTGCCTCCTGTGATTGTTCCCAAAAAGTTCCACGAACCCGTTACCGAATTCAAGGTCAGCGACGCGCCGGTGTTGTTCAAAGTGCCCGTCAAGTTGATCACGCCACCGGCCCGGCTGATCGCTCCAATCGCGGCAGTCGTAAACGTGCCGCCGAGATTTACGCTGCTGGCGGTGTTGGCGTCGAGGCGCAGAGTGCCGCTATTAGTCCAGGCGTTCGCCAGCGAGAGAATGCCGCCGCCGACGGCCTCCATGGTGCCGCTATTGGCGAAGGTGGTGCCGACGGCCACCGACAGTTGCTGGCCGTTGACGCTCGCGGAAATCAAGCCGTTGTTGACCAGACCATTTGCGCCGTTTGCTTCCCACTGCTCACCGATCGTGCCGTAGCCGCCGACAACATTGAAGGTGCTGCCAAGCGTCAGCGTCGATGCCCCTTCGATCGTCAGGCGGCGCGGCGATCCAGTCGTGCCTTCGAACGAGATCGTGCCGTTACCGCCGAATGTCTGAGTGTCGAGGGCGCGCACCATGGCGAAGGAATTGATCAGGTGGATCGTGCCGTTCAGCGTCATGCCGCCGCTGACACGCAGCCGCGCAAAATTGCCCGAGACGGTAAGATCGCCGTTGAGCGTCACACCGTTGGTAAACGTTCCCGCGGCGCTGTCGCTGGCCAGCAGCAAGGCGGCACCATCCGCCAAGCTGACCGAGCCGCCGCTGATGGTGCCGAAAAAATTCCATGATCCGGTCGTCGCGTTCAGCGCCAACGTCGAACCGACATTGCTAAGGGTCCCGGTCAGGTTGACGACGCCACCGCTGCGGTTGAACGTACCGATTCCGCCGGTAGCGTTCAAACTACCACCGAGATTGACCGTGCTGGCCGCATTGGCGTCCAGATGGACGCTGCCCGTGTTGGTCCAGGAAGCCGGCGTAATCGTCAGAACACCGCCGGAAATCGCTTCGACCGTGCCAGCGTTCAAAAAACTGATGTAAGAGAGCAGCGTCAGCGTCTGGCCGGAGGTCGACGACGAGATCAACCCGTTGTTGATCAGGTTCTTGGTGCCGCCGCTCTCCCAGTAGTCGCCGATCGAACTGTAGCCACCGACGACCTTGAACGTGCTTGCGATGGTGAGCGTCGACGAACCTTCGATGGTGAGGCGGCGGATCGAGCCGGTGGTTCCCTCGAACGAAATCGTACCGTTGCCTGCGAAGGCCTGGTCGCCAAATGAACGAACCTGCGTGCTCGCGCCCGCGACGTGAATCGTGCCGTTGAGCGTCAGCCCGCTGCTGACGCGCAGAACTGAGTTTGCGCCGGTGATCGTGGCGTCGCCGTTCAGCGTCACGCCGACCAGATTGCCTGCACTATTGTCGGTGCTGACCGTGATCACCGCGCCGTTGGTTTCGCTGATGACACCGCCCTGGATGGTGCCGCCGGCAAGGGCGATGTTGCGCGAGGTGTCGAAGGTGGCCGCCTGCAGTGTCGCACCGCTCGCGATGGTGATGGGGCGATCCGAGTTAAGGCTCGCGATCTTGACCACTCCAGCGGAAGAGCCGATCGTGATCGCGGGGTCACCGGGTGCCGCCGCGATTGAAGACGGAATCGCCCGCGCCCGGAACAACGCCACCACTCCAGTTCCGCGCGTCGGCCCAGGACGCGCCGTCGCCGCCGCCTGTCCACTGCACTGTCGCGAGCAGATGATCATAGGAAGCCAGTGCAGACTCTGCCACTGGCAGCGTGGCCTCGATCGGCCCCGTGCTCTTTTCCAGGACCCAGTCGCCGCCTTGCTGTAGTCCGCCGGTGTCGTCGATCGAAGCCGCGACATTGGCGCCCGTGAGTTCTGCGAAGCGGTTGATGAAGGTCGAACCGTCGTCGCCCGCAGCGATGTCACAGCCGTAGAGCAGAATGTCCGCGCCCGGCTGCAACGCCACACGCCAGCTTGCGAGCTCGTCCGCGTGTTCATTCAGTCCGGCCAGATCGAGTTGCGTTCCACCCAGGCCGACGCTGGCCTCGAATCCGTGCGAGAATATGTGCACAGCCGTAACACCAGTTCGACCGGCGAGAGTATCCGTGATCTGTGCGATCTCGGGCTTCGTCGAGTCGAGCACGACGATATCGGTGTTGGCTGCATCCGGGCCGTCAGAAATAGCTCCAACAATATTCTCGTAATCCGGCAACGCGGAGTCGATGAAGACGATCGGCTTCGAGTTGGCTATTGCGAAACCTGGCCCCTCAGGAACGTGGCCCGTCCCGGGCTGCAGGGTTGCATTTTCCTGGCCAGAATCGAAGTTAGTGGAAGGCACCGAAATTGAAGGTGTCTGCGTTACTGAAGATCCCACCTCGCTTGCCGTTGGGGGATTGCCGGCCATTGCAAATCCAGAGCCCTCGGGGACATGCATCGCCTCAGGGGCGAGCTGTCCGAGATAGCTCGTCGGGCCGGCGGCTGGTTCTCGGCTCGGAAGCTGGAACTGATAGCTACCTACGGCGTCCCCCGCACCTTCGACTTGTAACGTGAAGCTTGCCGCAACGACATCGCTTCCCACCATCGAAGGAGCCTGGGCATTGTCGAGGTCCGCGGCGGGCACATCCGGCAATACTCTCACATCAGCCGCAGGAGCGTACAGGGGCACAGCCGGCGGCAGCGACAGCAGGTCGGTCGGGGTCTCCGGCGTATGCATCGTCGCAGTCGGCGCAAGATCAGCCGAGAGCAGCACACGTGGCTCCATCGTCTCGAACAGAAAGCGACGAGACGCGCTCGCCATCAGCTCGTTCTTGCGATGATTGCTGGGTGCCGGTGCTCCGGCGAGTACGCATCGTACCCGCGACATCAGCTCGGTACGCGACTTACCGGATCCGAATCTCGAACGGCCACGCTTTTCAAAAAACATATTGCCCCAACGGAGAGCCGAAATACATGGCGCCTGGTTGCTGGCTAGGAGTGCAATTGAGGGTGCGTTCGAAAAAATATCGCCCGCGCGCGGGCCTAGAAATAAGTGGCCCGTCTCGTAAAAACCTCAACCGAATGTCAGCCGGGTACCGAGCCGACACTCTCCCCCTTGCCAATCACCACGCGAGTGCAAGTTAACGAAAGCTTAATCCAAGAAACGAACGGTAACAATCTGGAACTTTCCGACATCTGGATTCGAAGTTGCGCATCCCGCTGGGGAGACAATTAGCTGGCTCGCGCCCCTGATCGGGCAATACTTAACTGTGAAACGCGAGTGACCGATCCGGCTGTTGAACTTTTTCCCCCGAACAAAGACTAAGGCAGCCACACTGCCGTCCGGGCCTGCCGTATGAACGGGGAACTAGGGACCTCAAAATGTTAGTTTCGAACTGCCAAGATGATCCTGCAGGCCATCTCAACCTTTTGGTCGAGAGAAAGCTCAAGCCGCCAATGCTGCGTTAGGCGGTGATGGAACTCTGGCGGCGTCGTCCTGCAAGTTCTGCCGGCCCAAGATATACGCCCGAGCGCCCACACGCGCGGTTTCGTGTTTTAGCCACGGGTTTTGCAGATGAGAATTCGATGATCTGGTGAAGATCGTTTGATGGGCGCTGCGCTTATGTCCAAGTAATCAACGCTTCGTGTCCGCTGCTAACACCCTTTGCAGATCGGGCGCAGCCTCTGTTTCATTACTTCTTCTTCCGTTCCGTAGAAATCCGCGCCCGATTTGGTCCTTGGACTGGTTTCATTTTTTCCCGGCGGGTAAAGCTTGTCGTAGCAAATAAGCCGATCGGCCGGCACTTTCTGCTCCCTGCATTTTGGCTCGTCTGCTGGCGCAATCGTGGGCCACAAAGAGGCAAGGAACACAAAGCCAAAACATAGATTTCGCACGGCTATCCTCCAAAACAGATCTATCGCACTCTCGTAGCATCTTCTGCATAGGCTTGAGTAAACCGCCACCCAAATGAGCGGGGTGGACGCGGGCGAAAAAATCCAGCTACATCGTACGCGCGCAAGCATCTTGCCAGCAAATTTCCGCGTGAAGACAACCCGCTTCATCAAGGTCGCATGTGCTCTGGCTGCACTGCACTTCACGTGTTTGCCACCGCCCCGGTCGATCAACTCCGAATGTTAAAGGCTATCCCTAGCTGGGAGTATATTGCCTTTTTCATTGAGCTTCGCGAGCGGCAACACTCGACAAGGTTCGATTGAGCAAATAGGCCTCGTAGGTTCGCAGGACCCCGTTCTCAAGCGGGGTCGTCGCGCGCCAGCCGAGCCCTTCGAGGCGGCTGACATCGAGCAGCTTGCGCGGCGTGCCGTCGGGTCGCGAACTGTCGAAATTGATCTCGCCGGTGTAACCGATAACGCCGGCCACGACGCGCGCGAACTCGGCGATGGTGATGTCCTCGCCGGTGCCGATGTTGACCAGTTCGGCACTCGAATAGGTCTTCATCAGGTGTACGCAGGCATCCACCATGTCGTCGACATAAAGGAACTCGCGCCGCGGCGTGCCGGTCCCCCACACGACGACACTCTTCGCGCCCGAAACCTTGGCCTCGTGGAAGCGGCGGATCAAGGCGGCGACCACGTGACTCATTTCGGGGTGATAATTGTCGCCGGGGCCGTAAAGATTGGTCGGCATCACGCTGATGAAGTCGCACCCGTACTGGCTGCGATAGGCTTCCGCCATCTTGATCCCGGCGATCTTGGCGATCGCATAGGGCTCGTTGGTGGGTTCCAAGGGGCCGGTGAGGACGGAATCCTCGCGCAAGGGCTGCGCGGCGTGCTTCGGATAGATGCAGGAAGAGCCCAGAAACATCAGTTTCTCGACGCCGTTCTGATGCGCGGCCTGGATCACGTTCGCAGCGATCGCGATGTTGTCGTAGATGAATTCGGCGCGCAGGGTATTGTTGGCGACGATGCCGCCGACCTTTGCCGCAGCGAGAAAGATCGCCTGCGGCCGCGTCTTCGCGAACCACTCAAAGACCGCGGCTTGGTTGCACAGATCGACCTCGCGCCGATCCACGGTGACAAGCTTGACATCCTCTCGTTCCAGCCGGCGCACAAGCGCGCTGCCGACCATGCCGCGATGGCCGGCGACATAGACGCTCTTGCCTTTCAGCTCAAAAGGTGCGTTTGCCACTCGACGCATCCCATTTTGCGTTCGCCAGATCGCTCGCCATCATCTCCGCGACGAGCTCTGCAAAGCTTCGCTTCGGCGTCCAGCCAAGCACCTCGCGCGCCTTGCTGGCGTCGCCGACGAGGAGATCGACCTCGGTGGGGCGGAAATAAGTCGGATCGATCTTCACGACCGTCTTGCCGGTCTTGGTGTCGACGCCGGTCTCCTCGACGCCCCCGCCGCGCCATGCGATGCGACGGCCGACCTGCGCGAACGAGAGCTCGACCATTTCACGCACCGAGTGCATCTCGCCGGTGGCGAGCACGAAATCGTCGGGCTTGTCGGCCTGCAGGATCTTGTGCATGCCCTCGACATAGTCGCGCGCATGGCCCCAGTCGCGCTTGGCCGAGAGATTGCCGAGATAAAGCGTCTCTTCCAGCCCGACCTCGATGCGGGCGACAGCGCGTGTGATCTTGCGGGTGACGAAGGTCTCGCCGCGGATCGGGCTCTCGTGATTGAACAGGATGCCGTTGCTCGCGAACATGCCATAGGCCTCGCGATAGTTCACCGTGATCCAGTAGCCGTAGAGCTTTGCCACGCCGTAAGGCGAGCGCGGATAGAACGGCGTGGTCTCCTTCTGCGGGATCTCCTGGACCAGGCCATAGAGCTCGGAGGTCGACGCCTGGTAGAACCGCGTTTCCTTCTCCATGCCGAGGATGCGGATCGCTTCCAGCAGGCGCAGCACGCCGATGCCGTCGGCGTTAGCGGTGTATTCCGGGCTCTCGAAGCTGACGGCGACGTGGCTCTGGGCGGCAAGATTGTAGATCTCGGTCGGCCGGATCTGCTGCACCAGGCGGATCAGATTGGTCGAGTCGGTCATGTCGCCGTAGTGCATCAGAAACGGGACGTTGCCGAGATGCGGGTCCTGGTAGAGATGATCGACCCGCGCGGTGTTGAACGAGGACGAACGCCGCTTGATGCCGTGCACGACATAGCCGAGCGACAGCAAATATTCGGCGAGATAGGCGCCATCCTGTCCTGTAATGCCAGTGATGAGAGCGATCCGCTTGCTCATCTAAACTTCCCTCTGCAAGGTAAGATCTCGCCCGCGCCCTTTGCCGGCCGCTGTGGATTAGTTCGTGGTCCCAAGGCGACTGCGGTCACGTTCTCGACCAGATCGAGATCAACGTCAACCAACAGCTGAACCAGAAGGCAATGTCGGCTTCGCACATGGCTCATGGATTCTGGCATTCCGAATAGAACACGCCGTTCGCGGCAACGATCTGCTCTAGGCACTGGCGTTTATCCGTGACTTTGCCTCCGACCGAGAAATCAAAGGCCTGACCATTGAGTGCCAATACGTAGCGGCCAGGAGACAATGTGAGATTTGGATCACGCGGAAGGATCTGATACATCCCCGGCTCGTCCTTCAGGGGAGCAGCATGGTAGGGGATAGAGACATTGCGGATTACCCAGCTCTCCTCGCTCGAAACGACCGGCTTCCCCAATGCGTCGAACTTCGTCGCCTGCTTGACCTGCGCGACGACGCGCAGTTCGACCGGATCCTGGGATTCAGCCATTGGCGTTTCGCGGCGGAATACGATGAAGCGGATTTGTCCGTCCGGCAATCGTGTGTCACTAGGTCTGGTGATGGCCGCTGAAATCGCCACGCGCGGATCAGGAACTCGTCCCAACAAAGACTGCAGCTCAAACAGGTGATCCGCGCTTACGGCGTACACACCGTATGCGGTTGGGACCAGCGGGTCGACCTTGCGCTCAAGGTCCTTGCTTAAGGGGGTGAAACTGTCCGGGGCGGCACTGGGCTCACGCGCTACTGTCAGCTCGGATGTCTTCGCCGAGCGGTAGCTCTCCACGAATCTCTCGAACGACGGCGGAGACCATCCCCGCCGCTGTGCGACTATTAAGCCCGCGAGGCCGGCAAAGAAAAACAGCATCGCAAGGTAGCGCAGCGGAGTGGACGATGACCATCGCCGACGGCCGCTGCGCGTAGATGACGGCGCCGGTTTCGCGTTATTCCAACTCTGCTCGGAAATCACCCCGGCTTCAGCGCCAGACGGGCCGACCAGCGCCTCCGTGCGTTGAACCCGCACCGGACGGGGCAGCGGCCCGCCCCCGCTCGGATACTTCCTTGTGTACGCCTCAACACCCGAAATTGCCGTCTCTAGAGCCTGCATGAGACGCTCTCTTTCGGCAGGGTCCTCATGCGAGAGCTGATCGAGCTTGTGGCGCGCGAGGTCGTAGACAGCACTTCGAAGCTGCTCCGGATCCGATTGCAACAAATCGATCGTCCGCGCGAGCACCAGCGCAAATTCCACTTCGGGATGACCCGAAGCGATTTCTTTCGCCGAATTCTGAAGTGGAACTGACGCCATCCAACAGCCGCTCTTCCATCCTTCTTCAGCGAGTCCGGAGGGCTGGCTCTCGCAACGGATGATTAATCACACGAAGCGTCGCTGCATAAGCGGTACGCAAATAAATTCTTGCGGACGGTATCATAATACTTAGGTCAAGCGGTTAACCCGGGGAGTATGGCCGCTGTTTCAAAGCTAGAAAGCCGCCGGCGAGGTATCCGAACTGCACGCCGGTCAAACTAACAATTCCCCACACGAGCGTGGTGGCAATCCCCGCCTCCAGACGAAGGGCGAGCCAGCAGACAATCCCGAGCACAAGGGGGAGCACCAGGACCAGCGCGGCGACCCGGTATCGCGTCCCGATGGCCGCGCCGAACATCAGGGCCAGGCTGAACAGAATTGCTGCCATGCCCCAGCTTCGTCCGCGAGGAGTTAAGGATTTATCAAAACGACGCATGGGGTCCTCGAGCACGCGCCGAAAGCGCGAGAGGATCAGGATGAAGCATCATCCGCGTTTGGCTCATTGTTGAGCCTGATCGTCCCGGAGACAGCTCCGCAGATCTCTGGACGAAGCGTTAGCTCACGGCCGCCAACCAGCGATTGTGGGCGATCACGCGCCCGTCCGGCAGCACACGCCGCCACCAGGCAGTGTCTATGATCGATGTGCGGTAGCCGCGTTTTTCCAGCCAGGTCCTGCAATTTGTTTCCAGCTGCTCGGAATGTGTTTCGATGAGCATAGAGATCTGTCCGGCGTCGAGGAGGCTCCCGGCACTCCTGAGAACCTCCATCTCCGCGCCATCGACGTCAATCTTAATGAAGCCCTTTCCGTGCAGAGGACCACGGAGGTCAGCCAGCGAAACGGCGCCGTCATGCCCGCCGACCTGCTTAGTAAGAATTTGGCAGGCATCGAGCGGAAGACCATTGAGCCGGAGATGACGACGAAATGCCTCAACCTCAGCTGCATTTGGCTCAACAGCGACAACCTTTACGGGATTTGGCCGGGAAAGGAAGTAGAGTGACATTTCTCCACTTCCCGCCCCAATGTCGATGAACCACTCCGCGTTGGCCCCTTCTAGCCGTACAAAGGAGTACGTCTCACGCTCCCATAAGCCAAGCAGCATTTGGGTCTGTGAGCGAAGGTCCAGATCGAGCTTGATCCCGCTGTAGAGCCCGAATCTGACCCGGCGCGGGCTCCGGGTGTGCGGGACGAGGGCGTTCTTGACAGCCGAGAGTAGGCGCATCGATTCAGGTTAACCTTCTATTTCCGCTCTATCGAGGCAATCGCAAATCTGGCAAAGGCGTCTCATAGAGAGCCGGGTGATGGAGCTTATCAATCCCGGCTTAGAATTGTCTGAATTTAACGAATTTGGATCAAGGTCGTTGGAGTTCTCAGGTCCAGCCACAATGACAGCCCTCACCCTTAATTTTGTCGCGGTCCGGCGGAGGATCCGCACCGCGTTTGCGGCCTTCTTGTTCGCCCGAACGGTTCGCGTTGCCGAACAGCTCATTCTGGTCCCTCTTTTTCTATCAAGCTGGGGCGCGCGATCCTATGGCGAGTGGCTGGCATTGGCTGCGCTGGCTGGATTCGCGGCGCTGGCCAATGTAGGTGTCGGACAGGCGGCCGCAGCCGAGGTCATTTTGCAATCGACGCGGGGCGAGTTTGAGAAGGCATCCCGCACCGTCGCTACCGCCCTCGTCACGCTTACCGCCAGCATTGCTGTTGGTGTTGCGGTCCTGAGTCTTGCGCTGGCTTTGGCCGACCTGCGGACATTTGCGGGAATTTCGCTCGACGACATGCCCGAGCCAAAGCTTCTTGTGGTCATGCTAGGCAGCGCAACACTCGTTACCTTCCTCAGCGAGCCGCTCGCCGGCACTCTGTCGGCAGCTAAAGGCGCAGCCTTGCCGAATGCGATTGCAGCAGTCTCCAAGATGATCGAGCTCATCTGCATTGGACTGGCCCTCGGTTCGGGCGCGGGTCCGCTGGTCGTGGCTGCGCTCATGCTCATGGGAGCAATGCTCAACGTGGTGCTTCATCTGATCTGGACGGTGCAAAAAGCAACATGGCTTTCACTCTCGTGGACCAAGTTCGACTTCGAGATCCTTAGGCGCATTTGCAGGCCGGCTGCGGGCTTTTTCGTGATCTTCATCTGCGTCAACATTCTGGGCGTGTACGCGCCGCGCCTGTTGATCTCGCATAGTCTCGGACCAATTGCGCTCGCCACGTTCGGTGTGCTGGCGACATACACCAAGACCGCGAGAAATCTGGCCACGATGACCTCGCAAGCCACCCAAGTGGAGATCGGCCGGATGTGGGCGGGGGGCGACATCCAGAATGTTCGCCAGCTCATCCGGAAAATGCTCCGGAACGCCACATTAATTGCAGCAATGCTTCTGGTTGCGGAGCTCTTGCTCGCCCCTTTGATTATTCCGCGCTGGACAAGCGGGCATATCGCGTTGGACTGGGAGCTCATGTTCGCTCTCGCACTGGTCGCGCTGCTTGGATCCTATTTTGACGGAACTCTGCTTGCAGCCAGTGCGCTCAACCGGGTCGAGCTGATTTCGTTCGGCTACGCAACGGGCCTCGCTCTTGGCATATGCGCTGCGATCTTCCTGCTCCCTGTCTCAGGGCATCTCTGGATGATCGGACTCTGCCTCCTCTTGCCCGAGATCGGCGGAGTGATTTCCGGCCATCGCACACTAAGCAGATTGACTGGCAAGCACGCCTTGATGTGAGCAGGATGCGGGCAGCGCGCCTAAGTCTCCGAGCGCGGAATGCGCGACCCGATCGCGACGGCGGGGTGGCCGCCTACCATCGTCATGGGTGGGACGTCGCGCATCACCACAGCGCGCGCCTGCACCACCGCTCCGCGGCCGATCCTGACGCCCGGCGCAATGAAGCATTGCGCAGCAACCCAGACCTCAGGCTCGATTACGATCGGGCGCGCGAAAATGGAGAAGTCCGCCTTCAGGTGATCGTGTGAGCCGGTGCACACATAGGTTCCTTGCGAAACCACCACGTCGTGACCAATCTCGATCTCGCCCAAGCTGTATAGATTGACATCGTCCCCAATCCAGGAATTCGCCCCGATTGAAACCTTCCAGGGATAAACAATCCGCACCGACGGTCTGATCAATACCCCCTCTCCGATCCTGGCGCCGAAAAGCCGCAGGATGAACCGACGCCAGCCAAAGAATATCTGGGGTGTCGGCCGAACCAGGAGCGCCTCGACCATCCACCACAGCTGCACGAAGAGCGCCGAGCGGCCACGAAAACCTTTCGGATTGGCAAATCTGGAAAGATCCTGCACGCGGATTTCAGTATCTGGCATCTTCAGAATGCTCTCGCAATTAACCGCCGACCCACCTCAAATGCCGTTCATAATGTTCTGAAACGGCTGTTTCGTTAATAGGGCATAGCGTCTAAAGATCAGATTTATTCTGCCCGTTTGGCTGCTCGTTCAGCCGAAATTGCAAGGACTAAGGACATTGGGACGTGCGGGCGAAAGCAACGCGCCTTTCGTACATGGGGTTTGGGGGACTCGTTCTTTTCCATGAAAATTCTGGCGTATGGCCTCAACTACGCTCCTGAGCTGACCGGAATCGGAAAATACTCCAGCGAGCTTTGCGAGTGGTTGGCGGGGCGCGGTCACACCGTCGCGATGGTGACGGCTCAGCCCTATTATCCTACCTGGAAGGTGGCCGACGGTTACAATAACAGGTCCTATCAGCACGAGATCAGGAACCAGGTTAGCGTCCATCACTGCCCGCTCTACCTTCCCGGCAACCTGCCGGCGGGCAAGCGCGGCAGAATTCTGAGCCATGCATCCTTCGCAGCATCGAGCATTCCTAAGATACTGTCATCGGCTTACAGCTTGAAACCCGACGTCCTGCTGGCCGTCACGCCCTCATTCCTGATTGCGCCGACTGCATTCGCCGTCGCACAGCTCTCTGGCGCCGCAAGCTGGCTTCACATTCAAGATTTCGAGCTCGATGCTGCCTTCGAGCTCGGCATGCTTGAAGGCAGCGCGCTTCGGCGCACTGCCATGTCGATGGAATCCTTCATTTTGCGTCGCTTCGACCGGGTATCGACCATCTCACCCCGCATGATCGAGCGGCTTCACGATAAGGGCGCCTCGCCGAAGAACAGCATCGAATTCCGCAATTGGGTGGACACTGATTTCATCAGTCCCGCCGACCGGATGACCGAACTCCGCGAGCAACTCGGCCTGACGGATCGCCACATCGTCGCTCTCTATTCGGGAAGCATTGCCGCCAAGCAGGGTATCGAGACTCTCGCGGAAGCCGCGGCCGAGCTGAAGGACAAGGCGCCTGAAATCGTTTTTGTTTTTTGCGGCGGAGGAGCATTGCTCAATCACCTCGTCGAGCTCTCCTCAACCCTTTCCAACGTGAAGTTCCTTGACCTGCAACCCAACGAACGGATGCAGGAGCTTCTTGCGACGGCGGACATTCACCTGATCCCGCAACGCGCCCAGGTCGCCGACCTGATGCTGCCCTCCAAACTCGCACCCATTCTGGCCTCGGGCCGGCCAGCCGTCGCGATGGCGAAGGCAGGTACCCAACTTGCGACCGAGATCGAGGGCGCCGGCATCGCCGTTTCCCCCTCCGATCCGCGCGGGCTGTCCGAGGCGATATTGAAGCTCGCGCGAGACAGCGCTATGCGAGCGCGGATGGGAGAACGAGGACGCGTTCTCGCGTGCGAGCGGTGGCGCAAGGAAACCATTCTCGGCGCGTTTGAGAAGCAGCTCGGCGAACTCGTCGCCTTGAGGCGTAGCCATGACTGAAAGCTTTGAACCAAGCGTCAATATCGCGGTCTGTGGCGACTTCAAGCAACTTCAGCTCGTCCCTGAGCTGAATAAGGCGGCGCGTCTCCAGCGCGTCTACTATGCCTCACGGGTGTCAAACGATGCCGCGCGACTGCAGATCGCGCCATCGCAGGCGCGGAATCTGTTTCTTAAGGAATATCTGCTGCAGTTCCACGCGAGGTACCTCCACCACGCCTTCGCTGACACGGTTTATCCGCTCTATGATCGGCTATGGCGCGCCTCAGCCCATGCCGCCTGGCAGCCGAGCGACGTGTTGCACGCGGTGACCCAGGGCAAGGCGCTCAGCTTGCTGCGCCGGGCCAAGGACGAGGGAACGGCAATCCTCGGTCATCCCATTGTCTGCCATCCCAGTTTCTTCGAGCGAGAAATGCGGCTGGAGCTTGATCGCCTGTCGATCTCGCCGGCTCCCTTTCTCTCCGATATTGCCGACACGCTCGCCGAGATCAATCTTTGCGACAGGATCTACTGCCTATCCGGCCTGGTCCGCGACAGCTTCGTGGCTGAAGGATTTCCGGCCAGCGCCATCGACGTCATTCCGCTGCCGACTGACCTTCAGACATTCGCTCCGGCGCCGGAGCAGGTCAACGATCGGCCGTTCCGCGTTCTTTGCGTCGCTGAACTCAACCCGATCAAGGGACACATCTATCTCTTGGAAGCATGGAAGGCACTCAAGCTACAGAATGCCGAGCTTATCTTTGCCGGGACCATCAGGCGGGAGATGCGGGACGTCCTGAAGCCTTACGAAGGCCTCTTCAAATATCTGGGCCCGCTTGGCCGCAGCGACCTAGTCCGCCTTTACCAAGAGAGTTCGCTTCTGGTGCTGCCATCGGTACAGGACGGCTTTGGCTTCGTGGTGAGCGAGGCAATTGCGTGCGGGTTGCCGGCCATCGTGACCGAGCATGTCGGCGCTCGCGATGTGATCAAGCCCGGTGCGAACGGCTATGTCGTGCCGGTCCGATCGGCCGAAGCGATCGCCCACGCTATCCAAGAGGTCTACGCCTCACCCTCGCTCCGGCAACACTTGCGACAAGGCGCCATCGCAAGCCGCGCGACCTTTCCGAACATGACGGACACCGCCCGACAGATCGCGACCGCGTATAAACGAACCTACGTGACGCGACATCCCGGCGAGCAGATACTGGACTGAACTATCAAGCTGCGCGCGGTGCGACGCCGGCAACTGCGTAAAGCAAATCCTGGTAGCCCTCCGCGGCGCATTCCTTGCGCTCGGCAAAGCGCTTACGTGAAGCATTCTTGGTGGCGACAAGGGCGGCTGGATCATCGTTCCATCGCGCGATCTGCGCACAGGCGGCCGATACGAATTCGTCCGAGGGATCGATCAGCAGGCCGCAGTCGCCGCTGACGTCTACACCTATACATCCTCGCGCGAAGACCACCACGGCAGCGCCCGCCGCCATCGCTTCGAAAATGGCGTTTGGCTGCGCCTCGTTGCGATAGCTCGTCGGAAAGACGAACACATCAAGCTCCGAGAGGAAGCGGTCCTTGTCGGCTTCATAAACCGGCCCGACATAGTTCAGGTGTTCTCCGAGTTCGACGCGTGCCGCCTCGATCGCGGCAGCATCTGTCGTGTTCTCAGTCGGGCCTGCGAGCAGACCATAAACCGGAATCCCACGCGCGAGGCAGCCCCGCAGCACGTCAAGAAAGACATAGAGTCCCTTCTCGCGCGTCAGGTTGCTGAGTAAGCCCAGCCGGACGGCACCTCCGTCCCGAGCAGACATCCGGGAAAGCTCCGGAAGATGCACAGCATTGGATGAAATCAGAGCCCTCCAGGCACCATGATAATTCTCCTGAAACCGGCGCTGCATAAGGTCGCACAGGAACACGTGGGTAGCGCTCGATCCCGCGACCGAGACCAGCGCGGTCATCAGCCGTTGCGGCCGGTCGATCGCGGAAAAGCTATGGTGATGAATAAAGATGACTTGGCCCGAGATTCGGGCAAACGTGGTCAGGAGGACTGTATAGAGCAGCCCCAGGCCCCCGTCCGCGGGGATATACACGCAAGGATTGGGACGCACGCTGTTGAGGAGGATCCCGCCCGCCGCGACGACCACGGACAAGAGCCTGCGCCAGTGGTAGCTTGGGGATCGAGCAAGGGACCGTGAGGACAGGTCATAGCGGCGCACGTCGGCCAGCCCCTCAAGATCGGATGCAATGGACGCGGAGATCCTTGACAATCCATGCAGCGGGGGCGGAAAGGCAGCGGCGACAACTACGTTGCGCCTCCCTACACTGCGTTTCCCACGGCTCACGTCTCATTCGCCGATGCGGCGCCCCTGTTTGTCGTACAATTAACGGATTCGGACCAAGCACTCAATCCGCGTCCCTCGCGCTGATTGCCAATCCGGCCTTTGTTCTTTCAGGCACTCCAGATGATCATCCTGACGACACTCGGCCGATGCCTCCTCGGGACGCTCCTCGCCCTGATGGCAGTCGTGCAGGTGATCCAAGCCGACGAGCGACCCTCCGTACCAAAGATGGTTTTTGCCCACTACATGGTATGTTGTCCCGCTGCCGGCCTCGCGGCGACGGTTGAGGATTTCGAACGGGAGATCAGGACTGCACGAGCCAACGGGATCGATGGGTTCGCGTTGAATGTGCCAGGCTGGTCCAGAGAGCCTCACTATTTCGATCTTAGCCGGCGGATATTCAGGGCGGCGGAACGAAGCAAGCTGGCTTTCAAGCTGTTTATGTCCTTTGACAATGCGCCCGTCGACGACAGCGCGACGATGGTCGATGAATTGTCTCAGAGTCCCGCCTATCTGCGTATCGATGGCCGTCCCGTGGTCAGCACGTATTCGGGGACTCCGGAGTGGGGCACGCGACTGGCCGAACGCCTCTTGGCCTCAGGCCGCAGGCCCTTCCTCGTCCCGAACTACCAGTATCCCTCCGAGCACTTCTGGGCGCGCAACTACGGTCATCCGACGGCACAATTCCTCGACGACCTGTATAGAGCTCATCCAGAGCTCGATGGCTACTTCGTGTTCGGGCCCGATCTCGGTTATCCCAAGCCGCCCAGCGACGGAGCACTGGTTGCAGCGAGAAGTAGAGTTGCGGCGAAAATCTCGATGATCGGGATCATGCCCTACTATCGGGGGCTGCGCGGGAATTTCCGCCTGTTCGAGAGCGGGGGGTTTCAGGGCATGGCGGCACAATGGATTGCAGCCATCGAATCAGGGGCGGACTGGGTCGAAATCGTGACCTGGAACGACTGGGGCGAATCGACCTACGTCGCTCCCTACGGCGACACCGCGCAACAGAATCTCTGGAATTTCAACTGGGGCCCCCTGTTAAGTCACGAGGCATTTCTGAAGGCGAGCCGCTATTATATCGACTGGTTTACGTCTTCCAATCGTCCGGCTATCCGGCAACCGTCTCTGTTTTATTTCTACCGGCTTCACCCGAAATCAGCCTACGGTATTGCCTCTCCTGATACAGGCGAGCAGGGCCGTCCAAAGGGGTCTGACGATCTCGTCGACGGAGTTTATGTAACCGCCTTCCTGCCACGGCCGTTGACGGTCGAGCTGATCGCAGACGAACGTCGCCAATCAGTAACTCTGGCCGAGGGTGTGCACCACCACCGCTTCGAGCTGGCAAAGGGGCGTCTGGTGATCAGGGTCAACGACCATGAACGAACAATTACAGAAAAGCAGCTCGAGTTTCCGGTGACAAACCTGGGACAGATAGGGAATTTTAACTACTTCGCAGGTGAGGTTCCTCTACCATGAGGCGGACAGATGAAGCGCCCGAACGCGCGCAACTGAGCCATCCGCAAAATCCATCATGATCGAAATCGCTCTGGCAATTCATATCATCCTGTTCGTCGGTCTCGTCATCGGCTTGAACGAAAGAGGATTCGTCAATCTCTATTCCGGGCTTTCCCTGTATCTCGTCTTCCATTTTGTCGTTTTCGTGCAGCGGCCCTTGATTGTCTATCTGTTCGACCTGCGGTCCGAATTCGAATTCATGAACTTCATGCCGACAGAAGACGTGTTTCTGCAAACCCTTTTTGTTGCAGACGTTGGCCTCCTGAGCTTCATTGCGGCCTACGTGATGGCGCTCGGCTTTAGACCCATGGAGCCAACGTTTCACTACATCCGCCCCAGTCGGACGGAAGCGCGCTCCCTCCTCATCTCATTTCTGCTACTCGCCCCGCTGATCTTCTACTCGTTCTTCCTGGCCGTAACCATGCGCCAGACTTATGGCGTGACGGTTTTTCAGCAGCTAGGCGAAATCAATATGACCATCGATCCGGCGACAGGCCAAAAGCTGTTTGCCGATACGACGGCCTATGTGGTCAATGCACGCAATTTCGCGTTTCCCTTTGCGGCGCTATTGATCCAGATGAGGAGAGGCCGCTGGTGGTCCTATATTGCCTTGTTTTTCTGTGCGCTGATCGCATTGCAACTTGGGGAGCGCTGGGAGATCGTCATTTCGACGCTGGTGGCCAGCTTGATGACGCTCTACGTTCACAAGCGCCGCGCGTTCACCTCGATACACTATGCCGGGATGGTGATCGTACTCGCGCTTTTTGTGATGATCGGCCAGAATCGCGACAGTCTCATCAGGTTTCTGACCACGGGCGCGATTGAATTCAGTTTCGACATCGCCAAATCTTCGTTCGGGGCGCATCCGGACTTTGCAAATTTTGACTTCCTGTCCTTCGTCGTTGCGAAGGTACCGGCGGTGAGCGGCACGTACTCCTATTTCACGCAGTATCTCGGCATATTGACGCAGCCAATCCCAAGGGTGTTGTGGCCGGACAAGCCGGTGGGCTCACCGATCCAGTGGGTCAATCTTGCCGCCTATGGCAATTTCGGCTCGCGCACCACCTCGCTCGTCGGGGACGGTTGGATCAGCCTTGGCTACATAGGGGTCGTGGTCACGCTGGGACTTTGCGGCTCGTTCTTCGGAACCGCTTTCCGCCGCTTCTGCCAACCAGGTATTTCGATCTACTTCTACTGCGCCTATTTCTGGATGGTTGGCCTTTTACTGCAATGGGCGCGGGACGGAGGCTACAAGATCCTCGACTTCTTCCTGTTCTGCATTGGGCCGCTCGTGCTTGCCTATGTCATCGAGCGGATGTTCTTCGGTCGGCCGGTCCCAGTCGCGGATAGCCCTTAGCCAACGCCTGACAGTGCGCGCCAGCTCAGTAGAAGCGCTTTTCGGGTAGCTTGACCCCGGGGATGACGACTTCGATTGTGGTCGTGTCATTAAGATAGCGCGCAAGTCGCTCACGTTCAGCGAGAGGCACTTTAGTGAGCCCCTCGAGCAAACGTGACCTAAGGGGGGCGGCGACGCTGTTCAAGCTGCTGGCGGCATCGACGATCAGGCCAGCCGCAACCATGCCGGCGAATTCATCCACGACGCGTTTCGACATGGAATCCGACAACTGTGAAATGACAGACAGTGCAAGCCGATTGCGCTTGATCGCAACCCACCCCTCATTGGGCCCGAGGTCGTAGGAGAATACAAGAAGGTCGAGCTGAGACGGCGAAAATCCCTCGGTCGTGAGCTGGCACCAGTAATAGATCAGCCAGAAAAAAGAATCAGCGGGATCGATCTCCAGAAGATCGATAGTGCTGCTTTTCAGCTCCGCCAGGCGTCTGTCGAGCGAGAGGCGATCGCCTTGCGCCAGAGCATCTTCGACCAGCCGCAGCTTCAACACCGCGAGGCTTCGCCTGACAGAAGCCTTTGATACCGACCCACCCGCGTCCATGTTTGCGACTTCCGACGCAATCTCCGTAGTCGCGAAACGATGCCCTTGAACGACCAGCTCTGCAGTGGCCTCGACAGCCCTGCTACGCCATAGCACTGGAACGGTGACTGTTCCCAAGGCTATCGAAGCAATCGCGAGAGCGACTGTGAATGCCCGGACAATCCACGCCGGCACGGTCAGCGCTCGTCGCGATAACGCGAATAGTATTTGTTGTTGTAATAGCTGCCCTTCTGAGATTCATACCGGCTCAGCATCGAGATGTTCGCCTTGTTGAGCACGACCCCGACCATCTTCTCATGTACATTCTTGGCATCAGTCAGAGCGTGTGACACGGCATCGACCCGGGTCCGGCCCCACTCCACCACGTAGATGTAGGAGTCGACCAGACCGGACGTGCTCCGTACGTCAACCACGGGAGCGACGGGAGAAAGATCCACAATGATGTAGTCGTAGTCGGCCTTTAAACGTTCGAACAGCATGGCCATGGGCTGAGACGATAGAATCTCGCTGGTGTGAGCGATTTTGCTTCCAACGACCGCCGGCAGAAAGTCTAGCTTCGTCACAGGTTCCGTCCAGACCACCTCGGAAAAAGTCTTGGTGCCCTGAAGGAGTTCAAGCACGCCGAAAGAAGCGTGCGGAGCGAGCCGGCGCGTAAGCGAAGGATTGCGCAGATCAGCGTCGATGATGACAACTCGCGCGCCGCCCTGCGCGATCAGCTGCGCCAGACATGCCGCGATGGTCGACTTACCCTCGTTGGGAAGCGTCGATGTCACGGCCACCACTTTCTTGGACCGGTCCAAGTTTGCCAGATCCGCGGCCACCTTGAGCGCCCGCAGGCCTTCGGTAAAGCGGGAGAACGGGGCGTGTACGATTTCCGAGAATACCTCGGCATCATGATTGATCGCACGTGGCCCACCTGGGGAAATCGGAACGGGGAGCAAGCCGTCCTTCGCAGGAGCGGACGGCTGCAAGAGCGGCAGAATGCCGATGCAGTTCAGCCCAAGAACGGCCTCGACCTGGTCGCTGGTGCGGAAAGAGCGGTCGGAAAGATCGCGTAGGCGACCGACCAGCATACCGAGACCAAGCCCCAGGAAGCTCGAAACCAACAAGGTCAGCGTCGCCTTCGGCTTACTCTTCGTCAGGGGCGGCGAAGCGGCGGTGATGACGCGCGCTTCGGTGATGGGGAAGGACTGCTGCTGGACCGATTCAGTGTATCGTTGGAGGAAGTTGTTGTAGAGCGTTCGATAGGTCTGAGCGGAACTCTCGAGATCGCGTAGCGATACCTGCGCCTGATCGGTGACCTGAGTGCCGAACACGGCCTCGTTCACCCCTTTCTCCAGCGCCGACTCGCGCTGCTTGGCTATCTCATAATCGCTCTTGTAGGTCTGCGCGATGCGCTGCAGTTCATCTTTGATGGAATGCCGCAATTCCTGCATCTGGTTGCGCAATTGAATGGCGGCCTGATGTTGCGTGCCGTAGCGAGCCGACCATTCCGCTTCCCGGGCCTTCAGCTCGAGATATTGCTGCCGAAGTTTCGTAATGACCTCGTTCTTTAACGTATCGGTGACGGTCGCATCCGGCTCGACCGAGACGATCTCATTGATGCGGTCGAGGCGGGCCTTTGCCTCCGCGGTCTGGCCGCGGGTCAGAATCAGCTGCGTGTTGAGCTCGCTCAACTGCTGCTCGTTCATCAATCGGCCGCCGGAATTGACCAAATTGTTCTTGTTACGAAAGTCGACGACCGCGTGTTCGGCACTTGAAGACTGCTTGCGGAGTTCGGCTATCCGTTCCTGAAGCCAGACGCTGGCGCGCTGCGTTGCCTGGTATTTTGCATTGAGCTGGTCGTTGATATAGGCATCCGCCACGGCATTGGCGATCTGCGCCGCCTTAGCGGGATCATTCGATACGAAGGCAATTTCGATGATATAGGTCAGACCCACTCGCTTGACGCTCAGCCGACTTGCAAAGGCTTCAACGGCGCGTCGGCTCAAGCCCGTCTGCGAGCGAGGCGCATCCGGGTCCATCAAGCCTGACACCGCGCTGAGGAGTCCACCGACGAGTCCACCGCCGGGACCGACGAACTCGGAATCATCAGTCAGGCGCAGTTGCTTGATCACCGCGGATGCAATGTTCTCGGAACGCAGGACCTCGACCTGGCTTTCAACCATCGCCGAGTCCACGGGGCTGTCACCGATCAGTAATTGCTGCTGGAACACATTGTTCTTGTGCGTGTCGATGATCATCGTTGCTTGGCCGGTGAAGCTCGGCTGCGTATTGACCAGGTAGAGAACGCCTGCACCGAGGCATGCCAGCGTAACGGCAACGATGATCGTCGACTGCCGTCGTGCGAAAGCGATGAGGTCGGCAACGCCGTTGCTGCCCTGTCGCTGAGGCGATGCTTCGGGCTGAGCTAACTTGGACGCAGGATTAACGTAGAGCATGAATTACCTGGCAAAGCCTAGCCGCCCAATATGTCCGATCAACGGAGTAAGGATGCGGACATCCGATCAGCTTTTCGTCGCCCGCGCCTCAACATCCCAACGGCAATGATATAGTTGCAATCCTACTACTTCGATAACCAGCTGTTCGATGACCCGGCTTAGGGACTGACCGAGCTATTGGGATTCGTCGCGCTGGACACGGACGGAGAGTACGTGAATTGGCCCGTGTTCACGCCGTTGCCGTTGATGCCCTCGATCCCGCCGCCGGCGCCGGTCGCGACGCCGGTCGTCCCAGTTGCGCCGCCAACGCCGCCCGGTGATGCGCCAGCGCCAGCTCCTGCACCGATCGGCTCGTTGCCGGCTGACGCGGCATATGCCAGCACAAGGACGGTATCTTTGCTATCAGCGATCGCCTGCTGGATACTGTTTGCGTAGGCTTGATCTTTTGGTACGCAGATCCGGGCCGCTTGAGCGAGACCCGCACCGATGGCTTTTTTCTGATCGTCATTGGCATCTTTCAGTAGGCCAAGGATCACCGGCAAAGTGCTGGAATCGGTAGCTGCGAGATCGCGGATTTGGGAGATCATCGCTCCACCTCCGTTCGGAGCGCTACCCAGAACCGAACCGGGATCCCCCGTGAAAGCCGATACGCTGCTGCTCGGAAGTTGCTGATTGGCATTGTAACAGGTCGCTGCGAATGCGCTCGCGCTCCAGCCAGTGGCCAACGCAACAACGGCGGCAGAAACCAAAAGGCGACCGCGGATCAACGACATAGCAACTCTCCAACGTTCATGCGCCGCAACCTAGCATGCTGCACGAAGAGCATCCAACAATTATCGGACGAACGGGCTTTAACGGTTAATTAACCCGTTTTCGGTGTTTTGATACCGGCAGCCCAAATCTCACCATCCGGGGCCCGGGTCGCGAATGACTGTGCGGCACCAATCCCGATCACGGCCATGGTGGGGATCGCGAAGCCTGGAATTTGGAGAGAAAAGTCAATCGTCGCATGCACCAGAGCCATGGCCGTGAGCGACAACGCGGCTACTGGATACATCGTATCCCGGCGCCGGCGGCGGACTCCATTGACGAGCAGAAGCAGAACCAGAAACCAGGCCAGCACGACCACCCCCGCGAGGGGCAAGCCGCCTTCCGCCGCGATCTCCAGCAGGACGTTGTGGGCGCGGTCCCAGACCCCCCAGACGCTGCCGGTACGGTATGCGGGAAAGGCAAAGGGAAACCCGCCGAGCCCGACGCCCAGCCAAGGATAATCCGAGATCATCCGGACGGTCGAGCGATAGGTGTCCATCCGCCCTTCGTCGACAAGGCCATGCTCGTTGAAGCGGGTACCGGCGCTGCCACCTAGGGTCTGCAGCACGATGACCGCAAGTAGCCCGCCAAGCACCAGCGCTGCGGCCGGGCCTACCCTCCTCGGGAGGTCGCGCCAGAAGTAGAGGGTAAACGCCAACACCTGACCCGCGAGTGCGAGCACCGTGCCGGCCCGCGAGGCGGTGAGCAAAACCGCGCTCAGGCACAGCAGAGGCGGCGCAGCCCTGACGAGCCCCTGGAAATGGAGAAGCCGAAGCAGAGATTGGATCAGTCCGGACGGCGTCAGTGGGCCCGCCGGCAGACGTGGCCGCACCATCTGCCAGAACAACAGCGCACCGACGACACTGCAAACTCCATAGTAGAGGGCCGCGGCGTTACGGTTGACGAAGGGGGTGGTCAAAACCCCCACATAGGCGACCTTGTCCCACCAGAATAACTTCACGGGATTGATCACGAAAGACACGATCGCAAACAAGGCCAGGGCTGCGCCGGACCAGGCCACGACCTGGAAAATCCTGTTTGCGCGGACCCGGTCCGCACCGATCACATAACCCAAGAGGCCCGAAAGCAGAGCTGCCAGCGGTGATGCAACAGCAAACAGGGACTGATCTCGGAGGACCGAAACCGCTGGCGAGAGCGGCCTTCCGAGCAAGGCTGAAGCCTCCGCCCAGATGGGATGCGCCGGCAATCCCGTGCGGCTCGGCGGCAGGAGCTGAGCGAACACGACTGCCGAATATGCGGCGACAACCGCGACGACAAGCCAAATCCACACTCGCTGGCTGCGCCGCAGCGCTGCGACATCCCCGAAGGCAAGCCCGCCAGCGAGGACAATGCACCACAGCGTTGTGCCCATGGGCGCGGTTGAACCAACAAAGAGCGGTGCGCCCACTACGGCGATGGACAACACAAGAACTGAAAACAATGAAGTTGAAAACGATGAAGATATTGTCTGCATCGCAATCTCAATCCGCAAAAGCGGACCTGCAAAGTCCGTGTCGATGCGCTTGCGACCGTAGAGCCTCAAATCAAGGGTTGGTCGCCGTGGCAGCGGTAGCGGTACCGGCCCCTCGGATTGCGCCTCGCAGCGTGTAGGCATTGGTAGCAGTCACGATGGGATCGTTCACCGTTGCGTTAACCAGACGGATGAACTGAAGGATCTTCGCCGTCTCCACCGCCGTCGCGTTGGACGCATACAGAACGTCCTTGTTGCGGATCTGCATCTTGGTAGCGAGGAAGTAAGTCGCAGGATCGCGGAGATTGACCACATACACGACCGGAACGAGCGGCGTCGAGAAGCGGCTCACGTCGATGCCGAGCTTCTCGGCTACGTCACGGCTCTCGCCGCGATAGACGAAGACCGAGGCGGGATCGGCGAGCGAGTCGTTGAGGCCGCCAGCCTTTGCCAAGGCCTCGGCAAGCGATATCCGCCAGGCTTCGAAATTAAACTGTCCCTGTTGGCCAGAGGCACCAAACGCGACGAACGTCTGTGGCTCGCGATAGACGTAAATCGTATCGTTGGCGTCGACATAACCGTTGTTCGCGGGCTCGTAGACCAAAGAACCGAACGGAACGGTCATCCGGTTGCCGCCGCGCTCAAGCATGACCCAGGTGTCGAACCCCTGTCCCTTCGGACCGCCCGCACGGGTGATTGCATCGAGGATACGATCGCCCGCCGCGTTGAGGGGGAAGCGGCTGGGGTTGTTGACCTCACCGAAGACGCTCACAAGAGACGTACGCTGATCGATCAGGGACACCACAGCCTGCGGTTCGATCGCTCGATTCTTCAAACGATCGACAATCGTCTGCTGGACCTCCCCAGGGGTTCGATTTTTGGCCGGGATCGCGCCGGCAAACGGAACCGTAATGTTGCCTGCGGAATCGACGGTCTGGTTGGGCAGCGAGATGAAATTGCCCGGGCGCACTCCCGCCTCCCGCGGAATAAACAAGCCGCCGGCGGCAGCTTCGAAGATGGTTACGCTGACAACGTCACCGACACCGAATTTGATCTCCCGGGGCGCACGGCGACCGGTATTGCTGAACATCAGGCGCGGCGTTGCCTGAGATAGGACGCCAATGGCCTCAGGTGTCAGCCGAACCAGCGCGTACGGCAGACTGTCGGCATCCTTGGAGTTGGCCGATTTAACGTCCCCGCTTGAGGGGCCAGTAGAAGGCATAGCCGAGCAGCCTGCCAAAGCAAGTCCTGCAAGCACCAGCACTAACCAACTTCTGCCCCAACCCAAAAACATCACGTCCCCAGTTCCATCTGACCGTTTTTGAATACCACGGATTCCCCGGCCGCAATATGAATCGGCCCTCGTCAAGGTGAAGCGCTTGACGATTGTGGCATTCCGGCCACGCTGGACGTTTACGGCCGCGCGTCGGCTGGGCAATGGGCAAATATTAGACGCAAGCTGTGTGATGAGCCATCACAATCAAGCCGACGGTTAGCAGCCAAACTAAACGAGCGCCAGTTCGGTGCCCTCGATCCGCAAACAGCTTAAGCGCCCTGTTGCGTACGCTCCGGTATCGACATTGACCCGGTTGTCCCGGAAGTCGGGTACCTGAACGGGGGTATGCCCATGAATAATCATCTTCTCAAACGGCGCGTCCCAGCTCAGAAACTCCTGCCTGATCCAGAGCAGGTCCTGTTCCCGCTGGCGCTCCAGCGGCACGCCGGGCTTAACCCCGGCATGGACGAAAAAGAAATCTCCACAGGAAAAGAAGGCAGGCAAGCTCAACAGGAAGTTCCGATGGGCAGCCGGCAAAGCTTCTCCAAAGGCCCCGGCCAAGGCGGCCATTTCGTCCGGTTTGCGCGCAAGGGGCGTCAAGCCATAGGACCTGAGCGTTTCACGTCCGCCGAGGCCCGCCCATCCCTCGAACAGCTGGGGAGAACTCAAAAAGCGAAGGGCGAGATCCTCATGATTGCCTTTGAGGCAGACGACCTCGTGGTTCAGTTTCCGCTCGATCAAGAGATCGATGACGTGCCTTGACGCCCCCCCGCGATCGATCAGGTCACCGAGATAGACCTCGACAGTCCGCGAGGATGCGGAAGAGGCGCGATCGGCATCGATCCGTCCGAAGACTCCTTCAAGCAGGTCGGCGCAGCCATGGATGTCGCCCACCGCATAGATACGCACGCCCGCCGACAAGTGCGGCCGCTGGTTCGCTATAGGGTCAGTCATTCTCATATCACCAGCCGCAAGACCATCCGGTGCGGATTGTTTCTTGACCTGTCCCGGGTCACCGTTGGGTGGGAACAAGAATTCAGCAACCAGACTACATAATCGCCCGGAAAGCATAGCGCGAGGTCAAGCAACATGCGACCTGCGGCGTTGCACCCTCCAGAGCTCCCGATCAGAGGCAGCCTCTCCTCAGAATCCAGCGACCCTCGACCCTCTCATTTCGAGAATCCGACAATAGGGCCCGAAATTGAGCCGCTCATCCGGGGTGCGACTTAGCCCTGACCAACATAGTTGCCAGCACCCTACCGAAGCCCCGCTGATTCTAGTCAATTTGCGACGCGCCCCTCAGCGGGTTCGAAAATCTTTCCCTGTACTTGTCCAGACAACGAGGGACATTACGGGGGATAATATTCATGCGTCGGATCATCAAGGCGGTTGCCGCGCTCGCATTGCTAGGCGTGGTCTGTCTCGCGCCACGAGCGCATGCCGGCTTCGTCGGCCTGCCTAACATGCTGCGAGGTCAATTGCAGAAGATTGCGCTCGGCGGACCGACACTGGCGCCCTTCGCGCACACACGGTTCTGCATGCAATATCCTGGCGATTGCGCATCTTCGCACAACCGCTTCCGGCCTGGCCCGATCGCGCTGGACGAAACCCGCTTCAGCGAGTTGCGCGACCTCAACCATGAGATCAACCAGAGCATCCGATTCGAACGCAACGTCGATGGCATTGCCGGCGAACGTTGGCTGATCGGGCCGGATCGAGGCGACTGCAACGACTACGCCGTAACAAAGAGACACGCGTTGATCGCCCGCGGTTGGCCGGCACATGCGCTGTTGCTGGCCGAGGTCGTCACGACCTGGGGTGAGCATCACCTCGTCCTGGTGGTGCGCACGAAGAAAGGCGACTTGGTCGCCGACAGCATCGCCCAGGACATCAGACCCTGGGCCAAGTCGCCATATCAGTGGGTCCGTATTCAGTCACCTAAGACCCCCACCTTTTGGGCCATGGTCGGCAAGACCCAAGCCTAGCGGAAACTCAGGTTGCGGGGCCTCGCGCCGCCTGCCTCGCAACCTGACCTTGGAGCCGGGTTTCTGGAGCGGACCCGCTTGCCGGCGGGATTTCTTCGTAGCCGGGCTTGTGCCTGGGTAGCGACAAAGTGAGGCTGGTTCGCGTGCCCGAACTCGGTCCAATGAAGCTGGTCACCTGCTTGGTGTCCTCGCACGTGCAGCACGCGGCCGTGCTGCGGCGATATCCGGAGGTAACGGCGAGCGTTGCGGTCACGAGTTGGACCTGCTGGCGCCAGCGGAGGCCGAGCCGCTCCTGAATGCAATGATCGCAATATGCTCTTCCGGCACAGCGAACGAGGAACTCGTTGACCCGTTCCGGAACAGTTCTGTCACCCATTAGTACGCCCCCTCAAACAGATCCAGTCAGCGGAATAGACGCAGCAAGCCCCGCGCCAACTGCTCTAACCAGATGGCAGCAACATGCTCGTGACACGCACAATCACAGGTGCTGCAGACGGTTCGAAAGTGATGCTATTGCCAGCCCGTTCACTTCAAAATGCATTTCGGTCGAAAATCCCAGGCGCGGACGGAAATTGCCCATCACGCCAACAAACATCAAAGCCGCCTTAAAGCAGGCGCTGGACGAACAACAAACACCAAACGTTCTCGGATAATCCCCTCATCTGACAGATAAGTCTGTACGACTTTTCGCGAAGTTCAGGAGGTTAACTTCACGAATACGGCACCCGCTCAACCGCATTGCGTGGCGAAGCGTCGCAGCTGCTACGAATGGCCCTGATCTATCGGAATGTGACACAGATTGGCACCACAGGCTGTGATCTAAATCACACCCAGTCTGCCTCGCATCATTGCTGGCTGTGCAACAGCAATCCCGAGGCGGGCATACCGCTCCAGGGCAATCCGCTAACTGATCTTTGATTTCGCCGCTCAGCGATATTCCGGCGGCACATACCCGGAATAGGCAGCCCAGTATGCATGGCCGCCATAGGGGCCATAGGCGCCATAGAGCGGATAACATGAATAAGCGTCCGGGCACCGCAGGTAGCGGTGTGCGTGACGCATCTTGATGTAGGTACCATCACGCGGACGGAGCTCGACCGCCTTGTCGGCAGCGGATGCGGACGGGATAGAAGCGCCCAAAACCAGGCCCGTCATGGCCAGAGAAACGGCAACGAGCAATCGACGCATTCAAGTCCCCCTACAGAACGATCATCCTCACATCAAGCGAGGCTGCTCAATAAATTACCGGGCTGACGCGCCTATGTATAGCTGGCCGCCTCGTTCGAGCCTCTAATTCACGCGCATTGTTGCCGCAGTGCCGCAGCCGCATCTGACCGCGTTAGGCCAAGCAGGCGACGGACTTCGCAGATCAAGCCAAAATAGATCACCATTTCAGCTATTTAGTTAAAAGTGCGGCACCTTCACTGCTTCGCGGCAAGCATTCGCCCTCACGCCTGTCCCCAGGTTCACGTCGAATAGACCTGGTCGGTAAAATAGAGGTGTTGAACGCCGGTGAAGGTGAGTTCCTGACCGGTGTCGCCGAAGGTAATCGTCGTCGTCCCGCCGGATGTCGCGATGGTTCCATCCGTCGATGCTCGTCCGTCAATGAAAGCTACGTTGCCGGCACCACTTGCGGTGACTGTATCATTGCCCGTGTGAAATGCGATTTCGAAGGTTGTGTGGCCGTTACTACCCCCGGTCATCTGCGAAGAGCCAGTGCCGCTGACAAGGATGTCCTGACCAGATCCCCCTACCAAGGTATCGCTGCCGGCGCCGGCCCACAGCACCGCATCGCCTGAGCTCCCCTGGAGGAGATTTCCCTGTCCGGGCCCGCCGGCGAGGCTACCTGAAATGAGTTGGTCGTGCC
Source organism: Bradyrhizobium sp. 62 (assembly GCF_023073035.1). Lineage (NCBI taxonomy): Bacteria > Pseudomonadati > Pseudomonadota > Alphaproteobacteria > Hyphomicrobiales > Nitrobacteraceae > Bradyrhizobium > Bradyrhizobium sp. 62. The sequence goes on from NZ_JADPIT010000031.1 coordinate 285,747, forward strand.
CGCTGCCCGCCTGCAGGGTGTCCCGGCCAGAACCGCCATACATGGTGTCGTTGCCACCCCCACCCTGGAGGTAATTATTGCCGCTTCCGGCCACCATCAGTGTGTTGCCCGTCCCTACCGCAATCAGCACACTGTTTCCAGCGCCACCATACAATTCGTTGTACTGGCTACCGAGCGCAACCAGCCTGGCATCGCCTGCACCAGCATACATCGTGTCTGAACCCGAGCCGCCATAGAGCGTGGAAGCGCCCGTGTCTGCGAACAGATAGCTGCTGCCATCATCCGCATAAATCACGTCGCTGCCGCTGCCGCCGTGCAGCGTGTCCGTTCCGCTGCCGCCATAGATCGTATCATTGCCGGCGCCGCCGTCGACATAGCTGCTGGCTGCACCTCCGACGAAGACGTCGTTGCCGTCGCCGCCGTAAAACTGTGAGCCCGCGCCGCTGCCGGCGATCAGCAAATCGTCGCCGCTGCCGCCGTGGATGACATCGACGCCGCCCCCGGCCCAGACCGTGTTGTTTCCGCCGCCAAGAAACACAGTATCGTTGCCGGAGTCCTGTAGCGAAATCTGATTATCTCCGACTGCCGCGGATACACCGATATCGGCCGAGCCGTGAATGATGAGATTGGAGTTGGCAAACGAGTCCACGACAAACTTCAACGCGCTGTCGCTTGTGATCGTCTCCTGGGCGCCTGCGAGAATTGCAAGCTGAGTGCCGGCAGCAAATGGCGCGACGTTTCCGGTCCCGTCCGAGATCGACGCTCCATTCAGCAAAAGTCCCTTCGCATGCAGATAGTCGATGATCTGACCTGTCGCAGCACCGGTGATCGGCGTCAGGATCCCGATCACCTGGGACTGGGTGAGCTGGTCGGGCGTCATCTCGAAGGTATGCGTCCGGTTCGACGCATCGATGTAGCTCCCGAGGATCTGGCCGAAATCGTTGATCCCCCACAATCTCGTACCGTACACGGCAAGCGGATTGTCGATCGTCACATAGCTTGCCCCATTGGAGAGAAAGCCGTGAGCTCCGGCCTGGTCGGAGTACCAACCGACGACCTGGCCGAGGTCATTGACACCATAGGGAATGCCAGGGACAGGGAGGTCGTGATAGTTCGTGCCGTCGAATGAGAATGCCTGAAGCGTGCCGCCTGCATAGTATGGGTGCACGTAATAGCCGACGATTTCCGTGCCGGCAGCGTTGATGCCGTTGACGCGCGTGCCTCCCACCTCGGATTGCGGATCGGCAATCTGTTGCGCCGCGCCGCCGGGCGTCCAGATAAAGGCGATGTTCAAAGGACTGTAGAGAACATCCCCGTTCCCGATGATCTGACCGCTGTTATCGATCCCGACCGGATATGTGTCGGCGTAAACTGCCGCCGACGTCACTGTACCGTTGGCGCTCACCACGAAGGCAAACGGGATACCATTCGGGCCGACGGATGCGTAGCCGGTGACAGCGCCCGCATCGTTGATGCCGGTCACCCGGTTGATGTAGTAGGGGTTCGCAATTCCGTCGACAGTCGTGAGGATGCCGTTCTTCCAGATGAAACCATGAGCAACGCTTGCGGAATCCGTGTAGGTGCCGGCGAGCTGACCCGAGTTGTTGAGTGCATTGATGCTGCTGTAGGTGGGCAGCAAGGAGTCGAACGATACGAACGAATATCCAGAGGACATAAAAATCTACCTCAACAGCCGCAACCCATAATTGTGCACTTTTGAATAGATCCGAACGGCCCGCAAGGACAATTTCTGCGCCGTCCCATCCAACCCCATCGCACTTTGAGAAAGCCCACCAAGCTGTCCTCGGACGCGGACGCCTCATGGCGTCACGATCCAAGCGTTGACCTTCGGGCGCTATCGCAGAACGAACCCAATTCATCTCAAAAGTGGCCTTAAAGTCCTGCCAACGCAGAAAGAATTGCGCTCGCACCACACCTTACAGCGACTTCAATTTTGCGCTGGCGCGCTCGGCATAGCGATCGAGGGCCGCCAGGCGCCGCAGCGACGGGGCTACTTCGTCCTGCGACTGGAGTTGGTGGTGGATCGCCTCGAATAGGGACGATCGCTCCTTCTCAATTTGCACGAGACGGGCGCAAATCTCCTCGAAAGGCAACGAATTCAGTTGCTCCCAGTTCAGCTGGTTGCCCGGTTCACGGGCAGCAAGGCCGTGGCGAAGCGCATTCATCTTCGAACGCGCCTTGCCTTCTCGGGTACGTGGCCCGGTGCTGCGGGCCGCGTTTCTTCTATTTGCTGCGATCTGCTTCTGCGTCGCCATGTCCGGCTGCCTTTTTGATTTTCTCCTGCTCCCGCTCTTGCCGACCAAGCTCCGTGTCTTCTTGGACCTCGCGGAAAAAATTACTGATCGCTGACGAACTCAGCGGCATCTGCTGCTCGGGATCGCGCTGATCGTAAGCCCGGTCCAATTGCTTAAGAGCATCGTCGCGCTGCTTCATCGCCTCCTTCTTCATGCGCGCGATCTCCTTCAGCGACGGCAAAGCGCGGACAAAGGCCTCGCCTGCGACAGCGTGCGCACCGAAACCCGCGTTTGCGAAATTCGCATCAATTTTTTTGCGATAGTCGGGGTCCGCAAAATAATCCATCGCGGCCTCTTTCGCAGAACATTCGAGCTCTCGCTTGGCTTCCTTCGACGATGGCACGGCTGCAAACGCTTGCATCTGCAGGGACTCCACCGCCGCACGACGCTGATTGGCAAGGATGGTCGTTTCCAACCGCTCGAGCCAGATCAAGTTGAAGGCCGCCTTGCTCGCCTGCCACACCCATTCATACTCAACATCGCTCTTGGGACGGTGCGGCGGACGATAGTCGTACTCGTAGGAGCGGAAGAAATTGAGGAGATCGGTCTTGCTCGCGCCGGGCCAGATCGGCGGGTCATCCAAGCGCTCCCTCATCCAGAGCGGCATATAGGTGCGCGTCTCCTCGTCCTCCTGGAGCTGCTCATAGTCATAGGCTTCATCGTCCTCGTCGCTCTCCTCCTCACCGAGGGCCGGGTCCGCCTCCTCTGTTTCTTCCTCTGCGTCGGGCTTGTTGGTGCCCTCGCCGGTAGGCGACTCCGTTTCGATGCCGTCTCCCGTCACGTTCAGAGCGATATCGCTTTCATGCGCGTCGGAAGCCACGACCTCACATGCGCTATTGTCCTGATCATCAAGCATTTCCAGCTCCTTCATCTTTGAGAGAAGCTGACACAATAGAGGCTCAATCGAACCCCAGGGCCGAAACCCCGTGGGAATAATCGGGGGTGATGCTCGGGATAGCTTTAGGCCTCGTTGGACGTCTTGCGCGCGCCTTGGGCGAAACGAACAAGGGAGTCGGATGTTACCGGTGCGAGGTTGCGTTCTTGCAAGAAGCGTTGAAGCGGCGGCAAGGTCAGCGCCAGAAATTCATGGAATGGCCCGCCCTCTCTCGAGCGCAGGAACACACCCCGGCGTTCACGGCGAACGAACTCCTTTCGCCTCCTCGCTATCGGGCGCCCACTTCCGGCAAAGATCAGAGCTAGTCGCCCGGCCAGTTCCCGGTGCGCCGGGTGGGGTGAGCGGCCCACCGCACGCCTAGCCTGGACCTGGCGCAGCGCTCGTTCGGCTGCGGCACTCAGGTTTTCCTCGGTTGGCGGACCAAACACATACGGCGCTCGCGTTTGACTGGTCCCCCAGATATCCATGGCATAGGTACCGGGTGCCTCATCCTTCCGCTGAAGTTGGCCCGCCAGCTCCCACTGGACTGAAGCCGGTAATTCGCCTTGGTCGAAAATGCTCGGTCGCCGCCTAACGCGCTCCAATGTCGCAGCAAGCGTGCTATCCCTCGTTTGCTCGCTCTGGACCGCTGCGATCGTAAGCGCCGAGACGATCGGCGTCAGCTCGTCCTCCTCTTCGGGCGTCAATGGCGCATCTGCCGAGGGAAGCTCGTGGTCTTTCCGTGCATAAAAATCCAACATAGCCAGTATTTGCCGCGTGGACGGCGATAGGCCCTCGCGCATATACGCCAAGACCTCTGACATCGGCATGGCCGTCTCGGAGAGCAGAGCCTTGTGGTGCGTAGGCACGTGACCTCACTTGTTCAGTTGTCGCTCCTTGTGTGGCGCAGGCGAGAAGCCAAAGCGACCGGTTAATTCATCCCCGCATATTCAATTAACAGCAAAATCACGCGCGAGCGTTCCAACAGCCCCGGCTTGTGATAGAGAGAACAGCCTTCCCGCGTTGGCCAAATTCGCGGCGTCTTACTTGCATCCAAATCAGGCTGCACTCCGGTGCCGTCGACAGCGCCCGATTAGTTAGTCGAAGACCGTCACCTTCTTGCTTCAGAGAAAGCAGCAGCGATAAGACAAGCGAAGTCGACGCCTCATGCAATTGGGCGACAAAGCCTTAGCGTCGATCTTGTGGACATCGAGCAATCTCCTCGCCAGCGCATTCATTCCCGATCTAAATTTGCGTCCGGTACCTGCATGCCAAACCGCCCCTGCGACCCTCCTGCACATAAAGACCAGGGAGACTCGTGTGATCGAAATAAAAAAAATTTCTAAGGACCTGAACGCAAAGTGCCGAAGCCTTGCTGCGCTCCGGAAGGACTGTGAAGTGCTGCTCAAGGGCGGAGAAGCGGATGCCGGGCTCGCTACAGCGCTTCACGATACTGCCTCCGCCCTCGAGCAACGCTGCCGCGTCTCTATGGCCCAGAACATTGCGCTGCTTGAGATCCTCGCTGAGCACCTGGACTTTCGCACCACGCCCCTAGTGGCTATGGCGAAGTTTATCAAATCGGAGGCTCGCCTTTCAGCGGAACACAAGCTCATTAACTCAATCGTCGAACGCGTGCGGGCGTTGAAGACCCAGTCAGTGAATCCGCCCGCCCATTGATGAGGCGAGATTTTAGCGACGTCCGGAGGACGGCGTACCGGGCGGCCTGTAGTCCAATTCGGATCGATCGAGGTTCGCCGCGGCGGCAAATGCAACATTTAGCTAAACATGCAATGCGCCAGACAACTCACATCAATGCATTCATTCAGATGAGCCGCCCTCCCGCGCATTGACTCGCATAGTGCTGCGCATTCAACTCGCCAAAACATTTCGCGGCCACACTAGCAATTCATTGTTCGGCCACTACGTTGCCTTTCGGAGAGCGAGGCGGACAACAATCGATTGCGTTCCAGGAAGTTCCTGCGCAGCAGCTCGCGGCGAGCGACTGTCGTGCCGCAAATCAAACGCACAGAACATTTTTTTAGCGGGCAGGATTTTGACGATAATGACAGATTCTGTTCAAGCATTCGATCGGCACATTCTCTTTTCAGCAAGTGAATACGTCGCATTAGTCGCGAGGCACCGAGCAGCGGATTACCCTGTACAGCAGCTTCTTGGGGTCGAGATGGATCAACTGCTGAGGACTTGTAGCCGGAGAATTGAATCCGAACGGTGCCGACGTCTCCAAGGAGTAGCCCCCCATCTTCGGAGGTTTGTCGGCGACAGGAAGCCTTTCAACTGCGCGATCGACACAGCACAGGCGGAGGCCGTCCGCCTTTGTTATTCGACGCCGCCTCTTTCCGTGCTTGACGCCCTCTCCTATGACAACCTGGTCTCGTTGGCTGACCTTTACGAGGGATGGAGCCAGGATGTCAGGCTCGATCAACGGGCGATGATCGAACTCCTGGGTTGGTCTGACGGAATGAGGATGTTGGCGGATGCCGTCGGAAAAGACTACGAGCCTCTTCCGCTTGCAGGGGGCGCAGAAGTACCGCTCCTCAAATTCATTGCCGACAAGATGCGTTCGACCCGCCAGAAGTAGGTTTTCGAAGTCTACGCCAACTTAGAAAAGGTGGGCCCTCATGGCATCCAAACCGGATCTGGCGCCCGCCGCCGAGAAATCGCCCTGCACGCATGCGTCGCTCTCTTCAAGCGAACGGATACAAACTAGCGAGGAAGTCCAGTGCCATCGTACGCTCTGCCGGCCGTAGTAGGTGCTTGCTTAGAACAGGGTTGAGTTGCCAATCCGGCCGGTCGAACTGGTTGCTCGCCCAAATTTGTGGGCAAGCGTTGCCCAATCGGTCCTGCAACCAAACGAAGTAGTAGTCCTCGTCCGTGGCACGCATTTGGACTATGCCCGCGTTCCACGCCCAGATGCCTGGTCGTCGGGCCATTCAATTGGCGTATAGGTCAGGCCGCGGCGCTCTATTTCGCGAGCAAGAGCTTCCGCGCGCTGCCGTGCGGGCAAGCCAACGAAACGCGTGCCAGCTAGCCTATCGGCTTGCACCTCTCGGCGAATGAATTCGTGCATCCGCAGGATGAAATGATCAGAAAGTCCTTCGAATTCGCTCATGCCACTCAACGGCCCTTAATCAAAGATACAGGCAACCAAAAAGGTAGCTGGCTGCCAAGCGGTGAACCCAATCGCCTCCAGCGAGACAGCTGTGGTGACGAGGGCTACAGCGGCGAAGGAGAGTGGAATGGCGAGATCGAGCAACTTGCGAGGTCTGTCTGCAGCTGCGGTTTGGTAATCAGTTCCGTCGGACATCCGGATATTCCTCTATTCGAGGTGATATCGAAGTGCCCGCTGTAAGCAAACGTTCGCTCGGGTTAACCTGACCGCTCAACCTTAATGGCGCCGCCCCCCCTTGTCGTCCATATAAGCCCCTGAATCCTTGCACGCCACGCTTCAGTCATTTTAGAGCTTGGCACTGGTCGAACTTAATTCACCTGCGCTGCCCTCCCTTCAGGAGGGTGGACCGCGCCGACCTCGGACGAAATGTCGAAATGCATCAATCGCTCGGCCCAGCGGAGATGTCGGCCTGGTCTTACGGGGCGGAATGACGACCAAGACGTACAGCACATTCAACAGCAGCCAACTGCCGAGCGCCAGCAAAAGGACTTCCATAAAAAGCTTCCGGGACAGCCGGCAAAAACAAATGATCATAAAAGTAATTCAATGAAACTTAGATCGCTCTCAAGTTCAAGCGCAACCTTTGGTCAAGCCGCATTCCGCCGTCCATTCCCTTCGAAGCTGTGGCGCTCCTCACGGTGGTCCCGTTCACTCATTTTGACAGAAAAACCCGGCGCGCCTTTGCGCCGGGTTTGACGTTCCAGGCCTTTCGACCGTTACTTTTGCGTCGTGGTCCCGCTCCCTGAAGAGGTGGTGCCGGGTGCGGTCGTGGTCCCGGTGCCATTGCTGTTCATGGTCGAAGTGGCGCCGGGGTTCGTCGTCGTGGCGGTACCGCCTGATCCGCTGGTCGCCCCCACGCCCGAGCTGCCGGTGCCAGCGCCGCTGGAACCTGAACCCGAAGATGCACCAGAGGCACCGGCGCCCGCGCCGCCGCCTCCTGCGCCACCGCCGCCGCCGCCGCCGCCTTGCGCGAGTGCTGTAGTGGACATGGCAAGCGATACGGCCAGAACGATGATAGATTTACGGGTCATGGGTCTTCCTCCGTTGTGATGGACCGAGTCAAGCGGCCGCTATCCACGTTGGTTCCTAAGACCTTCGCTCATCCACCTTAGTGATTGCCGACGGAATCTGCTCGCGTTGAAATCTTCCATGCGCAGAATACGCCAAGTGGGAACGATGGCACCGGCGCGAGAGACGCAAGCAGTCGCCGCGGTGAAAACACCGCCATCGATTGCGACGCGTGCGAAAGCTCCATCGTGAACGAGAGAATGCCAAGGCTCCGCGTAGCGGCCTCGGTCTAACCAGTCCCCGGCCCCTCCGAGCCGGGGCCGTCTCTCCATGAGCCTATCGCCTGGTTGGCAGCTCGCGCAGCTAACTCCCGGTCCAGATCTTTCAGTCGTCCGAGCAGGTTCTCGACGATTTCCATGCAATCGGAAGGTCCCAACGATTGCACCCCCCGCGCCGCTAGCTCGCGCTCCAACATGGCGGCTATAATAATTTGAATGCTCACGAATTCTCCGCCGACTTCGCCCCAGAGACGGTACGGCTCAACTTGGAAATGGGTTTCGCTAAAGCGAAAGGCCGCAGGGTGGTTCCAGCCCCCACTGCGGCCATCCCGGGCAAATTAAAAACTGGTACTTAAATCTCGCCGGTGTTCTCACAGTAGAACACCGTGTTCCGGAAAAGGATTCCGTAAGACTACCGGATTCGAGTTGGCCCGGCTTGTCACCCGTGCCGTCAGCCTGTCAACACGCAGTTCCGGCCTTCGCCTTTTGCCCGATACAACGCAACGTCAGCACGCGCCAAAATATCTTCCGGCGCATCGTTGGTCCGAACTTGCGCTATACCGGCCGAGAACGTCACTCGCATTTCGTCTGATATAGAACCCCAATTTAAGTCTGAAATGATCTGCCGCAATCGGTTCATTCCTACGAGCGCTTGATCCCTGGTGCTATCCGGCATGATCACAAGAAATTCTTCGCCGCCGTACCTGCCAAGTTTATCTATCGACCGCATATTGGCAGCAAGGCTGATCGCAAAGCCTCGCAGTACCTCGTCACCGGCTGGGTGACCAAACGCGTCATTGATGCGCTTGAAGAAGTCTATGTCCAAAATGGCGACAGAGCACGGAGTACCTGCACGTTGTGCCCGCGCCATTTCGTCGTTCAAAGCGCGCATGACATAACGCCGGTTAAATACGCTGGTGAGTTCATCAATTTGTGCGAGCTCTTCGATCTTGGCGTGCGCAACCTTCAGTTCATTCCCGCGCTTGTAAAGTGCCTCCCTGAGAGAAGCACCATAAAGACCAGTGAACGCGCACCTGCCAAGAGCGGTTACAAAGCACAGCAGAGTTAGATGCCGCTCTGCAAAGGATTCCATCGGCATCGCGATGGGCTGGTTCGTCAGCGTGAAGACCGACGTGAGGCCAATCGCGGCATAAGCCCAAACAATGGCGGTCTGCCGAGCCGACATACGCAGTGCGCCGAATCCAAGCACCACGAAGATGATGCAGGCGAAATAGAATCCTACTTCAGGAATGAAATAGATCGCGGCCAGTTGAATACCTATGCTTCCGAGGCTTTGCGGTACAGTGAGGTAGTGATCCTGGAAGCGGTCGTTGACGTGCAATTCGGAGAGGATCAACGTTATCAGGGTCCATCCAACTGCGACGGCGAGATACCACCCTGAAGCCGAAACAGGTATGGTGCCGCTTAGGGAGTAGAGAAACAGGATAGCAGCATCCAGGATGAAGCTGGCGATCTGTGCAAGGTACATCTGCCGCCGCAAGCGGGCGCGTTTTTTGACCCGGTCGTCGACCTCTGTGTGAGGTTCAACGGTCGCTCGCTGGAATGCCGATTGCGCCATGCCAAGTTATCCCGATCCTGCGTCAGGAAACCGTAAAGGCGTTAAAATTCAGAGCGCTGCGGTTGGTTAGCAGGAAGTTAAGGTGCCGCACCAGGGCGGCGCCGCGGTAGTCGGATTGTTAATGCGCGGCCTTCCTTAGTCGGACGCCTTGCCCCCCTCCGTTCTCCCCGAGGAATTCTACGCCGCCCGTATGGAGAGCATCCAAGATCTTGGTGCCGGTGTCAGCTCGTCCACCGAGAGCGCCGTCGCAGGCCTCTAAGCGTTTGATCGTTGGAATGGACACTCCCGCAGCAGCAGCGAGGTCCTCTTGCGACCACCCCAAGAGCGCGCGAGCGGCTTTGATTTGGCGAATTGATACTTTTGGTATTGACATTAGCCGCTCTTCGAATAGATACTATTGGTATCAATTAGTATCTGACTGGAAGAGAGGATTACAGCGATGCGCACCGTTGCCAACCACGCAATCGACCGACGATCATTTATCGGCGGATCCGATGCCCGGATCATAATGGGCGACGATCCAGACAAGCTAACGAGGCTTTGGCGAGAGAAGCGCGGCGAGGCCCTGCCTTTGGACCTTAGCGACGACTTGATCGTCCAGCTCGGCACCATAACCGAGGACCTCAACCGGACCTGGTACGAGCGCACGAGCGGTCACACTGTCGAAGACGTTCAGCGGAAGGTCCGGCATCCCATTCACAAATGGATGGGCGCGACGCTGGACGGCCGTGTTCAGCAAACCGGCGCAGTATACGAGGCCAAGTTCATGCTGCCCTGGAATTTCTCCGAGGAAGCCGCTGCCGACAAGCACATGGCCCAGCTTCAACACAACATGTGGGTGATCTCAGCACGCTCCGCCGTGCTGTCCATCATCACAGGCGGCGGCAAGTGGGTGGAGATCATCGTTCATGCCGACCCCCTCTATCAGCATCTCCTCCTGACAGCAGAGAAGAAGTTCTGGCGGTGCGTCCAAACCGGCGAGACGCCTCACCTGTTCGGGATCGAGACGCCACGCCCTCGGCTTGAAGCGATCAAGGTAGTCGACATGGCAACATCGAACTCCTGGGCCGAACTGGCCGTGACGTATCTCCGGACACGGGGCGCCCATGGAGACCACGAGTTGGCTAAGGCGGATCTGAAAAAGCTCGTGCCGGAGGATGCCAGGGAAGCCATTGGGCACGGCATCAAGGCCAAACGTTCGAAATCTGGTGCCATCAGCTTTGAAGCTCTTTCATCGGAGGCTAGCCATGCATCAATCCAGTGAACGGATCGGCGCCATCGCTGCAGCTTTGGCCAAGGCTCAGGCCGAGCTGACGAATCCCGAAAAAACGTTGACGGCCACCATCCGGTCTCCCTTTCCCCGAGAAGACGCCCGATCATTCCGATATGCATCCTTGGCTTCGGGCCTGGACATCGTTCGCAAGACTTTAAGCCAGCAGGAGATCGCAACCATCCAAACGACCCGGACCATGGCGGCTACGGGACAAATCCACCTGACGACCCTCCTCGCTCACGCCTCGGGTGAATGGATCTCCTCCGACCTGCCGGTTTGCTCCGGCAAGGACATCGAGTCGCCGCACCGGATGGGTGCGGCACTCACCTATGCGCGCCGCTATGCCTTATTTGCCTTGGTCGGGATTGCTGGCGAGGACGACCTGGATGCGCCCGACGTAATCGCCGGCCCGCCGGCTTCGACTGAGCTGCGCCCGGCATCAGCCTCCAAAGGAAAGCCACCCAAGGGCGTCCTACATCGGCCGTCGGTTCTGGAGGGTCAGGAGTCGGTAGCCCTCCGCGAGCGGCTTTTGGCGCAGCTCGCCAACGCCGCCGACCTCCTTGCGTGGGCCAAAACCAACCTGCCGCTCAAGAACACTCTCCAGGAGGTAGATGCCCGATCAGTCGAGGCTGCTTACCGGGAAAGGATGGAGTTAGCCGTTCAATCCACCCTCAACCCTGAAGAGGAGCAGCCAGCGCGGGAACCTGTCCAAGCGCTTGCCACCTCCGAAGCTGGCTTGGCCGCTTCCGCGGTCGATCCCGCCCAGCCGACCCAAATTGCCAACCAATGCGGCCTCGCCATCCCCAAGGAACCACCGCGCAAAAGGAGCAAGGCCCATCTTACCTTCGTCCGCGAGCATCCCTGCCTTGTTTGCAAACAGTTGCCGTCGGACGCGCATCACCTGAAGTTCGCCCAGCCCAGAACATTGGGTCGAAAAGTAAGTGACGAATTTACCGTCCCCTTATGTCGCCTGCATCATCAGGCTTTGCATGGGCACGGAGACGAACGAGCGTGGTGGGCCAACGTGCAGATATCACCCTTACCCGTTGCAAGGGAACTCTGGATGGCAAGCGCGGCAGACACGATCAACAAGGTCGCCGCGGATCGCGAGCAAGCCTCAAACATCGCAGTGGAGGCCCACCAGTAATGAAACCGCTTTCAGATTCGAGGAAAAACAGAAAAGCTTGCTCGGTGATTGCCTATCATTACCAGCAGCCGCCTGAAATCCGACGTGCCGCAAACCGATCCACGTTCGTGGCGCCGGTCGATTTCTCGCCGAGCTCATTGCGTTCCTCGGAGCGCTTGAGACGCTGCTTTGCGCTTTATCTTTGGCCAAGCCCATCGACAACGCCCAAGCGTTGATGCGATCGTCTAAAGACGTACAGCTCAGCTCCGTCGATGAGATCCGTCCAGATCTGCCATAGACCTGTTTTTCCGGCGGTTACCCCGTGAGGTGCAAAGGCATCTTGCCCAACCTGACACCGGAGACGGTCGACCAAAGCCATGGATACCATGCCGTTCGATAGGCCGGTATAAAAGTCCAATTACAACTACGAAATTACGTGAAACCTGGGTATAGTATGACTAGTCCCGATCTAAAATGGGTGAAATTCGACTTCACAGATCGGCTATGCACGTTTCTATTTGGGCGATTGGCTGCAGTTAAGTCGGAAAAGCTTTTTTTTGTGCAAGTTGGAGCTAACGACGGATTCTCCGGCGATCCCGTCAACAATTTGGCGAAACGACACAATTGGTCCGGGCTAGTCATCGAGCCGGTGCCTGACTTATTTTCGGAATTGTCGCTCAACTACAGCGACTTCCCGAAAATCGAGTGCCTGCAATTGGCCTGCGGCGAGCGACGGGAGGAGCGACCATTCTATCGTATCCGTTACAGAGATGGTAAGCCCATATACTCGAACAAGGGACTTTCATCGTTTCATCGCGAGATCATTCGAGGTCATTTTTCTTCTGACGCTGATTTCGAAGAGAGCGTCGAACGTGTCCAAGTGGGCGTCGTTCCACTTAATGACCTTTTGGAAGAGAGAGCGATCGAGAAGGTCGACCTGCTGATAGTTGACACTGAAGGGGCCGACCAAGAAGTGCTCGCCGGTTTCGATCTATCAATTTACGCGCCAGATCTTGTTATGATGGAGCACTATCACCTAGATAAAATATCCCGCAATGGTTTGGCGCAGCGGATGCATGAAGATGGCTATCGGCGGATAGTCGGCGCCATGGACACGTTCTTTGTTAAGCCACACCTTTTCTCCGATATAGAGATGGAGATGCTAGGGGCTTTTCACGCGCCAATCTTGGCATGGCGATGGGAGGATAATCATTTCGACAAAGCCTGACGCCTTCTGATCGCGCCGGACCGACAAGAACAGCTACTAAGAGAAATCTGTCGTCTGCAAAGCACCCATTTCTTCGCCGAGGGCACTCTCCCAAGCCGCGGGGGCCAGGCCATAGGCATCAAGTAGACGCGATAAGTCCAGTCGGGAGTTGGCCGGGCGGACCGTTTTGGTGGGATAGTCCTTGGTAGCTATTGGAACGATCTCAGCAGCCTTCAGGTCAACACCGTGAGACCGGAGCCCCTCTACGATTGCACTGGCGAAGCCGTGCCAATTGGTCGAGCCCGAATTCGTGAGATGGAGGAGCCCCTCTGCGCGTGCGAAGACAGCAGGCAGCTCCTCTGCCCGGCTATTTCCCAAAATCTGAACTAGCGTTGACGCAATCGTACGCGCAGTGGTGGGCGTGCCGAACTGGTCCGAGACGACCCGAAGCGTCTCTCGCTCCCTGGCAAGACGGATTATGGTGCGCATGAAGTTGGCGCCTTGCGCCGCATAAACCCAAGCGGTGCGTATCACCAGATGCGGGCCGGCGGCCCGACGAACCTCGTCTTCGCCCACAAGCTTGCTGCGTCCATAGACCGAGAGCGGCCCGGTCGGATCGTCCTCGCGCCAGGCGCGGCTGCCGCCTCCGTCGAACACGTAGTCGGTCGAGAAATGCACCATCGGAACGTGATGGACGGCCGCCCAGCGTGCCATGGCGGCCGGTGCGTCTGCGTTGACGAGAAAGGCGAGCTTCGCTTCGTCCTCGGCCTTATCGACGGCGGTATAAGCGGCGGGATTGACGATGAGATCGGGCTTGATCGCATCAAGCTTGGCAGCAAGCGAATCCGGCTCGGACAGGTCGAACTCCGCCCGCGAAGGAGCTACGACCGTATGTTTGCGCTCGAGGAGCGGCAACAGTGCTCCGCCCACTTGTCCGTTAGTTCCAGTCAGGACAATACGCATCAGATCTGCCCATAGATCGGAAGGTTCTTGATCTCCGACAGAGGCGCCGCCGCCGCGTCCTTCGCGGACAGCGAAGGACTTTCGACGCCCCATTTGATCCCGATGGCAGGATCGTCCCAGCGGATCGAGACTTCATCTTTCGGGCTGTAGGGGTCATCGCACTTGTAGAAGAAGTCCGCGGTTTCGGACAACACGAGGAACCCGTGGGCGAAGCCTCGGGGCACCCAGAGCTGACGGCGGTTCTCCTCGCTTAATTCGACGGCAACGTGCCGCCCGAAATTCGGGCTGCCGACGCGGACGTCGACGGCGACATCGAGCACGCTCCCACGCATGGCGCTGACCAGCTTGCCCTGCGCGCCCGGATTTTGCAGGTGCAGGCCGCGAAGGACGCCGCGGGCCGAGCGCGACATGTTGTCCTGAACGAAGGGACGATGTATCCCGGCTTCCACATAACGCTGAAACTGATAGGTTTCCAAAAAGAAGCCGCGTTGGTCACCGAATAGCTTTGGCTCGATTATCAGAACTTCCGGAAGCTCAGTCGTAATAACATTCATATTTCCGCGCCTAAATACCCGGGCGTGTGTGGTTTACCCTAGGTTTATAACAAACTTGTGCAGCGCACGCCATCTGCTACGTTGCGAAATAGTTAAGCTATGAGAGGGGCTATGAAGGGGATCATTCTCGCCGGCGGCACAGGCTCGCGCCTGTATCCGGTGACCACGGTGGTATCGAAGCAGCTGCTGCCGGTGTTCGACAAGCCCATGATCTACTACCCGCTCTCGACGCTGATGCTGGCCGGGATCCGCGACGTTCTCGTCATCTCCACGCCGCAGGACAAGCCGCTGTTCCAGCGCCTGCTCGGCGACGGCGCCGAGATCGGGATGCGGTTCGCTTATGAGACGCAGGAGACGCCGCGTGGGCTCGCTGACGCCTTCATCGTCGGACGCGACTTCGTCGGCTCGGATTCCGTCGCGCTGGTCCTCGGCGACAACATCTTCTATGGCCATGGCCTGCCGAGCATGCTGTCCAGCGCCTCAGTGCGCAAGACCGGCGCGACGGTGTTCGGCTATGTCGTCAACGATCCGCAGGCCTATGGCGTGGTCGAGCTCGATGCCAGCGGCCGGGCGCTGTCGATCGAGGAGAAACCGAAGCAGCCGAAATCGAACGTCGCGGTGACCGGGCTTTATTTCTACGACAATGACGTGCTGGACATTGCCGCCAACGTCAAACCCTCGGCGCGCGGCGAGATCGAGATCACCTCCGTCAACAACGCCTATCTCGAGCGCGGCGATCTCTTCGTCGAGGTGCTCGGCCGCGGCTTCGCGTGGCTCGACACCGGCACCCACGCCTCGTTGGTGGAGGCGAGCCATTTCGTGCAGATCCTGGAGCAGCGCCAAGGCCTGCGTATCGCCTGCCCCGAAGAAATTGCGCTGCGGCAGGGCTACATCTCGCTGCAACAGTTCGAGAAGGTCGCCGAGAAATGTGCCAAGAGCAGCTACGGGGAATATCTGAATTCGGTTGCAAAGTCCTTCGCTCAACACCGACTGATCGGTTGAAGGAAACAAGTCCATGCGCTTCAAGGGCTCCACGATCTTCGTCACGGGCGGCGCGGGCTTCATCGGCTCGGCCGTGGTCCGCCACCTGCTGCGCGACACTCAGGCGCGGGTGGTCAACATCGACAAGTTGACCTATGCGGCAAACCTGGAGTCGCTGCCCGGCGCGACCGGCAATCCGCACTACGCTTTCGAGCAGCAATGCATCTGCGAGCCGGTGGGCCTGCGCAAGCTGTTCGAAAAATACCAGCCCGACGCCGTGATGAACCTTGCCGCCGAGAGCCATGTCGATCGCTCCATCGACGGCCCCGGCGAGTTCATCCAGACCAACATCGTCGGCACCTTCAGCATTCTCCAGGAGGCGCTCCGCCACTGGCGCAGCCTCTCGGGCGAGAAGCGCGATCGCTTCCGCTTCCTGCACATCTCGACCGACGAGGTGTTCGGGTCGCTCGGCCGCGACGGCCTGTTCACGGAAACCAGCCCTTACGCGCCGAACTCGCCCTATTCGGCGAGCAAGGCTTCGTCCGACCATCTGGTGCGCGCCTGGCGGGAGACCTACGAACTGCCGACGCTGGTGACCAACTGCTCCAACAATTACGGGCCTTATCATTTCCCGGAGAAGCTGATCCCGCACATGATCATCAAGGGCCTGGCTGGCGAGAAGCTGCCAGTCTATGGCGACGGTTCGAATATCCGCGACTGGCTCTATGTCGAGGATCACGCCAAGGCGCTGACGCTCGTGTTGGAGCGCGGAAGGATCGGCGAAACATACAACGTCGGCGGCCGCAACGAACGCACGAACCTGCATGTGGTAGAAAGCATCTGCGACCTACTTGACGAGATCACACCAAGCGCCGCCGGCACACGCCGCAAGCTCATCAATTTTGTCACTGACCGCCCCGGCCATGACCGCCGCTACGCCATCGACGCATCCAAGCTTGAAAATGATCTCGGCTGGTGCGCCGAAGAGAACTTCGAGAGCGGCATCGCCAAAACGGTTGGCTGGTATCTCGAACAGCAACCGTGGTGGCGCGCTATTTTGGATCGAGGATACAACACCAATCGTTTGGGCCTAAAGCGTTAGCGATATCCGACGCGATCCTGATCGTCGAACCAACTAGCACCAACCAGCCCAGTCACTTGTCCCTAGTTAGCACTCTCGTTACGGCGTCGAGAATAGCACTACCGTCTCCTAGGGTCGGATTTAAAGTCGACCCACCTTCATCATGCTCATCCCAAGAATATATCAAACCAGTTCTTGCCGGGCACGTAGCGGGGTTTTCGTCCACCCACGTGATCAGTTCTCGAACATGAGCGGCGATCTCCTCTGGCGTGCCGGCCACATAGTAAAGATCATCGCCCACATAAGGCTTTTGCCTCGATGCCTCCCAAGGAACCGGGCGCTCAACTCTCGGACGACGATCGGCGCCGGTCAAAACCGTCGGCACCACGCTCTGCCCTGTAGACGCGAGTTGGCTCCAATATACCTTGTCCGCTTCCGCAAGTTCAGCATACGGGCCCGCAACGGGAGCTTTTGTCGCCTTGGAATAGATTCCGACGGCGTCTGCACCGACCAACTCTGCAGCGTAACGGATCGCACCGGTCAAGAACACAACGTAAGGATCGGACAAACGCGCGGATCTGCATGAGCTTCGCATAGCTCCAATCGCCGATGATAACGTTGATAACGGCGCGGGATCAGGCAACAAATAAATTAGCGGTCGCCCCCCAAGAACTTTCTGATAATCTCTATCTCGAAAATAATCTAAATACTCATCCGGTGAATTGCTGAGCTCCTTCACAAACAGAGAGCAGTTCGCGAAAATCATGCACCACTTGATGTTCTTCTGGATCTGAGTAGCTCGATAAAGCCGCCATGCATTTTGCATGTCGTCCTTTTTGCCGTACCAAATGAACGCCCAATAGTCCAGCCCGGCCCTGTTCGCATAGGTTATCTCCCTATCGATCTGTGTTTGCGTTGCGCAACCTCCGAAATCGATCTGGTCCAGGGACACGACACGAGCACAACTCGGTGCCCTTTTCTGCCACCTCAGCGGGCTTAAAACATCTTCCAAGCTCTCGCGCGGACCGACCTTGGATTGAATGTACCAAGGGTCCCAGCGTATGGCGCCCACCGCGATATCCCTACGAGCGGCTTGCGCGACTTCTCGGAGGGCCAGGTGCGCAGCAGCAGCTATTGGCGTTGTGACAAGAGCACGCCGACTTAGAACGAACATATCTCGTACCTTTCGCTATCCGCGTGACAGGTGCTAGCGCCGTCCCTTCCCCGATAACGCAATGAAGATTCAATCCGACCGCCGTGATCTCGCCTGCGACACACTATCAACCCGCTTCACCTCATCTTGAGGGGTACGCGGGAGAACGAATGTATTCGGGTGAAGAACTTTTTTGATGAGTCGTCATGCGACCATTGATCCGCGATGAAGCAATGTTCCTAGCCGACCTGCGATGAATAGTACTTCAGCCAGATAGGAAGAACTCTTCGGCTCATTGTACACTATCGCTATCGCCGAGATCTTCTTCAAGTTGCCCCACTGGAACTTCTTTAAAACACCTAGCTTCCAGGCTTCCTCATCCGCAGATTATTTGTCGCGAGAAATTCTGCATACTTTGGATAGAGATCTCGGTAACGGTTAGTGAAGGCCGCCCTATCTACCAGATCGTAGAGGTTCCTTACGTCGATCCGCTCGATATCGACGATTGAAATGCAAGGCAAAGCCAAGAAACGACACATGTCTTCAGTACGAGTATCGTGGCAAATCACGACTGACGGCACACCCCGCTGCAAGGCAACCATACAGCCATGGAAACGATTTCCAAAAACGAAATCGTATTCCTGAATGCTCTCCAGCCAATCATTGACATCAAAGTAGACGCGAACGTGCTCGGCCGCCCAACTACGCACGTCGTCTTCCGATGCGACGTCCTTCAAAAATGTCGTTAATTCTTCCAACGGTTCATAAACCGTGGTTTTTGATTGGAAATCTGCCAGTCTTATCTCCACTTCCTCGCTTTGGGCTACGAAGTCGCCATTCCATTCGATCCCGGCACGATAAATATCCTGGACTAGACGCCGCATTCTGTCCTTGTCGAATGAGTGAACGATGACGTCGCGGGACGCGTTCACGGCGACGTGCTTGATTTCATCGAATGGCTGCTGCTTGAGAACAATTCCTTTTGATCCGCTCATGTAGTACGAGGGACATCCGGTAACTGTGACGTTCTGGACACCGCGGCGAGCGAGAACTTCTGCAGTGTAGGGACCTCTCACACCAATCTGCGCGGCGCGTTCAGCAATGACTTTGACGAAGCGCTCGGTACCAGGCAGCAAACTGATGTTCGGATCGTAGCTGTTCGACTGAGCTCCCAGTCCGACGATCGATACCGGCAGATCGGCCCCCTCGATATATTCCGCCATTGCTCCGAAATCGAACCTGGGAAACAGGAAGTTCGCCGCGGCGATGACGATCATATCGAAGCGCTCGTGCACCTCCCTAGGATCGACCCGATGATCCCACGAGATATAATCATATTCGATCTGGCTTAGCAGGCCATGGGCGATCAGCTGATTGCCTGTATTGCCGCCCGTCTTTGCCAACTTTGAAATCGGATCTTCTCCAATTTCGCTCGATATACTTGGAGTCGCTCCAAGAAGAAAGATATTCACAGGGCCCTCCGGGAGTTATCGATTGAGTGATGGCCGGGCACGCCGGCTTGACGATCACCCACTTTCCAGTCGTGCAGCCATTTCGTACCGCACCTGTCTTCGGCTGATCAGGCACCTCTAATCGCTGATTCCCACTGACCTGCGTCCGCTTCGTAGTCTGGCGCCGGGCACCGCCCCTCGCCGCCGCCGATCGAATGGAAATGGGCTTCCGCAGACTTGACCCTGCCATCCTTCACTGCTGTAGCGACGTCTGGGTATTTGCTCAGATACCAATCCGAGTCGACCGCAGAACCGCCTCCGAGGCGCCCTTCAAAATAGCCGAAACCAATATAATGCATATGGGCACTTTCGAGCTCACCGCGCCCGACCGCCTTTGCGACATCTGGATTTTCCCGCAAGTAGCGTTCCTCGTCGAATTCTGAAGCTGCCAGGGCGACTTGCACGAGGAGCTTTAAAAACCTCGCCGGAACGTTGATCTGACCGTTCCCGTCCAGTGCAAATTTGTCCACGTTCAATGCATTCAGTAAGGATTCACAAGACGGCACAAACATTCATCACCCAGTCTTTTTGATTTCAGGTCGGTCGGTCTCCTTCGCCGGGGTCCTTGCAGCTCGCTTCGGCTTTTCGATTTCCGGCGACGCACCGAGAAGTTGCGCCGTAACTTCTTCGACATACGCAGCTTGCGAGGTGATTTCGCGCTTCTGCAGGCTAAATCGCTCACGCGCGACACGGTGCATGCGCTCGATTTCCGCGATATGCTTCTGCGCCGTCAACGAATGTGTCACGCTGGCGGCGTGACGACGGTGTACGTTAAGGGGATCGGCGACATAGGCGATCCTGGCGCCCGGGGTGGCAAGCGCCTCGATATATATGCGCCAGTCGCCAGCCATACGCAGGTCCTTCAGGTCGACGCGGCACAACTTTAGCGCGGACAGCAAGGCGTCGCGGCGCCAAAGTACGGATGAGACGTTTAGGATGGTGTTCTTGACACTCAGGAACCGCGATGCGAAATCGTGCCCGTCGAACACCTCGGTCCGGGATAACGCCCCCGGCTCGATAGAAGCAAAGTACGGCTTATAGCTCGCGTAAATATGAGCGCCGCCGGCATCGATCGATTTGGAATCGGTGAAGCCGAATGCGATGCCAGGATCGTCCTTCATCAGCGCTAGGAGGCTGGTCAGAAAGCTCGGCTCTGATAAGTCATCGGCCTCAGCGATCCACAGGAATTCACCTCTCGTCATCTCGACCGCTTTGAGCCACTGCGCAAATACTGAACCAGAATTCTGCTCGTTGATGACGAGCGTGAGATCGCGCTGGCGCTCGTCTGCAAGCTTCACGATGACGTTGATGCTGTCATCAGAGGAGCAATCGTCGAGCACGATGATTTCCTCGACCGGATGGTTCTGGTCAAAAATGCTGTAAAGCCGCTCGGGCAGACAATGCGCGTAATTGTAGTTGGGAACCGCAACCGAGACGGCCGGCAAACTCGGCACGGCAAGGTGCACTAGATCTCGTACGTAGTCAGCGAAGGCGAAGTCGGTCTGGATGAGCTCTGCCATTCGCGCTCTCGTGGCTTCGGTGGGCGGCCAACGCAGCAGAGTGTCGATCGCCTGCGCCATCGTCGGCACGTCGCAATAGGGAACGACTTGGCCGACCTGTTCCTTGCGCAGGAAGTCGGGAATTCCGCCGGAGTCCCGGAACGCGACGACCGGCACGCCGACACTGAGCGCTTCCAGCGCGACCGTTGGAAATGGATCCTCGCGCGATGTTAATGCGTAGACGTCCGATGCCGAATAGAGCGCCTGCATATCGGACCGGAAACCGGCAAGGTGGAACCGGCCGGTCGCCTCAGCGCGCTCGATTTCGGGCCCGAGCCATTCCTTGAGGGCCGGGTCGATGCCGCCGGCCCAGAAGAAGTGGACGTTTGGATTGTTCTGGCGGACGAGATTCCAAACCTGCAGGAAGAGGTCAAAACCCTTCCGCAGATCGGCATAACCGACGCCGAGGACCACCTTATCGGTCGGCGCAATGCCAAATTCCTTGCGCATCAGTGCCGCTTCCGCCGGCGAGCGCTCGATCTGCTTGTAGCTCCCCTGGGCACGAATGAGGAAACGCTCGTCGGACACATCGAGATCGAAAGCCTCGACCAGCCTGTCGCGGACGAACTCGGAGGCAAACACCACGTGCTGCGCGCTGCCGATCGCCATTCGCGCGACGTCTTCGAGATTCTTCTCCCGCAGAATCCGCGGCAGCTCGTGCACCAGCGAGACCGTGCGTAGGCCCCTCTCGGATAGGAGTTTCGCGGCACGGCCACTCGCCGTGGTGTTGACGATCGCCGAAATAAAGCCTTTCTCGCGGAAATGCTGTATTGCCGACGGCAGCTCGGAAGCTTGTTTCAGCACAGTCAGCGGCGCCACCGCACGGTAGTCGCTCTCCATCTCTCCAGCGGCGAGCAAAAGATACTCTACCTCCATGTTGAAGGCGCTGCGCAGACTCTTGCCTATGTTGAGCAGCAGATGCTGTGCGCCGCTTGGGAAGGCATCGTGGCCGACCAGCAGGATCTTCGGTGCCGACAGGTCGCGCGACAGGCCGGTCGTCGCGCGCGCGGTTGCGTTGAGATATGCCAAGCCAAAGTGCAAGTCGGGCTCGAGGTATGCACCTTCGCACCACTCATTCCATGCGTTGACGCAGACGAACGGCTCGCCGAAGAATGTATGTTTCTGAGCCTGCTCGACGAGCTGCGAGAGCCAAGCCTCGTATTTTTGCGGCGTCGAACCCTGGATCACCAGCCCGGAACCCTGCCGGCGGGCGTCATTGTCCCAACTCGGCACTATGGTCTTGATCAGCGGGAAATTCGGACGTGGTTCTTCCAGCGAATATTTGGCGACGTCGTCATAGCTGTAGATCTGGCCTGCGTAGGTGTCGTCCAGAATCTTTGCGTCAGAGTTTACCAGAGGCACGTGCTTGGTGAGCTTGTGCGGCGGGAACTCGATCGCGCCGTCCATGCCATTCGGACCTGGATCGTAATCATCAAAACTCTGGCTCATGATGATGATCGGATCCTCGTTGAACTTCGTCTTGAAGATCGTGCGCCAGCGGGCGATGACGGCGGCCGTGTCGGGGATCAGGCGCGGCCGGTAGATCATCAGCAGGGGCCGACCCTGGACGCGGATGTAGCGTTTGTCCTTGAAGTGGCGATTGTACTCGGCGAGCATCCGCTCGTCGTCCTCGGAAAGATAGTCCTGCGAGATCAGAACCTCACCTTCCATGCCGTCCCAACGCCGTGTCCAGTTCTCGTTCGCCCACATCAGGCAGAACGGCATATCTATATCGCGCGCCTTGAGGAATTGTTCGAGCGGCTTCTCCAGCAGACGCTTGCCGTTGAACCAGTAATAGTAGAACACGAAGCCGTAGACGCCTGCCGCCTGTGCGAGCCTGGCCTGCTTGCGCATCGTCTCGACGTCGGCCAGAGAATAGAAGCCGAGATCACGCGGGATCCGGGGCTGATAGTGATCTTTGAAGCGCGGCACCCCGCGTGCGATGTTCGTCCACTCGGTAAAGCCCGTCCCCCACCATTTGTCGTTCTCGGAAAAGGCGTGGAACTGGGTCAGGTAATAGGCCAGCACCTTGGCGCGCGGCTGCATGCCCGTCGGCAACGGCCGCAACTCCTCAAAGAGCGCGCTCGGCTTGGTAAAGCGCTTGATTTCGGCAGGTATTGTCGCCTCGTTTTCCGGCGGTACTGGATAAATGCCGTCCTCATCGCGATGTTCCAGGTAATGCAGCAGCGGGTTTTGGTCGGTCTTACCCTTAAAGTAGCGCTGGATGTAGAACTTGGTGTCGAAAGCGGCGGAAGGGTTACGGCCCTCCTTGTAGCCGTGAAAGATAAAATGCTCGAAGGGATCGACGTTGGCGGCGGCGACATCCTGATAGGTCTCCAGATAATACTGCGCGTCAAACTCGGGAATGGGGCTGAACGGGCCAATCCGGTTCGTCAGATAATGAGCAAGCGGGCTCTCGCTCTTAGGAATGGAGTATCGTTCCCGGTACCAGGTTGGTTGAAAATACGGTGCCGGTCGAAGTCCCGCAGGCTCACCGTGCCTGGCGTAGTGCAACAGCGGATTGCTAGCCGCCTCGCCCGCCTCCGGATGGGCTTTGAGGTACCACGCCGATTCGAAGATGGAATTCGGCTTTCGTCCTTCCTTGTATCCATAATGAAAGAAATGTTCGAAAGGATCCGCGCCGCTGGCGGCCACATCCGGATTTGTCTCCGTGTAATATTTTGAATTGAATAGGCCAAGCTTCTCAAGATACCGCTTGACCTCGGAAAGTTCGAGGTCAGCATTCGCGTCCGCTGGAGGGATGTTGCTCGGCTTCACTGTCGCCTTGGCTTCAGCCCTACCGACGCCGGCACGCCGGGCTCGAGTCTCTTTCTGTCCCGCATCACGCGCGAGCTTGGATAAAAAATTGGTCATTTATATTCTTCTGAATTGCCTCAGCCAGCGCCCCCCAGAATCGCTCTGATCGGTCCGCAACCAGCAAACTCCAAGGCGCTGACGCGCCGAAAAGCAGCACCCATAATCTGGCAACGAGCACATCCGATTTCGACACTGGACATCTCCATGTCCGTCGACATTAAGGTGGTCATGTTGCAGGAATGTGAAATGCGGAACGGCTGCCCCAGACTTTTCGTCGTCAAGACATGGATCCCCCTTGAGACTGGCACGCCAGTGCAACTCATGGCTGTGGGAGCCTGTTATATTGCGAGATCGTGTCCCTAGCGTAGTGTAGCTGGCTGCGGCTCACCGCGTTCACCGGCGAAAGCCGGGCTAGTCAGATGGCAATCGCCGGAAGGCCTGACGGCTGGATCATCGCTCAAGGGCGATGGTTTCCGCTGTAGCGGGCGTGCTGGACACGCCATTCTTCGTTGTGTCAAAACGCATCGCGTCGATAAGGCGGACGATGGCGTCCTCATGGGAGAAGATGCCGACCACCTCGGTGCGCCGATGATTTCGCCGTTGAGCGCTCGATCGGGTTATCGAGTGCAGCTTGGTTCGATGCTGCAGCTGGAAGGTGATGTAGGCGAGCACATCGGTCTCGCCTTTTCGAGGAAGCCAGCAAGCTTGGTCAACTGGGGGCGGAGCTGGTCGGCGACCTTGCGCCAATGCACTGTTGAGTCCTCGGCAAATGTGGTGGTGAAAGGCCGAGACGACGCGCCGCCCGCCCTTGCCCGCATGCGCCAAGCGGTGCGCTTGAAGTGGACGCGGCAGCCCTGCCAGGTTGCGTTGAGCACCTTGGCCACTTTGGCCTTGATGCCCCTCGCGAGCGTCGCAGACGACCACTTGACGCCATGGGCCTGCGGCGGGTGAGCTTGCGCAAGAACGCTGTCCAGGATGTCTCGGCCTCGGAGGGCCCAATATCCGTGCCGAGCACTGCACGCCGGCCATTATGTTGACGCCAACCGCGACAATCTCCGCCGCCCAGGCGACGGCATTCTGACGCACCTTCACCTAGGTCGCGTCGACCCAGAAATACCTCCAGTCACCCTCGACCAGACGGGTAAGGAATGCCTTCATCTTGTCGTTGATCTCGCCACCCATCCGGCTCACCTTGCTTCTCGGCCATGCGCTTGCTTTCGGGGAAGCCCGCGAAGTAGGGCCTTGCGCACCTCAAGCATGCGCCGCCCGACCGCGCCAGCCCGGGTCTTCCAGATCCAGTCGCGGTAGCCGTCGCGCTTGGCAAGCGCTCGGGATTCTTCTCGCCGTGGGCAGCCCCCGCCTCGCTTCCAACTTCCAGCTCCATCAGCCTTTCAGCGGCAAAGCCGATCATGTCGCGCAACAGATCGGCATCACGGTCTTCTCCACGAGCGTGGGCAGGTCCGTCATCGGCACTCCTCGGTTGCATTGGCGTGTCGCAACCCGCTCCCACCGAGAACTGCCAGTGACCATGGAAAGCCGCCCGCATGGTACGGCGCTACTGGAGGCGCGGCCGAGCGGCTTTGCTCTAACGAGCTACTCCATCGCCGGGAACACGACCTACCGCAGCGCGGATCAAAGTAGACCCGAAGAAATTTGGAGCTAGCGTTGAACGACCCGCCGTGTAATATAAGGAAACAATTTTGAAACTCATCGCATTGTGCCGCAATGAATGTGAAGTGTTTTTTTCCGAACGGACATTATCATTCTCCAGTTGTGGACCCGCTGGCCATTCCTGACGCGGTGCATGTTCCACCGCCACCACAGTCGCTACTTGGTATTCCGATTTCAATTGAAGACATGCTTGAGCGCTGGACTAGAGCGCTACCGGAAATTTCGCGAGCAAGGTTCGGAGCAGCGGCGCCATTAGAGAACAAGCGCTTTCATCTGGACGGCCCCTTCCCATTCGGCGATGCTCTTTTTCTAAAAATGCAGATTCTTCTCAATCGGCCCTCCAAAATCATTGAAATTGGCTCGGGATTTTCGACAGCGTGCATGCTGGATGCAGTTGATGAGTTCGGACTTGACACAGAGATCACTTGTGTCGAGCCGTATCCGGCTCGCTTGAAGAAATTGCTCGGGCCCGAAGGGTTGGAACGAGTTACATTGATCGAAGAGCAAGTCCAAAACGTTCCTCTTATATTATACAATAGGCTCGGTCAAAATGACATTCTATTCATCGATTCTAGCCACGTTCTGAAGACGGCAAGCGACGTCAATTTTGAACTTTTCGAGATTCTTCCGCAGATCGCAAAGGGAGTAGCAATCCAGATCCATGATTGCAGATACCCTTTCGAGTATCCGAAGCAGTGGATGACTCCGGACTGCAACTATTCTTGGAATGAGGCCTACGCGATCCGCGCCTTCCTGATGTACAATGAAGCCTTCAAGATTGAATTTTGGGGCAGTTTGTTCAAAAGGACTTTCCGTGCGGAGATCCAGCGCGATTTTCCTTCCTTTCTTAGCGAAAACCCAGGTACTTCTCTATGGTTGCGGCGGGTCGCTTAGACCTTAGCCACGTTCGACAGTAGGATAGAAACGCTTGTAATCAGAAACTTCAGCGGCTTTCTCGAAATATCTTTGTGGCGCAGGTCTTCGCCCCCGTGTAATTCTTTCTTTGCGCGGGCGACCAAGACGGCCACGCCGCCTCCCAAGCTCACAGTTGATCCTACTAACCGGCAGCGAGGGGGCCCGCTGTTGCCGGGGAAATAATGTAAGATATACAAGGTGCCATTTTTTATTTTTTCAGCGAAGAAATCGCGATCCGAGTTTGACGATCAATCGGTCCGCTGGCGCCGAAGCGGTTCATTGGCTCCGCTTTGCCCATTCTTCAATGCGCTGCGAGAAGCATAAGGACCGGAAACTCGTCTCGGCCCGACGACAAGTAGGTGCAGACCGCCGTGTCGCGCTTGAGCTCTGCAATCGTCATCTTCGGGCCGCCAGACCGCAAGTAGACGGCGGAATTCCAGCTAAGGACTGGCAGGCGGAGCGGCTCAACGACTTCGATCTCGATGTCCTCGGGATAGAAATTCCTGATCTGTAGGCGCTCAAAATGGAAGAACCAACAGGTAATCTCGCCTTCCTCGTTGCCGCCGTGTATCACCATTGCCCCGCCATCTGACCTCGATCGGACGATTGCTCCTCGTCGGAATGGCGAATGGGCAGCAGGAGCTTTGAAAAAGGACATCAAGGAACTCGATGAATGAGACCTTTGTTCAGGGTATCACATCGGTCGCCCCACCGTCGCCCGCCGTCCCTCTCAGGAGAGCGCGCGCGGACTAATCTCTTGTAAAGGGCTTCCCGATGGTCTGACCGTCTGACGTGCGGACTTCAATAGTTTGGGAGCGGGAAAACATGCCGGCCGGAGGCGTATACTGGAAGCTACAGCGACCGGCAGCGTGGCCTGCCTTCTCGAGATCGGCGCGATAGATGTTTGCCGTAGTGGTTCCAACGAGTTGACCATCGAAGTAGATACTTAGATCAGTTTCGACCGGTGGTCCGTTCTCGCTGGCCAGAAATGCCCAGCCGACAATCCGATTGTCGGCATATTTATCGACCCAGCCACGTGCTTTTAGCGCCTGTGGAGAGGACTTCGTTGCGTCCGGTGATGAGAGTTCGGATGTTGTGGTGGCCTTCGCTTCACCTGCCGTAGGAGGCTGCTGAACCGGAGGTGAGAAACTCAACCGGCTCTTCTTGCCCTTCCTGAAATACGAGAACATTTGCTAACCCGGTTTGCGGCAATGACGATCAGCATCTAGCAGAACAATCGACTTGCCGCGCGGCAAACCGATTTCATCGTTAACGAGGCGGCACGGTCGCTTTCTTTAGAAAATCACTTCGATCTATGATGCTTGCTGCACCCCCAAAAACTGGATCTTTGAACTGGCGCCATCGGACCTCAGTTCCCGCCGCGCCTTAAAGCTATGATTGTCGCGACAAAGGTACCTCGATTCAGACTGCACTCCTGCCCTCTTGGGCTCCGAACTCCAAAAAATGACAGGCGGCGCACAAGTCGCTCATTGCCGATAGATCGTTATATTTTTTTTTGTAAGTTTGCGCGTCAAATCTCTCAGGTAGGCTGCCCAAAGAATACGAACTGAAAAAGTTGATTCCTGTATGCAACAGCTCCTTCTCACGACAGAGAGGAATGCTTTGCCCATGGAAGTACACGTCAGCCAATTTGGCTAGGCGATTAATTCCGTCTCGGTGCACATTTTCAGATGTAATCCCAGGCGACCACCATCTGACAGTTACACCCAAAACCTCCAACTCAGAAGTTGCACAGGAAGCAAATTCGTACGCCTTGTCAGAAAGGGGATCAGCGTCGAAGTACTTCCATAGCGCGACTACAGTGCGGCGAATTCCGAACTCATGGCAAATTTTGACCCAGCTCGGCGAATATATCTGGTAATAAAGTCTATTGAGTATCTCACCATAGTGACGCTGCAGAAACTGCAGAAATGTAACAAATTGAAAATCTGGAAATTTCGCATCAATGATTACCTTTGTCTCCGGCGCGATCGTAAGAATCTTGCTAATGAAATCGAACGTCGCGGGATTGTACTTACTGAATACATGCAGTTGTTGAAACTCGGCTTGCGTGACTGCTACGAACTTCTTTTCAATTCCGTAAAATTCTTTTTCGACCTCATCGTGAGCAATTGCAAAACCATCGGCCAGCTTGACGCAATCGATTTCTACCTGTCTTTCGCCTGCGGCCAGAGAATTTAGGACCGCTTCTATTGAATTCGTGTGCGCCCTTCCATCAATCTGTCCTCCGCCGTGAATGATTGTCTTGCCGGACATTTCAATTTCCTTCACGTGCCAATCCAAGAGTCGCAAGCACCTAATCTACTGACGATCTTCTATGGTAAAAAGTAATCTCTCGGCACTACCTCTCTCTGATTGAAGCTTGGTTGAGCCGATCAATGTAGTGCAGAGCTAGCCCAGTCAGAGTGTCAGATGCTGTTTCTGGTAAGGTCCGCGTCGGGCTCTTCGTCCATGATTGAATTATGGCATGGCTTGGACGCATATTATGTTTGTCTTCAAAGAAGCTAATGTGGCTCTTAGCGCTATCGACCCAAGCCTGATCCGTCACGTCTCTCGGCAAGCCATTATAAATTATACCGATCGTTGAGATCGAGCCGGTCGCCTTTAGTTCCAGCAACTGATTGTAGAATCTCAATGCCGCAACGACGGCCTGATTGCCTGCAGAGAACGGCACATCCAAATGTACAAAAGAGACGCTCCTCCCAAGGCGGACACGATATCCGGCCAACCATTGGACCAGGTCATCTTGCCACCCTGGTTGATATGCAACGCCGCTTGGCTCAATGTCGCCGATCTGCACACTAGGAAACTCGTCTAGGTAAACCTTCAGAACCGGCATGGTGAGGTCAATAAGTTCTTCGATCGCCAGGCGACAGCCGGGCGGCTTACCCGGAGCTCCCTTGTAGTATCGACCAAACCACAATGGCTCATCCATCGCGATATACGAAATGACGCCACCCGCCTTCTTGATCTTTTCCGAAATGGCTGTAGCCCGGGCGGTCGTTGCATACCCCTCGACGCCCACCCCCCCGCAGGACGGCTTGGCGGCAGAGGGCATGTTAATGACTCCCGCCTCTACAGCGATGGCGATATGGCGTTTCTTGAGGTCCTTTACAATTTTATCAACTTGATCTTGGGGCGCGTGTTCGAGGTAAGCACCGTAGAGCTGGAAGACCGAGACTTTCTGCGCGGAGCGCTGCCAAGGAGCATCCGACACGAATAGATCCATAAAATCTTCTGCTCGAGACAAAGGGGAAGGCGGGACTGAAGCCTGAGGTGCGAACCAGAGTTCAGTCGCTCGCACGGCGCAGTTCCCTCCTAAATTCACAAGGAAGAATGCAACCGCGGCTACTGTAAAAAGGCGGTACTTGCACATTTTGCCCGCTCAATTCTACCGTTTCGCGCGCTAGTACTTTTCTAGCTGCGCTCGCAGCCGATCAACCGTGTTTTTAAGCGACGCAATCGTGTCGTCATCAATCTTCCGCAGATACCCCTTGATATCCGTCGTGGACACATCGGAGGTTCGACTCAAATAGGAAACGATGCAGCCGGTCTCCGTGGAGAGATAATCAAATTTGCCGGCCCAATCGTCCCCCATGGCGAATATCCCCACGTTGTACTTTTGAACATCGGTTACCTTTTGTTCCCAGTTTTCTTCCGGGATTACGAGGTCGACGTATTTGCAGCTGGACAGGATTTCGGCTCTATCCTTGTAGCTAAAGACTGATTTCTTACCCTTGATCGCGTTAAATTCGTCCGTCGAGCAGGCGACAATCAAGCGATCTCCCAAACTCCGCAAGCGTTGCAACAGCCGCACATGTCCGACATGAAACAAATCAAAAGTGCCGTATGTAATTACAACAGTCATCATTACCCTCCGCTTGCGTGGCCTGCAACGATCCGGCTCGCACGAAGACACTCGCCATAAACACTTTCGATTGATCCATTAGAGAACCTTACCTGGTCAATGAAATGCCTTAGATGGACCGCCCGCTTGGCATCGTGCTCGCTGCCAAGTTGCGCCTCTAACTTTACCTCGGGGAAGAGCCGCTTGAGGTCCATCGCCCAAAAATTGTGTTCTCCGGTCAGCCTGGCCGAGCCGAATCCGCCTGCGCAGATATCATTGGCAAGTGTATCTAGGCTGGCTTCAGACGGCGCTTCGTAGCTGCGTTCGGCATCAGGTATAAATTTAGCCAGACGCGCTTGATCCAAGCTCGGCGGCAATCCCCCAACGGTCGTGGAAACGATTCCTTCATAGTCGAACTCAAACTTGCTCCAGGCGGTACCCATCAATTTCAAGGCGACCTTGTCATGCGAATGGACGACAATGTTCATTCCGACATTGCCGTACTCGTGCATGATGTCTTCCTCGTATTTGCTAAACACCCGCGCACGAAGCGAGTCCAGGTGGATGAAGGTCCCCGGCTTCACCCAACCTTCCGGGATCTGCTTCTTGTGATACATTCCCCAGCTTGACAGATTTCTGATTAAGCCGGCTTCGTCGAGCTTGGTGTAAAATACGTCGACTTGCGCCCAGGGCACCTTGACGCGCAGATCGCGCGCGAGCTCGATAGATGTGTCGCGCGTCTTCGTGTCCTGCTGCAAAGCGAGGATGTGATAGCCGCCGCCAGTGTAGGGATCTGCGACAGGCCAGCATTCGTATCCGGCCTCGCGCAGGGCGGGCACCACCTTTGACTCGAAAAATTCGATCTGGTCTTCGAAAAGAATCACATCAAGATCGTCATTCCATGGCGGCATGCGCCCGTTCCTGACGTAACCGACGATTGCGCCAGCGAACAAATAGTACTCCAGCTTGAAGTGATCAAATGCCGTCAGCACCTGCCTGTAGATATGTTTCGAGCCATCAGTGAGCTGCTCGTACCTGGCATTGGATATGCCGGCAATCGACGTGCGGATAGCCGGTCGCGAGCTATCAAACAATGGCGCTGCTAGATTCATTTCTTAGCTCGATCTTTTCTCATTCACTGAACTCCGGGGCCTTCACCGGAGGCTGTCCCTTCTCTGCCCGCCTGCCAGAGCGACCTTGGCGACAAGCGATGATACTAACGTGAACAGAACGACTTGGGAACGGTGACTGTTGGCCACAGGCAGCCCCTGATACAGACCCCAGAACCCAAAGCTTATTCCGCAGAACGTACTAGGCGCCTCGGGCATTCCTTCTGTAGTCACGGAAGTAGTCAATACGCGTTTACTTATTGAAATGCATTCAGCCGTGACATTCACTCTATGATACGACAGTCGCAGTCTTGCGGTCCGAGACAACGTTCATTCTCTCGGCTTTCTTGCGAGCTCGTCCCCGCATTGCCGGCGGCTCTATGCTCCTCGACGGACGCGCTGTTGCCCGCTGGCTCACGAGTTCTTTCCAGATGTCGATATGCGCATCCAGCATGTCGACTTCCGACCAGGGCTGCTCGATCGAACTGTTGACTCTCTTCCAGCGACCTTCGTCGGACACCAAGGTTACGAGCAGGTCGGCGAGAGCCCGGCTGTCGCGCGCCGGAAAGGTGAACCCGTTCCCGTCGGGTACCACGCGCTCCTTGAGACCTGCGATGGCAGACGCGATAACAGGCCGCCCGAACATCCAACCTTCGGATACGACAAGTCCAAAGATCTCCCACCAGGTCGATGGCACGATCACCCAGTCGATCGAGGACATGCGTCCTTCCAACTGATCTCGTCCATACGCTCCGTTCTCGCGCACGACGATGCGCGACTGGAGCTTTCGCAACTCCTCGACCTGGAGCGAGATCTTCTCCATATAGCTCGGCGACGCGTAGTGCTTGTTGCCACCGTTTATCTCGACGACTATGCCGCTCGCCGGCACCCTCTGTTCGCGCCCCAATATGAGCAACGCCTCGAGAATGACATCCACGCCCTTGTTGTCAATGAACTGACCGAAGAACCCGAAGCGATTCACCTGGGGCGAATGCTGGCTTCGATCGAAAGCCCCTCCCAGGTTCGCCTGACCGTTGGGAATCACCACGCACTTTTCGGGCGATAGTCCCCAATCAACGTAGCGATTGGCGATGAACTCCGATGGGAATATAAATGAATCACATTCGGCGAGCGCCGCAAGCAGCCTTGATTTTCTGAGGGTGACGAATTCCGGCCTCAAGTCCGGAAAACATTTGTTGCAGGCGATCGGAGAAGCGGCGTGGCACAACTCGCGCGTCCCCTTCTTTACCATCTGTCCATCCGCCATGCAGATAGCCATCATTTCGTGGAACGTGAAACTGATGACAGCATTGGGTGCCGCCAGGCGTGCCGCTCGGATCGACTCCACGCCGACGCGATGATAGTGGTGGAAATGAATGACGTCGGGTGCAAGACGTTCGATCAGGTCTCGAAAAAAATGGATGGAGCGCCAGTCCCCTACCGATAGGTGCAGAAAGTCGTAGTGTTGCGGGAAGTAAAAATACTGCCGCTCCTCGCCCTGCATCGGCACGATTGGCGCGCCAGGCTTTCCGTATATCTGATCGTGGTTGGCTTCTAACGCAGCGATGAGGTAGGCATCGTGCCCTTGGCTGAGGCTGGCCTGGAACATCTCGAACGCGACTTGCTGCGCGCCACCCGGGGCGACCGAAGGATGTAAATAACTGACGTATACAATCTTCATTTGCGCGCCTTTGTGGCTTGGCGTTGGGACGGTCCGGATTCCGCAGAATGCGCGTCCAGATATGAGCCGTGTGCCGCGGTAAAGAAGTAACGATTAGCGGTCGAAGCGCCTCGATACTCCTCACCCCTCGCCCGCGAGCCTTGCCCTTCCAAGTGAACCAATCGAATATCGGGATGGACGCATACCGAGCCGACAGATGCCTCCCATCGCAATGACAAGTCCGCATCCTCGTAATGGCCGTAAATATAACGGGTAGAAAATCCGCCGATCTTTTCAAAGCCGGATTTCTCGAACACCATCACCGCTCCGGTGATGGCGGGAACAACCTTCGGCTTCTGCCAGTCTCGCTCAACGAACGGGACGCCCTTATCGAAATGCTCGACCCGTACCAGCCGACCGGACGGCGCAAACATCGCGTTATTGTTTCGATTGAGCGAGTTACGGCGAACAAAAGCGTCATTTTCCATGTACATTCCAGAATGCATCAAGTTCTGGTCGTCGTAGAAGAGCAGACCGCCCCATAACGTCGACCCCAGACTTTCTTGAGAAAGAACGTGCTGCATTCGCGATGCGTAGGCAGCGACCGGGTAGACGTCGGGATTGATGATGAATATCCGATCGCTCGCCGCGTGTTCGATCGCAACGTTGTTGGCGGCGCCAAAACCTGCGTTGTCTCCGAGAACGATGACCGTGATCATGACGTCGTACAAGTCGGACATCAGACGGGCGTAGCGCAAAACCTCATCCGCATCTTCTGGAGAATTGCAGACGTAGATCCACTCGCCGAAGTCGATTCCGGCGGCTCGAAAAAGCATAGGCTGCAGCTTGATCGGCTCGGTCGAGCCGAACAGGACCGTGATGAAAGAACTAGTGACCTTACGCGGTCGGAATGTCTGGATGTAGGGTTTCGCAATTGACGCGGCCACATGCGTCCGAAACAAATGGATGAGCGTTTTGCCAGAAGCCTCGCAAAGGAAATTGTTGATCGCCGCCTGCTTTCCGGCATGAGCTTCGCACGTGGCGATGATTTGCAGTAGCGTATCCATCAACCGCTTGTCGGACACGATTTCGGGCGTGACCTTGGCCTGGAAGGATCCTGAGAGAGAGTTCGCCTGAAACAACATCGACTGCTTCAGAAGCGACTTTGAAGGCGACTGCCCGAATATCACGAAGCCGTAGTCGTAGGCTCCCCCTCTCACGTGCTCCTCAACATCCTTACGTGCATGCCGGAACATGGCTGACGCAGGCAACTCGACGGTGAAATCGCCGCCCGTCAGCTTGATGCGGGGTGGATCGCACCCCTCATCGACGAGCCAACCGAGTATCAAGCAGAAGCCCGATTCCGAGACAAGGACTCGTTCTACCGCACAAGCGAGCGCCGCGCCGTCGCGGCGAACGACCGCATATTTGTTCTCGTCGATTCCAAATCGGAGGAAATGATCGAAAGCATTTTGAGCGTCGCCCGACTTGAGCGCGTCTTGAGCTTTAGGATCGACTTCGAAGTATCGACCTTCGTCGAACCTCGGAACTGTTACCGGCAACAAGGGAGCGTCAACCATGGCTCATTCAGACTCGAGTTAGCGGGGTGGGGCGGGAAGGGCCAGGCTACGATATCCAATGCGCACAAAGTCCTGAAGCGCATCGCTTTCCTTTACGGCTTCCGGATGGGGGGCGGACATGTAACGTCGGGCATACCACTTCGTGTGAATTTCCGGGTTCGACGGCAAGCGACCTTCCGCGTAGCCAAAAGCTTCAAAATGCTCCGATGCACTCGTGACCTTGCCCTCCAGTATCGCTTTGGCGATGTCAGGATATGTTTCAAGGTACCAGTCAGTATCGACAACCGGGCGATTGCCGCGCCGACCTTCGAAATAGCCCACTGACTTGAAATGGTCCCACCCGGAAGCGAACTTGCCGTCGGTCACTGCGGCCTGGATATCGGGGTAAGTGGCAAGGTACCAATCCTCATCGAAATCCCACGACGAGATGTAGAGGTCTAGCAAGCGCATCAGCAGTTTGCGAGGCACCATCACCTCGTCGGCCGGCGTGGTGAGCCGCTCGGCCAGATCAGCAAACGCAACATTGGGATGGGGGATGATCGTCATTTCATAACCTTGTCATATAATTTTGGTAGGTGGTTTGGGTATCGGCTCGGTCCATGCGAACCGAGGGTTCGAAAGCAACTATCGGACCAGCGACTCGCACGAGGTATTCAAAAAGGCTACCGAAATGCTTGTATCGGCGTTAGAAAGCAGTCAATAAAATAGACACATTAATCTAAACAGCGAAAGCTTGTACCTTACGCACGATTGGACGCTGCCTCCTTGATCATCGTCAATCTCTGCCGCGCCACGTCACTCCCCTGCAGTGCCGCCTTTTCGTACCAGCCCTTCGCCGCGTCGGCATCCGGCGCCGCGCCGTTCGCCGAATAAAGCGCGTCACCGACTGCAAGCTGCGCCGCCGCCATGCCTTGCTCCGCGGCCTGCAGGAACCACTCGAACGCCTGTTGCGGATCGGCCTCGCAGCCTTGGCCCTTCGCCAGCATGACAGCCAGGTTGTATTGGCCGAACAGATGGCCCTGCTTGGCTGCAGCCTCGTACCAGCGCACGCCCTTCTCGAGATCCATCTCGACGCCGTTGCCGGTGCAGTACATCACGCCCAGTTGGAATTGCGCCAGCGGGTTTCCGGCGTCGGCGGCCTTGCCAAACCAGTGGGCAGCCGCCTTCAGATCGGCCAGGCCCGTGGTGGGATCGAGATGAAGGCTAGCCAGCGCCAGCATCGCGTCCGCAATTCCGGCCTCGGAAGCGCGCGTGTAGTTTCGTAACGCCTCGGGCCAATCGGTCGTCCCGCCGAAGCGGCCGGCGCCGAGATGCCCCAGCTGCAGGCTCGCACCGGCGTGGTTCGCTGCGGCCGCCTGTCCGAGCAGACCGGCTGCCCGCGCGCGCGTGCCTTCGTCTTTGCCGGATTGTAGCAAGAACATCGCATAGGCCAACTGGGCTTCGGCGTCGCCGCCGCTCGCAGCCTTGTCCAGCCATGCTTCCGCCCGGGCGTGATCACGGTCGACGCCGGTGCCTGCGGAATAGAGCTGGCCGAGCTGCACCTGCGCCGCCGGGATACCCGCATTGGCCGCAAACTCGAACCATTTGAGCGCAGTGGCGACGTCCTGTGGAAGCCCGGTGCCCTTGAGATAGAACACCGCGATGTTGTAGGCGGCGGTAGCATGGCCGTTCTCGGCGGCCCTCAGGAACCACTTCGCCGCCTCGCGCACGCTCGGCGCCACGCCGCTACCTGTGGCATAGAAGCGGCCGGTGAAGAACTGCGACGGCACGTCGCCACGCTCGGCAGCCTGGAGATGCCAATAAGCGGCTTCGCGCAGGTCCGGCTCGGTGGCCACCCCTTTTGAGTAGAACTCCCCGAGGGCTAGGATCGAGGGCAGATGGCCGCGACGCGCCGCCTTGCGCAACGCGGTCTCGGCCTTGTCGACCGATTGCGGCAGGCCGTCGCCGCGCAGGCGCATGAGGCCGAGATGATAGAGCGCGGTCACGTCCTCTTGCCGCGCGGCCTCGTTGAACAGGCGGGCCGCCTCGGCGCGATCCTCCGGAACGCCGGAGCCGCTCAGATGTAGGAAGGCGAGCGCGACTTGGGCGCGGACATGGCCTCGTCCGGCCGCCTTGCGGTACCAATCCGCGGCGAGTTCGGCGTCCTTGGGGACTCCGAGGCCCTGATAGAAGATGTCGCCGAGCCCAAACTCACCGGCCGCGAGGTTCTGCGCGGCCGCCATCTCGTACCATTCGCGCGCGCCCATGTGGTCCTGTGCGCAGCCGCGGCCGTGCCGCAGCAAGTCGGCCAAGGCGGCCTGCGCCTCAGGCTTGCTGGACGCAGCCGCCTTCGCAACCCAGGCAAAGCCGCGCTCCGGGTCCTTTGCAACCGCAAGCCCGCGCGGAAACATCAATTCGGCGATCGACGACCTGTCGGCGTCCTGGCTCTCGACCGCCTGACGCCACAGCTCGGGCGAACTGCGCTGGTCCACCGCCACGCCATCGACCAGGATTAGGCCGATCTGAAGCTGGGCGTCGACATGGCCAGCCTTCGCGGCGCGCTCGTACCACGAGACCGCGTCGGGGACCGAGCGCACCACGCCCTGCCCTCGCACATAGAGCTGGCCGATTCGGTACGCCGCCTCCGCCGACCCGCGCTGCGCGGCGACGCGCCAAGCCTCGAAGGCCTCCATGTGAGAGGCCCTGTCGAATGCCTCGGCGCCGCGATCGACCAGCGCTGCCGGGGTGAGCGCCGTCCAGGGCGCCAGCCGGCGCAGCAGCCTGAACTCGGGCTTGGGCTTGGGCTTGCTCGCACTCATCCTCACTGCGCCTCGCGCATGGCCTGGCCGAGGCCCTTCAGCATGTCGCCGACCACGTACATGGCGACCGAGCGCGTACCGATATGAACGTCGCCGGTCAGGGTCATGCCGGGGATCAGACGGAAGTTCGGCGGCACGCCGCGGAAATCGGTCCGCTCCACCGAGCATCGCGCCTTGTAATAGGCATCCACCGGCTGGCCGTTTTCGTCGATGGTGAAAGCGCCTTCGCTGACCCAACGGATCTTGCCCTCGGCGGTGCCGTGCTCGGCGAAGTTGAAGGCATCGACCTTCAGGGTGCAGAGATCACCCGGCCTGATGAATCCGATGTCCCGCGAAGCGATCTTAATCTCGGCATCGAGCCGCGTCTTCAGCGGCATCAGTGTGATGAAGGGATCGCCTTGCTTGAGCACGGAGCCGACCGACAGTTTCGCCAGAGTCAGCACGACGGACGGCTCGTCCGCCGTCAGGCGCACCAGATCCTGATGCTTGACTGCCTTATCGAAGGAGGCCTTGGCCGTGTCGAGTGAATTCTGTGTGGTGACAAGATCCTGGCTGAGCTGCGCGTTCCACTGCTCGACGAAGGCCCGACGATCGGCCTTCAGCGATTCGAGCTGATGCTGTGCCTCGACCAGGCTGTTGTGCGTATTGTCCATCGTGCGCAGCAGCTCGAGCCGCGCATCCTGCGAAATATAGAGATTGAGCTTCGACCCACTGCCGCTTTCGGCCAGCGTCGAGCGCATCGACTCGATCTTCTGCAGCACCTCGTCCCGCTGGGCGTAGCGCTCGTCATCCTTCTGCAGCTTCTGGATCGTCGCCTCGGTCTGGCTGATCTTAGAATCGAAGCTGGTGACCTGGGCGGCATATTGCGCCTTGCGTTGCTGATAAAGCGCCTTCTGCAGCGCCGCATAGCTCCTGAACTCAGGATCCTGCCGGTCCGGGAAGACCAGCGGCGTGTTGCTCAGCTCGGCCTTGTCGCGCGACACCTGCGCCTCGAGGCTCGCGACCTGCTGCTTGTACTGGGTGACGTCGGCGGATGCGAAGGTCGAGTCCAGGGTCGCGAGCTGTTGTCCCGCCTGCACCTGCTCGCCCTCGCGCACATCAATGGTCTTGATGATCGACGGATCGAGCGCTTGGAGCACGTTGATCTGATCAAGCGGCACGACCTTGCCACCGACGCTGGAGACGACGCGATCTAGCCGTGTCAGGCACATAATCCCCACCAGTGACAGCAAGAACGCGACCAGCACCCACAAGGTCGCACGCACGACAAGCGGGTCCGGCGCCTCGCGGATAGCGTCGGTCTCGGATTGGAACTGCCGGACGGTGCCAAGCGCAGGGACGTTACGAGACAAGGGTCGGCCCTCCGAAATTCGTGCGCGGCCGCCGCGCCGCCGGCAGGATATGGCTGTTCTGCGTGTGCCACAGGCCGCCATATATGTCGTTGCGCGCGAGCAGTTCCTCGTGCCGCCCGATGTCGTTAACCTCGCCACCGTTCAGCACCAGGATCGCGTCGCAATCGACCAGAGAGGACAGACGGTGCGAGATGATGATCATAGTGCGGCCATGCGCGATCCGCGAGATGTTGGCGTTCACTATCGCCTCGCTCTCGGCATCGAGCGCGCTGGTGGCCTCGTCCAGGATCAGGATCGGCGGATTGACGATCAGTGCGCGGGCGATCGCAAGCCGCTGGCGCTGGCCGCCGGACAGATTGGGCGAGCCTTCGTAAATATGAGTCTCATAGCCGCGCGGCAGCTTGTCGATAAACTCCTCCGCGCCCGCGAGCCGCGCCGCCCGCACCACGTCGTCGAAGGTCGCGTCCGGCTTGGCCGCGGAAATGTTCTCGCGGATCGTGCCGCTGAACAGAAAATTCTCCTGGAGCACGACCCCGATGTTGCGGCGGAGATGATCGACGTCATATTCGCGGACGTCGACACCGTCGATCTTGATCAGGCCGCCGTAGTCGGAATGCAGCCGCTGCAACAGCCGCGTGATCGTGGTCTTGCCCGAACCGCTCTTACCCATCACGCCCAGCGTCGTACCGGTCGGGATTTCGAACGAAATCCCGTTCAGCGCCGGCGAGACGGCGCCCTTGTACTTGAAGGTCACGCTGGAGAATTCGACATGGCCCTGAAGCGGCAATCGCACGCCGTTCCCCGATCGCCCCTCTTCCGCCGGCTGATTGACAAGGTTGCCGACGATATTAACGGCCGCTCGGGCTTCGTCGAACTGATTGACCAGTTGAGCCATCTGCATGAGCGGCGCCGCAACGCGCTGCGACAGCAACAGAAAGGCAAACAAGGCTCCGACATAGACGGGGTCCGAGGTTGTGATCGCGAGATAGACGCCGACGGCAAAAGACCCGCTTACTGCGAACCGCTCCAGCGGCTTGACGACCGACTGGATCATCACGCCGGCCATTCCCTCAGCCAGCCTTGCCTTCGCGACCCGGGCGACGTGGACGTCCCAGATATGCTTCTGGCGCGCATCAAGGGCCAGCGACTTAACGGTACGGATCCCATTCAGGTTTTGAACCATGAAGGCGCCCTGTGCACCCTCTGCAGCCAATACCGCACCAGACTTCTTGCGATAATAGGGAAGCATCAGGATCAGCCAGGCCGCTATGAGGCCCGCGAAGCCCAGGACGACAAAGGTCAACAGCGGGCTGAAAAAGAACATCACTGGCAGAAAGAAAATTAGCGTCGTGGAATCCAGAATAGTCCCGAACAACTGGCCGGCAAGAAAGGTCCGAACTCTGAAGATCTCGCCGCGCATATCGCGCGCGATCAGGCCGATCTGGTTGCGCTCGAAATAGTCGATCGGAAGATTGAGAACCTTGTCGAAGATGTAAGTCGAGAGCTTGACGTCGAGCCGCGCGGTCAGGGTATGTACGAGGTACTGGCGCAGGAAGAAGAACATCGTCTCGAAGGCGATAATGACCCCCATCGCAAGACACAGCACGTAAAATGTGTTGAACGCCTTGTAATAAATCACCTTGTCGGACAGGAGCCGCCAGAACATGATAGGCGCTAGCGCGAGCAAGCCGAGCACCAGCGCGGCCACGGCGACGTCGCGCACGATCCGCCGTTCGCGGAAGATCAGCGCGGTGATAAAGCCGAAACTGAACGGCTGAGTCTCATCGGAAATATCATAGTCGCGCTTGGCCAGCACAACCTCACCCGTCCAGACATCCTCGAGCCGGACCCGGTCGATTACAAGGAGCGCGTCCTCGCTGACATTCGGATCACGCAGCACGACGCGCGGGTTGTTCTCGTCGCCCTCCAGGCGCAGCAGCACCATCTTGCTGCCGTCCTTCAACGAGAGGATGGCGGGTAGCGCCTTCTTGAGATGGCTTAGCCCGTGCCAATCGAGATGGACAACCTTCGACCGCATCCCCGAATTATTGGCGCATTTGACGATCTCGGCCATCGTTACTTCGCCACCGCCGAGCACATTGTCGTGGACAAGTTGTGAGACCGTCAGATGCAAGCCGTGCTGGCGAGCAACGATGGCAAGTGCAGCCAGGCCGGTGGGTTCCCTGCCCTCGGCGGGACCGGAAATAGCGGCATCCTCGGCCGACGAAACATCGTTGGTCATGCAATCCTCTAGCAATTTCTAGCCCGCTATCGCTCCGTGTGCAGTGCGAAAGACCTTAGCGGTTTGAGGGCAGAAAACCAAATCGATTTCTTGATCCCGGCTGCCCTTATGCCGGAACTATCGAAGATCCTAAGTATATGAACTGAAATGTTTTTTCGTTTTTTCGAAGACCACGGCCGATTGAGGGTACACCTGTGGAACACACTTTGGTAGAACGCACCACAGCTCCTTCAGGTCTTAGCGGCAGCACGGCTGCGAAACACGCGTACGCGCCCGCTTCCACTGCGCGTAACACCTTTCGGCTCCGGAGCGTCCGCCGGTGTTGCAATGGGGACCGATCGAGCTGAAATCTGAGCTTGAGCTGCCGCCCTCCTCGTTGAGGCAATCTGGAGCCGCACTCCAACGAGAGGTTCTCGGCCCGTAGGACCCGAAACCACGATCCTTTGTCCGGTAACCTTCATTTGCGGCGAACCGAGGAAAATGGCGTCAGCAGAAATCTCATAACTATGAGCCGCCGGACCGAACACCTCAAAGGTCGCGCTGACAAGAGGGAGGGCCTTCCCTCGAGTTCCCGAAAATCCGCCAGCCTCGACGAACTCGGTTGGCCTCGACTCGCCCAGACCACCCACTCGAACCGAATGCCGCAAGCCAAAATTTTGAGGTCTTCCCGACCAATCGAAACCGAGGCCCTCAATCCTTGTCGGCGCTATAGGACCACCCAGCCATTCACCGAGCCCTACAAACGTATCGCCGCGACCAGCCAAGTGACCGAGAAGGCGAAGACCAGAAAGATCGATTTCCGCCTCTTCCAGCGCGGCCAGGCCAAGGGGGTCCGTGGACAGCGATGCCGACTGGATCCGTGCCCCGAGCGATCCTCCCGCCGAACGCGCACTCACCTCGACCTGAAGACGGGCAGGGACTGACAATCGAACCACGATGCTGGCGCCCGGGGACCACAACACCGGTTCCTCAACGTCTGGAGGCAACAGGAATTCAATCGAGCCCGCGCTCTGTGGATCAGCCGACAGGCTCACCTTCGGAGGCTGCGACGCGTCTTCGGCCGAGTCATAGCGGATCAGGAACAGGCCCTTCTGCAGATCAAGCGACTTCTGCAGGTTTGTCGATTTCATCTTATCCCCCGGCGAAATTCCTCTCATCATAGCGAAAGCATGGCATGCAAAGCAATATGCAGACCACACGGTGGCAAAAAGACCGATTTTAGCGTTAAATTGTGTCAGCTCTGCACGGCTGCGATTCCAGTGCTAGCATTGGCGGTCGGTGGCCGCCGCGAAGGACCCATGCAGAAAATTCTTTTTGTTCATAATAACTTTCCCGCGCAGTTTTTTCCGCTGAGCAAGGCGCTTTCCGGCCGGGACGACATCCAGATGGCCGCGATCGGGTCGCCGACCGCGCGCGCGATTCCCGGCGTATCCCTGAAGAAGTATATGATTCCCGAGGGCGAGCTCGCCGCGGCGCATCCCTTTGCGCGTCGGTTTGAGGCCGAGTGCCGCCGCGCCGAGCAGGTGCTCTATTCTGCTTCGAACCTGAAGCAACAGGGTTTCATTCCCGACCTTGTCGTTGCCCATCCGGGCTGGGGCGAGATGTTACCACTACGTCCGCTGTTTCCCGACGCACGCATCATTGCCTATTGCGAGTTCTACTATCGCGCCAGCGGACAGGATGTGGGCTTCGATTCCGAGTTCCCCGACATGGGCGTCGACGGCCATGTCCGCATTCACCTGAAGAACGCGGCATCGCTATTGGCTCTCGACGATGCGAACGCGGGTCTTTCGCCAACGATGTGGCAGCGCTCAACCTATCCGGCCGAATTCCAGAGCAAGATCGAGGTCATCCACGAGGGAGTGGACACGAAGGCTATCCGGCCGAGCGACGACGCCGCATTGACGCTGCGTTCGGGCAAGGTGCTGACGAAAGCCGACGAGGTCGTCACTTTTGCAACCCGCAGCCACGAACCGTTGCGTGGCTTCCACTGTTTCCTGCGCGCACTGCCTGCGATCATGGGGGCCCGCCCAAAGGCCCAAATCCTGATCGTCGGGGGTTCCGGCACACCCTACGGCTTGTCACCCCCAGACGGACAAAGCTGGCGCTCCTATTTCTTCCGCGAAATCGAAGGCAAGGTCGACACCAGCCGCATTCATTTCACGGAAGACCTGAACCGAGAGGACTTCCTGAAGGCATTCCAGATCTCGAGTGCCCACGTCTACTTCACCTATCCGTTCGTGCTGTCGTGGTCGCTGCTGGAGGCCATGAGCGCGGGCTGCCTCGTGATCGGCTCCGACACCGCTCCCCTGCGCGAGATCATCGACGGCAGCAACGGCCTCCTAGTGCCGTTTTTCGATATCGAGCAGCTCTCGCAGCGTGTGATTGAAGCCCTGGCCCATCCAAGACGCTTTGCCGGCATGCGTCGTGCCGCCCGAGAAACCGTCGTCAACCGCTTTGACCTCGAAACGGTCTGCCTGCCGCGCCTGATGGACTTCTATGGGATCGCAACCCAAGGCCGCGCCGCACGGCCAAAGCGTGCCGCCGCAATCCGCAAGCGCTAGAACCGATGGGCGCGGTGCCGGAAAGATTTGCAGCCCTCCTGGATCCCGAGCAACACCCCTCTGCGCTGGAGCGAGCAGCAATCGCAAATCTTTCCCGCGGCGAACTGGCCGAAGCGTTCCGTCTGGCCGACCGGCGCTGCCGCATCCTTCCCGTCGCCCAGGCACGCCATTATACCCTGCGCGCCGAAATAGCCCATCGGTCCGGCTTCATGGCCGCTGCGCTCAAGGATATCGCCAAAGCGCTCGAGCTCGCACCGGACGACCTCTCCGCCAATCGACGCCTGATGCAATGGGGCGATGACGAGCAGCGAGAAGCTGCCGCGCGTCGGTTGATCGAACGCGATCGCGATATGACCGTGCTGGGAGAGGCCGTCGCACGGTTGAAAGCTGAAGGCGAGACCGCATTGGGTGCGATCCACCGTGTGGGTGACAGCATCACGGGCTGGGCCGTTTGGCAGGGGCGCGGGCAAATGAGCTTGCGGATCGAGAATGGCGCCAAAGCTAGCTCCTACCCGGTCGAGAGTGATCCGCAGCACGTCCTCGCAGGCAAAGCCGAACACGCAGCAAGCTTCAGCGCGCCGTTTCCTTCGTCCACGACACGTCGGGTAGTGAGCCTGAGGTTTGGGCGGCGCACGATCGTGAATAGCGTCTTTCCGGCGCCGCTCGCTGCCCTTCCGGTCAAGCATGGCAAAGCAGTCGCGACGAAGTCGCTTGCTCGCACTAAGCAACGCGCCGTCGAAGTGACAGTGATCGTCCCAGTCTATGACGATTTCGAAGCGACCCGCGGCTGCCTCGAAAGCCTGACAAAAGCGATCGCGGGCGACGATCGGACCAAGGTGCTGCTGGTCGACGACGCCACACCGGACAGGCGGATCGCGGCGTTGCTTGATAGCGTTGCAAGCCTCGCCGACGTGCAGCTGATCCGCAATACCGACAATCTTGGCTTCATCGGCGCCGTCAATCGCGCACTCGATGCCGTACCAGCCGGCGACGTGATTCTGCTGAATTCCGACACTTTGGTGCCGAAGGGTTTCGTGAAGCGACTGCGCAAAGCGGCGCATTCATCTCCCGATATCGGAACGGTCACGCCGTTGTCCAACAATGGCGAAGCTACTAGCCTGCCGCTCCCATTCGCCCCCAACCCGCTGCTCTCACCCGAGGACATCGGGCGGCTGGACAAGATCGCCGCGCGCGTCAACGCTGACCAGGTGGTCGATATGCCGGACGGCATCGGCTTTTGTCTTTACATCACCCGTGCGTGTCTCGATGCCGTCGGTGGACTGTCCGACCACTATCATCGCGGCTACCTCGAGGACGTCGATCTTTGCCTCCGTGCGCGTCAGCATGGTTTTCGTAATGTCTGCGCATCCTCGGTCTATATGGGCCACTCCGGCTCAGCCTCGTTCAAGACCGAAAAGCGCGCCTTGGTTGTTCTAAATCTGGCGAGGCTTCGTTTGCGCTTTCCCGACTATCGCAATGAGAGCGCAACCTTCAAGGCGCTGGATCCGCTGAAGCACAGCCGGGGCGCAATCGAGCGCGAACTTATCGCCGAACGCAGGGGAACGACGCTCGTGTTATCCGGCGCCGGCGCGGTGATGCAGGTCGCCAAGCAGTTCGCTGTCAGGTCGGACCAGCCCGCTATTCTCGCCTCCCTCGACCGGGGCAGCGCCAAATTTA
Source organism: Bradyrhizobium sp. 62 (assembly GCF_023073035.1). NCBI lineage: Bacteria > Pseudomonadati > Pseudomonadota > Alphaproteobacteria > Hyphomicrobiales > Nitrobacteraceae > Bradyrhizobium > Bradyrhizobium sp. 62. Next base: position 330,652 of record NZ_JADPIT010000031.1, read on the forward strand.
TCCTGCGCGATGCGGGCTCGGACTTCCCGCAATCCCTCGACTTCCAGCTTCCAGCTGACGAGCACAGGCTGTTCGAGACCCTGACCGCGATAGCACCCCAGCGCTTGCTCATCGCTGATCCCGCCGATATACCCGCCATGTTGGTACGGCCCCTGATCGATCAAGGCGCGATGGTGGATCTCCTGGTCGCCGACGGCAGCCTGTGGTGTTCTCGGGGCGGCCTTGATCCACGGGGTCGGGTGTGCCCTGCCATCCTTCAGGATAAGGAATGCAACTGCAGCAGCGACACGTCCGGAAGCTGGTTGAAGTTTTTGACCCGCGACAGCCGCATCCTTGCGCCGGACGCCGCGGCCGAGGCCTTCTCGAGGCGGCGGCTGCCCTCGAAACTTGCGAAACAGGTAAGTCTCGTCGATTGTTCCGGGGTCTTCCACAAGCTCGAACGGCCGAGCGCCGTGACGCCGCGCGGCGAGGCACTTGGCGTGCTTCCTGTCGGCCTCTCGGCCCTTGATTTTGCCTTCATGCGCGATCTCATTCGGCGCATCCGGCAGGAGCGTCCCGAAACCGGAATTGTCGTGCTGGGTGAAACCCTCAACGATCTCGCCCTGATGGCGCTTGGCGACGTGGTGGTCACCGGTGCCGTCTCCGCCACGGACTTGCCTGGCACAGCCGCACTTCATGGTCTTGGCGGAGTTCTGATTGCCCGGCGCGCTCCATTGTTTGGCCACCCATTGGTGACAGCGGCCTTCGCCGAGCTCGACGTGCCGCTCGCTTTCTTTGACTGGTCGTTCGGCAAGGTCGTCGCGCACGGCGCCGATTTACCGATGACGCCCTCAAGCGAGGTCGTCGAAGCCGCGGAAGACCTGCTCGGCTGGAGCGCAAGGCAATGGTGAAGCTCCGCCGCCCTGCTCCTGCAAGCACGGATTCCGCTCCCCCTTCAGCTGCGCGTGAGTTTCGCTGCGAATTCGTCCGCACGGATGAAGCCAACTTCTCCGGCTTCATCTACGACCTGGGCGATCTCTCACGCCGACTGGTGGTCGAACTCCTGCTGGATGGCGTGCCTGTGCGGCTCGCCCGTGCCGAGACTTACGCGCCTGAACTTGCCGCCGAAGGGATTGGCGATGCCTGCTACGGCTTTTCCTTTGCATTGACGCCGGACATGCTGAACGACAGCAGGATCGCCGAGGCCCGCCTGGCCAATGGCGCGGAGGCGGTCGGTTCTTCGATTTCGCTGGATCAAGCCCAGGATAAAGCCACCGACAGCCGCGGCTTGGGCGCTGTCGAATGGATGGGCGGCTTGCGATTTCAGGGATGGGTGCGCTGCCCCCCTGCCGAGTCTCCGATGGTTCGCGCCGTCGTCAACGGCGAGCCCGTCGCGGAGGCCCGCGCCAGCGGCTTTAGCCATGTCGGCGGCATCGACAACGCCAATCTGGTTAAGGCCTTCGATCTCCATTTACCGACCGACTACGCAGATGGACGAGTGCGTCGCGCCCACTTTGTGACCGAAGATGAAGTGCAATTGACGGTAGCGCCCGTCACATTCGTCGCCTTTCCCGATGCGCTGGAGCGATTTTTCACTCGCTTTAGTGAGACAGATTCCGAGCGTCTGCGCGGCCGTATGCTCGATCGGCTATTGCCGGCATCAGCCCCTTTCACGGCTTACGAAGACTGGCGCACGCGCTGGGATTTCGAAATCCCGCAGTCGCCGTATTCCGGTTCGGGCCATTCCGCCGATCGCACAACTGCTGTGGTGCTTGTTGCAGGGGGGAGCGAGGACACCTCCTTGGAGAGCCTTGAGGCGCAACAGCACAACAACTGGGTCGCCGCCGCCCTGTCGCCCCTCGACGGACCTGGAACTTTCGATCTCGACGAATTGCACGAATTCCTCGGTCAAGATGCGAGCGAAGCCGAAATCGTAGTCTTCGCGCAGGCCGGGACAGTGTTCGGCAAGTCTGCGCTATCAGCACTCGTTGCAGGTTTTGCTACAGTCCCAGGCGCTCGCGTGGTCTACTGTGATGTGGAAATTGGCGAGGGGGCGCGTGCTTGGCCATTGCTTCTGCCGGCGTTTGACTATGAGCGGATGCTGGAGCAGGGCTATTGCACGCAACTGTTTGCGATGGACCGCGCCTCTGTTGAGGTCGCGCTGGAGGCCCGTCCAACCAATCTCTACCGTCTGCTCAACAGCCAGTTCGACGGCGATGAGGCTTTGGTCAGTCGGCAGGTCGCGCATGTACCTATACCGCTCGGACGCATCCCAACGCTGGATCTGGCCGCACACAGCCGTCTCTTGGCTAAGGCAAGCCACGCCCATTTGTCCGCACGCGGGGTCGCGGCAGAAGTAACCGCCCAGCGCGGCGCGCTGTTGCCTGCAGCCCGCGTAGCTCGAAGGCCGAATCCGCGAACACTCACGGTGATCATTCCAGTCCGTAACCGCAAGGACTTGCTGCAAACTTGCCTTGCGAGTATCGCACCAGCCCTTGCCAGTGTGCGCGCGCATGTTCTGGTCGTCGACAATGATTCGAGCGACGCCGACATGCTCGACTATCTCGAAGCGCTGAAGCAGAAGGGAACGCAGGTGCTCGCCGCTCCCGGCGCCTTCAATTTTGCGCGCATCAATAATCTCGCGGTCGAGGCTTGCGACAGCGATGACATCCTCCTGCTCAATAACGACATCAGGGCGATGGACTCCGCCTGGCTCGCCGAGATGCAGGGCCGACTATTGGAGCCAGACGTGGGCGCCGTCGGTGCGCTGCTGTTGTGGCCGAGCGGCATGATCCAGCATGCCGGCGTCGCGCTGGGTCCGAGCTTTGCGGCTCAGCACATCGGCAATGACCGGCTCGCCAGCGATCCGGGCTACGGCGACATGCTGAAGGTTGCGCGCGAATGCGGATCTGTGACGGCGGCCTGCCTGTTGACCCGTCGCAGCGACTATCTGTCGGTGGGCGGTCTGGACGAAGTGCGCTTTCCAGTGAACTTCAATGATGTCGACTATTGTCTGAAGCTGCGGAGTATGGGCAAGCGCATCGTATGGACGCCGGGAGCCCGGCTCTACCATCACGAATCGGCCAGCCGCGGCCGGGACCTGGCGGGCGACAAGGCCGCACGTTTTGAGCGTGAGCTCCGGAACCTCCGCAACAAATGGGGGGGGCATCTGCTCGAGGACCCCTATTACAACCCCAATCTGTCGCTCGACCCGGTGCCGTTTTCTGCCTTGGCATGGCCTCCGCGCGCTCGGACGCCCCGGGTCAATTTGTCACCTGAAGCGGTCGAACTCCCGCCCGGATTTTAATCGATGATATTGAAAATTAACGCAATTTTCCTTAGCTGCTCCAAGCACTGTTTAATTCAAATAGGATCATTAGCGTCTCCGCATCGCCCCCGGACAAGGAATAAGGAAGTAGGCAAACGTGTTTGTAGGTAAGCCGCAGGGTCCAGAAGCCATTCGTTTTGCAGGTTCGATGCAATGCTGAAAAAAGTTCTCAACGCCGGAAGCGGCCCCGTCAATCCGGAGCGCTTACAACTTACTTTCCGCAATGGCGGTTGGCAGGAGGTACGCATGGACGTCGATCCACGCGTCGCCCCGGACATCGTGGGTTCGCTCGAGGACCTGAGTCAGGTTGCCGACAGGACTTTCGATGCGGTCTACTGTTCTCACAGCCTCGAGCATCTTCACCCCCATGACGTCCGTTCTGCCTTGCGTGGCATCGCTCGTATCCTGAAGCCCGATGGATTCGCCCTCATCACGTCGCCGGATCTGCAGCCGATCGCAGCTCTCGTCGCCAACGGCAAGGGAGAGGAAGTCGCCTACCAGTCCCCGCTTGGACCAATTACCGCCCTCGACATGATCTACGGACACGCAGCGTCCATCGAGAAGGGCAACGTCTACATGGCGCACAATAGCGGCTTTACGGAAGAAACGATCGCACGTTTGCTCCTTGAGGCCCGCTTCGAGGAAGTGCTGGTCATCAAGGGCAACTGCTACGATTTCTACGCCCTCGCCTTGATGCCTCGGGCCGCAAAAACTCAGATCCTAGGCGAGTTGCATAAAGGCGGGCTCAATTTCGCCGAGTAAGCTCGAGCACTGGATGCAATCAGGGCGACAAGTAGCCCTGAAAGGGCTCATCTAAGTAATCGGCGAGCCGCTGACTGGCACAAGCCAACTGAATTATGGCTGGTCAGGTCGCCGTCAGGTTCCGAATATAGGCTGAGTGGCGGCTGGGAGTCGCAACGCCACCCGGCATTAACTGGTTTGATTGCGCGGTTGCCCGGCGCCCGATAGGACTCGCCAGACCAGACCGGAGCAGTACGATGCCCGATGCACCACAACGTATCCGTGTCGCCGCTGTGCGACCAGTTGCCAGTCACGATGGAAAAGATGTGACGATTTCGATGGAGACCGATCAGAACGGTACCATCGAGGCAGTCTTTTCGCGCGAACTCCTTGTGGAGCTTGCCAACCAACTCAGCCAGGTCGCTCGGCAGTCGGGAGCCAAATCGCAAACGACCGTCGTGCCGCGGAGGATCACGGTCGTCAAAGACCATCGATCGCCTGACACATTCCTCCAGATGGAGATCAACGAGACGACGACTTTCAATATGCCAATCGGACCGCGGATGCTTTCGACTTTAATTGATGGCCTGGACCGGGCCCGCCGTGTGATCCCGCCTCTTCCAACCAGGCAATGACGCGCGCCCTTTGCACAATTTCTTGTTCTACAACGTTCATCCGACCAAGAGCTGCCTGAGGACCGGATAGAATTGAGATCGGGGCAAGCCCGATTTCAGATTTCTCGCATTGCCACCGTCGTACGCATACGACGAAGGCCGCCTGATT
>NZ_JADPIT010000015.1:0-45835 GCF_023073035.1 Bradyrhizobium sp. 62
TTAACTCTCTCATCTTTCTGGGCTGGAAGGCGGCGGGTCTTCCCAGCAAGGTCGGCGGCTGACCCCGCCGATGTCCAAGAGCTCGTCCCTCAACAAGGTCTTCGCGGACCTTCCCGTCACCATCTTCGAGGCGATGTCGCAGGCCGCGCGCGACAATGCCGCCATCAATCTTGGCCAGGGCTTTCCCGACGATCCCGGCCCCGAAGACATCCGCCGCGCCGCGGCCGAGGCCTCGCTGAACGGCTACAACCAGTACCCGTCGATGATGGGCCTGCCGGAGCTGCGCCAGGCGATCGCGAGCCATTACGGCCACTGGCATGGGCTCGAGCTAGATCCGATGAGCGAGGTGATGGTGACCTCCGGCGGCACCGAGGCCCTGACCTCGGCGATCCTCGCCGTCGTCCAGCCCGGTGACGAGGTGGTGTGCTTCCAGCCGGTGTACGATTCCTACCTGCCGATCATCCGTCAGGCCGGCGGCATTCCGCGCCTGGTCCGGCTCGAGCCGCCGCATTGGCGGCTGAATGAGGACATGCTGAAAAGCGTCTTCAATTCAAAGACCAAGGCGGTGCTCTTCAACAATCCCCTGAATCCGTCCGCGGTGGTGTTTCCGCGCGAGGACCTCGAGCTTTTGGCGCGCTACTGCCAGGAGTTCGACGTGATCGCGATCTGCGACGAGGTCTGGGAGCACGTCACCTTCGACGAGCACAAGCACATCCCGCTGATCACCATCCCCGGCATGCGCGACCGCACCATCAAGGTCGGCTCGGCCGGCAAGATCTTCTCGCTGACGGGCTGGAAGATCGGCTTCGTCTGCGCCGCGCCGCCGTTGCTGCGCGTTGCCGCCAAGGTGCACCAGTTCCTGACCTTTACCACCGCGCCGAACCTCCAGGCCGCCGTCGCCTACGGGCTCGGCAAGCCGGACGAGTATTTCCTGTCGATGCGCAAGGACCTGGCGCGGAGCAGGGACCGCCTTGCCAAGGGACTGGAGAGCCTCGGCTTCCCGGTGCTGAAGTCGCAGGGAACCTACTTCCTCACCGTCGACCTGTCCCCGCTCGGGCTGAACGAGAGCGACACCGAGTTCTGCTGGCGGATCGTGAAGGACTACAAGGTCGCGGCAATCCCGGTGTCGGCCTTCTACGAGCAGGACCCTGTGACCTCGGTGGTGCGCTTCTGCTTTGCCAAGAAGGACGAGACGCTCGACACCGCGCTGGAGCGGCTGTCGGACGCGGTGCGCGGGCGCAAGAGGTAGCAGATGACGATCGTCAGCCGCTTTGGTTTTGGCCTCGCGATCGCCGCCGCGCTGACGTTGCTCTCCGCTCCCGCCGGGGCCGAGGAGCGGGTCGTCAACTTCTACAATTGGTCGAACTACGTGGCGCCCGACGTCCTCGAGGCCTTCACCAGGGAGACCGGTATCAAGGTGGTCTACGACACGTTTGACGCCAACGAGACGCTGGAGACGCGCTTGATGGCCGGCAAGTCCGGCTATGACGTCGTGGTGCCGACGGCCTATTTCCTTCAGCGCCAGATCAAGGCCAGCATCTTCCAGAAGCTCGACAAGTCGAAGCTGCCGAACCTGGCCAATGCCTGGCCGGTGGTGACTGAACGTCTCGCGATCTACGACCCCGGCAATGTCTACGCCGCCAATTACATGTGGGGCACGACGGGCATCGGCTACAACGTCGCCAAGCTGAAGCAGATTCTCGGAGCTGATGCGAAAATCGACAGCTGGGACATCGTGTTCAAGCCGGAGAATCTCGCGAAATTCAAAGACTGCGGCGTCCACATGCTGGATTCCGCCGACGACATCTTCCCGGCGGCGTTGAACTATCTCGGGCTCGATCCGAACTCGACCAAGCAGGCCGACCTCGACAAGGCCGCCGATGTCGTGGCCAAGGTGCGGCCTGCCGTGCGCAAGTTTCATTCGTCCGAATATCTAAGCGCGCTCGCCACCGGCGAGATCTGTTTCGTGGTCGGCTGGTCCGGCGACATCATGCAGGCCCGCGCCCGCGCTGCCGAAGTCAAAAGCGGCATCGAGATCGGCTACGCCATCCCGAAGGAGGGCGCGCAGATGTTCTTCGACAATCTCGCAATCCCTGCGGATGCCAGGAACGTCAAGGAAGCCTACGAGCTGATCAACTATCTCTACCGTCCGGACGTGGCCGCCAAGAATACGGACTTCCTGTCCTACGCCAACGGCAACCTCGCCAGCCAGAAGCTGGTCGACCCGAAAATTCTGAACGACAAGAACATCTATCCGGACGAGGCGATGCTCGCAAAGCTGTTCGTCATCACGGCGCGTGAGCCGGCGACCCAGCGGGTCATCAATCGGCTGTGGACCAGGGTGAAGACGGGAAGGTAATCGCGCCCATCATTGCGAGGAGCGAAGCGACGAACCAATCAGAATCTTTCCGCGGGAGGATTCTGGATTGCTCGCTTCCGCCTTCGCTCTTCGAGCTACGGCGGACAAGTCGCTCGCAATGACGGAACAAGATTACCGCCACCTGCGGTGCAGCCACAGCCACTGCTCGGGATGCTCGCGGACCCAGCCTTCCACCACGCTCGTGATCGCCTGGGTGGTGCCCTGGATGTCGATCTTGCCGTCGGCGTCGCGCACCGGCTGGACCTCTTCGGTGATCTCGGCGGTGAAGCGGCCGCCGGGCAGGCGGATGACGCGGACGCCGTGGATCGGGCATTCGACCTGGCGCAACAGGCGTGCCAGCATCGGATTGGCGCGGGTCTTGCGGCCGAAGAAGGTGACCTCGACGCCGCCGGTCAGATACTGGTCGATCAGCATCGCGACGTGCTTGCCGTCCTTGAGCGCCTGCGCGAGCCGCAGCGGCGCGTCGCGCCCCGCCGGGATCAGCGTGCCCATGTTGACCTGGCGCATCTCCTGGATGATGCGGTCGGCGGAGGCGATATTGGGGCGGCGGTAGAGGATCGCCGTATCCAGCCCATGCGCGACCGCGGCGAGCGCCGGCAATTCCCAGTTGGCGAGATGCGCGGCGAAGATCAGCGCCGGCTTGCCGTCGTCGCGGATCCGGTCGAACAGCTCGATGCTGCGGCTGGGCAGTTCGATCCGGCTGTTTTCCGGATGGGCGCGGTCGTAGTCCCAGACGTGGTCCATATGGGCGAATTCGGCGCCGACGCGACCGAGATTGTCCCACACGCCCATCAGGATGCTTTCGATCTCTTCGGGCGATTTCTCCGGAAAGGCCGCGCTGAGGTTGGCGCGGCCGATGCGGTGCTCGCGCAGGCGCGGACCGATCGTCTTGGTGACGCGCGCGAAAAAGTCCGAGGTCTTGACCGGATCGAAATAGCGCGTGGTGCGCAACATGCCGACGGTGGCGGCGCCGATCAGCCCTCCACCGATCGACTTGGCCGTCGCCCGCGCGCGGGCCTTCGTCCTCGCAGGAAGCAGCGCCATGCGTCCGGTCAGGCCGGTTCGCGGGTCAGGATCAGCGAGGCGTTCTGGCCGCCGAAGCCGAACGAGTTCGACATCACCGCGGTGACGCGGGCATCGCGTGCCTTGTTGCCGACGACGTCGAACAGGATCGTGGGATCCGGATTGTCGTAGTTGATCGTCGGCGGGATGCGCTGATGTTCGAGCGTGAGCAGCGAGAAGATTGCCTCGACCGCGCCGGCGGCCGAGATGGTGTGGCCGACCATCGACTTGTTGGAGGTGACCGGAATCTTCGAGACGAGATCGCCGAACACGGCCGATGTCGTATTGTACTCCATCTTGTCGTTCTCGGGCGTCGCGGTGCCGTGCGCGTTGATGTGGTCGATCTGGTCCGGCGTCATGCCGGCATCGGCCAGCGTCTTGTTCATGCAGCCGATGATCGGCTTGCCGTCGGGCGAGGAGCGGGTGCGATGGAAGGAATCGGTGAGCTCGCCGCAGCCGGCGATCACGCCGAGAATTTTTGCGCCGCGCGCGGTGGCGGCTTCATAGCTTTCGAGCACCAGCGCACCTGCGCCTTCGGCCATGACAAAACCGTCGCGGTTCTTGGAGAAGGGACGGGAGGCCGCCTGCGGCGGATCGTTCTGGGTCGACAGCGCCGAGAGCAGCGAGAAGCGCACCAGCGCCTCCGGATTTACGGTGCCGTCGGTCGCCACGCACAGCGCGGCATCGGTTTCGCCGCGGCGGATCGCCTCGACACCGAGCTGGATCGAGGTCGCGCCCGAGGCGCAGGCCGTCGACAACGAGATCGGCGAGCCCTTGGTGCCGAAGGTCTCGGCGAGGTAGGCCGCGACCGAACCGAACATGAAGCGGTGGTGATAGGCGCTGTACTTGCCGCCACCGGAGATGCGCAGCAGATCGTCGTAATTGAAGTCGAGCTTACCGACCGCGCGGCCAAGTTCGCGGCGCTGCGGCCATTCGACTTCGACAGGTGCGACCGCAAGGAAGAGAGGGCCCGGGAAATCCGCCTTGGCGCCGATGCCGGCCTGGTCCAGCGCTTCCTGCGTCACCAGTTCGGCCATCCGCTCGGACAGGCCGGTGGAGGAGAACGGATCGACGCTGACGAAATCCACCGTGCCGGCCATCGTGGTTTTCAGGCCGTCGACTGGAAAGCGCGTGATGGTGCGGATGCCGGATTCGCCGGCGACAAGCTTCGCCCAATTGTCGGTCTTGCCGTTGCCGAGCGAGGTCATGATGCCCATGCCGGTGACGACGACGACGGGACGCCCGAGTTTGTCGCGTGGTGCAGTCATGTCGATCCCCGCTTGAGCTGGAGCATGATCCGAAAAAGCGTGACGCGATTTTCCGAGAAGATCATGCCCAAACAATAACCTGCCAAAGCGCAACGCGCTCTAGCTTACTGCCTCGACCAGCGCCATGCCTTCGCCGCGCCAGTGTCCGGCCCCCACCACCACAATCTGGGTGGGCGCTCCCTGCATTTCAATCTCGGTGCCCGTGGAATCGTTCGGCGGAAACAGCGCGCCGCGAGAGATCGACAGCGCGGCGAGCGCGATACCGAGCGGGAATTGCGTCTCCATGGTGTGGCCGAACATCGTGCCGGTCGAGCGCACCGGGAACTCGGCGTGGCCCTTCAGGAAGCCGCGCTCTTCCGATGTCGCCGGCTCAGCGCCGGTCGCACCGGATATGATCGCGCCCTTGCCGTCGCGCTTCGGCAACTTTGCCCAAAGCTTCTCCAGCGTCGCGGCCATGTCGCCGGGGGTCTTGCGCCGGGCGAGGTCGGCAACGACGCTCGACAGCTTCGCGAACGGCTTGGCACCGCGCGCCTCCGCATGCGCCTTGGACTCCAGCACCAGAAACGCGCCAGCCGAGCCGAGCGCGAAGCCGGCGTGGTCCTTGCGCGCCCACACGGGTGCGAACTTGTCCTTGAGATTGAAGTCGCCGAATTCGTAGAGGACCATCAGGTCCTTGCGCTCGCCATTGTGCGAGCCGCCGATCAGCGCGATGTCGCTCTCGCCGGAGGCGATGCGCGACAATGCAATGCGGGCGGCATCGGCGCCGGCAACCTCTTCACCCATGAAGGTGCGCGAGGTGCCGCCAATGCCATGCACGATGGCGATGTTGCCGGCGAGCAGGTTGGAGAGCTGGGCCAGGAACAGCGTCGGCCTGAGATCGCTCATCAGCCGCTCGTTGAGGAAGCCGGGCGCGTTGGCACCCTTGGCCTCGGCCGTGAGCACGCCGGTGTCGACGTTGAGATCGCGCTCGCCGCCGCCGGCGGCGACGACCATGTCGATCTTCGACAGGATATCCTTGTTGCCCTTGATCCCGGCGGAGTCGAGCGCAAGCCCGGCCGCATAGGTGCCGATGCGCTGCCAGGCTTCCATCTGGCGCTGGTCGCCCTTCTTCGGGATCTGGCTGTCGAAGGTAACCGGCGTCAGGGGGTGCACGATGTAGGGCGCAAAGCCCTTCTCGTCGACATTGATGCGCTTCTCCTGAAGCGCGGCCCAGTTGGCGTCCAGGCCCTCGCCGAGCGAGGTGGCCAGGCCAATGCCGGTGATCCAGACTTCCGTCTGGGCGGGCTTCGAAGCAGTCTCGGTCATGGCGATACGGCCTGTTGCGGAAAGCCGACGCGTTTGGCGACCGCGTCCATGTGGGCGCGCATATCCGCATGGGGAAAGGGAATCTGCGTGAAGGTCAGCGTCGAATTCGCGCGCAGCTTGCCGCCGACCTTGATCTTGGCTTCGGTCACGGCGTAGCCCGAGCCCTGATGGGCCAGGCTCGCCTCGATGCTCATGAGATCGCCGGGGAAGACCGAGCCGCGGACCTTGGCCTCCTTGACGGCAGCCAGGATCGGCATGCGCTCGAATTTGAGCACGCCAAGCTGAAGCCAGCCAGAGGCCTGCGCCATCGATTCGATCAGGAGCACGCCGGGCATCAGGGGATAGCCCGGGAAGTGCCCCTCGAAGATGGTGCTCTCCATCGGGACCTGAGCCTCGACGACAATCGTCTTCGCGTCGACGTTGAGGTCGACGACGCGATCTATCATGTGGAAGTATTCGAGTTGCATGACCGCGCGCTTAGGCGCTCGCGCCCTTGGCCGCAACCAGTTCGTCGATGCGGGCGCACAGGTTTTTCAGCACGAAATACTGCTCGGTGGTGGCTTTGCCGTCGTTGACCTCTTGGGTCCACTTTTCCAGCGGCAGCTTGATACCGAACTGCTTGTCGATCGCGAACGCGATGTCCAGGAAATCGAGGCTGTCGATGCCGAGGTCATCGATGGCATGGCTATCCGGCGTGATCGTGTCGCGCGGGATGTCGCAGGTTTCAGCGATGATCGTAGCGACCTGATCGAATGTGGAGGACATCACTAAGCCTTTGATATATTGCAGATGTTTGTCAGATTTTCCAGAGTGGAACGGTGGGTGGGCATCGCGCCCCGATGACGCCCTCAACCCCCCTCTGGCCGGGTCGAAAGCCCGTATATCGGAGCGCCGCCCTGAGTTCAATGGAGCCGGCGGGTGTGGGGACAGGGCTGGGGACGCCCCGGCTGAGCCGCTTCGGCCGAAGGACCGTCGGCGGGCCTCGCCCGACGTCTTGCCTTAGATGTGCGGCGTCGTGATCTTGACGCAGTCGCGGCGGCCCATCAGCACGCAATCCTGGGTCCGGCGCAGGTCGGCGATGCTCACCGCGAGCCAGATCCCGATCGCGGTCAGTGCGATGGTGAAGGCCAGCGCCGCGATATTCGCGAGCATGCGATGGCGGAAATCGTCCGGTTCAGTGCGGGGCTGCTCGTAGCGCGACAGGTCGAGCGGCTCGGGCGCGACGCGCAACTGCTGCACGCTAGCGTTGCCGCGGTAGCCCGTCGGGGAAGGCGAGGTGCGCGGCCTGAACTGGAGCACCCGGTGCTCGTCATCCGAGCTTATGGGCCGCTGGGTTGTCATGGTGCAGGGATCACTCCGAAGCAGCGATTTTTAGATAGCATACGTGGTGAACACGTTGCAGAAAATCTTCTCAACGCGCACGTGCATTGCGCGTTCGCACTATCTAGCAGGGTTGCGAACGAAGGACCGTGGAACCGTGGTCGTTCCGGGCCTGCAGAGGGTGCAATGCAATAATCTCCGCCCAGCCGAATGCATTGCCGGCGCAATGCCCATGGCATAGTCCAGGGAACCTGATCACGCAGCTGCAACCATGTGAAGGGCTCTCCAACCATGACCAATACGCGCGAACCGAGAGTGCATCCGGTGTCGATCCTGTCGCTACGGCCGACGCAGATGACGGTCGGGATGCGCGAGGTCAGGGAGAAGCGCAAGCGCTGGCGCGAGCACGACAAGAAAAAGCAGGCCGATCTGCTCGGCAAGCATATGATCCCCGTCGTGCATGGCCCCGACGAGCGCTATTACGTGATTGACCATCATCATCTCGGTCGCGCTCTGCACGACGAGGGCGTCAAGGAGGTGCTGGTCACCATCGTCGGCGACCTCAGGATGGTGGAGCGCGAAGCGTTCTGGGGCGTGATGGACAACAAGCGCTGGGTTTACCCTTACGACGCCAAGGGCGAACGGCGCCCGTTCCGCGATTTGCCGAAATCCGTCGTCGCTCTCAAGGACGATCCCTTCCGGAGCCTTGCCGGCGAGCTGCGCCGCATGGGCGGCTTCGCCAAGGACACCACGCCGTTCTCCGAATTCCTGTGGGCGGATTATCTGCGCCGAAAGCTGTCGCGCAAGGCTGTGGACGCCAATTTTGACAAGGCGCTCGAGAAGGCGATGTCCTCAGCCAAGAGCAAGGACGCGATCTATCTGCCCGGCTGGTGCGGTCCGGCTGACGATGATTAGGCGCAACGCTCACGTCAGTACGGCATGCGGCTCCGCAAACCGGATCTGATCACAGCCTCTTGAGCGAAACCATCTTCCGTCCGCACGAAGCGGTGCTGAAACAAAGCCGTGCCATCTGTGGGTTGTCGAGCTCACACAGGAGGCCGAAATGCGCCGTCTGGTTTTCGCCATTGCCCTGCTCGTGGTCGCTTCAGCCGGGATCTCGGCATCGTTTGCCGCAGTACACCATGCCAAGACGTTGACGTTTTCCGAGCGCTTTGCCCCGGCGCTCGAGCTGATGGCGAAGCGCTAGCACACATCCCCGCCAGTTCAACCAGCAGCGTCGCGATCGATTTTGCGCAGCCGCACAAAGGCGGCCCAGGCCCGCGGATAATCCTCGTCCGTGGGATCGATCGCAAGTAGCGCGCGGCATGCTTCCTTGATCTCCTCAGGCGGAGGACGCTTGGCCGGAACCCCGGATGATTTGGCGTCTTCCCAGCGAGCCTCGACATCTCTTGCAAAAGCCAGGGCCTCGGCGCTCGTCCGCTTCTGCGCCGATTTCGCCAGCGGGTGGTCCGAGGGAAAATTCGGCCATGCGGCCGGCGGCTGGTCGACACGCCACGTCAGTTCATCTGCTTGTCGTGCCTCCACGCCCGAACCTGAATGCTGCGCTGCTGGCGCCCATCCTGCCCCTGCTGAGGCTGCCGAACCCGATGAGCCGGCCGATCTCCGCGGGACCGCCGAACCTGGCGCGACCGCCGCTGTCTGTCCGGCGAGCTGGCCAAGCTGTTGTTCCATCGTTCCGCCGCTGGACTTGGGGATGATTTTTTCGACGGTCTTGATCATCGACAGCGCGCCTGGCGATATCAGCGTGTTCTGGTCGGCAATTTTGTCGTCGGCCTCGCCCGGGCAGGGCTTGTAAGGAGAGCGCTGCGACGTCATCCGGCCGTCGTCGTCGATACGGGCAAAATCGATCGCGACGGTGTAAACGAACGCGGCCTCGACATACTGCCTCTCCTTGTCCATCGCCTTTACGGAGCCGCATACGTATCTTGCCTGGTCTGCATCGATCGTTCGCAGGCCGTTGAAGTGAGCTGAATTCGGCGCAACCAGGACGCGCAACACGGCAGCCCGCGCCTTGCCATGCTCCGATTCGAACATGCTCCATATCTCGTTCGCGTTGATGATCTCCGGCTGATAATTCCATGCGTACCCAGCCGCGAAGAAAGCCGTGCCGATACAGGTCGCGACAACAAATGCCCGCACGTTCATGAGAAGCCCCTCGACAGGCACGATTCATCCGCGTCTCCGGTGATGGAAACTGCGCAAGTTGTGCCAAAGCGTTTGTGCTAGTTGAGGGTGAGATTCTTAATTAAACGTGTGCGATTGCGAAAACGCAGAGTTCCCGTCAAACGGGAACTCATCCAGTGCGTTTGTCGGCTATGCGTTCCTTCCGCGTTCGCGGCAGTCGGTCATTTCTTTGGCAGCCGTCCCATCAGATAGAATTCGTCATTCGGCCGCATACCGGTGAAATTCGCCAGCCGGTTCGACAGTGCGAAGAAGGCGGAGATTGCGGCGATGTCCCAGATGTCGTCGTCGCTGAAGCCATGCGGCGCGAGCGCGGTGAAATCGTCCTCGGAAATCCGCTGCGCATCGGCCGAGACCTTCATCGCGAAGTCGAGCATCGCCTTTTGCCGCGGCGTGATGTCGGCCTTGCGGTAGTTCGTGGCGATCTGGTCGGCGATCAGCGGGTTCTTGGCGCGGATACGCAGGATCGCGCCGTGCGCGATCACGCAATACTGGCACTGATTGGCTGCCGAGGTCGCGACCACGATCATCTCGCGCTCGGCCTTGGTGAGGCCGCCGTCCTTCTCCATCAGCGCGTCGTGATAGGCGAAGAAGGCGCGGAACTCGTCCGGGCGGTAGGCCAGCGTCAAGAACACGTTCGGCACGAAGCCGCTCTTCTCCTGCACGGCGAGGAGACGTGTGCGGATGTCGTCAGGGAGCGCATCGAGGGCGGGAGCGGCGAAGCGTTGCGCAGGCTTTGTCATGGGCATGGATTCCGGCTTGGGGCCGGCAACCATAGTCGATGCCGGCGCCATGCTCAACGTGACGCCAGGCTCGCAATGCCGGAGCTGGAAAACGAGCGTTGCTTTACCGCAGCGGCTTCTTCAGCAGCGAGAAGCGGTCCGGATCCAGCCCCATTGACGGTTGCAGCATCGGGGCTTCGACGTTGGAGAGCGTCTTCGCGGGCGGCGCCGAGAACACCGGATCGTTCGGCACGTCGCGCTGCGAGGTGGCACCGCGCCAGCGCTCGAGCACGGCGCCGACGAAATGCATGTCGTGACCGGAGGTGACGGACGGCACGCTGCTGATGGTGGCTTCGCCGCGCGGCAATTGATGCGGCGGCACCTCCTTGAAGCGCAGCCGCGTCGGCAGCGCGACACCTTCGCCGAATGCCAGCACTTCGCGGGTGCCGAGCGAGGGCACGAACGAGAGCAGATTCGCGGCCGCATCCGACACCGCGGCGCGCAGCAGCGCCTGGTCGCGCTCGTTGGCAAGACGCATCGTGAACAGCGTGTTGCACTGGGAGATGATGGTCGCGTCGAGCTCGGCCGGACGCTGGGTGATGAGGCCAAGATAGACGCCGTATTTGCGGCCTTCCTTGGCGATGCGCGACACCGCCTTGCGGGTCGGCCCGAAGCCGACATTGCGATCGGCGGAGGCGTAGCGGTGAGCCTCTTCGCAGACGAACAGCATCGGCGAAACGCCGTCGCTCCACAGGCCGAAGTCGAAGGCCATGCGGCAGAGCACCGAGACGACGGAATCGATGACTTCGGCCGGGAAGCCGGCGAGCTGCATCACCGTCATCGGCTTGCCGTTGGCCGGCAGGCGGAACAGATGGCTGATCACCTCGGCCATGGTGTCACCGCCGACATTGGCGTTGTCGAACATGAAGGCGTAGCGCGGGTCGTTGCGGACCGCCTCGATGCGGGAGATCAGCTTGTGATAGATGATGCGCGAGGAGCGGTTCTCGAGCTTGCCCATGCGCTCGTCGATCAGCGACATCAGATCGACCAGGCGATAGGGCACCGGCGTATCGACGGTGTAGCCGATCTGCTTGGGATCGATGCGCTTCAGGCCAATGCGGTCGGCGTTCTGGTACTGGGTGTAGACGCCCTTGGCGAGGGGAATGACTTCGGCGAGGACGTCGAGCTCCTCGGGCACGCCGGCGCGGCCGCCGAACAGCACGTCGACGATTTCCTCGAAATTGAACAGCCAGAATGGCAGCTTCAAATTGCGCGGGTTGAGCACCAGCGCGCGGTCGCCGAAGCAGCGGCCATATTCGTTGTGCACATCGAGCAGGAAGATGCGCAGGTTCGGGCGTGCCTTGAGGATCTCGTTGAGCAACAGCGACACGCCGGTCGATTTGCCGACGCCGGTCGATCCCAGCACCGCAAAGTGTTTGGAGAGCATTTCCTCGATGTCGACATAGGCGACGACGGAGCTGTCCTGCTGAAGGAAGCCGACATTGATCTGGTCGGAGCCGGTGGGCGCGTAGATCGTGCGCAGCTCCTGGCTCGTGATCAGGTCGACGGAATCGCCGATGGTCGGATAGTTGGTGACGCCGCGCTGGAATTTGGCCTTGCCGGTGGCGTTGAGAATTTCCCCGAGCAGGTCGACCGAGGCGATGGCGATCAAATCGTCGTTGCTCGAGAGGTTCTCGCAGGACACCTCGGTGATCATGGCGACGATGACCGAGCTGGCGCAGCGGATACTGACGAAGCGGCCGACGGTTGCCCGCACTTCCGAGACCGGCATCCGGCTTTCAGGCAGTAGCCCGACCCGGGCGAGCGATCCGCGAACCGAAATCACGCGTCCAAAGGATGTCACAATGAATGAACCTGGCAAGAGCAACGGGTTGCCCGGACTATGCACGGCCGTCGCTGGACAAACGGTTAAACGGCAGGCGCCGGCGCTTCGTTAAATCCGCGACAATTCGGGTGCGAAGTTTGTTCCCAATGCATATTCCCTGGCAGAAGCGCCCGGAAAATGCTGCTTTTTCCCGGCCGACGGGCCTGAGAGCGCTTAAGAGAGACTTTACCATTCGGGCAGTCGGTCCGCGGTTCCGGGACGGGTTGGTCATCCTAGACGGTTCGTCATCCACCCTCGGCGGTCTTGCTTGATTTGTTGACGGGACCTAATCATTTGTACATTGGTACAAATGAACCGGCGGCCTTGTGCCGCCCACCGGCGCGTGAGCGGATTGCCGCCTGCGCCAGATCGCGGGATCCGGTCCAGCGGATCGCAAGCCACGTCTTGGAGGACACCATGCAACCCGAACCGATCCTCGATCTCGCTCATCTCGGCCACATGGAGCTGTTGACACCGAAGCCGGACGAGAGCCTGAAATTCTTCGTCGACGTTATGGGCATGACCGTCAGCGGACAAAAGGGCGAGTCGGTCTATTTGCGCGGCTGGGACGATTACGAGCGCTATTCGCTCAAACTGACGGCGTCGAAGACATCGGGCATGGAGCACATGGCGTTGCGCGCGCGCAGCCAGCAGGCGCTGGAGCGCCGCGTCGCGGCGCTGAAGGGGTCCGGCTTCGACATCGGCTGGATCGACGGCGATATGGGGCAGGGGCCGACCTTCCGCTGTCGCGATCCCGACGGACACATCGTCGAGCTCTATTACGAGACCGAATGGTATCAGGCGCCGCCCGAGCTGAAACCCGCACTGAAGAACCAGGCGCAGCGCTTTCCCGCGCGTGGCGTCAACGTCCGGCGCCTCGATCATCTGAATTGCCTCGCCACCGACATCAAGGCGAATCGCGAGTTTTTCGAGAATTATCTCGGCTGCCGCCTCACCGAGCAGATCGTGCTCAACGACGGCCGCGAAGCGGCGATGTGGCTGACCATGTCGAACAAGAGCTACGATTTCGCCTATTCGCTCGACCATTCCGGCACGCCCGGCCGCTTCCACCACGTCACCTACGCGCTCGACAGCCGCGAAGAGATTCTTCGCGCTGCAGATATCTTCCTGGAGAACGGTATTCACATCGAGACCGGGCCGCATAAGCATGCGATCCAGCAGACCTTCTTCCTCTACGTCTACGAGCCCGGCGGCAACCGCGTCGAAGTCGCCAATGCCGGCGCGCGCCTCATCCTCGCGCCCGACTGGAAGCCGATCGTGTGGACGGAAGAGGAGCGCAGGAAGGGGCAGGCGTGGGGCCTGAAGACGATCGAATCGTTCCATACGCACGGCACGCCGCCGGTGGAGCACAAGAAGTAGCGCTCAATTCGTGGCGGCTCTCACACGCGCAATCGTCTCCTTCACGCCGGTCCATGCCGGCCTGTCCGGGGCGAACTGCTTGCGCAGGAAGGTGACCAGTTCCTCGACCTGCGCATCGCTCATGCTGTTCTTGAAGGCCGGCATGTAGCCGAGATCGCTCGACACCGGCTCGGCGATGCCGTGCAGGATGATCTGCACGAGATTGTCCGATGTGACGCTGTGCAGATTGCTGTTGAGTGCCAGCGAAGGCCGGCTGCCGAACAGCGGCAGGCCGCCGACCTCGTGGCAGACGGCGCAGGCGCCCTGATAGAGCCGTGCGCCGGTGGAGGACGCAATTGTAACTTGCGTCGCGCTTTCGAGACGTGCCGCAAGCGCGTCCGGTGCTTCGGTTGCGGTGTCGTTGAATGAGTTGAGATAGACCGCCATGGCGCGGATGTCCTGGTCGGGCAGGGCTTTGAGATCCCTGACAACAGGCGCCATCGGTCCGGCGGCGACGCCGTGATATCGCGAGTGGCCGGTGCGCAAATAGGCGAACAGCTCGTCCTCGCTCCATGGGATCGGCGCGTGCGAGAGTGAGGTCAGCGGCGGCGCCTCCCAGCCCTCGGCAAAGCCGCCGGCGAGATAGGCGCCACGCTGTTCGGCGCCGAGTGCGTTGCGCGGCGAATGGCAGCCGCTGCAATGGCCGAGTCCCTCGACGAGATATGCGCCGCGATTCCAGACGTCGGATTTGGCGGGATCGGGCTTGAACTCGCGCGTCTGGTGGAACAGCGCATTCCATCCGGCAAGTAGCGGGCGGAGATTGAACGGGAAGGCGAGCGCATTCGCCGCTGCCGGTGCGCGCACCGGCGGCTGCGCCATCAGGTAGGCATAAAGCGCCTGCATGTCGGCATCGCAAGTATTCGCAAAGTGCGTGTAGGGGAAGGCGGGATAGAGCTGCCGTCCGTCGCGATGCAGCCCGTCGCGCATCGCGCGCTCGAACGCGGGATAGGACCAGGCGCCGATGCCGGTCTCGACGTCTGGCGTGATGTTGGTTGCATAGATCGTACCGAACGGCGTCTCCAGGGCGCGGCCACCGGCGTTGAGCGCCCCGCCGATCATGGTGTGGCACTCCGCGCAATTGCCGAGTGCGGCCAGTTGTTGCCCGCGCGCGATCGTCGCTGCGGAATAGACCGATGGGTCAGGCCGCGCGATCGGCGCGATGGCACGGCCAGGCAAAAGCGCCGCACCGATGCCGATCGCCGCGGTGCAGACCGCCGCGATCGTCGCGAAGATGCCGGCGCGTTTGGCGAACGGATTTTCCCAGATGCGGGATGGCTGTGGCGTAGCGGGAGCGGGCAGCGCCTGCGGCGTGGCCGGCGCGCCGCCGTGCAATCCTTTCAGGATGCGCTCGGGCGTGAACGGCGGCTCGCGAAAGCGCACGCCGGTGGCGTCGAAAATCGCGTTCGCAATCGCAGCCGCGCTCGGGACCGCGGCGGATTCGCCGACGCCGAGCGGCGGCTGGTCCGGTCGCGGCAGCAACAACACGTCGATCTTGGGCACGTCAGGGAACGGGATGATCGGATAGGCGCCCCATTCCCGCGCCGCGACTGCGCCGCGCTCGAACGAGACCTCCTCCATCAGCGCGCGGCTGGTGGACTGGATGACGTTGCCATGGATCTGGTGGCGCACACCGTCCGGGTTGATCATCAATCCGGAGTCCTGCCCGGCGACCACGCGCGTCACGCTGACGTCCCCGGTCGACTTGTTGACGGCAACGTCGGTGACCCAGGCCGACCACGCGGCGCCATAGCCGGGGAATTTGCTGTGGACGTAGAGCGCATAGGCAAAACCGCGCCCATGCACGATCTCGCCGTCTTTCTCTTGTCGCACCGGCCGCGGCGTCCAGCCCGCGCGTTCGGCGACCGCATGGACGAGATCGACGGCGCGCTGATCCCTAAGGTAACGCAAGCGATATTCGATCGGGTCAACGCCGGCCTCGGTCGCGGCCTCGTCGATATAGGATTCATGCGCAAATGTGTTCGGCAGGGCCGAGACGCCGCGAAACCAGGACGCGCGCACGATCGGCGCCATGTCGTGTGCGACGACGCGCATGTGGTCGTAATCGTAAGGCGGGATCGCGGTCCGGTCGCCCATCTGGAGGACGTCCGCCTTCGGCGATATCCGCCCCGTCAGCAACAGCGCCAATGTCGGCGCGGCATTCGACGGATACCGCGTGGCAAGATCGTAAGCAGCGACGCCGCCTTCCGCGTTCAGGCCGCCATTGACGTCGATGAGCTGCGCGGCGCCCTTGGGCTCCCAGGCGTGCTCCTGCTCGCGCGTCAGCTGCACGCGCACGGGCCGGCCGACCGCGCGCGAGAGCAACAGCGCGTCCGCCGTGACATCGTCGGCGCAGTTGCGGCCGTAGCAGCCGGCCGCCTCCAACCTGATGACCTCGATGTCGCTCTCGGGACGTTCAATCAGCAGCGACAGGTCTGCGCGCAGCAGGTGCGGATTTTGCGTGCCCGACCAGACGCGGATGTTGCCGTCCTGGAAGTCGGCAACCGCGCAGGACGGGCCGATCGAGGCATGCATCTGATATGGCCAGACGTAAGTGCGCTGCATCGTCCTGGCCGCGCGGGCAACGGCGGCATCGACGTCGCCCTTGTCGATCAGGGTGCGCGGCGTCGATGGATTGGCGCGCAGCGCGTTCTCGACGTCGGCGAGATCGGTCAGTTCAGGCGTCGGTCGCCAGCTCACCGCAAGCTGCTCCGCCGCGCGGATCGCGTTCTCCTCGCGCTCCGCGACGATTCCGACGAAATCGCCGATGCGCACGACGGCTATGATGCCGGGAATGCCGCGCACCGAGGATTCATCGACCGAAATCAGGCTGGTGCCGACAAACGGGCCGGCGTCGACGCCGGCATAGGGCGGTCGCACCACGCGGCCGTGCAGCATGCCTGATACACGGATGTCGTGCACGAAGGTCAGCTCACCCGTGGCTTTGGCCGGCAGGTCGACGCGGGGCATCGATTGGCCGACAATGGCGTAATCGCCGACCGGCTTGACGGCGACGTCGTCGGCAAGCTCGAGACGAATGGTCTCTCCGCCGATCAACTCGCCATAGCTGACGCTGCGATTGTCGTGGCCGCGCACAAGGCCGTCTTCGATCCTGAGATCGGCTACCGGCAGCTCCAGGCGCTCGGCCGCACGTGCGATCAGAAAGTGTCGCGCCTGCGCGGCGGCTTTGCGCAGGGGAACGGCGGTGATCTGGATGGTCTCGCTCGCGATCGTCGCGCCTTGGTTCGGCACCACCGCGGTGTCGCCGAGCACGACGACGACGCGGGCAAAGGACACATCCAACTCCTCGGCCACGATCTGGCCCAGCGCCGTGCGGATGCCGGTGCCGAGATCGACATGTCCGTTGTAGGCTGTGACCGAGCCGTTCGCGGTGATGCGGACGAAGGTCTCGGATGTGCACTCGTCCACAGTGCGGACGACGACGAGCGAGCCGGATTGCAGCTCAGCTCCGTTCGGATGCGGGGAGGCCATCAATCACCGGCCTCGGCGAGCTGGCCAGACGCACGCATCACGGCTCGCAGGATTTCGATATGCGTGCCGCAGCGACAGAGATTGTAGCGCAGCGCCGCTAGCGCCTCCTGTTCGGTGGGCCGCGGGTTGATCGCAAGCAGCGCCTTGGTGGTCATGATCATGCCGTTGAGGCAGTAGCCGCATTGCGCGGCCTGCTCGTCGATGAAAGCCTGCTGCACCACATCAGGTTTGTCGCGGGTGCCGAGCCCCTCGAGCGTCACGATGTCGCGGCCGCCGCAGCCGCTGATCGGAATGACGCAGGAGCGCGCCGCCGCGCCATCGATCAGGACAGTGCAGGTGCCGCATTCACCGAGGCCGCAACCGTATTTCGGACCGTTGAGCGCGAGATCGTTGCGCAGCACGTAGAGCAGCGGCGTATCGCGCGCCGCAGTGATCTCGTGGATCCTGCCGTTCACGGTGATGCGGATCGGTGTCTGCGTCATCTCGTTCCCAAGTCGACTCGTTGAGCGCCGCGGCCAAAGCTTCGCGAAAATTCCAAGTCCGCTCAAAATCTACGTTGCGACGATACCGTTTGTACACAAACGTGCAAGCCGTGCATGCCGCAGTGCAGCGCGAATGCCTTCTTTGTGGACAGAGCGGATAGGCAAATGAGGTTTTATGCGGCAGGCGTATGTTTTGCGCCGCACCGCCGCTTGACAGCCATCGGGAGGGCGCGCAACATCGTTCGTGTACAAATGATAACTGCACTGTCGGCTGGCTTTGACATGGTGACTGAACCTACGAGCGCCGCCATCGACAAGATCCGCTGCGATGCGTGTCCGGTGATGTGCTACATCAAGCCGGGCGCGGCGGGCGCCTGCGACCGCTATGCCAATCACGAGGGCAAGCTCGTCCGCGTCGATCCGCATGTGATCCTGGAGCGCACCGTGTCGCATGGCGGCAAGCTCGTTCCGTTCAGCCGCACCGAAGATTGGGACGGCAAGATCGTCCACGAGCCTTCCACCTTTGTAACGGCGATCGGCGCGGGGACGACCTATCCCGACTACAAGCCGGCGCCGTTCATCGTCTCGGCGGAGGTCGACGGCGTCGACATGGTGACTGTCGTCACCGAGGGCATCTTCTCCTATTGCGGCATCAAGGTGAAGATCGACACCGACCGCTATCTCGGGCCGGAGACCGCGACCGTCCGCGCACAAGGCGAGGCGGTCGGTCACGTCACCACCAGCGAATACGGTTCGCAGATGCTGTCGCTCGGCGGCGTGCATCATCTGACCGGCGGCTCCAAGAAGGAAGGCCGCGTCACCTGCGACACGCTGATGGACCTCGCAAACTGCAAGGCGGTCGAACTCACCATCGACGGCGGCGCGAGCGTGGTGGTGCAGGCCGGCCAGCCGCCGATCGTCAACAGCATGAAAGAGGAGCGCATGCGCGTCGGCTGCGGCTCGGCGACGATCGGCATGTTCGCCAAGCAATGGCACGGCAAGGTCGATGAAGTCGTCGTGGTCGACGACCATATCACCGGCGTGCTCTCGGAACACCAGGCCGGCAAGCTGCTCGACATCGCCGACACCGGCATCAAGATGAAGGGGCGCCGCTCGACGCCCGGCCGCTATTTCCAGGTCGCTGATCCCGGCACGGGTTGGGGCGGCACCAATATCTCCGATCCTCTCGCAATCCTGGGACCGTTCGACGCCAAGGAAGCCAGGGCCGGTCTTTCCATGCTGATGGTCTCCACGACCGGCGAGCACTCGTCCTATTACGTGCTCGACGAGGCCTTGAAGCCGGTCGAGACCGAGATGCCGGATGACCTCAAGTTTTCGGTCGAGCGCATTCAGGAGAATTGCGAGCCGGCGCTGTGTACGGTGCTGTTCATGGCCGGTGCCGGTGGTTCCTTGCGGGCGGGTGTGACCGACAATCCGGTGCGGCTGACGCGCTCGGTCAAGGACGCGCTGACGCGCGTCACCAGTGGCGGCGCACCGGTCTATGTCTGGCCGGGCGGCGGCATTACCTACATGGTCGACGTGACGCAGATGCCGGCGGGCGCATTCGGTTACGTGCCGACGCCCGCGCTGGTCGCGCCGATCGAATTCACGATGAAGCTGTCGGACTATGCGGCGCTCGGCGGGCACATGGATTATGTGAAACCGCTGTCCGAGGTGCAGGGCGGCGACGATGTCCGCCAATTGCCCTGGCAGAACCCGATTCCGGGACCTCGGGCATGACTAGGCTCCCGCAAATCGCGTTGCTGTCTGATGGCCGGCGGCTGCATTTGCAGGATGGACCGATTGATCTGATCGTCGAGGCGAGGGGGGCCACCGACGCAGTGCGCGAGGCCTATGAGGCTGCGGCCGAACGGTTCACCGGGCTTCTCGAGGAGCTCTGCGCGGAACTGCCGGAACTGCGGACCGCTGTCGAGGAGCGGACCTCGTTGAGAGGCGTTGTGGCGCGTCGCATGCACGCCGCGGTGGCGCCCTATGCCGGTGATGGCTTCATCACGCCGATGGCCGCTGTGGCCGGCAGCGTGGCGGAGGAGGTGTTGGGCGCAATGCTGAACGCTGCGGCGCTCGATCGGGCCTATGTCAACAATGGCGGCGACATTGCGCTTCACCTCGGCGAGGACGAGCACTTCTCCGTCGGCCTGATGGATCGCCCTGACGGCGACGGCATGATGCGTACGATGAGAATCGATTCGGATGACCCTGTGCGCGGCATCGCTACCAGCGGAAGGCACGGCCGCAGCTTTTCGCTCGGGATTGCCGATGCGGTGACCGTGTTGGCCGGAACGGCCTCGCAAGCCGATGCCGCCGCGACGATCATTGCGAATGCCGTCGACCTGCCGGGGCATCCCGCCATCATCCGAAAGCCAGCGAACGAACTTCAGCCCGACAGCGATCTCGGCGCGCGGCTCGTGACCCGTGGCGTCAGTGGTTTGTCACAGGATGAGATCACGACCGCACTCGAATCTGGCGCGGAATGTGCACGGCAATTATTCAATCGCGGAATGATCGAGGGGGCCGTGTTGCAGCTTTGTGGTGATATGCTTGTCATCGGGACCAAGGATATTGAACGGCAACGATCGCGTCCGCTTGTACAAGAGAACGCGGTTCATGCCTGAACAGGGAAGCGGCTTGAGGAAACAATCATGAGCGCGATCATCCGCAAGATCGTCACCGTCGTCGAAGAGACGCATATGGAGATGGGCCGCCAGGTCTCGCCGCCGACGCGGCGTGCGGCGGCAATCGCCGTGATCGAGAATCCGTTTGCCGGAAAGTATGTCGAGGATCTCTCGCCCCTGATCGCGATTGGCGAGGAGCTCGGCGAACTGCTCTCGAAGCGCGCGGTGGCGGCGCTCGGCATCGAAGGATCGAAGGCTCAGAGCTATGGCAAGGCCGCGGCCGTCGGCGAGAACGGCGAGCTGGAGCATGCCGCTGCCATCCTTCACCCGAAAATGGGCGCGCCGGTTCGCAAAGTGCTGAGCAAGGGCGCTGCGCTGATCCCGTCGTCGAAGAAGCGCAGTGGACCCGGCACGACGCTGGACATTCCGCTGGGCCACAAGGATGCAGCCTTCGTGCGCAGTCACTTCGACGGCATGGAAGTGCAGATCAACGACGCGCCGCGCGCCAACGAGATCATGGTCGCGGTCGCCGTCACCGACAGCGGCCGTCCTTTGCCGCGCGTCGGCGGGCTGACGGCTGCGGAGATCAAGGGCGAAGACGGCCTGCGTTAATCTTTTCAGAAAAGTGGAGGTTGGGATGCGAGCAAAGAACTATTTCGCCGGCGCGGCATTTGCGCTGCTGGCGAGCGGCATGGCTCATTCGGCTCTGGCGCAGGACATCAAGATCGGCGAGATCAACAGTTATTCGTTGCTTCCGGCGTTCACCGAGCCCTATCGCAAGGGCTGGCAGCTCGCGGTCGAAGAGATCAACGCAGCCGGCGGCATCAACGGCAAGAAGCTCATCGTCGTCTCCAAGGACGACGGCGGCAAGCCGGCGGATGCGCAAACCGCGGCCAACG
This sequence comes from Bradyrhizobium sp. 62, assembly GCF_023073035.1. Lineage (NCBI taxonomy): Bacteria > Pseudomonadati > Pseudomonadota > Alphaproteobacteria > Hyphomicrobiales > Nitrobacteraceae > Bradyrhizobium > Bradyrhizobium sp. 62. The sequence goes on from NZ_JADPIT010000015.1 coordinate 21,067, forward strand.
AGCTGGTGTCGAGCGAGGGCGTGGCGATGCTGACGGGTACGTTCCTGTCGAACATCGGTCTTGCGGTCAGCGACTTCGCCAACCAGAAGAAGGTGTTCTTCCTGGCAGCCGAGCCGCTGACGGACGCCATCACCTGGTCCAAGGGCAACAAGTACACCTTCCGACTGCGCCCCTCCAATTACATGCAGGCGGCGATGCTGGTGGAGGCAGCCAGCAAGCTGCCGGCAAAGCGCTGGGCGACGATCGCGCCGAACTATGAATACGGCCAGTCCGCAGTCGCAGTGTTCAAGAAGCTGATGTCGGAGAAGCGGCCGGACATCCAGTGGGTCGATGAGCAGTGGCCGCCGCAGGGCAAGATCGACGCGGGTCCGGTGGTGCAGGCGGTTGCCGCGGCCAATCCCGAAGCGATCCTCAACGTCACTTTCGGCGCGGATCTCGTGAAGCTCGTGCGTGAAGGCAACACCCGCGGTCTGTTCAAGGGACGCGAGGTCGTCTCGTTCCTCACCGGCGAGCCCGAATATCTCGACCCGCTCAAGGAGGAGACGCCCGAGGGCTGGATCGTCACGGGCTATCCCTGGTACTCGATCAAGACGCCCGAGCACGACGCGTTCCTGAAGGCCTATCAGGCCAAGTACAACGACTATCCGCGCCTCGGCTCGATCGTCGGCTATCAGACCATCAAGTCGGCGGCGGCGATCCTGGCGAAGGCCAATTCGACCGATCCGGAGAAGCTGATCAGCGCGGCGGAGGGACTGTCGATGCCGTCGCCGCTCGGCGAGATCACCTTCCGCAAGATCGATCACCAGTCGACGCTCGGTGCCTATGTCGGCAAGACCGCGCTGAAGGACGGCAAGGGCGTGATGGTGGACTCGTCTTACAAGAAGGGCGCGGACTATCTGCCAAGTGATGCCGAAGTCGAGAAGCTGCGTCCGAAGGATTGATCTCCGCTGCCGTAGGTGGGTTAGCCGAAGGCGTAACCCACCACGGTCTGTACCCGCAGAACCAGAACAGGTGGGTTACGCTGCGCTAACCCACCCTACGAAGCTCTCTCTCCCCGCAAGCGGGGAGAGGTGATGCAACACTAACCCGGACCGCTGATGGCCTTTTACGTCGTACAGTTTCTGACCGGCCTCGCCAGTGCAGCGTCGCTGTTCCTGGTGGCGTCGGGCCTGTCGATCATCTTTGGCGTGACGCGGATCGTGAATTTCGCGCACGGCGCCTTCTACATGATCGGTGCCTATATCGCCTTCACGCTCACCGAGCGCCTATCGGGGACGTTCGGCTTCTGGGGCGGGATCGTCATCGCAGCGCTTGCCGTGGCAGTGATCGGCGTCATTGTCGAGATGGTGCTGCTCCGGCGCATCTATCACGCGCCCGAGCTGTTCCAGCTGCTTGCGACCTTCGGCCTGACCTTGATGGTCGAGGACCTCGTCGTCCTGATCTGGGGCCCGGACGATCTCGTCGGGCGCCGTGCACCCGGCTTCAAGGGGGCGATCGACTTCTTCGGCCAAAACATCCCGAGCTATGATTTGTTCCTGATCGTGCTCAGCCCGGTCGTGCTCGGCATCCTCTGGCTCTTGTTCCAGCGCACGCGCTGGGGCGTGCTGGTGCGCGCAGCGACGCAAGACCGCGACATGGTCGCAGCGCTCGGCGTCAACCAGAAATGGCTGTTCACGAGCGTGTTTGCGGTCGGTGTTTTCCTCGCCGCTCTAGGCGGTGCGCTCCAGATTCCGCGCGATGCCGTGCATCATGCGATGGATTTGCGTATCATCGTCGAGGTCTTCGTCGTCGTCGTGATCGGAGGCCTCGGCAGCATCATCGGCGCTTTCGTCGCGGCGGTGCTGGTCTCCGAACTCAACGCCTTCGGCATCCTGATCTTTCCAAAAATCTCCATCATCCTGGTTTTCCTGGTGATGGCGGCAGTGCTGATCGTGCGGCCCTGGGGCCTGTTCGGCAGACCCGAGGCCCCCGCGCGCAAGACGCCGGGTCTCACGGTCAATCCCTGGCGACCGCTGACGTCGAACGAGCGGCTGGCCGCGCTTGCAGCGCTCGTCATCGCAGCGACGCTGCCGCTGTTCGCCGGCAACTATGCACTGACCGTCGGGTCGGAGATCGCGATCTCCGTAATCTTCGCCGTCAGCCTGCACTTCCTGATGTCGGTCGGCGGGCTCGCCTCCTTTGGTCACGCCGCCTATTTCGGCCTCGGCGCTTACGGCGTCGCTTTCCTCGCCAAGATGGCGGGACTGCCGATGATCGTCTGCCTGTTGCTCGGGCCGCTGCTCGGCTGCATGGGCGCTGCCGTGTTCGGCTTCTTCGCGGTGCAGCTCTCTGGCGTCTATTTTGCAATGCTGACGCTCGCCTTCGCGCAGATCGTCTGGTCGATCGCGTTCCAGTGGGTGAGCGTCACCGGCGGCGACAACGGCATCCTGGGCGTCTGGCCCGCGAGCTGGGCGGCGAGCCCATCGCATTTCTATTGGTTGTCGCTCGGCGTTGCGGCGCTCGTGACGATCGCGTTGCGGGCCATGGTGTTCTCGCCGTTCGGTTATGCGCTGAGGGCGACGCGCGACTCGCTGCTGCGCAGCGAAGCGGTCGGCATCAACGCCAAGCGCATCCAGTGGACCGCCTTCGTGATCGCGGGCACGACCGCGGGCATCGGCGGCGCGCTGTTCGCCTACCTCAAGGGCAGCGTCTTCCCGGACAATCTCGGCATCTCGCTCTCGGTCGATGCGCTTGTGATGGTGCTGCTCGGCGGCGTCGAGACGGTGTCGGGCGCGGTGATCGGCGCCATCGTCTACAAGGCCTTGAACATCTGGCTGGTCAGCCAGACCGACCTGTCAAAGCTCGTGCTCGGCGGCTTCATCGTTCTGATCGTCGTCGTCTTCCCCAAGGGCATCGTCGGCATGCTGGAGATGCTGGCGCAGCGCCGCAGGAAGGCATCGCCGCCGGGCTCCCCCTTGCTTGCAAAGCCGATCGAGTCCGCCGAATGAGCGTCGCCCCCCCACTTCTCGCGGTCGAAAGCCTGACCAAATCCTATGGCGGCGTTCACGCCGCGCGCGGCGTCTCGTTCTCGCTGCGATCAGGCGAGATCCTGGCGTTGATCGGACCGAACGGCGCGGGCAAGAGCACCTGTTTCGACATGCTCAACGGCCAGAACAAGCCTGATAGCGGCCACGTCCGCCTGCTCGGCGAAGACACAACCGGCAGGAAGCCGCGCGAGATCTGGCGGATGGGCGTGGGCCGCACCTTCCAGATCACCGCGACCTTCGCGACCATGACCGTGCGCGAGAATGTGCAGGTCGCGCTGATCTCGCACGGCAAGCAATTGTACAATCTTTGGGGCTCGGCGCCGAACTTCGACCGCGGCGAAGCCGGGCGACTGCTCGAGCTGGTCGGTATGGGCGGTTACGCGGATCGCCCCTGTGGCGAGCTTGCCTATGGCGATCTCAAGCGGCTCGAGCTCGCCGTCGCGCTCGCCAACCAGCCAAAGCTGCTGCTGATGGACGAGCCGACCGCCGGCATGGCGCCGCGCGAGCGCGTCGATTTGATGCGGCTGACCGCGCAGATCGCCCGGGAAAAATCGATTGGCGTTCTCTTCACCGAGCACGACATGGACGTGGTGTTCGAGCACGCCGATCGCATCATCGTGCTCAACCGCGGCACGTTGATTGCCGAGGGCTCGCCGGCGGAGGTGCGCGGCAATCCGCAGGTGCAGGCGGTCTACCTCGGCGAGGGCCTCCTTTACGAGGCCGGGCATCGCGAGGGAGCATCGGTATGAAGCTCACGGTGCAAGATCTCAATAGTCATTACGGCCCGGCGCATATCCTGTTCGACATCGGCTTCGAGGTCGGCGAGGGGGAAGTCGTGGCGTTGCTCGGCCGCAACGGCGCCGGCAAGTCGACGACGTTCCGCTCGATCGTCGGGCTCGTCGCGCAGCGCTCGGGACGGATCATGTTCGAAGGCAAGGATGTCTCGGCGCGTCCGACACATGAGATCGTGCGGGATGGGCTTGGTTACGTGCCGGAGGAGCGGCGTATCTTCACCGACCTGACGGTGGAAGAAAATCTCGAGGTCGGCCGCCAGCCGAAGCGCCCGAACGCGCCGCACTGGACCCGCGACAAGCTGTTTTCGCTGTTCCCTAACCTCGGCGAGATGAAAAATCGCCCGGGCGGCCGCATGAGCGGCGGCGAGCAGCAGATGCTCACCATCGCCCGCACGCTTATGGGCAATCCGTCGCTGGTGCTGCTGGACGAGCCCTCGGAAGGCCTGTCGCCGAAGATCGTGGAGCAGATGGTCGATGCCATCCTGACCATGAAGAAGGAGGGCGTCAGCATCGTCGTCTCCGAGCAGAATCTGCATTTTGCGCGGCTGATCTCCGATCGCGCCTATATCATCGAGCGCGGCCGCATCTGTTTCGGCGGCACCATGGCCGAGCTCGACGCGCGTCCGGATATCCGCGACGCGCATCTGTCGTTGTGAAGGCAAAGGGCAAGGGTATCGAGCGGATGGCGAGAAGCGTCGCGGCGAAGAAAAGCGTCAAACCGGCAAAGCCGCCTTACGTGCTCGACGAGCAGGTTGGGTTCATCCTTCGCCAGGTCTGGCAGCGCCACAGCGCGATCTTCTCTCGCGAGATCGGCACCAACATTACGCCGACGCAATGGGCGGCGCTGTCGAAGCTCGCTGAGGCCGGGCCATGCTCGCAGAACCAGCTCGGGCGCCTGACGGCGATGGATGTGGCGACCATCAAGGGCGTGATCGATCGTTTGACGGCGCGCGGCCTCACCGAGACCAGCCAGGATCCCGAGGACGGACGACGGCTTCTGGTCAGCCTGACGCGCGCGGGCCAGCAGCTGGCGGAAAAGGTCGCGCCGAATGCGCTCGCGATCACCCGGGAGACGCTGGCGCCGCTCGAGGCAAAGGAGCGCGAGATGCTGATGGCGCTGTTGAACAAGCTGCGGTGAGGCGCGACTAACCTCGATGAAGGTCTTATCGAGGTCTTTCGGTATGAGAGCGGCGACCCGTTTTGCGATGGCTCTGAGTCTGAGTGCGGTGCTGGCGGGCCAGTGTGCTCCCGCCCTCGCGGCGCAAGCCTATGAGGGGTTCTGGGCGTCAACCAAAAAGGATTGCCGCGACCAGGACAGCGCCAACCGCATGAGCATCGAGGGCGGCAACCGTCTCTATTGGTATGAGACCCGTTGCCGCGCCAGCGAGATCACCGCCGACGGAAAGCTCAGCTGGAAAATGAAGCTCGCCTGCGAAGGCGAGGGCGAGAAGTATCGCTCCAGTCCCCGGGTTTCCATTGCCGCGGATGGCAAGCTGGTGATGGACAACAGCCCGGTCGGGCAAGGCAAGCGCCAGACCTATGTGCGTTGTGAGATCGCTAAGCGCCACTGATTGGGTGATCAGCTTTTCCCGAGGGTCCGCGCGGAGCGCGAGCCGCTCCGGCTGCGTCACTTCGCCACCACCTCCGGCACCCTGCCGGCCGGCGGGGTGTTGCGGCTGCGCTGGGTGCGTACGATACCGTCGATGATGGTCATGCCGATGCCGGGGAGGTCACCGAGTTGGACGCTGTCCAAAATGTTCTTGCCGGCCGAATGCTGCGCCTTGTCCATGATGACGAAGTCGGCGGAACGGCCGACTTCGATCAGGCCGCAATCCAATTCGCGCATCCGCGCCGTGTTGCCGGTGGCCAGGCAAAACGCGACCTCTGCCGGCAGGTCGCCAAGCGAGGACAGCATCGACACCATGCGGAGAATGCCGAGCGGCTGCACGCCGGAGCCGGCCGGCGCGTCGGTGCCGAGGATGACGCGGTGCAGATCGCCCATCTCGCGCGCGATGCGCAACGTGAACAGCGCCGAGCGCTCATTGCCGTTGTGCACCAGCTCGAGGCCTCGCTTGCAGCCCTCGCAGATGCAGCGGATCTGGTCGTCGGGAAGCGCGGTGTGGCCACCATTGATGTGGCCAACCACGTCGGTGTCGGCCTCCAGCACCACGTCCTTGTCGATCAGGCCGGAGCCGGGGATCGAGGGCCCGCCGGTGTGGATCGTGCTCTGGATGCCGTATTTGCGGGCCCAGCCGACCATTTTTCGCGCGGTCGGGCCATCCTTGACGCCGCCCAGGCCCACTTCGCCGAGCAGCTTGACACCGGCTGCGGCCAGCTCCTTGAAGTCCTCCTCGACCATCTCGCATTCGATCACAGGCGCGCCGGCGTGAACCTTCACGCCGCCAGGCCGCAGATTCCAGAATGCGCGCTGTGCGAAGATGGCCATCGCCTTCAACCCGACGACGTCGCGCGGGCGGCCGGGCATATGCACCTCGCCGGCGGAAATCATCGTGGTAACGCCGCCATGCAAATTGCTGTCGATCCAGCCGATCTGGTTCTGGCGAGGCGTCCAGTCGCCCGCAACAGGGTGGACATGGCTGTCGATCAGGCCGGGTGCCACCGTGGTGCCGTTGGCCTCGACGATGGTGGTCGCGCCTTCGGTGTCGAGGTCCTTGAAGCGGCCGATCGCGGTGATCTTGCCGTTCTCGGCGACGATGGTGTCGCCGTCCAGGATCGGCTTCTCCAGCGCGCCGGACAGGATCAGGCCGATATTGCGGATCACGAGCTTCGAGGGTCCGGTGGCCTGGGGTGCGTCATGCGCCATGGAATGGGTCCTTATCCTTAACTGCAACGCTTCCGATCTTGGGCAGCCTTGACCGCGGGATCAAGCCGGATTATTCATTAGTATACAAATGATCGTGTACAAACGACGCATAGCTGCCGCCTTGAAAACCGCCACGACGCGCCACGGAAGGGTGAGATGAGCAATTTCAATCAGGAAGCCGTTTTGAGCGTCCACCACTGGACCGACACGCTGTTCTCCTTCAAGACCACCCGCAGCCCGACCTTCCGCTTCCGCAACGGCGAATTCACCATGATCGGGCTCAAGGTCGGCGAGAAGCCGCTGCTGCGGGCCTACAGCGTCGCCAGCGCCAATTACGAGGACACGCTGGAGTTCTTCTCGATCAAGGTGCCGGACGGCCCACTCACCTCACGGCTCCAGCATCTGAAGGAAGGCGACGAGATCATCGTCAGCCGCAAAGCCACCGGCACGCTGGTGATCGACAATCTGGAGGACGGCCGCAACCTCTACCTCATCGGCACAGGTACGGGCCTTGCGCCGTTCCTGAGCGTGATCAAGGACCCCGAGACCTATGAGCGGTTCGAGAAGGTCGTGCTGCTGCACGGTTGCCGGCACGTCAAGGAGCTCGCCTATGGCGAGATGATCACCGAGACGCTGCCCAAGGACGAACTGATCGGCGAGTACATCCGCAACCAGTTGATCTACTATCCGACCGTGACGCGTGATCCCTTCCGCAATCGCGGCCGCATCACCGACCTCATCACCTCGGGCAAGCTGTTTTCCGACATCGGCCTGCCGGTACTGGAAGCCGCCCACGATCGCGTCATGATCTGCGGCAGCCCGGCTCTGGTGGCGGACACCCGCGTGCTCCTCGGCGAGCGGGGGCTTGTCGAGGGCAATCACGGCGAGCCGGCCCAATTCGTGGTCGAAAAGGCCTTCGCCGAGCGCTAGGCGCGGAACTCCCGCGCAATAAGACCGTATTTTCGCCGCCGCGCGCCCGTTGCGGCGCCGATTCGGCACGCGATACACTGTGGGAACGAATCAGCGGAGTTCCCACATGGTTGCGGACAGCGACAGCAACATCGCCTGGCACCGGGTTCAGTTGAAGAAGAACCGCGCCGAGTTGAAGGCGCTCGAGACCGCGCGCTTCACGATGGGCGAGATCGCGTCTTCGAAGCGGAACGGCCAAACACAGAAGGCGGTCGGGGAACTCAAGCGCAAGATCGTGCAATCCGAGCGCGTGATCGCCGATCACGACAAGCGCACGCGCCGTCCGCTCACCACCGACCTGCGAAGCCTCAGCAACGGCAGCTGGAGCAATTGGGACGCCTACACCAATCAGCAGCAGCGCAAGATCGGCCCGCGTTCGCCCGGGCGGGGGTAGCGACTCTCACGCCTGAACCGATGACGGCGGAGGTTCCGCACCCCTTGCGCGGGTGGCGTCGTGCACCATCTCGGTGAGACCCCGTCAACCGCTGCGGTGAACACATGGCACCACGCCTCGATTTCACCAGCGAGGCCTTCTTTCGCGATCCGCCCAAGGCGATCGCAACGTTGCGCATGTCCGGTCCTGTGGTCGCGATCCGATTTCCTCTCGTCGGTGATGTCTGGATCACCACGACCCACGAGGCGACGGCGCAAGTCCTGAAGGACGGCACCAATTTCACGCTGCGCAAGGAGGATGGCGACGTCGCAGGTCTGCGCTGGTGGATGCCGAACTACGTCAGAACCATCGCCAACAACATGCTGACGATGGACGAGCCGGACCACACAAGGCTGCGCAGCATCGTGGACGAGGCTTTCCGCCGCCGCGCGATTGTCGCGATGGAGCCGCGTATCCGCGCCATCGCGGACGGTCTCGCCGACGAGCTATTCTCGGCAGGAAACCCGGCCGATCTCGTCCAGCGCTATGCCCGCATCCTGCCGCTCGCGGTGATCTCCGAGCTGCTTGGGTTGCCGTTGGCCGATCGCCCTCTATCGCGTGGGCCAATACGATGTCCTCGCTCACGAATGTCGCCAGCTTCTTCCGCCTGCTGTTCGCGTTCCGAAAGATGCGAGCCTACCTCGAACGGCAGTTGCAGATTGCGCGCGTGCGGGGCGGCGACGGCTTGATCGCGGAGCTGGTCCAGGTCGAGCGCGCGGGCGGCCAGATCACGCCGGATGAAATGGTGTCGATGGTGTTCCTGCTGCTCGCGGCGGGCTCCGAGACCACCACGCATCTCATCAGCGGTTCCGTCTACGAGCTCCTCAGAAATCCTGGCGTCCGCGACTGGCTGGCACAGGACTGGAACCGCGTCGGGCTTGCGGTGGAGGAATTCCTGCGCTTCGTATCGCCGGTGCAGTTCTCCAAGCCGCGCTATGTGAGGCGGGATATCGAGCTCGCGGGCGTGCGTCTCAAGAAGGGCGATCGCGTCATGGTGATGCTCGCGGCCGCGAACATGGACCCGGCGGTGCATGAGCGTCCCGAGAGCCTCGATCCCGCGCGCAAGCCGAACCGTCACTTGTCCTTCGGAACGGGCATCCATTTCTGCCTCGGCCATCAACTTGCCCGGATCGAGGCAGCGTGTGCCTTGGAAGCGCTGTTTGTGCGATGGACGAAACTTGGCTTTGCTGTGGACGTGTCTCAGATCCACTGGCGCAAGCGACCGGGCATGCGTGCGATCGCGAATCTCCCCGTCGTGCGCGACGGCCACGGAGCAGCTGGATCGATGATGGTTCGTTCCCAGCGAGCGGCCTGCTGAGACTTACACCTTGCGAATAATTTTCTCTGCACTCGTCGGTAGGAACGGCATGTCGTTTCTCTCGTTGTTTTTCGGACATCGGAGGCCGCGATGAGTTCCTCGGTCGATGTCGCAGACCAACAACAGGAGACAGCATCATGACCGGCAAGATGCCACCTGTTCCCGCCGAGAACCAAAGCCCGAAGGGAACCGGCGACGGCAAGCAAGTGTCCTCGACTGCCCCGCACGGCCAGCAGCGTGCGCAAAATCCGGACCAGCAGGGGCAGCAGGGCAACATCAAGCAGAACACCACCAACCAAGGCCATCAGCAAGATCGCTGAGGAGGTGACATGTCGACATCCACCAAGACACCGAACAGCATCCGTCAGGGCGGACCTGGCGCATCGCATGAGAATGCGAAGGCACCGCTCGAAGTGAAGAAGCCACCGGCGGACGACCCGCAGCGCAACCACAGCCGCGTCTCTGGCGGGGGTGGCGAGCACGATTCACACCACAGGCATGACGAGGCCGGAAAAGGCGGAGTCAGGTGAGGCATGACCAATAAGCAACCCAAACTCTACGCACCGACCGAAAAGGATCTGCACGAAAATCCCATGATTGGCGGATCGAAGGGCGCAACGATGGCTGGTATCTCGCCTGACGACCTCGAGGACGCCCTGGGCGAGAACACGATCGAAGGCGATGTCGAGAACGACGTAAACGCCGCTGGCGGCATCGACAAGGACGTCGCGCGCAGCGGCGCGCGCCGACGAGACCGATAGCTCCGGAGGACGAGCATGCAAGGCAAGAAGACCCACGAGCAACAGGTTCGCATCCTCGAGCGCAAGCCGGATGTTCCAGACGCGCGAGAGCTTGACCAAGCGATCGGCCACAATCCGGAGGACACGGCCGTCCACCGCGCGCGACCTGAGGCGCGGCAGAGTGAATTTCCGGTGAGCCGGGGCGGCCTCAACCAGGAAAGCGACCACAACAAGCACAACGATCCCGGCCAAAGCGGTCACAAGCCCCCGAAACCGACGCCGGCACAGCAGAAGCACTGAGCTTCACGGGCGATCAAAGCAAGAGGAGAAAAAGATGCCAGGTGGTCATGGCAGCAAGACGCATTTCAGATCGGGCATGCACGGCAAGGGCGACGGCACCGGCGCCATGACGGACGTGCCCAAGGACAAGATCGGCGACAACATGGTGCTGTCAAACCGCGACAAGGCGCAGCACTCGGACATTCGCGGCATGGACGGCAAGGCGATCCAGACCGACCAGTATCAGGACCACTCGGCCAACCGGCTCGACGAGGAGCCGGGCACCGACGAGACCTGAGAGAGGCGTTCCTCCCGACCAACTCGCGGACCGGTGTTCAGCCGGTCCGCTTTTTTGTCGGTGCCAGGTCGCGTTCCCAGCCAAACACTGAGCGGCCGTCGAGATCGGGCGAGGCCGCACGCTCTCCGGCGATATAGGCCTCGACAGACGGCCCACGCGCAGTGCGCTCCAGCCGCCGCGCCTGGTCGTCGAGGCGCTTGATGGCCTGCATCTCTTCCTCGCGCCCGAGCTTTGCGTTCTGAATCGCCCCCTTTAGCACGCGAATGGTTTCGTCATAGACCTTGATTGGAACAGGGTAGGGATGCCGGTCCTTGCCGCCGTGGGCAAGCGAGAAGCGGGCGGGATCGTTGAAGCGGTAGGGCGCGCCGTGCACGATTTCGGCGACCATCGCCAGCGAACGCACCGTGCGAGCGCCAACGCCGGGCGTCAGCAGCAGCTCCGGAAAGTCGACCGGGCCGCGCTCGGCCGCCGCCGCGAGTGTGCCGTGCAGGCGGCGCGCAAACACGTCCTTCGACCGCACGTCGTGATGTGCCGGCATGATCAGGTGCGGCAGCATCGCCTGCGCTGGCGCGGACGCAGTCCCGGTGAGTCGCTCGAATTCGCAGACGATGCGATCCGGCCCGAGATCGCTCAGAAGCTCGAGCTGCGCGGTGCGGGAGATATCGGCGCGATGGTCGGTGAGATTGACGATCTCGCCTTGCAGCGGCCCGTCGATCGCGCTGTGCGGCGTATCGACAAAACTCTTCAGCGCCTCGGAATGCCAGTGATAGCGGCGGGCCTGCCGCTTGTCGCCGTTCATGCCCTGCTGCACCACGGTCCATTTGGCGTCGGCGGTGACAAAGAAGCCGTGGAGGTAAAGGTCAAAGCCATCCTGGACCGCGGCGCTGTCAACCTTCGCAACGAGGCGACTCGCACGCGTGAGCTTTGCGCCGTCGAATCCGACGCGATCGCCGAGCTGCATCAACTCGTCCGGGGTCTTGCGCGAATGCTGGCCGCGACCGCCGCAGACGTAGATTCCGAGCTCATCCTGGAGCGGGCCTAACCCCCGCTTCAACGCGCCTATCACCGAGGTCGTGATGCCGGAGGAGTGCCAGTCCATCCCCATCACGGCGCCGAACGACTGGAACCAGAACGGGTGCGAGAGCCGCTGCAGGAATGCATCCCGTCCGTAGTGATGCACGATCGCCTGCGTGACGATCGCGCCCAGCGACGACATGCGGTTCGCCAGCCAGGGTGGAACCCGGCCGGTGTGAAGGGGAAGGTCGGCGCTGCCGGTCCGTCGAGTCATGATCGACCAGAAATAGCGCAGTTCGGCGATGAATGCACCAGAGGGATGCTGCATTGCACCGATCAGGGGAGCGAACCGCGCTGCAATGCGTTGAACGGCAAGCGCGAACCAAAATGCGGGGACTTTAATGAATCGGCAGACCCTTTTGGCCGACATCGACAGGATGTTCGGGTGGATACCGTCGTGGTTCGTCGGCCTCTGCCTGGTCGCTGGCGCGATCCTGATTGCCCTATCGATGTATCATCTCTCGGTTTGGCTGTTCAACCGCGCCTTCGGAACCCGCCTCCCGCTCATCAGCGTGTTCATCGCGCGCACGGCTGGCCCTGCTCAGTTGGCCCTCAGCCTTGCCGCCGTAGCATTGGTGCTGCCGCTCGCGCCGCTGGACGACGCTTTCCGCACGCCGCTGACGCGCCTGTTCGTCGTCGCCTTCATCGCGCTGATCGGCTGGATCTCGATCCGGATCGTGGATATGAGCGCGGCACGGTATCTCCTGAACTTTCGCGACGTCACCGAGAATTTTGTCGCGCGCAAGCACGTCACCCAGGTCCGCGTCTTCAAGCGCGTCACCGATATCATCATCGTCATCATCACGGTGTCGACCGCGCTGATGACGTTCGACTCGGTCAGGCAATATGGCGTCAGCCTGTTCGCCTCCGCCGGTGCCGCGGGTATCATCGTTGGTCTTGCTGCCCGGCCGCTGCTGAGCAATCTGATCGCGGGCATGCAGATCGCGATCACCCAGCCGATCCGCATCGAGGATGCCGTCATCATCGAGAACGAATGGGGATGGGTCGAGGACATCGCCTCGACGTATGTGGTGATTCGGCTGTGGGACTGGCGCCGCATGGTGGTGCCGCTGTCCTATTTCATCGAAAAGCCATTCCAGAACTGGACCCGCGACACCGCGTCCCTGATCGGCGTGATTGCGTTCCATGTCGACTATCGTGCCGACGTGCCGCGGATCCGGCGCTGGCTGGAAGAAGCAGTGAAGGAATCCAAGCTCTGGGACGGCGAGGTGGTCAATCTCCAGGTAATCGACGCGGATGCTCGCACCATCGAGCTTCGCGCCCTCGTCAGCGCCAGGAACGCGCCGCAGTCCTGGGACCTGCGCTGCGAGATGAGAGAGAAGCTCATCGCCTTCATCCGCGACGAGATGCCGGAAGCGCTGCCGCGCGAGCGCGCGATCCTGATCCCGTCGGGAGGAGGCGACGATGACGCCGATTTCGTGCGGCGTCCCGCGCCGCCGGAGAAGATGCGGGCGAGCGCACGCAATTGACCTACGTCGCCTTCGTGGCGCCGCGCAAGCCGGTCTGGCGCTGGATCGTGTCCAGCGCGCCGGTCCTCATGCGAAGCACCTCATTGCGCTCGGATGTCGGCGGCCTTCAGCACCGGCTCCCATTTGGTCGCCTCGGAATGCATGTAGGCGTCGAATTCCCTCGACGACGAACCGACCGCGGCTGCGCCGATCTTGCCGAGCGTCGACAGCACGTTCGGGTCCTGCAGCGCCGCCTTCAGACCGGTTTCGAGCTTCGCCACGATCTCCGGCGGCATTTTTGCCGGGCCAAGCACGCCCCACCAGACGGAGACGTCGTAACCAGGCACGCCCGACTCGGCGACGGTCGGAACATTGGGTAGCGCCTTCGAGCGTTCGGCCGACGTCACCGCGAGCGCGCGCACCGAGCCGCCTTCGATCTGGCTGATGGCTTCCGCAAGTGGATTGATGCTGAGCGGGATGTCGCCGGCGATCACAGCGGTCAGCGCGGGCGCGCCGCCCTTGTAGGGGATCGCGACGATCTTGGTGCCGGACATGTATTTCAACAGCTCACCGGCGAGATGCGCCGAGGTGCCGTTGCCGGACATACCGTAAGAGAGCTTGTCAGGGTCCTTCTTCGCCGCAGCGAGGAGATCGCCGAGCGTCTTGTAGGGGCTGTCCTTGGCGACGACGATCGCGAGCGGCGAGGAGGCGATTTCGGTGATCGCGGTAAAGTCCTTGAACGTGTCATAAGGCACGCTCGGATAGATGAACTGGTTGAGGGGATGACCGCTCGCGACCAGGATCAGCGTGTAGCCGTCGGGAGCGGCTTGCGTCAGTGCCTGCGAGGCGACGATGCCGCCGGCGCCGGGACGGTTGTCGATCACCGGCTGCTGGCCCCAGGTTTTCGCCAATGCCTGTCCGAGCGTGCGCGCGAGCACGTCGACCGCGCCGCCGGCAGCGTAGGGCACCAGGATGTGAACCGGTTTGCTCGGATAGCTGTCGGCGGCCTGCGCGGCGCCGCCTCCCAGCAGCAGACCGACACCCAGCATCAAGCCGCCGATCTTCTTGTTCAAACCCAGCATTTTCCAGCACTCCTTGCGAGCATTGCGTGTGGACCGTCGGTCTTTCGAGCCGTCCGGACGCCGCCCATGGTTCTTGTTGACGAGACCTGATCTTTTGTACGATAGTACAAATCACATGACGCGCAACCCCGCCAGCAAGGAAACGGCCCGCAAGCCGAACATGCGCGAGGCAATTCTCGCCGCGGCCGAGGAGCTGTTCGCCACCAACGGCTTCAACGCCGTGTCGGTGCGCGATATTGCACAGGCCGCCGGCGCCAACCCCGGCAGCGTCACCTATCATTTCAAGACCAAGGACGGCCTGCTGTTGGAGATCTACCGGCGCCATTGCGGGCCAATGAATTTGCGCCGTTCCGAGCTGCTCGCGGCCGCCAAGCGCGTGCGCGATCTCCAGGATCGGCTCGAAGCGGTGGTGCGGGCCTATGTCGTGCCGGCCTTCACCTCGGGCAGTGATCTTGCCGGGGGCGGGGCGCGGTTCACGCGGCTGCGCGCGGTGATGTCCGCGGAGGGCAATGAAGTCGCGCGAAAGATCATCGCACAGACTTTTGACGACACCAGCCACGCCTTCATCGATGCTGTTCACGAAAGCCTGCCGCACGTTCCGCGCACCGATATCGTCTGGCGCAGCCACTTCCTGCTTGGCGCACTCTATTATTCGCTGGTGACGCCGGATCGCGTCTCGCGCCTGTCGCGCGGCGAGGCCGACGGTAGCGATGCCGCAAGTGCCATCGAGCAATTGGTGCAAGCCACCGTGGCCGCGTTCCAGGCGCCGGCGCTGGATCAGGCGCCAGCACGGCGAGGGCCGGTCGTCAGCAGCAAGACTTGAAGACACGATCTGGTTCGGCGGTTTATCTGATGGCAATGATGTACACGCCGACCATTCCGCCGCCCAACCCGAACACGCGCACGCCGAAGTTCAAGCTGCCGAAGCTGTCATGCGATGCGCATTGCCACATCTTCGGGCCCGGCGCGAAATACCCTTACGCGCCGGACCGTTCCTACACGCCGCCGGATGCGCCGCTCGCCGATTTCCGTACGCTACATGCCAAGCTCGGAGTCGGGCGAGCCGTCATCGTCAATGCCAGTGTGCATGGCACCGACAACACGGTGGCGCTTGACGCCATCGCGCAGAGCAACGGCGCCTATCGCGCGGTTGCCAATATCGACGACACCATCACGGAGCGTGGGCTCCGCGTGCTGCATGAGGGCGGATTCCGCGGCTGCCGCTTCAATTTCGTTCGCCATCTCGGCGGCGTTCCCGACAAGCGGGTGTTCGACCGCATCGTCGCGATGGTCGCGCCGCTCGGCTGGCACATCGACCTGCATTTCGACGCGATCGACCTGCCCGAATATGCCGACACGCTGACAAGGCTGCCGCTGAGCTACACGATCGACCATATGGGCCGGGTGAAGGCGTCCGAGGGGCTCGATCAATTGCCGTTCAAGATCCTGGTTGAGCTGATGCAGCGCGACGAGAAGTGCTGGGTCAAGATCTGCGGCTCGGAGCGAGTGTCATCGGCCGGTCCGCCGTTCACCGACGCCGTGCCGTTCGCGCGAAAGATCGTCGACACTGCGCCCGACCGGGTCATCTGGGGCACCGATTGGCCACATCCCAACGTCAAGGCGATGCCGAACGACGGCGATCTCGTCGACCTTATCCCGGTGTTTGCGCCGGAGCCGGAGTATCAGCAGAAGATCCTCGTCGACAATCCAGCGCGGCTGTTCGAGTTCGAGCGATGACGGCGCTTGCGATCGACAAGCCGCGCGTTCGCGCCTGGTGGAAGGAGCTCTGGATCCAGGTGCTCGTCGCCATGGCGGCAGGCATCGCGCTTGGGATCGTCAATCCCGAGGTTGGCGCCAGGATGCAGCCGCTTGGCGACGCCTTCATCAAGGCGATCCGGATGCTGATCGCGCCGATCATCTTCTGCACGGTCGTCCATGGCATCGCGCATATGGCCGACATGGCGCGGGTGGGGCTGGTCGCCGTCAAGGCAATTGTCTATTTCGAGATCATGACTACGATCGCGCTGATCATCGGCCTCATCGCGGTGAACGTGCTCAAGCCCGGCGTCGGCATGAACATCGATCCAGCCAGCATCAATGCCAGCGCGATCGAGCCCTATGTCAAGCAGACCGGCGTGATCGGCTTCGTGCCGTTCCTGATGAACATCGTGCCTGCGACGTTCATCGGCGCCTTTGCCGAGGGCAACATCCTCCAGGTGCTCTTCATCGCCGTACTGTGCGGATTTGCGCTGGTGCAGCTCGGCGAGCGCGCCGCGCCGCTGGTCAATCTCATCGACATCGCCGCCAAGATGGTATTCACCGTGGTCGGCTTCGTGATGTGGGCGGCGCCGATCGGGGCGTTCGGCGCCATCGCCTTCACGGTCGGCAAGTTCGGCGTCGGCTCGCTGGCCTCGCTCGGCAAGCTGCTGGGAGGCTTCTATCTCACCTGCGTGATCTTTATCATCGTGGCGCTCGGCCCGGTCGCGCGGCTGTGCGGCTTCTCGCTGCTCAAGCTGATCCGCTACATCTGGGAAGAGCTCCTAATCTGCATTGCCACGACATCGTCCGAGACGGTGCTGCCGCGGATGCTGACCAAGCTTGAGAAGGCCGGCTGCGAGAAGAGCGTGGTCGGGCTCGTGATCCCGACCGGCTATTCCTTCAATCTCGACGGCACCTGCCTCTACCTTGCCGCCGCCTCAGTGTTCCTGGCGCAGGCGACCAACACGCCGTTCGGTCTCGCCGAGCAGATCGAGCTGCTCTTGATCCTGCTCGTGACCTCCAAGGGCGCGGCGGGCATCGCGGGGGCCGCCTTCGTCGTGTTGGCGGCAACGCTGTCCGCCACCGGCAGCATTCCCGTGACGAGCGTGGCGCTCGTGCTCGGCATCCACCGCCTGATGTCCCAGGGACTGACGCCGACCAATCTGATCGGGAACGCGGTCGCGACCATCGCGATTGCCAAATGGGAAGGCGCGCTCGATGGCGACCGCCTGAAGCGCGTGCTCGACGGCGAGGAGCCCGCCGCCGCGGCTTGACGAACTTATGACGCTTGCGAACAGAAGAGGGGAGTTTGTCCCATGAAAACAGGTCTCGTGATCACGGCCCATCCGGGCGATTTCGTCTGGCGGGCTGGCGGCGCCATCGCGCTGCATGCGAAAAAGGGCTATCGCATGAAGATCGTCTGCTTGTCCTACGGCGAGCGCGGCGAGAGCCAGTTCGCCTGGAAGGAAAAGGGCGCGACGCTGGAATCGGTCAAGGCCGGCCGCAAAGATGAGGCGGAGCGCGCTGCAAAACTGCTCGGCGCCGAGATCGAGTTCTTCGATTGCGGCGACTATCCGCTGAAGCTGACGGAAGCGCATTTCGACCGTATGGTCGACATCTACCGCGAGCTCAACCCGAGCTTCGTGCTGACGCACGCGCTGGAAGACCCCTATAATTTCGACCATCCGAACGCGGCGCATTTCGCGCAGGAAACGCGCGTGGTCGCGCAGGCCATGGGCCACAAGCCGGGTGCGCAGTACAAATATTCGGCGCCTCCGGTGTTCCTGTTCGAGCCACACCAGCCCGAGCAATGCAATTACAAGCCGGACCTGCTGCTCAAGATCGACGAGGTCTGGAAGGAGAAGTACGAGGCATTCCAGATCCTCGCCGCGCAGAAGCACCTGTGGGGCTATTACGAGCGCGTCGCGCTCAATCGCGGCATTCAGGGCAGCCGCAACACCGGCGTGCCGATGACGTATGGCGAGGCTTATCAGCGCCTGTTCCCGACGGTTGCGGAGGAGCTGGCATGAAGCCGGTCGTCGTTCGCAACATCAGGCGTGCCGATCCCGCCGGGATGGCGGAGTACGGCGTCTCGACCGTGCACGAGGCCTATGGCCGCATCGGCCTGATGAAGCCGTATCTGCGGCCGGTCTGGCCGGGCGCGGCGATCGCCGGTCCCGCCGTGACCGTGCTGGCGCAGCCGGGCGACAACTGGATGATCCATGTCGCGGTCGAGCAGTGCAGGAAGGGCGACATCCTCGTCGTCGGCTGTACCGCCGACAACACCGACGGCATGTTCGGTGAGCTGCTCGCGACCTCGCTGCAGGCGCGCGGCGTGCAGGGGCTGATCATCGATGCCGGCTGCCGCGACGTCAGGGCGCTGCACGAGATGGAGTTTCCGGTGTGGTCGCGCGCGGTCTCGGCCAAGGGGACGGTGAAGGCGACGCTCGGCGCGGTCAATGTCCCCGTGGTCTGCGCCGGCGTCAATGTTGATCCCGGCGACATCATCGTGGCCGATGACGACGGCGTCGTAGTGGTGCCGAGGCGCCATGCGGCCGAAGTCGCCGAGAAGGCGAAGAAGCGCAACGCGGACGAAGCCGGCAAACGCACGCGGCTGGCTTCGGGCGAACTGGGCCTCGACATGTACGGCATGCGTGAGGCCTTGGCGAAGGCCGGGCTCGTCTATGTCGACAATCCCGAGGATGTCTGAAGAGAAGTGGAGCGGGCCGATGGATCGTCTCAAGCTGAAGGCCGTGCTCGGCAGTCACCCCCATGTCCAGGCGGTGAGGAGCGGTGAGCTCCGCTCTGATCTCTTCGATCTCGATTTCATCGCGTACACGCCGACCAACACCGCGTTCAAGCCGATGGTGCGCGAGCAGGCCTTCGATGTCTGCGAGATGGCGATCGTCACCTATCTAATGGCGAAGGCGCATGGCAAGCCGCTCGTGCTACTGCCTGCCACCATGCTCGGTCGCTTCCAGCATTCCTACGCGCTCTATAACCCTGCGCATGGAATGCTCGGACCGTCGGATCTCGAAGGCAAGCGCGTCGGCATCCGCTCCTTCACGACCACCACCGGGGCCTGGATCAGAGGCATCCTCGCCAACGACTATGGCGTCAATCTCGACAACATCCGCTGGGTCACGTTCGAGGATCCGCACGTCGCCGAATATGTCGACACCACTGAGCGCGCGCCGAACGGCAAGAAGATATTGCAGATGCTGATCGACGGCGAGCTCGACGCCGTCCTCGGCGAGACCTCGACCGATCCCAAGCTGAAGACGCTGTTCTCCGATCCGGCCGCGGAAGCCGCCAAATGGTACGCCCGTCGCGGCGTCGTGCCGGTCAACCATCTCGTGGTCGTGACCGAACAGTTGGCGAAATCGCGTCCTGACGTGGTATCGGGCATTTATGATCTCCTCAAGCAAAGCAAGGCGCAGGCGGGATCGGCGGCAACGCCCGATCTTGTGCCGTTCGGGATCGACGCCAACAGGAAGCCGCTGGAGCTGATCGTCGACTACGCCTTCCAGCAGGCGCTGATCCCGCGCCGTTATGCGGTCGAGGAGCTGTTCGACGAGACAACGCGAGGACTGAACTGATGGCGGGCGATCCCAAGCGATGGCAGATCGGACTGGTCGGTTACGGCGAGGTCGGCAGGATCCTGGCCGAGGATTTGCGCCAGCAGAGCATCAAGGTCTCAGCCTTTGACATCAAGCTCGGTGGCGAGCAGGGCGCACCGCTGGTGGAGCATGCGGCGAAATTCGGTGTCGGGCTCGCAGCCTCGCACACTGAGCTGACCGCCAAATCCGATTTCATCATCTCCGTGGTCACGGCGAGCCAGGCCGTGCCGGTGGCAAAGGCCTGCGCGGCCGCGATCAATCAGGGCACCTGGTTCCTGGATTTCAATTCGGCGTCTCCCGGCGCCAAGCAGCGCGCCGCCGCGCTGATCGATGGCGCCGCCGGACGCTATGTCGAGGGCGCGGTGATGACATCGGTACCGCCTTGTCGCATCAAGGTGCCGCTGCTGCTCGGTGGTCCCGGTGCCAGGGAGCTTGAGCCGCTCTTGAACGCGATCGGTTTTGCGGCAAAGGTTGCGAGCGACGAGCTCGGTGTTTCCTCGGCGGTGAAGATGTGTCGCAGCATCATGATCAAGGGCCTGGAGGCCATGGTCATCGAAAGCTTCACCACCGCGCGCGCCTATGGCGTCGAGGATGCGGTACTGGCTTCGCTGGCGGAAACCTTTCCCACGATCGATTGGGAGAAGCAGGGCGCTTATTGCTTCCAGCGCGTGATCGAGCATGGCCGCCGCCGCGCCGAGGAAGTCCGGGAGGTCGCCGAGACCGTGCGTGAAGCGGGGCTGACGCCGTGGTCCGCGCAGGGCACCGCCGAGCGGCAGGCCTGGGTGGCGGACCTTGCCGATGAGGGCCTGTTCGGAACGAAAGGCACCAAGGAGTTCGCCCGCAGCGCTGATTGGCGCACCGAGGCGGATCTAATCCTGGCGAAGATCAATCGCGAGAAATAGGGTGGCTCCTGCTCAGGACTTTGGCGTGCGACAGCCGGTGAGATCGTCGCGGGTGCGTTCGATCGACGCCATCAGGTCTTCGGCCTTGTGGGCCAGCCGATCGTTCGCGACTTCGGTCCGGAATTCTGCGCGGATCGATCGAATACACTTGTCGGCGGTATCGAGCGTCAGGAGCATGCGCGTCAGGTCATCCTGTGTCCGGACGCCCGCCAGATCGAGGTCCGACAGGACGTGCCCGATGCCGTCGAGCCGCTTCAGGGCGGCCTCGCTGGGCGTTCTCGCTCGAATGGAGTGAGTGTCGATGCCGCTGAATGCGCTGAACATGTCGATGCTTCCCCGTTGAATGCAGACATCAGTGCCGGTCCTACTATGACCGGCACTGCGGGACTTGCAATGCGCGCAGCTATCGAGAATCAGCTAGAATCTACTATCCGGGAATCTACCGGATTCGGAATTGCGGAACGATCAGCGGTAACATCGAACGGAAGCTGCTCGGAAATAGGCCGCCCTTCAATGCAGATATGCATCGAGAGCGGATCAGCCGGAATTGAACAGAGTGGGCCGTTGACGCGCAAAAGTCTGCCGGCCGCTCTTGAAGCCCATCACGATATCCGGCAGCTCGGCGATGGCGAAGCGGCTGTCTTGTGTGTCGAGCACGACGAGATCGGCTGGATTCCCAACCTCGATCCCGTAATCCAGAAGGTTCATCAGCCGCGCCGGCAGCTCGGTCACGAGATCAAGGCAGGTATCGAAGTCGTTGACCGAGGCATGCGCGACGTTGGCGTAGAAATTCGCCATTCGCAGCAGTGAGGCATCACCGAACGGCGTGAACGGATTGAGCACGTTGTTGGTCGCAATCGAGCACACCACGCCGTCGCCGACGAGCTTGTGGGCGAGCGTCAGCCCGCGCGGCGCGTTGTGGGTCGCTTCGCGCCCCATCAGATAGAGATCGGTTGCTGGCAGCACGGTGACGGCAACGCCGGCCTTCGCCAGTTGCGCGGTGGCGGCCTTCAGCCGCTCCGGTGGCAGGGCGGAGAGTTTCGTCGCATGGCCGATTGCCACGCGCCCCCCGTAGTTGCGTCGCTCGGTCTGCCGGCAGACCTCGTCGAGGTGCCACCAGGAGGGATCGAGATCGAAATCGAGATGGAGATCGACGTCTACATCGAACGCCTCGGCGAGATCGAAGATGCGTGCGAGATGGGCGTTCGGATCGGTGTCCGTGTAAGGACAGCCGCCGATCACCTCGCCCCCGTCGCGCAGCGCCTGGACCAGAAGCTCCTCGCTGCCGGGATCGTTGGTGAGGCCTTCCTGCGGAAAGGCACAGAGCGACAGGTCGATCGCCCAGGCATAGTCACGCTTCAGCGCCTTCACCGCCTCGAAGCCGCGCAAGCCGATGCGCGGATCGATCTCGACGTGGGTTCGCATGCGCGTGGTGCCGTGGACGATGGCACGTTCGAGCACCCGGGCGCCGCGCGCGTAGACGTCCTCGACCGAGAAATCCTTCTTCATCCCGGAGACGGCGCGGATCGCTTCGGAGACGCTGCCGTGATCATGCCCGCAGCGGCCGAGCAGGCAGGCCTTGTCGAGATGGATGTGGCTGTCGACGAAGCCGGGCAGGGCGAGACGCCCGCCGACATCGACCTCGACGGCCTCGCAGGCGAGCGTCGGTTCGATGGCGGTGATCCGGCCGCGCGTGACGCCGATGTCCATCGGGTCGGCGGCACCACGCAGCAAGGCGTTGCGAAAGATGAGGTCAAAGGCGGGTTGCGCGGTCATGGCTCTTGCGGAAGGAATTTAGTGCATTCGGCCGCGTTTGGCGGCTCCAGATTGTCGGCAGTGTAGCGACGGAAATGTTCAAAATATATGCACGTATTCCCCGAGAGTGGCGTTAGTATTCCGCAAGCCCGGGAGATTGAGCCATATCCGCTGCCGCAAAAGCCGAAGCCGGTCCGTCGTCCGACGCCGAGATCGTTGAAGCCTATCTCACGGCGTCGATGATCCCCGATCCAGACGCCGCGGCGGCCTATATGGCGCCGGGCACGGTGATCACCTTTACCGGCGGGCGCGAGTTCGATCATCCGCGGGGCCCGACCGGGTTCAACGCCAAGCGCTACCGCTGGGTCAAGAAGAAGATGGATCGGTTCGACGTCTGCCCCGGCGACGGCGAGACCGTGGTCTATAGCGTCGGCACGCTCTACGGCGAATGGATGGATGGGACCGCGTTCGAGGGCAACCGCTACGTCGACCGCTTCGTGGTGCGGAATGGCCAGATCACCAAGATGGACGTCTGGAACGACAGCGCCGAGCGGATCCTGGTCCAGCGCGGCATCGACGCGTAACAGCCATCCTGGCGCTTGAGGCGCCTCGACTCCAGGCGGACAAAAGGCCGGTCACCATATCGCAAGCCGCGATAGCTGATAGAAGCAAGCTCGTCTGGCGGCTGCTGCGCGCCTGCGCTATCACCGATGCGATCGCTGCGCCCGGCATGGAGGCGCGAGCCTCCTCGAGGAGTTCCCGATGCGTTTACCCACTGTTGTCCTGGCCCTCACATGCCTTGCAACTGCCGCCTCCGCCGAAGACCTGTCGGGTACGCTTCAGAAGGTGAAGGAGACGAAGAAGATCACGCTGGGCTATCAGGAGGCGTCGGTCCCGTTCAGCTATCTCGACGGCAACCAGAAGCCGGTTGGCTTTGCCATGGATATCTGCCTTAGAATCGTGGATGCGGTGAAGAAGCAGCTCGGCATGCCCGACATCGCCGTCGACACCCTCGCGGTGACGTCGTCGAACCGGATTCCGCTGATGGTCAACGGGACGCTCGACTTGCATTGCTCGGCGACCACCAACAATGCCGATCGCCAGAAGCAGGTCGCCTTCACCAACACGCACTTCCTCAGCGCCACGCGATTTGCAGCCAAGAAAGCCGCAAAGATCAACACCATCGACGATCTCAAGGGCAAAGCGGTGACGGCGGTGGCCGGCTCGGTCAACCTGACGCAGCTCGCCAAGGTCAACACCGAGCGCAATCTCGGCATCAATGTGATGCCGGCCAAGGACCAGGCCGAGGCCTTCCTGCTGCTGGAAACCGATCGCGCCCAGGCTTACGCGCTTGACGACGTGCAGCTCGCGGTCGCGATCGCGCGCTCGAAGGAACCACAGC
This sequence comes from Bradyrhizobium sp. 62, assembly GCF_023073035.1. NCBI lineage: Bacteria > Pseudomonadati > Pseudomonadota > Alphaproteobacteria > Hyphomicrobiales > Nitrobacteraceae > Bradyrhizobium > Bradyrhizobium sp. 62. The sequence goes on from NZ_JADPIT010000015.1 coordinate 44,810, forward strand.
TCTTCATGATCAGCGAGGAGACGTTCTCGAAGCCCGAGCCTTACGGGATCATGCTGCGGCGGGAGGACGCGCCGTTCAAAGCGCTCGCCGACCGCGCGACCGCGGAGCTGTACGCCAGCCAGGAGATCGAGGTCCTCTACAAGAAGTGGCTGGAATCGCCGACGCCGCCGAGCGGCCTCAACTACAACGTCCCGATGTCGCCGGCCTTGCGCAACGCCTTCAAGAAGCCGAGCTCCAGCTTCGATCCCGATGTCTACGTAGCGAACTGAGGCGAGGGCTGTCGCCGCCAGAGGGACCGCGCGCAAGCGGCCCGCCGAGATGTCAGCAGGCCGTCGGGAACCCGCGCCGCCCTCGGGCCCTGCCGGGTGCGGGCCAGCTTGCTGATGCCGGCTCCGAGGAACTTGCGGTCACCTTCGCGACTCTCCAGCGCATAGGACCGCGGGTAAGCCGCCTGCGAGCCATGAAGACCGACGCCAAAGCGAAATAGCCATGCGCGCAGATGAGCCCTTCCTGGTCCGCCACGCGGACCTCATTTTCGCTTTGAAGACGTTCGCCGCGTCAATCCTGGCGCTCGTCATCGCGCTGGCAATGGATCTGCCGCGGCCCTATTGGGCGATGGCGACCGTCTACATCACTTCGCAGCCGCTGGCGGGCGCAACCAGCTCGAAGGCTTTCTTCCGCGTGATGGGCACGTTGGTCGGCGCGGTCATGACGGTGGCGCTCGTTCCGAACCTGATCGATGCACCCGAGCTGCTGTGCCTGGCAATCGCGCTCTGGGTCGGGCTCTGTCTTTACCTTTCGCTGCTCGACGGCACACCGCGCAGCTATGTCTTCATGCTGGCCGGGTATACGGTGGCGCTGATCGGCTTTCCTTCGGTGTCCGAGCCGGGCGCCATCTTCGACACCGCGGTGGCAAGGCTCGAGGAAATCTCGCTCGGCATCATCTGCGCCAGCCTGGTTTCGACCATCGTATTCCCGCGTAGCGTCGCGCCGGCTGTTGCCAATCGCATCGACAACTGGCTGGCG
>NZ_JADPIT010000015.1:45845-95041 GCF_023073035.1 Bradyrhizobium sp. 62
AGCGCCTGAGTCAAGTTGTCCTGCTGCGTCACGGGACCAACGAAACGCGCCGCGGCAAGCGCATCAAGCTTGCGACCGACATCATCGAGATCGACACGCTTTCGGCCCATCTTGCCTATGACCGGCTGACCGACCGCAATACCGTCGTCGGGTTAGGCGAAATCCGGCTCCGCATGCTGATGCTTTTGCCCGTGATCGCTTCGCTCGAGGACCGGCTGGCCGCGCTGGGGGAGGAGGCATTGCGGCGGCAGCCCGAGCTGAAGCGGCTCTTGGAAGATCTCGCGGGATGGATCACGAGCGACGTCAACGCTCGGCAGCCCGCCGAGCGGATTCGTGCCATGATCGCAGGGCAGCAGGCGATCCTCGACGACAGCGCCTCCTGGGAGCGGATCATCGTCACCAGCCTGTTGTGGCGGCTGCGCGAGCTGGTCGACCTCTCGCGCGATTGCCGCGCCCTGACGGAAGCGATTGCGGAGAACCGGAACGTCTCGTCCCTCGATCTGGACTTCCATTCCGAAGCCGGTGCCGCGCCGGTGCGCCACAGGGATCGCGGCCTTGCCCTATGGTCGGCCGCCGGCGCGGCGTCGGCGATCCTGATCTGTTGCGCTTTCTGGATCGGCACCGGCTGGCCTGACGGCGCCTCGGCGCCGATGATGGCGGCCGTCGCGTGCTCGTTCTTTGCCGCGCAGGACGAGCCTGCACGCTTCATCCGCAGCTTCGGCCTGTGGTCGCTGGTCGCCATTGTCGTCGTCGCGATCTACCTGTTCGCGCTGGTGCCCGCGATCTCCCATCTCGAGGTTCTGGTCGCCGCGCTGGCGCCGACCTTCTTGCTCTACGGCTTCCTGATCGCGCGGCCGGCGACGGCGGGTACCGGCATGGCGCTCGCGGCGAACACGGCAACGCTGCTGGCGCTGCAATCGACCTACAGCGCGGACTTCGCGGCCTACGCCAACTCCGCGGTTGCCTTCTTCGTCGGCGTCGCGATCGCCGAGCTTGTGACACGGATCGCGCGTGGGGTGGGGGCGGAGTGGATCGCAAATCGCCTGGTGCTGTCGAACTGGGAGACGCTGGCTTTTGCCGCCGAGCGGCGCGGCAAGGGCGATCGCGCTGAATTCGCAGGCCTCATGCTGCACCGGCTCGGATTGCTCGTACAGCGCATCGCCTTTCTCTCGGAGAGCGACCGGCGCGATACCGACAGCCTGGTCCAGCTCCGTATCGGAATTAACGTGATCGATCTGCGCCGTGCCCGCTATGGACTTGCGGCGTCCACCATTGCCGTCATCGACGACATGCTCGATCAGCTCGCTATCGCCTGCCGCAAATATGCGGGCGATGGGATGCCCGCCGAGCTTCTGACGAGCGTCGATCGGGCACTGGCCCGGGCGGTGAAGGATCCCAACGAAACGGCGCGCGAGGACGCCCTGGTGGGCCTCGTCGGCATCAGGCGCGGCCTGTTTCCGGATGCGCCGGCCTATCGGCCGCGTGCAGGCGAGAGTGTTGCGGCATGAGATACGTGATCGATATCTACGGTGTGCTCGTGCCAGCGCTGCTGTTGTGGATCATCATCGCCTTTGCCCTGAGTGCTCTGCTGCGCCGCTTCATGCAGCGATTCGATCTCTATCGGCTGGTCTGGCACCGCGCGCTGTTCGATTTCGCGATCTTCGTCTGCCTTCTCGGCGTCGTCGTCTATCTCTCGGAGTATCTCGCATGAAGGGGAATTTCGCCTGGCTCGGTCGCCTCCTGCTGACTGCGATCGTCGTCGTCGCGGCGCTCGCTGTCGGCCGCGAACTCTGGGTCTATTACATGGAGCAGCCCTGGACGCGCGACGGCCGCGTGCGTGCCGACGTGGTGCAGGTCGCGCCCGATGTGTCGGGCTTCGTGACCGAAGTGCTGGTGAAGGACAATCAGAAGGTCCATCGCGGTGACGTCCTGTTCAAGATCGATCGCGAGCGTTTCGCGCTGGCGCTGCGGCAAGCCGATGCGTCGGTGGCCGGTCATCAGGCCACGCTCGATCAGGCCAATGCCGATTTGAAGCGCTACAGCGCGCTGACGACGGATGCGGTGTCACAGCAGAAGCAGGAGCAGGTTCTGGCCACCCAGCTCCAGGCCAGGGCTGCCTTTGACCAGGCCGTTGCCGACCGCGCGGTCGCCCAGCTCAATCTCGATCGCAGCGAGGTGCATGCCTCTGTGAACGGCGTGATCACCAACATGGATCTGCGTCCCGGCGCTTACGTGACGGCCGGGAAGGGCGTGATGGCACTCGTCGACATCGACACGCTGCATGTCGAAGGCTATTTCGAAGAGACGAAACTCGCGCGGATCCGAATCGGTGACAAAGTCCAAGTCCGCCTGATGGGCGAGAAGGTCACGCTTTTAGGCCATGTCGAGAGCATCGCTGCCGGCATCGAGGACCGCGACCGAGCCGAGGGCGCGAGCCTGCTCGCCAACGTCAACCCGACCTTCAGCTGGGTACGCCTCGCTCAGCGCGTGCCGGTGCGCATCGCGCTGGATCCGGTGCCTGAGAATATGTCGCTGGTCGCGGGACGCTCGGCGACGGTCGAGGTGTTGAAGTAGATGCGATTGCCATCGCCCGATTCAAGCGTTCGAATATTTCTTCAGCTCGAACCGCGCGATCTGGTTCCTGTGGACCTCGTCCGGGCCGTCGGCGAGACGTAGCAAACGCGCGGTCGCATAGGCCTGGGTCAATCCGAAATCGTTCGACGTGCCGCCGCCGCCATGGGCCTGGATCGCCCAGTCGATGATCTGGCAGGCCATGTTGGGCACGGCGACCTTGATCATCGCGATCTCGGCTTTCGCCACTTTGTTGCCGACGGTATCCATCGCGTAGGCGGCGTTGAGCGTCAGCAGCCGGGCCTGCTCGATCATGATGCGGGCTTCTGCGATGCGTTCCTGCGTCACCGTCTGCTCGGAGACCGGCTTGCCGAAGGCGACGCGGCTGCGCACCCTCCGGCACATCTTCTCCAGCGTGCGTTCGGAGAGCCCGATCAGCCGCATGCAGTGGTGGATACGCCCCGGGCCGAGGCGTCCCTGCGCGATCTCGAAGCCGCGACCCTCGCCGAGCAGCATGTTCTCCTTGGGCACGCGCACATCGGTGAAGACGACCTCGGAGGCACGGTCGGGCACACCGTAGAAGCCGAACACGGGCAGGGCACGCTTGACCTCGACGCCTGCTGTGTCCATCGGCACCAGGATCATGGATTGCTGCTTGTGGCGGTCCGCATTGTCGGGATCGGTCTTGCCCATGAAGATGCAGATCTTGCAGCGCGGGTCGGTCGCGTTGGTGGTGTACCATTTGCGGCCGTTGATGACGTAATGGTCGCCCTCGCGAACGATCGAGCTTTCGATGTTGGTCGCATCGGACGAGGCGACGGCAGGCTCGGTCATGGCGAAGCAGGAGCGGATTTCGCCCGCGAGCAGCGGCTTCAGCCAGCGCTCCTTGTCCTTCTCCGTGCCATAGCGCTCCAGCACCTCCATGTTGCCGGTGTCGGGCGCCGAACAGTTGAAGACTTCGGGTGCGAGATGCGAGCGGCCCATGACCTCGCAGAGCGGGGCATACTCAAGATTGGTCAGGCCTGCACCGTGGCCGGAGTCCGGCAGGAACAGATTCCAGAGGCCTTCGGCGCGCGCCAGCGGCTTCAGCTCCTCGACGACCGGATAGACTTTCCAGGGACCCAGCTCCTCCGCCTCGCGATAAAAGCGTTCCTCGTTCGGATAGATGTGCCTGTCCATGAAACTTTCGAGCTTGCGCTTGAGCTCGACGACTTTAGGCGACATCGGGTAGAGCATCTTTGTCTCCTGGATCGATGGACCATCCCGCGGCGGCTCAGGCGACGCGGTACTCTCTGAACTTCTCGCGCAGCGCCGATTTGAGCACCTTGCCGGTGCCGGTCATCGGGAATTCGTCCAGAAATTCGACGGCGTCGGGCATCCACCAGCTCGCGATCTTCGGGCGCATGTGCTCGAGCAGCGTCTTGCCGTCGACGGTCGCGCCCTTCTTGCGGACGACGAGGAGCAGGGGCCGCTCCTGCCATTTCTCATGGTTGATCGCGACCACGGCGGCTTGCAGCACATCGGGGTGAGACAGAGCGACGTCCTCGAGCTGGATCGAGGAGATCCATTCGCCGCCGGACTTGATGACGTCCTTGGAGCGGTCGGTCAGCGTGACGTGGCCCTGGGGGTCGATCACGGCCATGTCGCCGGTGATCAGCCAGCCGTCGCGGTCAAGGCCTTCGTCGAGTTTCATGTAGCCGGACGCAACCCACGGTCCCCGCGCGCGCAGATGGCCGACGCTCCTGCCGTCGCGCGGCAGCTCGTTGCCGCCGTCGTCGACGATCCGCAAGGCGGTGCCGAAACAGGCGCGGCCGGACACCTGGCGGCGGTCGAACTTCTCCTTGTCGTCGAGATGCTCGGAGCCTGGCCGCAGGCCCGGCATCGAGCATCCCAACGCCTCGGTCATGCCCCAGGCCTGGATGTAGTCGATGTCATACTCGCGCTTGAGCTTCTCGACCATCGCGCGCGGCGGCGCCGAGCCTGACGACAGGGTTGCACGAAGCGTCGAGAACCTGTTGCCGGTGCGTCCGAGCCAGTCGAGCAGGATCAGCCAGAAGCTCGGCACGCCCGCCGACAGCGTCACCTTCTCGCCTTCGAGCAGCTCGTAGAGCTTGTCGGGCTCGTAATTGCGGCCGGGCAGCACCAGCTTCGATCCGGTATAGGGCGCCGTGAACGGCATGTTCCAGCCGTTGCCATGGAACAGCGGCGCCATCGGCATCATCACCTCGCGCACGCCTTCCAGGTGCCCGGGCAGGAAGTCGAAATTGCAGGAGACCATGGTCTGCAGGATCGCGGCGCGGTGCGAATAGATCACGCCCTTCGGATTGCCCGTCGTGCCGGAGGTGTAGCAGATGGTGGATGCCGATTTTTCGTCGAACTCCGGCCAGGCGAAGCCGGTGTCGTTCTCGTTCTCCAGCAGCTCCTCGTAGCAATGCACGTTGGCAAGCTTGGTCTGCGGCATCCGCTCGCGCGAGCACATCACGACATAGGCTTCGATCGATGTGAGCTGCGGCGCGATCGCCTCCACGATCGGCAGCGTGGCACGGTCGATGAACAGCAGCCGGTCGTCGGCGTGATTGATGATGTAGACGAGCTGCTCGGGGAACAGCCGCGGGTTGATGGTGTGCAGCACATAGCCCATGCCCGGCGCGGCGTAGAACATCTCGAAATGCCGGTGTGTATTCCAGGCCAGCGTGCCGACGCGGTCACCGGGCATCATGCCGAGCCTCTTGAGCGCCAACGCCATGCGCTTGATGCGCGGATGGGCGTCGGCATAGGTGTAGCGATGGATGTCGCCTTCGATCTCGCGGGCGACGACCTCGGCCTCGCCGTGATAATCGGCGGCATACTGGATCAGGCCGCTGATCAGGAGCGGCATGTCCATCATCAATCCCTGCATCGTCTCCTCCGGACCGCCATGTCGTTGCATGACGTACGCTTGTGATGTGCGTTTGAGGTTAGCGGAACGCCAGGCGACGTTCACGCCAAAAAGCGAGGGACGTGATTGCATGCGTCACTTTTTCAGGGCTAAGTGATGCGAGCTGCCGGCGAAGCAGTATCCGCCGGGGAGGAAACGGATGTCAGCGCAAAGACACAAGACCGGCGCAGCCGGCGAATCTACACTCGACATTGACGCACTCCGTGCGCGCTATCGCGACGAGCGCGATCGGCGCCTGCGCACCGAGGGCAAGGCGCAATATGTCGAGGTGACCGGCGAGTTCGGGCGCTATCTCGACGATCCCTGGGCCAATTCCGGATTCGCGCGCGAGGCTGTCAGCGAACAGACCGAGGTGCTCATCGTCGGCGGCGGCTTCGGCGGCCTTCTGTGCGGCGCACGACTGCGCGAAGCCGGCATCGATGATTTCCGGGTCGTGGAAAAGGCCGCCGATTTCGGCGGTACCTGGTACTGGAATCGCTACCCTGGCGCGGCCTGCGATACCGAGAGCTACATCTACCTGCCGTTGCTGGAAGAGACCGGGTACATGCCCGTGCGCAAATATGCACGAGCACCGGAGATCTACGAGCATTCGCGCCGCATCGGCCGCCACTTCGATCTCTATGAGCGCGCGCTGTTTCAGACCGTCATCACGCGCATGGAATGGCAAGAGCAGGAGGCAATTTGGCTTGTCGAGACCGATCGCGGTGATTGCATCCGCGCGCGCTTCGTCATCCTTGCTGGAGGCCCGCTGAGCCGTCCGAAGCTGCCCGGCATTCCCGGTATCGAAAGCTTCAAGGGACACAGCTTCCACACCAGCCGCTGGGATTACGCCTACACCGGGGGCACGGCCGAAGGTGATCTTAGTGGTCTTGGCGACAAACGCGTCGGGATCATCGGCACCGGCGCCACCGCGGTGCAATGCGTGCCGCATCTCGGCCGCTCGGCCAAGGAGCTCTACGTTTTCCAACGTACGCCGTCGGCGATCGGCGTGCGGGACGACCGCCCGACGGATCAGAGCTGGGCGCAGCGGCTCAGGCCCGGCTGGCAGCGCGAACGCATGGACAATTTCACCGCCGTGATCTCGGGCGAACCATTCGAACAGGATCTGGTGCAGGACGGCTGGACCGGCCTGCTCGGCGAGATACTGCTGGCACCGCGCCGCCAGTCCCAGCCGGTGACCTCGATCGAGGAGGCGCTCAAGGTGATCGAGCAGGCCGATTATCGCAAGATGGAGGAGATCCGAGCGCGCGTCGATGCAATCGTCAAGGACGAGGCGACGGCTTCGGCGTTAAAGCCCTGGTACAAGGCCTTCTGCAAACGGCCGTGTTTCCACGACGAATATCTCGACACCTTTAATCGCCCCAACGTGCATCTCGTCGACACCAGGGGACAGGGCGTCGATCGCATCACCGAGAATGCCGTCGTGGTCGACGGCCACGCCTACGAACTTGACTGCCTGATCTATGCCAGCGGTTTCGAAGTCGGTACCGATTACGCCCGTCGCATGGGCTTTGAGGTCTACGGCCGTGACGGCGTCAGCCTGTCCGAGCGCTGGCGCGACGGCGTCAAGACGATGCATGGCTTCTACAGCCGCGGCTTCCCGAACTGCTTCCTGATCGTCATGGTGCAGGCCGGCCAGAGCGCCAACTTCCCGCACATCATCGACGAGCAGTCGCAGCACATCGCCTACGTGATCGCCGAAGCGCGCAAGCGCAAGGCGCGAACCCTCGAGCCGACGCTGGCGGCCGAAAACGCCTGGGTCGAGGAGGTGGTCAAAGCCGCGCTCGGCCGCCAGACCTATCTCGCCGAATGCACGCCCGGCTACTACAACAATGAAGGCGTGTTCGATCCGATCGCGGCGAGAAACAGCCAGTATTGGCGTGGGCCGGTGGCATTCCTGCGGCTGCTCGACAAGTGGCGCAACGAGGGCAATTTGGTTGGACTGGAACTGTCGTATGATCATGCCATGGAGTCGGCGCCTTCGTCCGGGTAAGCTCGGGCATCGGATTGCGCCAGAGAGAGGACATCGGACATGATCAGGGGCAGAACTGTAGCTGCGGCGGTTTTTGGGGCGATGACGCTGCTCAGCTGCCTGGCGCCCGCCGCCCACGCCGCGCAATGCGGCAGCTCGTCGGCCGGCTTCGAGGCCTGGAAGCGCGAGTTCAGCGCGGAGGCGCAGGGCAAGGGCGTTGGCCAGACCGCGCTCGCGGCCCTGGTGCAGACCAATTACGCCAGTGCCACCATCGCGGCCGACCGTGGCCAGCGCAGCTTCTCGCTAACGCTCGACCAGTTCCTCGCCAAGCGCGGCGCCACAACCATTGTGGCCAAGGGCCGCCAGCTCAAGCAGTCGCAGGCTGCCTTGTTCGCCTCGATCCAGCAGCGCTATGGCGTTCCGCCGGGCCCGTTGATTGCGATCTGGGGCATGGAAACCGGATTCGGCAGCCAGCGCGGCAACCAGAACATGCTCTCCTCGATCGCGACGCTCGCCTATGACTGCCGCCGTCCCGAATTCTTCACCGAGCAGCTCTATGCGGCGCTGAAGCTGATCGATCGCGGCACGCTGTCGGGGGCAACCCGCGGCTCGATGCACGGCGAGGTCGGCCAGACCCAGTTCATGCCCAAGAACATCCTGGCCTATGGCACCGGCAATCTCGAGGTTGCCGCCAATGCGCTGAACTCGACGGCGAATTTCCTCAAGGCCCATGGCTGGCGTGCAGGAGCCGGTTACCAGCCGGGTGAACCGAATTTCGTCGCCATCGAAGCCTGGAATGCCGCCGGCGTTTATCAGAAGGCGATCGCCCTGATGGGACGGCAGATCGACGAGGGCGGAGGAACGGCCGCCTCGCGCTGACCGGAGGCCCGTTTCGAAGGGGGGTCTAGCTTCTTGTTCTTGGCGCGTTTTCTTTGTGCGAACCGGCATCCACTTCGCTTGAACACGCTCCTGCTCAGCAAGGCGTGATGCGCCGACAAGAGAAAGTTGTTGCCATCAGGAACCGACGGCACGAGGTTTGCTTTGATCGAACAGGGCTGGGCATGAGGAGACTCAACATGGCAACCCAGATCGTGATGGACCAGACTGGCGACACGCGCCACGAGTTTGATCCTGGCAATGCCGAAGCGCTGGCGCGGGCCGAACGGCGCTTTCGGGAGCTGACCGGAGCGGGCTTCACCGCCGCGCTGCGAACCGGACCTGGCGAGGTCACCCGGATCCGATCGTTCGACCCGACCGCGCGGGAAACGCTGTTCTATCCCCGCCTGGTCGGCGGTTGATCTGAGCTGCTCATGATCGCGGCGGTCTGGCTCCGCGCGCCGGCGCGTGCGCGTCTGCATGCGCTACGCGAACTCTATCGGCGCTTCTTCGGCGAGAACACGCCGGATGCCCGCGGCCGCCGGCTCCTGGCCGAATGGCTGTCGCCGGCGCAGCGCGTTCAATTTGAGCAGTACCGGCATTTTGATGTCGTCGGCTGCGATACCGGCAAGACCTATCGCATCCATTATGGCACCGCCGCCAATGTCCATGAGATCGATGCGGCCGGAAATGCGACGATGGGGTGGTGCTTCGTCCCGTCAGGCTTTCTCGTCCCCGGCGACGTCATGCTCGCACAGAAGATCGCGCTCGAAACCGACGAGAGGGGAGCTCTCGCGCTCGCCAACAGGTTTCCGCCGGCAACACATTCGGAGCACTTCTACCGGCGGCCGTTCTAGAGCAAGGCTATCAGTGCAAGGCTATCAGTAATGTGTGGTGCGATAGGCATCCACCGCGTGCGCTGCAAAAACGCCGACGCTGCAAAGCGCGAGCAAGGCCGAGATCAGCTCGATCATAGCTCACCCTCCTGCGGCGGCAGGGCGACGAGGTGCTGACAGCAGGAATAATCCCAGATCAGGTCGAGGAAGAATTGCATGGTGGCCGTCCCTGTATGATTTTGACAACCAGATAACCGACCATCTGTTTCAGGCGTGTTTCGTCGCATCTGGAAACGGGTTTCTTGGGGAACCCCGGGCTGGTTTGTGCGCTGCGGAGCCGTTACATCCCGCTCTTGCTCAATCCCATTAGCCGCGAGGCGGCACATCGCATGGCGAGGCAAAATCATGGCGCAGGTCGGGTGGTTCGACGATCTCACCATTGGAATGCAGTTCAAATCCCCCGAAGTTCACGTCACCGAGGCCGACATCAAGCGGTTCGCGGCCGAGTTTGATCCGCAGCCGATGCATCTGGACCACGAAGCCGCCAAGCAGACCCTGTTCAGGGGGCTCGCTGCCTCGGGATGGCACACCGCCGCGATTGCCATGAGCCTCGCGATCCAGACCCGCCCCTTCGGCCCGCATCCGCTGATCGGCGCTGGCGTCGATGGGCTGCGCTGGACCATCCCGGTACGGCCCGATGACCGTCTGCATCTGGTCGGGGAGGTCATGAGCCTGACGCCGTCGAAGTCGAAGCCCCAGGGCATCGCATTGGTGAAATGGACGATGTTCAACCAGAACGGCGAGGAGGTTTACACCTTCACCCCGATCGCGATCGTGCCGCGGCGGGAGTAGGGCAGGGTCGGCGCCCTACGCACCCCCCTGAAGCCCTTGCGGGTCACCGGCAGAGGTGGTCATCTCGGTCCGGGGAACACGCTGGAGGCTGACATGAAACGATCTCTTCTCGCCGCCGGGCTGCTGGCCGGCGCCTTGAGCGCCGTCGCTTTGACCGCAAGACCGGTGCAGGCGCAACAATCCAAGGTCGGCGACTGGACCATCGAAAAGCGTACGCAAGACGCACATTGCAATGCGAGCCGCGGCTACAAGGACAAGGAAGACGAGAACCGGGACTACGTCATCGTCATCACCTATTCCGAGAAGGCTATCGTGATCGTGATGATCTATGACGGCTGGGAGTGGGACAAGGTCGGCGAGATCCTCCGGGCCGACGTCGGGACCGACGACGCCGATATCATGAAGAAGGCCAAGTGGGAGGTCATGGACAAGACCACCGTTCGCGGTATCTTCGAATACGATCAGTCCATGATGGACCGGCTGTCCAGGGCCAAGCGTCTCTCGCTCGATTTCGAGGACGATGACGACGACAGCATCGAGATGCAGGTGCCGCGTGCCGGTGAAGCGCTGGCGGCGCTGAAGTTTTGCGAGGAGAATCGCAAGTAGATTGCCGGAGCCGGATGCGAGGCCGGCGGGATCGGTGGCGACTGGATGTTGCAGTGCGCGGCGCCCGACTCATCGCACGCGTGACTCATCGCACACAGTCCGCGCGCTGTTCGCTTTAATCCTAGTCTTTGGCGAAAACGTCCAAGCCGCATCCTGCGGTTGACGTTACGCAAGGACGATGTTCGATATTCCAGCATTTCGTTGCAACGTTTTCTCGGCTTGGAATGGGGCGATTGACTGGCCCGTCTCCTCCGCCAGTGTCCGGATCGCGATCTCTCTCGCGCGTGCGAGCCATACGCGGATTGCGTCGTCCGGCCGATGACAATCCTCCACGCAAATCGATTCTCGTCCCTCGTCGGCGAGATCTACGACGCGGCGGTCGATCCCGCGCTGCGCAGCGGGATGCTGGAACAGGTTTCGCATTTCGTCGGCGGATGTGCCGTGACCATCCTGTCCAGGGACAGAGCCAGGCTCTCGATCGAGATCCATGAGCATTTTGGCAGCGAACCCCGCTTCCGCCAGCTTTATCGCGACCGATATGTGGAGCTCGACCCTCTGCTCGATCGTCATCTCACGTTCGCGGCGGAACAGACGATTGGCGTCGCCGACATCATGTCTCAGGCGGATTTCCTGGCAACAAGCTTCTATCGCGAGTGGGTGGAACCGCAAGGAGCGATAGACCTTGCAACCGTTGCCCTCGAGAAGTCGGAGACGCGCACCACGATCCTGCAGGTGTTGCGCCACCGGTCGCGCGGACTCGTTGACGAGCCGATGCGAGAGCGCATGCGGCTGCTTGCTCCGCACCTCCAACGCTCCAGAGCCATGGGCCGGCAGATCAGGGCGCGCGCTCATACCGTGGACGACCTTGCCGATGTCTTGGATGGGCTGAGCACGGCGATCTGCCTGCTCGACGCAGATGGCCGGGTCGTGCATGCCAACGCAGCATGCCGCGGGCTGTTCGCCGATGCCAGCCTGCTCGCAATGGTCGGCGACCGGATCGTGGCCCGCAACACCCAGACCGACAAAATATTCCGCGGCCTGTGCGAAATCGATTCAGGCAGCGAAACTCGTTCCGCTGCCCGCCGCCAGATCGAGCTTGCGACGTCGGTTGATGGGCAGCACTATCTGCTCCACGCTTTTCCCCTGAAGCGCGATCGCATCCCATCGCGAGATGCCGCAGCCACGGTGCTGTTCGTGCAGAAGGCCTCGGCAGCGACATGGCTCGCAGCCGATGCGATCGCTGCGGCCTTCAGGCTGACACCGTCCGAACTGCGCGTATTGATGGCCATTATCGAGATTGGCGGCGTTCCCGACATCGCTGCAAAGCTCGGCATCGCCGAAACGACGGTGAAGACGCATCTCGGCCGCCTGTTCGAGAAGACCGGCGCCGGCAGGCAGGCCGACCTGGTCAAGATCGCCACCGGTTTTGCCGTTCCATTCGCGCGTCGAACGAACGGCAGTGGCGAGGCCGTGTGATCCATTTCACATGGTTCGCCGTTATGTGCCGCAATCTCAATCCATTGTGATGAGCCTAGCTCCCGTGTCCTCCGAATGCAGGACGCGAGTCATTTGATACTTTCGTATATCGCGATCCAGAAAAGTGAAGAGCAGCAAGCGCCGCGAAGAGATGCCACGACGGCGTCAAACGCGAGTGTGAGGAAACGACAGCGCATGGCCGGACCTGCTCGTCGGTTGGAGGATTGCAGTGAGCCAATTTGATTTTTCCGTTATCAATGTTTCAACGAACGAAATTCCCGAAAACGAGCGTATCCCGCTGCTTCGCGATTTCTACTGCCGCGGGGTGTTGAAGGCGGAGGTCGAGGTGAGGGAAGGAAAGCCGTTCGCGGCGAGCTTCACCTCCCACGTCTTGCCGGAAGCCCAATTGCTGATGGGAGGATTGTGCGGAGCGCGGGTCATTCGTACCAAGCACCTGGTTGCCGACGGCGACGACAGTCTGGCCCTGATCGTGAATCGATCTGGCGTGCTTGGGATATCCGAGCGGGGACACGATCTGAGCCTTCGTGCGGGAGAGGCCGTCCTGACCAGCGCGGAGGACGTAACGACGTTCGAGCGATTGTCCCTGGGTAGCTGTTTCTCGCTCCGTGTGCCGAGACGCGTGCTGGCGCCGATGATCGTGGATGTCGATGACGCCGTGATGCGGGTGATGCCGGAGAGCTCGACGGGACTTCGATTGCTGCTCGATTACGCGGTAACGCTGGTGCGGGAGAAGGCATTCGCGATGCCCAATTTGCGCAAGCTCGGGGTCGGGCATCTGCACGATCTTCTGGCAATCGTCCTCGGTGCCACCAACGAGCCGCGGGAGCTGGCCGGGCGGCGCGGCGTCAAGGCGGCACGGCTGCAGAAGGCTAAAGTCTCCATCGCCAACAATTGCTGGCGGCAGGATCTCTCCGTCGCCACGGTTGCCCAGGAACTCGGCGTGACGCCGCGTTATCTCCAGCGTCTGTTCGAGGCCGACGGCAAGACGTTCTCGTCCTTCCTGATCGAACAACGCGTCAAGCGTGCGCATCGCATGTTGCGCGAACCCGGATACGCCGAGCGGACGGTCAGCTCGATCGCCTACGATGTCGGTTTCGGCGATCTCTCCTATTTCAACCGCTGCTTCCGGCGGACTTATGGCGCCACGCCCAGTGACGTCAGGAGCCGCGAGATGTCGTGACCGCGCGCGATTGAATGTCAGGTCAAATGCCGATTGGAGACGGCACGGGCATGCGCCGCCCGCAGTTGGAGTCTTGTGTTGCATGCGCCGTTTTTTCTTTGATCTTATGCTCGGCAATATCGTGAAGATCGATCCGGGTGGCATGGTGTTCGAATGCCCCGAAGCGACATTCGTGGTGGCCAACGAGATGGCAAGCCACCTGTTCGTCTGGCGCGACGATTTGCGCGGCCGCGATGCCTGCATCCGGGTCAGAGACACCGACGGGCGCGAGATCTATCGCGCCGCGGTCTGGTCGGAGAATGTGGAGAAGGTCGGCTGGGACGAGGCGTGAGCGTCCCGGTGCGGGTATCGCAACTCCGCATCAGTAGCGCCCGAAACGGATACCCGTTCGTTCCGGCCGGGCTCCATCCGCCGGGCCGGCGTCCTCCGATCGGAGGATGCCGCATGCTGTGGTTGTGGTATGCTTGGTGATGTCGATCACCCAGGCCATTTATAGCCATGCACGGACCACGGAAACTGCCCGACCTGGTCGAGGCCATCTACGATGCCGGGCTCGATCCCTCGCTGTGGAATAACGTCGTCACCGGCATCCGCGACTTCGTCGGCGGCCAGGCCTGCGGGCTGTTTTCCAAGGACTCGATCAGCAAATTTGGCGTCACGCACTATTATTGCGGGGCGGACCCGCACTACATCCGGCTCTATTCCGAGACGCATTCGAAGTTCGATCCGCTGACGGTCCTGCCGCCGCATGGCCAGATCGTCAGCATCCCGGATCTCGTCAATTTCGATGAATATCGGCGAGGACGCTTTTACCAGGAATGGATGCGGCCGCAGGGTTGCAGCGATGCGGCCAACGTCGTGCTCGAGAATTCGAATCCGAGCTGCCCGGTGATGATGACGGTGCTGTCGGGCCGCCGGATGGTGGATCCCGTGATGAAGCACCGCCTCTCGCTGGTCGTCCCGCACGCCAGCCGCGCGTTGCTGATCAACCGCGCCATGACCTCGCAACTGTCGCTGGCGACGGCGTTGGCGGAGGTCCTGGACAATCTTGCCTGTGGCATCTTCCTGCTCGATGGTTTCTGCCGGGTGGTGCACGCGAATTCCGCGGGGCACGATTTGCTTGCGGCCGACGATCTGGTTCGGTCCGTTGCGGGGCAATTGGTGACCAGCAGTGCGGAGGCCAATCAGACGCTGCGGGAAGCGTTCGCGACCCGCAATGAAATAACCCTGCCTGCCACAAAGGGGCATGCGTTTTCGCTGCTTTCGCCTTCGGGCGAGCGCTACGTCGCGCACATCCTGCCGCTGTCGTCCGTCCTGCGGGACCGCAGCGAGCGGGTGATCGATGCCGTCGGTGCGCTGCTGCTGCGCAAGGTATCGCCCGGCGGACAGTCCTACGGCGAATTGATCGCGCGGACATTCGACCTTACACCGGCCGAGCTGCGCGTGTTCCTGTCGATCGTCGAGGTTGGCGGCGTCCCGGAGACGGCGGTCGCGCTCGGTATCGCGGAAACGACGGCGAAGACGCATCTGCATCGCGTGTTCGCCAAGACGGGCGTTTCGCGTCAGGCTGATCTTGTCAAGCTTGCTGCAGGATTCTCCAATCCGCTCGTCAACTAGACCGTTGATTTTGCCATCACGATTGAACCTTTCGCTCCCGCGCAAGACTCACGGAAGCCGCTAGGCATGAAGAACATGTCGCCATCTCCATGTGTCACCATTGGCTCTTCCGATGCCCCGACCTCCAAAGCCGTCCGAGTTGATCGAGACTATCTATGACGCGGGTCTCCACCCGGAGTTGTGGAGCGAGGTCGTTGTCAAGCTCAATGCCTTCATCGGCAGCCAGGCCTGTGGTCTGATTTCGAAGGACCCGGTCAGCAAATCAGGCGCGACGCATTATTACTGCGGGGTCGATCCGCACTACATTCAGCTCTATGCGGAGACCTACTCCCGGTACGACCCGCTCGCTCGGCTTCCGCGCTATGGCGAGGTGCGCAACATTCCCGATCTCGTGGATTTCGACGAATATCGCCGCGGCCGCTTCTACCAGGAATGGCTGCGCCCCCAGGGCTGCGTCGACGTCGCCAACGTGGTGCTGGAGCAGTCGAAGTCGCCCTGTCCGATGCTGATGACGGTGATCCCGGGCAGGGGGATGCTCGACGCCGAGCAACGGGCGCGGATGCAGTTCCTGGTTCCGCATGCGAGCCGGGCGTTGCTGATCAACCGGGCGATCGAACGGAAGCAGCAGCGCGCGATCGCGCTCGCCGACGTCGTGGACCAGTTGAATGCGGGTGTCATCCTGCTCGATTCGACCTGTCATATCGTCCACAGCAATTCGGCCGCGGAGAGAATCCTGGCCGTCGATGATGTCCTGCGGTCTGTCTCGGGCCGGTTGGTGGCAAGCTCCTCCACCGTAAGTTCGGCGTTGCGCGATATTTTCCGCGACACAAGCGAAGTCGCTTTGGCGGCATCTTCGGGTCGGAAAATTCCGCTGACGTCGCGTGACGGTTCCTACTACGTCGCGCAAATCATCGCGCTGCCATCATTGCTGCGCGAGGGGACGGCCGAGCGCAGTTCGGCCGTAGGAGCCTTGTTCATCTGGAAAGCGGAACTCGACGGCCGCTCGTGTGCCGGTCTCATTGATCGCACCTTCGAACTCACCCCTGCGGAACTGAGGGTCTTGCAGTCGATCGTCGATGTCGGCGGCGTGCCGGAGACCGCGGTTGCGCTCGGCATCGCGGAGACGACGGTGAAGACGCATTTGCATCGGGTGTTCGCCAAGACCGGCGTTTCTCGTCAAGCCGATCTCGTCAAGCTGGCAGCTGGATTCTCCAATCCGCTCGTGCACTGAGACGCGTTCAAAAACGCAGGCGAGTCGCTGCAGCTCGCAATAGGTTCAATCAGAAACATCATTAGAAAGTTATCGCGCGTCGTTCGATCGAATGACGCGATTTTCCGCGCTCTATTCTACTGAACATCACACGGTCTGTTGTTCGACGTATCGGGCATTTGTGTGAAGCAATTCACTGCAGACGGAAGTGGATCCCGTCAACCTCTCGAGCAGGTTGAGAGGAGATTGTCATGCGAACGGCGTCACCGGTTCTGACAGGCAGGTTCCGCGATATCGTCGCCCGCATAGGCGCGGTACTCCGCGCGCAGCGAGAAATCGACGCGCAGCGCGTGTTGCAACGCTATCGCCATCTGCTGGAGCAGCCGCACGAAACATTGCGTTTGAATGAAATCATTCCGGTCAGCAACGAAGAGGATATTGCAGAAAATGCCCACGGATCTGATGGGTGCGAGCGCGCCGCCGGACACCCCAAATTCGAACGTGCGTAACGTCAACGTCGTCGCGATCGCGCTGACCGCGGCGCTCGTCACGCTCCAACTGGTCGGCCTCGCGATGGTGGAGCGATCTCACGCTTACGCGATGCATCCGTCGGCCCCACTCGAGCCGGCCGCTTGCACGGAGAGCGCCGAGGTCCCTGTCTCGCAAATTACCTACGATTGACCGGAGGGCGGATTGTGCCTGATGTCACGACTCTGATGCTGCTCAGCGTCGCCGTGTTCGCCGGTGCCTTCGTCTCCGGGCTCTCGGGATTTGCCTTCTCGGCGGTGGCGGGCGCCATCCTGCTCCGAATGTTTCAGCCGCTCGAAGCCGTGCCGTTGATGATGGCGTGCAGCATCGGCGTGCAGGCCACCAATCTGTGGGCGCTTCGACGCAATATCCGCTGGGAAGGCAGCCTGCTGCTGATCGTCGGTGGCTTGATCGGCGTTCCCATTGCGGTATCGCTGCTCCAGAGCACCGATACGCATCTGCTCCGGCGCGGCTTCGGCATCATCGTTGCACTCTATGCGGCCTACATGTTGCTGCGGCCGACGTTGGTGACGGCCGGCGAGGCGGTCGGGCGGCATTGGGTTGCCTTGATCGGGTTCGGGGGAGGGCTGGTCGGCGGGCTGACCGCGATGCCCGGCGCGATCCCGACGATCTGGTGCGACATGCGCGGCATGCCCAAGAGCGAGCAGCGCGGCCTGGTGCAGCCGTTCATCGCCGCGATGCAGCTGTTCGCGATCGCGCTGCTGGTCGGACATCAGGATCTGTCGTCAAAAGTCTTCGTCGATCTCGCGGTCAGCCTGCCGGCGCTGTTCGCAGGCTCCGCGCTCGGCGTAATCGCCTTCCACAGGGTCAACGAGACGGTCTTTCGCAAGACCGTGCTCGTTCTGTTGTTGCTGTCGGGGATTTCCCTGATCTAGTGCCCGACGGGTTGCACCGGCGCTGCGCTGGTATCGTTGCCGTGATGCGTCAGCGGCTTCATGCCGGTGACGGTCCGCAGCAGCACATAAAACACCGGCGTCAGGAACAGGCCGAACACGGTGACGCCGATCATGCCGGAGAACACGGCGACGCCCATGGCGCGCCGCATCTCCGAGCCTGCGCCGGTGGACAACACCAGCGGCAAGACGCCCATGATGAATGCCATCGACGTCATCAGGATCGGGCGCAACCGCAGCCGGCTCGCCTCGATCGCGGCCCGGATCGGCGTGCGGCCTGCGAACTCGAGCTCGCGCGCGAATTCGACGATCAGGATCGCGTTCTTGGCCGAGAGTCCAACCAGCACGATCAAGCCGATCTGGGTGAAGACGTTGTTGTCGCCCTTGGAGATCCAGACGCCGAACATCGCAGCCAACAGGCCCATCGGCACGATCATGAGGATCGAGAGCGGCAAGGTCAGGCTTTCATAGAGTGCGGCCAGCACCAGGAACACCAGCAGGATCGCCAGCGGGAACACCCAGAGGCCGGAATTGCCGGCGATGAACTCCTGATAGGTCAGGTCGGTCCATTCGAAGGCGAAGCCGGGCGGCAATGTCTCCGCCGCGATCCGCGTCGCCACCTCCTGTGCCTGGCCGGAGGAAAAGCCGGGCGCAGCCGCCGCGTTGATGTCGGAGGACAGGAAGCCGTTGTAGCGGATCGCGCGCTCGGGGCCCGCGCTCTGGCGGATCGTGAGCAACGCCGACAGCGGCACCATGTCGCCGGAGGACGAGCGCACCTTCAACTGCCTGATGTCGTCGGCACGCGCGCGGAACGGCGCGTCGGCCTGCACGTAAACGGAATAGGTGCGGCCAAACTTGTTGAAGTCGTTGACGTAGTAGGAACCGAGATAGATCTGGAGCGTGTTGAACACCTCCGTCACGGGGACGCCGAGCTGGAGCGCCTTGGTGCGGTCGATGTCGGCAAAGAGCTGGGGCACGTTGACCTGGAAGCTCGAGAACACGCCGGCGATCTCCGGTGCCTTCTGCATCGCCGCCATGAACGCATTCGTCGCCTGGTTCAGCGCCTCATAGCCGAGGCCGGCGCGATCCTCGATCTGCAGCTTGAAGCCGCCGATGGTGCCGAGACCGTTGACCGGCGGCGGTGGGAACATGGCGATGAAGGCCTCCTGAATCCCCGCGTATTTCTTGTTGAGGTCGGCCGCGATTGCATTGCCGCTCAGCGCGGGGCCCTTGCGCTCGTCGAACGGCTTCAGCGTTGAGAACACGATGCCGGCGTTGGAGGAGTTGGTGAAGCCCGAGATCGACAGGCCCGGGAATGCAACCGAGCTCTCGACACCGGGCTGGGTCAGCGCGATGTCGCTCATCTTGCGGATGACGTCTTCGGTGCGGTCCAGCGTTGCGCCATCAGGCAGTCGTGAGAACCCGACCAGATACTGCTTGTCCTGACCCGGCACGAAGCCGCTCGGGACCTGCTGGAACAGGAAGGCGGTGAGGCCGACCAGGAGCACATAGAGGCCCATGACGGCCGCCTTGCCCGAGATCACCTTGGTGACGGTGCCGCTGTAATTCTCCGACGAGCGTGTGAACACCTTGTTGAAGCCGCGGAAGAACCAGCCGAGGCCCTTTTCCATGATGATGGTCAGCCGGTCTTTCGGCTCGTTGTGTCCCTTGAGCAGCAGGGCCGACAACGCCGGCGACAGCGTCAGCGAGTTGACGGCCGAGATCACGGTCGAGATCGCGATCGTCAGCGCGAACTGCTTGTAGAATTGCCCGGTGAGGCCGGAGATGAAGGCGAGCGGCACGAACACGGCGATCAGAACCATGGCGATCGCGATGATCGGCCCCGACACCTCGCGCATCGCCTGGTAGGTCGCATCGCGCGGCGATAGCCCGCCCTCGATGTTGCGCTCGACGTTCTCGACCACCACGATGGCGTCGTCGACCACGATGCCGATCGCAAGCACCAGGCCGAACAGGCTGAGCGCGTTGATGGAGAAGCCGAAGACGTGCATCACGGCGAAGGTGCCGACGATCGACACGGGCACCGCCAGCAGCGGAATGATCGAGGCGCGCCAGGTCTGGAGGAACAGGATCACCACCAGCACCACCAGCGCGATCGCCTCCAGCAGCGTGTGGATCACGGCCTCGATCGACGAGCGGACGAATTGGGTCGGGTCGTAGACGATCTGGTAGGACACGCCTTCCGGCATGTTCTTCTTGATCTCGGCCATGGTGGCCCGAACGTGGTCGGAAATCTCGAGCGCATTGGAGCCGGGCGCCTGGAAGATCGGGATCGCAACCGCCTGCTTGTTGTCGAGCAGCGAACGCAGGCCGTATTGCGAGGCGCCGAGCTCGATGCGTGCGACGTCGCGCAGCCGCACCACCTCGCCACGCGTGCCGGTCTTGACCACGATGTCGCCGAACTGCTCCTCGTTCGCAAGCCGTCCCTCGGCGTTGACGGACAGTTGCAGGTCGATGCCCTTGACGTTCGGGGACGAGCCGACCACGCCGGCGGCGGCCTCGACGTTCTGCGCCTGGATCGACTTGACGATGTCGCTTGCGGTGAGGCCGTGCTCGGCTGCCTTCTGCGGATCGACCCACACCCGCATCGAATAGTCGCCGGCGCCATAGAGTTGAACGTCGCCGACGCCGTCGATCCGCGCCAGCCGGTCCTTGACGTTGAGCACGGCGTAGTTGCGCAAATACGTCATGTCGTAGCGATTGTTTGGCGACAGCAGATGCACGACCATGGTGAGGTCGGGCGAGGACTTCTTGGTGATGATGCCGAGCTGCCGCACCACGGCGGGCAGGCGCGGCTCGGCCTGCTGCACGCGGTTCTGCACCAGCTGCGTCGCCTTGTCAGGATCGGTGCCGAGCCGGAACGTCACCGTCAGCGTCATCGCGCCGTCGGTGGTCGCCTGGCTCGACATGTAGAGCATGTTCTCGACGCCGTTGATCTGCTCCTCGATCGGCGTCGCCACCGTTTCCGCGATCACCTTCGGATTGGCGCCGGGATAGGTTGCGCGCACCACCACCGAGGGCGGCACGACGTCGGGATATTCCGAGATCGGCATCGCGAACAGCGAGATCAGGCCCGCGAGAAAGATCAGGACCGACAGCACGCCGGCGAAAATCGGACGATCGATGAAGAATTTCGAGAGATTCATGGCCTTGCCCCGGCGCGAGAGATGACTCTCCCGTCATTCCGGGGCGCGGACAAAGCCGCGAACCCGGAATCCAGAAGTATGTCTAGGTAGTTCAACGATTTCGACATTCCGGTTCGCGCTGCCCGCGCGCTCCGGCATGGCGGAGACGCTAACGCTGCACGACGTCCTGATTGCTGTGGTTGGATGCCTGCTGCGGCCCGCGCGCGCCCATTGCCGCGATCTCCGTCTTGAGCAGGGCACCCGGGCGCACGCGCTGGAGGCCGTTGACGATGATGCGGTCGCCGGTCTTCAGCCCGGCCGTCACGATACGCAACCCGTCCACCGAGCCGCCGAGCGTGATCGACCGGTAGACCGCGCGGCTATCGTCGCCGACCGCCATTACGAACTTCTTGTCCTGGTCGGTACCGATCGCGCGCTCGTCGATCATGACCAGCGATTGCTGCTTGGGCTGGCCCATGCGCACGCGGGCGAACTGACCGGGGATGAGACGCCCGTCCTCGTTGTCGAACACCGCGCGGACACGGATGGTGCCGCTTTGGCCGTTGACCTGGTTGTCGATGAGCTGGATGTGCCCCTTCGCCGAGAGACCGCCGGAGGTCGCCATCGCGACCGGGATCTGGTCGAGATTGCCGCGCTTGCCGGAGTCCTCGGAAATCGAGTTCAACGCCCGCACCACCAGCTCTTCATCCGCATCGAATGACGCATAGATCGGATTGACCGAGACCAGCGAGGTCAGCACCGGAGAGGCGGTGCCGGCGGCGACGAGATTGCCGACGGTGATTTCGATCTTGCCGACGCGGCCGTCCACGGGCGCACGTACCTCGGTATAATCGAGATTGAGTTTTGCGGTCTGGAGCGTCGCCTCGGCCGCCTTCACGTTGGCGATGGCCTCGCGGTTGGCGTTGTCGCGCTGGTCGTAGTCGCGCCGCGTGACCACCGCGTTGCCCACCAGTTGCGCGCCGCGCTCCAGCTCATTCTGCGTGAACACGACGCGCGCTTTCGCAGCTTCGAGCTGGGCCGCGGCCTTGTCGACCTCGGCCGCGTAGGGCGCCGGGTCGATCTTGAACAGGACGTCGCCTGCCTTCACCAGCGCACCTTCGGTGAAGTTGGTCGAAAGGATCGCGCCGGCCACGCGCGGGCGAAGCTCGACGCGTTGGATGGCCTCGAGCCGGCCGGAGAAATCGTCCCACAGCACCGTCTGCTTTGGTTCGATCAGCGCGACAGTGACGGGGACGGCTTGCTCGGCCGCGGCGGTCGCGGTCGCCTGCGCGGCACGAAAATAATGGCCGGTCGCGATCGAGCCGGCTACGACGAGAGCGCCCATGATGGCGACGCCGCCGAGAAGGCGGCGGACACGGCCAGGGCGAGAGGTATTTTGGGAGGGGGGCATTTGCGCGCTCCAGATATGTAGTGTTCACTACAGATGTGGAGCTGGATACCGCAGCGCAAGATACTTATGTACCGTCCGCTAAGAAAATTGTAGCCCCTTACCGCAAGAGTTGGCAAGTGGAAGAGAAAATAAAGCGAGAACAAAGAGATAGGATCGGGCGTTAGGCTCAGGGACGACGCCGATTTCGAGGAGAACAGGCACATGGGCATGGGACGCCCCCGCGAATTCGACGCCGAAACGGCGTTGGACCAGGCGATGGAAGTGTTTTGGCGCCATGGCTACGAGGGTGCCACGATCGCTCAATTGACCGAGGCCATGGGGATAAATCCGCCCAGCCTCTATGCCTGTTTCGGCAACAAGGAAGGGCTGCTGAAGGCCGCACTCGACCGCTATACCAAACTGCGCAACGTCTGGATGGACGAGGTGGTGGCGGCACCCACCGCCCGCGACGTCGCCGAGCGGATGCTGATGGGCATCGCGGACAAGCAAACTGATCCGGCCAACCCGCCGGGCTGCCTGCTCGTGCAGGGCGGCATTGCATGCGGCACCGGATCAGAGAGCGTCCCTTTTGAACTCGCCGCCCGCCGCGCCGAGAACGAGGACCAGCTTCGCGATCGCTTCATTCGCGCAAAGGCCGAAGGCGATCTCAAGCCGACTTCAGATCCCGCCGCGCTCGCGCGCTATGTCTCAGCGGTATCCGTCGGTATGGGCGTGATGGCGTCTTCGGGCTCGGACCGCGAAGCGTTGCAGCAGGTCGCGAGTGTCGCCGTGCAGGCGGTCGAAGCGCAGTCGGCCAACAGAACTTAATCGCCCTCGATCAGCTCGTCATTACTTGGCAGACAGCAACGGCGGCGGGACGAAGCCGCCGAACTCGCGTTCCATCAGTCCGGCGAGCGCAATCGTGGTGCGGTCCTCGAGATAAGGCCCGATGATCTGGACGCCGATCGGCAGGCCCGATGGCGTGCGCTCGATCGGAACGGTGGTCGCAGGCAGTCCGCAGGTCGAAGCGGGGTCTGCCCAGATGAAGCACGCATCGGCATAGTTGTAGAGCTGTCCGTCGATATCGAGTTGCCGCGCGTCGAACGGCTCGGACTGGTCCTGTGGAAACGCCGGCATGGCCGCGGCCGGATAGATCACTGCGTCGAAATCTCGGAACAGCTCCTGCCATCGTTGTTGCAGCCGCAGGCGCGCCGCATCGGTCGCCAGCCATTCACGATGGACCATCGCCCAGCCCCGCGCGCGCTCGGCCTGCAGGCTGCGGTCCTCGGGCGAGAGTGCCGCGGCAACTCCTTGCGCCTCCGCGAGGGCGGCCGGTGTCAGGCGCGGGCTGCGCGCGGCGTTGAGCAGCTTCATGTAAAGCCGCGCGGACTCGGCGAGATCGGGCAGCGATGCGCTCGACCGCGAAACCCGTGCGCCTGATCGTTCGAGCCGTTCCGACAACCGTCCGATGGCGGAACGCACGGCATC
This sequence comes from Bradyrhizobium sp. 62, assembly GCF_023073035.1. Lineage (NCBI taxonomy): Bacteria > Pseudomonadati > Pseudomonadota > Alphaproteobacteria > Hyphomicrobiales > Nitrobacteraceae > Bradyrhizobium > Bradyrhizobium sp. 62. The sequence goes on from NZ_JADPIT010000015.1 coordinate 69,467, forward strand.
GCCTGTCGGCATCAGCGGATGCGCATCGATCACGAGGATCCTGAAATCCCTGAGCTGGTCGTGTCGGGGGGCCGGCAACGCAAGACGATAGCCGATCCCGTCGCGCGTCTCGTCGGGGCCGGCGATCACGTCGAGGGCGAGCGCAAGATCCGAGGCGGTGCGCGTCATCGGCCCGACGACGGCCAGATCGCCCTGGCCAGGCACGGGCGGCGCCGGCGGCAGGCTGTATCCGCGCAGCGGGACCAGGCCGAGGCTCGGCTTGTGTCCGAACACACCGCAGAAATGCGCAGGTACCCGGATCGAGCCGCCGATGTCCGAGCCGATCGAGAGCGGTCCGAACCCCGCGGCCAGCGCCGCGCCCGATCCGCCTGAGGAGCCGCCGGGCGATCGGCCGAGATCCCATGGATTGTTCGTCGTCCCGTAGATCTCATTGTAGCTCTGAAAATCCCGCAGACCGATCGGGATGTTGGTCTTGCCGATGATGACAGCGCCCGCCGCCTTCAACCGCGAGACGACAAGGGCGTCCTCCGCCGGCTGGAAATCCCTGAAATGCGGAAAGCCCCATGTCGTCGGCAGGCCGGCGACGTTGAACGGTTCTTTCAACGTCACGGGGATGCCGAGCAATGGCTGCTGCTCGCCGCGGCCAAGCGCGGCATCGGCGGCGCGTGCGGCGTCTCTTGCGCGATCGAAATCGCGAACGACGACGGCATTGATCCGCCCGTCCAGCGCCTCGATGCGCGCGATCGTATGCTCGATCAACTCCGACGCAGAAACCTTGCGCGCGTGCAGGGCGCTCAGCAGTGTGCTGATCGAACCGTAGTCCCAGTCAGTGGGCATCTGCGGCAGTCCCCGTTGCATCACGATCTCCATTGTCTCGCCTCGCCGTGTCGAGGTCGTTCGGCTGCAAGCCGCGAGTCGATTCATGTATCGAACATGCGGCGGGAAAAGGTGCGGTCGGCCATGCCATCCGAACCGCTCACGGCGTCGGCGCGACTTGCGGATTCAAAATCTGGGATCATGCAATTCTGCGCCTGTTTTGCCCGACGAGTCAAACCGTCTTTGCGGGCAGGATACCCGCCACGCGGTGCGAATTCTTCAATGATTTGTACTGTGCATGGGGTTGTTTTCGCGTTTTTTTTCGAGCGTCCTGCGGGGACCGGCGCTTGATGCGGATCGATGGGCTCTGTACGCGCTGCTGCTCGCGTGGCATTGGGGGCGGTGAAGTCTGGATACTGACGAGCATGTTCGCCCTGACATTCCTTGGGACCTCGGCAAGCGTTCCGTCGACGGAGCGCAACCATCCGGCTCTCCTCGTGGAGGCTGCGGGCAAGCGGGTCCTCATCGATTGCGGCGAGGGTACGCAGCGCCAGTTGCTGCGCAGCGGTGCGGGGTTTCGGCGGCTTGACCGCATTCTGCTGACGCATGCCCATCTCGATCACGTGCTCGGCATCCCCGGTCTCTTCTCGACGCTGGGGTTGCGCCAGCAATCGGACGTGATGACCGTCCATGGAGGGCAGGGGACACTCGACATCGTCATCCGCATGCTTGCCGGCCTGTGGGGCACAGGCAGGGCGCCGATCCCTGTGGAGTTCGCGCCGCTGATTGAAGGACAGGTTATCGACGCCGGTGACTTCACCATCGACTGCTTTCCGGTCCGCCACCGGGACACCGACAGCTTTGGTTTTTCCTTCCGGAGCCCCGCACGTCGCCATCTGGAGCGGGAGCGACTCGCTGAGCTCGGTGTTCCCGATGGGCCGATGCGCGGAGAACTGGCGGCGGGACGACCGGTCGTGATCGCCGGCCGTACGATCAATCCGGAAGACGTTCTGGGGCCGCCGAGCGGCGGCAGGAAGCTCGTGGTAATCGGCGACACCGAAACCACCGACGGGCTATCCAAACATGTCGTCGACGCCGATCTGCTGGTGGTCGAGGCGACCTTCCTCGATCGCGACGCTGCGACCGCACGGGACTATGGCCACCTCACCGCCCGCGAGGCGGCTTCATTTGCCGCCGCGAACAGCGTCGGGCAACTCGTGCTGAATCACATGTCGGGGCGTTATCGGGACGAAGAAATTCTGGCCGAAGCGACAAGGATTTTTCCAAGTACCCGGATCGCTGCCGACTTCGATCACATCGTGATTTGAACGCCGCCCTCAGCTCGTCAATCCCGACTTGATCGCGAGGTCCTGCACCTCGCGCGTCGCCTGCATCAGCCTTGGCAGTGCCTGGTCGCGGAACGTCTGCATGTCCATGCGCATCGCATCGACAGTGACGCTCAATCCCCCGATCACGAGACCCCGGGCATCGAAGATCGGCGTTGCCAGCGTGCGCAGGCCATAGGCGTTCTCGCCGTCGGAGACGGCATGGCCCTTCTTTTTCACCTGATCGAGCCGGGCGAGCAGGGCATCGAGATCGGTCAGCGTTCGCTCCGACAATTTGACGCGAGGGCGCGCTTCCAGTCGCTCGATCTGCTCGTCCCGCGCCAGATGCGCCAGCATGGCATGACCGAGCGCGGCGCTGTAGGCGGGAATGCGCGTGCCCGGCCGGCGATCCATCTTGTGGCGGTCGAGGCCCGCGCCGATGCGCGCGAGATAAACCACGTCGCCGCCGTCGAGGATCCCGAGCGAGGCCGCATCGCCGACATCAGGCACGAGATCGCGCAGCAGCGGTTCGACGATCGGCCGCAACGATCCGTGCGACAGCACGGTGTAGCCAAGGTCGAGACAGGCAACCCCGAGGATCTGCTCAGTGGCCAGATCGATCTGGCCTTCGACAACGTGCCGCTGCTGCTGCCGCAGGTGAAGACCGGCCAGCTCGCGATGCTTGCGACCGCAACGCCCAAGCGCGCCGCCTTCGATCCGGAAACGCCCGCGGTCGCCGAATTCCTGCCCGGCTTCGAGGCCGTCGCCTGGCATGGCTTCTTCGTTCCCGCCGCGACGCCGAAGCCGATCGTCGAAAAGCTCTCGGCCGAGATCCGCGCCTTCATGCAGCAGCCGGAGACGGTGCAGAAGATGGCCGAGCTCGGCGCAACCGCGGCTGCGGTGGATTCCGAACCGTTCGCGGCCTACATCGCCGCGGAAACGGCGCGCTGGAAGAAGGTGATCGAAGCCGCGAACATCAAGCTGGAGTAGCTGTCGGCGGGATCTCCGGGGGAGGCACGCAGCCCATCCACTGCAGCGCTTGCCAGCCCACGGCCGAGCGGGTAGAACGCTGCCACGCCTGAGCCGTGATTTGCGCTGAATGCGCTTCCGGCCCCAGCCGGGCTATTCAATAAGCCATTGAATTTGTTCGGCTATTCCGTTGGGGAATGGTGTAACGGTAGCACAACAGACTCTGACTCTGTTTGTCTAGGTTCGAATCCTAGTTCCCCAGCCAATTCCGGCGCCTTTCTGTTTCGCCCGCTGCGCCGTGTCGGCGTTACCTCGAATTTCTGCGCGCCGGATTCTTTCCTTTTTTCGCTGCTGATTTCTTTTTCTTCGTTACGGCCTTCTTCGTCTTGGCCAGGGTGAAGGGGCGAGCGGCCATGAAGGCCGGATTGCTGGCGCCCACCAGCGACAGTTTGGGTGACTGATCCGGCGGCATCTTGGCGCCGATGGCGGTGTGGAAGCGCCGGTAAGATCCCTTGAATGTCCCGCCGTTCCAGACCGCCTTCAGCGTTCCCGTGAACAGGCCGTTGAATGTGCCGTCCTGCGAGAACTGGTTGTCCTGGCAGCCGGAGATCAGCAGCACCGACGCCTTGACGTTGGAGAAGGCCTCGGAAAGATCGCGTCGCTTCAGGATCGGATCATAGGTCTTCCTGTTGGCCTGGTAGACGCGCAGCGCCATCTCGTCCGGCATCGCGCGATAGACGGTACCGAGGACGGTGCGTGCCCTGGCTTGATAGTGCAGGGCCTTGCTCACGCTGCCGCTATGACAGCTATCCGAGAGCAGCAGAATGCGCACGCCGGCTGCAAATGCGCCCCATGAGGAATACAGCTCGTCATCGACCAACTCGCCGTCGTAGAGGCACCAAGTCTCGTCCTTGCCGTCAGGCTCGTCGCCGTTGAGGTCCGGCAACTGACCGCCGTGGCCCGAATAGGTCAGGAAGAACATGTCGCCGGATTTGAGGGACTTGGCCGCGTGCGCGATGCCGCCCAGGACGGCCGCGCGTGTCGCCTTGCGGGTGACGAGCCTGGTCGGCGCGAAGCCGCTTGTGTGGGCGAGATCCGCCATGTCGTTGGCGTCTGCTTCGCAGGCGTTGAGAGGACCGCTCCAGCCTTCGTAATGCTGCGGATCGACCGCGTTCAATCCGATGTGCAGGGACATGCCTGTTGCCATGATTACTTCTCCAAAGCCTGATCGCGCGTGCTTTGCTATCTCTTCTTTCTCGTCGCCTTCTTTGTCGCCGGCGCCTGCTTGCGCCCCGTCTTACGCGGCCGCCTGGACGGTGTTTTCGCAGCAGGTCTGGCGGACGCCGCGCCTTGCGAATTGCCCCACGGCACAGGAGCCGCACAGCGAACCTTGGCGCCGACCAGATTCGGCGTCTGGCTGTATCGCATCCGCCTCAGTTTCTCCGTGACCAGCTCGTTGAGCGTCTTGAACGAGGGATTTTCGCCCTTGGCCCTCAGCTCGCGCAGAGTGCCGGCCATGGAGTAGGTGTAGATGCCATAAGACGTCACGCCATCCCGGTATTCGTAGGAGAGCTGCTGCTCCTGACAGGCCTCGAGCAGGATCGGCATGTACGGCCCGAGATGGTCGAGCTCCTTGCGCGTCTTGTCGTAATCCTTGTCCGGCTTGGTTCGCAGCATCATCGCGCGCCCCAGCCGTTGTGTTGCCCCGTTCTGCCCGAGGAAGTCGGCTCCATTCTTTCTGTCCTTCAAGCTCCTGTTCAGCGGCGTGAAGTCGCGCGGCACCCACATCCGCTCGGCGGCATCCCATTTCAGCGCACGGTGGCGGATGTCGTCCGGCGGGCTCAAACCCCGGACACGAGGACCGCCATCGCGCGTCATCCCGCCCGAATGGCAGCAATCGAACATCGCCACGAAATAGCTGTCATAGGGCAGCTGCGAATACAGCTCGGCGAACTGGCGGTCCAGAATGGCGTGGGCCGGGGACCAGTCGAAATCATAGGGAACGAGACATTCGTCGACGTGATCAGGCTCGCCCTGGATGTTGTAGCGGGGAATTTGGGCGCCGTGCCCCGAATAGAACAGCATGCGCTCGTCACCGCCACGAACGCCGTCGAGCAACCAATGCAACCGGTCCATGATCCCTTGCGTCGTCGCGCGATCGTTGAGAACGATGCGGATATCTTCCGGCTCGAAACCGCTCTCCTGGAGCACCGAGCTCATCAGGAACACATCGTTGACGCAGCCTTCGAGCCTGCTGGCCGGGTCAGGATAGTCGTTGATGCCGATCAGCAGCGCGCGGCGGCCGGGTTTGACAGCAAGGCTCGCCATCTCGCGCGCAGCGCTCACGATCGCGCGCGAGGCAGGCGCCGGAGCGCCCTCATGCCAGACCGTCGCAACTGTGCTGGTGTGCGACAGGTACCATGTCGCATCGTGATTGAGCGCGTCGTTGGGAACGTCGAAGGACACGATGACCTGCTGATAATTATCCGCACGAATGTCGAGCGGATAGGTCAGCACGTGATCGCCGGGATTATAGAGGTGGTACCATTTTCGGCAGGTTAGGGGCTGAATGCGGCCGGCAAAGACGTCGCGCACCGCGGGGTTGCCGATTTGCGAGCCGAAGCTGACGAAGATCGCATCCTTGATCGCGTCGCCGTCGTGCAGGAAGGTGTCGTAGCAGATCAGCGAGCCGAGGCTGTGCGCCAGGACCATGTCGTAGGTCTTGCCGTCGATCTTGTCGAGAATGAGCCGGCGGAGGTCCTTGCGGAGCTGTTCGTCGGTTGACCACTGGGCGATCATGCCTGCGGTCCATTTGATGACGGCGGGGATGTCGCCGATGCCGCGTGCGCCAGTCAGGAGGTCGCCGATGCCGTGAACGACCGCGCTCGCCAGCAGCTTGGCCGCGGCCGCGGCGTAGGTGAGGGAATTGAGCGGGGCCTTCTCGAACAGATCGTCGTAGCGAACGAAATCAATCTCGAGCTGGACTCCCTGGTCGACCTGCTCGACGGCACGCGTGATGACTTCGGACCAGGACTGCTGAAACCCGGCATCGATCTCCGCGTGACCGACGCCGTGGACGCAAAGCAACGACAGGCGGGTGCTCATGAAAGCGGCCTCCTCAAATGCAATCTGAAATAGCGGCTGTGCGGATGCAAACGTCAGGGATGATGTCACGGAGCCGCGACGGGCGAATGTGAAGTAGCGCACGAATTGCTCGCGACAGTTTGCCTCACCTTGCGGGTGCCACGACGAGTCGGGCCGCCGCGCGCTGGATCGTCCTCCGGACACACAACCCAAGGAGATCCGTGATGCCCTATGTCGATGGTTTCGTGCTGGCCGTGCCGAAGGACAACATCGAGGCGTACAAGGCACTGGCGACAACAGCCTGCGCGATCTGGATGGAGCACGGTGCGCTCGATTACGTCGAATGCATTGGCGACGACGTGCCCTATGGCGAGCTGACCTCGTTTCCGCGCGCGGTGATGGCGAAGGAGGACGAGATCGTGGTGTTCTCATGGATCGTCTATCGCGACCGGAAGACTCGCGACGCCGTCAACAAGAAGGTGATGGCGGACCCGCGGCTGAAGTTGGAGGGCATGCCGTTCGACGGCAAGCGCATGATCTATGGCGGCTTCACGACGCTGCTGAGGGCGAGCGACCCCGTGAAGTGAGGGCGCTGACCAGTCCCACACATCGGTGCTTGCCCATGCAGCAGCATCGTGGCTAGCCGTTTCACTTGCCGGCTACAGCCTTTACGTCAAGGACGGCGATCTCGTGCATGACCTCAGCATCGGCGGCAGTCACCAGATCGTCCGCTCGGAGCGCTAGGTGCCGTCGGGCGCGCGGCGGTTCGGCGTGCATGTCGAACGTCTCGTGCGCAAGCAGCCGCCGGCCAAGGGCTCGCGTACCGGCGTCACCGGCTACACGCGGCTGATCGACGGCGAGCCGGCGGGAGCGCTGCAGACCCAGCTCGGATTCCACATGCTGATCTCGTGGTCCGGCCTCGACATCGGCCGCGACAGCTCGGTGTCGCATTACGATGCGCCGTTCGAATTCGAAGGACGGCTCTCGCGCGTCACTGTCGTCATGCACGACGACCAGAAGCTCGACGGCGACGCCGTCGGCAACGCGCAGATGGCGCGGCGGTGAACGCGCGAAAGAGCTATTTGATCTTGTCGTAGGCCGCCGCGAAATCGCCCAGCGGCATCGGGATCGCGATCGTTTCCTTGGCCATGTTCTGGAAGGAGACCTTCAGCTGCTTGCCTGACCTTAAAGTGGCCAACAGGTCCGGTGCGATCGGCGTCGAGGCGTAGCAGCCGCGGTTCTCGCAGGTCTGGATCTGGAGATCGACCGTCTTGCCGTCGTCGACCTGGAGCTTGGCGCCGATGGGAAGGTTGAGGCCAAGCGGCAATTGCAGCAGCGCCACGGGTGTGCGGGTGTCGGGTGCGATGCGGATGTTGATCAGGACGATGGTCTGGCCGGTCTTGGTGAGCACCGCGTTCTGCTCCATCGCGCATTCGAGCGGTGCGTCGCGGCTGACGCTGGTGCAGCGCACGACCCAGCCGGGCTGCTGCGCCGCAGCGCCGTCAGCCTGCGGCTGCGTCGGAGCCGGCGCGGGCTGTGCCGCCGGGGCAGAGGGAGCCGCGCTCTTCTTGGCGCCTTGCTGGGCATGCGCGCCACCCGCAGACACCAGGACAGCGGCGGCAAGGGCGACAAGTCCGGATTGCATGGGCATGGCAAGACCGCGTTGACGTGAACCGAGGGCCTCGCTGTAACGTCGTGAGGCGTGCGGTGCAAGCTGCTACTCGGCAGCTTCCTTAACGGTGCCGTGCTCGACCGTCTCGTCGCCTTCACCATCACCCTTACGGCCCCAGCCCGAAAACCAGTTGTTGAGCTCGTCGAGATAGAGATAGACGACCGGGGTGGTGAACAGCGTCAGCGCCTGGCTGACGATCAGACCGCCGACCATGGCGTAGCCGAGCGGCTGGCGAATCTCGGCGCCGGTGCCGTGGCCGAGCATCAGCGGCACGCCGCCGAGCAGGGCAGCCATCGTCGTCATCATGATCGGACGGAAGCGCAACAGCGCCGCCTGCCGGATCGATTCCGCCGGCGTCTTGTGCTCGTCGCGCTCCGCGGCGATGGCGAAGTCCACCATCATGATGCCGTTCTTCTTCACGATGCCGATCAGCAGAATGACTCCGATCAAAGCAATGAGGCTGAACTCGAAGCCGGCCGCCATCAGGATCGCGAGCGCGCCGACGCCGGCCGAGGGCAGGGTCGACAGAATCGTGATCGGATGGATGTAGCTCTCGTAGAGGATGCCGAGGATCAGATAGACCACGACCAGCGCTGCGAGGATGAGGAGCGGCACGGTGCCGAGCGATTGCTGGAACGCCTGTGCCGTGCCCTGGAAGCTCGAATTGAGCGTCGGCGGCGCGCCGAGGTCGGCCATCGCCTTCTGCACGGCCTCGGTGGCCTGGCCGAGCGCGACGCCCTGGGCGAGGTTGAAGCTGATCGTGATTGCCGGGAACTGACCCTGGTGGCTGATCGAAAGCGGGCGCACAGGATCGGTGCTCCAGGTCGCGAAGGTCGACAGCGGCACCTGGTCGCCGGTCAGCGGAGATTTCAGGTAGAGCTTGTTCAGGCTCTCGAGGCTGCCCTGCATCTCCGGCAGGATCTCGAGGATCACCTTGTAGGTGTTGAGCTGGGTGAAATACTGCGTGACCTGGCGCTGTCCGAAGGCGTCGTAGAGCGTGTCGTCGATCAGCTGCGGCTGGATTCCGTAACGCGCTGCAGTATCGCGGTTGATCTTGAGCTGAACCGTGGTGCCCTGGGTCTGCTGGTCGGTTGCAACGTCGCGCAGTTGCGGCAAGGTCTGCATCTTGGCGAGGATCTTCGGCGCCCAGTCGTTGAGCTCGGCGAGATCGGCGTCCTGCAGGGTGAACTCGAACTGGGTGCGCGTCGGCCGGCCGCCGAGCCGGACGTCCTGGGCCGCCTGCATGTAGAGGCGGGCGCCGGACACCTTCTCGAGCTTGGGACGCAGCCGCGCGATGATCTGCTGCGCGGAGGCTTCGCGCTCGTTGCGCGGCTTCAGCGTGATGAACATGTTGCCGTTGTTGCCGGCGCGGCCGCTGCCGCCGATGTTCATCGCGATGGATGCGATGTCGGGATCGTCCATCACGATCTTGCCGAGCTCGACTTGGCGGCGCTGCATCTCCGCGAACGAGATGTCCTGGGAGGCTTCCGAGGTCGCAGTGATCAGGCCGACGTCCTGTTGCGGGAAGAACCCTTTCGGGATCAGCACGAACAGATAGACGGACAGGGCAAGGGTCGCGAAGAAGATCGTGAGCGTGGTGCGGCGCCAGGCCAGGGCATGGTCGAGCATCCATTCGTAACCGCGCAACATCCGGTCGAAGCCGCGCTCGCTCCACTGGTAGAACTTGCCGTGGGTGACCTCGCCATGGGCGCGCAGGAAGCGCGAGGCCATCATCGGCGTCAGGGTCAGCGACACGAACATCGAGACGAAGATCGTCATCGCCAGCACGACGGCGAATTCGCGGAACAGGCGCCCGATGATGCCGCCCATCAGCAGCAGCGGAATCAGCACCGCGACCAGCGAGATGCTGATCGAGACGATGGTGAAGCCGATTTCCTTCGAGCCCTTGAAGGCCGCCGCCATCGGCGATTCGCCTTCCTCGATGTAGCGCGTGATGTTCTCCAGCATCACAATGGCGTCGTCGACGACAAATCCGACCGCGATGGTGAGTGCCATCAGCGACAGATTGTCGAGCGAGTAGCCGAACACCCACATCAGCGCGCACGCGCCCAGCAGCGCCAGTGGCACCGTGATAGTGGGAATGACCGTTGCCCAGAAGCTGCGCAGGAAGATGAAGATGACCATGACGACCAGCGCAATGGTCAGCAGCAGCGTGAACTGGACGTCTTCGACCGCGGCGCGAATTGTCGTGGTGCGGTCGCTGATGACCTCGATCTTGATCGCGGGCGGGATCGCTGCGACAAGGCGAGGCAACGTCGCCTTGATCCGGTCGACGGTCTCGATGACGTTGGCGCCGGGTTGCTTGAACACCACCAGGAACACGCCGCGCTTGCCGTTGGCCCAGGCCGCCTGCTTGGCGTCCTCGGGGCCGCTGACCGCCTGGCCGATGTCGCGGATTCGCAAGGGACCGCCGTTGCGATAGGCGATGATGACGTCGTTCCAGTCCTTGGCCTGGGTGAGCTGGTCGTTGGCGTAGATCGTGTAGGCGCGCTTCGGGCCGTCGATGTTGCCCTTGGGGCTGTCGACCGTGGTGATCGCGATCTGGCTGCGCACGTCCTCCATCGACAGGCCCTTGGCGACGAGCTTCGCCGGGTCGATCTGAATGCGGATCGAGGGCTTCTGCTGGCCGCCGATGAAGACCTGCGCGACGCCCGAGAGCTGGCTGATCTGCTGGGCGAGCTGGGCATCGACCGCGTCGCTGACGCTGGTCAGCGGCATTGTCTCGGAGGTTGCCGACAACAACAGGATCGGGGCGTCGGCCGGGTTGACCTTGCGGTAGGTCGGCGGCGAGGGCAGATTCTTCGGCAGCTGACCGCTCGCGGCGTTGATGGCGCCCTGCACGTCGTTGGCGGCGCCGTCGATGCTGCGGTTGAGGTCGAACTGGATGGTGATCGACGCGGTGCCCAGATAACTCGTCGAGGTCATCTGGGCGATGCCCGGGATCTGGGCGAATTGCCGTTCGAGCGGTTGGGCCACCGACGAGGCCATGGTCTCGGGACTGCCGCCCGGCAGATTGGCGGTTATCTGGATGGTCGGGAAGTCCACCTGCGGCAGGGGCGCGACGGGCAGCAGAGGATAGGCGACGAGACCGACGAAGAGAATGCCGGCCATCAGCAGCGAGGTGCCGATGGGATAACGGATGAAAGGTGCCGAAATCCCGCCCGCGTTCATTCCTGTCGAACCTTGTTCTGCGCCGGATCCGTACTCGCCACGGCCGTGGAGACGAGGCTTCCGGGCTGGACCTTGAATTGGCCCCCGGTGATCACCTGCTGCCCGGGCGTCAGCCCTTCGTCGACGACCGAGCGTCCGTCAATCGCGTAGCTGACCTTGATCTTGTGCACCTCGGCCTTGTTGTCCTGATTGACGGTATAGGCGTAGAGGCCGTTGGTGGAGTGCTGGACCGCGTCATCCGGGACAACGGTCGCATCCTTCAGAGTGCGCACCAGCAGGCGCGTCGACACCGACTGCCCGGGCCACAGCGCGTGGTCCTTGTTGTCGAACACCGCCTTGAGCCGGATCGTGCCGCTGCTGGTGTCGACCTGGTTGTTGATGACGGCGAGCTTGCCCTCGGCCAGAGTCTTCTTGCCGTCGGTGGTGAAGGCGATCACCCTGAGCGCGCCGGCCTTCTGGCCCTCGCTGATATAGGGCAGCTGGTCTTCTGGTGCGGTGAAGATCACCGAGATCGGCTCGACCTGCGAGATCGTGACGATGCCGGTCTGCGTCGAGGAATTGACGATGTTGCCGACGTCGACCTGGCGCAGGCCCGCGACGCCGGTGATCGGCGCCTTGACCTGGGTGTAGTCGAGCTGGGTCTGCGCGTTGGAGATCGAAGCTTCGTCGGCGGCGATCTGCGCGGTGAGCTGGGCGACCGTGGAGCGCTGGGTGTCGACCCGCTGTGCGGTGGCGAATTCGCCGAGTTTCATGGCGCGCTGGAGCTCGAGATTGGCGTTGGCCAGATTTGCCTCGTCCTGCGCCTTCTTGGCCTTGGCCTGGTCGAGCGTGGCCTGATAGGGGCGGGGATCGATCGAGGCGAGGAGCTCGCCCTCCTTGACGATCTGGCCTTCGGTGAAGGCAATCTTGTCGATCTGCCCATCCACCCGGGTCCGGACTTGGACGGTGTTGAAGCCCGCAACCGTGCCGAGACCGGTCAGGTAAACCGGAAAGTCCACCTTCTGGACCGGCGAAACGCTCACGGGGACGGCGGGCGGGCGCTGCGGCCCCTTCTGTGCGGTCTGGGTTTTTCCAGCGTCGGGCGAGCCGAATTTCTGCCAACCATAGTAACCCGCGGAGGCCACGGCCGCGATGATCAGAATCCAGAGGATCGGCCGGGACTTTTTCATATCGTCTCGTGTCGGCTCTTGTGCCTTAAGCTACGAATTGTGAGGCAATCATAGGGTTCCAGCGCGCTTGTATAATACACGCCAAGTTCCAGTGTAAACAGCACTATCGGCTGAGAATCCTAAACAATTGGAAAGCTTTGCACTGTCTAGGCAGCTCCGTGTCACTACGGTGTGCAGTGCTGCATTCTCCCGCCACGAACGATCTGCGAGCAAATCTTGTGCAATGCTCGGAAGCGGTGTGCGCGGGATAGGGATGTGCTACGCGGGGCGGCTCCCAAGAACGGTTCTAAGTCGCGCAGAGGCCGTTTCGGTTGTCAGGAAATTCGGCATCGGTCATATCGGCGCTCCACAACGGGAGCGCAGCATGGACGAACTGAACGGCAAGCTGATCGCGTGTCAGATCCTGATCACGGGACTGATCGCACGCGTCGCCAACGAGCAGCGTGATCCCTTGCGCTTTCTCACCGACTTCCGCGACGAGATCAGAGCCGTCGTCGGCGGCGTCAACATTGCCGGCATGGACAACAGCGATCGCGTGCGCGCGGTGGCGCAGAAGACCGTCGATGAATTGTTCTCGCTGATGAAGCCGCCGAGCCGTGATTGACGATGCGCGCGCGACCGCCGAACTCGCGCTCTCTTTAGAACAAATCCAATCTCGATTTAGAACGATTTCAAGCTGCAGTTTAGAATCGTTTTGATCTGGACTTATTCAAGGGTTCTCGCGGCTTGCTCGCATTGACCCGCTATTTTGCGGCCGATACCAACACTCCAATCGCTCATCGAAGTGAATGGGCGAACAGGAATATGGGGCGTGTTGGTAATGGGGCAGGTGGTCGCACCGAAGTCGTTGCGTTCGGTCGCAGCATTCGATGAAAAGTTCACGGGCGTTTCCGGCAAGAAGGTTTCGGCTGTCGCGGGCCTGATCGCGGCAGCATCGGTGTCGAGCGGCGCGGAGGCGCAGCAGTCGAACCTGCCGCCGGTAACGGTCGATGCGCCGGTCGCGCGTCCACGTCCGGTGGCTTCGAAGCCGACGGCGGATCACGTCCGCGCGCGCAATGCGCTTCGCCGCGCCGCGCAGCGGCAGCAGGCGGCGCAGCAGACCGCTCTTACCGTTTCGGCCGGCGAAGCCGATCGCAATCCCTATTCCGATCCGGCGGCACCCTACAAGGTCGACCACGTCCAGGCTTCCGGCAAGTTTCCCGAAAAGATGCTGAACACGCCGAAGACCATCACCGTGCTCAGCAAGGAAGTGCTCGAGGACAAGAACGCCACGACGCTGAAGGAGATCGGACGCTCCACAGCCGGCGTGACGCTGGGCTCGGGCGAGGGCGGCAACGCGTTCGGCGACCGCTTCTTCATCCGCGGCTTCGATGCGCGCAACGACGTCTTCATCGACGGTATCCGCGATCCCGCGGTCTCGATCCGGGAGAACTTCTTCACCGAGCAGATCGAGATTCTGCGCGGGCCGGCCTCGTCCTACGCAGGCCGCGGCACCGCCGGCGGTGCCATCAACATCGTCACCAAGCAGGCTGGCGACGTCAATTTCAAGCGAATGGACACCGAGTTCGGCACCGACCGGACCAAGCGGGTCACGCTCGACGTCAACCAGGTCATCGATCCCACTTTCTCGGTGCGCGCCGGCGGCCTGTTCCAGGACGCCAACGTCGCCGGCCGCGATTACGTCACCGACAATCGCTGGGGTTCGTTCATCGCGACCAAGTATACCCCGACCAACGACATCAAGATCACGACGAACTACGTCCACACCGACCTCAGCGGCTATCCTGATTTCGGCGTGCCCTACTACAAGCAGGGCAACGTCCCGGTGACGTCGGCGGGCATTCCGCGTGGTAACTGGTACGGCTTCCTCAACCGCGACTTCCAGACCGCGCGGCAGGATTTCGGCACCGGCACGATCGAGTACAAGGTCAACGAGGCCATCACGCTGAGCAGCAAGGTGCGCGGCGAGCACTCGCTGCTGAATTATATCGGCACGCTGCCGCAGAACCCGGTTACGACGAGCCCCAATCCGCTGCTCTGGACGACGACGGCGAGCGCGCAGAGCCGCTACCAGAACGTGGACGTGTGGGCCAACCAGAACGAGGCCACCTTCAAGCTCGACACCGGCGGGGTCAAGCACACCGCGGTGTTCGGCGTCGAATATTCGAACGAGAACATCTCGATCGACCGTTACACCGGCCTCTCGTCCGAACTGTTCGGCGGCGGCTCGACCAGCAGCGGGGCGGTCCCGGGGGTCAACCTCTACTCGCCGCAGTACACCTACATTCCCTTCAGCAACACGCCGTCGCTGGTTGGAAATCCGACGCGCTATGGCGTCAACACCAGCAGCGTCTACGTCATGGACACCGCGAACTGGCAGGACACGATCATCGTCAATGGTGGCGTGCGCTACGACGGTTACAGCCAGAGTTCGTCGACCAACGCGGATCATCTCAAACAGAATGCCGATCTCGTCAATTACAACGTCGGCCTGGTCTACAAGCCGATGTCGATCGGCAGCCTCTATGCGGCCTATGCGACCTCGGCCAATCCGTTCGGATCGGAGCTTGACGCGACCGCCACCGACTACGGCGGCATTCCTGCCAACACGGCTATCTTGCTCGGGCCGGAGCGCAACAAGGCAGCCGAACTCGGCACCAAATGGGAGCTGGCTGATCGCCATTTGCTGGTCAGCGCCGCGTTGTTCCAGACCACGAAGGACAATGCGCGCGAAACCGTCAGCGGCCTGCTGACTTCGGGCGCTGCCTACAGGATCCAGGGCATCGATATCGAGGCCGAAGGCAAGATCACCGATCGCTGGAGCATCTTCGGCGGCCTAGTGTTGATGCAATCGAAGGTCACGCAGAGCGGTCTCGCCTCAAATCTCGGCCTGCAGCTTGCCAATGTGGCTCATCAATCGTTCAGCATGCTGACCAAGTACAAGTTCGACGACGGCTGGGAGCTGGGCGGTCAGGCGGTGTACCGTTCGAAGGTGTATGGCGGCACGTTCGCGGCCAATACCGGCAACGAGCTGCCGAGCTACTGGCGCTTCGACGCGTTCGTCGAGAAGAAGATCGACAAGAACTGGACAATGAAGTTCTACGCCCAGAATCTCACCAACAAGCTCTACTACGATACGCTCTATCGCAGCGCGGTTCCCTTCGTAGCGGTCGCGCCGGGGCGGGCGTTCTACCTCATCACAACGGCGAAGTTCTGATCATGTTGACCTGCCTTCCTGGCGTTCTGAGCAAGGATGATGTGGCGGATTTCCGCCGCATCATGGAGGCCAGCGAATGGGAAGACGGGCGCTCCACCGCGGGCTCGCAGTCGGCGATGGTCAAGCGCAACGAGCAATTGCCGCCGGACAGCGAGGTCGCGCGCAAGCTCGGCAACCGCATCGTTTCGGCGCTGACTTCGAACCCGCGCTTCATCGCCGCGGCGATCCCGCTCCAGATCTTCCCGCCGCTGTTCAACCGCTATGCGGCCAGCAGCGGCCACCATTTCGGCCTGCACGTCGACAATGCCATCCGCGGCGACCGGCTGACCGGCCTTCGGATCCGCACGGATCTGTCGGTGACGCTGTTCCTGGCCGAGCCGGAGGAGTACGACGGTGGCGAACTTGTGATCGAGGACAGTTACGGTTCGCACGAAGTCAAGTTGCAGGCCGGGGACTGCGTGCTCTATCCCTCGACCAGCCTCCATCTGGTCACCCCGGTGACGAGGGGAACGCGGGTTGCGTCTTTCTTCTGGCTTCAGAGCATGATACGGGACGATCAAGCCCGGAGCATGATCTTTGACCTCGACACCGCGATACAGGCGCTGGTGGAACGGCTCGGGCGTGACGATCCCGAAACGGTCAAATTGACGGGTATCTATCACAATCTCATTCGCTACTGGGCCGAAGTATGAAGATCATGTCCTTCCAAGCAAGCCTTGCCGCAGCTCTGGTGCTGGCGGCTGCCTGGCTTGCATCCCCTGTTTCTGCCCAGACACAGGCCGCGCCCGCGGCACCGGTCCAGTCGACGGCTCAGCCGTCCGCGGTCAGCCCGGCCCCGGTTGTTGCTCCGCCTGCGGCGCCCCAAGCTGTCGTGTCCGCGGCTGCAAAGTCCGATACGGCAGCCGGCATCGCGCCCGCCATGAAGGAATTGTCGCCCTGGGTGATGTTCCAGTCGGCGGATATCATCGTGAAGGCGGTGATGATCGGGCTCGCCTTTGCGTCGCTCGTGACCTGGACGGTGCTGATCGCCAAGTCGATCGAATTGTCGATCGCCTCGACCAAGCTTCGCTCGGCGCTGAAGAAGATCGCGGAGGCGCGCTCGCTCGCGGAAGCGCAGATGGCGCTCGACTCCAAAGCGGGGATCCTGCCGTCCTTCCTGGCGGCGGCGCTGCGGGAGGCGCGGATGTCGGCCGGCCTGTCCAGTGACACCGGCATCAAGGAGCGGGCGGCTTCGAGCTTCTCCGAGATCATGCGCGCGGAGGCGCGGCGCATCCGCGTCGGCATGGGTGTGCTCGCGACCATCGGCTCGACCTCACCCTTCGTCGGCCTGTTCGGCACGGTGTGGGGCATCATGAACAGCTTCATCGGCATCTCGAAGTCGCAGACCACGAACCTCGCCGTCGTCGCGCCCGGTATCGCCGAGGCGCTGCTCGCCACCGCGATCGGACTGGTCGCCGCCATTCCCGCCGTCATCATCTACAATTACTTCTCGCGCGTGACGAAGAGCTATCTCGAGCTCGTCAGCCGTGCTTCGGGCGCGGCGGGGCGGTTGCTCTCGCGCGATCTCGACCGCAGCCACGGCAGCGTGCATTCGCGCGCGGCGGAGTGAACCATGGGCGTCTCGCTCGCAGACAATGATGACGACGACGATTTCGGCGAAACGCATGAAATCAACGTCACGCCGTTCATCGACGTCATCCTGGTGCTGCTGATCATCTTCATGGTCGCAGCGCCGCTCTCGACCGTCGACCTGCCGATCGATCTGCCGACGTCGAGTGCGACGCCGCAGAAGAAGCCGGACAAGCCGACCTATCTCAGCATCAAGCCCGATTTGACGCTTGCCATCGGAGAGAACCCGGTCCACCGCGCCGAGTTGATCGGCACCCTCGACGGCCTGTCCGACATGAGCAAGGACAAGTATGTCTTCCTGCGCGCCGACCGCTCGGTGCCGTATGGCGAGTTGATGGGCGTCATGGAGCTGTTGCGCTCAGGCGGCTATTCACGGGTGAAACTGGTTGCGCTGGAAGGCGCTCCGGGAGCGCCTGCGGCAGGCGCCGCTCAGCCTTAGAGGCCCGCTATGTCGGACGAGTCCAGACCAGCCCGGACGCTTTGGATTTTGGCAGCGGTGGCGGCGCTCGCGCTCCATCTGGGCGGTGCCGCGCTCGCGCTGGCGCACCTGCGGGCCGATGACGGCGACGACGGCCTGGGCGCGGCCGGCGCGGAGTTCGCGGTCGAGATGGCTTCGCCGAAGGCGCCGGACACCGACCTTCCCCCGGGGCCGGATAGCGAAGCGATGCAGGAGCAGCAGGCGCTTCCCGAGCAAAAGGCCGAGACCAAGGAAACCGAGCTTCCAAAGGTTCAGTCGCAACAGGTCGACGATCCCGATCGGGTCGTCACCGAGAACATCTCGAAGAAGCCGCAGGACGAGGATCCGAAGATTGCGGCGGTCGAAACGCCCGCTGCGGAGGCCTCGCCGAAGTCCGTTGCGACGGCGCGGCAGACGCTCGACGAGGACGCGCGCGAGGCCGAGAAGGCGCTGGCGCCCGTGCTTGGCATCGGGAAGGACATCTTGAAGATCACCGCCGACTGGAACCGCAAGATCAGCGCCCGCATTAAGCTGCACCAGATCACTCCGGAAGGCAGAGAGAACAGCAATCAGAAGGTAAAAGTGAATTTTGCGCTGAACCGAAAAGGGAATGTGCTGTCAGTTGATGTGGTGCAATCGTCTGGGGATGCCGCGTACGATGCGGCTGCGATCGCGATGGTTCGCAAGGCCGATCCGTTCGAGCCGCCTCCCGCCAAGCTGACCGAAGAACGATTCGATCGCATCATCGAAATCAGCTTCGCCCCAGAGAAGGCAACGAAGACAAACAAAAAGTCGGCTCAGCGCCAGTAGAGCCTGATCCCGACATAGACCACGACCAGGCAGGCGAAGATCAGCGCCACCGGGAGCGGTCGCTTCTGGGTTGCGCCCGCGGTCGCTGCCCCGAAGAACTTGGCCTTCTTTGGCTTCGGTTCCGGGCGGCGGAAAGCGGTAACATTGTCCGCCGCCGGTTCGGACGCCCGGGGGCGGACATCAGGCGGGGTTCCCGCGCCGCCCATCTCGGCATAGTAGGCCCTGTAGATGGCGCCGATGGTGGCCTCGGTAGCCTCACCCTCGTTCATCTGCGCCTGCATGTTCTTGTAGCTCACGAGGAATTCCTGCGCCCCCGGAGGCAGCGCGGACGACCCGTTGAGCTTGGCCATCATCTTCCAGGTGGCGAAATCGGCGCGGGCGCGGGTATCGGCGCGTCGCGCGATCAGCATATCGGCAGCTTTGACCAAGTCGGCCTCTGGCCCTTCGGCTTGTGTTCGGGTGTCGCTATTCAACTAAGCATTGCCGGTCAGGAAGAGAACAGCCTGAATCACATAACCGGTCAACGTTCGCAGTATTGCTGAAATAACATCAAGATTTAGACCGAACTGGGAGCCCGCCAGCGGTAGCAGGATCAGCAGACCGATCAGGATCAGCATCCCGAACGGCTCGAGTCGGGCCAGCGGCAAGGCGAGCGCGCGAGGCAACAGCCCGACCGCGACGCGGCCGCCGTCGAGCGGCGGGATCGGCATCATGTTGAACACCGCCAGCACCGCGTTGATCAGCAGTGCGTTCTTGAGATTGTCGAAGATCCATTGCGCCGAGTTGGCCGGAGCCCAGCGCAGGGCGTGCAGGGCAAGAGCTGCGGCCAACGCCAGCAGGATGTTGGTGGCGGGCCCGGCCAGCGCCACCCACACCATGCCAAGCCTGGGATTGTTGAGTTTGCGGAAATTCACCGGCACAGGCTTGGCATAGCCGAACAGGAACGGCGAATGCGCGAACAGCAGCATCGTCGGCAATATCAGCGTGCCGAACGGGTCGATGTGGCGGAGCGGGTTGAAGCTGACACGGCCGAGCTGCCATGCGGTGTCGTCACCGAGACGATATGCGACGAAGGCGTGCGCAGCCTCGTGGAAGGTGATGGCGAGCAGCAGCGGCAGCACCCACACCGAGAGGTCATACAAAGAAATGTTCACGGCTCGTCCGTCCCGGTTGCCTGCGGTCATGCAGCCGACCCAGCCAACCGGCGGTGCAGCAACGCTTCACCTCAACATAGGGTGGCCGGTTCCGAAATGCCACGCCGCAAATGATCGGCGCCCCGAACCTGCCGTGCAGTCGTGCAATTCATGCAGGAATGGTCCCCGGATATTGCGTCAGCCCGTCGTCGAGCTTCAGCCAGGCGAGCTTCTCGGAGACCCAGATGTGCTCGGTCGGCGCGAAGGCGTTGCGATCGTCGAACGTCGTCAGTGCGACGCCCGCCAGCGTGCCGTTGCGCCGCCAGGAGAACAGCCGCGTGCCGCAGCGTTTGCAGAACACGCGGTCGATGTTCTCGGACGACGCATAGCGGGCGGTGTCGCCCTCGACGGTCAGTGCGCGCTGGTCGAACTGCGCGCGGACGAAGTAGGGCGAGCCCATTGCCTTTTGGCATATGCGGCAATGGCAGATGCGAACGTTGAGCGGCTCGCCTTCCGCCTTGAATCGCACCGCGCCGCACAGGCATCCGCCTTCTCTGACCATGACGCCCTCAGTAAGTTGCGCGCCCGCCGGAGATGTCGAACACGGCGCCGGTCGAAAACCCGCAGTCCTCGGATGCGAGCCAGCTCACCATCGCGGCCAACTCTTCCACCAGCACGAAGCGGCCTTTCGGAATCTTCGACAGCATGAAGTCGATATGCTGCTGCGTCATCTGGTCGAAGATCGCGGTCTTCGCAGCCGCGGGCGTCACCGCATTGACGAGGATGTCATGTGCCGCCAGTTCCTTGCCGAGCGACTTCGTCAGCGCGATCAGGCCGGCCTTGGAAGCCGAATAGTGCGAGGCGTTCGGATTACCTTCCTTGCCGGCGATCGAGGCGATGTTGATGATGCGCCCGTATTTTTGCTTGAGCATCGCGGGCACGATCGCCTTGCAGACAATGAAGGGGCCGTCGAGGTTGATGCGCAGAACTTTCCGCCATTCCTCGAGATCGGTCTCCCAGACCGGCTTGTTGACCCCGGCAATGCCGGCGTTGTTGACGAGGATGTCGATCTTGCCGAAGGCGGCAAGCGTGGCGTCGCGGGCCTGCTCGACGGCCGCGGCATCGGTGACGTCGACCTTGAAGACGCGGGCATTGTCGCCGATTTCCTTTGCCGTCTTCTCGGCGAGGGCTGCATCAAAATCCCAGATCGCGACTTTAGCGCCGGAGGCGACGAAGCGCTGAACGATGGCGCGGCCGAAGCCCTGCGCGCCGCCGGTGACGATGGCGACACGGTCGTTGAGATCGATCTTGTTCATGCTGGATGCCTTCTGGATGCCTTGGCGTCAGAGCATGTAGCCGCCGTCGACGACGAGGTCGACGCCGGTGGTGAAGGCGCTCTCGTCACTGCCGAGATAGACCGCCATGGACGCGATCTCGTCGGCGGTTCCGAGCCGGCCCATCTTCTGGCGGGAGACGAACATCTCCTTGCCCTGCGGCCCTTGCGCTGCGGCGCGGTCGAGCATCGAAGGCGTCTCGACGGTGCCGGGGCAGATGCTGTTGCAGCGGATGCCCTTGGTGATGAAGTCGAGCGCGACCGCGCGCGTCAGCAGCGACACCGCGGCCTTCGAGGAGCTGTAGACGTAGCGGTTGGCCGGCGGCCGCAGCGCCGCGCAGGAGGAGATGTTGACGATACTGCCGCCGCCGCCCGCGAGCATGTCCGGCAGGAAGGCCCTGATGGTCCGGTGCATCGACTTGACGTTGAGGTCGAACGAGAAATCAAAATCCTCTTCCGAACACTCGAGAATGGTGCCGTGATGCACGAAGCCCGCTGCGTTGAGCAGGATGTCGACCTTGCCGACGCGCTTGGCGAAGGCGTTGACGTCGGCGGTGTTGCGAACGTCGAGCTTCGCGGTCTCGGCGATGCCTTCCTTGGTCAGGCCCGCGATGCCGCTCTCGTTGATGTCGGTGGCGATGACGGTTGCGCCTTCACGCGCGAATGCGATGGCGCATGCGCGTCCGATGCCTGCTGCTGCAGCCGTGATGACGGCGCGCTTTCCCTTGAGGCGGTCTGCCATTTTTTCTTCTCCCTTGCCTGAAAGTTCTATCGGATCGTCATTGCGAGAAGCACTTGCGACGAAGCAATCCAGACTGTCTCCGCGGACATAGCTCTGGATTGCTTCGCTGCGCTCGCAATGCCTGGATTGCTTCGCTTCGCTCGCAATGCGAGCTGGCTATCAGTGATTATCCCGCGCCACGCCAAATGTGCCGGCGACGTTCTGGTAGCGCGTGGCGAGCTCCATGCAGGCACCGGTCGACTGCTGTCCAACGGTGTTGCGATAAAGCTCCTGCCACGGCGTCTGGTTCGGCGGATGCTTGAAGCCGCCATTGGCCTTGAGCTCGGCATGGCGCTTCTTCACCTCGTCGTCGGAGATGAGAATGTTGGCGCTGCCCTTGTTCAGATCGACGCGCACCTTGTCGCCGTTCCTGAGGATCGCGAGCCCGCCATTGGCGGCGGCTTCCGGCGAAGCATTGAGGATCGAAGGCGAGCCCGAGGTGCCCGACTGCCGGCCGTCGCCGATGCAGGGCAGGGACATGATGCCGCGTTTGATGAGCGCCGCAGGCGGCTGCATGTTCACGACCTCGGCGCCGCCGGGATAGCCGATCGGGCCGGTGCCGCGGATGAACAGCACGCAGCGCTCGTCGATCTCGAGCGAGGGATCGTCGATTCGCTCGTGATAGTCCTCAGGCCCCTCGAACACGACGGCGCGGCCCTCGAAGGCATTGAGATCGGTCGGATTGCTAAGGTAGCGATCGCGGAATTCCTTGGAGATCACGCTGGTCTTCATGATCGCGGAATCGAACAGATTGCCCTTCAGCACCAGGAAGCCGGCGTCCTTCACCAGCGGCTTGTCGTAAGCCCAGATCACGTCGTTGTCCGGCTTTGGCGCATTGGCGCAGTTCTCGCCGATGCCGCGGCCGTTGACCGTGACAGCGTTCTCGTGGATCCGCTTGTGCTTCATCAATTCGCGCACCACGGCCGGCACGCCGCCGGCGCGGTGGAATTCCTCGCCGAGATAGAAGCCGGCCGGCTGCATGTTGACCAGCAGCGGCACGTCGTGGCCGACCTTCTGCCAGTCGTCGATCGAGAGCTCGACGCCGATGTGGCGCGCCAGCGCGTTGATGTGGATCGGCGCGTTGGTCGAGCCGCCGATTGCCGAGTTGATCACGATGCAGTTCTCGAACGCCTCGCGGGTCAGGATGTCCGAAGGCTTGAGGTCCTCCCAGACCATGTCGACGATACGCTTTCCCGTTTCGTAGGCGATCTGGCCGCGCTCGCGATAGGGTGCGGGGATCGCCGCACAGCCCGGCAGCGAGAAACCGAGCGCTTCTGCAAGCCCGTTCATGGTCGAGGCGGTGCCCATGGTGTTGCAATGGCCGACCGAAGGCGCCGAGGACGCCACGATCTCCATGAACTCTTCATAGTCGATCTCGCCGGCGGCGAGCCGCTCGCGCGATTTCCAGACGATGGTGCCGGAGCCTGTGCGCTCGCCATTGTGCCAGCCGTTCAGCATCGGCCCGCCTGACAGCACGATCGCGGGCAGGTTGACGGTCGCCGCCGCCATCATGCAGGCAGGCGTAGTCTTGTCACAGCCGGTGGTCAGCACCACGCCGTCGAGCGGGTAGCCGTAGAGGATCTCGACGAGGCCGAGATAAGCGAGGTTGCGGTCGAGCGCCGCGGTCGGGCGCTTGCCGGTCTCTTGGATCGGATGGGTCGGGAATTCCATCGCAATGCCGCCGGCCTCGCGGATGCCTTCGCGGACGCGATGGGCAAGCTCGATATGGTGGCGGTTGCAGGGGGAGAGGTCGTTGCCGGTCTGTGCGATGCCGATGATCGGCTTGCCGGACTGGAGCTCGGCGCGGGTGAGACCGTAGTTCAGATAGCGCTCCATATAGAGCGCGGTCATGCCCGGATTATGCGGATTGTTGAACCATTCCTGCGAGCGGAGGTGGCGACGAGCGCCGTTGCCGGCGGGGGCATGCCCATTGGTTGGTTTTTTTGTCATTGGTTTCTCCTGCAATGCAAACGCACCGGCGTCCGTTCTATGGTATCGGCTTGTGCGATGCCCAACGGCGCGAGCGACGATTTGCCTGCCCGCTGGCGGGTCGTTTCCTCACAAATCCGATACTAGTCATGGCCACTTGGTAACGCTACCATTTTGTTCGCAGCGCCCGTGCCTGAAGCGGCTGGCCGGTTGTCCGACCGCCGGGCCAACGAGCTTTGCCGCTCGATCACCTTGAAGCCGAGATCGAGCACCGGATGGTCCGGGCGCCGTCCGTCGATCGCGT
Organism: Bradyrhizobium sp. 62; assembly: GCF_023073035.1. Lineage (NCBI taxonomy): Bacteria > Pseudomonadati > Pseudomonadota > Alphaproteobacteria > Hyphomicrobiales > Nitrobacteraceae > Bradyrhizobium > Bradyrhizobium sp. 62. Next base: position 93,287 of record NZ_JADPIT010000015.1, read on the forward strand.
CGATCAGCATGCTGGCGGCCGTATTGCCCATCTCGTAGCGGTTGGTGCGCACGCTCGTCAAAGTCGGGACGGCGGAGGCCATGAATTCGAGATCGTTGAAGCCGACAATCGCGATCTGTTCGGGAATGGCGATCTCGCGGCGCCTGCATTCGAACAGCACACCCAGCGCGAGGTCGTCGTTGGCGCAGAACACCGCGTCCATGCCGGGCTCCCGCGCCAGCAGATCGGTGAACAGGGCGCCTCCGAGCGTCACCGACGTCGGTGTCGCCGTCGTCACGACGAGGCGTTGCTCGAACAGTCCGGCGTCCTTCATGGCCGAGACATATCCGTCGAGCCGCCGCTGCACCCGCGGATCCATCCGCGCGCCGACGAAGCCGATCTTGCGGTGACCTTGCGCGAACAGATGCGCAATCGCCGCACGGGCTGCGTCATAGTGCGAAAAGCCGATCATCATGTCGACCGGATTGGGCCCGATCTCCATGATTTGCACGATCGGGCAGTCGGCGGCATCAAGCATCGCGCGCGATTCCGTGGTCTGGTCGATGCCGGTGACGATCAGCCCGGCCGGCTTCTGCGCAAGAAACAGCCGCAGCAGCTTCTCCTCCTGGAGAATACTGTAGCGTGTGTTGGACAGCTGGATCGAGTAACGGCTGTTTTCGGAGGCGTCGTAGATGCCGCGCAGCACGTCGGAGAACACATTATTGGTTAGTGACGGAATCAGGACACCGATCACCTCGGTGCGTTGCGAGGCCAACGCACGCGCCGCCAGGTTCGGCACATAGCCGAGCTCCCTGGCCGCGCTCTCGACCCGGGTCCGCTTGGCGACCGACAGCGCCTCGGGATTGCGGAAGAAGCGGGACGCTGTGATCGGGCTAACGCCGGCGAGCTCGGCGACTTCCGCCAGCCGGATTTTGCCTGACTTGGTGCGGTTTCGACCCATTTGCTGCTCTTAACACACTCACTCTCGCAAACAAAGGAACGTTGACAGCGCTACCAGCACAGACTAACCAAAGACAAATTGCCAAAACCGCACAAACTGCCGACAATGGCGCCCGCTAAGGTTGGGCTTCGTTCGGTGAAGTCTGAAAAAACAAGACGGTCGCGGCGCGAGATGCGTCGTGGACTTTCGAGGAGGGAGCTAGATGTCGTCTGTGCAAATCCGCGACGTGCGGAAATCGTTCGGCAATTTTGAAGTCCTGCACGGCGTTTCGATTCCGATCGAGGACGGCCAGTTCGTGGTCCTGGTTGGCCCCTCCGGCTGCGGCAAGTCGACGCTTCTGCGCATGCTCGCCGGTCTCGAGAACATCACCTCAGGCACGATTTCGATCGGCGACCGCGTCGTCAACAATGTCCAGCCCAAGGAGCGGGACATTGCGATGGTGTTCCAGAACTACGCGCTCTATCCGCATATGACGGTTGGCGAGAACATGGGCTTCTCGATGAAGCTGCGGGGCGAGAGCACCGAAGAGATCAACAAACGCGTCAAGCGCGCCGCCGAGATCCTTGCGCTGTCGCCGCTGCTCGAACGCTATCCCCGCCAGCTCTCCGGCGGGCAGCGCCAGCGCGTCGCCATGGGCCGCGCCATCGTGCGCGATCCGCAGGTGTTCCTGTTCGACGAGCCCTTGTCGAACCTCGACGCCAAGCTGCGCGTCGCGATGCGCACCGAGATCAAGGAGCTGCACCAGCGGCTGAAGACCACGACGGTCTACGTCACCCACGATCAGATCGAGGCCATGACCATGGCCGACAAGATCG
>NZ_JADPIT010000015.1:95051-144144 GCF_023073035.1 Bradyrhizobium sp. 62
CGTTATGCACGATGGCATCGTCGAGCAGATGGGTACGCCGCTCGAGCTCTACGACAAGCCCGAGAACCAGTTCGTCGCCGGCTTTATCGGCTCGCCGTCCATGAACTTCCTGAAAGGTCATGTGCGCGTCAACGGCGTTGCGACCTTCGAGGGGCCGAATGGCGTCAAGCTGCCGCTCAGGAACGCGCCGGCGGCGTCCGACGGGCGTCCCGTTGTTTACGGCGTGCGTCCCGAGCATTTCACCATCGCTGACGACGGTGCCGATGCCGAGATCGTGGTGGTCGAACCGACCGGCTCGGAAACGCAGGTGTTTGCGAAGCTCGGCGGTGAGCAGGTCGTCGCGGTCTTCCGCGAACGTCACCAGTTCAATCCGGGTGACAAGGTCAAGCTGAAGCCCGATCCCTCCGTGATTCATCTGTTCGACGAGGCGACGGGCAAACGCGTGTAGCGACGCCAAAGAACTGCCCAAGCAGAACTGCCCAATACAAGACGACCCAATACAAATATAAAATTTAGGGAGAGAACGATGAGCGATTTCGACAGGCGAAGTGTGCTTAAAGTCGGTCTGGGCGGCGCGGCGCTGCTGGCCGGCCCGGGTATCGTCCCGGTGCGCGCGGCGGAGTGGACCAACACGCCCGAGCCAAACGCCTCCATCCGCGTCTTGCGCTGGAAGCAGTTCATTCAGGCCGAGTTCGACAAATTCGCCGAGCAGACCAAGGCGTTCTCCGAGAAGACCGGAGTCAAGATCAAGCTCGAGGCCGAGAGCTGGGAGGACATCCGTCCCAAAGCCGCGGTCGCCGCCAATGTCGGCGCCGGTCCTGACCTGATCATCGGAACGCTCGATGATCCCCATAAATTCCCGGAAAAGCTGATCGACATGACCGACGTCGCCGACTATCTCGGCGCGCAGTATGGCGGCTGGTATCCGGTTGCCGAACGCTACGGCAAGAAGGGCAACAGCTGGATCGCCATTCCGCAGGGCGCGACCGGCGGCTGCCTGAACTACCGCGTCAGCCACGTGAAGGCCGCCGGCTTCGATGAATTCCCCAAGGACACCGCCGGCTTCCTCAAGCTCTGCCAGGCGCTGAAGAAGAACAACACGCCGGCCGGCTTCGCGCTCGGCCACGCCACGGGCGACGCCAACGGCTGGTGCCAGTGGGCGCTGTGGGCCTTCGGCGGCAAGGTCGTCAACGACAAGAACGAGGTCGTGATCGACTCGCCGGAGACGATCGCCGCGCTCGAATACGTCAAGCAGCTCTACGAGACCTTCATCCCCGGCGTGCTGTCGTGGAATGACTCGAACAACAACAAGGCGTTCCTCAACGGCGAGCTCAGCCTGACGCTGAACGGCATCTCGATCTGGACCGTCGGAAAGAACTCGACCGATCCGAAGCAGCAGGAAATCGCCAAGGACATGAACCACGCGCCGATGCCGATCGGTCCCGTGGGCGTGTCGACCGAGCAGCAGAACGTGCTCGTCTATTACGGTTACAAGCACTCGAAGTATCCGAAGGCCGTCAAGGAATACATCAAGTTCATGATGGACAAGGCGAACTACGACGCCTGGGAGGTCTCCTCCAACGGCTACGTGTCGCCGCCGCTTCCGGCCTACAACGACAACCCGGTGTGGACGTCGGATCCGAAGATCACGCCGTATCGCGACTGCCTGAAGCGCTGCCGCGACAACGGCTATGCCGGCGATCTCGGCTATGCCTCGGCCGCCGTGATGGGCGACTTCGTCGTCGTCGACATGTTCGCGGAGGCCGCGTCAGGCTCCGTGACGCCGAAGGCGGCAGCCGCACGCGCAGCCGAGCGCGCCAAGCGCTACTACCAGGTCTGATCAGCTCCAATCTACGCGGCGTCCGGTTCGCCGGACGCCGCGACTTTTCGTCGAGGGGAATCCGACATGGCAGTTATGGCCGAGTCCGTTGCCGCGCAGGTCAAGCGCAGCAGCTTGTGGACCAGAGCATTCGAGAGCCGGAATTTCCTCGGCGCGATGTTCATGGTGCCGGCGATCGCCATTCTCATCCTGTTTCTGGCTTACCCGCTGGCGCTGGGCTTCTGGCTCGGCATGACCGACACCAAGATCGGTGGCGCCGGGCGCTACATCGGCTTCCAGAATTTCGTCTCGCTGGCGAAGGACTCGGTGTTCTGGCTTTCGGTGTTCAACACCATCTTCTACACGGTCGCCGCCAGCGCGGTGAAATTCGCCATCGGCCTCTATTTGGCGCTGCTGCTCAACGAACGGCTGCCGATGAAGTCGATGGTCCGCGCCATCGTCCTGTTGCCCTTCGTCGTGCCGACGGTGCTCTCTGCGATCGCGTTCTGGTGGATCTATGACAGCCAGTTCTCGATCATCTCCTGGGTGTTGATCAAGGCCGGCCTGATAACACGCTATATCGACTTCCTCGGCGATCCCTGGAATGCGCGCTGGTCGGTCGTCGCCGCCAATATCTGGCGCGGCGTGCCCTTCGTGGCGATCACGCTGCTGGCGGGATTACAGACCATCTCGCCCTCGCTCTATGAGGCCGCCAATCTCGACGGCGCCACCAATCTGCAGCGCTTCCGCCACATCACGCTGCCGATGCTGTCGCCGATTATCGCGGTCGTGATGACGTTCTCGGTGCTGATGACCTTCACGGACTTCCAGCTCATCTACACCATCACGCGGGGTGGGCCGATCAACTCCACCCATCTGATGGCGACGCTGTCGTTCCAGCGTGCCATCACCGGGGGCAATCTGGGCGAGGGCGCGGCGATCTCGAACGCGATGATTCCGTTCCTGGTTGCGGCGATCCTGCTCAGCTTCTTTGGGCTTCAGCGTTCCCGCTGGCAGCAGGGCGGGAGGGACTGACCATGACCACGGCAGACGACCAAAGCGTCGGAATGGACTACCTCGAGAGCTTCCCGCGGAAGTTTTTTCGGGTCTACCTTCCGCTCGGCCTGATCATCTTCTTCCTGCTGTTCCCGTTCTACTGGATGGCGGTCGCGACGTTCAAGCCGGACGCGGAAATGTACGACTACGAAAAGTACAATCCGTTCTGGATCGTGCATCCGACGCTGGAGCACATCAAGAAGCTGTTCTTCGACACCGACTATCCGCTCTGGATGTGGAACACCGTGATCGTCTCGGTGTCCTCGACCTTCATCTCGCTATTCGCCAGCGTCTGCGCCGCCTATGCGATCGAACGCCTTCGCTACAAGGGCTCGCGCTATGTCGGCCTTGCGATCTTCCTCGGCTATCTCGTGCCGCCCTCGATCCTGTTCATTCCGCTGGCGGCGATCGTGTTTCAGCTCGGCCTGTTCGACGGCAATCTGGCGCTGATCCTGACCTATCCGACCTTCCTGATCCCGTTCTGCACCTGGCTGCTGATGGGCTATTTCCGCACCATCCCCTATGAGCTGGAGGAGTGTGCGCTGATCGACGGGGCGACGAGGCTGCAGATTCTGATGAAGATCACGCTGCCGCTTTCGCTGCCGGGCGTGATCTCGGCGGGCATCTTCGCCTTCACGTTGTCCTGGAACGAGTTCATCTACGCGCTGACCTTCATCTCCTCGTCCGAGAACAAGACGATCCCCGTCGGCGCGATCACCGAGCTCGTCAATGGCGACGTCTACCATTGGGGTGCGCTGATGGCGGCGGCTCTGACCGGCTCGGTTCCCGTAGTTATCCTTTATTCCTTCTTCGTGGAGTATTATGTGTCGGCGATGACCGGCGCCGTGAAGGAGTGATCGCGGGGCCTGCCTCGAGAGCGCGCCAGGACGAATCGCCGAAATCGGCGCGTTCCGGCCAATAAAAAGGAGTAGGCTCTTGCACATTCTGGTTCTGGGCGCCGCCGGCATGGTCGGCCGCAAATTGTGCGAACGGTTGTTGCGGGACGGCCGGCTTGGCAAGAGCGACATCACCAAGCTGACCATGCATGACGTGGTCGAGCCGAAGACGCCGGAAAAGGCCGGTTTTGCCGTCGAGACCGTATCGAGCGATTTTGCCGTCCCGGGTGCGGCCGAAAAGCTGATCGCCGGCCGTCCGGACGTGATCTTTCATCTCGCCGCGATCGTCTCGGGCGAAGCCGAGCTCGATTTCGACAAGGGCTACCGCATCAATCTCGACGGCACGCGGATGCTGCTCGATGCCGTCAGGGTCGCAGGCGGCGGCTACAAGCCGCGCGTGGTCTTCACGTCCTCGATCGCGGTGTTCGGCGCGCCGTTTCCCGATGCGATCGGCGACGAGTTCTTCCACACGCCGCTTCTGAGCTACGGTACGCAGAAGGCGATCGGCGAATTGCTGCTGGCCGACTATTCCCGCCTCGGCTACCTCGATGGCATCGGCATCCGCCTGCCGACCATCTGCATTCGGCCCGGCCTGCCCAACAAGGCGGCATCGGGCTTCTTCTCCAACATCCTGCGCGAGCCGCTGGCCGGCAAGGAAGCGGTCCTTCCCGTGTCCGAGGACGTCCGCCATTGGCATGCCACGCCGCGCTCCGCCGTCGGCTTCCTGCTGCATGCCGCCACCATGGACCTCGCCGCGGTGGGGCCGCGCCGCAATTTGACCATGCCGGGCCTGTCGGCGACGGTTGGCGAGCAGATCGCTGCGCTGAAACGCGTCGCCGGCGACAAGGTCGCCGCCCGCATCAAGCGGGAGCCCGATCCCTTCATCGTCGGTATCGTCGGCGGCTGGCCGCGCAACTTCAATGCAAAGCGGTCGCTCGAACTCGGCTTCACCACCGCCGAAAAGACTTTCGACGACATCATCCGCATTCACATTGAAGACGAGCTCGGCGGCAATTTCGTCACGTGATCTCTGACTGAGCGGGTAAAGTGATGGCGAGCGTTGCTTGCATCGGCGAATGCATGGTCGAGCTCCGGCAGGCCCAGGGTGGACAATCCGCCGGACATTCCAGCGGGCAGGGCGGGGGCCTCTACTCGCGTGGATTCGGCGGCGACACTCTCAACACGGCCGTGTACCTCGCGCGGCTCGAGGTCAAGGTCGATTATCTCACCGCGCTTGGCGACGATGCCCTGAGCGATGAGATGATCGCTGCCTGGACTGCGGAGGGCGTCGGCACGAGGCGCGTCGCGCGGCTGCCCGGCAAGCTGCCCGGCCTCTACATGATCCAGGTGGACGCGAAGGGCGAGCGCCAGTTCTTCCACTGGCGCGACAGTGCGGCGGCGCGCCAGCTGATGAATCTGCCGGAGACGGACGATCTCCTCAACTCCCTGATGAGCTACGACATCATCTATCTCTCTGCCATCACGCTCTCGATCTACGACGCGGCCGGGCGCGAGCGTCTGTTCGCGGCGATCAAGCGTGCGCGCCTGCTCGGCACCCGCTTCGTGTTCGACACCAATTTCCGCGCGCGGGGATGGCCCGATCGCGACGTCGCGCGCGAGGTGTTTTCAGCCGCCTTCGCGGCTGCCGACATCGTGCTGACCTCGACCGAGGATCTGCTCGCCCTCTATCCCGGCGAAAGCCACGAGCAGTTGATGGCGCGCATCCCGACCCCCGAGCTGGTGTTCCGGCTCGCGGAGCCGGTCAGCCTGCTGCGCTTTCCCGGGGGCCCCTACGAGGTCCGCGCCGAGCCCATGACCAAACCCGTGGTCGACACCACCGCGGCCGGCGACAGCTTTGCGGCGGCCTATATCGCGGCGCGGCTCGCCGGTTCCGACCCGGTCGAGGCCGCCCAGGCCGGGCACCGCCTCGCCAGCCTCGTGATCTGCTATTCCGGCGCCATCATTCCGGGTTATGCCATGCCGCCGAAGAAACGGCACCGGCCGGCGACGACGCGTCAAGCGACCAAGTGAAACGAAAGCCAAGATGACCACGACTGCCCAGCAGAACCACCTCGCCGCGCTGTTCAAGGCCGCGACCGTCATTCCCGTCCTCACCATCGAGCGTATCCAGGATGCTGTGCCGCTGGCGCGTGCGCTGGTGGCCGGCGGCGTCCGTACGCTGGAGGTGACCATGCGTACCCCTGTTGCGATCGAGGCTGCGAGGGCGATGATGGCCGAGGTGCCCGAGGCGGTGGTCGGCATCGGCACGATTCTCAATCCGGCTGACTTTACGCGTGTCGAGAAGCTCGGCGTCGCCTTCGGCATCAGCCCGGGCTTGACCCCGGACCTGTTGAAGGCCGCCACCCATAGCTCCTTGCCGTTTGCGCCGGGTATCGCCACGGCGTCCGAACTGATGATGGCGCTATCCTACGGCTTCGACATTGCAAAATTTTTCCCGGCCGAGCAGGCCGGCGGCATCAAGGGGCTGCGTTCGCTGGGTGGGCCGTTCCCGAACGTGCGGTTCTGCCCGACCGGGGGGGTCGGCGAGGCCAATGCGGCGACCTGGCTCGCGGAGCCCAATGTGGTCGCGGTCGGCGGTTCCTGGCTGTGCCCGACGGCGGAGATCAGGGCCGGGAACTGGGCCGGCATAACTGCCATCTGCCAGCGCACCCTCCAGGCCCTTAAACCCGCGTGAAGTCTTGCCATCCCTGGGCTAAGACTTAGGTCAGCAAGAGACCGCCAGGGAGATAGACCATGACCGCCAGCATCGTCGGATGGGCGCATACGCCGTTCGGCAAGTTCGACACCGAGACCGTGGAAAGCCTCGTGGTGAAGGTCGCCAATGAGGCGCTGGCGGATGCCGGCATTTCGGCTGGCGATGTCGACGAGATCGTGCTCGGCCATTTCAACGCCGGCTTCTCGCCCCAGGATTTTACCGCCTCGCTGGTGCTCCAGGCCGACCCGAAGCTGCGCTTCAAGCCGGCGACCCGGGTCGAGAACGCCTGCGCCACCGGCTCCGCCGCCGTCCATCAGGGCGTGCGCGCGATCGCGGCCGGCGCGGCCAGGATTGTCCTCGTCGTCGGGGTCGAACAGATGACGCGCACGCCGGGGCCGGAGATCGGCAAGAACCTGCTCAAGGCGTCCTATCTGCCTGAGGACGGCGACACCGTCGGCGGCTTCGCCGGCGTGTTCGGCAAGATCGCCAGCTCCTATTTCCAGAAATACGGCGACCAGTCCGATGCACTGGCGCTGATCGCGGCCAAGAACCACAAGAACGGCGTCGCCAATCCCTTCGCCCAGATGCGCAAGGACTTTGGCTTCGAGTTCTGCCGCGCCGAGAGCGAGAAGAACCCCTACGTTGCCGGCCCCCTGAAGCGCACCGACTGCTCGCTGGTCTCAGACGGTGCCGCTGCCCTGGTGCTGGCCGACGCGGAAACCGCCAAGGGCATGAGCAAGTCGATCGGCTTCCGCGCCACCGCGCACGCCCAGGATTTCCTGCCAATGTCCAAGCGCGACATCCTCCAGTTCGAGGGCTGCACGGTCGCCTGGCAGCGCGCGCTGGAGAAGGCGGGCGTTACACTGTCCGATCTCTCCTTCGTCGAGACCCATGACTGCTTCACCGTCGCCGAGCTGATCGAGTACGAAGCGATGGGCCTGACGCCGAGGGGGCAGGGCGCCCGTGCCATCAAGGAAGGCTGGACGCTCAAGGACGGCAAGCTGCCGGTCAATCCGTCCGGCGGCCTGAAGGCCAAGGGCCATCCGATCGGCGCCACCGGCGTCTCCATGCACGTGATGACCGCGATGCAGCTCGCCGGGCAAGCGCCGGAGGGCATGCAGCTCAAGAATGCAAAGCTCGGCGGCATCTTCAACATGGGCGGTGCGGCGGTCGCCAACTACGTCTCCGTGCTGGAGCCGTTGAAGTAAGCCCCGATCTCGGAGGGTGCGCAAAGGCGCGCAAGCGTCGTGCCCACCATCTTGTTTGCGCTAGATCATGGTGGGCACGCTTCGCTTTGCCCACCCTACGGCACCGATTGATTCGCGGGACATGCATCATGAGCAATGACTACGAAGATTCGCTGTCGATGGACGCACTCAACGATCGCATCGCGATTCTCGAGGACAATATCCGCCAGCTCATCGAGCAGGCCGCGGCCGCCTCGGGTGAGCAGAACGAGTCGCGGATCGCGGACCGCATCAACCAGCAGAATGAGGAGCTCGACCGTCTCCTCAAGATTCGCGAATCCCGTCAGAAGAAATAGCGGCCCTTCGCCGCCGGCGCATGCGGCCATACGCCGGCCGCCCTTGCGCACGCGACGCCGCTGCCGTTAGCTGGACCGAAATCGCAGGGCTCATCTGAGCCCGCGCAATCGGGAGCGAACGATGGGACCGCTGAAGGGCATCAAGGTCGTCGACATGACCACCGTGCTGATGGGTCCCTATGCGACCCAGATGCTCGGCGACTACGGCGCAGACGTCATCAAGGTGGAATCTCTGGACGGCGACGTCACCCGCCTGATCGGTCCGATGCGGCACGCCGGCATGGGCCCGGTGTTCCTCAACACCAACCGCAGCAAGCGCTCGATCTGCCTCGACCTGAAGAAGCCCGCCGGCCGCGGGGCCGTGCTGCGCTTGCTGAAAGATGCCGACGTTCTCGTCTACAACGTCCGCCCGCAGGCAATGGCGCGGCTTCAACTGGGCTATGACGTTGTTGCCAAGATCAATCCGCGTTTGGTCTATGCCGGCGTGTTCGGCTTCGGCCAGGACGGGCCGTATGCTGCAAAACCCGCCTATGACGATCTGATCCAGGGCGCCACCGCGCTGCCGGCTCTGATGGCGCAGACCGGTGACGGCGTGCCGCGCTATGTGCCGAACGCACTGGTCGATCGCATTGTCGGCCTTACCGCCGTCGGCGCGATCTGCGCCAGCCTCGTGCACCGCGACCGCACCGGACGCGGTCAGCGCGTCGACATCCCGATGTTCGAGACCATGGCCGGCTTCGTCATGGGCGACCACATGGGCGGGCTCACCTACGAGCCTCCGCTCGACAAGGGCGGTTACGCCCGCCATCTCTCGCGCGACCGCCGGCCCTACAAGACGTCGGACGGCTATCTCAGCGTCATCGTCTACAACGACAAGCAGTGGGAAAACTTCTTCAAGGCGACGGGACGCGACGATCTGCGGGCCGACGCGATGTTCGCGACATTCGCCGGCCGCGCCGCCAATATCGACGTGGTCTATGCCGAGCTCGCGCGCATCTTCGAGACGCGTTCCACAACGGAATGGATCGACCTGCTCACCAAGGCCGATGTGCCTGTGATGCCGATGCACGATCTCGCGTCGATGCTGCACGATGAGCATCTGGAGGCGACCGGCTTTTTCCCAGTGGTGAACCATCCAACTGAAGGGCCGATCCGGAGTATGAGGGTGACGGCGACCTGGTCGGAGACCGAAGCCGAAACGGTGCGGCTCGCGCCGCAGCTGAACGAGCACGGCGCGGAAATCCTCCGTGAGGTCGGCTACTCCGCGGACGAGATCGACGCCATGGTCCGCGATGGCGTCACCCGTTCGCCGCCCCGTAATGACGATGCACAGGTGCGTCCGTGAGCTTCATCACCGGTGTCGGCCTCACGCCTTTCGGCAAGCACGAAGGTTCGTCCTCGCTCGACCTGATGAGCAGGGCCGCGCAGGCCGCGCTCGACGACGCCGGGCTCGAGCGCGCCGACATCGACGGCATCCTCTGTGGCTACTCCACCGTCTCGCCGCACATCATGCTGGCGACCGTCTTTGCCGAGCATTTCGGCATCCGTCCCAGTTACGCCCACGCCGTCCAGGTCGGGGGCGCGACCGGCCTCGCGATGACCATGCTGGCGCATCACCTCGTCGAGGCTGCAGTCGCCCGCAACGTGCTCGTGGTCGCCGGTGAGAACCGTCTCACCGGACAGAGCCGCGATGCCTCGATCCAGGCGTTGGCGCAGGTCGGCCATCCCGACTACGAGGTGCCGCTCGGCCCGACCATTCCCGCCTACTACGGTCTGGTCGCCAACAGATACATGCACGAATACGGCGTGACGGAACAAGACCTCGCCGAATTCGCCGTGCTGATGCGCGCCCATGCCTGCACCCATCCCGGCGCGCAATTCCGCGATTCCATCACTGTTGGCGACGTCATGGCCTCGAAGCCGGTGGCGATGCCGCTGAAGCTGCTCGATTGCTGCCCGGTGTCCGACGGCGGCGCCGCCTTCGTCATCAGCCGCGAGCGGACCGGAGAGGCCGGCGTGCGCATTCGCGGCTGTGCCCAGGCTCATACCCATCAGCACGTCACTGCAGCGCCCGCCCTAAGCGAACTCGGCGCCGAGATCTCCGTCGCCCGCGCCAGGGAGGCCACCGGCCTCGCGATTTCCCACGTGCGCTACGCGGCGATCTACGACAGCTTTACGATCACGCTCGCGATGCTGCTGGAAGACCTTGGCCTTGCTGGCCGGGGCGAGGCAGCCGCACGCGTGCGCGCCGGCCATTTCAGCCGCGACGGCGCGATGCCGCTGAACACCCATGGTGGCCTGCTCAGCTACGGTCATTGCGGCGTGGGTGGCGCCATGGCGCATCTTGTCGAAACGCATCTGCAGATGACGGGGCGAGCGGCGAATCGTCAGGTGCGCGACGCCTCGATCGCGCTGCTGCACGGCGACGGCGGCGTGCTGTCGTCTCACGTCAGCATGTTCCTGGAGCGGGTGCGATGAGCGAGCGTCTAGCCGACTGGACCAAGGGCGAACAGGCCGTCATTTATCAGACCTGCACCGCATGCGGCCATGTGCAGTATTTTCGTCGCGCCTTCTGCGCGGCCTGCGGCGCGTCCGATCCGCGCGAGCAGCGCGCCAGCGGCAAGGGCAGGGTCTACGCGACGTCGCTGGTCTGTCGCGCCGCCACGCCCGAGACGCGCGCGCACGTGCCTTACAACATCCTGCTGGTCGATTGCGCCGAGGGTTTTCGCATGATGGCGCATGGTGAGAATGATCTCGCCATCGGCGATGAGGTCAGCGCGAGCTTCAAACGGTTCGCCGGCAAGCTGGTGCCGTTCTTCGCCAAAGACGGATAGTGAAATTGGATGTAGCCCTGATTGCGCTGCGCTCCATCTGGGCTACTGCAGCAACGCAAGCGGTGGGATCCGTCATTCGGGGGCGGTCCTGAGAGACCGAGCCTGGAACGGGAATTCTGGGCCTGGCCTGTGCGAGGGCCACCCCGGAATGACGAAAGCACTCACCCGACTCTTAACTAGCGCCCGTAGAACAGGATGCTGGCGATGACGAGCATTGCCATCACCGCCAGCATATGCGCGAACGCTTCCGAGGCCGCCCCCTTGGTGGCTTCCTTCATGCCGTTTTCTCCCTAGACTTGGGCGTGACTCATCGATGCGCGGTTAGCGCCCAACGGCCAATTGTTTTTACTCGGAACACCCCTTGCGAGTATCCGCAGCGATCAAGTCCCCACGCGGCGAATATCGACTGTACCAAGGTCGTTCAGCAATGCGGCGGCATTTTGACTCGATGTTGTTGCTCCTGCGGACGCGCAAGAATACAGTTTCGTGGAACTTTCGCCGCTAACGACAAAAAGCATCAAAGGCTTAGGGAAAAACTTCAGGAAAATCATGGCCCGTATCAACTACAGCGACCCGTCCAATGCATCCGACCGCACCCGCGAAATCCTCGACAAGAATCGCAATGCCAACATCTTCCGCATGATGTCGCATTCGCCGAGCTACTTTGAGCAATACTGCCGCCTCGGCGGTGCCATCCGCCACAAGGGCGAGCTCGATCCGATCGTGCGCGAGCTAGCGATCACCCGCACTGGCATCCTGTGCGAGGCGCCGTATGAGATCGTCGCGCACAAGCGTATCGGCAAGAATGTCGGCGTAACCGACGAGCAGAACGAGGCGCTCGAGAACTGGCAGGCCGCCAAGTGTTTCGACGAGGTGCAGCGTGCCGCGCTCGCCTTCACCGACGAGATCGTGAAATTGAACAAGCCTACAGACGCTGCCTTCAGGGCGATCGCGTCAAAACTGACACCCGCCGCACTGGTCGAGTTGCAGCTTTCGGTTGGCTTCTACATCATGACGTCAAAGTTTTTGGAGACGTTTGAGATCGATCTTCAGCCGGTCACGGAAGTGGTGGGCTGATCCAAAGCCGCGGCGAGGGATGCCGATGACGATCGATGAATATGCGGCCTGGGCCGCCACCGTTGCAAAAGTCGATGAGCGTCCGTCCAACGAACGGCTGTCCTATCTCGGGCTCGGCCTCGCCGGCGAATCCGGCGAAGTCGCCGACCACATCAAGAAGCTGCTCCGCGATGACTGGCTCGACCAGGCGGGCCTCGTCGAAGAGCTGGGTGATGTCATCTATTACTGGGCATGCCTGTGCGTGGCGACCGGCCAGCAGCCATCCGAGCTGCTCAAGACCAGTGCCGCCAAGATCAAGCGGCGGATCAGCGAGGCGGCGAGCCGCTAGGCCGCTCAGGTCGACGTCAGGATATCCACCCTGGCGTTGGCGACGATCAGGCGGTCGGCGAGAAGCTGCGCAAGATTGCGCATGATGCGTTCGCTGGCGTGCGGGTGCTGCTTGCGGAAGCGTTCGAACGCTTTCAGAGGCGCCTCGAACGCGGTCGCCGCCATATCCGCGAACACGTCGGCGGAGCGAGTGGTCTCGATCAGCGCCATCTCGCCGAACGCCATGCCGGCGGTGAGTGTTGCGAGCCGTACTCCGTCGGGCAGGGTGACATGCACCGCGCCGCTGCGCAGGAAGAAAAGGGAATCGGCTGCGGCGCCCGTGGTGAGGATTTTCGCGCCAGACTGATAGGTCCGGATTGTGCAGATCGAGGCGAGGTCGGTCAGCTCTTCCTCGCTCATGCCGGCCAGCAGCGGCTGCTCGGCAAGCTCGGTGGTCTCGTGGAAATCGATCGAGCCTCCGTACCGATAGATGATCTGGTCTTCCGCCCATTCGATCGCGGTGTCGAGCAAATAGAAGTCGCGGACGTTCTTGAGCTCGGCGGTCCATTCCCGCAGGCTGTCCCATTCCTTGGAGGCACGCCTGACGCCTGACAGCACGACGGTCACATTCAGCACCGCGAGTTCCTCGAACGCTTCTGCCACCAACCGCGCTCCGGCGCGTGTGGTGGAGGTGACGCGGTGGAGATCGAAGATCACGAATTGCGGCCGCGGCCGCCCCGCAAGCCGGCGCGAGACATAGTCGACCGCCGACAGCGACAGCGTGCCGACCAGCTCGATGATCCGCACCTCCTGCTCGTGGGCTGCGAGAATATCGCGCTCCTGCGGGCGGCGCACGCGCCGCGACGGACTCTTGCCGATGTCGTAATCGGCGATGACGGCGTTGCGCGCGTCGTCGCTCCGGTTGAGCATGTGCAAATCGTAATGCGAGGACAGCGCCTCGCACACCTTGATGCCGCGCACGCTATTGCCGTGCTTGTCGAGCCTTGGCGAATAGCTGCCGAGCCCGAGGCGAGCGGGGAGGGCGGCGAGAATTCCGCCGCCGACGCCACTCTTGGCGGGGATGCCGATCCGGTAGATCCATTCGCCGGCATAGTCGTACATGCCCGACGACGTCATCACCGAGAGCGTGCGCGAGATCGCGTAAGGCGTCAGCACCTGCTCGCCGGTAACCGGGTTGACGCCGCGGTTGGCGAGCGTTGCCGCCATCACCGCGATGTCGCGCGCGGTGACCAGTACCGCGCATTGCCGGAAATAGACGTCGAGCACGGCGGCGACATCGTCCGAGATCACCGCATTGGTCTTGAGGAGATAGCCGATGGCGCGATTGCGGTCGCCGGTCTGGCTTTCGGAAGCGTAGACGGCCTCGTCGACGGCGAGGTCGCGGCCGGCAAAACGACCGAGCGCGAGGCGAATGTGCTCGAAAGCGTCCGGACCCTTGCTGTCGTGGATCAGCCCGGTGCAGGCGATCGCGCCGGCATTGACCATCGGGTTGAACGGATGGTTGTCCGAGTTGAGCCGGATCGAGTTGAAAGGATCGCCGGAGGGCTCGACGCCGATCGAGCTCTCGACCCTGTTTGCGCCGAGCAGGTCCAGCGCCAGTGCGAACACGAACGGCTTTGACATCGACTGGATGGTGAAGGGTACCCTGGAGTCGCCGACCTCGTAGACATGACCGTCCAGGGTCGCGAGGCTGATGCCGAAACAAGCAGGATCGGCCTTGCCGAGCTCGGGAATGTAGTCGGCGACCGCGCCCGAGGTCTCCGCCGAGAATTCGTTGAGGCAATTGTCCAGAAACCGCAGCAATGGCGGCTTCGAGCGGGTCCAGGCGGTGGCGAGTGGCGAAAGCGGTTTCATCGCCTCTCTTTGTGCAACGCAATCAGGGCACGCGCAACCCGTCCGGCACCATGGTCTGCCGCCGGACCAGCAGCAAGGCGAGCAAAACCGTGGGGACGAGGATGGCGAGGCCGAGCAGCGTCACCTGCATTTGCGATAGCGGCATGATGCCGCCGCCGGGGGTGGCCACCACGAACCCGCCGATCACCAGCAGCACGCGGATCGGCCATTCCAGCGCACCGGCGCCGCGGAGATCGCCGACGAAGGGCTGGTAGCCCTGGATGCCCCCGCAGATGAACAGCGTGCCGAACGCCGCAAGCGCCATCAAACCGAGGCCGGCCAAATAGGGGCTCGGCCCCTGCAGCACCAGCGCGGGATTGAGCACGAAGAAGAACGGGATGAAATAGATGATGCTGCCGACCCACATCGATTCCCAGCCCGTCTTCATCGCCGGCGAGCCGGCAATACCTGCCGCCGCGAACGAGGCGATCGCAACTGGCGGGGTGATCGACGACAACATGCCCCAGTAGAAGATGAACATGTGCACGGCCATCTTGTTTAGCCCGAGCTTCTCCAGCGCCGGTGCGACCAGGATGGCGAGGAAGATGTAACAGGCCGTCGTGGTCAACCCGAGGCCGAGGATCAGGCTGGTGAGGGCGCACATGCCGAGCAGCAGGAACGGATTGTCACCGGCAATGCGCAGCAGGTCGTTGGCGAGGCTCGACACCACGCCTGTCATTGAGAAGGCGCCGATCAGCAGGCCGCAGCCGGCGAGGATGCCGACGAGCTCGACGAAGGTGCGGCCGTTGACCTCGAGGAATTTGCCGATGGTCGCCACAGTCCAGCGCGTGTCCTTTGCGAACAACTGGTTGAGGACCAGAAGCAGTGCTGTGGCGTAGAATGGCGCATGGCTCTCGCGCTTGAAGTAGAGCAGCATCACGATCAGCAGCGCGATCACGAAGACGTAGTACCAGCCGTCCCGGATCGTATCCATGACCCGCGGCAGCTCCGCGCGCGGAATACCCTTCAGCCCGTGTCGTGCGGCGTAGGAATCGACCTGCATGAACAGGCCGATGTAATAGAGCGCGGCGGGAATGATGGCCGCGATCGCGACATCGGCGTAGCTGACATTGAGGAATTGCGCGATCACGAAGGCGGTTGCACCCATCACCGGCGGCGCCAGCACCGCGCCGGTCGAGGCACAAGCCTCGATCGCGCCGGCATAAGATGCGCGAAAGCCGCTCTTCTTCATCACCGGAATGGTCATGGTGCCGGCGGTGAGCACGTTGGAGATGATCGAGCCCGACATCATGCCGAGCAGGCCGCTGGCGAAGATGCAGACCTTCGCCGCGCCGCCGCGGAAGGTGCCGCACAGCGCGAAGGCGAGATTGATGAAGAACTTTCCGGCGCCGGTCATCATCAGCGCGGTGCCGAATACCAGGAAGCCGATCACGGTGTCGGCAAACGCCTGGATGGGAATGCCGAGCAGGCTCTCGCCCGACAGCACGTGATAGGCGGTCGCCTGCTCCAGCGTCGACTGCGTGCCGCGGAACGGACCTAACCAGCTGGATTCTGCGAACAGCGGATAGACGGTGAAGGGGAGCACGCTCAGTAGCAGGCTCCAGCCGCCGGTCCGGCGCAGCGCCTCCATCAGCATCACCCACATCACGAGACCCGCGGCTGTCACGCTGTTCGGCGCGCCGCCGAATTCCCAGCCGGCCTCCGCGGCCTTGCGCACGTTCGACATCAACACAAGCGCTGCGGCAAAAGTCACGACGAAGCAGAGAAGATCATACCAGGGAATGCGGTCGAGCGGCGCGCGTGCGGTTCCCGGGAAGATCAGGAACGTGAACGGTAGCATCAGCGCGATCAGGAGATAGAAGTACTCCGTGTTGAGCTGGGTGTAGCCGACGAAGAAGCGCAGCGAGAATTGCTGGTTGATGCAGAGCAGGACGGTCGCGGCGGTCGCGACGACGAGCATCCAGCGCCACGCGCCGGGCAAGCTTCGGACGCGCGTGACCTCCGCTTCCTGCATGTTGCCGGCGGCGCCATGCGGATCGTCGAACACGATCCGCTTGGCCTCGTCCTGCGCGGCGGTAGAGACTGAAGCAGACGACATGATCGACCCCGCGCGTGGGCAATAAACGCTGAGAACTAATCCTCGAACCCGTTCGGCATGTCGGTCTTCGCAAGGGCTGTGGCACGCGCCTTCATCCAGCCGTCGAGGAACGCCTTGTCATCCGCAGGCGGGTTGGACTTTCCGTAGTCGGTCCACGCTGCGCCAAGCACCTCCTGGCGCTTGATCAGTCTGTTGTTGTGAGCGTCCTGCGCGTCGCTCCATTGCCCGGCTTCCTTCAGCGCCTTTACCGCGCCGGGATGCACCGGCACCACCCAGTTCTTGGTCTGGCGATCGGCCGCAAGCCCGCCGGCGCCGGGCGCGGCGTCCTTGTAGGAATCGTAGTTCACGATCATGGCTTTGGTGATCGCATAGACCTGGTCGGGGGCTTGCGAGGCGTAGGCGACGAAAATCGGGTAGGGGTAGTTACCGAGCTCGATCGGTTTGTCCGGCGAGATGCCGGCGCCGCAGGTCGCGGTCTGCGGGAAAAAGAATGAGCCGACCTTCTGCATCCGCGCCCAGCCTTCCTTGTCCTTGGCGGGCAGCGGCGGCCAGATCAGGCCGCGCGGCGAGGTCTCGGCTTCCTTGGCGGGGCCGGTGATGGTGGTCCCGAAGGCCGCGTCGGTGTCGTTGTTGATCAGGCCCTTCCACATCGCGCCGTAGCTTGCGAACTCGACGACCCTGACGTCCTTCTGCGTCAGGCCGGCGAAGGCGAGCACCGCGAGCGAGTTCTGGTTCAGCGCCGGCGAGCCGACGACGAATCCGACGCGCTTGCCCTTGAGATCCTTCAGCTCCTTCACGCCTGTATCCGCAGCCACGCCGAGCGTGCCGCAATTGCAGTCGACGGATGAGAGCAGGATCTGGAGCGGTTGCGGGCCCCACTCCCTGGAGCCGAACTCGAACACGCCTTCCTGCGCGAAATAGGTCCCCGATCCCATCGCCGCGGAGACCGCACGCTTGGCGCGCAGCGGCGCCAGACGCGCGACGTCGTTGCCTGCGGGGAGCACGCGCACGTCGGTCGAATATTTGTCCTTCATCATCTTGCCGACGCCGACCGCGATGTTGAAGCCGGCGGTGCCGGTGTCATAGGCGGTGAACGTCAATGTCGTCGGTAGCTTGATGTCTTCGGCGAATGCATAGCGTGTAGACGCAAAAGAAAGGCCCGCCACCAAGGCAGGCGCGAGCACGATCAGCCCACGAAGCATGTTTCCCTCCAATGATCCTCGCGTTTGCCGCGACGATTTTCTTTCTTTGTTTGAAACAGGTTTTGTTTGAAACGGATCATGTCATCGCGATCAAGCAATGGCAACGCCGTACCGCGAACGCAGCAATGAGGCTGACAGATTGTCGCGGAAAAGACGGAGAATGCAGTCAGTTCGCAACGATCGCGATCGCCTGTCCCTCGGCAACGACGTCGTCGATCTTCACCAGGATAGATGTGATCTCGCCGCTCACAGGAGAAAGCACAGGTATCTCCATCTTCATCGCTTCGACCAGCACAATCTCATCACCATCCGCAACGGTTCCTCCAACTTGCACGGGAGTTGAGCAGATGCGACCCGCGATCTCCGTGACGATCTTAATCTCTGGCATGCCATCGCCTTCTTCTTGTGGTCGCAAAATGCCTGAGGTAGTTTCTTCTGCAAGCGGAATTTAATTCCGCACAGCGGAACAAGCGGTAGGGATCATGGGACGACGTTCAGAGCGGTTGAGTAGACAAGGTGCGCTCGCCGGCGATGCCGGTGAGGGTGATGTCATCCAAGTGGTGTCGCGCGCGTTCGACGTGTTACGATGCTTCGAGGGCCACGATAGCAGGCTCGGCAATCTCGAAATTTCAAACCGCTGCGGCCTGCCGCGCTCGACCGTGTCGCGGCTCACGCACACGCTGACGCGAATGGGTCAGCTGGTCTATCTGCCGCGCGATCAGAAATATCGCATCGGGCCGAGCGCGGTGGCGATGAGCGCCTCGATGATGAAGGGCGCGCAGCTGCGCAGCATGATTCGCCAGCGGCTCCAGGAAGTCGCCGAGCAACTGCCCGGCACGGTTGGTTTCGTGGTGCCCGATCGCTTCCATCTGGTCTATCTCCAGTTTGCGCGCTCGGCCTCGGCACTCGGCCTGCACGAGGGCACCGGCAGCCGCATCTCGATGGCCTCCACTGCTGCGGGCGCAGCCTACACCGCGGCATTGGCGCCCGAGGTCGGCGATGCCTTCATCGCAGACATGGAGCGGGAAGCTCCCGAGGCTGCGAAAATCCTGCGGCCCCGCATCGAGGCCAATCGGCAGTCGCTGCATGAGCGCGGCTATGTCGTGGCCTGCGGCTTGTGGAGCCCGCACATCAACGGGCTCGCGGTGCCGATCTGGTCGCCGCAGTATCAGACGTTTGTGGTGATCACGATCGGTCTTCTGTCGTCGATGTATGACGAGCAGCGTCTGCATGCCGAAGTCGCCCCGTTGATGGTCGCGCTCGGCCGCTCGCTCGGCAGCCTGATGGACGGCGCGGAGGGCGACGTATTCAACGCCCGCATCCCGCGCAAACCGGTCGCCATGGCCGTGCACAACAATAACAAGCCGATCAATTCGGAGGGAGTGAATGAACTGGAAGTCGGAACTCGACGAGCTCGCCCGGCGCGAAGCCTTCGCGCGGGAGATGGGCGGCGTTGACAAGGTCAAGCGTCAGCATGACCAGGGCCGACTGACTGTTCGGGAACGTATCGACAGACTGACCGACAAAGGCAGCTTTCACGAAATCGGTGCCGTCTCCGGCGTCGGCGAGTACGATTCCAGCGGCGAGTTGCAGAAATTGACGCCGGCGAACTGCGTGTTCGGCCGTGCCCGCGTCGAAGGCCGCACCGTCGTCGTGGTCGGCGACGATTTCACCGTGCGCGGCGGCTCGGCGGACGCGTCCATCTCCGCAAAACCGCTGATGGCGGAGGAGATGGCGCATGATCTCCGCCTGCCCATCGTCCGCATCATCGAAGGCTCGGGCGGCGGCGGCTCGGTCAAGACCATCGAGACCAAGGGCGCGGCGAACCTGCCGGGTGGTATCGGCGGCACACGCTGGTATCGCTTCACCACCGAAAACTTGTCGCGCGTGCCCGTGGTCGCGCTCGGCCTCGGCTCGGTCGCAGGGCTCGGTGCCGCGCGTCTTGCCGCCAGCCACTATTCCATCATGACCCGGAAGTCCGCGATGTTCGTCGCAGGCCCGCCGGTGGTGAAGGCGCTGGGGCAGGATCTCTCGAAGGAAGAGCTCGGCGGCGCCGACATCCAGACCCGCGCCGGCGCGGTCGATCATGCCGTCGACACCGAGGAGGAGGCCTTTGCCTGCGCCCGGCGATTCCTGTCCTATCTGCCGTCGTCGGTTGACGGGCTGCCGCCGACCTTGCCCTGCACCGACAATCCGGAGCGCACCGAAGAGGCGCTGATGAGCGCGGTGCCACGCAACCGCAAGCAGGTCTACAAGATACGGCCGATCGTCGAACAGGTCGTGGACAAGGGCTCGTTCTTCGAGGTCGCCAAGAATTTCGGCAAGCCGATCATCGTCGGCCTCGCGCGGCTCGAGGGCAGGGCGGTGATGGTCCTTGCCAGCGACAGCTTTCACTATGGCGGCTCCTGGAC
Source organism: Bradyrhizobium sp. 62 (assembly GCF_023073035.1). NCBI lineage: Bacteria > Pseudomonadati > Pseudomonadota > Alphaproteobacteria > Hyphomicrobiales > Nitrobacteraceae > Bradyrhizobium > Bradyrhizobium sp. 62. The sequence continues at coordinate 114,885 of NZ_JADPIT010000015.1, forward strand.
GGCGGACGCCTGCCAGAAAGTGGTGCGCTGGGTCGACTTCGCAGAGACCTTCCATTTGCCGATCGTCTATCTCATGGACTGCCCCGGCTTCATGATCGGGCTCGATGCGGAGAAGGCGGGCACCATCCGCCATGGCGTTCGCGCCATGGCCGCGGTCAACCAGACCACGGTGCCCTGGTGCACGGTGATCCTGCGCAATGCCTTCGGCGTCGCCGGCGTGGTGCATCAGCCCGCCGACCGCTTCTCGATCCGCTACGCCTGGCCGTCGGCCTATTGGGGCTCGCTCCCGCTCGAAGGCGGCATCGAAGCCGCCTACCGTGCGGACATCGACGCGGCTGAGGACAAGGCGGAGAAACTGAAAGAGATCGAGGACCGCCTCAACAAGCTGCGCTCGCCGTTCCGCTCCGCCGAAAAGTTCTGGGTGGAGGAGATCATCGATCCCAGGAAGACGCGGTCGCTGCTGTGCGAGTTTGCGCGGCTGGCGGAGCCATTGCGAAAGCCGGGGCCGCCGGGGAAGTTTTCGATCAGGCCGTAGTTTCAGCCGTCACTGCGAGCCGCTGATGCCGACCTCTGCCCAATGCCAGTTGAGCAAAATTGATCTATCGCAACGCCACGCGTCCGATTGTCTGCAAGCGTCTCGTTTGAAACGAGGGAGAGACGTCATGACAAATGCGGGTAACGCGCTGCTTTGGACGGCCATATTTTTCTGTCTGTCGTTTGCTTCAATTTTTGTAGTCTGGTTTGCCGAGCGGTTGCGCGCGGGCTTCGTGAGGAAGCCGTAAAGCTTCCCAGGTTCGGTAGCTCGTCAACTGCTGACCCGACGATGGGTGCCTGCCGATAGGGCGCCTTCGATGTTGCCGCTGTCTGTGCTCCGCTTTGCCGCGGCAGTGATGACGTGACCTCAAAACAATTACGCGCTACGCTTCCCGGGCAAGAACAAGAGGAAGCGCCAATCGTGTACGACTTCATTATCGTGGGCGGCGGCTCGGCGGGGTCCGTGCTGGCCCACCGGCTCTCCGCGAGGAGCGCCAACAAGGTCCTGCTCTGCGAGGCTGGACAGGACACACCGCCCGGCGACGAGCCGGCCGAGATCAGGGACAGCTATCCGGGTACGGCCTATTTCGATCCGCGCTTCCACTGGACCGAGCTCAAGGTCACGACCCAGATCGTCAGCCACAACAATCCGGACGAAGGACGTCCGCCCTTACGCAAATACGAGCAGGCACGCGTGCTTGGCGGCGGCTCCTCGATCAACGGCCAGATGGCCAACCGCGGCGCGCCGACCGACTACGACGAATGGGAAGCGCGCGGCGCTGCGGGGTGGAGCTGGAACGATGTGCTGCCCTTCTTCAAGAAGGTCGAGCGCGACCTCGATTTCGACGGTCCCTACCACGGCAAGGACGGCCGGATCCCGGTTCGCCGGATCCCGCGGGAGCACTGGACGCGACATTCTCAGGCGTTCGCCGATGCCTTCCAACAGGCCGGCCACCAATACTTAGCCGACCAGAACGGCGAGTTCGTCGACGGGTTTTTCCCCGTGACGCACTCCAACCAGGCCGAGCAACGCGTCTCGGCCGCCATGGGCTATCTCGATCGTGATACGCGCAAGCGCGCCAATCTGACGATCTCCACCAACACGCAGGTCAGAGAGCTGCTGTTCGAAGGCACGCGATGCGTCGGCGTGAAGGCCGTGGTCGACGGACGGGAGCAGGAATTCCGCGGCCGCGAGATCATTCTCTCCAGCGGCGCCATCCATTCGCCGGCGCATCTGTTGCGCGCCGGCATCGGCCCAGTCGGACACCTCAAGGACATGGGCATTCCCGTGCTGATGGGGCTACAGGGCGTCGGCCAGCGCCTGATGGATCATCCCTCGATCTCGCTGTCGTCCTTTGTCCGCCGCGGAGCGCGGATGAACGAGCACACCAGGCGCCACATGCAGCTTGGCCTGCGTTATTCGTCCGGGCTCGAAGGCGTGCCGAAAGGCGACATGTTCGTCGTCCTGCTCAGCAAATCAGCCTGGCACGCCGTCGGTGAGCAGATCGGATCGCTGCTGACGTTCGTCAACAAGACCTATTCCGAGACAGGACAGGTCAAGCTTGCCTCGCGCGACCCGGCAGCCGAGCCGATCGTCGAGTTCAACCTGTTGTCCGACCGGCGCGACCTCGATCGCCTGATGAGCGGTTTCCGCAAGATGGCGGCCGTCCAGATGAGCGACGTCGTCAGGGCCGTGACGGACAAGCCATTCCCGGCCTCCTATACCGACCGCGTACGCAAGATCGGCGTGGTCAACACCAGGAACCGGATACTGACCAAGATCGCCGCGGCCCTGATGGACGGGCCGGCGGCGCTGCGCCACTACATGATCGACAATTTCGTGGTCGAGGGCTTCACCTTCGACGACGTCATCAACGACGACGAGGTGCTGGAAGCCTTCGTGCGCAAGGCCACCATCGGCGTGTGGCACGCCTCCTGCTCGTGCCGCATGGGCCGGGCCGACGATCCGATGGCAGTCGTCGATCCAGAGGGCCGCGTCAAAGGCGTGCAGGGCCTGCGCGTCGTCGATGCCTCGATCTTCCCGGTGGTGCCGTGTGCCAACACCAATTTCCCAGTTCTGATGTCGGCAGAGAAGATCGCGGCCTCGATGATGCAGTGAGCTGGTGCTGCATTTCGGGGCCAGCGTACTGGTTTTGTCGATATTGACCTTCTGACCCTCCGGGAATCTGAACGAGGGCCCAAAACGGTTCCGCCGGAGACGGTCTGGCGGACATGCGTCGTAACGCGGAACTTGGAACCCCGCCTAGGCGTTCTTCGCCAGCTTTCGCCTTTTGGTTGGAACCGGACCGCTGACCTGCGCGACCCGTCTTCCGGCCGGAGCGCAGATTGTTAGCGACGGAACTTTCACGGGGGTCCAATGACCGATTCATCCAGCGGGGCGCAAACCAGCGACCCCGAAGACTTGCCCAGGATTTCGACCGGCAGCGACGGTCTGGACGACATCCTCTGTGGCGGGCTCGATCCCAATCGCATGTACCTCTACGAGGGTCGGCCCGGCTCGGGCAAGACCACGATGGCGCTTCAATTCCTTCTCGAGGGCGTCCGCTGCGGTGAACGCGTGCTCTATATCTCCTTGTCGGAAACCAAACGTGAGCTGACGCTGGTTGCGCAGCGGCACGGCTGGTCGCTGCGAGGTGTCGACATCTTCGAACTGGTTCCGCCGGAGACGACGCTGGATCCCGAGCGGGAGCTCACCGTCTTCCATCCCGCTGAAATGGAGCTGAGCGAAACGACGGGCCTGATATTCAAGGAAGTCGAACGGATCAATCCCGCGCGCGTGGTGCTGGACAGCCTGTCCGAGCTGCGCCTCCTCGCGCAGAACCCGCTGCGGTACCGGCGCCAGGTTCTGGCCCTGAAGCACTTCTTCACCAACCGCAATTGCACGGTCATCCTCCTCGACGACCTCTCGTCGTCCCAGGACGATTTGCAACTCCATTCGATCGCGCATGGCGTGGTGATGCTCGAACAGCTCGCCATTGATTATGGAGCAGAGCGCCGGCGGATGCGCGTCATCAAGATGCGCGGCATTCGATTTCGCGGCGGCTTCCACGATTTCACCATTGAAGCAGGAGGTGTGCGGATATTCCCCCGGCTGGTCGCGGGGGAACATCACGCATCGTTCATCGGTGAGTTGACGCCGAGCGGCAATGCGCAACTCGACCAGCTCCTGGGAGGAGGGCTTGAGCGCGGCACCAGTGCGCTTCTTTTGGGCGCCGCCGGTGTCGGCAAGTCGTCTCTCGCGCTGACCTATGCGATCGCGGCGGCAGCCCGTGGTGAGCATGCGGTATTCTTTGCCTTCGATGAAGGTCGCGGCACGGTGGAAGCCCGGGCTCGGACGCTTGGCCTGCCCCTTGAAACGCACCTGCAATCGGGACTCATCCGCTTTCAACAGATCGATCCCGCCGAGATGTCCCCCGGGGAATTCGCCGCGAATGTACGAAAGAGCGTCGAAAAGGATAACGCCCGGATTGTCATCATCGACAGTCTGAACGGTTACCTCAACGCGATGCCGGATGAGCGATTCCTCATCCTTCAGATGCATGAGCTCCTGAGCTATCTCGGGCAGAAAGGCGTGCTGACCGTCCTGATCCTCGCTCAACATGGGCTGATCGGTCCGATGGAAACGGCTCTCGATATCAGCTATTTGAGTGATGCGGTGCTCATGCTGCGCTATTTTGAGGTCGGCGGAACGGTGCGGCGTGCCCTCTCCGTCGTGAAGAAGCGCAGCGGCAATCATGAAAACTCAATCCGCGAGTTTCGTCTTGGCCGCGCTGGCGTCACGCTAGGCCCTCCGCTGAGCGAGTTCAGCGGCATTTTTTCCGGAAATCCGCGTTATACGGGCACGAGCATGCCAGAGGGGCCGGCGGAATGAGCGCGGACCGCGATCATTGCGTTCTCGTTTTTGCTCCGATCGGCCGTGATGGGGCGGCATCGGTCGAGCTTTTCCGCAATTCGAATCTCGTCGCAATCAATTGTCGTGGTCTGCCTGAACTGGTCAGCGAGATGTCGGCGGGAGTGGGCGCGGTCCTTCTCGCCGAGGAGGGCTTGTTCGGGAAGGATACCCAGCCGCTGGCACATTGGATCGAGCGGCAGCCGCCCTGGTCTGACCTGCCCTTTGTCATTCTCACCAGCCACCGGGAGCAGCCGGCGGTGGTTGCCTGGCGCCGCAGCATCGTCGAGACACTCCGCAACGTTTCGCTGCTTGAACGTCCGGTTCAGCCGATCACGCTGACGAGCGCAATTCAATCCGCAATGCGGGCCCGCCGGCGGCAATATGAAATTCGAACCTTGCTGCAGGCGCGCGAGCGGACGGCCCAGGAGCTCGAGAAGCTCGTGGTCGAGCGCACCCGTGCTCTCGAGGAGGCCAACAAGCATCTGCGGGCCGAAATGGAAGAGCGCGCCCGGGTCGAGGAGACCCTTCGTCAAGCCCAGAAGATCGAAGCCATCGGACAATTGACCGGCGGAGTAGCTCACGACTTCAATAATCTGCTGATGGTGATCTCCGGTGGATTGGACATGCTCGATCGGCAGACAGATCCTGATCGGCGGCGTCGTCTGTTGCAGGGAATGGTTCAGGCGGCGCAGCGCGGTGCCGGCCTGACCCGGCAGCTTCTGGCTTTTTCACGGCGGCAGAAGCTCCGGCCCGAGGCCGTCGACATCGCATCGCAGATCGGCGGCATGCGCGAACTGCTCGATCGGAGCCTGAGAGGCGACGTTCACGTCGAGTTCGATTTTCCGGATGGTCTTTGGCCGGTGGAGGTCGATCCGGGAGAGCTCGAACTGGTCATTCTCAACCTGGCGGTCAACGCCCGCGATGCGATGCCGAACGGCGGCACGATCGTTGTTCGTGGCGAGAACCTGGCCGGCTTCGACGAGGATGAAATTTCGGGCGATTACGTCCGCATGTCCGTGGTCGACAGGGGCGTCGGGATGAGCCCCGAGATCCTGGCGCGGGTCTTCGAACCGTTCTTCACGACCAAGGATGTCGGGAAAGGCTCGGGCCTGGGGCTTGCGCAGGTGCACGGATTTGCGACGCAATCACGCGGGATGGTTCGAATAAAATCGATCGTCGACGAGGGCACCAGCATCGAGCTCTATTTGCCGCGATCCAGGAATATTCCTTCGGGTGAACGGCATCTCATCGACCTGAACAGGGCGCGTCCCAAGAAGGCTAATCATGGCCGGGTTCTCCTCGTCGAAGACGACGACGAGGTCGCCGCGCTGGTCAGCGAAATGCTTGCGCAGCTCGGTTACCAGGTCACGCGCGCGGCCAGTGCTGCGGCGGCCCTCGGTGCCCTAGCGGACGGCCGCTCCGTCGATCTGGTGTTTTCCGATATCATGATGCCGGGCGGCATGAACGGTGTCGAACTCGCGTCCGAGATAAAGAGGAGGCGAAGCGACATCCCGGTCCTGCTGACGAGCGGATACGCCGAAGCCGCGGTTCACGACGCCGAAATGGCCGGGATCCGGATCCTGTCGAAGCCCTACCACATCGACGAGCTCGCCGCAGCGCTCAGTGCTGCAAAATCGGACTTTGCGATAGCCACAGGAGCGGGTTTGGCGACGACTCGGGGCTGACCACGCGCGCAACAATTACTGCCCGGGTTTATGGCTCGAGGGGCGCCCTGGGCGTTTGCGCGCTCGGCCGGTCGACGCCCGTCGCTGGGCGGCGTGCACATGCGGTAGCGTCTCAGTTGCGACGACACGCATTCGTTCTCTGCGAGTAGTCCATCTCTGCCGCTACGTCTGGGCTATGAGGACTGCAGAAATCGGCCCGCAAATGAAGCCACTTTCGGCCGCTTTTTAGCCCATTTCAGCCAAACTGTTATTGGTTTCTCATTGCCGAGGCAGGGATCTTCAATTTGGAGCCCTGCAATGTTCAAGGCGGTTCTTTCTGCGTGTCTCTTGGTTGCCCTCAGCTCCGTCGCTTCCGAAGCACGGACTTATCGCATTCATCAAGTACCTGAATGCAACGTCACGATGCCCTGCGACTTCTCGTATGCGCAAACGCGCCGTGAGCGGACTTCCCGGTCCCCACTGAATCCCAGGTCCTCGCTACAAGCCTATCGCGCGACGCAATTGACGGTGACCAGCGCGGGCAGCGCCCCGACGGCGGACATCTCCGGCGCCCGCATCGTCGGCAGTCGTCCGGCAGGGTGTCCTTCATCCTTCTGCGGCTGCGGCGCGGCTCTGCGCGTGTTCGGCCGTATCGTGCCGGAATTGAATCTTGCGGCCAATTGGCTGCGCTTCCCGCGGACATCACCCGCACCGGGAATGGTCGCAGCGCGACGTGGACATGTGTTCGTCCTCGAGCAGCACCTGGAAGGGGACACCTGGATGGCGTACGACGCCAACTCGGGCGGACACGCGACGCGAATGCATGCGCGTTCATTGCGTGGCTATACGATCGTCAACCCGCGCGGTGGTTCCGTCGCCTGAGAGGCCAGCCGACATAATTGCGACGCATGAACATCCGCAAGGCGTCTGTCGACGGCTACGGCAGGTTCGCCTTGCTGATTTTTCGATCTGCGACGGCTGGTCGCGTTTTATTTCAGGTACGTCTTCCGCAATCGAGCGGCATCCCGAACCCGAACGACCCGCCTCGTGTCGGGCGGATCGGTGACGCCGCACTCTACGGCGTCACCGGCACCATCAGATACTAAGCCATCGCGGCTTGCGGCTTTGGCTTCGGTTGTCGCGACAACGTCAGCACGATCAGCGCGGCGAACACGCAGAGCGCGCCGGCGATGAAGAAGGCGGGCAGGTAGCTCTGATAGACCGTCCGCGAGAAACCGGCGCCGAAGGCGGCGGTGCCCGCGCCGAGCTGGTGGCCGGCAAAGATCCAGCCGAACACCAGATTGGCGCGCTCAGGTCCGAATTTCTGCGCGGTCAGGCGCACCGTGGGCGGCACGGTTGCGATCCAGTCGAGTCCGTAGAACATCGCGAAGATCGAGAGCCCATAAAACGAGAAATCGCTGAAGGGGAGGAAGATCAGCGAGAGCCCGCGCAGGCCGTAATACCAGAACAGCAGGTAGCGGTTGTCGTAGCGGTCCGACAGCCAGCCCGACATGATGGTGCCGAAGAAGTCGAAGATGCCCATGGCAGCCAGCAAGCCCGCGGCCTGCACCTGCGGGATGCCGAAATCGAGGCACATCGGAATCAGATGCACCTGCACGAGGCCATTGGTGGATGCGCCGCAGACGAAGAACGTCGCAAACAGGACCCAGAACGCGCTGCTCTTCGAGGCGTCGCGCAGCGTGCCGAGTGCCACGCCGGTGATCGAGCCATGGCTGACGGGCGGGGCGGGCAGGGGTGTGGTGCCTTCGTCGCCGAACGGGCGCAGGCCCAAATCGCTCGGACGGTCGCGCATCGCGAGCAGGACCGCGAGGGCGGAAACACCAAGCGCGATGCAGACGAAGCCGAGCGCAAGCCGCCAGCCGAAACGTTCGGTGAGGCTTGCCAGCAGCGGCAGGAACACGAGCTGGCCGGTGGCGACGCTTGCGGTCATGATGCCGACGACGAGGCCGCGCCGCGCTGCGAACCAGCGCGTCGCGATGGTGGCGCCCAGCACCAGTGCGGTCATGCCGGTGCCGATCCCGATCACGACGCCCCACAGCGCCACGAGCTGCCAGACCTCCGTCATGCCGAGCGAGAGCACCAGCGCCGAGACGACGATGAGCTGCGCGGTCAGCGTGACGTTGCGGAGGCCGTAACGGTTGAGCAGGGCTGCCGCAAACGGCGCCATCAGCCCGAACAGGATGAAGCGGATTGACAGCGCGGAGGAGATCTCCGCCGTGCTCCAGCCGAATTCCTTCTGAAGCGGAACGATGAACACGCCGGGCGCGCCGACCGTGCCGGCGCTGATCAGCGCGGTGAGGAAGGTCACGCCGACCATCACCCAGCCGTAGTGGATATTGCGGCGGCCGAGTGTTGCCGCGAGCCAGTTCGAGATCATTGGGCCTCAATCTTGGTAGGCAGGATTTGAAACACCTGCGCAAGTTTGCAGAGTGGCACGAGACGCGTCTGTCTGAAATGACGGAGTTCCCTCATTTCCGGACTTTCACCTCAGTGCGTCAAGCGTTCCATCGCGATCGCTGTGGCTTCGCCGCCGCCGATGCAGAGCGCCGCGACACCGCGCTTGAGGTTTCGCGCCTCGAGCGCATGCAGCAGCGTCACGATCAGCCGTGCGCCGGGGCACCGATGGGATGGCCGAGCGCGCACGCGCCGCCGTTGATGTTGAGCTTCTCGCGGGGAATGCCGAGATCGCGCTGCGCCGCCATCGCCACCACGGCGAAGGCTTCGTTGATCTCGAACAGGTCGACGTCGTCGGCGCTCCAGCCGACTTTGTCCAAGAGCTTGCGGATCGCCGGGATCGGGGCCGTGGTGAACCATTGCGGCTCCTGGCTGTGGGTGGCGTGGCCCTTGATCACGGCGAGAGCCGGCAGGCCGTTGCGATCGGCGAGTGAGCGCTTCGTCAGCACCAGCGCAGCGGCGCCGTCGGCGTTGGCGGAGGAGGCCGCTGGCGTGATGGTGCCGTTGGCGCGGAACGCCGGCTTCAGCCCGGGGATCTTCGCGGGATCGACCTTGAGCGGATGCTCGTCATTAGCGACGATGCGGGGGCCTGCCTTCTCGCTCAGCGTGATCGGCGCGATCTCGGCCTTGAACGCGCCGCCCTCGACCGCCTTGCGCGCGCGGCTCAACGTTTCCATCGCGAAGGCGTCCTGGTCCTTGCGGGTGAACTGGTAGGCTTCGGCGGTGGCCTCGCCGAAATCGCCCATGGAGCGGCCGGTCTCGTAGGCGTCTTCAAGGCCGTCCATCATCATGTGGTCGATGATGCGGTCGTGGCCGGCGCGATAGCCGCCGCGCGCCTTGACGAGCAGATACGGCGCGTTGCTCATGCTCTCCATGCCGCCGGAGACGACGATCTCGGCCGAGCCGGCGCGAATGATGTCGTGCGCCAGCATGGTCGCCTTCATGCCGGAGCCGCAGACCTTGTTCACAGTGGTCGCCCCTGTGGCGTCGGGCAGGCCGGCCGCACGCGCAGCCTGGCGCGCCGGGGCCTGGCCCTGGCCCGCGGGAAGGACGCAGCCCATGAAGATCTCGTCGACCTTCTCCGGCGCAAGCTTGGCACGCTCGAGTGCCGCGCCGATCACGTGCGAACCGAGCTTGTGTGCGGGAAGCGGCGACAGCTCGCCCATGAAGCGCCCGAGCGGGCTACGGACGGCGGAGACGATGACGACGGGATCGGCGGCTTCGGCCATGGGGGAGACTCCCTACGATGTCGGACATGTAAGATTATGACCATCATATGATGCGGCGCAAAAAAATGCAACTGCGTCCGGCATGAGAAAATCTTGTGGTTCGCATGAGATTTGGTCGTGCGAACGGAAGAGGTTGAGAGCGCCTACCGCTTCCGATTCACAAACGCGCCCATCAGCCGCGTCGGCTCGTCCGTCAGGAACGACTCGCCGAACACCTTCACGCTCAAATTCACCGACTCCGTCAGCGGCAGTTCCTCCCATTGCCGCAGCAGTGCTTTCTGCGAGCGCAGCGCCTCGGGGCCGCATTCGAGCAGCGCCTGCACAAGGTGCTCGACCTCGGCATCGAGCCCGCCTTCCGGCGCGACCTTGTCGACCAGCCCCCAGGCCAGCGCCGTCGACGCGTCGATGTTCTCAGCGGTCATCACCAGCCAGCGCGCGCGGGCCCAGCCGATCAGACGCGGCAGCAGCGCGGCATGGATCACTGAGGGAATGCCGACGCGCACCTCCGGCATGCCGAAATGCGCATCATGGGCTGCGATCCGGAAGTCGCAGGCGGCAGCGACTTCGAGCCCGCCGCCGAGGCACCAGCCGGGCATGCGCGCGATCATGGGAGCCGGGAAGGCGCGCACGGCCTCGCAGAGGTCGCGCAGGCGGCTGATGAAGGCTTCGGCGGACTTCTGGTCGAGCCTGGCCATCTCCTTGATGTCGGCGCCACCGATCATGCTCTTCTCGCTCTGGCCGCGCAGCACCACAACCCGGATGCTGCGGTCGGACGAGAGTTGCTGCAAACCTTCGCGAACCGCATCGGTGACGGGCGAGCCCAAAATGTTCAGCGAGCCGGCATTGCAGATGGCGACGTGAACGACGCCGCGCGGATCGCGCGTCACGCCGCAGTGATGGTTGAGCATTTCCATGAGGGGATCTCTGAGTTTCGTGGACGTGCGAATGCGCCTGTCGGGATCACTTCCGGGCGAAACGCATTGGTTGTCAAGCGGGCGGGAGGGAGTTGCCAGCGCGAAGTCCGCAGAATAGTATGATGGAAATCATACCAAGAGGCCGCGATGACCAGCAACGATCAACTCGACCTGTTTTCGCCTGCGGGCCGGCGCGAGCGTGTGGTGGAGTGGCAGGTGCCTGCGCCGGTTGCGAAGGTGGCGATGGGCCTGTCAGGCATGGATGCGATGCTGGGCATCCGCGACGGAAGGCTGCCGCCGCCACCCTTTGCCAAGCTGATCGGCTTCGTCATGGCCGTGGTCGAGCCGGGCCGTATCGTCATGGAACTCGAGCCGCGCGAGGATCTCGAAAACACCATAGGCCTCCTGCACGGGGCCACAGCCGCCGCGCTGCTCGACACCGCCATGGGGTGTGCGATCTCGACCAGGCTGGAGCCCGGGCAGGGCTCCGTCACCCTCGACCTGAAAATGACCTTCCTGCGTCCGCTCTCGGTACGGTCCGGTCCGGGCTGATCGCCGCCGAGGGCAAGGTGATCAAGCTGGGACGCCAGACCAGCTACACCGAGGGTTTCGTCCGAGACGGTCAGGGGGCGCTTGCGGTGCACGCAACGGCGACCTTTTCCATGATCGGCAACAATTTTACCGGGAATTAATGCGCCGTCCGGCCGATATCCGTGTTATTAGATGACCTCCGACATTCAATGAGACTCGCATGCGCTATTCCCGGGAACACAAGCAGGAAACCCACGATCGCATCGTGAAGAAGGCCTCCGTGCGGCTGCGCGAAAAGGGCGCCCACGGCATCGGCGTCGCCGACCTCATGAAGGAGGCGGGCCTGACCCATGGCGGCTTCTACGCCCATTTCGATTCCCGCGAGGCGCTCGTGATCGAGGCGTTCGACTACGCCATGGATCGCTCGATGGAGCACTGGCGCAAGCAATCTGTTCAGGTCGCGCCGGAGAAGCAGCTCCCCCAGATCGTGGAGACCTATCTCTCGACGGTGCATCGCGACAACCCCGGTCACGGTTGCTCGATTCCCGCGCTCGGCGCCGAGATCGCCCGGGAGAGCCCGAAGACACGAAAGGCCTTTGCGGGCAAGCTCGACGAGATGATCGAGATGATCACGGACTTCATCCCGAATCTGCCGCGCAAGGCCGCGCGCAAGCAGGCGATCGCGACGCTGGCGACCATGGCCGGCACCATGCTGCTCGCGCGCATTGCCGGCTCGAGCGAGCTGTCGGACGAGGTGTTGAAGACGGGCAAGGACAGCGCGCTGGATGGCGCGCGGCGTGAGCCGAAGGTAACGGCGGCGAAGAAGCCGAAGCAGAGTTAGGCCGAGGTGCCGTAGGTGGGCAAAAGCGAAGCGTGCCCACCACCCAACCGCGAGTGTGGAGACATGGTGGGCACGGCGCTAGGGCGGCTTTGCCCAACCTACGAGACCGTCCTTACCTTCCCGCAAACAGCGCCCGCTCGCGCTCCACAATCTCGGAAATATAATCTGCCACCGCGCGGATGCGTGCGAGGTCCTTGCTGTCGGCGTGCATCAGCATCCAGAAGGTGCGGGTGATCGAGACCTCTTCCGCCAGCACCGCGAGCAGCTGCGGATAGTCGGCCGCCATGAAGTGCGGCAGGACGGCGATACCGAAGCCGGCGAGCGTGGCATTGAGTTGTGCGATCAGATTGGCGCTGCGCAAGCGTGCGGAGACCTTCGGCGACACCTGCGGCAGATAGTCGAGCTCGGGCGTGAACAAGAGCTCCTCGATATAGCCGACGAAGCGATGCTGCGGCAGCACCTCGCGCGAGGTGATTTTCGGGAAGCGGTCGAGATAGGCGGGCGCGGCATAGAGTCCGAGGCGGTAGTCGAGCAGTTTGCGGCCGACGATGCGGCCTTCCTTCGGCATGGTCAGGCTGATCGCGATATCGGCCTCGCGCTTGGAGAGGCTGAACAGCCGCGCGGTGGCCACCAGTTGCAAATCGAGATCGGGATACCGGTCGGCGAACTGAGCGAGCCGGGGCGCCAGGAAGGCGGTGCCAAATCCGTCTGGCGCGCCGATCCTCACTGTGCCGGTCAGCCGCGCCACGGAGCCACCGACCTGCTCCTGGTTGGCGACGATGGTCGATTCCATGGCTTCCGCGCTGTCGGCGACGCGCTGGCCGGCCTCTGTCAGCAGGTAGCCGGTCTTGCGCCGGTCAAACAGCTTGGCCGAGAGGTGCTTCTCCAGCCGGTCGACGCGGCGGATGACGGTAGCATGGTCGACGCCGAGCTGTTTTGCCGCAGCCGAAACCGAGCCGCCCCGCACGATGGCCAGCACGAAGCGGAAGTCGTCCCAGTCGATAGCGCCTTGATCCAGCATTTTCGCACATCTATGGTGCATTATCTCAGACTTGAATCCTATAAAATGCAGGTCGATAGGATTTGTCAAAGCGTTCAAGCTCGCCTTAAGGAGACCATTCCATGCGTTCAGTCGGACATTTCATTGGTGGCAAGGAGGTCAAGGGCACCTCGGGCCGCACCGCCGACGTTTTCGAGCCGATGACGGGTGACGTCCAGGCCAAGGTGGCGCTGGCGTCCAAGGCCGAGGTCCGCGCCGCCGTCGAGAACGCCCGCTCCGCGCAGCCGGAATGGGCCGCGACCAACCCGCAGCGCCGCGCCCGCGTCATGATGAAGTTCGTCGAGCTGGTGCAGCGCGACTACGACAAGCTCGCCGAGTTGCTCGCCCGCGAGCATGGCAAGACCGTTCCGGACGCCAAGGGCGACATCCAGCGCGGCCTCGAAGTCGCGGAATTTGCCTGCGGCATCCCGCATCTGATGAAGGGCGAATACACCGAAGGCGCCGGCCCCGGCATCGACATCTACTCGATGCGCCAGGCGCTCGGCGTCGTCGCCGGCATCACGCCGTTCAATTTCCCGGCGATGATCCCGATGTGGAAGTTCGCTCCTGCGATTGCCTGCGGCAACGCCTTCATCCTGAAGCCGTCGGAGCGCGATCCCGGCGTGCCGATGATGCTCGCCGAGCTGATGATCGAGGCGGGCCTGCCGGCCGGCATCCTCAATGTCGTCAACGGCGACAAGGAAGCGGTCGACGCCATCCTCGACGATCCCGATATCAAGGCCGTCGGCTTCGTCGGCTCCACTCCGATCGCGCAATACATCTACGAGCGCGCAGCCCAAACCGGCAAGCGCTGCCAGTGTTTTGGCGGCGCCAAGAACCACGCCATCATCATGCCCGACGCCGACATGGACCAGGCGGTCGACGCACTGATCGGCGCCGGCTACGGTTCGGCCGGCGAACGCTGCATGGCGGTGTCCGTCGCGGTCCCCGTCGGCAAGTCCACTGCCGACCGCTTGATGGAAAAGCTGGTCCCGCGCGTCGAGTCGCTCAAGATCGGCACCTCGATCGATCCGTCCGCCGATTACGGTCCGCTGGTGACGCGCGAGGCGGTCGAGAAGGTCAAGGGCTATATCGACATCGGCATCAAGGAAGGTGCGACGCTCGCGGTCGACGGCCGCGGCTTCAAGATGCAGGGCTACGAGAACGGCTTCTATCTCGGCGGTTCGCTGTTCGACAACGTCACGAAGGACATGCGGATCTACAAGGAAGAGATTTTTGGTCCCGTGCTCTCGGTCGTGCGCGCGCACGATTACAAGGAAGCGCTGGCGCTGCCGTCGGAGCATGATTACGGCAACGGTGTTGCGATTTTCACCCGCGACGGTGATGCCGCGCGCGATTTCGCTGCCAAGGTCAATGTCGGCATGGTCGGCATCAATGTGCCGATCCCGGTGCCGATCGCCTATTACACCTTCGGCGGCTGGAAGAAGTCGGGCTTCGGCGATCTTAACCAGCACGGCCCGGATTCGGTGCGCTTCTACACCAAGACCAAGACGGTGACCTCGCGCTGGCCGTCCGGCGTCAAGGAAGGTGCGGAGTTCTCGATCCCGCTGATGAAGTAAGGCTGTAGCCCAGCCCGTCATTGCGAGCATAGCGAAGCAATCCAGACTTTCCCTCGGACCCACTGGATTGCTTCGTCGCTTCGCTCCTCGCAATGACGAGAACAGTGAGCAGCCCATCATGCAGTTCGCTCTGAATGAGGATCAGATCGCGGTTCGCGAGATGGCGTTGGCGTTTGCGGCGGAAAAGATCGCGCCGCACGCGCTGCGCTGGGACGAGGAGAAGCATTTTCCCGTCGAGGTGATGCGCGAGGCCGCCACGCTCGGCATGGGCGGCATCTACATACGTGACGATGTCGGCGGTTCCGCGATGTCGCGGTTCGAGGCCGCGCTGATCTTCGAGGCGCTGGCGACGGGTTGTCCGACCACCTCGGCCTTCATCTCCATCCACAACATGGCGTCCTGGATGATCGATGCTTACGGCAGCGACACCCAGCGTCACACCTGGCTGCCCAAACTCTGCACCATGGAGCTGATCGCGAGCTACTGCCTCACCGAGCCGGGCGCCGGCTCGGACGCGGCAGCGCTCCGCACCCGCGCGGTGCGTGAGGGCGATCATTACGTGCTCAACGGCCAGAAGCAGTTCATCTCCGGCGCTGGCGGGACCGATCTGCTGGTCGCGATGGTCCGCACCGGGGGCGACGGCCCCGGCGGCATCTCGACGCTCGTGATCGACGGCAAGACGCCGGGCGTCTCGTTCGGCGCCAACGAGCGCAAGATGGGCTGGAACGCGCAGCCGACCCGCGCCGTGATCTTCGAGAACGCGCGCGTTCCGGTTGCCAACCGCTTGAGCGAGGAGGGCGTCGGCTTCAAGATCGCGATGGCGGGCCTCGACGGCGGGCGTCTCAACATCACGGCGTGCTCACTCGGCGGCGCGCAGACCGCGCTCGACAAGGCGCGCGCCTACATGAAAGAGCGCAAGGCGTTTGGAAAACGTCTCGACGAATTCCAGGCATTGCAATTCAAGCTTGCCGACATGGCGATCGAGCTCGAGGCCGCGCGTACGTTCCTGTGGCGCGCAGCGGCGGCGCTGGACCGCAAGGATCCCGACGCCACCATGCTCTGCGCGATGGCCAAACGCTTTGGCACCGATGCCGGCTTCGAGGTCGCCAACCAGGCGCTCCAGCTTCATGGCGGCTACGGCTATCTCAGCGAATACGGCATCGAGAAGATTGTGCGCGATTTGCGCGTGCACCAGATTCTCGAAGGCACCAATGAAATCATGCGGCTGATCGTGGCGCGCAAATTGATCGAGGGCGCCCGATGAGTGGAGTGGAGGAGGGCGATCTCGTCGCACGGGTCGAGGGCTCGGCCGGCATTATCAGGCTCAATCGCCCTAAGGCGATCAACGCCGTCACGCTGGAGATGTTTCGCGACATCGACAAGGCGCTCGACCGTTTTGAGGCCGATCTCGCCGTTGCCGTGATCGTGCTGGAAGGTGCCGGCGAGCGCGGCCTGTGTGCCGGCGGCGACATCCGTGCGCTCTGGGAGAGCTCGAAGGTCGAGGGCGACCTCGGCAAGATCCTGTGGCGGGAAGAGTACATCCTCAACGCGCGGATCAAGAAATTCCCAAAACCCTATGTCGCCTTCATGGACGGCATCGTGATGGGCGGCGGCGTCGGGCTTTCGGCACATGCGAGCCATCGAATCGTGACCGACCGCACCAGGCTCGCGATGCCCGAGGTCGGGCTTGGCTTCTTCCCTGACGTCGGCGGCACCTGGCTGTTGTCACGCTCGCCGGGCGAGATCGGCACTTATTTCGGCCTGACCGGCCAGACCATGAACGGCCCCGATGCGATCCACGCCAGGTTTGCCGATGCAGTGGTACCGGCAGCCAAATGGCCGGAATTGCGGGAAGCGCTGACCAAGGTTCGCCAAGGCGTCACAGCGGCCGATGTCAGTAAGCTCATCAACGGCTTCGCGACCGGGGAGACCGCTGGGCCGGTCGCCGCAAAGGAGCCGGCGATCGACGCACTGTTCGGCTTCGACCGCATGGAAGACATTTTTGCCGCGCTGAAGCGTGACGGTTCCGAGTTCGCGCTGGCGACATTGAAGACGCTCAACGAAAAATCGCCGCGCGGCATGGTGGTGACACTCAAGCTGTTGCGGCTCGCGCGCACCGCGTCGAGCCTGGAAGAATGCCTGGTGCGCGAATATCGGGCTGCGCTGGAAGTCTTCCGCAGCGACGACTTTCGCGAAGGCGTGCGTGCCGCCGTGATCGACAAGGACCGCAATCCGACCTGGTCGCCGCTGCGGATCGAGGACGTCACGCCGGATATGCTTGCGCACTATCTCGCCGAGATCGGCGCCGACGAATTGAAATTCAACTAATCAACGAAACGTTCAGCGGAGGAAACGAAGATGGCCACGATCGCATTCATCGGTCTCGGCAACATGGGCGGCCCCATGGCCGCCAATCTGGTCAAGGCCGGCCACAAGGTCGTCGCTTTCGACCTCGCCGAGGCCTCCCGCAACCAGGCCAGGGCCGATGGCGCCGGCATCGCCGAGAGCGCGGCAGGCGCCGTGAAGGGCGCCGATGTGGTCGTCACCATGCTGCCGGCCGGCAAGCATGTGCTCGGCGTGTGGGGCGAGGTCGTTCCTGTCATGACCAAGGGCGCGCTGATTATCGACTCCTCCACCATCGACGTCGAGAGCGCGCGCCAGGCGCATGCGCTGGCGGCCAAGCACGGCGTGCTTTCGGTCGACGCCCCGGTCTCCGGCGGCACCGGCGGCGCCAAGGGTGCGACGCTCACCTTCATGTGCGGCGGCGAGGACAACGCGTTTGCAGCGGCAAAGCCCGTGCTGGAGAACATGGGCAAGAAGATCGTGCATTGCGGCGGTGCCGGCGCGGGCCAGGCGGCAAAAATCTGCAACAACATGATCCTCGGCATTTCCATGATCGCGGTGAGCGAGGCGTTCGCGTTGGCCGAGAAGCTCGGGCTCTCGCACCAGGCGCTTTTCGACGTCGCCTCGACCTCGTCGGGCCAGTGCTGGTCGCTGACGACCTATTGCCCGGTGCCCGGGCCGGTGCCGACCTCGCCCGCCAACAACGATTACAAGCCGGGTTTTGCCTCGGCGCTGATGGTGAAGGATCTGACGCTGGCGCAGGACGCTGCCAAGGCCGCGGGCGCGGCAACGCCGCTCGGCAAACATGCGCAGGAGATCTATCAGTCATTCGACGCAGCCGGCCAGGGCGGGGTGGATTTTTCCGGAATTATCAAGCACGTTAGGGGGCTGGCCGGGAAAGCTTGATGACGACATTTCAGGAAGCGCGCGCGTTTCTACTTCACAACCGCACGGACTACGAGACAGCGGTCAGGGGCTTCCGCTGGCCCGATCCTGTTCCGTTCAACTGGGCGCTCGACTGGTTCGACGCCGAGCTGGCGGCGAATGCGGACAGCAAGGATCGTCCTGCGCTCTGGATCGTCGATGCCGCGCAGGACCGGCAGACCAAGCTCTCGTTCGGGGCGTTGTCGCGCCGCTCCAACCAGGTCGCGAACTTCCTCCGCGCGCAGGGCCTCAAGCGCGGCGATCATCTCCTGCTGCTGCTCGGCAATGTGGTTCCGCTGTGGGAGACGATGCTGGCGGCGATCAAGCTTGGCGTCGTCGTAATTCCCGCGACGACGCTGCTCACGGCCGATGAACTTCGCGACCGGCTCGATCGCGGCCAGGCGAAGGCGGTGGTGGCAGCGCAGGACCAGGTTGCGAAGTTCGCAAGTCTTGGTGCCGACAATATCGTCCGCATTGTCGTGGGCGAGGCCTCCGATGGCTGGCTTTCCTATGATGACGCGGCAGAGGCGTCGGAGAGCTTTGCAGCCGACGGCCCGACCAACGCCGACGACCCGATGCTGCTCTATTTCACCTCAGGCACCACCGCAAAGCCAAAACTGGTGCGGCACAGCCAGCGCAGTTATCCCGTCGGCCATCTCTCGACCATGTACTGGATCGGACTGAAGCCCGGCGACGTCCATCTCAATATCTCTTCGCCCGGCTGGGCCAAGCACGCCTGGAGCTGCTTCTTCGCGCCGTGGAATGCGGGCGCAACCGTCTTTGTGGTCAACCAGCCGCGCTTCGACGCCAAGGGGCTGCTTGCCACCATCGGCCGCTGCGGTGTCACAACGCTGTGCGCGCCGCCGACGGTGTGGCGGCTGTTCATCCAGGAGAACTTGGCGTCGTTCAAGGTGGCCTTGCGCGAGGTCTGCGGTGCCGGCGAGCCGCTCAATCCGGAAGTGATCGATCAGGTGCAGGCCGCCTGGGGCCTCACCATCCGCGACGGGTACGGCCAGACTGAAACGACGGCGCTCGCCGGCAACTCGCCGGGGCAAAAGATCAAGGTCGGCTCGATGGGCCGACCGCTGCCGGGCTATCGCGTGCAGGTCAGCGACGCCGACGGTCATCCGGCCAAGGAGGGCGAGGTGGCTCTGGTGCTCGGCGAAAACCGCCCCGCCGGCCTGATGCAGGGCTATCAGGGCGACAACGGTGAGCTGTCCGGCGCCGAAGGCGAGCTCTATCGCAGCGGTGACGTCGTGTTCGAGGACGACGATGGCTATCTCACTTTCGTCGGCCGCTCCGACGACGTGTTCAAATCCTCCGACTACCGCATCAGCCCGTTCGAGTTGGAGAGCGTGTTGCTCGAGCACGAGCTCGTCGCGGAAGCCGCCGTGGTGCCGAGCCCGGATCCGATCCGGCTCGCGATTCCCAAAGCCTTCGTGCTGCTGACCGCGGGTGCGGAGCGGTCGCCGGCCACCGCGCTCTCGATCTTCCAACATCTGCACACGCGCCTTGCGCCGTTCAAGCGCATCCGCCGCCTCGAAATCGTCACCGAGCTGCCGAAGACGATCTCGGGAAAGATCCGCCGCGTGCAGCTACGACGTCTCGAGCGCGACGACGACCGCACCGATCCCCTGCGCGGCCGCGAATTCCGCGAAGAGGATTTTCCGGAGCTGCCGAAAACACGGAGTGAGACCTAAGTGAACGAAGTCTGGAAGAAGCCGCCGATCACGCTTCAGGCCTATCAGGCCATGGTCGGCAAGGAGATCGGCGTGTCGTCGTGGCACATGGTCGATCAGCCCCGCATCGACACCTATGCCGACGTGATCGAGGATCACCAGTTCATTCACGTCGATCCGGAGCGTGCGAAGAAGGAGACGGCGTTCGGCACCACCATCGCGCACGGTTTCCTGACGATGTCGCTGCTGTCGATCATGTCCTACGAGGTGATGCCCGTCATCGCGGGCACCACGATGGGGGTCAATTACGGTTTCGACAAGCTGCGTTTCATCTCGCCGGTGCGCTCGGGCAAGCGCGTTCGCGGCCGTTTCGTGCTGGCGGAAGCCAAGCTGCGCAAGCCGAATGAATTGCAGTCGCGCACCAATGTCACCGTGGAGATCGAAGGCGAGGACAAGCCCGCGCTGGTCGCTGATTGGTTGGGGTTGATCTATTTCGCCTGACGCTGGCCGTCGTTACCGGGCTTGACCCGGCAACCCATCGCTGCTCAAAAGCTGTCCAAATCGGTGGACTCGAACCCTCTCCCCTTGTGGGAGAGGGTGCCCCGCCGAACGCGAGGCGGGTGAGGGGTTTCTCTCCGCGAGCACATCCGTTGCGAGAGACCCCCTATTCGGCGCCGTAGCCAACGCTACGCGTTGGCGTTTTAACTGGGAACGGCGGCCGTTGGCCGCCTATGCCACCTTACTCCCACAAGGGGAGAAGGAAGAAGAAGCAGGAACTGCACTCATGGCAATCAGGTTCGACGGACGCGTCGCCATCGTCACCGGCGCGGGCAATGGTCTCGGACGGGCGCATGCGCTGGGATTGGCCAGCCGCGGTGCGAAAGTCGTGGTCAACGATTTCGGCGGCGCGCGCGACGGCAGCGGCGGTTCGCTGTCGCCCGCGGAAACCGTGGTCGAGGAGATCCGCAAGGCCGGCGGCACCGCGATGGCCGACGGCGCAGACGTCTCCAATTTCGAGCAGGTCACCGCCATGGTCGAGCGCGCCACCAAGGAGTGGGGCAGCGTCGACCTCTTGTGCGCCAACGCCGGCATTCTGCGCGACAAGTCGTTCGGCAAGATGGAAGCGGCCGATTTCCAGAAGGTGCTCGACGTGCACCTCGTCGGCACCTTCTATTGCTGCAAGGCCGCCTGGGCCGGCATGCGCGACCGCAACTACGGCCGCATCGTGCTGACGACGTCGTCCTCCGGCCTCTACGGCAATTTCGGCCAGGCCAATTACGGTGCGGCCAAGTCCGGCATGGTCGGCCTGATGAACGTGCTGGCCGAAGAGGGCCGCAAGGCCGACA
Source organism: Bradyrhizobium sp. 62 (assembly GCF_023073035.1). NCBI lineage: Bacteria > Pseudomonadati > Pseudomonadota > Alphaproteobacteria > Hyphomicrobiales > Nitrobacteraceae > Bradyrhizobium > Bradyrhizobium sp. 62. Next base: position 135,897 of record NZ_JADPIT010000015.1, read on the forward strand.
TCCGGGTCAACATCATTTCGCCGACGGCGGCAACCCGCATGACGGAAGAGCTGCTGCCGCCGCAGGCGTTGCAATTGATGAAGCCGAACGCGATCACGCCCGCGGTCGAGTACATGCTGAGCGAGGATGCGCCGACGCGCACCATCATGGGCGCTGGCGCCGGCTCGTTCGCGGTGATCAAGATCGTCGAGAGCGAAGGCATCAACCTGCCGGAGTCCGAGTGGACGCCGGACGCGGTCGCGGCGCATTTCGCCGAGATCAGCGACATGTCGAAGGCGAAGGCGCTGCAGGGGGCTTTCGAGCAGACGCAGAAATACGTAGCGCAGGCCGCTGCGCGCGCCGGGGTGAAACTCTGACAGCCGTCGCCGTCATTGGCGCCGGCCCTGCCGGGTTGATGGCGGCCGAGGTGCTCGCGCAGGGCGGTGCTCGCGTCACGATCCATGACGGGATGCCGTCCGCGGGCCGCAAATTTCTGATGGCCGGCCGCGGCGGGCTCAATCTCACCCATAGCGAACCGCTGCCGCAGTTCATGGCGCGCTACCGGGAGGCGGCGCCGAAACTGCAAGCAGCGATCGAAACGTTTCCGCCTGACGCGCTGCGCGCCTGGAGCGAGGCGCTGGGCGAGCCGACTTTTGTCGGCACCAGCGGGCGTGTGTTTCCGAAAGCGTTCAAGGCATCGCCCTTGCTGCGGGCCTGGCTGCGACAGCTCGATGCCGCCGGCGTGCGCTTTGCGTTTCGCCAGCGCTGGATGGGCTGGGACGGGGACGGACGACTGGTCTTTGGCACACCCGGCGGCGACACCACCATCGCCGCGGACGCCACGGTGCTGGCACTCGGCGGCGCCAGCTGGCCGCGACTGGGCTCCGATGGCGGCTGGACGACGATCCTGGCCGACAAAGGCGTTGCGATCTCGCCGCTGCGGCCGGCGAACTCCGGCTTCACAGTCGCATGGTCCGAAATCTTCCGCACGCGCTTCGAAGGCCAGCCGCTCAAGGGCATTACGCTGTCCTTCGGCCCACACCGGGCGCGCGGCGAGGCCATGATCACAAGGGGCGGAATCGAGGGCGGGGCGATCTATGCGTTGTCGGCCGAACTGCGCGAGGCGATCGCGGCGAGCGGCGAAGCGGTCCTGCACGTCACCTTGCGGCCGGATGTCGAGCATGGCGAACTCGTCAAGCGCCTGTCCGCCTCGCGCGGCAAGCAATCCTTCTCCAACTTCCTGCGCAAGGCTGCGCAGCTGTCGCCGGTCGCGGTCGGGCTGTTGCAGGAAGCCGCCATCGGTGCTGGCCAGTCGTTGCCGGCAATATCGGCCGAGCGATTGGCCGAACTCATCAACGCCGTGCCGATCAAGCTCATAGGCGTCGCGTCGATCGCGCGCGCGATCTCCAGCGCCGGCGGGATTTCCTTCGATGAACTCGACTCGGACTTCATGATCCGCAAGCTGCCGGGCGTCTTCGCAGCCGGTGAGATGCTGGACTGGGAGGCGCCGACGGGGGGCTATTTGCTCCAGGCCTCGTTCGCGACGGGAGCGGCGGCGGGTAGGGGTGTGTTGCGACGGCTCGCCCAATCGTCGCCCTGACTATCCCATCATGACGTTCCGGTCCGGGTTGTGAGATCCGTGAGGAGGCCGAGCACGCCGAAGCTTGCCGCCACCGTGCAGACCATGGTCCAGCCGCCAAAACTCCAGGCCAGCGATGCCGCCGCCGCGCCGACGCCACCGCCGATAAAGAACAGCGCGACGAACAGGCCGTTCATGCGACCGCGTGCCTCGGGGCGCAACAGGTTGATCGCGCGGCGGCCCAGCGTCTGGTCGGTGGTGATGCCGACGTCGAGCAGGATCGTGCCGAGGCTCAGTACCAGCAGACTGGTGATCTGGGAGTCCAGCATGCCCGCCCAGGCGCAGAGCGCGAGCGAACCGATGATGAGCAGATGGGCGGCAAAGAACATCGGCCGCGCCCGGCCCTTGTCGCCCCAGCGGCCGGCCATCGGTGTCGCCGCGGCGCCCGCTACGCCGATCAGTGCAAAAGCGGCAACTCCCTTGGCGTCGAGGTCGAACGGCGCCTCCGGCAGCCGCAGCGCGACCGCCGACCAGAACGCCGTGAAGGAGGCCATGACAAGCGACGCGGTCCAGGCCCGCACGCGCAGCACCGGCTCTTCGCGCAGCAGTCTCGGAAAGGACAGCAGCAATTCGGCGTAGCTCGCGCGTCCCGTCGGTCGAAGGGTCGGAAGGTAACGGGCAAGTGCGCCGGCAAGCAGAGCCATCAAAGCGGCCGAGACGACATAGTAGGCACGCCAGCTCCAGAGATCTGCAATCAGGCTCGCCGCAGGTCGTGACAACAGGATGCCGATCATCAATCCGCCCATCACCTCGCCGATGGCCTGGCCGCGGCGATCCGGTGCCACCATGGATGCGACCAGCGGAACCATCATCTGGATCGCCGCGCAGCAGGCGCCGAGGATGAAGGTGGCGAGCAGCAGGAGCGAGGGCGTCGGCGCGAGCGCCGTCGCGAGAGCGGCGAGGATCGCGCAGCCGAGGGTGCGGAGGATGACAAGCCGGTTCTCGACCAGATCGACCAGAGGTACGAGCAGCAGCAGGCCGAGTGCGTAGCCCAGCAAGGTCAGCGTGCTGATCAGCCCCGCCTGCCACGCGGGCATCGACATTGACCGGCCGATCAAGCCGAGCAGGATCTGCGGCGCGAACAGATTGGTGACGACGACACCGGCGGTGATCGCGCCGAGCCAGATCAGCGGCCGCTCGGCGAGCTGGTTTCGGGACGCAGGCCTGGTGGGTTCGGAGACAGTCATGGGACCTCGCAGCTGTGGCGCGGGACCCTTTAAGCGGGGGCATCAATATGCTACAATTCAAATAAGGCTATAAAGAACATGCGAGTTTGTTATGAACACCCATGACCTTGTTGCTTTCGTCGCCGTGGTCGAGACCGGATCGATTGTCGCAGCTTCGGCGCGTCTCAATCTCACCCAGCCTGGCGTGACCCGACGTATCCAGAATCTCGAGGGGATATTGGGGGCGCAGCTTCTGGACCGGCTCTCGAAGCCCCTGAAGCCGACGGCGGCGGGCCATGAGGCCTACGAGCAGGGCAGGCGTCTGCTCAGGATGCTGGACGACCTCAAGTCGGGCGTGGCCAACGACGGAATGGTCCGCGGCGAGTTCAGGCTCGGTCTGACGCCGTTTCTCTCGGAGGCAGGCCTGACCGCACCACTCGATGCGGTGCGCGCCGAATTTCCCGCGCTGGCCGTGCGGGTGGTCTCCGGTTGGTCGCCGAACCAGCTCGAGCGTGTCTGCCGCAACGAGCTCGATGCAGCCGCGATTTGTCTCCCCGACGGTGCAGTGCCGCCCGCCGATCTGGCGGCCGACGATCTCGGCGCGCAGCCCGTCGTCTTCGTCGTCGCACGCGACATGAAGATCCCGCGCACCGTCGACCTGGAACGGCTGTCCCAACTGTCGTGGGTAATCAACCAGGATGGCTGTGGATTTCGCGATACGCTGAAGCGAAAATTCGATGCCTCGCATCTGCCGTTCAACATCGCCGTTGAGGCGCTGGACAGTGAGCTTCGCCTGTCGCTGGTGTCGCGCGGCCTCGGCGTCGGGCTCGTCACCCCGATCGCCCTGAAACGCAGCGCATTTCGCGACAGGCTCAAGCCGGTCGCTGCGCGCGACTTCAAACCCGCCGTGCGCGCATGGGTGGTGCATCGCGCCCCCGCCGGTCGGCTGGAGCGGCCGATCAAACTCTTCCGCGATGGCCTGGTCCGGGAACTCCAGGCGCTGATCGGGGGATAGCTACCGCAGCTTCCCCCGCGCTGCGATCGGCAGCGTGCCGATGATCTCATCGCCGCGCACCATCACGACTTCGTCCATCATGTTGACGACGACGCAGACATGATTGGGCACGACCCGCACGACGTCGCCGACATTGGGCCGGGTGTTGCTGCGGGAGAGGTCGAGGAAGCCGTGCTCCTCGGCGAAGCGCGCGATCTTGGCTTCGGGGTGCTCAAGGATCAGGCCGTGGCCGTCGAGGCCGCCGGTATCCGTGGTCAGCGTCTTGGAGCCGGCATCGAGAATGCCGCGCTCGGGCGCGGCACGGCTCACCACCGTCGAATAGATGTGAAGCGCGCAGTCGTCCCAGGTGGCGGAGCCGGCGGCGACCTGCATGCGGTCGTTGTAGATGTAGGTGCCGAAGCGGTGCTCGGTGCCGCCCTTGAGCTTGCCGAGATTCTTCAGGTTCGGCGTTCCGCCGGTCGAGACGATCTTTGCATCCAGCCCGTGCGCGCGCACGCCGGCCAGAGCTTCGTCGTAGAACTTTTGCGCGTCCGCCCAGCCAGTCTCGGTCGGATACATCATGAAGCCGGCGAATTGCAGGCCCTTGGATGCGGCAATCTCCTGTGCCAGCGCAATGGCCTCGGCTGGCGTCTCGACGCCGGCGCGCTTGCGTCCCGTGTCGCATTCGACCACGACCGACAGCGGTCGGCCTGAGGCCGCAGCGGCCTTGGGCAGGCCGGCAACGACGGTCGAATTGTCGGCGGCGACTGTCATGTTGGCCTTCGCCTGCAGCGCCCCTAACCGCGCCATCTTCTCCTCGCCGAGCAGATTGTAGCTGATCAGGATGTCATCGATGCCGGCATTGGCCATGATCTCGGCTTCACCGAGCTTCTGGCAGGTGATGCCCTTGGCACCGGCAGCGATCTGCATCTTGGCGATCGTCGGGTTCTTGTGCGTCTTGATGTGGGGACGGTTGGCGATCCCGGCGTCATCGCAGGCCTTCTGGATGCGCGCGATGTTGCGCTCGACCTTGTCCATGTCGATGACGGCGCAGGGCGTGCCGTATTCGCGGGCGATTTTGGCGGCAAGGGTCGTTGTCATGGAAGTCTCTGAGTTGGCGCGCATTCCGTTTGCAAAAGCGGTGCCCACTTTTGCGGAATGCACGCTAGGCCTGTTCAATCTCTTCGCGCCGCACTTCGAGCTCCAGCCATTTGTCCTCGGCCTCGGCCAATTCCTTTTGCGCCTTCGTCAGAGCGTCGGAGGCCTGGTCAAAGCGCTTGCGATCCTTGCGGAAGAGATCGGGGTCGTCAAGGAAGCGCTGCTGCTTGGCAATTTCGGCCTGCAGCTTGGCAATGGTCTTGGGCAGCGTCTCCAGCGCGTGTTGCTCGTTGAAGGTCAACCGTCGTCTCGCGACGCCGGACGGCGCAACTGATCGCTGCTCTCTCGTCTCTTCGACGGCCTTCGCTGTCGCCCGCTTCACGTCGGCGCCGCGCTGGGCCAGCATGTCGGTATAACCGCCGGCATATTCGAGCCAGCGTCCGTTGCCCTCGGGCACGATCACGGATGTCACCACGCGGTCGAGAAAATCGCGATCGTGGCTGATCAGGATCACGGTGCCCTCGTAGTCGCTGAGCATTTCCTCGAGGACGTCGAGGGTCTCCAGGTCGAGGTCGTTGGTCGGCTCGTCCAGCACCAGGAGGTTTGAAGGCTTCGCCAGCGCGCGTGCCAGCATCAGCCGGCCGCGCTCGCCGCCCGACAGCACCTCCAGCGGCGTGCGCATCTGTTCCTGGGCGAACAGGAAGTCCTTCATGTAGCTGACGACGTGCTTCGGCTTGCCGCCGACCATGACATGGTCGCCGCGGCCGCCGGTCAGCGCCTCGGCCAGCGTCGTCTTCGGATCGAGACTTTCACGATGCTGGTCGAGCGTCGCCATCTCGATGTTGGCGCCGAGCCGTAAGCTGCCGCTGTCCGGCGCGCTGCCGCCGGTCAGCATCTCGATCAGCGTGGTCTTGCCGGCGCCGTTCGGACCGACGATGCCGATGCGGTCGCCGCGCTGGACGCGGATCGAGAAGCCGTCGACGATCTTTCGCTCGCCATAGGACCGGCTGATGTTCTTGGCCTCGATGACGAGCTTGCCGGATTTGTCGGCTTCGGCAGCCGCGAGGTTGGCGTTGCCCGTCGCGCCGCGATGGGTGCGGCGCTGGTCGCGCAGCGCGTGGAGATTGCCGAGCCGCTTGACGTTGCGCTTACGGCGGCCCGAGACGCCGTAACGCAGCCAGTGCTCCTCGTTGACGATCTTGCGGTCGAGCTTGTGCTGGTCGCGCTCTTCCTCCGCGAGCACCTCGTCGCGCCAGGCCTCGAAGGCACTGAAGCCGCGGTCGATCTGCCGTATCTGGCCGCGATCGAGCCAGGCGGTGCTGCGCGAGAGATTGCCCAGGAAGCGCCGATCGTGGCTGATGATCACCAGCGCGCAGCGGCGGCTCTCCAGTTCGCTCTCCAGCCATTCGATGGTCGGAAGATCCAGATGGTTGGTCGGCTCGTCCAGCAGCAGGATATCGGGTGAGGGCGCCAGCACGCGTGCCAGCGCGGCGCGGCGGGCTTCGCCGCCGGAGACATGCGCCGGATCTTCTTCACCGCTGAGACCGAGCTGTTCGACCAGATAGCGTGCCTGATAGTGATCGTCGCCGGCATTGAGGCCGGCCTCGACATAGGCCAGCGTGGTGGAGAAGCCGGAAAAATCCGGCTCCTGCGGCAGGTAGCGGATGGTGGCGCCGGGTTGAACGAAACGGCTGCCGCCATCCGGTTCGACCAGGCCGGCGGCGATCTTGAGCAGCGTCGATTTGCCGGAACCGTTGCGGCCGATCAGGCAGACGCGCTCGCCTGTCGAAACCGACAGTTCGACGCCCGCCAGGAGCGGCGTGCCGCCGAAGGTCAGCTTGATATCGCGCAGTTGAATCAGCGGTGGCGCCATGCGGTGTCTCGGTCCTGTCTTGTTGCGGCCTGTTCGGCGCGGCGGCGCTGGATGCGGCGGATGGTCTGGTCGAGCGTCGACAGAAATGTCGAGCGGTCGCGCGGCGAATAGGATTTCGGACCGCCGGTGACTTCGCCGGCCGAGCGCAAATCGGTCATCAGGTTGCGGACCGCGAGCGTCATCCCGATCGATTCCTCGGTGAACGCCTTGCCGTTGGACGCAATCACATCGGCGCCGGCCTTCACGCAGCGGCTCGCGAGTGGAATATCCGAGGTAATGACGATATCGCCGGGCCCGGCGCGTTCCGCGATCCAGTCATCGGCCGCGTCCATGCCGGCACCCGCGGCGACCCGCTCGATCAATGGATCCTGGGGCACGCGGATGAAATTGCCCGCGACCACGCTCACGGGCAGGCCGTGTCTGCCGGCGACGCGATAGATCTCGTCCTTCACCGGACAGGCGTCGGCGTCGACATAGATGCGGGTAGTGTTTTGAGGGTTCGTCATTGTCCGTAGATGGGGCTTGCGAAGCGGTTCCGCAGCAGCCGCGTGGTACCCCATTCGGGCCGCAAAGGCGAGGGGATTGACCCCGGTTCCTCAGGGCCTACGATTGGCCTGAAACAACAAGAATTTGGGGAAAGCCAAGCCATGCCGAACCGGCTCGAAACCTATCGTGTCGAGGCCTACAACACGGCCAAGCAATCCGAAAACAAGATGCATGACGACAATGTGGCGCGCCGCTTCGGCTTTTCCGGTGGGCTGGTCCCCGGCGTCGACGTCTTCGCCTACATGATGCATGTGCCGGTGGCGCGCTGGGGCCGCGATTTCCTGTCGCGCGGACTGATCGAGGCGCGCTTCATCAAGCCGGTCTATGACGGCGAGATCGCCGACGTCGATGCGACCGAGCACAACGGCCTGCTCACGATCGAGGTGTTCAGCCGCACCGAGCTCTGTGCCACCGGCACGGCATCGCTGCCGGCGACTGCGACTGCGGTGTCGTTGAGCGACTATGTCGAGGTCCCCGCGATTGCCGAGCGCAAACCGGTCAACCCGGCAACCTTCGAGACCGGCAAATGGCTGGGCACGACGCCGCGCCGCTGGACCGGGCAGGATGCGGCCGACTATCTCGCCGACATCCGCGAGGCCGATCCGATCTTCGCGCGCGAGGGGCTCGGCCATCCCGGCCTGATCCAGCGCGTCATGAATCGCGTGCTGGTGGACAACACCATCCTCGGCCCGTGGATCCATGTCGGCAGCCGTATGCAATTGCTCTCAGCCGCGCGCGCCGGCGACGAGATCACCGCGCGGGCCAAAGTCACCGCGAACTACGAGAAGAAGGGCCACCGCTTCGTCGAGCTCGACGCCCTGGTGGTCGCCAACGGCACGACGCCGCTGGCGCACTGCCAGCACACCGCGATCTACCAGCCGCGCGAGCAGGCGGCCGCGTAGGCGCGAAAAAGGCACATCGCTACAACACCGTCATGCCCGGGCTTGTCCCGG
>NZ_JADPIT010000015.1:144220-148611 GCF_023073035.1 Bradyrhizobium sp. 62
GCGGAGAGAAAATGCTTTACGCCGCTTTCCCCTTCGCGTCCTGGATCGCACGCCACACGCGCTCCGGCGTCAGCGGCATGTCGATGTGCTTGATGCCGTAGTCGGAGAGCGCGTCGATCACCGCGTTCACGACCGTCGACAAGCTGCCGGCGCAGCCGGCTTCGCCGCAGCCTTTGCTGCCGAGCGGATTGGTCGTGGCCGGCACCGGGTGGTCGCCGACCGTCATGTTCGGGACGTCCTCGGCGCGGGGCAGTGCGTAGTCCATCAGCGAGCCCGTGATCGGCTGGCCGCTCTCGTCGTAGCGGACGTGCTCCATCAGCGCCTGGCCGATGCCCTGGACGACGCCGCCATGGAGCTGGCCCGCGACCAGCAGCGGATTGATCACCGTGCCGAAATCGTTGACCGCGCTGTAGCGCACGATCTGCACGACGCCGGTCTCAGGGTCGATCTCGACCTCGGCGACATGGCAGCCGTTCGGGAAGGCCGACGGCACCGGTTCGCTGGTGTGATCGACGTCGAGGCTGTCGGGCACGCCCTCGGGCATCTTGCTGTCATGCAGGCGCTTGGCGAGCTCCATGATGTCGATGCTGCGGTCGGTGCCAGCGATCGTGAAACTGCCGCCTTCGAATTCGATGTCGGCTTCGGACGCCTCCAGCATATGCGCGGCGGCGCGCTTGCCCTTCTCGATCACAAGCTTGGCGGCGCCCACGATCGCCATGCCGGTCGCGGTAATCGAGCGCGAGCCGCCGGTGCCATTGCCGGTGTGGACGATATCGCTGTCGCCCTGCATCAGCTTGACGCTGTCGAAGGGCACGCCGAGCTGCTGGCAGAGTACCTGCGCGAATGCGGATGCGTGGCCCTGACCGTAATCAAGCGTGCCGGTGATGAGCTGCACGGAGCCATCGGGATCGAACACGATCTTGCCGAGTTCGACGCCGGGAGGTGCGGTCACCTCCAGATAAGAGCCGACGGCGATGCCGCGCAGCTTGCCGGACTTCTTGCTCTCCTTCTTGCGCTTGGCAAAATTCTCGTGGTCGGAGATTTCGAGCGCCTTGTTGAAGACAGCCTGGAAGTCGCCGCTGTCATAGGTGACGCCGGAGGACGCGGCGAACGGCATCTGGTTCTGCTTGATGAAGTTGCGTTTGCGCAAGGTCAGCCGGTTGATGCCCATTTCGTCGGCGGCGCGGTCGATCAGCCGCTCCATGTAGTAGTTCGCCTCGGGCCGGCCGGCGCCGCGATAAGCGCCCATCAGCGTGGTGTTGGTCAGCACCGTCTTGATGTCGACGGCCATCAGCGGCGTGCGATAGACGCTGGAAAAGTTCTTGCTGGTGTTGAGCGAGAGCGGACTGGGTGCAACGCCGGTGATGTAGGCACCGAGATTGCCGTAGCCCGAGAGCTTGGCGGCGAGGAAATGCCCCTCGGCGTCCAGCGCGAGCTCGGCGTGAATCTTCTGCGCACGGCCGTGGCTGTCGGACAAGAAGCTGGTCGAGCGTTCGTCCAGCCATTTCACCGGGCGTCCCAATTCCTTGGCCGCGTACAGGATGCACATGTACTCGGGATAGTTGACGTTCTTCATGCCGAAGGAACCGCCGACATTGGCGGTGAGGATGCGGACCTTCTCGTTCGGCACCTTCAGGTTCTTGGCGAGGTTGGCGCGGTTGCCGGCGACGCCCTGCGTCGGCATCTGGATGGTGTAGCGCTCGGTCGTCTTGTCGTAGGAGGCAAGGCCAACGCGCGGCTCCATCGAGACCACGGCGACACGGGTGTTTTCGATGTCGACCTTGGTCACGTGAGCGGCGCTGGCGAAGGCGGCGTTGACCTTCTCGATGTCGCCATAGTGGTAGTCGAGCGCGACATTGTTCGGGATGTGGTCGTAGAGTTGCGGCGCGCCGGCTTTTGCGGCGTCTTCAGGGTCGGTCACCGCCGGCAGCGGCTCGATATCGAGCTCGACCGCCTCGGCCGCGTCGCGCGCCTGGGCCAGCGTCTCCGCCACCACGAAGGCGACGGGATCGCCGACGAAGCGGACCTTGTCGGTTGCGAGCGGCTGGCGGTTGGTCTGGAGCAGGGGCGAGCCGTCGCGGCTCTTCAGCGGCAGGCCGCAGGTGAAGGGGCCGTAGCCGGCCGCATCGAGGTCTTTGCCGGTCCACACCCCCAGCACGCCCGGCATCGCCTTGGCGGCGTCGATGTTGATGCCGCGAATGACGCCGTGGGCATGGGTCGAACGGACGATCGCGGCGTGGGCTTGGCCGGGCAGGTTGAAATCGTCGGTGTAGCGGCCCTTGCCGCGCACCAGCGTGTCGTCCTCCTTGCGGCGGACCGGCTGGCCGACGCCATATTTTTGCAGTGCAATAGCGTTTTCGAGCGTGGAGGATTTGGTGAGTTCTTGCATGGAATTGACCTGAAAAGCCGGCAAATGCGCGGTTTGGGGGGCGCCTGGGAGACCGGACCCTTCAAAAATAACCCACCGGCCCGTTCACGACAACGCACGAATGGGCATGGTCCCATGTGATGCGTTGTTGCGCAGGATTGGCGCGCTGCTAAGGTTTCAGGCGAAAAAGCAATTCCAGATCGGCCCAACCGGCCGCGGAAAGACAGTTTGTATGAATGACCACACGCGGCTCCGCGACGGCCTTGCGCCGCACGGTGAGCTGGGGTCGATGGCGGCGGCGTTCGCCACTGAACCGGCCGTCGGCGCGCAAGCGCCGGGAACCGGCGTCTACGCGGCGCTCGACCTCGGCACCAACAATTGCAGGCTCCTGATCGCCTGTCCGACCCACGACGGCTTTCGGGTGGTCGATTCCTTCTCGCGCATCATCCGGCTGGGCGAGGGCGTCTCCGCAACCGGGTGCATCAGCGAGGCCGCGATCGAGCGCGCCATCGTGGCGCTCGGCATCTGCCGCGACAAGATCAACCTGCGCAAGGCGCGGCGGTTGCGGCTGATCGCCACCGAAGCCTGCCGCGCCGCCTCGAATGCCGAAGGCTTTCGCAGCCGCGTCGCTGCCGAGACCGGGATCGAGCTCGAGGTGATCGACCGCCAGACCGAGGCGGCGCTCGCGGTGCTCGGCTGCTCGCCGCTGGTCGACCCCAGGGGCCGCGGCGCGATCCTGTTCGACATCGGCGGCGGCTCGACCGAGCTGGTGCGGATCGAGCGCGACGCCGCAAATCCGGAGCCGCGCATCAAAGCCTGGATGTCGATTCCATTCGGTGTGGTCACGCTGGCCGAGCAGTTCGGCGGCCGCGACGTGACGCCGGAGATCTACGCCGCGATGGAGCGCGAGGTCGCCCATCACATCGCGCCGTTCGCCGAACAGCATGGCGGCGATCTCGCCGACATGCATCTGCTCGGCACCTCAGGCACTGTGACGACGCTCGCCGGCATCCATCTCAACCTCGCGCGCTACGACCGCCGCCGCATCGACAGCGTCTGGATGAACGACACCGACGTCACCGCGACCATCAACAAGCTGCTCGGCATGAGCTACGAGGAGCGCGCCGCGAACAGCTGCATCAGCGTCGAGCGCGCCGATCTCGTGCTGGCCGGCTGCGCCATCCTCGACGCGATCCGCCGCGCCTTTCCGCTGCCACGCCTGCGCGTCGCCGACCGGGGCTTGCGCGAAGGCATGCTGGTCGAAATGATGCGCGAAGACGGCGCGCTCAGGAGCTGGTGAGATGGCCAAGGACACCACCGGCCGCTTGCACGTCCAGGTCAAGACCCACGGCAAGCGCAAATTGTCGTCGAAGCTCTGGCTGGAGCGGCAGCTCAACGACCCCTATGTGGTGAAGGCGAAGGCGCTGGGCTATCGCTCGCGCGCCGCGTTCAAGCTGCTCGAGATCGACGACAAATACCGGCTACTGAAGCACGGCATGGCAGTGGTCGATCTCGGTGCCGCGCCGGGCGGCTGGAGCCAGATCGCCGCCAAGCGTGTCGGCTCGGTCGACGGCAAGGGCAAGGTCATCGCGATCGACCTGCTGGAAATCCCCGAGATTGCCGGGGTCGAGTTCGCGCAGCTCGACTTCATGGACAATGACGCGCCGGACAAGCTCAAGGCGATGCTCGACGGCGGCGCCGACATCGTGATGTCCGACATGGCTGCCAACACCACCGGTCACCGCAAGACCGACCAGCTTCGCATCGTCGGCCTGATCGAAACCGCCGCCGCGTTCGCCTGCGACGTGCTGAAACCGGGTGGGACCTTCCTGGCAAAGGCGTTCCAGAGCGGCGCCGACGCCGAGCTGCTCGCCCAGCTCAAGCGCGATTTCGCCATGGTGCGTCATGTGAAGCCCGCCGCGAGCCGTGCGGATTCCTCGGAGCGCTACGTTCTCGCGACGGGATTTCGGGGCGGGGCGACGCAGTAGCCGCGAATTCCGTCATTGCGAGGAGCTCTTGCGAC
>NZ_JADPIT010000015.1:148621-152074 GCF_023073035.1 Bradyrhizobium sp. 62
GGCTACCCCAGCCGCTGATCCCGCACGTCCTGCGTATCCTCGGTCGCCGCCTTGACGGCCGCCTTGGCCGCGCCCTTGCCGGCACCCTTACGGCTCGCGATCTCCACGGCCTTGCGGCCGGAGACTTCGTGGCCGGCATCGGCGGGCATCTGCCAGAAGAACCAGCTCGACGCCGCCGAGGTCAGCGCGATGACGACGAAGGCGGGCGCGAACACGGTGGCATTGAGCTCGCTGACATGGCTGAGCCACATCGTCGTCTCCACCGACGCGGCGCCGACGGCGACGCCGGCCGAGACCGCGAGCTGCTGGTTGACACTGACGAGCGTGGTGGCGCGGCTCATCTGCGCGTGCTCGACCTCGGCATAGGCAACCGTGTTGATCGCGGTGAACTCGAGCGAACGGAAGAAGCCGCCAACCACGAGGATGATCATGATGATCAGCAGCGGCGTCGTCACCGTGAAGAGGGCACAGGCGGCGAGGAAAACTGCGCTGATGATCGCGTTCACCGTCATCAGGTTGCGGAAGCCGAAGGCGCGGATGATGCGTGCGGCCAGCGCTTTCATGCCCATGGCGCCGAGCGAGGAGCCAAACGTGACGAGGCCGGACTTGAACGGCGAGAGGCCGAAGCCGATCTGCATCAGCAGCGGCAACAGGAACGGTAGCGCGCCGATGCCGAGCCGGAACATGAAGCCGCCGAGAATGGCCGCGCGCAGTGTCGGCAGCCTCAGCAGCGTGAAGTCGAGCACCGGCGATCCGGTTCGCCGCGCGTGAATGACATACAGCGTCATCGAGATCGATCCGCCGACGACCAGGGCGGCAACCGTGCTCCATGGCAGCAGATTGAGTCCGGCGACCGACAGCCCGAAGGCGATGCCGGCGAGCCCGAGGCCCGCGAGCACCATGCCGTAGAGGTCGAACGGCTCTCGTTCCTCGCTTTTGATAGGATCGATGAAGCGCAAGGCCATGAAGATGCCGAGTAGCCCGATCGGGATGTTGATCAGGAAGATCCAGTGCCACGACGCATAGGTGGTGATGAAGCCGCCGAGCGGTGGCCCGATCACGGGACCGATCAGGGCAGGAACCGTCACCCACGCCATGGCATTGACCAGCGCGCTCTTGTCGACCGACCGCAACAGCACGAGGCGCCCGACCGGCGTCATCATCGCCCCGCCCATGCCTTGCAGGATGCGCGCGAATACGAAATCGGTGACCGATGTCGAGAGCGCGCAGCCGACCGAGCCGACCATGAACACGCCGACGGCAATCGCAAACACCATGCGCGCGCCGAACCGGTCGGCGGTCCAGCCGCTCGCCGGGATGAACACCGCAAGCGACAGCAGATAGGAGGTGATCGCGAGCTTGAGCGTCAATGGGCTCGTGCCGATGTCGGCCGCGATCGCGGGCAGCGACGTGGCGATCACCGTCGAGTCCATGTTCTCCATGAAGAGAGCAGTGGCCACGATCAGCGGAATGATGCGTTGCTTGTCGACCATGACGGATTGGTAATGGAAATTGGAAAAGGGCGAGAATTGCGGCTTATCACCGCCACTGGGCCGCGACCATTGCGGATCGACGCATGGCACCTAAATCCTGCGCGACCCCAGGGTGGGGTGCGTCCTGCGTCGGAGAACGTGATGATCTGCCGGCACAGGAGGGGCGTGGACGCCGTCCGCCGGCACGAGCTGCCGCCGGTTATCCCGGCTCAATCTGCCCAAAAAAGCCTGTGCATGGCTGGCCGGCGGTCCGAATTGCTTTGATTCGTCGCCCGCCCGTGCTATCGACCCGCGTCAACCCCACCGATGGGCTCCGATTCTCCGGCGTTGCCGCAAGGTACGTCGAGGGCGGCGCTCATCCATACTTATTTGCGGCAGGGCCGCGGAAGGAGTTGGCACATGGCCACGGTGCAACAAGGCATTCGCGAAGCCCTCACATTCGACGACGTGTTGCTGAAGCCGGGCCTGTCGGACGTCATGCCAGGTGAGGTCGACATCCGCTCCCGCGTCACCCGCGCCATTCCGCTCAACATCCCGATCATGGCCTCCGCCATGGACACGGTCACCGAAGCCCGCATGGCGATCGCCATGGCGCAGGCCGGCGGCATCGGCGTCATCCACCGCAATTTCGATCCCGAAGGGCAGGCCGCCCAGGTGCGGCAGGTCAAGCGCTACGAGTCGGGCATGGTGGTGAATCCGCTCACCATCAGCCCCGATGCCACGCTGGACGACGCGCTCAAGCTGATGAGCGATCACGGCATCTCCGGCATTCCCGTCGTCACCGGTGCGGGCAAGTCCACGCCAGGCAAGCTGGTCGGCATCCTCACCAACCGCGATGTCCGCTTCGCCACCGACCGCCAGCAAAAAATCTCCGAACTGATGACGCATGAAGGTCTCGTCACGGTGCGCGAGAATGTCAGCCAGGACGAGGCGCGGCGGATGCTGCACCAGCACCGCATCGAGAAGCTGCTCGTGGTCGACGAGCAATATCGCTGCGTCGGCCTGGTCACCGTAAAGGACATGGAGAAGGCGGTCGCCCATCCGCTGGCCTGCAAGGACGCGCAGGGCCGCCTCCGGGTCGCTGCCGCCACCACGGTCGGTGACAGCGGCTTCGAGCGCACCGAGCGGCTGATCGACGCCGGCGTCGATCTCGTCGTGGTCGACACCGCGCACGGCCATTCCCGTCACGTGCTCCATGCGGTCAACCGCATCAAGCGTCTCTCCAACTCGGTGCAGGTCGTTGCCGGCAACGTCGCGACCTCAGAGGGTGCGCAGGCGCTGATCGATGCAGGCGCGGACTGCATCAAGGTCGGTATCGGCCCGGGCTCGATCTGCACCACGCGGATCGTTGCAGGCGTCGGCGTTCCCCAGCTCACCGCGATCATGGATGCGGTGGAAGCGGCGAAGAAGTCCGACATCCCCGTCATCGCCGACGGCGGTATCAAGTTCTCCGGCGACCTTGCCAAAGCGCTCGCTGCCGGTGCCGACATCGCGATGGTCGGCTCACTGCTCGCCGGCACCGACGAGACGCCCGGCGAAGTGTTCTTGTGGCAGGGCCGCTCCTACAAGGCCTATCGCGGCATGGGCTCGGTGGGCGCGATGGCGCGCGGCTCGGCCGACCGCTACTTCCAGCAGGACATCAAGGACACGCTCAAGCTCGTGCCCGAAGGCATCGAGGGCCAGGTGCCTTACAAGGGCCCGGTCGGCAACGTCATGCACCAGCTCGCCGGCGGCCTGCGCGCCGCGATGGGATATGTTGGTGCAAAGGACATGAAGGACCTGCACGACAAGGCCCAGTTCGTCCGCATCACCGGCGCGGGCCTGCGCGAAAGCCACGTCCACGACGTCACCATCACGCGCGAGGCGCCGAACTATCCGGGCGGGGGCTAGTCTCCGGCTGCGCGTTGGAATTCGCGCGCTTGCCCAAATGACGGTGTCATGCCCCGCGAAGGCGGGGCAT
>NZ_JADPIT010000015.1:152168-180013 GCF_023073035.1 Bradyrhizobium sp. 62
CGAGTGTGTCGCGTGCGCGTGCCAAAAGCTCGTCATTGCGAGGAGCCCGCGCCAAAATTGCGAAGCAATTTTGCGCTGGTGCGACGAAGCAATCCAGCCCTTTTGTGTTGACGAGACTGGATTGCTTCGCTTCGCTCGCAATGACGGAAAATTGGAGGAAGCCATCATGTCCCAAGGCAAACGCATCGTTCTCGCCGCGCGTCCCGTCGGCGAGCCAAAGCCGTCCGATTTCCGCATCGAGGAATTCGCTGTGCCGACGCCTGCCGCAGGTGAAGTCCTGCTGCGCACCATCTGGCTCTCGCTCGATCCCTATATGCGCGGGCGCATGAGCGACGGTCCGTCCTACGCGACGCCGGTGCCCGTCGGTGGTGTGATGGAAGCCGGTACGGTCTGCGAGGTCGCAGCCTCCAACAATCCGAACTTCGCCAAGGGCGACATCGTGCTCTCGCGCGCGGGCTGGCAGACGCATGCGATCTCCGACGGCAAGGGGCTGAACAAGATCGACCCGAAGCTCGCGCCGATCTCGACGGCCGTCGGCGTGCTCGGCATGCCCGGCATGACGGCCTATACGGGCCTGCTCGATATCGGCAAGCCGCAAGCAGGCGAGACCGTCGTCGTCGCCGGTGCCTCCGGTGCGGTCGGTTCGGCCGTGGGACAGATCGCGAAGATCAAGGGCGCACGCGCGGTTGGAATCGCCGGCGGCAAGGACAAATGCGATTACGTCGTGAAGGAACTCGGCTTCGATGCCTGCATCGATCACCGCGATCCCGATCTGGCTGCGAAGCTGAAGGACGCCTGCCCGAAGGGCATCGACGTCTATTTCGAGAATGTCGGCGGCGCCGTGTTCGAGGCGGTGTTCCCGCTGCTCAATGCGTTTGCGCGCGTGCCGGTCTGCGGCCTCATCGCCCATTACAACGACACTGAAGCGAAGCCGCCGAAATGGGCCGCCAGCATGATGCGCGCGACGCTGACCAAGCGCTTGACCTTCCGCGGCTTCATCGTCTCCGACTTCGCCTCCCGCCATGGCGACTTCCTGCGCGACATGTCCGGCTGGGTCCGCGAGGGGAAGGTCAAGTACAAGGAGTTCGTCACCGAGGGCCTGGAGAGCGCGCCCGAAGCCTTCATGGGGCTTCTGAAGGGCGCCAATTTCGGCAAGCAGCTGGTGCGGGTTGGGCCGGACAAGGCTTGATCCGCCGCCGCTCTCGGCCCCTTCGGGGGTCGGGTATGGTTAACAAAGAGTGACCAATCGGCCACACCCGCCCGTAAAAGCCGCAGGTGTGACCGTCGGTTCATTGACGAGCCCGCGAAGGCATTGAATCATTGCGCATATTTCAGGTGCGATGATGTTAGAGCTTGTTGTTTTCTGCGTAATCCTTGTGGCCGCCGGTTATTGGGCGACGATGTTTGTCATGGGCCGTCGCGACGACGTCATCCATGGCAAGTTCGTTCACACCGAGGACGCCGGCGCGTTGGCGCAATCCGCGATACCCACGCCTATGCCGCCGTTCCCCAAGCGTCCGGTCAAAGCCACGCGGCCTGCCAATGCTGCGCCTGCCAACACCGGGGCTAAGCCAGTGAACAGCGACGCGCTGCAGTCCTTGCTTGCCGCGATCCAGCAGGATCTCAAGAGCGTCGCTTGAGCAGCGACGGGCAGCGCTAATACTCGCCGCCCATCTTGGGCCGATCGAACAAGGTTAAAGCACGCGATAGCGGATCATGTAGGCGTCCTGCGGCGCGACCGGGCTCGCCAACGGCGAGGCGATGCGGTCGGCGAGGTGCCAAGGGCCGAACTGAGGGCCGAATTGGGCGCCCGACTGCTCGGAGCGATGCGGCTCGGCCGGCAGGCGGAGGCGGAATTCGAAGGTGCCCTTGCCGGGCAGGTTCACGACCAGCACGCGGTCCGCGGTGCGGTGGTTGAGCGCCACCGCGCCACGCAGGACGGAGCGGCCATCACCGAGCTCCCGCACGCCCTCGACCAGTGCCAGCGTCTGGTTTCGGTCGGTATGCAGCTCGATCTGTGTGTCGGACGCCGCCGCCAAGGTCTCCCTGGGCATGCGGATCTCGAACTCGACCGCGGGTTTTGACGGATTGAGGCCGAGATAGGCCAGCGCGGCATGGCGCATGTCGTAGGCGGCAAAGGCGAACAGAGCGAGGGCGGCGAGCGCAGCGAGGCCGTGCCTGAGGACATCGCGCCAGGTCCGATAGCTCATTCGGAAGTAGACCGTCATCGCCAGCGCCACCGCAAGCGCCGTCGCGATGCCTGCCAGCGCCGACATCAGGATGCCGAACTGGCCATCGGCGGACTCGGTCAAAGCGCCGGTCAGGCTGCCGATCTGGCTGAAGAGGGTGTTCATGGCGGTCTCTCGCCTTGCGCGCCCCAAGGGGCGAAATCGCTTTAACTGTCGACAGTTGGTCGCCTCATCGGGAACGCCGGTTCAACTCGTTGATTGTCAGGACCAGCGGTGACCGCTAATGGACGCTAGCTGTGGCTTCCGCCGGATGGGACAACCCCGGGAATTCCGATGTCCGTTCAAATGGTTTTGCTGCCGGTCTTCGTGCAGGTCGGTCTCACCTTCGCGCTCCTGATCGCCATGGCGATGGGACGCCGGCGCGCGCTCGTCTCCGGCGAGACCAAGAGTCGTGACATTGCGCTGGGCGAGCCCAACTGGCCGAAGGGGGCCACACAATTCGCCAATTGCTACCGCAACCAGTTCGAACTTCCGGTGCTTTTCTATGTCCTGATCGCGCTGGCGCTCCCGTTGCGCCATGCCGATCTCTTCATCGTGCTGATGTCCTGGGTGTTCGTCGTGACGCGCTTCGTCCATGCCGGAATCTTCGTCTCCTCCAACAATCTCGGCCGCCGCTCCACGATCTGGCTCGCCGGCGTGCTCGTGCTGCTCGCGATGTGGATCTACTTCGCACTGAAGATGCTCTTGTTGATCTGACGGTTAGCCGTCGGATTTGATCTGAAAGATTCAAATGACTCCCGCTGCCCGGCTGTCCGCAGCCATCGAACTGATCGACACCATCGAGAAGGACCGCGTGCCCGCGGCCAAGGCGCTGAAGGAGTGGGGCACCGCACACCGCTTCGCTGGCTCCGGCGACCGCGCCGCCATTGCCGGCCTCGTCTGGGACGTGCTGCGCCGCTATGCCTCGAGCGCGTACCTGATGGATTCGGATACCGCGCGTGCGCGGCTGATCGGCATGCTTCGCCTCGAGCGCAACATGGATACGGCCACGATGGCCGCGCTGTTCGACGGCAGCCGCTTTGCCCCCGCGCCGTTGACCGAGGCCGAGCAGGCCGCGCTCGCCTCGCGGTCCCTTGAAGGTGCCCCGGCCGCGATCGCCGGCGACTATCCGGAATGGCTGGATCCGTATTTGGCAAAAGCGTTCGGCGACGAGCGCGTCGCGGAGGCGGCCGCGATGGCGAGCCGGGCGCCGCTCGACCTGCGCGTCAACACGCTAAAATCCAATCGCGACAAGGCGCTGGGGGCGCTTGCTCATCTTCATGCGAAACCGACGCAGTGGTCCGCAACGGGCCTGCGCATCGAGCTTTCCGCCGATGCGCGCAACCCCGGCATCCAGGCCGAAGAGGATTTCATCAAGGGCGCCATTGAAGTGCAGGATGAGGGATCGCAGCTTGCGGCTGCCTTGACCGCGGCAAAACCCGGCGAGCAGGTGATCGATCTCTGTGCGGGGGCCGGCGGCAAGACGCTGGCGCTCGCCGCGATGATGCAGGGCAAGGGCCGGCTCATCGCGACCGACAGCGACAAGCGGCAGCTTGCGCCTATCCACGAACGCCTGTCGCGCGCCGGCGTCCACAATGCCGATGTGCGCACTCCCAAGGGCGAGGTCGATCCGCTGGCCGAGATCAGCGCCACCGCCGACCTCGTCGTGATCGATGCGCCCTGCACCGGAACCGGAACCTGGCGCCGCAACCCCGATGCCAAATGGCGCATGCGCCCGGGCGCGCTGGAGATTCGCCTGCGGGACCAGACCGAGGTGCTCGAGCGCGCGGTGCCGCTGCTCAAGGCCGGTGGCCGCATCGCCTACATCACCTGCTCGGTGCTTTCCGAGGAGAACGGCGAGCAGGTGAGGGCGTTCACCGCCCGCCATCCCGGGTTCGCGGTGGTGCCGCCCGAGCAGACCGCGAGCGTGCTCTGGGACAAGGCGGAGGAGTTTGCGCAAGCCGCGCTGCAATCGCCGGAAGGCTGGCTGATGACGCCGCGGCGGACGGGCACGGACGGGTTCTTCGTCTCGGTGCTGAAGAAGGCATAACCCACCCCCGTCACCGCCGGTGCGGCGGCCCCCAAAACAAAAACCCCGCGAACCGGAACCCGGTCGCGGGGTTTTCTAAGTCTGCGTTCTGCCGGTACGTCCGTGGTCAGAACGGTGCGCGGGCTTTAGCCGACGCGGAGATTGTCAGCCGAGGACTTGCCGCTGCGACGATCGGCGACGATGTCGAACGAGACCTTCTGACCTTCGTTGAGGGTCGAGAGGCCAGCGCGCTCGACGGCGCTGATGTGCACGAACACGTCCTTGTCGCCGTCATCCGGCTGAATGAAACCAAAACCCTTTTGATTGTTGAACCACTTCACGGTGCCCATAGCCATGGGAATTTCCTTTGCTTAAGAAGTTAACACGCGGACCGGTACGCACTATTGCGCCCATAATCCTGATCAGTCGATGTTGGAGAAATCATCTGAAGCGTGCGCGCCCGTCAGCAACGAAGCGAAGCGGCCCAGTCGTTCGGCCAAGTATCGATGATCACAATATAGCGAGATTTTGGGGCCACTTCAAGGCACCACCCGCCGCTCGGGATGTCCCCGAATTTTGCTATTTTGCGGTGCAAATTAACCCTTCCGGGGCGCTCAATCGACGATAAACAGCGTCGCCCCCGTCGCGGTCGAGGACCGGTGCGCTGCGTCGCCGAAATCCGAGACCTGGTAGCTCATCCCCGCCGTGAGCTTGAACTTGCGGCCGTCGCGCAGCTCGCTGTCGAGCTCGCCCTGCAGCACGTACAGCACGTGGCCGCGGTCGCACCAATGATCGGCGAGATAGCCCGGCGTATATTCGACCATCCGCACCCGGAGATCGCCGATGTTGAGCGTGCGCCACTGCGCCTGCCCGGTCTCGCCGGGATGGATGGTCGGCTCGACCTTGCTCCAGTCGGTGACGGTGAAGGGGAAGGTGGGGAGCTTCATCTGGAATCCTGTGTCAGAGCCGGCGCCGGTGTTGTTAGCGTATGTGCTCGCCACAGTCTCCGTCATTGCGAGGAGCCCTTGCGACGAAGCAACCCAGACATCTCTCCGCGGACAGATTCTGGATTGCTTCGCTACGCCGCAATGACCGGGGACAGGCTAGTGCACCGGATGATTCGCTGATCCCTGCACGATCTTTCCGGCCGCATTCACCCGCAGATATTCGCAGATCCGCTTGCCGCGCTCGTTCTCGTAGAACACCACGACACTGTCCGGGCTGACGAACAATTCGATCAGCGAGAAATGCAGGTTCGGCAACAGGGCGAGCGCCTTGCCCCAATAGGCGCGCAATGCATCCTTGCCGCGCACGGTGCCGCTTTCATCGAACCCCATCGCGGGAATGCGGTCCGAGGTCATCACGGTGTCCTCTGCATAGAGCGTAAGCACGCGTTCGAGATCGCGCGCGTTCCAGGCTTCGACCCAGGTCCGGCCGAGCGCGGCAAGCGTTGATGGCTGATGGTGCTGTGACATGACGTTCTCCCTGTTCGGCCCTTGGTGAGTGACGGGCCATATTAGGTCAATAGTGCTTACCTATATTGATTTGTCCATGCC
This sequence comes from Bradyrhizobium sp. 62, assembly GCF_023073035.1. NCBI lineage: Bacteria > Pseudomonadati > Pseudomonadota > Alphaproteobacteria > Hyphomicrobiales > Nitrobacteraceae > Bradyrhizobium > Bradyrhizobium sp. 62. Next base: position 157,982 of record NZ_JADPIT010000015.1, read on the forward strand.
CAAAGAAGAATGTGGGCCCGCGGCCCGCGCGGTTGCGGGAAAAGTCCCCGTCGCGTATTTGCTTGCCATGACAGCAGCACAGACCGACCGCTCCGCGTCGACGCCCTCCGTGGCCTCGGCGCATGACAAGATTCTCATCGTCGACTTCGGTAGCCAGGTGACGCAGCTCATTGCGCGTCGCGTGCGCGAGGACGGCGTCTATTGCGAGATCGTCCCGTTCAACAAGGCCGAACAAGCCTTCAACGAGATGAAGCCGAAGGCGGTGATTCTCTCCGGCGGGCCTGAGTCGGTGCATGAAGCGGGCTCGCCCCGCGCGCCGCAAGCGATCTTCGATTCCGGCGTGCCGGTGATGGGCATCTGCTACGGCCAGATGGCCATGGCGGAGCAGCTCGGCGGCACCGTCGAGGGCGGCCATCACCGCGAATTCGGCCGCGCCGATGTCGAGGTGAAGGCGCCGAGCAAGCTGTTCGAGGACGTCTGGTCGCCAGGCGGCAAGAACCAGGTCTGGATGAGCCATGGCGACCGCATTACAAAAATGCCGCCGGGCTTCTCGGTGGCCGGCACGTCGCCGAACGCGCCGTTCGCGATCATCCAGGACGAGACGCGCAAATATTACGGCCTGATGTTCCACCCCGAAGTGGTGCACACGCCCGACGGCGCCAAACTGATCCGCAACTTCGTCCGCAAGATCGCAGGCCTGTCCGGCGACTGGACCATGCGCGCCTTCCGCGAGGAGGAGATCGCGAAGATCCGCGCCCAGGTCGGCAAGGGCAGGGTGCTCTGCGGCCTGTCAGGCGGAGTGGATTCTGCGGTTGCGGCCGTGCTGATCCACGAAGCAATCGGCGAGCAGCTCACCTGCGTGTTCGTCGATCACGGCATGCTGCGTCTCGATGAAGCCAAGACCGTGGTCGACCTGTTCCGCCACCACTACAACATCCCGCTCGTGCACGTGGATGCCTCGAAGCAATTTCTCGGTGAGCTCGAAGGCGTCACCGATCCCGAGACCAAGCGCAAGACCATCGGTCGCCTCTTCATCGAGGTGTTCGAGGCGGAGGCCAAGAAGATCGGCGGCGCCGACTTCCTCGCCCAAGGCACGCTCTATCCCGACGTGATCGAGAGTGTCTCCTTCACCGGCGGCCCCTCGGTGACGATCAAGTCGCACCACAATGTCGGCGGTCTTCCTGAGCGCATGAACATGAAGCTGGTCGAGCCCCTGCGCGAGCTGTTCAAGGACGAGGTGCGCAAGTTGGGCCGCGAGCTCGGCCTCCCCGAAATCTTCGTCGGCCGCCACCCGTTCCCGGGCCCCGGCCTCGCCATCCGCTGCCCCGGCGACATTACGAAGGACAAGCTCGACATCCTGCGCAAGGCCGACGCCGTCTACATCGACCAGATCCGCAAGCACGGCCTCTACGACGACATCTGGCAGGCCTTCGCCGTGCTGCTCCCGGTGAAGACCGTCGGCGTCATGGGCGACGGCCGCACCTACGACTTCGTCGTCGGCCTGCGCGCCGTCACTTCAACCGACGGCATGACCGCGGACTTCTACCAGTTCGACATGAAGTTTCTCGGCGAGACTGCCACGCGCATCATCAACGAGGTGAAGGGCGTGAACCGGGTGGTGTACGACGTGACGAGCAAGCCGCCTGGGACGATTGAGTGGGAGTAGTTTTCAGAGACCGCTTGCTGATGCGCGCCGCGTTGAAAGTGGTGATGGCCGCAATATTTGTGATGCCGGCTGCGGTGGCTCTGGCGAAGTCTCCGGGCTGCGCGAGTTGGCCCACCAACATGGCCCTCGTGCACCTCAAGAACGCCGGCCTGATTGACATCCCATCGGTAATCGAGGCGCAGACCAAGGCCGTTCGTCTCGCATCCGAAAAGATCGGCAAAGACCTCTACCAGCAGGTTTACGACATCACCTTTCACACCAAGGATGGCAAGACGATCGAGGTCATCACGAAAAACCAGGCATCAAGCGAGGAATGCTCGATGAGCGGCGTCGACGTCTACGTGGTCTTGAAGAAAATCGGCGGGTCGGCGGAGCTGCCATCTGACGGCACGACTAAAAAGTGATCCGGAGTGACGGTGACGGCGCACCAAACCAGTCTCAAGTTTAGTGCACTGTCCGGTCACGCCGTCCACTCCCTGCCGCTTTAGCCTTCGCCGACCCTTAATTCCGGCTCCTCGGCGCAAATCGCAGCGAGGAAATCGATGAATTGCCGCACGCGGGAGGGCATGCGCCGTCCGGCAGCGGTAACTGCGTTGATCGGGAAGGGCGGCGGCGCATGCTGGTCCAGAATGCGTACGACCTCGCCCGACGCCAGCACATCCGTGAACAACCAACTCGCGTGATGGGCAATGCCGAGGCCCGCGAGAACCGCGCCGCGAACATGCTCGGCGTCATTCGTGCGGAACGCTCCCCCACCATCGACCGTGACCTGCCCGCCGTCTACGTGGAAACCCCACCCAATGATATCGCCCTGGTAGACATAGCTGATGCGCTGGTGGTTGCGCAGTTCGCCTAGCGTTTGCGGCGCGCCGTGTTGGGCAAGATAGCTGGCAGAGGCCACGGTTATCATCCGCATGTCGCCGATGCGCCGGGCGACGAGTGCTGAATCCGAAAGCCGACCGATACGGATCGCGACGTCTATCCCTTCCTCGATGAGGTCAACGTGTCGCCCGGAGACTTCCATCTCAATCGCGACGTCGGGGAAACGGTTCCTGAAATCCGATAGCCGGGGAATAACGAACATCCTCCCGAAGGCTGGCGAGAGGGTCACGCGGACCAGCCCTGAAGGGGCGGACTGCCCCTCAAGGACTCTCTCTTCGAGCGAGTCGATATCCTGAAGGATACGGACGGTGGCCTCGTAATAGTCCTGTCCTGCCGGCGTCACGGCAAGGGCACGGGAATTTCTCGCGAGGAGTTGCGTCCCGAGCCGCGCTTCGAGCGCAGCGAGCTGCTTGCTGACGGTCGGCTGGCTGACGTTGAGGTCACGCGCCGCCTGCGAAAAGCTTCCGCTTTCGACGACGCGCACGAACATCCGTATCGCGTCCAGCTTATCCATCAATTTTTTCCGGACACGCCCCGCCGCGCATACAATCCTCAGTCCATTCCTCTCCGGAATAGATGGCATTCTATAGGCGTCAATTTCATTTGCAAAATGAATATGCGACTCGGCGTTCGGCCGCCAGCTCAGGGGGCCGTGCTGAAAGGAAGAGTGATGGCAATCAAGATCTATGGTGATGCGGGCTCGGGCAGCTTGCGTCGCGTGACCACGGCTGCGAAGATCATGGGCATTGAACTCGATCGCGTGAGCGTCGACCTTTTCAAAGGCGAGAGCCAAACCGACGCGTTCAAATCACGTCTCAATCCCAACGGTCTCACTCCGGTTCTGGAGGATGGGGACACCATTGTCTGGGAAGCGTCAGCGATCAATCTGTATCTCGCCAGCAAGGTGAACTCGCCGCTGGTCGGAACCACGCCGGAGGAGCAATTCCAGGTGCTTCAGTGGATGTTCTGGTCCGGCGAACAGTGGCGCACCTTCACGACCACTCTCTTCGACGAGCGCGTCGCCAAGACGATCATGGGCTTGCCGAAGGACGAGTCCCTCATCGCGTTCGCGGAGCGTAAGATCCGCGCCGCAGCGAAGGTCCTCGACCAGCATCTTGAAGGCCGCAAGTTCATGGTTGGCGATGCGTTGACCTTTGCTGATATCGATATTGCGGCGCCTTTCTCCCAGGTCGATCGTGCAAAGTTTCCGTTCAAGGACTATCCGAACTTGATCGCCTGGCACGACAATCTTCTTCGGTCGTTCCCGGCGTGGGCGGAGACGAAGGCCGAGGTTGACAACCGTATGGGAAGCTTTCTGACGAGCGTCGGTGTGAAGCTATAAAAATCCAGGCTTGCCCATACGCGAAATTGAATTCGCGATGCCAAGGCCAGGTTCTCCGCGGTTGTCGACGCGGCGGTAGAGGGCACGCCTGCGGTCGTCACGGCCAGTGCGCAGGGCGGATTAGCCGCAAGGCGTAATCCGCCCGCTTCGCCGGGCGTCGCTCCGCTCCTGGAACGGCGCCGATACGCCGATTACTGCTCCTTCCTGAACAAATCCTGGAAGATGAGCGGGCCCCAAACCCGGCCGCGTGCGTGCACCAGCGCGCCACCCTCGTTGAGCTTTCCCAGCTTGACGGGTGCGAACCCGAGTTGTTTGGCCAGCGCCGCCACGGGAGCAATCGCGTCGTCGTCGTCGCTCGAGAGAAAGACGACGCGGTGGCCGCCCTCGACGACCGGATCGGTGGCCAGAGTGGCCGCACCCAGGTGATTGAAACCTTTCACGAGGTTGGCGCCGGTGAACGCCTTCGCGACGACAGCGGAGGACAGAAGACCATCCAGCTCTTCTCCAAACCCGTTCGTCGCGTCGATGATCGTCTTGCCTTTCCAGCTCGGCAGGGCCTTCGCAACCTCGCGATGCTCCCCGAACGGGACCGCCAGGATGATCGTGTCGGCCTCCAGTGCTTCCCGCAGCGACTTGGCGACGACCGTGGGTCCAATCGCCCGGGCCTGCGGCGCCAACGCCTCGGGCGGCCGGCGGCTCGCGACCGTTACGGCGATGCTTTTACGGGCGAAGGCATGGGCGAGGGCCTGGCCGATCTTGCCGAATCCTATGATTGCGTAGCTCATAATATTTCTCCAATCCGTGTTGATATTGATTTCCGGGCCGTTCAGATGGCCGAGAAGCCGCCGTCGACCGACAACTCCACCCCATTCACGAAGCTCGAATCGTCTGAAGCAAGAAACAGCGCGACCGCCGCGATTTCCTCAGAACGACCCATCGTTCCCCTGGGGATCAGGGATTCGAACATCCGCTTCGCTTCCTCGGTGAGAACCTGATCCTGCATCGGTGTGGCGATCGGCCCCGGGCTCAGCACGTTCACCCGGATATTCCTGCCCTTCAGTTCGTTGAGCCACGTGCGTGCAAATGAGCGCAGCGCCGCCTTGCTCGCCGCATACACGCCGTAACCAGGAAAACCTTTCACCGACGCAACGGACCCCGTCATGAAGATCGATCCGCCATCGCGAAACAGCGGCAACGCCTTCTGCACAGTAAACAGCGTGCCGCGCGTATTCAGGCCGAAGGTTGCATCGAAATGCTGCTCGGTGATCTCGCCCAGTGGGACGGCTTCGCCCATGCCGGCGCTCGCGTACAGGACGTCGATCCTGCCCTTGTCCCGCTTGACCGTTTCGAACAGGCGGTCGAGGTCGTCGAGATTGGCCGCGTCGCCGCGCACGCCCGTCACGTTCCGGCCAATCAACTTGACGGCGTCGTCGAGCGCCTCCTGCCTCCGGCCCGTGACGAAAACATAAGCGCCTTCTTCAACGAACCGCCTGGCGCTCGCCAGCGCCATGCCGCTCGATCCACCCGTGATGACCGCAACCTTGCCGTCAAGCTTTCCCATGATTTCTCCTGTCGTGGTGTCGGGACAGCATCTGCCCCCGAGACCCGCGAGATAGGTCCGGCGGCGGCAGGCGTTGAGTGCGGAAACGCGCACATCGGTGGTGCGAAATCGATCCGGCCGGACGACTGACGCCAGCGGCGACGATCGACGTCGGGCCGTTGGGAAGGGGCTGCGCCTGCCGGAACGGGGCTATGATGACCGCCCATACTGCGGTACGAGGCGCTCGATTGGACTTGGAAGGCGCACCGCGCGGTGCGGGATTGCACCATGATCGACTGGGACGATGTTCGCTATTTTCTAGCCGTCGCGCGGGGAGGCTCGGTGCGGGCGGCCGCCGAGCACCTCGGCGTGAACCACGCGACCGTGCTGCGACGCATCGCCCAGCTCGAGGAACGCCTCGGGGTCCAGATGTTCGAAAAGCTGCCTTCGGGCTACCGCCTGACGGCTGCGGGCGAGGAGGTCCTCGAATTCGCGGACCAAATGGAAGCGTCGTCGCACCAGCTGGAGACGCGCGTGTTCGGGCGCGATCAGAGCGTGCGCGGGCGTCTGCGGGTGACGCTGGCGCCACCGATGGCGACACATTTGCTCATGCCTGATTTCGCCGATTTCGCGCGTCTGCATCCCGATATCGAGATGGATATCCTGTCGTTCGGCGAGCTGGCAAATCTGACCAACCGGGAGGCCGACGTCGCGATCCGCGTCGTCTACGATCGCAAAACGCTGCCGCAAAATCTTCACGGCATGAAGGGACCGGAGCTGTTCGGCGCCGTCTACATGTCCAGGGATCGACTGGCCGCGTGGCGTGCCGGCGCGCCTGATCCCATCCGCTGGATCGTCATCAGCATTCACGGCATCCCGGACTGGGCCAGCGCGGGTGAGGTTCGCACCACAGGCGTTCCATTCAGGGTCACGGACGCCGGGGCGCAGATCGTTGCGGTCCGGCAAGGGCTCGGCATCACGACGCTGCCGTGCTTCGTCGGCGATGCCGACCCGCTGCTGGCGAGGGTGCCGGGCAGCGAGTTGCACATGTACGGAACGGTCTGGCTCCTCACACAGGGCGAGACACGCAAGACCAAGCGCGTGCGGCTCTTCACGGAGTTCGTATCCCGCCGGCTCGCCGCGTATGCGCCGCTGCTGGCAGGGCTGGTGGTATCGCGCGACTGAGGCGCGGCAGGTCACCGGCTCGGCTCGCCAAAGCAAAGCGGGATTCACCCACCTTGAGCGTGATCTGCGGCTTGTGGCCCCTAAGCCGCGTCGAATTTGAAGGCCTTCGTTGCGATACAGCGTGCGTACCGCAATTTCTGCGATATCATCCGTTTGCACGAATGCCCGCACTCGATGGATCTTCACTGTGCGCGTGGCCGCGCGAGGAGATGAAATCATGACCGCGAATGCTTTCTCGGACCTTACGCGGCTGATTAACGGGTATCAGATTTCGCAGGCCATTCACGTAGCGGCCCGGCTTGGCATAGCCGACCACCTCAGTCACGAGCCACTAAGCAGCAACGAACTTGCTCGGCTCAGCGGATCGCATCCCAGGACACTTTATCGGCTCTTGCGGGCGCTGGCTTCAGCCGGTGTTTTCCATGAGGCCGAGAACAAGACGTTCTCGCTCACTCCGATCGGCGAGTGTCTTCGTTCTGACTCGCCGACGCCACTCGACGGCTGGGCCGCATATGTCGGCCGACCTTATGCCTGGCAGGCCTGGGGCAATCTTGAACACAGCGTCCGCACTGGGGAGAATGCCTTTCGGCATCTCAACGGTCAGAGCGTATGGGAGTATCGCAGCACCCGTCCAGATGAGAACGCGATCTTCAACCGAGCCATGACGGCCAATTCTCGTGGCGCCATCGAGGCCATCATCGCCGCCTACGATTTCAGCCGTTTTCGTCACGTCGCGGATATCGGGGGTGGCCAAGGTCAACTGTTGGCGGGAATTCTCGGCGCAAACAAGGGCCTGCGCGGAACGCTGTTCGATCAGCCGCACGTGGTTGGCAAGGCGGCTGAAGTTCTGACCCAACATGATGTCGCCGACAGATGCGAAATCGTTGGAGGCAGTTTCTTTGAAACGATCCCGGAGGGGGCCGACGCCTACGTGATGCGGGCGATCATCCACGATTGGGACGATAAGGAGGCGATTTCTATCCTGAAGACCTGCCGCCGCGCGATGACCGCTGATGCCAGATTGCTCCTTGTCGAACGTGTGGTGGAGCCGCCGAACGAGGGGCCAATCTCGAAATTCAGTGACCTGAATATGCTTGTCATGCTCGGTGCACTGGAACGGAGCTACGAAGAATATTCCGAGCTATGCCGAACGGCCGGATTTGAGATGCGCGGCACAACTCGCGCGGGCTCGCACTTCCAGGTCATCGAGGCAGTTCCCGCTTAGACCGAACTGGTGTGGGACCTTGCTTCACCCGCAGGGAGGCCGCATCAGATGCGCTTTCGTAACCTGAGGTCTGGTTATCGCCGCTAGCCGCTTAGCGAGTACATGCCCTAATCCGCCCCGACCGAACTCCCCTGTCGCTGAGCCGCGATCAGCATCTCCACGAACGCGGTCACTTTCGGCGGGCGGAAGCGAGCCGCAGGGTAGACCGTGTGGATGCCGCCGGATGGCAGTTGCCATTGCGGCAGGATGTGGATGAGGCGCCCCGCCGCGAGATCGTCCGCCACCAGGAAATCCGGCAGCACCGACAGACCGCCGCCGGCGAGCACGGCCGCGAGCACGCCCGGCGTCGTGTCGATGGCGATGCTCGCCTGCAGGCGCACGGCGCGTCGGTCGAGATCGCCGCGCGAGAACTGCCACAGCAGCGGCTCGCGCAGCGCCATGTTGGCGACGAACGGGAGCGTCGCGAGGTCGTCGGGATCGCGCGCGGCGGCGATCCGATCCGCGAATGCGGGAGCGCCGACCAGACATTGCCGGAACGATCCGATCTTGCGCGCCTGCAGGCTGGAATCGACCAACCAGCCGACACGGATTGCCATGTCGATCTGGCCTGAGGCGAGGTCGACCGTCTGATCTTCGAGCGTCAACTCCACCCGGCAGTTGGGATAGCGTACCGCGTAGGCGGTGACGACGGCGACGACGACGGCGGTGCCGTAGTCGTTCGGCGCCGTGATCCGCAATGTGCCGGTCGGCGCAGCGGCTGCCTGGGCGAGTTCGTCGAAGGCATCCTCGGCTTCGCGCAGGATCATGACGCAGCGCGCATGAAACATGCGGCCTGCGTCGGTCGGATGGACCCGGCGCGTCGTGCGCACGAGAAGGCTGGTGCCGAGATCGCGCTCCAGTTGCGCCACTTGCTGGCTGACCACGGCCTTGGTGATGCCGAGCCGCTCGGCGGCCCGCGTGAAGGATCCGGTGTCCACGACGGCTGCGAAATAGGCCAGGCGGTTCAGGTTCATGGCTCGTCCGGTCAAATCTACTGTTAGCTAATACCATACATTCTGTCTGTTTTGTTGATATTTATCTACCAATCCGCAGGTGCCACATTGCGATTCAAGGAGATCGCCATGTCCGCGCCCATTCAAATCACCTACCTGTTCGACCCGCTCTGCGGCTGGTGCTACGGGGCCTCCACGCTGATCGAGCAACTCGTCGCCCGACCGGATTTTGCTGTCGAACTTGCGCCGACAGGCCTGTTCGCCGGCGAGGGCGCGCGTCCGATGGACGACGGCTTTGCCACCTATGCCTGGACCAACGACCAGCGGATTTCGCGCTTGAGCGGCCAGCCCTTCAGCGAAGCCTATCGCCGCGATGTGCTGGGCGACCGCACGCGCCTGTTCGATTCCGGCCCGGCGACATTGGCGCTCACGGCTGTCGCGCTCACGGCGCCTGATCGGGAGTTCGCGGCGCTGAAGGCCTTCCAGCTCGTCCGCTATGTCGAGGGCCGCGACAGCACGGACATGTCCGTTCTGTCGGATGTGCTCTGCGCGATGAATTTGCCGGAGGTTGCCGCCCGCCTGGCGAGCCCCGACACCGTATTGATCGCCGCGTATCGCGCGCGTCTCGAGGCAGCGCGTGCCGAAATGCGCCGGCTCGGCGCCAACGGCGTCCCGGCCCTGATCGTAGGCACCGGCAATGATCGCCGCCTTGTGCAGGCAAGCGCGCTGTTCGGCAGCCTGGACGTCCTGATCGATGGACTGAAGGCGGCGTGAGCGCAGCGATCAACACAGTCGAGACCATCCCATTTGAATTTCGAAATCGCAGACCAGCACCAGGAGACCAACATGCTGACAAGGAGAACCATCATGAAAACCACTCTCACCGCGGGCGCCGCAGCAGTCTTCGCACCCGCAGGCTTCGGCCATGCCGCGGGCGGACTCACCTGGAAGCATTTTCCAGCCGGACAGAACGGCTTCTTCCGGGCTCCCGTTCTGGTGTCCGGGCCGAGCGAAGCCGTGCTGATCGATGGCGGCTTCACGTTGTCCGATGGCAAGGCTGTCGCTGACGCCATCAAGGCCACCGGCAAGAAGCTCACCACCATCTATATCAGCCAGTCGGACCCGGATTATTATTTCAGCCTCGGCGCCATCAAGGCGGCGTTCCCGGAGGCCCGCGTGCTCGCGACGCCCGCAACATTGGCGGCCATTAACGCCAGCGTCGAAAAGAAGCTTGCCGTCTGGGGGCCGCAGCTCAAGGCGAACGGCCCGCAGGTGCTCGCCGATGTGGTCATCCCCGAAGCGTTCGACGGCAAGACGCTCAGCGTGGACGGCGAAACCATCGAGATCGTCAGCGCAGACGGCCTGGTCAACCGGCGCTATCTGTTCGTGCCCTCGCTGAACGCGGTGTTCGGCGGCGTGCTGATTTTCTCCGGCGTCCATGTCTGGACCGCCGACACGCCGACCCGGGAGCAGCGCGCCGCCTGGATCGCCAATCTCGAAAAGATCGCGGCGCGCAAGCCGGCGGTCGTCGTGCCCGGCCATCTGTCGGTGGATGCAAAAACCGATATGTCCGGTATCGAGCACACCATCGCCTACCTCAAGGCGTTCGACGAAGAGCTGGCCAAGGTCAAGGAGTCCGCGGCGCTCAAGGCGGCGATGGAGGCGCGCTTCCCCGGCCTCGGCATGGGCGTTGCGCTCGACATCGGCGCCAAGGTCGCCACCGGCGAGATGAAATGGGGGTGAGATGGCTGGCAATCTCGACCTGATCCGCGCCACCTACGAGGGATCGTCGTCGGAAGAGAACGGCCGCAATCTCTTGGCCGCTCTCGCTCCCGATGCCGCATGGACCGAAGCGGAAGGGTTTCCGTACGCGGGCACCTATGTCGGACCCGACGCGATCATCTCAGGTGTGTTCCGGCGTCTCACCACTGAATGGACCGGCTACCGCGCCGATGTTCACACCTATCTCGAAGACGGCGACCGCGTCGCCGCCTTCGGCGTCTACTCCGGGACCTACAAGGCGACGGGTAAATCCATGCGCGCCAATTTCGCGCATCTCTATCTGCTGAAGGACGGCAAGATCGCCAGCATGACGCAATATGTCGACACCGCGATGGTGCAGAAGGCGCTGGAGCCTGCTGACCAGTAACGGCCGGCAGATATTGGAATATACGAGAGAGGGCGCCCATCACGCTCAAAATAGGATCGACGGGATGCCTGCCAAACCGCAAGATCGGTCGAGCGTATCATGGCCGTCAGCGACTAGATGGAGCCGCCACGGAGGAGGGACGATGAAGGCGGCGCTGCAAAACTATCAGGACCGGATGCGACGGGTGCTTGATCATATCGACCGGCATCTCGACGATGATCTGGATCTGGACACGGTGAGTGCTGTTGCGGCTTTCTCAAAATTTCATTTCCACCGGCAGTTCTCGGCAACCTTCGGATTATCAGTGCATCGCTATGTCCAGCTGGCCCGCATGAAGCGCGCTTCGCATCAGCTGGCCTACATGGACGGCCTTGATGTCACGGAGATTGCGATGGATGCCGGTTACGATGCACCGGATGCCTTCGCCCGCGCCTTTCGGCAACGGTTCGGGCAATCGCCGTCGTCGTTCCGGAAGTCTCCCGACTGGGAGCCGTGGCTTGCGGCCTTCGGGCCTCTCGACAATGCGAGGAGCAAGCTCATGCAGAAGACCTTTACCTTTGACGACGTGACGATCCGCGATGTGCAACCCACCAAGGTGGCGATCATGGAGCATCGCGGCGACCCGGCGACGCTTCCCGCCACGATCCAGCGCTTCATCGCGTGGCGCAAGGCGGCGAACCTGCACCCCAGGACAAGTCCGACCTTCACGGTCTGGCGCTCCGAGCGGCGTCCTGCCTCGCCGGCCGAGTACAGCACGGACCTCTGCGTCGGGACCGACCAGCCGATCGCGGCGAACGGCGAAGAGATCAAGGCCGGCGAGATCCCCGGCGGACGTTGCGCGGTGCTGCGCGTCGTCGGCTACACCGACAATCTCGAGCCGGCCGCGCTCTTCCTTTATCGCGACTGGCTTCCCGCCAGCGGCGAAGAAGCGCGCGACTTCCCGATCTATTGCCAGCGGCTGAGCCTGTTCCCGGAGGTGCCGGAGCACGAGACAGTCGCGGACGTTTTCTTGCCGCTGAAGTAGCGTCTGCTGACGGCGGCCTGTCACTCCGATCACGGAAACCGGCAGGCCGCCATTCGCGGATCAATACCGCCACGATGTGATCCCGCGTTCAACTCGGGAAACGGGTGGCAGCTCGCTGGTGCCTGATGTCTTGTTCGGCTCCTTTTTGACATCAGGAGAGTCTCGCGGTGGAACTGGCAAACAAGACGATCATCATAACCGGCGCCAGCAGCGGCATCGGTGCTGCCGCAGCATCATTGTTCGCGTCCGAAGGCGCCGATGTGGTGCTCGGGGCGCGTCGCGGCCCCGAGCTGCAGGCCGTTGTTGCAAGCATCAAGAGCGCCGGAGGGCGCGCGACGTTTCTCGCCGGCGATGTTCGGGACACCGGCTATGCAGCCCGCCTTGTCGAGCACGCCGTCAAGACTTTCGGAAAGCTCGACGGCGCCTTCAACAACGCCGGGATTGTCGGCGAGATGACGCCAGTCCCCGAGATGAGCGTCGAAAACTGGACCGATGTGCTTGCGGTGAATCTCACCTCGGCGTTCCTCAGCGCAAAGGCGCAGATCCCGGCGCTGCGCAAGCAGGGCGGCGGTTCGATCGTTTTTACCTCGTCCTTCGTTGGCTTCAGCAACGGGGGCCTGCCGGGCATGGCGGCGTACGCAGCCTCAAAGGCAGGACTGATCGGCCTGGCTCAATCACTGGGCGCCGAGCATGCGGCCGAAGGCATTCGCGTCAACGCGCTCCTGCCTGGAGGGACCATCACCCCGGCGGCAGGCGAGGGAAATCCCGACGCCTTGAATTTCATCGCCGGGCTTCACCCGATGAAGCGGATGGCCAGTTCCAAGGAGATCGCGCAGGCGGCGGTTTTTCTCCTGAGCGACCGGGCATCGTTCATGACCGGCAGTCCCATGACGGTGGATGGCGGCATGTCGGTGCGCCTGATCTGACGACGAACCCGCCAAGCGCGCGGCGACGGTCACCTCGGCGCAAACATTGGATGTTCGCCACGCATCTCCATGATACGAGACCCCGTCGTTCGCTTCCGGAGCCCAATGCCCATGTCCGCCGCCACCGCCGCGAGTCAGCCGTCCGCAACCGCCGCCGAAACCGATTCCGAGACACTCGGCTGGATGAAGGGCTTCCCGCCACCGGAAAACCGCACCATCTCCTTCCAGAACGGCTCGTTCCGCAGCTTCCCCGAGCTGCGCTGGGCATGGAGCAACATTCGCCAGCTGGTGCCGACCGTGAACGTCTGGCGCGGGGCGGAGCCTGCATCGGTGCTGCCGCGCCAAGACCATGACATCGGCGCCTCCGCGTCGACCACGATGGACGGCCGGCCCATGACGTTCGCGAGGATGCTCGAGGAGACCTACACCGACGGCATCGCCGTGCTGCATCGGGGCAGGCTGATCTATGAGCGCTATTTCGGCGCGTTGAAGCCGCACAAGCCGCATATCGCGATGTCGGTGACGAAATCGTTCACGGGCGTGCTCGCCGGCATTCTGGTCGCCGAGGGCAAGATCGATCCGCAGGCGCCTGTCACGGAGTATGTGCCGGAGCTGAAGGCCAGCGCCTTCGGCGATGCGCGCGTGCACGAGGTCATGGATATGACCACCGGGCTCGAATACACGGAGGTCTATACCGACAAGAACTCTCACGTCTGGGGCCTCCGGCGGGCGAACGGCATGGCACCGATTCCGCCGGATTACGACGGCCCGACCACCATCTTCGAATTTCTGATGGCGCAGAAGAAGCAGGGCGAGCACGGCAAGGCCTTCGCCTACAAGACCGTCAACACCGACGTGCTCGCCTGGATCATCCGGCGCGTCAGCGGCATGAACTTGTCCGATCTGCTCTCCGAGCGCATCTGGCAGCCGATCGGCGCCGAGGAGGACGCGCATTACCACGTCGATCGCATCGGCACCGAAAGCGGCGGTGGGGGCCTCTCCACCACCTTGCGCGATCTCGCCCGCTTCGGCGAGACCATGCGCAATCACGGCCGCTTCAACGGCCGGCAGATCGTGCCTTCATCTGTTGTCGAAGACATCGCGCGCGGCGGCGATCCCGAGAAATTCAAGCCCGCCGGTTACACCACGCTACCCGGTGCCTCCTATCGCAATCAATGGTGGGTCACGCACAATGCCCACGGCGCCTATATGGCGCGCGGCGTTCACGGGCAGGGCATCTATATCGATCCCAAGGCCGAGATGGTGATCGCGCGCTACGCCTCGCACCCCGCAGCGGGCAACGCCGCCAACGATCCCGTGACGCTGCCGGCCTACATGGCGCTGGCGAAGGAGCTCATGGCGGGCGGGTGAGGTACGCCTACGGCAGCTCCCGCCGGCGCATCGGCAAAATGCCGTCCTGCCTGAAACTGGCGAGGAAGCGGAAGCGGGCGGCTTGCGGATTGGGACGGGCTTCGATCGTTGTGCCCAGGATCTGCACGACGTCCGTCTCGTCATAGGCCGGCCAGGGTGGCAGGCCCGATCCGTTGGGATCGCCATGCGCCGCGAAATTCACCCAATAGGCCATCATGGTCCGCGCCAGGGCGCGGTCCTCTTCGGCCGCCGGTGCCGAGCTGCCGATCACCTGTTGCGGTGTGAGTGTGCCGAACACGAACGGAATTTCGGTGACGTGCGAGGCGATCGGCGTGTAGCGCGAGGTATAGCTGAAGTGATAGCCGTAGACCGGCGCGCGTCCCCCGCGCCAATGCAATCGCAGCCACTGCCAGCATTGCTCGCCAACTACATAGTCGCCGTTAAGCGCCGCCGCGGAAGTCCTGGCCTCCGCGTCGGTCGCCGCGGGGTAGACCTTCAGGAAATCGGCCAAGCGCTCCTTGCCGAACATCGCCTCGGCCGCGGAGACAAAGGCTTGCGCTGATTGATCGGGCAGTGACTGCGAACGGAAAGGAAATTCCTCGGCCGCATTCCAGCCCGCCAGTAGCGGGATGTGCATCTGTTCGCCGCGCAGGAAGCGCCGCGCGGGCACATCAGGCACAACATGACCATCGATGCTCGGCGAGAAGGCCGTCACGACCGGGCTGGTCCTGAAACTCCACGGCGCGGATGCATTCAACCGATCGGCCGGCATGCTGCGCAAAGCTGCGATCGACGCGTTGTGCTGTTGCCGGGCATAAGCCAGACCACGCGCGCGGGCTTCTTCAAAGCCCTGGAGTGGGCCGTGCTTGCCGTCCCAGAACGCACCGCTCTGCCCAATGGCCTTGTGAAACAGTCCATGTGCAAGCGGCGAGGCCATCAGGATGCCGACGGCCATGGCGCCGGCGGATTCGCCGAACAGGGTGACGTTGTCGGGGTCGCCGCCAAAGCCGGCAATGTTGGCCTTGACCCAGCGCAGCGCCGCCAGTTGATCCTGCAGGCCGTAATTGCCCGAGGGCGCCTCCGTATCGAGATCGGGATGGGCGAGGAAGCCGAGGATGCCGAGGCGATAATTGAAGCTGACGACGACGACACCTTTCGCTGCTAGCCGGCCGCCATCGGTTGCCGGATTCGCCGAGGAGCCGAACTGAAAGCCGCCGCCGTGAATCCACACCATCACGGGCCGCGTCTCGTCGGCGTGCTTCGCCGCGGTCCAGACGTTGAGATAAAGGCAATCCTCGTCGCGCGGCCCCGGCCGCTGGTCATTTTCGAGCGCCGATAGACACCCCGCGCCGAACACAAGCGCATCGCGCACGCCATCCCAGGGCGCCGGCGGCTTTGGTGCGCACCAACGCAGAGGCCCGACCGGCGGTGCTGCGTAGGGAATGCCTTTGAACGCGATCACGCCGCTTGCATCGCGCGGGCCGCCACGCACGGCCCCCGCTTGCGTGCGGACCACGGGTTCCAGCTTGGCTGCTGTCGTAGTTGTGAAACCATGCATGGTCACATCTCCAGGGCAATCGCACACAGAGCTTGGCCTTCATGGTTCGAGACGCCCGCCTGAGAGCGGGCTCCTCACCATGAGGATTTGCGGTTGCGCCGCGAAACAAGACCTCATCCTGAGGAGCCCGCCGAAGCGGGCGTCTCGAAGGACGGCCACAGCGAAACCGCTTGCCACGCCGAGATCCTATCGACTTTCCTGTTCGCTCGATTTAGATATTCTGCCAATCAATTGCTAAAAACCGGCAAGCATGCGGCAGCCGCTCCGTTTTCCATGGCTTGATCTCGACGTGGATGATGTTTCCGCGCCCGTCATCGCCGTGCGCGTCGACGTGATCGGGACCAAGGGCGAGGTACCCGATCACAGGCACCGCAAGGGGCAACTTGTCTTTGCGCTGGGCGGCGCCGTGACGTGCCGCGTTCCCACGGGTCTGTGGATGGTGCCGCCGCATTGCGCGGTGTGGATTCCCGGGGGCCTGCAGCACAGCAACCTCGCGACAGAAAATGCCCGGCTGTTCTTCGTTTATATCGAGCCTGACCGCGTGGACCTGCCGGATCGCTGCTGCACGCTTTCGATCTCCCCGCTGCTGCGTGAAGTGATCGTCGAGTTGTCCGATCAGATCGCGGATGACGAGGCGAGGGTGGACCTTCTGGCGAGCGTCCTGCTACGCGAGCTTCCTCGCATGCCGGTTCAGCAGCTCCATCTGCCGCTCTCGCCCGAGCCGCGCTTGAAGAAGATTGCCGCAGCGTTGGCGAAAAACCCTTCCGATCGCAGGACGCTGGCCGAATGGGCCGATCGCGTCGCGCTGAGCGAGAGCAGCCTCGCGCGCCTCATTGTCCGGGAGACGGGCTTAAGCTTCGGGCGTTGGCGCCAGCAATTGCACCTGACCGTCGCCTTGCGGGAGCTGACGTCCGGCGCCAGCGTGCAGCAGGTGTCCGCCGATCTCGGCTATGACTCTGTCGCGGCCTTCATCACCATGTTCAAGAAGGCGCTCGGAAAACCGCCGGGCAAATATCTGAGCGGCATCTCCTCAGAATATAAGAGTTGACTTATATTAGCTTAGGCCGATATTAATCATGGCACGCAACGACAAGGAGTAGCGCCATGGAGATCGACGTGGTCAGGGTATTGGGGCTGGTTACGCGCTCGGTGAGGAATTTCGAGAGGGACGGGAAAGCGGCCAGTGCGGTGACGCTGACGCGGCTATACGAGACGAGCGTCGATGATCTCTGGGACGCAGTGACCAGCCCACAACGCATTCCGCGCTGGTTCTTGCCGGTCGATGGAGATCTCCGGCTCGGTGGAAAGTACCAGCTCAAGGGAAATGCCGGCGGCACCATCACGGCGTGTACGCCGCCGACCCATTTCGCGGCGACGTGGGAATTCGGCGGCGCGATGAGCTGGATCGATGTCAAGCTGACGGCAGAACGAAACCAGGCGCGGCTGACGCTTGAGCACACCGCGATCATCGAGGATCATTGGAATCAGTTCGGTCCAGGGGCAGTCGGCATCGGCTGGGATCTCGCTATTGCGGGGCTGGAGCGATATGTTGCGACCGGGGCATCGGTCGACCATGAGACGGCCGAGGCATGGATGGGCTCTCCCGCGGGCAAGGAATTCATGACGAGCAGCGGCGAGTATTGGCGCGCGGCGCACGTCGCAAGCGGCGTGGATCCTGCCTCCGCGAAGCAGCGGTCGGACCGCACCATCGCTTTCTATCGCGGCGAGACGCCGCCCGACGTTGCGCATCCGGGCAGAGGAAGCTGATGCAAATCTTCGATGTCCTTGCCGATCCCGTCCGCCGTCGCATCCTCGAGCTGCTTGCGCCCGGCGAGATGGCGTCCGGTGAGGTCGTCGAGGCGATCGGAGCGGAGTTCGGGATCACGCAGGCCGCCGTGTCGCAGCACCTCAAGGTGCTGCGCGAGAGCGGCTTCGCGACCGTTCGGGCGGAGGCGCAACGACGGCTCTATTCGGTCGATGCTGCGGGGCTTCGCGCGGTCGACGCATGGGTCGGCCAGTTCAGGAATTTCTGGGAGCCGAAGTTGGACGCCCTGGCGACGGAGATCGCGCGCGGCAAACGCGAGCGTCGCAATGCTCCAATGAACAAGCGGTGCGGGAAGCGGGCGTGAAGGCATCGCGGCAAAGGCAAAGTCGCCAAGGCGTCGCTTCAGTGAGGCACGAAAGGCGCTGCCAAGACTGCAAGCATGCCAAAGCTGGCGATATTCCAGAACAGTGAGCGGACGAGCGGTACGCCGGATAGGTAAAGCGCGGTGTAGGCGATGCGTCCGCCAAGATAGGCGATCGATCCCCAATAGGTCAGCTCGTTGTGAGCGCCTGCGGCGTGAGAGATGAGGATCGCGGCGGCAAAGAATGGAAACGTCTCCATGTAGTTGCGGAAATTTCGGTTGAGCCGGCCGGCGATGGGCTTGAGCGGCGGCATCTCGGTGTCGCGCGAGCTCGCAGCCCATCTGAGGCCGTATTGCAGGTTCGCGGCTTGCGCGGCGGCGACAAGCTGTACGAAGCCCCAGACGATTGCGGCGGCCAGCATCGATAGCTCGAAGCTCATCGCCATTGGCTGTCTCCCAATCTGCAAAAAATCAGCGCGATCCCGGGTGCCATTCCGGGAGTTTGGGAATCCCGGGATCGAGGTGATCCCAGGCATATCCGCGCGAGCAGAACAGCACGACGGACGGTTTGAACGTGCTGGCATCGTCAAGCGTGCCGACATAGATGCCGATAAACTCCGGCTTATCGTCCGGCTTGTTATAGATCGGCGAGCCGCAGTTCGGACAAAACCCCTTGCGCTTGACTGCGCCGCTGTCGGCAGTGCGCTCGATTTCGCGCACCTCGCCTGTCACCGAGACTGCGCTACGCGCGAACACGAAGATGGAGCTGTGGCCGCTGCCGGTGTCGCGCTGACAGTCGCTGCACTGGCATTGGAAGCCGCGGATCGGCGCGGACGCGATGGTGTAACAAACCGCGCCACAGGCGCAACGACCTGAATGAGTCATTCGTGTCCCTCCCGACGGGGCCGACCGTTCCAATCATATCAGGCTGGTTTGACTTCTCCATATCGAACAGGCGGCGCGACTTCACACAAGTCCGATCTTTGCCGGCCCGCTCACCCGCGCGACATCTTCTCGA
This sequence comes from Bradyrhizobium sp. 62, assembly GCF_023073035.1. Taxonomy (NCBI): domain Bacteria; kingdom Pseudomonadati; phylum Pseudomonadota; class Alphaproteobacteria; order Hyphomicrobiales; family Nitrobacteraceae; genus Bradyrhizobium; species Bradyrhizobium sp. 62. The sequence continues at coordinate 176,986 of NZ_JADPIT010000015.1, forward strand.
ACTTCTTCACCAGCCGCTCCCGCTTCAGCCGCGACAGCCGCTGGATCCAGAACATCCCGTCGAGCTGGTCGATCTCGTGCTGGTGGCAGACGGCGCGCAAGGAGTCCGACTCCTCGCTGTGCATGTTGCCGTCGAGATCCTGATAGCTGATCCGCACGCGGGCGTGGCGCTGGACGTCGTCGTTGACACCGGGCATCGAGACGCTGCCTTCGCGATGCAGGATCATCTCGGGTGAGGCCCATTCGATCTCCGGATTGACGTAGGTGCGCGCGCCGTCCTTGGCGTCGAGCTCGAGCACGACGACGCGCAAGGGCACGCCGATATGCGGCGCCGTGATGCCGATGCCGGGCGCGGCGCGCATGGTCTCGAGCAGATCATTTGCAAGCTCGCGGAGCGTTGCGTCGAATGCCGTGACGGGGCGGGCCGGCAACGTGAGGCGGCGGTCGGGATAGCGGACGATCGGGCGAATGGTCATGCAGGGCTCTTACCACTCACGCTTGATTTCCTGGTTCCGGCGGTCTGGCTCACCATCGGCGCATGGCGGCGGCGCGCCAGGCAGGCGCACTTGGGCTGACGCGATGGCGTTGGCGGGATCATGACATCATGCCGGTGTTTTGCCCGACGAGTCAAATCGCCGGCGCCGCAGGACCTTGGCATCGCAAATTGCTCGCGTCGTAAGCCATTGATCCGATTGGCGCGGGCTACTGTGCATGGGGTTGTTTTCGCGTTTGTTGTTGGCAACTATGTCGCCAACAAACGGATTAGGCGAAGCCTGGGCTCGGCCGAAGTCGAAAAAATTGCCCCGATGCCGTGGTGCCGGCTGTCGGCGGGCGCAGTTCCCGTTCGTCTTCCACCCAGACAGACCTGACGGGAGACCAAAATGAACTCTTCCTCCTATCGCTGGGTGATCGTCGCCGCGGGCGGCTTGCTCGGCTGCGTCGCCATCGGCGGCATGTTTTCGCTGCCGGTGTTCCTGCAGCCGATCGCAAAGGATACCGGCTGGTCCGTGACCGGCATCTCCAGCGCGATGACGATCGGCTTTCTGGCGATGGCTTTCACCAGCATGGCCTGGGGCACGCTGACGGACCGGTTCGGACCGCGGCCGGTGGTGCTGACGGGATCGACGGTGCTGACCGTCAGCCTGTTCGCGGCGAGCCACGCCACCTCGCTGCTGGCGTTTCAATTCGTCTTTGGCCTTCTGGTCGGGGCGTCCTGTGCCGCGATCTTCGCGCCGATGATGGCGACCGTGACCGGCTGGTTCGACACCCATCGCAGCCTTGCGGTCTCGCTGGTGTCGGCTGGCATGGGCATGGCGCCGATGACGATGGCGCCGCTCGCGGCCTGGCTCGTCTCCGGCCATGACTGGCGCACCTCGATGCAGATCGTGGCGCTGGTGGTCGGCGCCATCATGATCCCGGTCTCGTTCCTGGTGCGCCGCCCGCCGGCGCTCGCGCACGCCGTGGCCGCGCCTGCGGCCGAGGGCGCCGCGCAAGGTGAGATGTCGATGGGAGAAGCGCTGCGCTCGCCGCAATTCCTGATCCTGCTCGCGACCAACTTCTTCTGCTGCGCCACTCATTCCGGCCCGATCATTCACACCGTCTCCTATGCCGTGAGCTGCGGCATCCCGCTGGTCGCGGCGGTGACGATCTACAGCATCGAGGGCTTTGCCGGCCTGGGCGGGCGCATCGCCTTCGGCCTGATGGGGGACCGTTTCGGCGCCAAGCGCGTGCTCGTCTCGGGCCTGCTGTTGCAGGCCTTCGGCGCACTCGCCTATGTCTTCGCGCATCAGCTCGCGACGTTCTACGCCGTCGGGGCCGTCTTCGGCTTCATCTATGCCGGCACCATGCCGCTCTACGCGGTGCTGATCCGCGAAAACTTTCCGCTCAAGATGATGGGCACGGTGATCGGCGGCACCGCCATGGCCGGCAGTCTCGGCATGGCTACGGGCCCGCTCGCCGGCGGCCTGATCTACGATGCGTTCTCGAGCTACGCCTGGCTCTATATCGCCTCCTGGGCGATGGGCCTCGGCGCCTTCCTGATGGCGATGAATTTCAAGCCGTTCGCGAAGCGGCGAGCGGAACTGGCGCCGGCGGCGGCGTAACGAAACCAAAGCCCGCCGGCCCGGTTGATGAGCTTGACCTTCGAGCAGGTTGCGAGTTCATCATGTCGCTTTCAAGAGTGCATGTGGCGATCGTCCTGGCATTTGCCGCCATCTATCTCGTGTGGGGCTCGACCTATCTGGCGCTCGCGCTGGCGCTGCAATCCCTGCCGCCGTTCACGCTGATGGCGGCGCGCTGCCTGGTCGGAGGCGCCATCCTGTACGGCGCCGCACGCTTGGCGGGCACGTCCTCGCCGCCGGCGAGAAGCTGCATGATCGCCGTGATCTGCGGCGTCTTCTTCTTCGTGGGGTGTCACGGCGTACTCGCCTATGCCCAGCAGCGCGTGCATTGGGGGCTGGCCGCAGTGCTGCTGGCGACGATTCCGCTCTGGATCGTGCTCTTGCAGGTGATCTTTCCCGGCAGCGAGCGGCCGACTTGGAAGACCGTGGGGTTTCTGATTCCCGGTGTCATGGGCGTTGCGCTGATCGCATCTCACGAAGCGTCATCCGGCAGCAGCGAACTGCGCGCGAGCGACGTCTTTCTGCTGCTTGGCGCGGCGCTGTCCTGGGCCGCGGGCACGTTCGTGTCCGAGCGCTATTCGGGAAAATTCTCGCCCGTTGCGCTGTCGGGGCTGGAACTGCTGGCCGGCGGCGTGGTGCTGCTGGCGATCGGCGCCGCACGAGGCGAGCTCGGCGGCGTGAACCCGTCGAATGTCACGACGACGTCGATTGCAGGCTGGGCCTACCTGACGCTGATGGGCACCGTCGTCGCGTTCGCGGCCTATATCTGGCTGCTCAAGCAGGTGGCGTCGACGCTGGTCGCGACCTACACTTTCGTCAATCCGATCATCGCGGTCCTGCTCGGCTGGGCCTTTCTCGGCGAGACCCCGTCGCTCTGGATGCTGGCGGGCGCCGCCCTGGTCATTGCCT
>NZ_JADPIT010000015.1:180023-195013 GCF_023073035.1 Bradyrhizobium sp. 62
TCTGGCGCGCGGCAAATCGCAAGAAAAGACGAAGCGACCGAGGTCGCTCCAGCTCTCCGCGCGCTAGAGCTGCACCTCGATCGCGGGCTTGTCGATGATGGACCACACGTGCCGGATCTTCCCGTCCCGGAATTCGTAGAAGACGTTCTCACAGAATGACACGCGCTTGCCGTTCACATCCAGCCCCAGAAACTTTCCAACCGGCGTGCAATCGAACTTCAGCCGGGAGGCGATTTGGGGCGGATTGCAGACCAGCAGCTCGATGTTGAAATGCAGGTCCGGAATCTCGCGAAAATCCTGCTCCAGCATGGCACGATAGCCGGACAGTCCGAACGGTCGCGCATTGTGGGCGACGTCGTCGTGGACGAACTGTCCGAGGGCAGGCCAATCCTGCCGGTTCAGGCAGGCAATGTAGTTGCGGTAGATCTCGGCGAGATCGGACCCGGTCATGGCGTTGCTCCTGCGGCTTCGGCCATAACGCGGCAACAGGGCGATCGGCACCCGCGCTCACAGACGTTTTTCGAAGAACAGGTCTGGGTAGGGATCGTCATTGAAGCGGGGGATCTCGCTCCAGCCGCTTCGCCGATAGAGCTGACCGGCCTCCGCCAGCGCGCTATTGGTGTCAAGCCGCAGCAGCTTGATGCCGAGCCCTCGCGCGGCATCCTCGGTCACGTCCATCAGGCGCCGGCCGAGCCGCAATCCGCGCGCCGCCGGTGCGACCCACAGCCGCTTGATCTCGGCATAGCCGTGATCCGTGCCCTTCAGCCCGACGCAGCCGATCGGCAGCGTGTCCGACATCGCGATGATGAACGTGCCGCGCGGGCGGCGCATATCCTTGGCATCAGGATCGCGCGACAGCGAGACGTCGAACCCCTGCTTGAAGCGGCGGCCGAGCTCGCCATAATATTCGCCGAGGCAATAGCGGGCCTCTTCGCTGCGCGGATCAATCTCGTCCAGCGTGACGCGTTCGCGCGTCAATGTGGAGGCAATCAAATCCATCGCCGCCAGCACCGCCTCGCGTTGCGAATGTTGGGCGAGGAAGCCCTCGGCCTGTGTGTTCGACAGCGCCTCGTAGGTCGCGAACTCGCGCCGGCCGGCACGCGTCAATGTCGCTACGCGGCGGCGCGCGTCGTCCTCATGCGCATTGGTCTCGACCAGCCCTTCGTCCTCGAGGCTGCGCAGGAGGCGGCTCATCAAGCCGGAATCGAGGCCGAGGTAGTCGCGAATCTGCGCCACGTCCGAGCGCCCGTGCCCGATCGCGTTGAGCACGCGCGCCGCCCCCAGCGGCCGCCCGCGCCCCAGGAACGAGGTATCGAGCGCGCCGACAGCGGAGGTGACGGCACGGTTGAAGCGGCGGACGCGGGAAACAGGGTCGAGCATGATGTCTGACTTTAGTCAGGTATATCCTGGAGGTCAATCAGTGTGGCCGCTCACTTCACGAGCATCAGCAGCGCCCTGCGCTTCAGTCCAGGCCCAGCGCCTTGCGGGACTTCCGCGTGAGTTTCGCCACGATCAGCGCGTGCGCCTGCGCCAGATAGGCCGTGAGCTCGGCGTCTGACAGTGCGTTGTTGCTGGCAAGCTGCACCCATTTGGCGCGCGCCAGATACGGCGCCGGCTGCGCGAGGCCGTGCTCGATCAGCATGGCGTAGGCCAGGTTCGAGACCTTGAACATGTAGCCGCCGGAGCGGGCGGCGAAGCCGCCGCCGAGCGCGAACATCTTGCCGCCGACCTTGAACACGGAGGTGCCCTCCCACTGCACCACCTTGGTGACGGCGGGCAGGCGCAGGCAGCGGGTTTCGAAGGCCTTGGGAGTCATCGCCCAAGCGATAGCACGGCGCGCGCGGCTTGCAACGGAGCACGAACCTGTAGCCCGGGTGAGCGAAGCGATACCCGGGACAGCTTGTAGTGGGAATCCCGGATGTCGCTTCGCTCATCCGGGCTACAAGACTTTGTGTTTCCCGTCGGGCAAAACATCCAAATGGTCGGTCAACGCACGCCACGGAAAATATTCCACTTTACCGAAGTCGAACAAGCCGTGAGGATGCGATGGTGTGTCTATTGTCGAACAAGGTCTCGTGCCCCGGACGCAGCGCCTCTTCGCGGTGCGCTGCAGAGCCGAGGCCCATGCAACAGCGAGTGCGCGGCCTTCTAGGTCCCGGCTCTGCGGAGCGTCACTGCGTGCCGCACCGCGTCCGGGACACGAGAGCGGAGAATGCGGCGGCCAGTTGCTCCGTCGCTGCGCTGGCGATGACAGGGCTGATGCAGTTGCGCGCCTCTTTGTGAGTTGTGCCCGCGCCGCGGACCGTTACCATGCGCCGGCTGCCGTGGAACACGGGAGCCGACATTGTGACCGGGAGGCGACATGAGTGGGCAGGAACGCAAAGCCAAAGGATCGGACCTGTTTGTCGCGGCGCTGGAGAACGAAGGTGTCGATCGCATCTTCGGCGTGCCAGGCGAGGAGAATCTCGATCTGGTGGAATCGCTCCGCACCTCCAAAATCGAACTGATCCTGACCCGCCACGAGCAGGCCGCCGCCTTCATGGCCGCGACGCACGGGCGGCTGACCGGCAAGCCCGGAGTTTGTCTTTCGACGCTCGGCCCGGGCGCGCTCAATCTGTCGACGGGCGCGGCATATGCGCATCTTGGCGCGATGCCGATGATCTTGATCACCGGCCAGAAGCCGATCATGAGCAGCCGGCAGGCGCGTTTCCAGATCGTCGATGTGGTCGCCACCATGAAGCCGCTGACGAAACTGTCGCGGCAGATCATCAGCGCCTCCAGCATCCCGACCGTGGTCCGCGACGCGTTTCGCGTGGCGATGGAGGAGCGGCCGGGGCCGGTGCATCTCGAACTGCCCGAGGACATCGCGGGCGATGAAGTGCCTGATGTCCCGGTGATCCCGGTTCATCCGATCGATATCCCAGTCGCCCATCGCGCCGCGCTCGACCGCGCCGCCGAGATGATCTTGGCCGCGAAGCATCCGCTGGTGATGATGGGCGCTGCGACCAGCCGGCCGCGCGCGACCCACGGCATCGCCAGCTTCGTGCGGCGGACCGGCATTCCCTTCTTCACCACGCAGATGGGGAAGGGCACGGTGCCCGGCGGCACCAATCTCTACATGGGCACCGCCGCGCTGTCCGAGCGCGACTACGTTCATGACGCGATCGACGCCGCCGACCTGATCGTCGCGATCGGCCACGACCCGATCGAGAAGCCGCCCTTCATCATGGGACCGTCGGGTCCGAAGGTGATTCACGTCAGCTACACGCCGGCCAGCGTCGAGCTGGTCTATTTTCCCGATGCGGAAGTCGTCGGCGACGTCGGCCCGAGCCTGGAACTGCTCGCCGACCGGCTCGAAGGCAAGTTGCCGCAAGCCGCCGCGCTGCTGCCGCTGCGCGAAAGGATTCTCTCGCATATCGCCGACCGCGCCACCGAAGCGCGCTGGCCGCCGACGCCGCAACGCATCGTGCACGACATCCGGCAGGTCATTCCGGAAAACGGCATCGTCGCGCTCGACAACGGCATGTACAAGATCTGGTTCGCGCGCAACTACCGCACCCGTGTCGCCAACACGCTGCTGCTCGACAATGCGCTGGCGACGATGGGCGCCGGCCTGCCGTCGGCGATGATGGCCGCGATGCTCTATCCGGAGCGCCGCGTGCTCGCGGTCGCCGGCGACGGCGGCTTCATGATGAACAGCCAGGAGATGGAGACCGCCGTCCGCCTCAAGCTCAATCTGGTCGTGCTGGTGCTCGAGGACAACGCCTACGGCATGATCCGCTGGAAACAGGCCGTCGATCACTTCGCCGATTTCGGCATGACCTTTGGCAATCCCGATTTCGTCTTGTACGCGAAAGCCTATGGGGCGAAGGGACATCGGATCGAGAGCATCGATAGTTTTGCCGCGACGCTGGATGCCGCCTTCAAGGAGGGCGGCGTGCATCTGGTCGTGATCCCGATCGATTATTCGGAGAATGTGCGGGTGCTGGTCGACGAATTGCGCGCGCATGAGAAGGCGAAGGCGTGAGTTTGTGCGATCTCGTGCCCCGGACGCTGCGCAGCGCTCCTTCAGCGATGCGCTGCAGAGCCGGGGCCCATGCATCCGAGAACTCTGTAGCGTTCTGGGTCCCGGCTCTGCGCAGCAACGCTAAGGCGTTGCAGCGCGTCCGGGACACGAGAGGAGCGATCGCACTTGTGTCGCGATCACCGATCGCCGACAGTCGCAACAATTACTCAACCAACCACAGGATAAAGACATGGCTCGCGTTCGCTGTATCACCGAGATGGGCATGGGCGTCGACGTTCACGGCAGGGACGCCACCAAGGCGGCGAAGCGTGCCGTCTCTGATGCCATCAGGCATTCGAGCCTCGGCTTCTTCCGGATGATCGACAAGACTGCGAACGACATGTTCGTGGACGTCACGATCGCAGTGCCGAATCCGGAAAGCGTTGACAAGGACGCGGTCGCGAAGGAACTGCCTTACGGCACTGTCACCGTCAACGCGGTGAAGGGCGGGCTGGAGATTCCGTCGGCCCCGGAACAGGGCAACGACCCGATCCTGATCGCCAATGCCGCCGTCATCGTCAGCTTCGACAAGGACTAGGCCGGTGTCCGATCATGATGAGCGGCTGCTGGATCGCCCGATCTGGAGCGCGCTGACGACCAGCCACAAACATCTGGCCGAAGGTGGCCCTCGCGCGCTGCGCTATCCGGTGGACGTGACGCCCTTTGCCGACATGGTCGACATGTCCGAGGCGAGCTTCGCCGCGCTCCGTGATCTCCTGTCGGGCTCGCAGGTCGCCGCGCTGTTCACACCGGACGCCGTCGACGTTCCCGCAGGTTTCAAGGTCGTGCTGGCCGGACTCTGCGAGCAGATGATCGGCTCTCCGGCCGACAGTCCGCTTCGCGATGCCGAGATCGTTCGACTGGGTGCGGCCGACGTTCCCGCCATGATGGCGCTGACGGAGTTGACCAAGCCCGGTCCATTCGCGCGGCGCACCCACGAACTCGGGACGTTCCTCGGCATCCGTGCCGGCGGCGAATTGGTCGCGATGGCCGGCGAGCGCATGAAGCCGGGCAAATTCGTCGAGATGACGGCCGTCTGCGTCCACCCTGATCATCGGGGGCGGGGCTACGCGCAGGCGCTGCTGGCGGCTGTCGCACGCCAGATCGAGGCGCGCGGCGAAATTCCGTTCCTGCACGTGTTTTCGAGCAACTCGTCGGCCATCGCGCTGTACCAGCGGCAGGGGATGCGGACTCGGCGCCGCCTGCACGTCACCGCTTTCATGAAGCAGGAATGAGCTGCGCCGTCCGGTCAGGCTTCATATCTGGCGAATTCACGCTATACCGATCCCTGCCATCATTGGGGAAACACATGGACGCCAGAACACCTGATTTTTCCGCCACGCGGACGGCAATGCAGCGTTACGTCGATCAGGAGATCATTCCGGGTGCATCCTGGGCGGTGCTGCGGGGCCGCGAGGTCGTCGATCAGCAATGCGTCGGTTTCGCCGATCGCGAGGAGGGCACCGCGCTGCGGCCCGATCACATATTTCGAGCCTTCTCCAACACCAAGATCTTCGTCACCTGCGCGATCATGCTGTTGGTCGAGGATGGCCGCATCGGGCTCGATGACGTTGTCGAGAAATTCCTGCCGCAACTCGGCAATCGCAAGGTTCTGAAGCCGGGCGCTTTGAGCCTTGCCGAGGTCGAGCCAGCGAAAAGCCCGATCACGATCCGGCAGCTTTTGACCCATACCTCCGGCCTCAGCTACGGCATCTTCGATCCCGGTACGGTGCTGTTCAAATGCTATAACGAGGCGCGCGTTCTCAATCCGTTGACGCCGCTGACCGACATGATCGACCAGCTCGCCGATCTGCCGCTGTCCTTTCATCCCGGCGCGTCCTGGGAATATTCGGTTGCGACTGACGTGCTCGGGCGTGTCGTGGAGGTCGTCTCCGGCAAGCCGCTCGACGCCGTGCTCAAGGCGCGCATCTTCGAGCCGCTCGGCATGACCGATACCGGCTTCCACGTGCCGGACGCGCAGCAGGGCAGGCTGGTCGCGCTCTACAACGGCACGGATGTGCTCGATCCCATGAAGCCCGGCCTCACGCGGGCCGACGACCTGCCTTATCCGCAGGCCTATCGGCGGCAATTCCCGCGGCTGTCGGGTGGCGGCGGACTGGTCTCGACCTTGCCCGACATGCTCGCTTTGATACGGGCGCTGCTTCCCGGCTCGGATGCTCTGCTGAAGCCGGAGACGCTGCGGCAGATGATGACGAACCAGTTGCCCGCCGGCGAGAACATCCGCTTCGCCAATCTCGGCCCGATCCCCGGCAAGGGCTTTGGCCTCGGCGGCGCCGTCACCTTCGCGCCGATGCCGTTCGATCCTCCGAATTCGACCGGCGAATTCCAGTGGGGCGGCCTTGCGGGCACCCATTGGTGGATCTGCCCGCAGGCCAATACCGCCGGTGTGCTGATGACGCAGCGCTACATGGGTTTCTGGAATCCGTTCTTCTTCGAATTCAAGCGTCTGGCCTATCAGGCCGTCGGAGGCTGATCGCGAAAAAAATTGCACTTGCCGCGAATCCTTTCCGCTCGTCGCACCCTCTCTTGAGGGTCGAGGCATTTTGCTTCGGCTCGTCTCGGAGGATGTGATGGCATTTTACAGGAAGAACATCGGCGGCCTGCATCAGGCCGTGCGGATCGCCTTTGGCGTCGCGGTGGCCGTCGCGGCATTCGTGTACCTGACCAGCGCCGCGGCCTGGCTGGTTGCGCTCGGCGGCGCCGGCTTCGCACTGACCGGCCTCGTCGGCTATTGTCCGATGTGCGCGATGGCCGGCATCGGAAGAGGAGGCGTGTCGTGAGCGCCGCTGGGATCTCGCCGGACCTGTTCGAGGCCGCGCGCCTCGGCGATCCCCAGGCGATCGCCTCTCTGCTCGAGACGGCGCAGCCGAACATCCGCCGCTATGCCCGCGCCACCTGTCGCAGCTCGGCGGATGCCGAGGATGCGACGCAGGAGGCGCTATGGATCCTGTTTCGCCATGTCGGCACGATCCGCTCGTGGCTGGCGTTTTCGGCCTGGCTGTTCAGTGTGGTCCGCCGCGAATGCCTGCGGCTCGCCCGTAAGGCAGGCCTCGCGTCGGCGATCGACGACGGAGAGGCGGAGGCGCTGCTGCTGTCGCGTCCTGAAGCCGATTTGCGGCTCGACGTCGCGGCGGCCTTCGAGGCGCTGCCGCCGCACTACCGCGATGTCGCGCTGATGCGCGACATCAAGGAAATGACCATCGACGAAATCGCCGACGCACTCGGCGCGACCCGGCAGGCCGTGAAAGCACGCCTGCATCGCGCCCGCGCCCTGCTGCGCGAATACCTGACGAGGTGAGCCATGACCTGTTATCAAAGCCCTGACGATCTGAAATCCATCCCGGCCTTCGTGGGGCTCGCGCCGGTCGAGGCCAACGCGTTCCTTGAGTTCAACAACGCGGTCGAGCGCAAGGACGGATTGATTCCGCCAAAATATCGCGAGCTGATCTCGCTCGCAGTCGCGCTCACCACGCAATGCGCCTATTGCCTCGATGTGCACACGGCGCTGGCGGCGAAGGCCGGTGTAACGCGCGAAGAAATCGCGGAAGCCGCGCTGATTGCAGCGGCGGTTCGCGCCGGCGGCACGCTCGGCCATGCGTTGCTGGCGCAGCGCCTGTTCGAGCAGCACCGGGGCGAGGGACCGAGATAGAGGAGCGGGCGGATGTCTGTCGGGGATCAGGAAATTGCCAAACTATCTCGGCCTTGATGGATTTCGCTTCGGCTGGGTCGCTGCCTGGATCGACGACTGCGGCGATCACGGCTTCGATTATTCGCCGGGTCTCGTGCGGCTGCTTGCGCTGCCGCATGCCCGGGCGATGATCGACATGCCGATCGGCTTGAAATGGAGCGGATATCGCATCTGCGATTTGCGCGCGCGCGAGCTGGTCGGTCCTGCCGTGTTTCTCGGCGCGCGCCGCGACCTCTGGAAATTTGCCGACATGGCCGCAGCTAACCGTCACTACTGGGAGTGCGAGGGCAAGGGCAAGGGCGTGTCAGCGCAGCTCTGGAACATCAGGGACAAGATCAGGGACGCCGACGAGATCATGACGCCGACGCGGCAGACGACGATCGGCGAAGCGCATCCGGAATTGATTTTCTGGAATCTCGCTGGGCGGGCCCGGCTTGCAAAGAAGACGTCTGCAGAGGGCCGGGAGCAGCGCATCGCACTCGTGCAGCAGCGCGGCTTCGCGCGCTTGCCGACATGGCTGACGCAACGACACGGCACCGGCATTGGCCGTGACGACCTCATCGACGCCTGTGCCTGCGCGGTCGCGGCACGCGACAGCACGCAGCGGTTCGGCGGGGAGGAGACCGACCCGCGGGGCTTGCGGATGGAGATCAATTATTGAGGCTACCGATGAGGACGATTCGGGAAAAAGCTGCAATTTATTTGAAGCTTGCAGGAACAGACGATGGCCGGCCCGCGTTCCTCGTGCGAACCGAACAGGGAGAAGCTCGTCCGATGAGGGATGCCAGTCAGTTCGCGACGGCGATGCTCGCGCTCGTCTTCACCGGAGCGCTGCTCGTCACCGGCCAGCTCTTCATCGAGCAACGCGCACAGCGCGACGTGATGCACGCCACCAACCATTTGCTGCGGCCGTTGTGAACTGTGCGGGAAAATGATCAACCACTCGACCTTGCGTCGTTCGTCCGCTGGCCTAGACTAGGCGGCATCTCATGAACGAAGCCGGGGTTCTGATGTCCGATCTGTCCGCCTTTCCCATCACCAAGCGCTGGCCGGCCAAGCACCCGGAGCTGCTCCAGCTCTATTCGCTGCCGACGCCGAACGGCGTCAAGGTCTCGATCATGCTGGAAGAGATCGGGCTTCCCTACGAAGTCCATCTCGTCGATTTCGGCAAGGACGACCAGAAGACGCCGGAGTTCCTCTCGCTCAATCCGAACGGCAAGATCCCGGCGATACTCGATCCCGATGGTCCCGGCGGCAGGCCGCTGCCGCTATTCGAATCCGGAGCGATCCTGCAATACCTCGCGGAGAAGACCGGCAAGCTGCTGCCGCAGGATGCCGCGCGCCGCTACCAGACCATCCAGTGGCTGCATTTCCAGATGGCCGGCATCGGGCCGATGTTCGGCCAAGTCGGCTTTTTCCACAAATTCGCCGGCAAGGACTTCGAGGACAAGCGGCCGCTCAAGCGCTATGTGGGCGAGGCCAATCGGCTGCTCGGGGTGATGGAGATGCATCTTGCCGGCCGGCAATGGTTCATGGACGACGACTACACCATCGCCGACATCTCCATGCTCGGCTGGGTGCGCAATCTCATCGGTTTCTACGGCGCCGGCGATCTCGTCGAGTTCAGCCAGTTCAAATCCGTCGCCGCCTGGCTCGAACGCGGGCTGGCGCGTCCGGCGGTCGAGCGCGGGCTCAACATTCCGAAGCGGCCGTAAGATCAGGTTAGCGCCTTGTGGGTCATGTAGAGGGCCATCAGCAGGATGACGACGATCATGACCCGGCGCAGCACCGATTTGCTGACGCGATTGGCTGCGCGCGCACCGAGATCAGTGCCGACCCAGAGGCCGGCAAGAATGCCAATGATGGCGGGCCAACCGACCATGAGTCCCTTGCTCCAGTAGATCCCGGCGGCCGGAATATTGGTCGGGATGACCGAGAAGACGAGGCTGACGAGCTGCGCCTGGTGCTGCGGCACCCGCAGGCCCGCCGCGAGCCCGACGGTGATCGCCAGCCCGCCGCCGATGCCCATGAAGCCGGAGGAAAATCCGGCAAGCATGCCGATGAGGAGCAGCGGCAGCCAGGGCAGCTTGTCTCGGTCGCCGGTCTCCTTGGTTTTCTCCTCGCGGTCGCGGCGCAGGATCAGGAGAGCGATCAGCGCGACGAGATAGACGACGTAGGTCCATTGCAACACCGAGTCGGAGACTGCGGCCGCAGCGTAGCCGCCGCCGGCGCCGCCGAAGAGCAAGCCGATGCCGATCCAGACGATCCACAGCAAGGGACTGCGATTGCCGCTCTGCCAATAGCGGCGAACGCCCGCGAGTCCGGTCGGTGGAACCTGCGTGATCAGCGACGTGCCTTGGGCGATGTGTTGCTCGGCGCCGAGCAGCAGCATGCTGAAGATCACGAGACCGCCTCCGGGACTCGTGCCCATGAAGCCCGATGTCAGCCCGCCGATAAGGCCGACCCCAATGCCTGCGAGCAGGTCATGGATCCATGACATCGCTCAGCTCCTGGTCCGTCGCTTGACGTCGGCCTTCGTGGTGCGAAATCCATCGATCACGCCGGTCACGGCTGCCATGCAGGCCTCGATGTCAAAATCCTGGCCCCAGCATTTTTGCAGCACAAAGCCCTGGAAGATCGCGATCAGCACGCGCGCGATCGCTTCCGCATCGAGATCGCGCTTGACGAGGCCGTCATGCTGGCCGCGCTCGACCAGCGCGACAATCAGGGCGCGCGGCATGTCGATGCCTTCTACGATGCTGGTGCGGACGCGGCGGTTGCGCAGAGCCTCGGCCCAGCCGTGGATGCCGACACGGCGGCGCGCTTCGCCGGCGGGGTCGGTGAGCCATTGCGCATAGACGCCGACCAGCGCGTGAAGTCCTTCGATCGGATCGCCCGATCCTTGCGCGACCGAGTTGAGCACGGCCTCGCGCCGGTGCCGGTCGTCGGCGAGTGCCTCGATCAGATCGTCCTTGCTCTGGAAGTAGAGATAGACCGCACCATGGCTCAGCCCCGACCGTTTGACGATGTCGGCCATCCCGGTCTGGTGAAAACCGTCCTCGGCGAAGCAGGCGAGGGCGGCTTCGAGAATCTGCTGCCGGCGGCCTTCACGTTGCTTGTCGCTGATCTTGGGCATCCGGCCATCCATAAATAACTGACAGCTCGATCGTTTTAGTCGCTCTGCGGGCTAAGGACCCAAGAGCGCTGATCAATATAAAAAACGATCAGTCAGTCATTGTTATTACCGAACTGGATCCCGGTCAACCCCGACGACCGGACCGGGACACAGGCGGAGTGAATCGTTAAGGAGCGTCGCCGGCGGCCTGAAGACCGCCCTCGATCGCGCGGGGCTAGAACAGCCGTCCGCCGTTCGGCACGGGCTTGCTCGGCTGCACCAGCACGACCTTGCCGCTGGCATGAGGGAAACCGAGGGTCAGCACCTCCGATACAACAGGGCCGATCTGGCGCGGCGGGAAATTCACGACCGCAGCCACCTGTTGGCCCACCAGCGTTTCAAGCGGATGGTTTTCGGTGATCTGCGCAGAGCTCTTGCGCACGCCGATCGCGGGACCGAAGTCGATCCACAGCCGCCAGGCCGGCTTGCGCGCCTCCGGGAACGGCTTTGCATCGATGATGGTGCCGACGCGGATATCGACCGCGAGGAAGGTGTCGAAGTCGATGGTCGGCGATGCGGTCGCGGCTGAATCGTGGGTGACGTGCATGGAGTGTCCGTCCGAAGAGCTGGCATCATTCGCAATATTGTCGTGCGAACTGGAGTTGCGTACAACGCCGGAGCATTACGCTGCGACGCATGCGCGAGGACTGTCTTGCCCAACATCATCTACGGCATCAAGAACTGCGACACCATGAAGAAGGCGCGCGCCTGGCTCGACACCCATGGCGTCGCCTACACGTTCCACGACTACAAGGCGACGGGGGTGGAGAAGGACAAGCTCAAGCAGTGGAGCGACAAGGTCGGTTGGGAGACGCTGCTCAATCGCGCCGGAACGACCTTCAAGAAGCTGCCCGATGCCGACAAGGAAGGCCTTTCGGAGAAAAAGGCGCTGGCCTTGATGTTAGCGCAACCATCGATGATCAAGCGGCCGGTGCTTGAAGTTGGCGGCAAGCTGCTGGTCGGCTTCAAGCCGGACGTCTATGCCAAGGAAGTCACGACCAAGTAAGTCACGACCAAGGAAGCCGCCGCCAAATCGCGCTGACCGCTAGTTCAGCTCGATGATCTCGGTGGGAACACCGGAGCCCTGCTGGTCCGCGAACTCGACCAACTCGGCCGGCGCGATGCGGCCGGGGGTGCGATGGAACAGGTCCCGATCGATCACCGCGCGCAATCTCGAGCGCGGCAGCGCGTCATTTCCGCGCATCAGATTCTTGATCTCGAAGCCGCCGTCCTCGCAGAAGGTCTTGAGCGACGCGATGATGTGACAGACCTTGCCGTCAGTCTGGAACGGCAGCAGCAGGCGCTCATAGGCGACAATGCGGCCGTAGATGTCATCGATGTCGGCAACGCTGTAGACAGGCAGCCCGCGCGCCACGCATTCATGATAGACCGGCATCACCAGGGGCGCGAGACGCGGCCCGATATAGTCGTCGAGCAGAGCGCCCTTGCCGGTGTGTCCATAGGCCCGCGAGATGCGCGTACCTTCGCTCTGAATGGTCAGACGCGGCGTCGGCGTCGACATGTCCACCGTATAATAGATCAGATCGGAGAGCTCTTCCTCGAGCCGCGCAGGCTGGTACTCCCGGATCGCCGGAGCCGTCTGCTGGCGCGCATAAAGCTGCAGCCACGTGTTCAGGAGATCACGCTGCCTGATCGACTTGATCACGGAAGGAGCCGCGCTTGCAAAATCCAAGGCAATATTCCCGACGAATAGAAATTCCGGACACTTGAAACCCGCGCATGATCCTCACTGCGGGAAAATTTTCCATGAAGGCTGGCGCATGGAACGAAAGACCGTTAACGACGGCTTGATGACCGGCGCTTTGCGAACCGGGAAGCCGGGCAGGCGCGACATCAAAACACGTCCGACTAAGGGAGCATAAGTCTCCCGGCCGGAGGCCTGACCTGCTCAGCTTTCCGCCTTGCCTAACCCCCGTCACCTCCGGCATATTCCGCGCCCGGAGGCGGCGTTCCGGATGGGCTCCAGGGAGTGGCTCCAAGGCCTCCGGAAAGCTGAAGCAACAAGGATAGCCACGCGCGTTGTGCGGGCAGGGGGAAAACTGTTTGGCCGATGAGTTCATTCTCGAAACGGAAGGCTTGACCAAGGAGTTCGCGGGCTTCTTCGCCGTCCGCGACGTTGCGCTCAAGGTTCGCCGTGGGAGCATTCACGCGTTGATCGGCCCGAACGGCGCCGGCAAGACGACGTGCTTCAATCTTTTGACCAAGTTCCTCAAACCGTCTGCCGGAAAAATCCTGTACAAGGGGCAGGACATCACCGCGATGGCGCCCGCCGATGTGGCCCGCCTGGGACTGGTTCGCTCGTTCCAGATTTCGGCGGTGTTTCCCCATCTCACCGCGCTGGAAAACGTCCGCGTCGCGCTTCAGCGCCAGCACGGCAGCTCTTTCGATTTCTGGCGTTCCAAGTCCGTGCTCAACCAGTTCAACGATCGCGCGCGCGAACTGTTGAACGATGTCGGCCTCAGCGAGTTTTCCAATACGCCCGCGGTCGAGATGCCCTACGGGCGCAAGCGTGCACTGGAGATCGCAACCACGCTCGCGCTCGACCCCGAGATGATGCTGCTGGACGAGCCGATGGCCGGCATGGGCCACGAGGACATCGATAAGATCGCGGCGCTGATCAAGCGCATCTCCGCGAAATACACCATCCTGATGGTCGAGCATAATCTGAGCGTCGTGGCCAATCTCTCCGACATCATCACCGTGTTGACGCGCGGACAGGTGCTCGCGCAGGGCCATTACAGCGAGCTCACCAAGGACGAACGCGTCAAGGAAGCCTATCTGGGAGCCGGTCATGGCTGAGACTGCAACGGCGGAAGCTCCCGCAAAGGCCGCGAGCGGCGGCAACCTGCTCCAGGTCCGCAACCTGGAAGCTTGGTACGGCGAGTCTCACATCCTGCACGGGATCAACTTCGACGTGAACGCGGGCGAGGTCGTCACCCTGCTCGGGCGCAACGGCGCCGGCAAGACCACCACGCTGAAGTCGATCATGGGCATCATCGGCAAGCGCACCGGCTCGGTGAAGTTCAACAACCAGGACATCATCCGCACGACCTCGGACAAGATCGCTCGGATGGGAATCGCGTTCTGCCCGGAGGAGCGTGGAATTTTCGCCAGCCTCGATGTCCGGGAGAACCTGCTGCTGCCGCCGGTGGTGCGTCCCGGCGGATTGCCGCTCGAGCAGATCTTCGATCTGTTTCCGAACCTGAAGGAACGGCTCAACAGCCAGGGAACCAAGCTCTCCGGCGGCGAGCAGCAGATGCTTGCGATCGCGCGCATCCTGCGCACCGGCGCGAACTTCCTGATGCTGGACGAGCCGACCGAGGGTCTCGCGCCAGTCATCATCCAGCAGATCGGCCACACCATTGCGCGGCTCAAGAAGGAGGGTTTTACGATCCTCCTGGTCGAGCAGAACTTCCGGTTCGCATCCACCGTCGCCGACCGCTATTACGTGGTCGAGCACGGCAAGATCATTGACGGATTTTCCAATGCGGAGCTTGCCGCCAACATGGACAAGCTCCACACCTATCTCGGCGTCTAGAACGGCCAACAAGAAGATTCATAGGGAAGTAGCATGATGACAAAGTCGATTGCGTCGTTTCTGCTCGGCACGGCGCTGGCCGTGACCACCGCGGGCGTAGCCTTCGCGCAGGACAAGACCGTCAAGATCGGCGCGCTGTCCGATCAGTCCGGGCTCTATGCCGACCTCGGCGGACCGGGCTCGACGATCGCCGCGCAGATGGCCATTGAAGATTCCGGTCTGGCTGCGAAGGGCTGGAAGATCGACATCATCTCGGGTGATCACCAGAACAAGCCCGACATCGGCACCGCGATCGCGCGGCAATGGTTCGACGTCGACAAGGTCGACGTCATTGTCGACGTGCCGAATTCCGGCGTGGCGCTCGCGGTCAACAACGTCATCAAGGAAAAGAACGGCGTCTATATCAACTCGGGCGCGGCGACCTCGGATTTGACCAACGCGCAGTGCTCGCCCAACACCGTGCACTGGACCTACGACACCT
>NZ_JADPIT010000015.1:195023-209252 GCF_023073035.1 Bradyrhizobium sp. 62
CATGCTGGCTCACACCACCGGCCAGGCGCTGGTGAAGGCCGGCGGCGACACCTGGTTCTTCCTGACCGCGGACTACGCCTTCGGCGCGGCGCTGGAGCGCGACACCACCGCTGTCGTTACTGCAAATGGCGGCAAGGTGGTCGGCGGCGTCAAGCACCCGCTCAACACGCCGGACTTCTCGTCCTTCCTGCTTCAGGCGCAGGCCTCCAAGGCCAAGATCATCGGCCTTGCCAATGCCGGCGGCGACACCACCAACACGATCAAGCAGGCGGCCGAGTTCGGCATCGTCAAGGGCGGCCAGAAGCTCGCGGCGCTGCTGCTGTTCCTCACCGACGTCAAGGCGATCGGGCTCGAGACCGCACAGGGCCTCAACTTCACCGAGACTTTCTACTGGGACATGAACGACCAGACCCGGGCGTTCTCGAAGCGCTTCGCCGAGAAGATGAAGAACAACGCGCCGCCCACCATGGTGCAGGCCGGCGTCTATGCGGGCGTGCGTCACTATTTCAAGGCACTCGAAGCGCTCGGCGGTAACCCGCATGACGGCGCCAAGGTCGTCGAGAAGATGAAGTCGATGCCGACGGAAGACGATCTGTTCGGCAAGGGCGAGATCCAGCCCAACGGCCGCACCATCCACAATGCCTATCTGTTCGAGGTGAAGAAACCCTCCGAGTCCAAGGGACCGTGGGATTTCTACAAGCTGGTCGGCACGGTGCCGGGCGACCAGGCCTTCACGCCGCTGTCCGAGAGCAAGTGCGCTCTGTTGAAGAAGTAAGATAACCGCCCGCAGACCATCAGGTCTGCGGGCGACTTTCAGGGAACGCCGAAGGGACCGGGTGCGGGATCGATGCAGGCTCTTTACGCTCAGCTACTGGTGGGACTGATCAACGGCTCGTTCTACGCGCTGCTCAGTCTCGGGCTTGCCGTGATCTTCGGCATGCTCAACATCATCAATTTCGCCCATGGCGCGCTCTATATGATGGGCGCGTTCGTCGCCTACTTCCTGCTGAACCTCGGCGGCATCAACTATTGGTGGGCGTTGCTGTTTGCACCGATCATTGTCGGCATCTTCGGCATGATTCTGGAGCGGACCATGCTGCAATGGCTGACCGGGCTCGATCATCTCTACGGCCTGCTACTGACCTTCGGCATTGCGCTGATCGTGCAGGGCGTGTTCCAGAACTATTTCGGCTCCTCCGGCCTGCCTTACGCCATTCCGGACCAGCTCAAGGGCGGCATGAATCTCGGCTTCATGTTCCTGCCGGTCTATCGCGGCTGGGTCGTCATCTTCTCGCTGGTGGTCTGCATCGCGACCTGGTTCCTGATCGAGAAGACCCGGCTCGGCGCCTATTTGCGCGCCGCCACCGAAAACCCGACGCTGGTGCGCGCCTTCGGCGTCAACGTTCCGCGCATGATCACGTTGACCTACGGGCTCGGTGTCGGCCTTGCCGCGCTCGCCGGCGTGCTGTCGGCGCCGATCAACCAGGTGCGACCGCTGATGGGCGCCGACCTCATCATCGTGGTGTTCGCGGTGGTGGTGATCGGCGGCATGGGATCGATCATGGGCTCCATCATCACCGGCTTCGCGCTCGGTGTGATCGAGGGCCTGACCAAGTATTTCTACCCCGAGGCCTCCAACACCGTCGTGTTCGTGCTGATGGTGCTGGTGCTCTTGGTGAAGCCAACGGGATTGACGGGAAGGGCGGCCTGACATGACAGCCTTGACGGACGACACGCTGCCGGTAACCCCGCGCGCGATCCGCGACGAGATGATCGTCTTCGTGGTGATGGCGCTGCTGCTGGCTTCGGTGCCATTCACGGGGGTCTACCCGTTCTTCGTGATGCAGGCGCTGTGCTTCGCGCTGCTCGCCTGCGCCTTCAACCTGCTGATCGGCTATGGCGGTTTGCTGTCCTTCGGCCATGCGATGTTCCTGGGCACGGCCGGCTATTGCAGCGCGCATGCGCTGAAGGTGTGGGCGTTGCCGCCGGAGCTCGGCATCCTCGTCGGCGTCGCCGGTGCCTTCGTGCTCTCGCTCATCACGGGCTATATCTCGATCCGCCGCCAGGGCATCTATTTCTCGATGATCACGCTGGCGCTGTCGCAGCTTCTGTACTTCATCTACCTCCAGGCCCCGTTCACCCATGGTGAAGACGGCATCCAGGGCATTCCGCAGGGACGCATGTTCGGCGTCTTCGATCTGACCAAGCCGACCGTGCTCTACTACGTGGTTCTGGTAGGCTTCCTCGCCGGCTTCCTGCTGATCTTCCGCATCATCAACTCGCCGTTCGGCGAAGTCCTCAAGGCGATCCGCGAGAACGAGCCGCGCGCGATCTCGCTGGGTTACCGCACCGATCAGTACAAGTTCCTGGCTTTCGTGCTGTCGGGCACGCTGGCCGGCTTTGCCGGTGCGCTGAAAGTCTTCGTGGCACAAAACGCCTCGCTCACCGACGTGCACTGGTCGATGTCGGGCGAAGTCGTGCTGATGACGCTGGTCGGCGGACTCGGAACCGTGTTCGGTCCCGTGGTCGGTGCCTTCGTGATCATCGCCATGCAGCAATATCTGGCGGGGTTCGGCCAATGGGTGACCGTGATCCAGGGCTCGATCTTCGTGATCTGCGTGCTCACCTTCCGCCGCGGCGTCATCGGCGAAATCGCGCATTACTTCCGGCGGTCGCTGTAAGTCATTGATATAATGGAAGATGTGTTGACGCGCGAAAGCGGTGGATGATCCGGCTCCACGGGCGTGAGGTGGCACGCGCGTGGATCGAAAATGGTCTATGACAGTTTCATGACGGCCCGCTCGGGCCAGGCCATAATCCAACCGGTAGTCTCTCTCCCATGATGCGATTGTTTCGCGCTTTCCTGCCCAAGGAAGAACGGTTCTTCGACCTGTTCGACCGCCACGCCCAGACCGTGATCCAGGGCTCGATCGCGCTCCAGAGCATGCTCAACGGGGGTGAGGAGACGCCGGTCTATTGCCAGCGCGTCAATCAGTTCGAGAACGATGCCGACAACATCACCCGTGAGGTGCTGACCGCGGTGCGCCGCACCTTCATCACCCCGTTCGACCGCGGCGACATCAAGAACCTGATCACCTCGATGGATGACGCCATCGACCAGATGCAGCAGACCGCCAAGGCCGTGATGCTGTTCGAGGTCCGCAGCTTCGAGCCGCCGATGCGGGAGATCGGCGGGCTTCTGATCGAATGCGCCAATCTGGTCGGTCGCGCGCTGCCGCTGATGCAGAAGATCGGCCAGAACGTGGCCATGCTGACCGCGATCACGGAAGAGCTGGGCAAGCTGGAAGGCCGCGTCGACGATCTCCATGATATCGGGCTGAAGGAACTGTTCCTCAAGCATCGCAACGGCAACGCGATGGATTTCATCGTCGGCGCGGAGATCTACGACCATCTCGAGAAGGTCGCCGACCGCTTCGACGACGTCGCGAACGAGATCAACAGCATCGTCATCGAGCAAGTTTAGGGCAGGGGACCGCGCCGTGGATGTTGCGTTGGGTCTTCCCGTCCTGGTCGGACTGATCGCCGTCGCGCTGCTGTTCGACTTCCTGAACGGCCTGCACGACGCCGCCAATTCGATCGCGACCATCGTCTCGACCCGCGTGCTGCGGCCGCAATACGCGGTGTTCTGGGCCGCGTTCTTCAATTTCGTCGCCTTCATGGTGTTCGGGCTGCACGTCGCCCAGACCATCGGCACCGGCATCATCGATCCCGCGATCGTGGATGCCCAGGTGATCTTCGCTGCGCTGGTCGGCGCCATCGTCTGGAACCTGGTGACATGGGCGCTCGGCATCCCATCGTCCTCGTCGCACGCATTGATCGGGGGCTTGTTTGGTGCCGGCGTGGCCAAAGCGGGCCTTTCGGCGGTGGTCTGGAGCGGATTGTCCAAGACGGTGATCGCCATCGTGCTGTCTCCGCTCGTCGGCTTTCTGCTCGCGATGGTGCTGGTTGCGATCGTCTCCTGGGCCTCCGTGCGCTCCACGCCCTTTGCCGTGGATCGCGCCTTCCGCATCCTGCAATTCGCCTCCGCCTCGCTCTATTCGCTCGGCCACGGCGGCAACGACGCGCAGAAGACCATGGGCATCATCGCCGTGCTGCTCTATTCGCAGGGCCAGCTCGGCGGCGAATTCTTCGTCCCCTTCTGGGTGGTGCTTTCGTGCCAGGCCGCAATGGCGATGGGGACGCTGATGGGCGGCTGGCGCATCGTTCGGACCATGGGCCTGCGCATCACCAAGCTGACCCCGATGCAGGGCTTTTGCGCCGAGACCGGCGGTGCCGCGACCCTGTTCATGGCGACCTTCCTCGGCGTTCCCGTCTCGACCACCCACACTATCACCGGCGCCATCGTCGGTGTCGGCGCCGCCCGGCGCCTCTCGGCGGTGCGCTGGAACGTCGCCAGCTCGATCGTCTATGCCTGGGTGATCACGATGCCGGCCTCGGCCATCGTCGCCGCGCTGAGCTGGTGGGCGGTCAAGATCTTCGTCAGGTAACCAGCTTCAGCCCGACAATCCCGGCGACGATCAGCCCGATGCTGGCGAGGCGGAACGCGGTGGCCGGCTCGCCGAACAGGATGATCCCAAGTGTCGCGGTACCGACCGCGCCGATACCGGTCCAGACGGCATAAGCGGTTCCAATCGGCAGCGATTTGAGGGCGAGCCCGAGCAGGATGATGCTGCCGGCCATGGCGCCGAGCGTGAGGACCGACGGAACGAGCTTGCTGAAACCCTCGGTATATTTGAGGCCGATCGCCCAGGAGATCTCCAGCAGACCGGCGACGAACAGGATGCTCCAGGCCATGACGACCCTCCATTCAAGGCAGGGTCGTCCCCGCGACTGGTGTGCTGATGGAAAGGGAAGGTCGTCCCTCCCAACCAAGCGGATATGGGACTGGTCGGAAGGCTCCGCAATCACCAGATGAGGCTTGATCAGGCTCATTTTCCCTGCCAAACGCTGCCGCAATGTCCGACATCGCCACCACAGCCGAATCGACGGCCCGTTCCTCGCTTGCCGCTGAAGTGTCGCGGCGGCGTACCTTTGCGATCATCTCGCATCCGGACGCCGGCAAGACCACGCTGACCGAAAAGCTGCTGCTGTTCGGCGGCGCCATCAATCTGGCCGGGCAGGTCAAGGCCAAAGGCGAGCGGCGCAACACGCGTTCGGACTGGATGAAGATCGAGCGCGAGCGCGGCATCTCGGTCGTGACATCGGTTATGACCTTCGAGTTCGAGGGCCTCGTGTTCAACCTGCTGGACACCCCGGGCCACGAGGACTTTTCGGAAGACACCTATCGCACGCTCACGGCGGTCGATTCCGCCGTCATGGTGATCGACGCCGCCAAGGGCATCGAGGCGCGCACCCGAAAGCTGTTCGAGGTGTGTCGTCTTCGCGACATCCCGATCATCACCTTTATCAACAAGATGGATCGCGAGAGCCGTGACGTGTTCGAGCTCCTCGACGAGATCGAGAAGACGCTGGCGCTCGATACCACGCCGATGACCTGGCCTGTCGGCCGCGGCCGCGAGTTCCTCGGCACCTATGATGTCGTCAATGGCGGCGTGCGCTTGCTCGAAGGCGGCGGCGCCAAGACCGGCGCGGCGCAGCAGATCGAGATCGCCGAGCTCGCCAAGCTCAACGCCAATCTCGACGTGTCGGCGGTCAAGGACGAGCTCGAGCTCGTCACCGCGGCTTCAAAACCGTTCGAGCTCGAAGCGTTTCGCGAGGGCCATCTGACGCCGGTTTATTTCGGCAGCGCGCTCCGCAATTTCGGCGTCGGCGACCTGCTGCAAGGGCTCGGCAAGTTCGCGCCCGAGCCGCGCGCGCAGGAGAGCGACCAGCGCAAGGTCGAAGCCACCGACCCGCGCATGAGCGCCTTCGTGTTCAAGATCCAGGCCAATATGGATCCCAACCACCGCGACCGCATCGCCTTCGCCCGCCTGTGCTCCGGCAAGCTGAGCCGCGGGATGAAGGCGAAGCTCGTGCGCACCGGCAAGAGCATGCCGCTGTCCAGCCCGCAATTCTTCTTCGCGCAGGACCGTTCGGTTGCGGACGAGGCTTATGCGGGCGACGTCGTCGGGATTCCCAATCACGGCACGCTGCGGATCGGCGATACGCTGACCGACGGTGAGGATTTCAACTTCGTCGGCGTGCCGAGCTTTGCGCCGGAAATCGTCCGCCGCGTGCGTCTTACGGATGCGATGAAAGCGAAGAAGCTGAAGGAAGCGCTTCAGCAGATGTCGGAAGAGGGCGTGGTGCAGGTGTTCCGCCCGCGCGACGGCGCGCCCGCGTTGGTTGGCGTCGTCGGCGCACTGCAGCTCGACGTGCTCAAGGCGCGGCTGGATGCGGAATATTCGCTGCCGGTCGAATTCGAGGTCAGCGAGTTCCAGCTTGCACGCTGGGTCTCCTCGGAGGACCGCAAGAAGCTCGATACGTTCATCGCTGCCAACACCTCGAGCATTGCCGACGATGTCGACGGCGATCCCGTCTATCTGGCGCGGAACGAGTTCTATCTCGGCTACACAAGGGAACGGGCCGAGGGCATCGAGTTCACCAACGTCAAGGACGTCAAGAAGAAGGGGTAGGCGCGTTCCGTCCGCTCCTCACGCTCCGCTGTCATGCCCCGCGAAAGCGAGGCATCCAGTACGCCGCAGCCTCTCGGCTCAATCACAAACGTCTCGGAGTACTGGGTCGCCCGGTCAAGCCGGGCGACGACACCGTCCTTGGACGCGCGCATGTGAACGGCCGCAGGCTTGACGTTGCCGGCGGCAATGCCACGTTCACCCATGTGGCCTTGCGAGTTCACTTCATGTGGCGCGGCATCCTTGTTTTCCTCCTGCTGGCGATCTCGACGATCGCCGCCGATGCGCGGCCCCGGCAAATCAACCCAATTCCGTTTTCGCACGAGCCGTGCAGCGTGCTCGATGGCAGGCCCTGCACGCCGTCCTATTGCAGCCCGCTCGAGCCTGGTCCCTGTATTCCCGAGATCGACTATCCCTACGGCCAGAACCTCCAGCTCACGATCCAAAGCGTGCCGTCAGAGGCCGATCGCGCCAAATACCAAAAGCCGGATCACGATCTCGATACGATCGGCGATCTCTTCGCCGAGCTGCGCAGCTGCTGGTCGCCGCCAACGGACAATGCGCGCGCGGGCATGCAGATCGCCGTGCGTTTCAGCTTCAACAAATCGGGCGGCCTGATCGGCCCGCCGCGCCTGACCTTTGCGACCGCGGGGGTGGCCGCCGAGACGAGAACCACCTACCTCGATGCGGTCAATTCATCGTTGAACGCCTGCCTGCCGCTGAAATTCACCGGCGGTCTTGGCGGTGCCATCGCCGGGCGGCCGATCGCGATCCGGTATGTCGACAATCGCGAGATCCACAAGTAGCGCGTCAGTTGCGACCCGCGGCCAATCGATGATACGCCATGGGCTTGGGGCGCTGGTTGAGGGGAGAATCTCGTGGGTCTGCTGGTTATGATCCTGGGGCTTGCGCTGTTTTTTGCGGCGCATGTGTTCACGACGAAACGCGATGCACGCGCGCAGGCCATCGCGAGACTGGGTGAGGGGACCTACAAGATCCTCTATTCGCTTGCCTCGCTCGCAGGGCTCGCGTTGATCATCTGGGGCTTCGCGCATTATCGCGCAACCGGCTGGATCGACGTTTGGTATCCGCCGAAGGCGCTGAAGCATATCACGCTCGCGCTGATGTTGCCCGCGGTCATCCTGGTGGTCGCATCCTACTTGCGCGGGCGCATCTATGCGACGCTGAAGCATCCGATGCTGGCCGGCATCAAGCTGTGGGCGGCGGCGCATCTTCTGGCCAATGGCGACCTCGGCTCCATCATCCTGTTCGGCTCTTTCCTGGGCTGGGCGGTGTACGATCGCATCACGCTGAAGCGTCGGACCGATGGCGGCGGTCCGCCGATTCCGGTCGGCGGCGTCACCAACGATCTGATCGCGGTCGTGGTTGGAATCATCGCTTATCTGGCGCTGGCTTTTGCGTTCCATCCCGTCGTGATCGGTGTTCCCGTGATGGGTGGCTAGCCGATCAGCACAAGACAGGAGCGCATGCCCATGCGCGGAAGGTAACGAGAGCAACAAGCCAAGGCATCCGATGGACTGGTCGCATTCTCAGATCCCGCCAATGCGGTTCGAGGCGCGCTTCGGCGATCGGGTGGTGCCGGCATTTTGCGATCGGCCGTCGAGCCTGTGGGCGATGATTGCGGACGCCTGCGCCCGCAATCCCGACGGCGAAGCGCTGATCTCAGGCAATGTCCGGCTGGGCTGGCGGCAGGCCGTCGAGCAGGCCGCGCGGATTGCGGCGGGATTTCGCAAGCTCGGATTGCAGCGCGGCGATCGTGTCGCGATCCTGCTCGGAAACCGCGTCGAATTCCCGCTGCTGCTGTTTGCTGCCGCGCATGAAGGGCTCGTCACGGTGCTGCTCAGCACGCGCCAGCAGAAGCCGGAAATCGCCTATGTGCTCGCCGACTGCGGTGCCAAAATCCTGATCCACGAGGCGGCGCTCGCGGCGCGTCTGCCGGATGCGCCGGATGTGCCCGAACTGGTCCATCGCATCGCCGTCGACGACGATCCGGCTTTGTCGCGTTTCGCGGTGCTGGCAGACAACGCGCCGGCCGCGGCGCCGGTCGAGACCAGCGAGGAGGACACCGCGATGATCCTCTACACCTCGGGCACGACGGGCAAGCCGAAGGGTGCGATGCTGGCCCATTGCAACATCGTGCATTCCTCGATGATCTTCGTGTCCTGCCTGCAATTGACGGCGGCCGACCGCTCGATCGCGGTGCCGCTCGGCCATGTCACCGGCGTCGTCGCCAACATCACGACGATGATCTGCTGCGGCGGCGCGCTGATCATCATGCCGGAGTTCAAGGCGGGCGAATATCTCAAGCTCGCCGCGCGCGAGTGCGTCACCTACACGGTGATGGTGCCGGCGATGTACAATCTCTGCCTGCTCCAGCCCGATTTCGAGAGCTACGATCTATCGAGCTGGCGCATCGGAGGCTTTGGCGGCGCACCGATGCCGGTCGCCACCATCGAGAAGCTCAAGGCGATCATTCCCGGCCTCGAGCTGGCGAACTGCTACGGCGCGACCGAGACGACATCGCCGTCCACGATCATGCCGGGCGAGTTGACGGCAACCCACATCGACAGCGTTGGCCTGCCGTGTCCGGGTGCGCGCATCCTGGCAATGGGGGCGGACGGGCGTGAGCTGCCGCCTGGGGAGATCGGCGAGCTCTGGATCCAGAGTGCCTCCGTGATCAAGGGCTACTGGAACAATCCTAAAGCCACGGCCGAAAGCTTCACCAGCGGGTTCTGGCATTCCGGCGATCTCGGCTCGGTTGACGCGGAGGGATTTGTCCGGGTGTTCGACCGGCAGAAGGACATGATCAACCGCGGCGGCCTCAAGATCTATTCGGCCGAGGTCGAATCCGTGCTGGCCGGCCATCCCGCCGTGGTCGAGAGCGCGATCGTCGCCAAGGCCTGCCCGGTGCTGGGCGAACGCGTTCACGCCGTGGTGGTCACGCGCGCACCAGTGGACAGCGAAGCCTTGCGCGCCTGGTGCGCGGAACGGCTGTCCGACTACAAGGTCCCGGAGACCATGGTGATCACCGCGGAGCCGCTGCCGCGCAATGCCAATGGCAAGGTGCTGAAGCGGCAGCTGCGGGAGCTGTTGGGAACCTAACCCCGGGAGATGATCTCTCCGGGCTGTCTCGGGTGGTTAACGCCTTGATCGGGCTCGCTTTGCCTTGCCACCGCCATATCGTTAGGGTACCCCGCCGCCACGTGGGGGACGGGATTCCTGACGCGAACGCATTGGCGCGCGCACCCGGACGGGCATGGGATTAGCATAAGTGTCTGAATTATTTGACGAAGTCGACGAGGAAGTACGTCGCGAACAGCTCAAGAAGCTGTGGGACAAGTATTCGATTTTGTTCATCGCCCTGATGGTGCTGATCGTCGCCGCCGTGGGCGGCTGGCGCGCTTACCAGTATGTGGAGGCCAAGAAAGCCGCCGAGGCCGGTGCTGCCTTCGAGAGGGCTGCAGAGCTGTCCGAGCAGGACAAGCATGCGGAGGCCGAGGCGGCCTTCACCGAGCTCGCAGCGAAGGCTCCATCGGGCTATCGCACCCTGGCGCGGCTGCGTGCTGCGGCCGAGGCGGCGGCCCGCGATCCCAAGGCGGGCGCCAAGCTCTATGACGACATCGCCGCCGACCGCAGCGTAGGCGGCGAGTGGCAGGATCTGGCGAAGATCCGCGCGGCCGGTCTCCTGCTCGACAGCGCCGGCTATGCGGACATGCAGCAGCGGCTGGAAGCCTCCACCGCGCCCAAATCGACCTTCCGTCATACCGCCCGCGAGATGCTGGCGCTGTCGGCCTGGCGCAACAACGACATGACTGCGGCCCGCAAATGGCTGGACGCGATTGCCGAGGACGGCGAAACGCCGCCCGGCCTGCGCTCACGCGCCGAGGCGCTGCAGGCCCTGCTGCCGCCCGTAGCGAAGAGCTGAGCCGAGAGCTGAGACGAGATCCCGATATGCGCCGCACGCCACGCTTGATCGCAGCCGCCGTCCTGATCGCCTTCACGGGCGTGCTGGGCGGTTGCTCCAGCTTCGATCCGAGCGACATGCTCGACTTCCTCGATACCAAGAAGAAGCTGCCGGGCGATCGCAAGCCGGTGTTCCCGGAAGGCGTGCCCGGCCTCGAGCAGGGTGTGCCCAAGGATATGTACAAGGGCGCGCAGCAACAGCCCGATCCGAACGGCCCCGCCGTCGCGGCTCTGCCCACCGAGCCTGCGCCCGAGCCGAAGCCCGCGAAGGGTGCCAAGGCGAAGAAGACCAGGCAGCCGGCCAGTGCGGCCGTCGCGCCGGCTGGGGCGCCCGCCGGCGAAGTCGATGGCGAGGCCCAGCCCGAGGCCGCGCCGCCCGCGGCCGCTCCGCCGCCCAGGCAGAAGATCGTGCGCAAGCGCACCACCGCGCCGCCGCCCGATCAGCCCGTCCAGCAGGCGCAACCGACCCAGACGACCCAGCAGCAAACGCAGGGCGCCTTCCCGGCACCGATGCCGAGCGGCAGCTTCTCGCGCTAATTTTTCATTTCATTGACAGGCGCGGCTCCGGCAGCGCACGAATGACCCATGTCCTTTAAGATTGCCATTATCGGCCGGCCGAATGTCGGCAAGTCGACGCTGTTCAACCGCCTGGTCGGGCAGAAGCTCGCGCTTGTCGATGACCTGCCGGGCGTCACCCGCGACCGGCGCGAGGGCGAGGCCAGGCTCGGCGATCTCGACTTCACGATCATCGATACCGCCGGCCTCGATGAAGGCGCCAAGGGCTCGCTGACCGCCCGCATGCAGGAGCAGACGGAGGCCGCGATCGCACAGGCCGACGCGCTGTTCTTCGTGATCGATGCCCGCATGGGCCTCACGCCCAACGATCGCGCCTTCGCCGATTTCGCCCGCAAGGCCAACAAGCCGGTGCTGCTCGTCGCCAACAAGAGCGAAGGCAAGCATGGCGATGCCGGCGCGATGGAGGCTTTCGCGCTAGGCCTCGGCGATCCCATCCAGATCTCGGCCGAGCACGGCGAGGGCATGGGCGAGCTCTATGATGCTCTGCGCCCGCTGATGCCGGAGCCGGTGGAGGAGGATGAGTTCGAAGACGATGAGCCGCTGACGGAGGAAGAGGCCGCCACGCGCCCGATCCGAGTCGCGATCGTCGGCCGGCCCAACGCCGGCAAGTCGACGATGATCAATCATCTGCTCGGCGAGGAGCGCCTGCTGACGAGCCCGGAGGCCGGCACCACGCGCGATTCCATCGCGGTCGAGATCAACTGGAAGGGCCGCGAGTTTCGCGTGTTCGACACCGCAGGTCTGCGCCGGCGCTCCCGGATCGAGGAGAAGCTCGAAAAGCTCTCGGTCGCCGACGCACTGCGCGCGGTGCGCTTTGCCGAAGTCGTCGTGATGATGATGGACGCGCAGAACCGTTTCGAGGAGCAGGATCTTCGCATCGCCGACCTGATCGAGCGCGAGGGTCGCGCCGTCGTGCTCGCCGTCAACAAATGGGACCTGATGGAGAGCAAGGGCGGCGGCGCGATCTCGAACCTGCGCCGCGATGCCGATCACTTGCTGCCGCAGATCAAGGGCGTGCCGATCGTCGCCGTCTCCGGCTTGATGGGCGAGGGCATCGATCGATTGATGCAGGCGATCCAGGATGCCTATGCGCTTTGGAACAGGCGTGTGTCGACCGCGGCGCTGAACCGCTGGTTCGAGGAGGCGGTCCAGGCCAATCCGCCGCCGGCCGTGTCCGGACGACGACTCAAGCTGAACTACATCACGCAGACCAAGGCCCGCCCGCCGAGCTTCGTGCTGTTCTGCTCGCGTGCGGATGCGGTGCCGCAGTCCTATCTGCGCTACCTCACCAATTCGCTGCGTGAGGCCTTCGAGCTGCCGGGCACACCGGTGCGCATCACCTTGCGCGAGAAGGCCAATCCGTTCGCCCACAAGCGCAAGCGGCCGTCGTGAGCAACGACGCCGGCGAGGCGATGGCGCAGGGCGCAGCGCCAGTCCGGCGCGGTGCGGTCGCCTTCATCTTCGTCACGATCCTGCTCGACATGCTCGCGCTCGGCGTGATCATGCCGATCCTGCCGAAACTGATCGAGAGCTTCGTCGACAACGACACGGCGCATGCGGCCCGCATCTTCGGGCTGTTCGGCACCGCCTGGGCGCTGATGCAGTTCGTGTTCTCGCCGGTGCTTGGCGCACTTTCGGATCGCTTCGGGCGGCGGCCGGTGGTGCTGCTGTCGAATTTCGGGCTCGCGGCCGATTATGTGCTGATGGCGCTGGCGCCGTCGCTGGTCTGGTTGTTCGTCGGCCGCGTCATCTCGGGCATCACCTCGGCCAGCATCTCGACCGCCTTTGCCTATATTGCAGACATCACGCCGCCGGAGCGGCGCGCGGCGGTGTTCGGCAGGATTGGCGCTGCCTTCGGCGCCGGCTTCGTGCTGGGCCCGGCGTTGGGCGGCCTGCTCGGCGATATCGATCCGCGCCTGCCGTTCTGGGCCTCGGCCGCCTTAAGCTTTGCCAATGCGCTCTATGGGCTCTTCGTCCTGCCGGAATCGCTGGCGCCGGACAAGCGCGCGCCGTTCCGCTGGAGGAGCGCCAATCCGCTCGGCGCGCTCCGCCTGCTGCGTTCCAACGCGGTGCTCGCTGCGTTGTCAGTCGTCAACTTCATCGCGCAGGTCGCGCATGTCGTGCTGCCCTCGACCTTCGTGCTCTACGCGACCTATCGCTACGGCTGGGATTCGAAGACCGTGGGATTGACGCTGGCGATGGTCGGCGTCTGCGCCATGGTGGTGCAGGGGCTCGCGATCGGCCCGATCGTGCGTGTGCTCGGCGAGCGCAATGCGTTGTTGATGGGCCTGTGCTGTGGCGCGATCGGCTTCGTGATCTTCGGCGCGGCGCCGACCGGGCCGCTGTTCTGGATCGGCATTCCCGTGATGTCGCTGTGGGGCATTTCGGGCGCTGCCATGCAATCGCTGATGACGCGGCTGGTCGCGCCTGATCAGCAGGGCCAGTTGCAGGGCGCGACCGCGAGCGTGCAGAGCGTGTCGCAGCTCGTCGGCCCGTTCCTGTTCACGCTGACGTTTTCATACTTCATCGGCGCCAGCGCGCCGTGGCAGCTGCCCGGCGCGCCGTTCCTGCTCGCGGCGGTGCTGATGGTGGCGTGCGTGGCGATTGCTGTGCGGGCGCTGGGCGCGGCAACATCAGAATCGTAGGATGGGTTACGTCTTCGGCTAACCCACCCTACAAAGCCTCGTTTACTTCTTCACCAGCGGGCACTCGCTGTCCTTGAGCGGCTTGGCCG
This sequence comes from Bradyrhizobium sp. 62, assembly GCF_023073035.1. NCBI lineage: Bacteria > Pseudomonadati > Pseudomonadota > Alphaproteobacteria > Hyphomicrobiales > Nitrobacteraceae > Bradyrhizobium > Bradyrhizobium sp. 62. Next base: position 208,911 of record NZ_JADPIT010000015.1, read on the forward strand.
CGTCTTCCGCCGCGATCGTGGCGATCTGCTTGTAGTAATCCCACGGTCCCTTCGATTCTTCGGGCTTCTTCACCTCGAACAGATAGGCCGGGATGAGACGACGCCCGTCCTCGCGCAGCGGACCCTTGCCGAACAGCGGATCGTCGGTCGGAAGCTCCTTCATCTTGGCAACGACCTTGGCGCCGTCATGCGGATTGCTGCCGAGCGCGTCCATCGCCTTGAGATAATGCAGCACCATCGCGTAATTGCCGGCCTGCGTCATCGAGGGCATCGCATTCTTGTTGGCCAGCGCCGAGAAGCGCTTCGACCAGGCGCGGGTCTGGTCGTTCATGTCCCAGTAGA
>NZ_JADPIT010000015.1:209262-246357 GCF_023073035.1 Bradyrhizobium sp. 62
ATTCGGTGAAGGTCAGGCCCTGTGCGGTCTTCAGACCCAGCGAATGCACGTCGTTGATGAACAGCAGCAGCGCCGCGAGCTTCTGCCCGCCCTGCACAATGCCGAACTCCGCGGCCTGCTTGATCGAGTTCGTGGTGTCGCCGCCGGCATTGGCTAGGCCCACGACCTTGGCCTTGGACGATTGCGCCTGCAGCAGGAAGGACGAGAAGTCCGCGGTATTGATCGGATGCTTGACGCTGCCGAGCACCTTGCCGCCGTTCGCGGTCACGACAGCGGTGGTGTCGCGTTCGAGCGCATGGCCGAAGGCATAATCTGCGGTCAGGAAGAACCAGCTGTCGCCGCCGGCCTTGGTCAGCGCCTTGCCGGTGCCGTTGGCCAACATGTAGGTGTCGTAGGTATACGAGACCGTGTTCGGCGTGCAGGCCTTGCCGGTCAGGTCGGCCGAGGCCGCGCCGGAATTGAGCAGCACCGCATTCTTTTCCTTGACCAGATTGCTGACCGCCAGGGCGACACCGGAATTCGGCGTGTCTGCAATCGCGTCGATCTTGTCGTTGTCGATCCACTGCCGGGCAATGTTGACGCCGACGTCCGGCTTGTTCTGATGGTCGCCGCTGATGACGTCGATTTTCCAGCCCTTCTTGAGCAGGCCGGAATCCTCGACCGCCATCTTGATCGCGACCACGGAGTTCGGGCCGCCGATGTCGGCATAGAGGCTGGACATGTCGTTGAGCACGCCGATCTTGACGGTCTTGTCCTGGGCGAAGGCGGATGTGGCAAAACCGAAGGCGGCACAGGCCAGAAGGGCCGCAGAGCGGCGCGCGAACGTCGTCGTCATAAAAGATTTCCTCCATTGTCAAACATGCGGACGGCTCTCTTGAACGGAGCCTTGTTCCGGCTGATGGCTCTACCGTGTCCCACGGCCGGCGGCAATGCGCCTAAAGCCGGATGACGCTGCGTCGCAGCGTCATCCCTCCGTTAACTTTTGGGCAAAATGCGTCGAGACGCTATTTCAGCGCGTCCGATGTCAGCTTGAATTTCTGGACGCGCTTTCCGGTGTCGACCTCGGCGGTATAGACGTTACCCTTGGCGTCGATCGCCATGGCATGCACCCAGTGGAATTGCCCGGCATTGCGGCCGTTGTGGCCGAAGCTGCCGACCACGCTGCCGTCCTCGCGCCTGATCACCCTGATCTCGTTGTTCTCGCCGTCGGCGCTGAGCAGCCAGGTCTGCTTCGGATCGGGCCAGATCGCGACGTCCCACACCGCGCCGTTGCCGAGCGTGTTCTTCTCGAAGAAGAACTCCTTCACGAAGGTGCCGTCCTTCTTGAACACCTGGATGCGGTTGTTGATGCGGTCGCAGACGTAGACGAGACCGTCATTGGCGAGTTTTACGCAATGGACGGGATTGCCGAACTGCTGGGACACCGGCGCCTTGGGATCGTACGCCGCCTGCTTGGTGTCATCGGGCTTGTTGCCGTAGGCGCCCCAGTGCCGCTTGTAGGCGAGGGTGGTTGCGTCGAACACGATGACGCGGCGATTGCCGTAGCCATCGGCAACGTAGATTTCATTGGCGGCCTTGTCGATCGCGGTCTCGGCGGGCTTGCCGAGCTGCGTCGTGTCGTTGCTGCCGAGGCTCGGCGCGATCTTGCCGATCTGGGCGACGAACTTGCCGTCGAGCGTGAATTTCAGGATGGCGTTGTCGTTGTCGGCATTGCCGCCGACCCAGACGAAGCCGCGCTCGTCGACCTCGATGCCGTGCTCGCGGCCGACCCATTCATAGCCTTCGCCCGCGCCGCCCCACGATCGTAGCAGATTGCCGTCGCTGTCGAATTCGAGCACGGGCGGCGCCGAGACGCAGCATTTCGAGCGCGGCGGGGTGAGGCTTGCGCCTTTCTCGTCGTCGGTGAGCGAGCGCGGTCGATGGATCACCCAGATGTGGCCTTGCCAGTCGACGGTGATGCCGCCGACCTGGCCGAGGATCCAGTTGTTCGGCAACGGCTTTGGCCAGGACGCATCGACCGCGAAGGTCGGGACATCGCCGGCGGTCGCCGCGCCCGGAAGCGCGAACGCCACGGCGGCGATCAGGACGGAGAGGACGCGAGAGACATTTGCGGGCGCACGCGTAGAGCCTGCGCGATTCCGCCATGGTGCCATGGCAACCTCCCTTTTTTGGCCTGCAGCTTGCTGCCGCTTGAGCGCGGGCAGTCAATCGCGGGGAGGCCGTCAAGTCAATCAGGCCGGAGAGCGGAAGCTCATCAGGCTGCGGGTCTTGTAGTCGTAGAACTTGCCGGTCTCGGTCCAATCAGGCGCGCACATCGGCACGATGAATTCGGCGACCTGCTCGGCCGTATCGAGCGTCGCCGGGTCTTCGCCCGGCATCAGCGTGGCGCGCATCCGAGTGCGGACGGGGCCCGGATTGAACAGATTGACGCGCAGCTTGGTGTTCGCGGTCTCCTGCGCCCAGGCGCGCGCCAGCGTTTCCAGCGCCGCCTTGGAGGCGGCGTAGGGGCTGACATAAGCGGTCGCCTTGTTGGCGGCGCCGGAAGTGATGAACACCGCGCGGCCGGCGTCGGATTGCTTGAGCAGCGGCTCCATGCAGCGGATCAGCTGGAAGTTCGCGGAGACGTTGACCGCCATCACGTCGGTGAAGGCCTTCAGCTCGATATGGCCGATCGGTGAGGAGGGCCCAAGCACGCCGGCATTGCAGACGAGGATGTCGAGCTTACCGTAGCGCTCATGCAGGCCGGCACCAAGGCGCGCGATGCCGTCGGAATCGGTGAGGTTGAGCGGCACCAGCGTGGCGCTGCCGCCGTCCTTGCGGATCTCGTCGTCGAGCTCTTCCAGCCCGCCCTGCGTGCGCGCCACGGCGACGATATGCGCGCCGGCCTTGGCCAGCGCTTTTGCCGTGGCGAAGCCGATGCCGCGCGAGGCGCCGGTGACGAGAGCGATGCGGTTGGCGAAGGGATTTGTCATGGCGGGGTTTTACAGGCGTGGATGGCCGGGACAAGTCCGGCCATACAAAAACAAGCCAGACCTAGTCGTCATTGCCGGTCCCAACCGAGGGTCCACGGTCTTCGCGGTCATCGGGAGTGACCTTCGTGCCTTGTCGAAAGGCAAAGAAGATAAACCCCATGAGCAATGAACCGCCGATAATCGCAATTACCGACCGGGTCATGGCATGCCTTCGTCAGCTCGCCTCCGCCAGCAACGACAATTGCCGCGGCTGCTGCTCGGTCTGGGTCTGGTCGGTGAGGTGGGTCGGATAGGCCCCGGTGAAGCAATGATCCGAGAATTTCGGATTGGCGGGGTCGCGGCCGGGCTCGCCCATGGCGCGGTACATGCCGTCGATCGACAGGAAGGCGAGCGAGTCGGCGCCGATGATCTCGCGCATCTCTTCCAGCGAATGTGTCGCCGCAAGAAGACCACCACGGTCCGGCAGGTCGATTCCGTAATAGTCGGGATAGAGGATCGGCGGCGAGGCGAGGCGGAAGTGCACTTCCTTGGCGCCGGCATCGCGCATCATGCGCACGATCTTCTTCGAGGTGGTGCCGCGTACCAGTGAATCGTCGATCAGGATGATGCGTTTGCCTTCGATCGCGGCGCGGTTGGCCGAATGCTTCATGCGTACGCCGGATTCGCGGATCGCCTGCGTCGGCTGGATGAAGGTGCGGCCGACATAGTGGTTGCGGATGATGCCGAGTTCGAACGGGATGCCGGAATGCTGGCTGTAGCCGACCGCGGCGGGCACGCCGGAATCCGGCACCGGCACCACCACATCGACCGGCACGTGGCTCTCGCGCGCAAGCTGCGCACCGAAGGCCTTGCGGACCTCGTAGACCGAGCGGCCGTGAACGATGGAATCCGGACGGGAGAAGTAGATGTATTCGAAGATGCAGGGACGCGGCGCGATCGGCGGGAATGGCTTGTGGATGTCCTGCCCGTTCTCGTCGAACACGATGACCTCGCCGGGCTCGATGTCGCGGACGAAGCGCGCGCCGATGATGTCGAGGGCGCAGGTCTCGGAGGTCAGGATCGGGCAACCGTCGAGCTCGCCGAGCACCAGCGGACGGATGCCGCGCGGATCGCGCGCGCCGACCAGCTTCTTGTTGGTCAGCGAGACCAGCGCATAGGCGCCCTCGATCTCGCGCAACGCATCGATATAGCGCTCGATGAAACGGCTGCGCCTGGAGCGCGCGACCAAATGCAGGATCACCTCGGTGTCGGTGGTCGACTGCATCATCGCGCCGTTCTTCACGAGCTCGCGGCGCAGCGTCAGGCCGTTGGTGAGATTGCCGTTGTGGGCAACCGCAAGGCCGCCGGCATTCAGTTCGGCGAACAGCGGCTGCACGTTGCGCAGGATGGTCGCGCCGGTGGTGGAATAGCGGACATGGCCGACTGCCATCGTGCCGGGCAGGCGGTCGATCACCTCACGGCGGGAGAAGGTGTCACCGACGAGGCCGAGGCGGCGTTCCGAATGAAAGCGGCCGCCGTCATAGGAGACGATGCCGGCGGCTTCCTGGCCGCGGTGCTGAAGGGCGTGGAGGCCGAGCGCCGTGATGGCCGCGGCATCTGGGTGGCCGTAGATGCCGAAGACGCCGCATTCCTCGCGCAGCGTATCCCCCTCCAGATCGTCTTGAAGTTCCAGCGCGGCCGGGCCGAGATCAAGTAGGGCGTCCTGGTCAGGATTTCGCATCTCGTCCGAGCCTCTCGTTAGGGCTTATCAACGCGCCGCGGGTTTCTCGATCAGCTTTTTAAGGCTGTCACGAGCCGGTTTGCTGTATCCGTCGCCACTGCCCGAAGGCTGCTGCTCGGAATCAGTTTGCTCTTCATCTGGTTTGCTTTTCTTGAATCTCTTCAAGATGGTGTTCTCGGGGTCGTCAGGCAAGAGGGCCATCAGCCAATCGCCGGTTCCCTGCAGCACCACGCGGGATTTGGCCCCTGTGACCCAATCCGGGCGCTGCTTGTCCGGCACCAGCCAGGTGAAGAACAGGAAGGCGACCACGACGATCAAAAGCCCGCGCGCCATCCCGAACAGAAAGCCGAGGGTGCGGTCCAGCGCGCCGATGCGCGAATCCAGGATCATGTCGGAGATCCTGACCGTGATCACGGAGACCACGACCAGGGTGCCTACGAACACGCCGGCGACCACGACCACGCTCGCGACGGTATCGTTGTTGAAATAGGTCTTTGCGGTCGGCAGCAGCTTCGAGAACGAATAAAGAGTGACGATCGCCGCCGTGCCCCAGGCCGCGATCGACAGGATTTCGCGCATGAAGCCGCGAACCATGGCGAGCAGGCCCGAAATCAGCATCACACCGAGCAGGATCAGGTCGAGGATGGTTACTGGCATCGGCTGGTCTGGTCCGCTCGTACTTCAAGGTGCTCAGCGAATCGGTGTTTGGCCGCCGCCCCTAAGTGAGGGCCAGACGACGTTCCCGGCAAGGCCGCAACCACGCAATCCCATGCTGCTTTTGTGACGGCTGTATAGCGGCGAGGGCGGGGGACGTCACCACCGGCTAACCCTCTCCACGGCGGAATCTTGCCGGTGTGGCATTTTTCTCTGCCGGTGCGCTCGAGTCGCCCCGCCGGGAGCCGCGGGCGGCGATCTCGGCGACCAGCGTGGTCAGGCTGTTGATCGCGTTCAGCGACAGGCCGGCATCGCCGGCGGCTTCGCCCCGGGCCGATTCGGGCAGCACGGCGCGCTGAAAGCCGAGTTTTGCCGCTTCTTTCAGCCGGGCCGGGGTCTGCGCCACCGGGCGCACCACGCCGGAGAGCGAGATCTCACCGAAATAGACCGCATCGGTGGGTAACTGCGCATTAACCAGCGAGGACACCAACGCAGCCGCGGCGGCCAGATCAGCCGCGGGCTCGTGGATGCGCAGGCCGCCCGCGACGTTCAGATAGACGTCGTGGCCGGACAGCTTGACCCCGCAATGGGCTTCCAGCACGGCCAGCACCATCGACAGCCGGCTCGGATCCCAGCCGACCACGGCCCGTCGCGGGGTGCCGAGCGAGGTCGGCGCCACCAGCGCCTGCAATTCGACCAGAACGGGCCTTGTGCCCTCGATGCCCGCGAAGACTGCGGTGCCGGGCGTGCCGAGATCGCGCTCCGACAGAAACAGCTCGGAGGGGTTGGTGACTTCGCGCAGGCCAAGCCCGGTCATCTCGAACACGCCGATCTCGTCGGTCGGCCCGAAACGATTCTTCACGGCACGCAGGATGCGGAATTGCTGCGAGCCTTCGCCCTCGAACGACAGCACCGCATCGACCATGTGCTCGACCACGCGAGGGCCTGCGATCTGTCCGTCCTTGGTGACATGGCCGACCAGGATGATGGCCGCGCCGGTCCTTTTGGCAAAACGAATCAGGGCCTGTGCCGAGGCGCGCACCTGGGTGACCGTGCCAGGCGCCGATTCCACCGTGTCGGTCCACATCGTCTGGATCGAATCGATCACGATCAGCCGGGGCACCGCGCCCTCGGACAGCGTCGACACGATGTCTTCGACCGACGTCTCGGCGGCGAGCTGCACCGGCGCATCCGACAGCCCGAGCCGCTCCGCGCGCAACCGCACCTGTGCGACCGCCTCTTCGCCGGAGATGTAGACGACGCGGTGACCGGCGCGCGCGAGCAGGCTTGTGGCCTGCGTCAGCAGCGTCGACTTGCCGATGCCGGGATCGCCGCCGACCAGAAGCACCGAGCCGCGCACGAAGCCGCCGCCGGTGACGCGATCGAGCTCCGTCATGCCCGAGGATAGACGCGGGGCGTCCTGGGTTTTTCCGGACAGGCTCTCCAGCGCGAACGTCCGCCCCTTGCGTTTGGAGCGGATCGACACCGGCACGCTGCCGGTCGTGTCCTCCTCCGCGAGCGTATTCCACTCGCCGCAGGACTCGCACTTGCCCTGCCAGCGGTTATAGGCCGCGCCGCAGTTCTGGCAGACGAAGGAAAGCGTGTTCTTGGCCATGGGGACAGCGAGTCCGGGGACAGCGAGTCGGGGGTTTCAGGTTTGCTGATAGCACGGAATGACGGGTCGAGAGCGTGAGTCCGAGCGGACCGCATATCGCAGTTCGGCAGGCCTGATACACCCTTTGTTAGCTCTATGCCGCCGCAACAGGCCGGACTTTGCCAAATGTTAGCGGACGCGGGTCCAGTTTCGGAACCAATACGGGATGGCGAAAAGAATGACCGGACTTTTGCGGATATTGCTGGCTTTCGGCATCACCTGCGGCGTTCTGATGCCGTCTGGCGGCGCTGTTGCGGCCGATGCGAAGCGTCTCAACGTCGTCTTCGTCAACCCGGGCAAGACCGGCGAGGTCTATTGGGACATGGTTTCGCTGACCATGCAGTCCGCCGGCCGCAAGCTCGGCGCGCATGTCGAGGTGCTGACCAGCGAGCGCAATTACCGCACCATGCAGGAGCTCGGGTTCGGCGTGGTGGCACGCAGCGACAAGCCCGACTTTCTCATTCTCTCGAACGAGGAATCGGCCGCCGTTCCGATCATGGAGGCAGCCGAGGCCGCTGGGATCAGGACGCTGCTGCTCTCGAACACGCTGATCGGTGACGATGCGGCGCGTCTTGGACCGCCGCGTCAAAAGCTCAAGTCCTGGCTCGGCGACATCACGACGGATCTTCAGACCGCGGGCGCGCGGATGGCCAATGCCCTGATCGACGCGGCGCGTGCCGAGAAATGGCAGAGCCCGGACGGCAAGATCCACATTCTCGGCATCGGCGGCGACGAGATCACGCCGGCCTCGATCGCCCGCAACGCGGGCCTCAAGCTCGCGGTGGACGCCGCGCCGGACGTCGTGGTGGATCGGATGCTGTTCGCCAACTGGACGCGGTCGGAGGCCGAGCATGTCACCACGAATTATCTGAGCTGGGCCGCGCGCAAGGACATCCGGCCCGCAGGCATATGGGCCGGAAACGATCCGATGGCGCTGGGAGCGCTTCGCGCGGTGATCGCTGGCGGCCTCACGCCCGGGCGGAACATCCAATTGGTCGGCCTCAACTGGTCGGAGGATGCGCTGCGCGAGATCAAGGCGGGCCGCTTGCTTCTGACCGACGGCGGGCATTTCCTGCTCGGCGGCTGGTCGATCGTTCTGTTGCGCGACTACGCCGACGGCTGCGATTTTGCGGACGTATCACCCCGTGTCGAGGTCAAGACGTCCGCGATCACGCGTAACAACCTCGCTGCGGTCGACGACCTCATCACCACGCGCGCCTTCGACCGGATCGATTTCGCGCGTTTCAGGGCCAAGGCAGGGCGTTGCGGCCAGTACGACTTCTCCGTCGATGCGCTGATCTCGTCGCTGACCCCTGTGGAAGGCGCTGCCGACTGATGCGAAACGGCGACGACATGACCGATCCGGATCGCAAGCAGCAGGCGCCGCCGCCGCGCTTGCGCTCGGTCGTCCGCGCGATGATCTGGGCGACAGTACCTGTTCTGTTGCTGGTTCAATTGCTCGCCTCCGCCGGCGTCGAGGCCTCGAGCTTCTGGTCGCAGATCAGGCAGCTCGACGCGCGCATCGCCCGCCTCGCGGAGAGCCGTGCCGAGCTGATCGCCGAACCGCTCTGGAAGATGCGCTACGATCAGGTCACGAGCGTGCTCAACGAGATCATGCACGACGAGAGCATCGCCGCGGCGGCCGTTTACGACGATACCGGAATCGCGATTGCCCGCGTGGTGGCGCGCCCGGTGGGACAGGCGGTCGCGGAGATCTCGCGTCCGATCAACTACAGCAACGGCAACATGGCGGTCCAGGCCGGCCGCATCGCGATCGTATATTCGCATGCGGCGCTCTACGCGGACACGGGCAGCCGTCTGGTGCTGCTGCTGGTCGTCGGCCTGTTGGCAACGTTTGCGACCCTGGTCGCCATGCGGATCTCCGCCAACCTCTTCATCGGCAGGCCGCTGGCGGCGATGATGTCCGCGATCCAGCGCAGCAAGCAGGACGGCCGCGCCTATCCGGCGGAGGTCAAATCCTCGAACGAGTTCGGTCAGCTCGCGCATGCCTTCAACGCCATGCAGCACACGACGTCGGGTGCGCTCGACCGGCTCGGCCACATGGCCGCGCACGATCCGCTCACGGGGCTGCCCAATCGCCGTTCGCTCTCAGAGCACCTCGTGACCCTGAGTCACGATGCCGGCTCACCGGACGCGCTGATCGCACTCTGCTTCATCGATCTCGACGACTTCAAGGGCATCAACGACACCTTTGGCCATGACTCCGGCGACAAGTTCCTGGTGCACATTTCCGAGCGCCTTCGTGGTGCGGTCGAACCGCAAGATTGGGTAGCTCGGCTCGGCGGCGATGAATTCGTCGTCATTCGACCCGAGGTCAGCAACGAGGAGACCGCGCAGAGGTTTTCGCGCCACTTGCTGGATGCGATTTCCGAGCCGATCCGACTTCACGACAAGCAAGTCGTGCCGCGTGCCAGCATCGGCCTTGCCGTGCGCCGTGCCGGAGATCCCGAGCTTTCGCACCTGCCGGCGCTCGCCGACATCGCGCTCTACCATGCCAAGAGCAAGGCGCCCGGCACGGTCGCGGTGCTCGACGAAGCGCTTCAGCGCGACTATCGCCGCCGCCGGGAGCTCGAACTTGCCATTCCCACAGGCTTCGACAAAGGGCAATTCGAGGTCTGGTATCAAAGCCAGGTCGATCTCGAAAGCCACGACATCGTCGGCCTGGAAGCGCTGATCCGCTGGCGCCATCCGGAACATGGCGTGATCGGTCCGGGCGAATTCTTGCCGCTGATCGAGCGCAGCGGCAACAATGCGCGGCTGACGCGCTATGTGCTCACCGACGCCTGCCGCGCGCTGCAACATCTGGCTGCGGCCGGCAGGCCGCATATCCGGATTGCGATCAATCTGCCGCCGTCCGAGCTCGCCGACCATTCGTTCGCCGCAGAGCTGCGCGCGACCTGCGCGCGCTTCGACGTGGCGGCCTCATTGCTGGAGCTCGAGATCACCGAGGGATCGCTGATCAACAACATGGCCAGCGCATCCGAGACGCTGCACCGCCTGCGGCGCCTGGGTGCCACCATCGCGCTCGACGATTTCGGCACGGGCTACAGCTCGCTCGCCCATCTCAGGCGGTTTCGGCTGGACAAGGTCAAGATCGACAAGGCCTTCATCAGCGAGATCCCTGATAGTGCGGAAGACAAGGCGATAGTTGGCGTCATCGCGTCGCTCGCCGGCACGCTGGGCCTCACTTTGGTGGCCGAAGGCATCGAGCGCGCCGAGCAGGCCCAAGCCATGCGCGAGATGGGCGTGAGGTTCGGGCAGGGCTTTCTCTATCATCGGCCGCAGCCACTCGAGGCCGTGTTGCTATGGCTCGAGGGACGGCCGGCCCACCAGTGCCGCGTCATCGAGGATAGCCCGTCGATCGCACCCGAATTTGCGGTCTGAGCGCAGCGCGGCTACGGCTGCGCCGCATTCCACAGCATGGAGAGGCCGGCGGCGATCATGATCGCGTCCATCACGATGCGGAACATCTCCGGCTTCAGGCGCAGCACGAAGCGTTTGGCGATGAAGGCGCCCGCCATCAACGAAGATCCAGCGATCAGGCCTTTGACGAACACGTCGCCGGTCAGCGCGCCGAACCGTTCGAAGGTCACGGATTTCGCGGCATAGAGCCCGAGCGAAGAAGCCGCTTCGGTCGCGAGGAAGGCGCCCCGGGACAAGCCGTAGAACAGGAACAGCGGGACACTGAGCGGGCCGGTGGAGACGACGATGCCGGTGAGATAACCGATGACGGCCCCGCCGATCGCCAGATGCCAGAGATTGGCCTTGAGATCGTGCCGCGCCAGCCAGTGTCGCACCGGCACCATCGCGATCAGGAAGACCCCGATGGCGAGATCGACGGCGTGAGAGGGCAGGGCCAGCAGCGTCCGCGCGCCGAGCACGGCGGCCGGAATGCCTGTCACCGAATAGGCCGCGCAGGCCCGCCAATCGACCTCACGCCACCAGGCCAGGATTCGTGAGAAGTTGGCCATGACGGCGGCCACCGCCATGATCGGCACCGCCTCCTTTGGCCCATAGGCATAGACAAGCACCGGCATCAGCATGATCGACGAGCCCGTGCCGACGATGCCGGAAATGGTGCCTGCGATGAGGCCGACGATGAGGACGAAGAGAAAAGCCAAAACGGTCTCCACGAATCGGGAGTTTAGCCGCGGCCAGCGGCGCAGGCGATCTGCGAGGCGAGGGAACCCTGTCTTGCCGAAGCCCGGCGTTAACCATCGCCGACGGTTCCAGTCTGAGCGAAATCGCTTCGAAGTTTCTTAAATCTTACTGGGTACCTCTCTTGGGCATAGTGATCTGGGGGAAGAGTATGGGTAAGCGGGCCAAACGCGGAAAGGCGGAGACCTTCGCGATCCCGATGGCCGCGAGAGTTGCAATTGGCGCTGTGGCCGTTGGCGCGTTGGGGTACGGTTTGCTGTCCCGGCCGGCGAACGTGCAACCGGCACGAAAGCCGCCCGCGCACGAAGCCCAGGCGTCGTCAACTCCGGTTTACGTCGCAACGCCGGTTCATGCATCAGCTCCGGCTCCGACGCCGGCTTCGGCTCCGCTTCCGGCCCCCGCGCCTCTGATCGAACCGCCCAAAGCGGCCGACGTTCCCGGAGCATTGGTTCGGCAGGTGGTCGACTACGCCAGCCGCCAGACGCCGGGCACCGTGATCATCGACACCAAGAACACCTTCCTCTATCTCGTCCTGAACGACGCGCAGGCACTGCGCTACGGCATCGGTGTTGGCCGCGAAGGTTTCACATGGTCGGGTGAGCAGACTGTGGCTCGCAAGGCGGAATGGCCGGATTGGCATCCGCCCGCGGAGATGGTCTCGCGTCAGCCCTATCTGCCGCGGTTCATGGCAGGCGGTCCCGGCAACCCGCTTGGCGCTCGGGCGATGTATCTGGGCGACACGGAATATCGAATTCACGGCACCAACAAGCCCGATACGATCGGGAAGCGGGTCTCGTCGGGCTGTATCCGGCTGACCAATGAGGACGTCGTTGACCTCTATGATCGCGTGAAAGTCGGCGCGAAAGTGATCGTGCTTCCGACAACCGTTGCCCGCCGACCACCCCAGGGAGCGCCGGCCGACGCCGCTTTCCGATTGCCGGACCCGGCATCGCCTTCGAACCGGTTCTCGGCAACTCACGCGCAGATGCCGTCATCCGGACCGAAGATCGCCGAGGCCCAGTAACTCGTCCTTCGTCCTCATCCTGCAACGGAGGACAAGGAGGCAATTCAAGTCGCCCAATCGAGCTATTTTCAAAAGACCAAACCCGTGCCATTTCGGAAGACGCGCCTTACCGCCTCGCTATCCTGTCGCTCTTCAATTGTGATCAGGAAGGCAAGTTCCCATGAACGGCAAACCAACGATCGTTTTCTGCCACGGCATTTGGGCCGATGGCTCGTGCTTCAGTAAGGTCATCCCTGCATTGCAGGCCGATGGGCACGAGGTGATTGCCGTTCAATATGGTTTGGACTCTTACGAGGAGGATCTGGCGACGGTTAAGCGCACGCTCAATCGTGTCGGCAGCCCGGTCCTCCTCGTCGGTCATTCTTACGGCGGGGCAACGATTACAGGCGCAGGCACGGATGAGCGCGTGGTTGGGCTGGTGTACATTGCAGCGGTGGCTCCGGATGCCGGCGAAACCGTACAGGATCAGCTCGACAAATATCCGTCGGACATTTTCTCTCGCGTCGAGGTGGCGGATGGGCGTGCCTGGATGCTTCCGAGCGGCACCGAGTTCTTCGCAGGTGACCTCTCCGAGGCAGACCAGAAGCTGGTTTGGGCCACCCACTATGCGCCCGTCTACGATCTGTTCCAGCAGCAAAAGCTCAGCGCGGACAAGGTCGCGTGGAGATCGAAGCCAAGCTGGTACGTCCTGGCCACGAAAGACCACACTGTGCATCCCGATCTGCAACGTTGGGTCTCGAAGCGCATGGGAGCGACGATTACCGAGGTCGCGAGCAGCCACGTGCCAATGCTGTCCCAGCCTGGCGTGGTGATCGACGTCATACGCAAGGCCGCGGCGGCCGTTCAAAAAGGCTGATCGCAGTCATTGCGCTGAAGGCGAAGGAGAGGTCGTTCGCGGGCGATCTCTCCTGTTCACTGTCTGGTGGGCGACGACTGCTTCCGGAGACATGCCGCGGGTGTTTTGCCCGTTTCGGAGCATGCGTAACCCATTGATTTGCCAGCGGTCGGCTACTGTGCATGGGGTTGTTTTTCATGTTTTTGTTGAGTTGGCGCGGCAAGTCGGTGCTCGCGGCACATGGGGCAAGGCCAGCTGCGCGCTGCTGACAGCATGTTGGCAGCAGGGTCCGGCTACGACCATCTCCTGACAAAACGGAGAGTGGGTCATGCCGATCGAGGCAAGCTGTCATTGCGGTGAGACGGTGTTCGAGGTGGCGGAGGCGCCCTCGAGCGTGACCCGCTGCACCTGCTCGCTCTGCGCCAAGCGCGGCGCGTTGTGGGCCTATTACACGCCGGCGCAGTTTCGGCTGCTGTCGTCCGCGGAGAACGTCGCGACCTATCTCTGGGGCAGCCGCACGGTCAAACACCATTTCTGCGCAAGCTGCGGCTGCGGTACCTATTCGGAGTCGCCCGACTGGTCGACCGGCAAGCCCGATTTCGACAATCCCAAGGTCGGCGTCAACGCGCGCCTGTTCGACGAGTTCGATCTCGAGGCCGTGCCGGTGACCATGATCGACGGCAAGAATCTGTGGTGAGCATGCCCTCTCACGCATGTCTGCTGCTCGTCCGTGCTCTTGAGGCACTCTTGAAAAGCTGATCTGTTTCCGCCCGACAGAAAAGGGGAGGAAGCCAATGATGCGTCTTTTCGCGCGAGTGATGCTCGCGATGTGTCTGGCCGTTGTAGCCGGCTTCAATGCGCAGGCGCAGACCAAACCCAAGGTCACGACATCAGGACCGGATTTCCCCAAGGCCGCGCTGTTCGTCGGCAACAGCTTCTTCTACTACAACAACGGCATGCCCGGGCATCTCTCCTTCATGGAGCGGGCTGCGTATCCCGAAAACAAGGCGGCCTATCGCAACACCATGGCAACGATCGGCGGCTCCGGCCTCGATTGGCACGACATGGACAATCTGCTGCGGTCGGGCGGCCTTGGCGCCTATTCGTTCGACGAGCAGAACAACGTCGTCTTCAACAAGCCGGGCAGGCAGTACGACGGCGTCGTGATGATGGATTGCAGCCAGTGCCCGATCCATCCGCAATTGAAGGACGCGTTCGCGACCTTCGCGAAGAAGGACAGCGAGATCGTCCGCGCCCACGGCATGCGGCCGGTCCTGTTCATGTCCTGGGCCTACGCCGACAAGCCTGAGATGACGGAAGCGTTGGCCGAAGCCTACACGATCGCAGGCAACGCCAATGATGCGCTGGTGATCCCCGCAGGTCTTGCCTTCGCGCGCGTGCGCAAGCTGCAGCCCGAGCTCAATCTGTATGCGCCGGACAAGCGGCACCCGAGCCCCGCAGGCACGTATCTGGCGACCTGCGTGACGTTCGCCGCGCTGACGGGCCGCTCGCCGGTCGGCAATTCCTACACGATGGGACTGGACGCACCGACGGTGGAGCTGCTGCAAAAAGCAGCGTGGGACACGGTGCAGGAATATTACGGGCGCTGACCTAGCGCAGCACGACCCAGGCCGGTGCGTGATCGCTCGCGCCTTCCTCGCCGCGAACCTTCTTGTCCACGCCGGCTTTTGCCAGGCGTGAGGCGAGGGCAGGGCTGAGCAGGAGATGGTCGAGCCGCAGGCCCGCATCGCGCGGCCAGCGGTTTCGCTTGTAATCCCAAAAGGTGTAGATGCGCTTTTCCGGGTGCAGTTCGCGGATCGCGTCACACCAGCCTTGCGCCACCAGCGACGCAAAAGCCGCACGGCTCTTCGGCTGGATCAAGGCATCCTTGTCCCACGAGCGCGTCGGATAGATGTCGATCTCATCAGGCGCAACGTTGTAGTCGCCGGCGAGCACCACGGGCAGATCCTGCTTGATCAACGTTCTGGCATGGCGCTTGAGCCGCGCGAACCAGTCGAGCTTGTAGTCGAATTTCGGTCCCGGCTGCGGATTGCCGTTCGGCAGGTAGATGCTGGTGACGATGACACCGCGTACCGCGGCCTCGATGTAGCGGGCTTCGTGATCGCCGGGCTTTCCCGGCAAGCGATCGCGGGTGAGAACGGGCTCGGCATTGCGGGCCAGGATGGCGACGCCGTTCCAGGTCTTCTGTCCACACCACACTGCGCCGTAACCGGCCTTTTCGATCGCGGCCGCCGGAAATTCGCCATCACTTGCCTTCAACTCCTGAAGTGCGACGACGTCGGGCTTCGCCGTTCGCATCCATGCCAACAGATTGGGCAGGCGGCGATTGATGTTGTTGATGTTGAAGGTCGCGATCTTCATGTAGAGCTACCGGCTCCTGCCTTCCGTTACCGGAGAAACAATGTCCAAGTTGAGCTTTGCCGTTATCGCCGTCGCCGTTGCGTTCTCCGGGGGCGTCTCGGCACAATCATCCGATCCGCGCGGCGCGTGCAAGGCGGACTATGACAAATTCTGCGCCGGCATTGCGCCGGGCGGCGGCATCGTCGCCTGCCTCAACGCCAAACGCGACAAGCTCAGCGCAACCTGCAAGACGGCGCTGGACAGCAGGAAAAAGAAGTAAGCGGCGCGCTGCTCAGCCCGGCAGCGGCGGCGGGCTAGCGGGCTGCTCGACCGGCGGCGGAGCGGCCGTCTGCTGCTCGACCGCCTGTGCGGGCGCCGGCCTGGCCAGCGGCTCCACCACATTCCCGCCCTTGTAGATGCGGGCGTAGCGGCGGCCGAGGCTGGTCAGCACCTCGTAGCCGATCGTTCCGAAATGATGCGCGAGCTCGTCGACGGTAATGCCCTCGCCGAGCAGCGTCACCATGTGGCCGCGCCGCGCCGCGTTCGGCGGCAGATCGGTGATGTCGATCGCGATCAGATCCATCGAGACGCGGCCGGCGACCGGACAGCGCTTGCCGGCGACGATGACCTCGGCGCCGCGGGTGCCGTCGTTGGAGCTTGCGGCGCGGAAATAGCCGTCGGCATAGCCGACCGCGATGATCGCGAGTTTCGTCGGCCGCCGTGCGGTCCAGGTGCCGCCATAGCCGACGCTCTCGCCGCGCTCGATATTGCGGATCTGCACGATGCGGGCCTTGAGATCGACCACCGGCTGCATCGGATTGTCGGCCTCCGGCGTCGGGTTGACGCCGTAGAGCGCGGCGCCCGGCCGCACCATGTCGAACTGGAAGGGCGCGCCGAGGAAGACGCCGGACGAATTGGCGAGCGCCGCCGGCACGCCGGAGAATTCGCTGGCGATGCCGCGGAAGGCCGCGAGTTGCTTGGCGTTCACCGGGCTGTTGAGCTGCTCGGCCGAAACCAGATGGCTCATCACCAGCGTGATGCCGTGATCGCCGGCGTTGATGCGGGGGATGATGGCCTGTGCTTCCGCGAGCGTCAGGCCGAGCCGGTTCATGCCGGTGTCGATGTGGATGGCGGCGCCACCGGTCCAGCCGGTTCGGCGGCAGAACACGTCCCATTCGGCGAGCTCGTTGAGATCGCCGATCACGGGGCGGCAGTTGATCTGGGCGTAGTGCTCGCCGGTGTTCTGGAAATAGCCGCCGAGCACGTAGATAGCAGGCTCCGGCACCGCCGCGCGCACCTTGCGCGCTTCCTCGATGGTAGCGACGAAGAAGGTCTTGCAGCCGGCCTTGTTCAGGGCACGCGCGACCTGCTCGGCGCCGCAGCCATAGGCGTCGGCCTTGATCACCGCCGAGCATTCGGCCGGCACCGCGGTCTTCTCGAGCTTGCGCCAATTGGCGATGATGGCGTCGAGATCGACGGTGAGCACGCCGCCGAAGGTCGCGAGCGCGGCAGCCTGATTGGCCTCCGCGGAGAGAAGGCCGGATTGCGGGATGATTTTCGGGTCGGACGCCATTGTCATGGCGCCGTTTTACGCAAGAGGCCGGTCCGGTTCAACCCAGGGAACTCAGTAGTCGTTGCCGCTGCGGTCCGGCACCTGGCTGTCCGGCGCGAGGTCGCCGAACCGCGTGATCGACGCTTCGAAGGCCAGATCGACGGTGCCGGTCGGTCCGTGGCGCTGCTTGCCGATGATGACTTCGGCCTTGCCATGCGCAAGATCCATGTCCAGGCGCCATTTTTCGTGCTCGGGTGTGCCCGGGCGCGGCTCCTTGTTTCCGAGGTAATATTCCTCGCGGTAGACGAACAGCACGACGTCGGCGTCCTGCTCGATCGAGCCCGATTCGCGCAAATCCGAGAGCTGCGGCCGCTTGTCGTCACGCGACTCGACCTGGCGCGAGAGCTGCGAGAGCGCAATCACGGGCACGCTGAGTTCCTTGGCGAGCGCTTTCAGGCTAGTCGTGATCTCGGTGATTTCCTGCACGCGGTTTTCGCTGCGCTTGCCCGAACCCGACAAGAGCTGGATGTAGTCGATGACGATGAGGTCGAGGCCCTTCTGCCGCTTCAGCCGGCGGGCGCGCGCCATCAGCTGGGCAATGGAGAGACCGCCGGTCTCGTCGACATAGAAGGGCAGCGACTGCAGCTCGATCGAGACCTCGCGGATCTTCTCGAAATCGGCCTCCGAGATGCCGCCGCGGCGGATCGAGGAGGAGGGGATGCCGGTGCGCTCGGCCACGATACGCGTGGCGAGCTGGTCGGCCGACATTTCGCAGGAGAAGAAGCCGATGACGCCGCCATGGGCGGCCTTCATGGTGCCGTCGGCCTGGAGTTCGCCGACATAGGCCCGGGCGACGTTGTAGGCGATGTTGGTCGCAAGCGAGGTCTTGCCCATGCCGGGTCGGCCGGCGACAATGATGAGGTCAGAGTGCTGCAACCCGCCCATCTTGGTGTCGAGGTCGCGCAGGCCGGTCGAGATGCCCGACAGCTTTCCGTCGCGCTGGAACGCTTTCGCGGCCAGATCGACCGCAAGCGTCAGCGCCTGCGAAAATTTCTGGAAGCCTCCGTCATAGCGACCGGATTCGGCGAGTTCGTAGAGGCGGCGCTCGGCGTCCTCAATCTGCGCCCGCGGCGCGAAGTCGACCGGGGCATCATAGGCGACATTGACCATGTCCTCGCCGATGCCGATCAGGTCGCGTCGCAATGCCAGATCGTAGATGGTGCGCCCATAATCCTGCGCATTGATGATCGTGGTCGCTTCGGCGGCGAGGCGCGCGAGATATTGCCCGATGGTCATGCCGCCGATGTCGGTGTCGGCGGGCAGGAAGGTCTTGAGCGTGACGGGCGTCGCGATCTTGCCCATCCGGATCAGGCTCGAGGCGGTCTCGAAGATGGTCTGGTGCAGCGGCTCGAAGTAATGCTTCGGCTCCAGGAAGTCGGAGACGCGGTAAAACGCGTCGTTGTTGACCAGGATCGCGCCCAGCAGGCTCTGTTCCGCCTCGATATTATGCGGCGCGCTCCGATAAGCGGGAGTTCCGGCTTCGGGCGCGAGTTTGAGAACGTTCGAATCAGTCAGGGCCATGGTCGAGCGATAGCAATTTTCTGGGGCGGATGCGGGGCCGGGATAAAGCGCCGCCTCAGACCAAAGCGGAAGCAAAAGCTCGCCGCTATCAACCGATCATTAAAATGGTGGATGATTGGCCGCCGCAGCCCGCGCCGCGCTTGACGGATTTTCCTGGAACCATGCCGGGACCTGAAAGCCGTCGCTACCGCGCCACGGAAAACGCTCGTTGAAGTGAACCTAATGGGTTGGCGGGCAGACGTATCGAGACGCGCGCGAAATGACGCACGCTGGGCGCTTTCGGCTCGGTTCAGACCAGCAGGAGGTAAACCAGTGCAACCAGAGCCGCCCCGACGCCGGTAGCGATCAGGGCGTAATCGGTGCGGAGGTCGTCCTGCACGTCGAATGAGGTTTGGGTCTCTTTGCTCATGGCGACGGTCTAAGCCAGGGCCGACGAGACTTATGTGAAGCAGATCACATCTCCCCGGATTCTTTCGGGGGTACAGCCGGAACAGGCAAGCGGGCGGGGGGTTGTCTCCCGGTCTGCCACCAGGGAACGAGGCAAGCGATGCGGCCAGAACGGCAGCCCCGGAATTGGCGAAGCGAAGCAGGCAGCCGACATTGGCTGTCGGGGCTGATCGCGGCCATGGAGCATGCTGAGCGGCCTGAAGTGCGTCGGGAACCGGTGGCCCCCGAAATCCTGAAGGCACTGCGGATGCAATTGGCCTTAACGGCCTCTTTCCGGTCCGCTCCGATTTCGACCCTGCGCCACTAGGACTTATTCACCAGCCAGCTTCAGTCTCGGCTTGGCGCCGGCTTCGACGGCTCGCAGCCGGGCTTCTTCACGCGAGATGTAGTTGCGCGTCATCGGCACGACGCCCTGACGCCGGGTGAGTTGAATCTGGAAGTTCATCATATCCTGCTTGCGGAACGTCATCTCGCTGGCTGCCAGGTAAAATTCCCACATCAGCGCGAAGCGCTCATCATACAGCTGCACGGCTTCTTCGCGCCGCGCCATGAAGCGCTCGCGCCATGCCTTCAGCGTTTCGGCGTAATGCAGGCGCAGTATCTCGATGTCGCAGATCAGCAGGCCGGCCCGCTCCATCGCCGGCAGCACCTCCGAGAGAGCAGGGATGTAGCCGCCGGGAAATATGTATTTGGCGATCCACGGATTGGTGGAGTCCGGGCCCTGCGAACGGCCGATCGAGTGCAGCAACATGACGCCGTCCTTGTCCAGCAGCTCGGCGCAGCGCTGGAAGTAGGTGTCGTAGAAGCGCGCGCCGACATGCTCCAACATGCCGACTGAGACGATGCGGTCGAACGGGCCGGCGATGTCGCGATAGTCCTGAAGCAGGAATTTGGCGGATCTGGTCAGGCCCTTTTCGGCTGTGCGCGCATTGGCGATCTGCAACTGCTCGGTCGATAACGTGACGCCAGTGACGTCAGCACCTGCGATCTCGGCGAGATAGAGCCCAAGTCCGCCCCAGCCCGAGCCGATGTCGAGGATGCGCTGGCCGCCCTTGACGAGCAGCTTTGCGGCGACGTGCCGTTTCTTGGCGAGCTGCGCATCGTCGAGCGTGCTCTCCGGCGTCTCGAAATAGGCGCAGCTGTATTGCTTGTCGGCGTCGAGAAAGAGCGAATAGAGCCTTGCATCGAGATCGTAATGGTGTGCGACGTTGCTGCGGGAGCGCGGGCGCGGATTGAACTGCTTCAGGTGCCGCACCAGATAGCGCAGGTGCCACCAGGGTTTTGCCCAGTGCGGCAATAGGTCGGGTTGATCGAGCAGGATCGCGAGGGCATCAGCTATGGTGCCGTGCTCGACGACGAACTCGCCGTCCATGTAGGCCTCGCCAAGCCCGAGCTCGGGATTGACGAGGATCCTTCGCTCTGCGTCCGCGGTGACGAAGCGGACTGCGACCGGTTCGCCCGAGCCGTCGCCGACGGTGAACTTCGAGCCCTTCGCCGTGGTCACCGTCATCGACCCGCGGCGGATGAATTGAGACAGAAATTGACGCAGCAATCGGTCCATCGGCACCCATCCTCTCGAGCGGACCCGAAGAGATGCGACTGACCCGGCCTTTCACACCCTACGCCCGGGCATCTCAGCGGTTCCTATGCGTTTGCATCTAGATC
Source organism: Bradyrhizobium sp. 62 (assembly GCF_023073035.1). NCBI lineage: Bacteria > Pseudomonadati > Pseudomonadota > Alphaproteobacteria > Hyphomicrobiales > Nitrobacteraceae > Bradyrhizobium > Bradyrhizobium sp. 62. The sequence goes on from NZ_JADPIT010000015.1 coordinate 229,907, forward strand.
TAGGGAGGTGTCCCGGGCCCGCTATTGCGCTGTGCTCAAAGCGGATATTCCCAAACCGCTTAATCACATCCTTGCGCGCGGAGGCTGCTTCCATTCGCGGCTCAATCGGATAAAAGGTGACCCGCCGCGGCGCCGCCTGCCGGCTGCACCTCTCGGAATTCAATGGAGATGATGGGAATGTCGAGCCGAGCGCTCAGCCTCGCGACGATCTTGCTTCTGATCGGCTTCGGCGCGACCGATACCGTTCTCGCGCAGGCGACGAACCTCGAGGCCGGCAAGGCCCCATCCCAGCTTTTCGCGCAGACCTGCAATGCATGTCACAAGAGCCCGCGCGGCCTGTTGAAAACGGTGGCGCCGGGTTCGTTGCCGGGCTTCCTGCGCCAGCATTACACGACCAGCTCCGACATGGCCGGCGTGCTCGCCTCCTACCTCGTCTCCAACGGAGCCACCGACACCCGCTACCAGGCCAAGGACGGCAAGGACAAGAAGGACGGCGCCAAGGACAAGGACAAGGAAGCCAATACCAATCCCGCGCAGTCCCCCGAACGTCAGGGCCGCCGGCAACGTTCCCAGGAGTCCGCCAAGCCGGAAGGCGAGGGTGCCGCTCCCGCGGTCGAGGGCGCGCGTCAGAAACGCGCCGCGCGGCCGGCCGAAGAAGGAACGAAGGAAGGCGCGAAGCCCGAGGACCAGGCTGCCCCCGAAGGGCGCAAGGCCAAGCGTCTCGGCAAGCATGGCAAGCCGGGAAGTGATGAGGCACCGAAGGTCGATGCCGCGGCGCCCACGGCAGACGACAAGAAGTCCGAGCCGAAGGTCGAGTCCAAGCCCGAGACAAAGCCTGAGACTGCGAAGGGGGATTCCGGCGAGGCTAAATCCGAAGGCAGCAAATCTGAAGGCAGCAAGCCGTCCGAGAAGCCCGCCGAGGCCAAGCCGGAAAGTGCCAAGGTTGAGCCGCGCGGCAGCGAGGCTCCGGCGTTGCGGCCCGATCCAGTGCCGCAGGTGACGCCGGCGGCACCATCCGCCGCGAAGCCCGCCGAGCCAGCTGCGCCCAAGGCGGCGGAAGACGCCGCCCCCAAGCCCGCCGCAAGGGCCGAACCGCCAGCGAAGTCGCAGGAGCCCGCGCCGCCCGCAACCGCTGCGGCCCCACCGCCGCCAGCCGAATCGTCCGGTCCGCCGACGCCGCCGATTTCCCGATAAACGACCATATATTTCGACATGCGAAGGCCGCGCGCTCGCGCGCCCTTCGTCGTCTTGACCGCAACACGATCGATCGCAGCCGCGATCTCGCGCGGCCAGCCGGCGTTGACGGCCGAATACAAGCTCAATCTGTTGTCGCCCGCGGCTGGCAAGAAGCTGATCTGCCGGGCGAGGGTGATCAAGCCGGGGCGTCAGGTCTCCGTGGTCGCAGCCGACGCTTTCTGCGTCACCGACGGCATCGAGAAGCAACCGGCAACCGCGCTCGCGTCGATCGCGATGCTGAGCGGGGACGTTGGCGCCAAAACGAAAAGCCCGGCCGCCTGAGGCGACCGGGCTTCGAAAGCCTTGCGCGACTGCGAGGCTTACTTCTCGGTCTCTTCCGCAGCCGGCGCCGGCTCGGCGTCGTCCTGCTGGGCTTCCGGGTCGAAGAACTCGCCGGCAGCTGCGATCGCTTCGGCCGCAGCATCCCGGTCTTCGTTCCGGCTCGAGATGTCCTCGCCGCGGTTGATGCGCTCGGCCTCGTCCTGGCTGCGCGCCACGGTGACACTGATCTCGATCTCGACCTCGGGGTGGATGGCGACCGTGATGGTGTGCTTGCCGATGGTCTTGATCGGCGCGTCGAGCTGAACCTGCGGGCGGGACAGTGACACACCGTCGGCTTCGAACGCCACGACGATGTCGCGCACGTTGACCGAGCCGAACAGCTGGCCGGCTTCCGAAGCCTGACGGATCACGATGATGTTCTTGCCCTGGATCTTCTCGGCGATCTTGGACGCCTCGCCCTTGGACTCAAGGTTGCGAGCCTCGAGCTCGGCCTTCATGCCGTCGTACTTGGCACGGTTGTCGGCGGTGGCGCGCAGCGCCTTGCCGCGCTTGAGCAGGAAATTGCGGGCATAGCCGTCGCGAACCTTCACGACTTCGCCCATGTGACCGAGCTTGTTGACGCGTTCCAGCAAAATGACTTCCATATTCGTTCTCCTTTGATGTGTTGAGTGAGTTGGAATTTCGAACTTGAACTTTCGGATTTGAACTCAAGAGGTCGGCAGCGGCGGTGGCTGGCGCGTACGAAGGAAGCGTTCGCGGAGGCCGAACACGGCATCCGCGAGGCCGAGGATCACCATCGCCATGACGGGCCATCCGAACACGACCACGACGGCGTAGGTAGAGCCGAGCCAGAAGGTGCGGCTCTTCAGCGCCAGCGTCAGCGTGTGCAGCACGGCAAAGCCGGTCAGCGCATATCCCATCATCAGCGCCGCCGCCGCGATCTGCGCCACGATCGCAAGCAGTCCGCCGGTGAAGCAGAAGGCGAGCGCGATGCAGAGCGCCACGAGCGTCATCGGCGGCAGCTCCGCCGTCATCAGGTCCGGCCAGGGGCGTCGCAGCCGGCCCGACGTCGCCGTCACCTTGGTGCTGAGCCAGAGGTTGAGGGTCAGCGTCATCATCGCGACGATGGTGGCGGCGGCCGGCACGATCCGCACCAGTGCGTCGACGAATTGGTCGGTCTCGCCGGAGGTCTGCGGGTCGGCGGCGCGGAGGAGGCGCATCAGGCCACGGCGCAGCGTGCCGGTGATGGTCTCGGCGTCGGTGCCGAGCGTGAGCAGGGCGGCGAGCGTGGTCAGTGTGGCGAAGCCCGCGATCCACAGCAGGATGCGGCCGACCGGATACCACTCGAGCACAGGCTCAGTGGGCGGCTCGGCGGCGGGCTTCGGCGCGGCGGGTCCGACCTGCCGACTGAGCAGGACGAGATGGCCGAGCCACCAGGCCGGCAATGCGACGGTGACGGCGAAGGCAATGCAGTAGGGCAGGCCGAACAGCGCGCCGAGGCCAACCGCGGCGGCGATGCCGCCGAGGCTCGCGCAAAGCGGTCCCCAGCCGATCGAGGCGACCATCAGCGGCAGCGGTGCGAGATAGAACAGGACGAGCGAGATCAGCGCGCCCGAAGCGATCGAGGCGAACATCAGGGCCGACGCAGCGCCGGCGATCAGGGCTATCAGTCCAAAGGCCATCATCAGCTGTCCCGCTCCCTTCGAGCGGTTAGAGGCATCTCGCCCCAACCATCGGCGACCGGACGACCCGGAAGCCTTATGAGAAACTAGGTAGCTCGGCCGGCGGCGATGTTGCCGCCGGCCGAATTCGTCTTAGCGAATGACGTAGGGCAGCAGGCCCAGGAACCGCGCGCGCTTGATGGCGCGGGCAAGCTCACGCTGCTTCTTCGCGGACACCGCGGTGATGCGGCTCGGCACGATCTTGCCGCGCTCGGAGACGTAACGCATCAGCAGCTTGGAGTCCTTGTAGTCGATCTTCGGAGCATTCGCGCCCGTGAACGGGCAGCTCTTGCGGCGACGGAAAAACGGGCGGCGTGCACCAGCTTCAGCCATTGTTCTTACTCCCCATCCGTCGTGGTGGTGGTGGTGGTGGTGGTTTCAGCGTCTTCGCGCGGTCGGCGCGGACCGCGGTCACCGCGGAAGCCGCCACCTTCACGATCGCCACCACGGAAACCACCCTCGCGGTCGCCACGGAAGCCACCGCCTTCGCGATCGCCACGGAAGCCGCCGCCACGGTCGTCACGCTCGCGGTCACGGTCGGCCTTGCGCATCATCGCGGACGGGCCTTCCTCGAGCTCCTCGACGCGGACGCTGAGATAACGGATCACGTCTTCGCTGATGCGCTCCTGGCGCTCGATCTCGGCGATCGCCGCGGACGGCGCGTCGATGTTGAGCAGCACGAAATGCGCCTTGCGGTTCTTGTTCATGCGGTAGGTGAGGGAGCGTACGCCCCAATTCTCGGTCTTGGTGACCTTGCCGCCGAGACCCTCGACGATGCCGGTCATTTGCGCAGTCAGCTCTTCGACCTGCTGCGTGCTCGCGTCTTGGCGCGCGAGAAAAACATGCTCATAGAGAGCCATGGAAGTCCTTTCCTCATGTTGGCGCATCGCCCGGCGTCAAGCCCTTAAGAGGCCTTCGGAAAGGACTCTGGGATTAAGCTCAGAAGGCGGAAACACGGGACGACGGGCCGACTGGCCCTGCCACACCAAAATCACGAATGATTTGCTGAGACCGTCCGTTCAGCTCCCGGCCGGGGTCTGCGGATGGGCGCGTTATACGGATTTCGGCTGACTTGGCAAGGTTTCTGGCAAGGTTGCAGGCGGCGTTTTGGCGCGGATGGTCCCGATGCGGACGGCTGGATCCACCGCGGTCCACCATACCGGCTTGATTTGTTTGTTTGTATATCATACAAACAAATCTGACGGGAGCGAACCCCAATGGCAGAAAAGTCGGCCCAGGAGCCGCTCAAGGCGGCAGGCGATCCCAAACACGCCGCCCGCGCCACGCGGTCGGCCGGCCGCAAAATGCGCTCGCTGCTGCTGGATGCCGCGAGCCCGCTGTTTCGGGAGCGGGGGCTGTCGGGCACGGCGATCACCGACATCGCAGCCGCTGCGAACGCGTTCCCGAGCCAGATCACCTATTACTTCCGCACCAAGGAGGCGCTGTTCGTCGAATGCGCCTGCCGCGAGCTGCTGTACCTGGCGCGAGCGACCGAGCAGGCGGCGCTGAAGGCGCGCGCGCCGCAGGACTATACCCACGCGCTGGCCGAGACCGTCACGGCGAGCGATTCGGTGACCTTCTTCGCCGAGGCGCTGACGCTGACGCGGCGGCGCCAGGATCTCGCGCCGCTGGTCGAGCGCACCATCGAGCGCCTGCACAGTGAGGGTGCGCGAGCCTATGCGAGCCAGGTCGCGCGGCACGGCTGGCGCTCCGTGCGCGCGCCCGATGAGAGTTCGAGGCGGTTCTGGGCCGTCGCCATCGGCGTCATCCTCGAGGGCTACGCGATGGGCCGTTCGCCCGAGGCGCTGTGCGCCGAGATGCTGCGCGTGCTGGGTGAACAGGCGAAATCCAATAATGACGCGGCGCGCCTGCGCCTTGTCGACGCGCGCGACGCATCGAGCAGTTCGAATGAGGAGAGTTAGGCCATGACTGCGCTTCGCATGCGTGCCCGCGATTTCCTGACCGACGACCAACTTGCCGACGTGCGCCAGCGCGTGACCTGGAAAGGCGTCGCGCTGATCGCGCACGCCTGGGCGCTCATCATCGCGGCAATCGCCTTGGTCGCGTGGTGGCCCAATCCGATCACTTATCTCTTCGCCGTCGCCATCATCGGCTCGCGCCAGCTCGGGCTCGCGATCCTCATGCATGACGGCGCGCATGGCTGCCTGTCCGCCGACGAGAAAACCAATCTGACCATGAGCCAGTGGTTCTGCGCCTATCCTCTGTTTGCGGAGACGCGCAGCTATCGGCGCTATCACCTTCAGCATCATGCGCGCACGCAGCAGGAGGACGATCCCGATCTCGTGCTGTCGGCGCCATTTCCGATCACGAAGCTGAGCTATCGCCGCAAGTTCATTCGCGACATGACCGGGCAGACCGGCTACCAGCAGCGCAAGGCGCAGTTGCTCAATGCGCTGGGGCCGAAGGACTGGCCGTTGCGGCAGCGCGCGGCGCATTTTTGGGAGCAGCTCGGCCCGCAATGTCTGGTCAATGGCGCGATGTTCGCAGCGCTCACGGCGGCCGGCGTGTGGTGGGCCTATCCGCTGCTATGGCTGGTGCCGCTCCTGACCTGGATGATGGTGATCACCCGTATCCGCAACATCGCCGAGCACGCAGTCGTGCCCGACAGCAGCGATCCCTTGCGCAATACCCGCACCACCTACGCCAATTTCTTCGAGCGTCTGTTCATCGCGCCGTATTACGTGAACTACCACCTCGAACATCATCTCTTGTTCTATGTGCCCTGCTATAATCTGCCGAAGGTGCATCGCCTGCTGAGCCAGAGCCGGCATGCGGGCCGCATGGAGGTGCAGCCGAGTTACGCGGCCGTGCTGCGGCTTGCGACCGCGAAGCCGAACCGCGATGACCGCCCGGGGCAACTGGTCAACAGCGCGCGCCGCGCGCAGGCGGGGTCCGAGGTCGACGCCAACCAGACGGCCGGCGGATTTTAGGGACCCGTCTCATCAGTTGAAGGGTGATCGAAGTTCCTATCTTGGCTTGACATTCCAGCCCCGGACAGTGTCTACGGCCCCCTTTGGAGCATGATCCGGAACCATGGCCTACGGCCGTGCGTAATCGGCTGCCGGTTCTCGCAGAGATCACGCCCGACAAGCAGGGAGCGCCGATGACGGCAGCATTCACATTTCCGGGGCAGGGTTCCCAGGCGGTCGGCATGGGCAAGGCGCTGGCGGATGCCTTTCCGGTGGCGCGCGCCGTGTTCGACGAGGTCGATGCCGCGCTGGGGGAGAAGCTGACGGCGACCATCTGGGATGGTCCGGCCGAAACCCTCCAGCTCACTCAAAACGCTCAGCCGGCCCTGATGGCGGTGTCTGTCGCCACCCTGCGCGTGCTGGAGGCCGAAGCCGGGTTTTCCGTGGAGCGGGATGCCGCCTTCGTCGCCGGCCACTCGCTCGGTGAATATTCGGCGCTGGCCGCGGCCGGCAGCCTGACGATTTCCGACACCGCGCGGCTGCTTCGCATCCGCGGTCTCGCAATGCAAAAAGCCGTGCCGGTCGGCGTCGGTGCGATGGCCGCTCTGCTCGGCCTGGACTACGAGGCAGCCGTGGCGGTGGCGGACGAGGCCGCGCAGGGGCAGGTCTGCCAGGCAGCCAATGACAATGGCGGCGGGCAAGTGGTCGTCTCCGGCGACAAGGCCGCGGTCGATCGCGCCGTCGAGATCGCCAAAACCAAGGGCGCCAGGCGCGCAATGTTGCTGCCGGTGTCCGCACCGTTCCATTGCAAGCTGATGCAGCCGGCCGCCGATGCGATGGCGGAGGCGCTGGCCGGGGTCACGATCAAGGCGCCGGCGGCCCCGCTGGTGTCGAACGTGCTGGCGAGCGCGATCACCGATCCCGACGAGATCCGCCGCCGCCTGGTCGAGCAGGTCACGGGCACCGTGCGCTGGCGCGAGTCGGTGGCCTATATGGCGGGGCAGGGCGTCACCCGTTTCTTCGAGATCGGTGCCGGCAAGGTGCTGACCGGTCTCGTCAAGCGTATTGCGGACGGTGCCGTTGGCGTTGCGGTCGGTGGTCCCAACGACATTGCTGCCGCCAAGGATGCATTGGCCGCTGCGAAGCAGGCCTGAGGCGCGATGATTCGTCGTCGCGATCGAGTTCTTTAGTTGACGCACGATCCTTTCGGAGAACCGCTGCGCATTTTTCCGGATCGTGCTTTGGAGGAGTTATCGATGTTCGATCTGACTGGCAAAAAGGCGCTCGTCACCGGTGCAACCGGCGGCATCGGCGGCGCGATCGCGCAGGCGCTGCACGCGCAGGGCGCCACCGTCGCGATATCGGGGACGCGCAAGGAAGTGCTGGATGAGCTTGCCGGCAAGCTCGGCGAGCGCACCCATGTGCTGCCCTGCAATCTCTCCAAGGCCGACGAGGTCGAGGCGCTGGTGCCCGCTGCGGAGGCAGCGATGGGACAGGTCGACATCCTCGTCGCCAATGCCGGCATCACGCGCGACAATCTCTTCGTGCAACTCCGTGACGAGGACTGGGAGGAGGTCATCAACATCAATTTGACTTCGACCTTCCGGCTTGCCCGCGCCGCCACCAAATTGATGATGCGCAAGCGCTTCGGCCGCATCATCGCCATCACCTCGGTGGTCGGCGTCACCGGCAACCCGGGGCAGGGCAATTATACCGCGTCGAAGGCGGGCCTGATCGGCATGATCAAGACGTTGGGTGCCGAATACGCCAAGCGCGGCGTCACCGCGAATTGTATCGCTCCCGGCTTCATCAAGACGCCGATGACCGATGCGCTCAACGACAAGCAGCGCGAAACGATTCTGACCAAGGTTCCGGCCAATCGCCTGGGCACGCCCGAGGACATCGCGGCGGCCGCCGTCTACCTGAGTTCGAACGAAGCGGCCTATGTCACCGGCCAAACCATCCACGTCAACGGCGGCATGGCCATGATCTGACGCTCCATGCCGCACCGCCCCCTGGCGGCGCGGAATGCGGCAAACGGCCGTTTCCGGAGCGAAATGAGGCTTGTAGTCAACGCAATTGAAGTATGATAACCGGACCTTCAACGGATGGGCAAAGAACGCCATTGCAGGTTTTTGAAACCCTGTATATTGGCGATGCGGAGCCTTGGCCGTCATTCGCCGGGCCTGCATCGGTTAGGATGGGGCCAAATCAAAGTTCGTAAGCGAAGGCAGTCAACGACCACGACGGCTCGTATCGTCCCGGGGGGTCGGGTCTACAGGGAACAACACGAGGTTATGCAATGAGTGAGATTGGCGAGCGGGTTAAGAAGATCGTGGTCGAACACCTTGGTGTTGAACCCGAGAAGGTTGTCGATGCTGCGAGCTTCATCGACGACCTCGGCGCCGACAGTCTGGACACCGTCGAGCTGGTGATGGCGTTCGAAGAGGAATTCGGTTGCGAGATTCCGGACGATGCCGCGGAAACGATTCTCACCGTCGGCGACGCCACCAAGTTTCTCGAGAAGAACGCGAAGAGCTAAGGCTCTTCATTTTCGCGGGGACAACATTGAAACCGGACGGACCGCCCAACAGCGGTCAGCCGGTTTCTTGTTATTGGCCGTGAATGTTTCGATGCGGAGTTTTCGGATATGAGGCGGGTTGTCGTCACGGGTCTTGGCATGGTTTCGCCACTCGGCTGCGGTGTCGAGCCGACCTGGAAACGCATCCTCGACGGCCAAAGCGGCGCACGCAAAATCGAGAGCTTCGATGTCTCCGATCTTCAGACCAAGATCGGCTGCACGGTCGTGCGCGGCGACGGTACCAACGACACTTTCAACCCCGATATCTGGATGGAGCCGAAGGACCAGCGCAAGGTCGACGACTTCATCATCTTCGGCATGGCCGCAGCCGGCCAGGCGCTCGACGACGCCAACTGGCATCCCGAGACCGAAGAGGACAAATGCGCCACCGGCACCATGATTGGGTCCGGCATCGGCGGCCTCAACGGCATCGCTGAAACCGCGGTCCTGCTGAAGGAACGCGGGCCGCGCCGGGTCTCGCCGTTCTTCATTCCGGGCCGCCTGATCAATCTCGCCTCAGGCTATGTCTCGATCAAGCATGGGCTGAAAGGGCCGAACCATTCGGTGGTCACGGCCTGCTCGACCGGCGCTCACGCGGTCGGCGACGCTGCCCGTCTGATCGCGCTCGGGGATGCCGACGTCATGGTTGCCGGCGGCGCGGAATCGCCGATCGGCCGCATCGGCATTGCCGGCTTCAACGCCGCGCGTGCGCTCTCGACAGCCTTCAACGAAACGCCTGAGAAGGCCTCGCGTCCCTACGACAAGGACCGGGACGGCTTCGTGATGGGCGAGGGCGCCGGCGTTCTGGTCCTGGAAGAGCTCGAACACGCCAAGCGCCGCGGCGCGAAGATCTATGCCGAGGTGATCGGCTACGGTCTGTCGGGCGATGCCTACCACATCACCTCGCCGTCACCCGACGGCGACGGCGGCTTCCGCAGCATGGCGGCGGCGCTCAAGCGAGCCGGCCTTACCGCGTCCGATCTCGACTACATCAACGCGCATGGCACCTCGACACCGCTCGGTGACGAGATCGAGCTTGGTGCGGTCGAACGTCTGCTCGGCAATGCCGCTTCCAAGGTCGCGATGTCCTCGACCAAATCGTCGACCGGTCATCTCCTGGGTGCGGCCGGTGCGATCGAAGCGATCTTCGCCATTCTCGCGATTCGCGACAATGTCGTGCCGCCGACCATCAATCTGGACAATCCGTCGGTCGAGACTGCGATCGATCTCGTGCCGCATCAGGCGAAGAAGCGCGAGGTCAACGTCGCGTTGTCGAATTCTTTCGGTTTTGGCGGTACCAACGCGTCGGTGATCTTCCGGCGTCCGGTCCAATAGTTTGTGTTTGCGACGAATCCACCGTTTTGCCGTATTCGGCGATAGTCATACAAGTGGGCGCGTGTACTTGGCCAGACAAGCGATTGTCGGGTCGCATTTGAACCGGCAGGATTCAGGTTGCTTCGATGAGTGAAAGGCCGCCCATTTCGCCCCGGAGTCCGCGGGCAGCGCTCGAGCCCGAGCAGGTCCCGCCGCCGCCGAAGCGATCGGACCGCGCGCGTAATCCCTTCGTGATCGTCGGCAACGCCATCATCACCCTGCTGCTGATTGCGATGATCGGTGCGGGCGGCGTGTACTATTACGGCCGACAGGTGCTCGAGGCGCCGGGACCGCTGAAGGAAGACAAGATCGTCAACATCCCGCAGCGGGCCGGCAAGCGCGACATCGCCGAGACGTTGAACCGGGAAGGCGTGACCGACGTCAATCCGTGGGCGTTCATTGCCAGCGTCGCTGCGTTGAAGGCGAGCTCGGACCTCAAGCCCGGTGAATACTCGTTCCAGAAGAACGCATCCTTGCGCGACGTCATTGCCACCATCGTCGAGGGCAAGGTGGTGCAGCATGCCGTGACGATCCCGGAGGGCCTGACCTCCGAGCAGATCGTGGCGCGCCTGTCCGACAACGACATCTTCACCGGCAGTGTGCGTGAGCTGCCGCGCGAAGGCACGCTGCTGCCCGAGACCTACAAGTTCCCGCGCGGCACCCCGCGCGATCAGGTGATCCAGCGCATGCAGCAGGCGCACAAGCGCGTGCTGACCGAGATCTGGGAGCGCCGCAATCAGGACATTCCGGTCAAGAGTCCGGAGCAATTGGTGACGCTGGCCTCGATCGTCGAGAAAGAGACCGGCAAACCGGACGAGCGCAGCCGCGTCGCCGCGGTATTCGTCAATCGCCTGAAGCAGAGGATCAAGCTGCAGTCCGATCCCACGATCATCTATGGCCTCGTCGGCGGCAAGGGCACGCTCGGCCGTCCGATCAAGCGCAGCGAGATCACGCAGCCCTCGCCCTACAACACCTATGTGATCGAGGGCCTGCCGCCGGGCCCGATCTCGAACCCTGGCCGCGCTTCGCTCGAGGCCGCCGCCAACCCGGCCCGCACCCGCGACCTCTATTTCGTCGCCGACGGTACGGGCGGGCATTCCTTCACCGAGACCTACGACGCGCACCAGAAGAACGTCGCGAAACTCCGCGCGATGGAAAAGCAGATCCAGAACGACACGGTCGAGCCGGCGGAGGACGCGCAGGCACCGGCCGCCGCCGCGCCCGGTGCCGCCGATACGCCGACGGCGACGACGCCGGCGCGGCCCAACCAGCAAAAAAAGCCGCCGGCCGCTCGCCCCGCGGGTCCGCCGCCGGCCCGGCAAGGCGCGGTGCAGGCTTCGCCCCCGGTGGTGCAGCGCTAGGCCTGCGCGCAGACCTGCCCCGCGGGACTTTGCGGATTACCTTTTCCTGCAAAATAGTCTTAAGATTCGCGTGGCTTGATGGCCGCGCGAATCCCGTGCTTCTGGAGAAATTGACCTGATGGCGTTGTCGTCCATGACCGGCTTTGCCCGAAGCCACGGCGCGAGCGGGCCGTATACGTTCGAATGGGAATTGAAGTCGGTCAACGCCAAGGGCTTTGACTTGCGGGTGCGGCTGCCGCAGGGGTTCGACGAACTCGAGGCTCATGCCAAGAAGCGCGCCGCCGAGCTGCTCTCGCGAGGCACCGTCTACGCCAACCTGACCGTCAAACGCGCCAATGCGGCCACCAGCGTCCGCGTCAACGAGGACGTGCTCAACGCCGTCCTCAAGGCCGCCGCCGTGATCGCCGGCAAGGTCGATGCGGTCGCCCCGAGCGTCGACGGGCTTTTGGCCATCAAGGGTGTCATTGAGGTCGCCGAGCCCGAGGGCGACGAAGAGGAGGACAAGGCCGCGCGCGCTGCCGCCGCGGACGCCTTCGACAAGGCGCTCGCCGAACTCGTCGAGATGCGCAAGCGTGAGGGGACCTCGCTCGGGCAGATCCTGATCCAGCGCGTGGATGAGGTCGAGCAGTTGGCGAAGAAGGCGGAGGCCGCGCCCGGCCGCAAGCCCGAGGCGATCAAGGCGAGGCTCGTCGAGCAGATCGCGAGCCTGCTCGACACCTCCGACCGTTTCGATTCCGACCGCCTGATGCAGGAAGCGATCCTGATTGCGACCAGGGCCGACATCCGCGAGGAGCTCGACCGCATCGCCTCGCACATCGCGCAGGCGCGCGAGCTGATCGGCAAGGGCGGCCCGGTCGGACGCAAGCTCGACTTCCTGGCGCAGGAATTTCACCGCGAGGTCAACACCTGTTGCTCGAAGTCGAACGACATCGAGCTGACCAATACGGGCCTCGCCATGAAGAACGTGGTCGAGCAGTTCCGCGAGCAGGTCCAGAATCTGGAGTGATCGATGACGATTGGCGGTCACGGAACTGATGGTGTCGAGCGGCGCGGATTGATGTTCGTGCTGTCCTCGCCGTCGGGCGCGGGCAAGACGACGCTGTCGCGCATGTTGATCGACCGTATGCCCGGCCTTCGAATGTCGGTGTCGGCGACCACGCGGGCGATGCGGCCGGGCGAGGTCGACGGCAGGGATTATTCGTTCGTCGACAAGGCCACCTTCGGCGCGATGGTGAAGGCCGACCAGCTGCTGGAATGGGCGACCGTGTTCGACAACAGTTACGGCACGCCGCGTGCGCCGGTTGAGGCTGCGCTGTCAGCCGGGCAGGACGTGCTGTTCGACATCGACTGGCAGGGCACGCAGCAGCTCCGAGAGAAGGCGCGCGCCGACGTCGTCAGTGTATTCATTCTGCCGCCCTCGGTCGCCGATCTCGAGAAGCGGCTGCATTCGCGCGCGCAGGATTCCGACGAGGTGATCCGCAAGCGCATGAGCCGCGCCAGCCACGAGATGAGCCACTGGGCGGAGTACGACTACATCGTCATCAACCATGACGTCGACGAGGCCTTCGCCGAGGTGCAGTCGATCCTGAAGGCCGAACGCCTCAAGCGCGAGCGGCAGACCGGCCTCGTGGGCTTCGTGCGAGGTCTGCAAGGTCAGCTTCAGGGTTAGGCTGCGTCAGCCGCGGCCCGTCCTTCGCGAGCCGTTCCAGCATCGTCGTGATCACGTCGACGTCGATGGCGTCCTCGACTCCCGCATCCTCATCGCGATCGGCCGGCTCTTCGTCATCGACCTCGTTGGCCGCGAGCCGCGGCGCCGCCTCGATCTGGAATTCTCCGTTGAAGATATCGGCATCGTCGAGCTCTGCGGCATCTTGGTGCGTTTGCGGGACGCGCTTATCGATCACATCAATCTCGCGATCGATCGCGGCGAGCTGCGCGGTCTTGAGCTGGGCTGCCTGCGGACGCACGGCATCGAAATCCACCGGGCGCGGCTGCCGAGCGTGCGGCGCGCCGGCCGACGCTGCGTTGAGCCAGGGCGCACGGCCATCGTCGCGATCGTGCGGCTCAAAATTGTCCCAGTTGACGCGGCGCTGGTCGGCGGCCTGGACGCGGATGCGTCCACCGGCGAAGCGGTAGACGACGCTGGCGAGGATGCCGGCAAGCGTCAGCGCGCCGCCGATCACGAGCAGCAGCATCTGGAGCGAACCGGTCTGCTTGTCGGCGGTGCTGTCGGCCGCGGCCAGAGCCATCGGAGCAGGGGACTTCGCCGGCTTCGTGGTCGTCGGCTGCGCGGCGGCCGCCACAGGTGCAGGCGATGGCTGCTCTGTGGGCGCGGCGGACGCCGGGGTGGCGTCGGGCCAGCGCCCGGCGACAGCGGGCTGCTGAGCGTTGACGTCAGCGGAGGGGCTCGCGGCCTGTTGCGTTGGCGCCGGTCCCGCCTGTGCAGGCGTCTTCACAGCTACGATGCTCTGCGGCGTCAGATATTCGGCGCGCGCGTCCTGGACCGAGTGCTGCTGCGGCACGGCTGAATCCGCTGCAGGCGTATCCGGCGCAGCCTGGGCGGTTTGAGCGGCCTTGCCGCCTTCGGCACGCAGATACCAGCACTGCCGCTTGGTCGCGCGCTCGAGGCGATAATGCCAATGCTGGCCCTGCGGCGCGGCGCCCTTTGGCGAGCCAAGGCAGTCGCTCGCGGCATTTGCCGCGCTCGGCGGCGTCGAGGCATTCTGCGACACGGCGGCAAGTGGCGCGCCGGCAATGATGCTGCCTACGAGGGCAGATAAGAATTTTGCGGTGCGGTTGCCCATCCTGGTCTCCCGATTACGCATGACGCAACTCGTTACCTTCCCTTTGTCGTCAAAGACTTGGGTGGCAATGAGCCGCAAATCCGGAGAGGATGTGGCCTGAATCGGGCCTGCGCGGCGTTCGTTCCGCCGCGGGATCAGACTTTTTCGCCGCTATTGCTTGCTTGAGGTCCAGGTTCCGCCGCAGCCGTCTGAGCGGCGGAATGATCCAGAGCCGCTGCGGCCACCGAGGCGGCCGGAGCCGGTGAAGGTCACACCATCGCCTTGACCGAACGTGCTGACCGCGCCGGTTGCGCTGACGGTACCCGTGACGCCTTGGCCTATGACCTTGCCTGAGGAAACCACGACCGCGCCGGACGTGGTGCCGCCGCAGCCGACGCTGACGACCATCCAGGCGCCGTCGAAACTCCCGCCGCCACTACCCCCACCGCCGCGTCGCGAGGAGCTGCGCGGCTCCTCGGCCGGCTTGCTGCGACGCGCCGAGGGCGCCGGCTCGGCGGAACGGTCCGATCGCGAGCCGGACAGCGACTTCTCGTCATTGCCGATCGAGCCGCCGGCGCTGCCGGATTGTGCGACGGCGGACGGTGGAGCGATGGTGGCGGACAGGAAGAAGGCGAGGGCAATCGCGGGGATGATGGCATTGCGCATGCGTAAAAATCCAAAATGAAAATCGTATCAGCGGCCGGAGCCGTCGGCACAGACGGAACCGATAATGCGGCAAGCTTTGCCAGCCTTGCCGCATTCGTCAAGCGCGGCGTCTTTCGCGCGCTGCACGCTGTCGCGCTGGACCAGCGACCAGGATTTGTCGGAGATCGCGAACGCGCCGCAACGGTTGCCATAGAAGGACAGCTCGATCGGACATTTGGCGCCGGCGCAATTGCCGCGCGCATCCGCCACCGCCGCGCGCCGCGAGGCGTGGTTCCAGGATATGCCCCATTTGCTGCCGTCGGGGCCGTAGACGATCGAGCCCCATGGCTTCAGGTCCTCCATCTTGCGCATCCGCAGCAGCAGGCCTTCGGTGGCTTCGCCCGTCGGCGCCATGGAAATCCGCTGCTGGAGCTTTGTGATCGCGCGGGTCATTCCGTCAGGGCTGTCAGGATCGAAATTGAGCTCGTAGAGCCGCTCGCTGAGTTCGCTCAGCAGGGCGGCATCGCGCAACGGGACGCGGTCCGGATCGGCGCGCAGCCGATCCGCCGGCAACGGATCAGGCTGCATCGCTGCGACCTGCGGCGGGGCGGTTTGCGTCGGGGGTACGAAATAGAAAGTGCCGTCGATCGGCGAGGACGACACCCAGGGCTGCTGCGCGCCGGAGGTGGCGCGCTTCACCGCGAGGCCGACCTGGTTGAAGGTCTGGAACACGTCGAGGCCCGCGGTCCGGACCGTCGCGGCCAATGCTTTTGTGTAGGGGCTGTGGCCGTCGCTTCCGTCCTGGGCGACGTTGCCGGGTTGCGTTGCGTAGGAGATCAGCGTGCCCTCGGGCGCGCGCATCTGCGCGAGACCGCCATCGGAGGCGCGCAGGCCGCGCGAGCCGAAGGGGTTGTTGCGGCAGGCGTCCAGGATCACGAGGTTGAGGCGCGTGCCAGATCCCTGCATCTGGCGCAGCACGAGGTTGACGTCGGTCATCTGGAAGTCGACGTCGGCCTCGCGCGTCGGGTTGGCGCCGACCGGCACGAGATAGTTGGCGCCCGAGACCTGCACGCCGTGGCCGGCATAATAGAACAGCGCGACGTCGGCGCCCTGCACCTGCCGGCCAAAGCTCTGCACCGCCAGGTCCATCGCGCCCTTGTCGAGATCGAGCTGGGCGCGGCCTCCGACCAGCGTGAAGCCGAGCAAGCCAAGCGTCTCCGCCATCAGGCTCGCGTCCTTGGATGGATTGTCGAGCGGCGTGATGTTCTTGTAGGCGGAGTTGCCGACCACGAGCGCGATGCGCTTCTCGGCCGATGCAGGTAGCGTGGCGACGACGAGCAGAGCTGCGACCAGCGTCGCCAGCCCCGGGACGCGACTGAAAATCCTCGCGCGCATCAAAATTCCCCAAAATAATGGCGTCAGTCTAGCAGTCCCACGCGCCGGCGAAAAGCGGTGCGGCATTTGTACAGGCCGTCATGCCCGGGCTTGTGCCGGGCATCCACGTCCTTCGTGCTGCGCGGCAAGGCGTGGATGGCCGG
>NZ_JADPIT010000015.1:246397-246743 GCF_023073035.1 Bradyrhizobium sp. 62
GATAGGCGGCGTTATGTATTCGCAGGCGAGGCGCATGCTTGCACGTTCCCGCGGCAGATTCTGCCCGAGCCTTGCCGCCGTTCATCGCCCAATGGAAGCCAAAGGGCGCAGGGAAAGCAGGGCGCCGGCGGCACCCGTTGGTCCCTGCGCTACAGGAATGCAGACGGGGTGGACCGATGGGGTGGCCGATCGCCCGGCCTTCCCTGCGCGGATGGTTTTAACGGCGTCCTTCGTGCTCTCCCCGGGGAGCGATGCACTATTGCCCCCGGTCGCGGTGCAGGCCTCGTGCGGCGAGAGGGCTTGGGGCAGGACCGCGGCCTCCTCGTCATTGCGAGCGTAGCGAAGC
>NZ_JADPIT010000015.1:246753-264736 GCF_023073035.1 Bradyrhizobium sp. 62
GTGGAGACCGCGTGCGCTATCCTTCCGTCTCGTGTCCCGGACGCAGGCCGACCGGGCTTGCTCGTTGGAGCGCCGGCGCGTCCCCCGAGTTGCCTGCCTCGCTCACGTCAGATAATCCGGCGTGAAATCCGCGAGGGCGCGGAGTTCGTCGGGTTGCAACAGCTCGATCTCGCTTCCCTCCCAGACAATCAATCGGCGCCCTCTCAGCTCCTGGATGGTGCGGTTGACGTGGACGATCGACAATCCGCAGGCATCGGCGACATGCCGCTGCGTCATCGGCATCTGGAAGCGGCGGTTCTTGACGAGGCCCACGACCTCCAGCCTTGCGGCGAGCTCGCAGATCAGATGCGCTACCTTCGGCAGTGCCGCCTGTGCACCGAGGCGCGCGATCCATTGTCGCGAGATCGCCGCATCGATCAGCGTCTCGCGCCAGAACGCGCGGGTCAGGTGAATGGAGCCGTCGAGCAGCTGCTTGAGTTGGCTGTGTGCGACGTAGCCGACGATGGTGGGGCCAAGACCGACGAGGTCCGCATCCATCGGCGAGACCAGCAGCGTGTGCAGGCACGGCATGTCGCCGGGAACGTGGAAGGCGAGGATCTGGCTGCGATCGCCGACGATGCGAGCCTGGTAGAGAAAGCCGCTGACGACGAAAACGCAGCGAGAGGCATCTTCACCCTGGCGCAGCACGATCTCGCCGTCCGAAACCTGACGGAGCGTGGACGGCAGGCCAGCGATCTGGCGGCGTTCGTCTTCTGAGAGGCCTTCAATCGCCTGGAGATGAGCGATGAACTTCGGGTGCGGCATGGACAAGAGGAGGTGTTTCACTCGTCACGCGGCATCGCCGGGTCGAGCAGGCGTTGGGAGAGTTTTGCGAGGGCCCAATCGGAGACGGGAACCGCCTGGAACTCGCGGATGGCGCGCGCAAGCTCCTGATCCGACATCGGCTGCGCCGGCTCCTTCAACCTGCCCTGCAGGAAGGCATGGCTGATACTGTCCAGGTGCTCGCCCGATCCGATGCGAACAGGTGGCGAATGCGCTTCAGGATCGTCGTGGAGCTCATGCGAACGGCGGGTGCAGTCTGCGATCGAGGGACGGTGGGCTGCGACCAAGTAATGTCGCAGACCGGTAGCAACCTGTGCTTCCGACCAGCGTTCTAGTCCGCTGGATACGGGCCAGATGTATCATTTGATCGAAGCGGCAGGATTTTTGGCGGGATACGTGGAACGGGACACATGGAAAAAGCCCATGACGTGCTGATCCGGAACCTGTGCGAGCACACCGCGCTCGCACAGGAAGATGTCGCTGAAATTCGCGGGCTGACCTTTGTGCAGCGCGAGTTCGCGCCGAACGAGGATTTCATCCGTCAGGGTGACGAACCCGAGCATTCGGCGCTGGTCGTCTCCGGCATGATCGCGCGCTACCATCTGCTCGACAGCGGCCGGCGGCAATATCTCGCGTTCCATCTGTCCGGCGACTTGCCGGACTCCCAGGGCTTGTTCATCGACCAGATGGACCATGGCCTCTGCGCCCTCGGGCCCGCCTCGGTGGCCTTCATCCCGCATCGCGAATTGTTCATTGCCTTCCGGCGACGACCGACCTTCGCGCTCTCGGTCTGGCGCGAGACGCTGCTCGATGCGGCCATTTTTCGCGAGGCCATCACCAACAACAGCGCCCGGCCGATGCACACGCGCATGGCACACCTGTTCTGCGAGCTGTTCTACCGCGCGCGGGCCGCGCAACTCGTTCGCGGCAATCGCTGCCGCCTGCCCATCAGCCTGGCGCAGCTCGGCGAGACGCTGGGCATGGCGATCGCGACGGTGAACCGGACGCTCGCCGACCTCAGGCGGAGCGGGACCATGGACTTGCGCGACAGCGAGCTGATCGTGCTGAAATGGCGCGAACTGCAGCGGCTCGGAGGCTTCAGTCCGACCTATCTGCATCTCAAGCGTCAGTCGCCGCCGCGCGCGTGAGGCCGCAATATGTCAGCCGCTGGCAGATGCCGCGCGCCGAGCACTTCGTCGAAATGCTTCTTCACCCAATCGTTGCAACGGCAGGCTCTGGCTTCGAGCGCCGGCGCGTCGAGGATCAGGATGGCGCCACGGCGTGTCGCGAGGATCCGCCTCGCCTTGAACATCTGGATGACGCGGCTGGCATAGCTGCGGGAGACGCCGAGCATGCCGGCAAGCTGCTCGTGGGTGAGAGGGATCTCGGGGCCGCCGACGTGCTCCTGCGCCGACATGATCCACTTGGCAGCGCGCTGCTCGATCGAATGCGCGGCATTGCAGGCCGCGGTCTGAAGCAGCTGAGCGAACTGGCAGTCGGCGTAGCGCGAGAACACCTGCTGGAGCGTGGCCGACCTCTGCTGGGCCTGCTCGAGCGCGCGCGGCGGCAGCCGCATCAGGGTGCCGCCCAGCTTCACGACGATGCGCGAATAGGCCAGCGAGGCGCTGCGGCCGGCGGCAATGCCCACCGCGCCCTCGCGTCCGACCAGCAGGCTTTCGACCTCGCGATCGTCCTCGACCGGCACGGCGAACGACACGAGTGTCGAGCGGCAGGGAAAATGCACCGCCGTGACCTCGTCGCTCGCGTGATGCAGGATGTGGCTCGCCTCGAGTTCGACCGGCTGGAGGTGCGGCGCAAGCAGTTCGAAATCCGGGCGGCTGAGCCGCTGGAGAAGATCGTTCTGGGGCCGACCGGTCACATGTGTTGCTCTGGCCGGGAATCGGCACCGGCCAGAACCCTACGTTTCCGCGACGGAGCCGACGGTTCCAAAGTGCACACAAGGCGTTTTCCAAGCGTTGAAAAATTGGCCTCCGGTCTGCGGAATTACGGAAATCGCTGGCGAGGCGCATGTTACGCGAGGCAAATGGCGCTGCCGAACCCGGCGGCCTTCAACTTCACGAACTCTGTGCAGGAGTGCACACAACAGGGGCGCGGATCGGCGTAGCGTCCCGATGCGGAGCGCCGCAGCCCGTGCGCTCTGCCCGACGGACCGCCGGCCTATACCTCAATCGCCGCCGGGCCGGCGGGCCCGAGGGCGGCGAGGATGTTCGTCACCCGAAGCGTGCTTCGCAATCATGCGCGGGGCGGCTTTTTTCCGCGTGGGCGCGATAGGCATCGATCGCCCTGTTGGCGAGCATCAGTTGCCGGCGTTCACCGGTCCTGAGCTGGGCCTCGATGGCGTCGAGCAGGACGTTCGCCGTCTCGTCCGGAGAGCCGAGCTCTCCGCTCTGCTCCAGGAAGCTCCAGGCGATGAAGAATGCGTTCTCGACGGTGCAGCGAATGGACATGGCTGCCAACGCGGCGCGGCCGTTGCCGTTCCGCGGGACAGACGAATGCCGTGTATTAACGAGCGTGCCGCGCTACTTCAGCGAGCTGCTGATCGAGGTGAACTTTTTGTTCAGCGTCGCGCCGAGATTGTTGACGACGGCGATGATCGCGAGCGCGATGCCGGCGGCGATCAGGCCGTACTCGATCGCGGTGGCGCCGGACTCGTCGGCGAGGAAGCGGCGGATGGTCTGCATGGTCTTGCCAGAATTCCAATAAGAGAGCTGGCGAGGACCATAATCCGCAGGGAGCGGGTTCCCCAATTCGGAACCCCGCCTTGCGTCAATTTCGAGTTAATCGCCGTCCACGAAGCGGGCGGCGAGAAATGGATTCCGCCGCCCTGCGTTCGTCGATCTTCTACGGCGCTAGTTCTTGAGCACGATGCGGCCGACGACCTTGCCGGCGCGAAGCTTGTCGATCCAGGTCTGGACGTCGCCCATCGGCTCCTCGCGCATCGGCGTCGGCTTGATCTTGCCGGCGCGGGCGAGCGCCATCAGCTCGTGAGCCTCGGTGAGCGTGCCGACCATGAAGCCCTCGATGGTCATGCGCTTGTAGACCCATTGCACCATTGGCAACGTGAACTGGCCGCCCATCAGGCCGGAGACCACGATCTTGCCGCCGCGCGCGGCGGCCGCGACCGCGAAAGCCATGGACTTCTCATTGCCCGCGAAATCGACGATCTCGTCGAAGCCGCCATCGGTTTCCTTGAGGATGCGCTTGATCACGTCGGGCTCGGCCGGATCGTAGGCCACCGCCGCGCCGTTCTTCAGCGCGGTCTCGCGCGCGGCACCGCTGAGATCGGCGACCGTGATCGGCTGCTTGAACATGGCCGCCGCGAAGGAAAGGCCCATCATGCCAACGCCGCCGAGGCCGATCAGCAGGAGGTTGCGCTGGCGCGGTCGGTCGACCAGGCGCTTGAGCGCGCCATAGGCGGTGACGCCGGAGCACATCAGGGTCGCGGCCTGGTTGACGGGCAGAGGATCGTAGTCGAGCAGATATTTCGCGTCGGGCACCAGCACGTGGGTGGCGAAGCCGCCGTCGATGGAGACGCCGAGAAAGCGCTGCCTGGCGCAGAGGTTCTCGTCGCTATTGGCGCAGTCGCGGCACTGGCCGCAACCGATCCACGGAAACACCGCCTTCTTGCTGCCGACGAGACCGGCGAACACGTCGGGGCCGACTTCATCGACTACGCCCGCGATCTCGTGGCCGAGCGTGAAGGGCAGCGTCATGCCGCGCGTGGTGTCGAGCTTCTTGCCGCCGCCAAGATCGGCGTAGCCGTCCTGGATGTGCAGATCGGAGTGGCAGAGGCCGCAGCGCTCGATGCGCACCAGCACCTCGCCTCCTTGCGGCTTCGGCGTGTCGACGATGGTCTCGCACAGCGGCGCATCGAACTTGACAAGGGACTGCCGACGCATCAACGCCATATTTCTTCCTC
The DNA here is from genome assembly GCF_023073035.1 of Bradyrhizobium sp. 62. Taxonomy (NCBI): domain Bacteria; kingdom Pseudomonadati; phylum Pseudomonadota; class Alphaproteobacteria; order Hyphomicrobiales; family Nitrobacteraceae; genus Bradyrhizobium; species Bradyrhizobium sp. 62. Next base: position 251,516 of record NZ_JADPIT010000015.1, read on the forward strand.
CGAAATTATCTCTCTGTTTCGCTGCGTATATTGGCCAATTCACGGGCCATGGCAACAAAGCCGGAAATCGGAACGGTCTCCGCGCGCCGCGTCGCGTCGACGCCCGCAGCTGCGGCGAGCCGCGCGGGATCGGCGCCGAGCGCCTTCAGGCTTTGCCGCAGCATCTTGCGGCGCTGGCCGAAGGCGGCGGCGGCGACCTGTTCGAGCAGCTTGCGATCGCAGGCGAGAGGCGTTTCGCGCGGGATCAGTCGCACGACGGAAGAGGTGACCTTCGGCGGCGGCACGAAGGCGGACGGCCCAATGTCGAACAGGATCTTGGTCTCGCAGCGCCAGTTGGCGAGCACGCCGAGCCGGCCATAGGCCTCGTCGTCCTCGCGCGCCACGATGCGCTCGCCGACCTCGCGCTGGAACATCAGGACCATCATGTCGTACCAGGGCGGCCAGGGCTCGGTGGTGAGCCAGCCGACGAGAAGGTGGGTCGCGATGTTGTAGGGCAGGTTGGCGACGATTTTTGCTCGTTCGCCCGACAGCAGCGGGCGCGGGTCGAAGGTCATGGCGTCGCCATGCACGATCTCGAGACGGCCGGGATAGCGCGCGGAAATATCCTGCAAGGCAGGGATCGCGCGCTCGTCATGCTCGATGGCGATGACGCGTCTGGCGCCGAGCGCGAGCAAGGCGCGCGTCAATCCGCCCGGGCCGGGGCCGATCTCGATGATGGTAGAGTCCTCGAGCGGAGCCGCCGCACGCGCGATGCGCGCGGTGAGATTGAGGTCGAGGAGGAAGTTCTGGCCGAGCGATTTGCGGGCCGACAAAGCGTGCTGGCGAATGACCTCGCGAAGCGGCGGGAGGTCGTCGATCGCGCTCATCGGGTTTTCGCAGCCGCCATCCGGCTCGCAAGCCTCAACGCGGCGATCAGGCTTGCCGGATTGGCCTTGCCGGTCCCGGCGATGTCGAAGGCGGTGCCGTGGTCGGGCGAGGTGCGGATGAAGGGCAGGCCGAGCGTGACGTTGACCGCGTCGTCGAACGCCACCGTCTTGATCGGGATCAGCGCCTGGTCGTGGTACATGCAGACGGCGCAGTCGTAGCTGTTTCGCGCGGCTTCGTGGAACATGGTGTCGGCGGGGAGCGGTCCCTTCGCCTCGATGCCGTCGCTGCGCAACGTCTTGATCGCCGGCGCGATCACGGTCTGCTCCTCGTGGCCGAGCGAGCCGTCCTCGCCGGCGTGCGGATTGAGGCCGGAGATCGCGATGCGCGGAATGGCGATGCCGAAGCGGGATTTGAGTTCGGTCGCGACGATGCGCACGGTCGAGACGATCAGCTCGCTGGTGAGCTGGGCCAGTGCGTCGCGCAAGGAGACGTGGATGGTCACGGGCACCACGGCGAGCCGCGGCGACCACAGCATCATCACCGGCTGCGGCACGCGGCCGTCTTCCGCGGCGAGCTCGGCGAGGAATTCGGTATGGCCGGGATGGCGGAAGCCGGCGCGATAGAGCACGCTCTTGGCGATCGGATTGGTGACGACGGCGCCGGCGCGACCGTCGCGGACATCAGTGACCGCCTGGCGGATCGAGGCGAGCGCGGCCGGCGCGCTCGATGCGTCGGGCTTGCCGGGCTCGGCACTCGCGGGCTCGTCGCCGGTCGCGACCACGGGCAGGGCCTCAGGGAAAGCGGCCCCGGCCTCGCCGGCGCTCACCGAAGCGATCCTGACGTCGGCGCCGAGCGCTTTGGCGCGGCGCGCGATCAGCGCCTCGTCGCCGAGCAGATAGAAGGCGGGCAGGTCCAGTTCCCGGCGCTTGAGCCAGGCTGCGATGGTGATGTCGGGGCCGATGCCGGCAGGTTCTCCCAGCGTCAGCGCGAGAGGCTTGGCAGGCTGCTGGGCCATCAGCGGTTGCGATACTCGATCATCGCCGCCTTGCGGAGGTCCTCGAGATAGGCCTTTTGGGTCTTCTCGTACTTCTCCTGATACATCTTCTCGCGGACCTCGCGCTTCTTCGGCGTGTCGATCATGGTCGGCTTGCGCGAGCACAGCACCACCATCTCGATGCCCGCTTTGGTCGTCTCGGGGGCGGTGAGGTGGCCGATCGGCGTGTCGTCGAGGACCTTGCGTAGCGCCTCGGGCAATTCAGCGGTGGTCTTGGTGACGATGTCGCGGATGGTGGCGTTCGGCGTGGAGCGGAACAACGAATTGGCTTCTTCGCAGCTTCCGACGCGCGAGCGATATTGCTCGGCTTCCTTATGCCGCGTCTCCAGGAACGCCGGCGACGATCCGCGCGGCACGATCAGCACGATCGGCTGCATCTTGTATTCGGTGCCCTCGATCTGCAGCTTGTCGCCGGTCTGGGCCTGCACGGCCTGCGCGACGTCCTTCTCACCGACCAACAGCTTTTCCTTGAAGCGGCCGCGCACCAGGCTGCTCCAGACCATCTCGGCCTTCATGCGGCTCTTCAGGGTTTCGGGGCGGACGCCCTTGACCTCGAGCGACTTGGTGAGCTGGTCCGGCGAGATGCGCATGCGCTGCGCCATGCCATCGTAGGACTGGTTGATGTCGGAGACGCCGGGATCGACCCCGTATTTCTTGCCTTCCTTCATCTTCACCCGGTCGTCGATCAGCTCGTTGATGACCTCCTGACGGGCCGGTGTCTTCTGCGTCGTCAGCTGGTCGAGCTTGGAGCGCTGGTCAATGTCGAAGTCGGTGATGGGATCGCCGTTCACCATCACGACGATGTTCTGCGCGCGCGACGGCGTGCCGGCCAAGAGCAGGGCGGTGAGGAGGAGGAAGAGGCGGAAGACAGGCAATGGGATCGTCATATTTGTCGCTCGCATGTCAGCCGCGGTGAACCTGCGATCGGGAACACGCGGCCGGCACCTTCAAACCAATCACTGGAGACCGCTGCCGGAACTGCTGGTCGTCGCTGTGTTCGCCAGCGTGCGCAGGCCGATCTGGAACATGATCGCGTGGTTCAGCACGGGCGGCGTCGCGCCTGCGGAATAGCTATACGCTGTTACATAGTTCAAGCCGAGCACAAAACAATCGTCGACGTAGCCGGCACCGAGCACATACTGGTTGATCTTGTTGGCCTCCAGGTCCCAGCGCGCCGAGCCCGTGACCACCCAGTTGGCCGCGACCTTGATCGAGCCCGACGTCAGGATGCCCTCGCGGCGGGTCAGATAGCCGAGTTCCGGCTGCGCCGCGTAATTGCCGTACAGCATGCTGACGGACCAGCGGTTGAAGTTGGCGCGGCCTTCCGCCTCGAAGCGCTGGACGTTCCAGGTCTGCTCGTCCATGCGCGAGCGAACGCTGAACGTATAGGTGCTGTTGGGCGAATAGGCGGCGCTCGCCACATAGTCGGAGCGCGGCCTTTGCAGGCCGGAATCCACGCCGGTGTTGATGGAGTCCTGGACCGCGAAGGAGTTCATGCCGAACAGCTGGTAGGACTGGCCGAACAGCGTCTTGATGGCGCCGCCCCTGTCGAACTGCGTGGTGGACTGCACGCCGACATTGGCGCGGCCGCCGCCCTCGACACGGTCGTAGCCGGAGAACTTGTCGACGCTGAACAGGTTCGAGGCGTCGAACACCATGCTCTGCGCGTCCTCGTTCGGGAACTTGCCGGCATAGGTCTCGTTCGGCCGAATGATGATCTGCGCGATCGGCTCGATGGTGGTCGAGCCCCAGGGCTGAACGTTGATGAAGGGATAGCGGTATTCGAGGCCCACGGTGGGCATCAGGCGGAACGCCTGGGTGTCGCCGACAGGAAGATAGTTCGACACGCCCGGCTGGTTGGAGACCGAGGAGTTGATCGCATCGGCGCGCAGAATGGCGAACGGCGTCCAGATTTCACCGAACGGATCGGTGAAGGATTTGCGCCACTGCGCTTCGGCCGTAAGGCGAGTGTAGGTGCCCGGGAAGCCGCGCATCAGGCACTGCGACGGCGTGCGCGCGAGCGGATCGGCCGATGCCGTCGTGCACAGGCTGTTGGTGTTGGCGAGCGTCGTGATCGGATCGAACACCGCGGTGTCACGCGACAGGTTCACGAAATTGGTCTTGTAGCTGAACTCACCGCCGAAGACCGGATAGTTCAGCACGTTCGAATAGTCGATCACGGGGTAGACGACCGGCACCTGGCTCTGGTTGCCCGAGTAGCTCAGCCAGTACATCGTGCGCGCGTCGAAGAAGCTGCGATTGCCGACACCGGTCAGGTAAAGCTGCGAGAGCGCATCCGTCGGCAGATACAGGAACGAGCCGAGCGGATCGCGATATTGCGACAGCCGATAGTCCGAGAAGAAATAATAGTCGGACATCAGGACGCCGTCCCAACCCCAGACCCATTTGTCGTTCAGCGCGAACTGACCCTTGGTGTCGACGGCGCCGCGGAATTGCTTGTCGCCGGGCTGGCCGGCGAGCGCGCTCCGATCGAGCTGGTCGATGCCGTAGACGCGGATCTGATAGGCGCCGTCCATCAGGCGCTGGCGGAATTCGGCCTGGAACAGCACGCCCTGCTTGGACGTGATGCGCGGGCTGAAGGTCGCGTCCATGTCGGGCGCGATCGCCCAGTAGAACGGAACCTCAACGCCGTAGCCGAACGGCGTATTCGACGTGAAGCCCGGCATCAGGAAGCCGGTCTTGCGCTTCACGGTCGGGTCGGGCGTCGAGAAATAGGGCATATAGGCGATGGGCACGCCGAAGAATTCGAGCTGCGCCGTCTCGAAATACAGCATCTTCTCCTGCTGGTCGTGGATGATGCGCGCACCCTTGACCTGCCATAGCGGCGGCTTCTTCGGATCGTCCTTGCACGGCGCGCAGGCCGTGTAGACGCCGTTCTCGAACACCGTGTAGTTGCCGCTGGAGCGATCGGAGCGGCTCGCCGCCATGCGGGTCTGGTCGGCCGTATCGACGCGCAGCGAATCGACGAAACCGTCACGGTAGTCGTCGGACAGGTCCAGGATCTCCGCATAGGTGATCTTGCCGTCGGCATCCGTCATGCGGATGTTGCCTTCGGCATGGAGCCGCTTGGTCTTCTGGTCGTAGATGACCTTGTCGGCCTCGACGCTGGTGCCGTTGTAGAACAGCTGGACGTTACCGACCGCGGAGACGCGCGAATTGTTGTAGTCGTAGTCGACCTCGGTCGCCTGAACCAGCATCTGGTTGTCGTTGACGGCCTTCGGCGGCTTCGCACGCGGCGGCAGCGGATTGTAGGTGAAGCTCTGGGCGGAGGCCGGCGCAACGGCGGCAACGTCCACCACGCCACCGAGCGATACCACGGCGGCGACAGCAAGCAGGAACCTACGAATGGACAAGCCACACCCGTTCGCGCGCACCAATGTGCGCCGCGTCAAACGAGACACGGGCCCGCGGTGGACGGCCGTCACTATCCGTCCTCCTGATACAGCAAGGCCAAAAAGCCGGTGAGGCCGCCCACCACCACGGGCAACCACGCCGCAGCGATCGGATGCATCAACTCAGCCTTGCTCAAATCTTCAGTCACTTTCGACAGAACGTAGAGCAGAAAGCCTGCGCCCACGCCACTCAAAACCATCTTCTGCACGCCGCCCATCCGGAAGAAGCGCAACGACACGGAAGCCGCGAGCATCACCATGGCCGCAAGCAAAAACGGCTGTGCCAGAAGCTTCTGATACTGGAGTCGGTATCCGGCTGTCGCGAAGCCCGAGCTTTCGGACGAGCGGATGTAGCTCGGTAGTTGCCAAAAGGACACAGTCTCGGGTGTGGAAAAGCTGTTGCGGACCTGCGCCTCGGTCAGCGTCGTCGGAATCTCCAGGCTGGCCTGATCGACCGGCGGCGAATCCAGCGAGAAGCGGCGGACGCCCTTGAACAGCCAACGGCCGGCCTCGAGCGTCGCCTCGCGCGCCTCGACCCGCTCCTTGAAGTGCTGCTCTGTGTCAAACCGGAACAGGGTGAGCCCAGTGAGCCGGACGCCCTGCTGCTCGCTGCGCGCCGCGTTGATGATGGTCTGGCCGTCATTGGTGACCTGATTGAGCCAGAAGCCGGAGGCGTCCTGAATGCCGCCGCCGGGCGCCGAGCCGAACAGCTCGGCTTCCATGCGCTTGGAGAGCTCGCGCAGATTGGCCGACATCGGATTGTAGGCGACGGTGGCGATCACGCCGATCAGCAGCGCGCTGCCGAGCGCCGGCGAGATGAATTGCCATGCGGAGACGCCGGCGGCGCGCGCGACCACGAGCTCGAGCCGGCGGGAGAGGGCGAGATAGCAGGTCATGGCACCGATCAGCATGCAGAACGGCGTCAGCTTCTCCAACAGCTGCGGCACGCGGAACAGCGAGGTCTCGGCCACCATGACTGCGGAGGCGGATGCGAGCCCCGAGGTCTTGCGCACCATCTCGATGTAATCGACCAGCACCAGCAACAGGAAAATGCTGGCGAACACGCCGAGCGCCGCGACCACGAAACGGCCGGCGAAATAGCGCCCGAGTGTGTTGGTGAGCATGCTCATGCGGTGGCCGGCCGTCGGAACAGCCGCGCGATGCGCGCGTTCGACCTGTTGATGGCCTCCATGAGGCGCGGCGGCGGCTCGACCACGAGGCCGCCAATGATGATCGCCAGCCCGAGGCCGATGGCACCGATGACCATCGCATATTGGACCAGCACCGCGCCCGGCGATTTCACCGCCATCACCGAGCAGGCGAAGCCGGCCATGCGCAGGCCGAACACGGCGATGATCGAGGAGCCGATCGAGAAGTTGCGGCTCTGGCGCGTGGTGCGAGGCGCACCCAGGAACGCGAAGGTCAGCACGGCAAAGGCGAACGGATAGATCGGCGCCAGCAGGCTGTCATGCAGGGCCGAGCGAAACTGGCCGGGAATCTGCTTGTAGACAGGGTCGTCCTCGGACGGCGAGAGCAGCTCCCAGAGATAACGCTCGCGGATGCCGAGCGTGACATCGCGGCCCTGGCCCGAGAACTTCGACATGTCGAAGCCGTAGCGGCCGAACGCCACCAGCGCGGGATCGCGCTTGCCGGCCTCAAAGCGCTGGAGATTGCCGGTCTCCAGCACCAGGAACGATCCGTTGTCGTTCTTCACGACTTCGCCGTGCTCGGCGACTATCGAGACCCGCTCGTTCGGATCGCGGCGGTCGTCGATGAAGATGCCGGCGAGGATGCCACCGGGCTGGCGTTCGCGAATCCGGATCGTCAGGTTCTTGTCGAGCTGGGCGAAGCGGCCGGGCTGCAGGATGTTGGTGAGCACGTCGGCGGTGATCTCGGCGTCCCACTGCTTGATCCGCCGCATGCCGTCGGGAGCGAGATAGGCCGCGATGAAGGCGACCAGCAGCGCCACGACGCAGGTGGCGTAGAAGAACGGATAGAACAGCCGGAACGGCGAGAAGCCGGCGGCATTCATCACGATGATCTCGGAATCGGTCGCGAGCTTGTTCAGCGTATGCGAGATCGCGATCATCAGCGCGATCGGCGAGATGATCAGGACCAGCGCGGGCACGACGAGGCTGGTGATGCCGAGGAAGGTCAGGATGGTCTGACCCTGGCTCGTCATCAGGTCGATGCCGCGCAACGCCTGCGTAATCCAGATCACGCCCGTGAGGCTGACCAGGACCAGCGCAAACGACGCGAGCGTCGTGCGGAAGATATACCTATCGATTGACCCCATGCGCTACCGCACGAATCCCACCAAGTCCCCAATGCCGGCCGGAATTCCGGCTGTCCAACCAATCCCCGCAAGGGGATCCCCAAGGTCGGCCAACCATCTCATCCGCCGGCTTACTCTCTCAGTACCATCCCTTTGATCCGTCAACAAAATGGCTGCCCCGTGGCACCCTCAATATATGGTTAATATTTCCCGCGTTGTGGCCCCTCGGCCACGGGGGGTGCTTGGCATCTGCCGGGCCGGTGGCCCATAGTGCGGCACGCGCAGTGAATCGCCGTTCAGCTCCGGCCCGTGGCCAGGACCGCCGATCGGTAAAAAGCGCAATGTTTTTGAGGAGTTACTCATGTCCGATGCCATCAAGGTCGGCTTCGTTCCATTGTCTGCTGCCGTCCGTGGCATCATGGTCGTGTTCTGCGATGACGGTCTGAAGCTCGGTCCGGCGACCGCCAAGGCGCTCGGCGGCGTCACCGAACTCGTGAAGCGGGCGGCGGCCGCCGCCGCCTTCAAGGGCAAAAGCGGTGCTGCGCTCGACATCCTTGCACCCGAGGGCGTGAAGGCCACCCGCCTGATCGTGATCGGCGCCGGCAAGGCGGCCGGCCTGAAGGCGAACGACTTCCTCAAATTCGGCGGCGTGGCGGCGAGCAAGCTTCCGTCCGGGGCGGCGGCCATGACTATCATGGCGGAACTGCCCAATGGCGCCATGACGAGCGAGCAGGCGGTCGCGATCGCCTCGGGGCTGCGGCTGCGCACCTACAAGTTCGACCGCTACAAGACCAAGAAGAAGGAGGGCGAGGAGGGCGGCACGCGCGCCGACGTCTCGTTTGCGGTCGGCGATGTCGTCGCCGCGAAGAGGGCGTTTGCATCGGCCGCTGCGATCGTGGACGGCGTGGTCATTGCGCGCGACCTGGTCAACGAGCCGCCGAACGTGCTTTTTCCCGAGGAGTTCGCGCGCCGCGCGGGCCTGCTCCGAAAACTCGGCGTCAGGATCGAGGTGCTCGACGTCAAGGCGATGGACAAGCTCGGCATGGGCGCGCTGCTCGGCGTCGGCCAGGGCTCGGCGCGGCCGAGCCGCACCGTGATCATGCGTTGGGACGGCGGCAAGAAGGGTGAGGCGCCGGTTGCCTTCGTCGGCAAGGGCGTCTGCTTCGACACCGGCGGCATTTCGATCAAGCCGGCCGGCAGCATGGAGGACATGAAGGGCGACATGGGTGGCGCTGCCTGCGTCGTCGGCCTGATGCATGCGCTCGCGGCACGCAAGGCCAAGGTCAACGTCGTCGGCGCCATCGGCCTCGTCGAGAATATGCCGGACGGCAACGCGCAGCGCCCGGGCGACATCGTCACCTCGATGTCGGGGCAGACCATCGAGATCATCAACACCGACGCGGAAGGCCGCCTGGTGCTTGCCGACGTGCTCTGGTACGTCGCCAAGAAAACCAAACCGAAATTCATGGTGGATCTGGCGACGTTGACCGGCGCCATCGTGGTCGCGCTCGGCACCGAGCATGCCGGCATGTTCTCCAACAATGACGAGCTTGCCGAGCGGCTGCTGGCGGCCGGCATCGAGAGCGGCGAGAAGGTCTGGCGCCTGCCGCTTGGCCCCGAATACGACAAGCTGATCGATTCCCAGTTCGCCGACATGAAGAACACCGGCGGCCGCCATGGCGGCTCGATCACCGCGGCGCAGTTCCTGCAGCGCTTCGTGGACGGCACGCCCTGGGCGCATCTCGACATCGCCGGGACCGCCATGGGGGCGCCGAAGACCGACATCAACCAAAGCTGGGGAAGTGGCTATGGCGTTCGCTTGCTCGACCGTCTGGTCGCCGACCATTACGAACGCAAATGACCCGAGATGACTGAAGTCCTGTTCTACCATCTGCAAAACATGACGGTGGAGAACGTGTTGCCGCCGCTTCTCGAGAAATCGCTGGAGCGCGGCTGGCGCGTCGTGGTGCAGTCGACCTCGCCGGAGCGCGCCGATACGCTCGACGCCCATTTGTGGACCTATCGCGACGATTCCTTCCTGCCGCACGCGACATGGCGGGTCAGCGACGCCGCCGATCAGCCGATCGTGCTGGCGGTCGAGGAGGACAATCCGAACGGTGCCAATGTCCGCTTCCTCGTCGACAACGCCGCGCTGCCGCAGGACGCGCAGGGCTATGAGCGCATGGTGCTGCTGTTCGATGGCGACGATCCGGACGCGCTTGCGTTCGCCCGCAGCGCCTGGGCGGATTGCAAGGCGCGGGGATTTGATGTCACCTATTGGCAGGCTGACGAGCGGGGCCGATGGCAGAAGCGGAATTAGCCGTCGCTCGCAATTAATGATAATTTGCACTTTTCGGGTGATGATGGCTTTTGTCACCTTCGTGCCGCAAAGTGATGTTGCTACAATTGCTTAGGGCCGATCCTTCACTCGGGGAATTTAGTTTATCGTGCGACATCAAAAGCTTCCCAGCTCGCTCATAATTGCGTTGGCGGCCGTAGCCTCGCTGGTCGCGGGCTGTTCGGGCGGGACCGATCTGTTGTCCAGGGATGCCCAGTGGTTCAACACGCCCAGCCGCCTGTTCATCAAAAGCATCTCGATTGAGTCGCCGCCGCTGACCCCCGACAAGCCGGTTGGGGCCGAGGATCTGGTCAGCGCCGACGGGGCTTGTGCCGGCATGGCGCCGCCGCCCGGGCCGGCCGATGCGAATGCGTCGACGACCGCGCCGGCTCCGATGGGCGGCACCGTCGCGCTCGGCCACACCGAATGCGACGTGGTGCGCGGCATTGGCGCGCCCTCGAGCGTCAACCTCTCCGGTGATGCCGCCGGCAGGCGCGTTGCGGTCGTGACCTGGACGACCGGTCCGCGTGCCGGCATCTACACCTTCACGGCCGGCCGCCTGTCCTCGATCGAGGGCACACCGGAAGCTCCGGTCATGCCGAAGACGACCAAGCCAAAGCCGAAGAAGAAGTCGGCGTAACACGGGTCGGCCTTTTGCCCTGAAGCTGGTTGCGGCTGTCGATGCGATCAGCCGCGCACGCTCGTCCCCATCGTCAAGCGGCTTTGCATCCCTATTGCGATGGCAGAGGCGTGAATCGTGATCTCTCCCGTTCGCGCTCGCCGGCGATATTGTTCGCGAGTTTCGACATCGCGGATGCCGACCTTCGCCCAAAGTGCCTTCATTGCCTCGAGCTGCGTTCTTCCGCGCGCCTTGAAAATCACGGGGGCGTTACGCGTGATCCGTGATCAGGCGGTTCGTGATGAGCAAGCCTTCGCATCCCCTGTCGGAAACTGCCCCGAAGGAAAACTGGAGGAAATCTCCAGAATAATCACGCGCGTCTCAAGCAACGGTTCAAGAATGTCTTGTGCGCGAATGCTACGCGTCGAAGGGAGGGGCTAGGTCGGAAGGATCATTTGGATGTCCATTACCTCTGTGTTTTCCCCGGTTACGGGGCAGCTCACCATTTTCGGCGACAGCGCGAATAACGGCCTCGTGATAAGTCGCGACAAGTCCGGCCGCATCCTGGTCAATAACGGGCACGTGAAAACGGTTGGTGGCGAACCCACGGTCGACAACACCACCGCGATCGACATCTTCGGTCAGGGCGGTGACGACACGATCACCGTCGACGAATGCCACGGACCGATGCCGGCGGTGCACGTCTTCGGCGGCGACGGCAATGACAAGATCACGGGCGGCTCGGGAGCCGATCTTCTGTTTGGTCAGGCCGGCAACGATTTGATCAAGGGCGGCGGCGGCAACGATCTGCTGTTCGGCGGAGCGGGTAACGACGTGCTGGACGGCGGCAGCGGCGACAACCAGCTGTTCGGCGAGGCCGGCGACGACGTCATGATCTGGAATCCCGGCGGCGGCACCAACCTGTTCGAGGGTGGTGAGGGCAACGATACGGCTCAGGTCAACGGAAGCAACGGCGCCGAGACGTTCACGATCACGGCGAACGGCACCCGCGTGCGGCTCGACGGGACGGGCGCGGCGCCGTTCTCGCTCGATATCGGCACGACGGAAAATCTCGTCCTGCACGGTGGCGGCGGCGACGATGCCATCACCGCTGGCAACGGGCTCGGCAGCCTGATCTCGCTGACGCTCGATGGCGGCGCCGGCAACGACAGGATCATCGGCGGTGACGGCAACGACCTCATCATCGGCGGCGGCGGCGACGATATCGTCAATGGCGGACGCGGCAACGACGTCGCCCAGCTCGGGAGCGGCGACGACACTTTCATCTGGAATCCCGGTGACGGCAACGACACGGTCGAGGGTGGCTCGGGCAGCGACAAGCTGCTTTTCAATGGCGCCAACATCAACGAGACCATCAACATCTCGGCCAATGGCGGCCGGGTGCGCTTCACCCGCGACGTCGCCAACATCACGATGGATCTCAACAGCGTCGAGCAGATCGAATTCGATGCGCGCGGCGGCGCCGATAATATCACCGTCGGCGATCTCACCGGGACCGGCGTCAAGCAGGTGCTGGTTGATCTCGGAGCCGTTCCGGGAGGGACGCAAGGCGACGGCGCAGCTGATACGGTGACCGTCAACGGCAGCAACGGCAATCAGCACATCGAGGTCACAGCCACAGGCACAACGGTCACGGTCGCGGGGCTGCCACAGGTCGTGACAATCGCAAACGCAGAGGCCGGCAACGACCGGCTGGTCGTGCAGGCGCTCGGCGGTAACGACGTGATCGATGCATCCACGCTCGGCTCGGCGATCGGGCTGACCATCGACGGCGGGGCGGGCAACGACACCATCACCGGCAGCCAGGGCGCGGACACCCTGATCGGCGGCGACGGCAACGACAAGGTCATCGGCGGCCGCGGCAATGACGTCGCGCTTCTCGGCGCAGGCGACGACATCTTCACGTGGAATCCCGGTGACGGCAGCGACGTCGTCGAAGGCGGCAACGGAACCGACACGATGGTGTTCAACGGCGCCAATGTGGCCGAGACCATGTCGATCTCGGCGATCGGAAGCCGTGCACTACTCACCCGTGACGTCGGTGCTATCGTCATGGACCTCGCTGGCGTCGAGCACGTGCAGATCGCGGCAGCAGGCGGCGCCGACAACATCACCGTCAACGATCTGAGCGGGACAGGAATCACGCAGGTTGCCATCGACCTCAGTGCCGGCCCCGGCAGCCAGAGCGGCGACGGCGCGGCGGACCGCGTGACCGCGAACGGCACGACCGGTGACGACAACATATCGGTCGTGGCCTCCGGCGGATCGATCGTGGTCAACGGCCTCGCTGCGCAGGTGACGATTGCACACGCGGACGCCGGTGATGTGCTCGGCATCAACGGCGGACAAGGCAATGACGTCATCAATGCGTCTTCCATCAAGGCGGGACAGTCGTTCAGCCTCAACATCAATGGCGGCGACGGCAACGACACCATCACCGGCAGTGCCGGCAATGACATTGTGAACGGCGGACGCGGCAACGATTTCGCCAATCTCGGCGCGGGCGACGACACCTTCGTCTGGAACCCCGGCGACGGCAGCGACACCGTCGAAGGCGGCAAGGGCACCGACACGCTGGCATTCAATGGCGCCAATATCAACGAGAACATCAACATCTCGGCCAATGGCGGCCGG
>NZ_JADPIT010000015.1:264746-295437 GCF_023073035.1 Bradyrhizobium sp. 62
TGTTCACGCGAGATGTTGCCGCCATCGCGATGGACCTGAACGGGGTCGAGCATGTCGACTTTAATGCCCTCGGTGGTGCCGACAACATTACCGTCGGCGACCTCTCCGGCACCGGCGTCAGCCAGATCGACCTCGATCTCGGCGCCAATGACGGCGCCGCGGATACCGTGACCATCAACGCAACTGGCGGCAACGACGTCATCACGGTGACCGAGCACGACGGCATTATCACGGTGTCGGGGCTTGGCCAGGACATCAACATCACCGATGCCGGCGCGGGCGACAGGATCGTCATCAACGGTCTCGATGGCGATGACGTCATCACCGCTTCCGGCTTGCACGGCGGCATCCAGCTCGTTGCCAATGGCGGCAACGGCGACGACGTGCTGATCGGCAGCCCCGGCAACGACACGCTGGCGGGTGGTGCCGGTGATGACGTGCTGATCGGCGGGGGCGGCCTCGACATCCTGGACGGCGGCACCGGCAACAACGTCGTCATCCAGGGCGGAGCGTTCGCGGCCGCGATGCTGCTCAACCAGGCTATGGCGGCGAGCTTCGTCCCGGCAGGTGAGGGCAATGGCGAGATGCCGCTGCCCGATCCGCACGCGGCGCAGAGCCAGGTGCTCGCACCGCCCCAGCACGCCTGAAGCTGGCGCTGCGGCCTGGAGAACGCTCATGACGACCAACGCGGTCTCCGCCGATACGGGGCTCGATGCCTTGCTGACGCTGCTGCATCTGCAAGGCGTTGCGGCCGATCGCGAGCAGCTCAGGCACCGGCTCGGCGCGGCAAGTTTCGGCGCAGCGGATATCGTCCGCTGCGCCAGGTCTCTCGGACTTAAAGCGCGAACCTACCGAACGCAGTGGAGCCGTCTGTCGGACACCCCGCTGCCTGCGATCGCAATGCTGCGGGACGGCGGCTTCATGGTCATCGCAAAGGCCTCCGCCGACAAGGTGCTGGTGCAGTCCCCGGAGGCGCAGCGCCCGGTGCTGATGGATCGCGACGAGCTGTGCGCGATCTGGGACGGCGGCTTGATCCTGATGGTCCGGCGCGCCGGCCTGTCCGACCTCGGCCGGCAGTTCGATATCACCTGGTTCATCGGCGCGATCGGCAAATACCGGCGGCTGCTGGGCGAGGTGCTGGCGGCTTCGTTCTTCCTCCAGCTTTTTGCGCTGGTCTCGCCGCTGTTCTTCCAGGTCGTAATCGACAAGGTGCTGGTGCACCGCTCGCTGTCCACGCTCGACGTCCTCGTCATCGGCCTCGTCGTCGTCTCCCTGTTCGACACCGTACTCGGGATCCTGCGCAATTACCTGTTTGCGCACACGACCAACCGCATCGACGTCGAGCTCGGGGCACGCCTGTTCCACCATCTGCTGGCGCTGCCGATGGCCTGGTTTCAGGCCAGGCGCGTCGGAGATTCCGTGGCCCGGGTCCGAGAGCTCGAGAACATCCGCAATTTCATCACCAGCTCGTCGCTGACGCTTCTCATCGACCTGGTCTTCACCTCGGTGTTCCTGGCTGTGATGTTCGCCTATTCGGCGCAGATGAGCTTTATCGTGCTCGCATCGTTCCCGTTCTACATCGCGATCTCGGCCGTGGCGACGCCGCTGTTTCGCCGCAGGCTGGACGAGAAATTCCGCCGTGGCGCCGAGAACCAGGCCTTTCTGGTCGAGAGCGTCAGCGGCATCGAAACGCTGAAGGCGATGGCGGTCGAGCCGCAGATGCAGCGCCGCTGGGAAGAGCAGCTCGCCGGTTATGTCTCGGCGAGCTTCGGTGTCACCAGCCTCGGCAACACGGCAAGCCAGCTGGTGCAGCTCGTCAGTAAGGTCGTCACTGCCGCCATTCTCTATGTCGGAGCCAGGCTGGTGATCGGTGACGCATTGACGGTCGGCGAGCTCGTGGCCTTCAACATCTTCGCGGGGCGGGTGTCGGCCCCGGTGCTGCGGCTCGCGCAGGTCTGGCAGGATTTTCATCAGGCGCGACTGTCGATCGCGCGGCTCGGCGACATCCTCAACAGCGCGGCGGAGCCGGCTTACTCCGCCGCCCGCGCGGGGCTGCCGCCGATCCGGGGCAACATCCGCTTCGAGCACGTCTCTTTCCGTTACCGGCCCGATGGGCCGGAGATCCTGCACGATGTCTCATTCGACATTCCAGCCGGACAAACCGTCGGCATCGTCGGATCGTCCGGCTCGGGCAAAAGCACCTTCGCCAAGCTGGTGCAGCGGCTCTACGTTCCGCAAGGCGGCCGCGTGCTGGTCGACGGAATGGATCTGATGACGACCGACCCGGCCGGGCTCCGTCGGCAGATCGGAATCGTGCTCCAGGACAACATGCTGTTCAACCGGTCGGTGCGCGACAACATCGCGCTGGCCGATCCAAGCCTGCCGATGGACCGCATCATCGACGCGGCGAAGCTGGCGGGCGCTCATGATTTCATTCTGGAGCTCCCTGAGGGCTACGATACGATGGTGGGCGAGCGCGGCTCGACGCTCTCGGGCGGGCAGCGCCAGCGCATCGCGATCGCCCGTGCGCTGGTAGGCAATCCCCGGATCCTGATCTTCGACGAAGCCACCAGCGCACTCGACTATGAAAGCGAGCGGATCATCCATGACAACATGAAGGAGATCGCGAAAGGCCGCACCGTCCTGATCATCGCGCACCGTTTGTCCACCGTCCGCGGCGCCGATCGCATCTTCACCCTGGAACGCGGCCGTCTGGTCGAGGACGGCACGCATGATGCGCTGATCAAGACCGGCGGCCGCTACGCCGCCCTGCATCGTCTCCAGGGAGGCATTTATGAGGTCGGCTAGCACTGTGCCGGCCGCTCGTCCGGAGCAGACCGTGATCCCGTTCCGGAATGGAAAGGGCCGGCGCGCCGAGGAAGTCGCCTTTCTGCCGGCGGCGCTGGAAATCACGGAAACACCGCCGTCGCCGATCGGCCGCGCCATCGCCCTGGTCCTGATGCTGCTTGTCTGCGCAGCGCTGGCCTGGTCGGCCTGGGGCACGATCGACATCGTGGCCTCCGCAACCGGCAAGGT
Source organism: Bradyrhizobium sp. 62 (assembly GCF_023073035.1). Taxonomy (NCBI): domain Bacteria; kingdom Pseudomonadati; phylum Pseudomonadota; class Alphaproteobacteria; order Hyphomicrobiales; family Nitrobacteraceae; genus Bradyrhizobium; species Bradyrhizobium sp. 62. The sequence continues at coordinate 267,783 of NZ_JADPIT010000015.1, forward strand.
CGTGTCGAGCGGGCGAAGCAAGGTGGTCCAGCCGTTCGAGACCGGCGTGGTGCGCGCCATTCACGTGCAGGACGGTCAATCGGTCAAATCGGGCGACCTGCTGATCGAGCTCGATCCGACCGTGAACGCCGCAGAGCGCGATCGTCTGCACGACGATCTCATGGCCGAGCGGCTCAACGTTGCGCGCCTGCGCGCCGCATTGGCGGGCGGCGAAGAGGTGTCCGCCGATCTCGTCGTACCAGAGGACGCCGATCCCATGCTGGTCGCGACGCAACGGCAGCTCCTCGCCAATCAGGTCAGCGAGAACAGGGCCAAGCTCGCGGCGCTGGCGCGTCAGGAAGCGCAGAAGGAGGCCGAACATCAGACGATTGCGGCGGCGATTCACAAGCTTGATGCGTTGCTGCCGGTCACCCAGCAGCGTGTCGAGATCCGCAAGACGCTGATGGAGAAGGAGATCGGCTCGAAGCTCACCTACTATGAGACCCTCCAGCTCCAGATCGAGCAGCAGGAGGAGCTTCGCGTCCAGAGCAGCCGCTTGAAGGAGGCCGAGGCGGCCGTCGCCGCGATCCGGGAGACCCGCATCCAGGCCTTGGCGGAGTACAGGAAAAGTCTCTCCGACGAGCTTGCCAAGAGCGAACAGAAAGCCAATGGCGTCGCACGCGATCTGATCAAGGCGCAGCAGAGGACGAGGCTTCAGCAACTGACGTCGCCGGTCGACGGCGTCGTGCAGCAGCTCGCGGTCCACACTGTCGGCGGCGTGGTCACGCCCGCGCAGTCGCTGCTGGTAATCGTGCCGACCGATACGCGGCTCGAGATCGAGGCGATGATCTCCAACCGCGATATCGGATTTGTCGAGGCCGGGCAGGGCGCCGCCATCAAGATCGACACTTTCAATTTCACCCGCTACGGCCTTCTCGCGGGCCAGGTCGTGAGCGTCTCGCAGGACGCCATCATCCGCGACCGGCCCCAGGAGCGCGGGAGCGACCGTGCGCTTGGGACGCAACGCGACAGCAGCGAGCCCAGCGGGCAGGAGTTGAGCTACAGCGCCCGCATCTCGCTCGATCGCAGCCAGATGCAGGTGGACGACCGCCTCGTCAATCTGTCCCCGGGGATGGCAGTGACCGTCGAGATCAGGACCGGTTCGCGCACGATCCTGACCTATCTCCTGTCGCCCCTGCAGCGCTACCGGCACGAGATCATGCGGGAGCGCTAGTTCCCGCCTGTTGCCGACGAAGCTTCGCGAGGCGCGCTGAGGGCCGATCAGGCGTTCGGCAGCTACTCCATGCCGCGGGCGCTCCGCTCTCGATGAAGTCGTTTTGGTGTGGCCGCGCAGCCCGGAATGCGTACATAGGAGCAAGCAAAAAATTTGGAGGAAAGCATGCGGCTCATTGCCCTCGTATCGGCTCTGGTTCTGCCGTTTGGCGCGGCGCTCGCCCAGGACTATCCGATCAGGCCCGTCACCATGTTGGTGCCGTTCGCCGCCGGCGGACCTACGGACACCATTGCTCGCCTGACCGCGGCAGGCATGGCGAAATCGCTTGGCCAACAGGTCGTCGTCGAGAACGCGCCCGGCGCCGGTGGCACCATCGCCACGACCCGCGCCTCGCGAGCCCAGCCCGACGGATACACGCTGCTGATCCATCATGTCGGCCTCTCGACCGCCGCCACACTGTACCGCAACCTCAGCTATGACACGAAGACGGCCTTTGCGCCGATCGGGCTTGTGACCAATGCGCCGATGACCATCATCGCGCGTCCGGATTTTCCGGCCGACACGCTGAAGGAATTGGTCGCCTACGCCCAACAGCAGGGCGACAAATTGACCTATGCCAATGCCGGACTCGGCGCGGCGTCGCATCTCTGCGGCATGCTGTTCATGACGGCGATCCAGAAGCAGCTGACCGCGGTGCCCTACAAGGGCAACGGCCCCATCATGAACGATCTTCTCGGCAGGCAGATCGATCTCACCTGCGACCAGGCCACGAACACGACCGGCCCGATCATGTCGAAGCAGGTCAAGGCCTATGCGATCACCACCAAGGAGCGGCTGAAGAGCCTGCCCGATCTGCCGACGGCCGACGAGGCCGGCCTCAAAGGCTTCGAACTTGGTGTCTGGCACGGCATCTATGCCCCCAAGGGCACACCGCCGGCGGTCGTTCAGAAGCTGACCGCGGCGCTCCAGTCCGCCCTTAGGGATTCCACGCTGATCGCCCGGTTCAACGACATCAACACGGAGCCGGTCCCGCAGGAGAAGGCGACGCCGGAAGCGCTGGCCGCGATGCTCGCGAGTGAAGTCGACCGCTGGGCTCCGATGATCAAGGCAGCCGGCCAATTCGCGGACTGAGCCGTTTCTGCTCAATTCGTGCCGACATCGCTGCGTGAGCGGGCTAAGTCACCACGGTAAAGATCAGTCCATTCAAAAGCTAATCACCGGGTAGCAAAATACCGGTACTGTGCATGGGGTTGTTTTGGCGATTTTGATGTCGGCCCGGTCGTGGAGGCGTCAACCCGCCGCCTCGTCGAACTGCGTGCTCGCCTCGAGCCACTGCTCCTCGGCGCGCGCCAGCGCGTCGGCCGCATTGGCGCGTGCTTTCGACAGTTGCGCGGCCTGCTTGGGGTCGCGGGTGAAGATGTCGGGCAGGGCCAGAGCAGTGTCGATCTTGCTGATGATCGCGCTGACGCGGGCGATCTCGGTTTCGGCTTCCGCGATACGTTTCTTCAGCGAGCCGCGATTGTCCGATCTCGGACGCTGCGGCTTCTCGCTCGCGGCGCTGCGCTCGCGCGGGGCGGGCTCGCCATTGCGCGCGGACAGCACCAGGCGGCGATATTCGTCGAGGTCACCGTCGTAATTGGTCACGGTGCGGTCGGCGACGATCCAGAGTTGATCAGCGCAGGACTCGATCAGATAGCGATCGTGCGAAACCATGATGACGGCGCCGGGGAATTCGTTGATGGCTTCGGCGAGCGCTGCGCGGCTGTCGATGTCGAGATGGTTGGTCGGCTCGTCCAGGATGATCATGTTGGGGCCGAAGAAGGTCGCAAGCCCCAGCAGGAGCCGCGCCTTCTCGCCGCCCGACAATTTTCCAACCTTGGTGTCGGCCGCCTTGCCGGAAAAGCCGATCGCGCCGGCGCGGGCGCGTACTTTCGCTTCGGGCGCCTCGCCCATCAGCTTGCGGACGTGGTCGTAGGTCGAGGCATCCTCGTTCAGTTCGTCGAGCTGGTGCTGCGCGAAATAGGCGATCGACAGCTTGTCCGCGCGCGTCACCTTGCCCGAGAACGGCGCGAGGCGGCCGGCGAGCAGTTTGACCAACGTCGACTTGCCGTTGCCGTTGGAGCCGAGCAGCGCAATGCGGTCGTCATTGTCGACGCGCAAGGTGACGCGGTTCAGTACGGGCGTATTCGGATCGTAGCCGACCACGACGTTGTCGGCGGCGATGATCGGCGGCGACAGGATTTTCTCCGGCGCGGGAAAGCTGATCTCGCGTACGTCCTGGGTGACCAGCGCCGTGATCGGCTTCAGCCGCTCCAGCATTTTCACACGGGACTGCGCCTGGCGAGCTTTCGAGGCTTTGGCCTTGAAGCGGTCGACGAAGGCCTGCAGGCGCGCGCGTTCGGCTTCCTGGCGCTTGACCGCCTTGGCATCGAGCATCTCGCGCATGGCGCGCTGCTCCTCGAAGGAGGAGTAGGTGCCTTTGTAAAGCGTGAGCTTGCTGCGATCCAGATGCAGGATCTGGTCGACCGAGCTTTCAAGGAGATCGCGGTCATGGCTGATCACGATCACGGTGCGCGGATAATGTGCGAGATGATCCTCCAGCCACAGCGTGCCTTCGAGGTCGAGATAGTTGGTGGGCTCGTCGAGCAGCAACAGGTCGGGAGCCGCGAACAACGTTGCGGCGAGCGCAACGCGCATGCGCCAGCCGCCGGAGAATTCGGCGCAGGGGCGGAGCTGGTCGGAGGCGGAGAAGCCGAGGCCGGAAAGGATGGCGGCGGCACGGCTCGGTGCCGAATGCGCGTCGATGTCGACCAGCCGGGTCTGGATCTCGGCGATCCGGTGCGGGTCGGTCGCGCTCTCGGCCTCGGCGAGCAGCGCGTCGCGTTCGAGGTCGGCTTTGAGCACGACCGAAATCAGGCTCTCGGGGCCGTTCGGCGCTTCCTGCGCGAGGCTGCCGACGCGCCAGCGGGGCGGCAGGGTCACCGTGCCGTGCTCGGCGGCGAGCTCGCCGCGGATCACCTTGAACAGGGTCGACTTGCCGGTGCCGTTACGACCGACCATGCCGACGCGGGATCCGGGCGTGATCTGCACGGAACTCTGGTCAATCAGAAGGCGTCCGGCGAGGCGGATGGAGAGGTCGGTGATGGCAAGCATGCGGCCTTGTCACCGCACCCGCGATCAAACGCAACCCGTTTTTCCGTGTCCACGGGCCAGTGCTCGTCAACTCAGTGCGAATCGCGGTCGCGCTGCTTCAGCTCATTGAGGAGTTGCTCGAGGTGCGTCGGTAGCCTGGCTTCGGGGCGCAGACTCTGCTGGAGCCGTTCGCCCACCGCATCGCGGATCGAGCGGCTGGTGCGCCGGTCGATTTGCTCGCTGTCGTCGGCGAAAAGGCTAACCATCGCAGGGTTCCGTGTTCTCAAAGAAGCGACACGGTACCAAGTCCTTGGCCCCCAAATGGTTTCGCCACTCGCGGCGATTGCGCGGCATTCTAGCAAAAATTGTGTGAAGCCGCGCAATGGCCCCCTCCGAATACAAAACCCCGGCGCTGGGGGACGCCGGGGTTTCGCTTGGAAGGTACCTTGGGGCTCAGGTAGCTTTGGAAAGGTGCTGTCGGGCTCAGTAGCAGCGGTTGATCATCCGCCAGCGGGGTCCCCAGGGGGTCGGGACCAGCCGGCGCACATAGCAGCCGCCATAGCCGTAGGAGACGGGGCCGCCGGCATAGAACCGCGGTCCGCCCCAGCCGTGATGCCAGCCACCGCCGCCGCCATGACCCCAGCCGCCATGCCAATGAGCGGACGCGGAGGTCGGCGCCAGCGCGGCACCAAGCGCGACCACGGCGACCGCGGCGAGCGAAAGTTTCCTCAACATGGTGATCTCCTCAAAACTGCCGGCGCGGGGCTATCGCGTCGATGGAAAGGCCGCCGAAACGGTCCGCCTCGGGCAGAGGCTTTGGTTTCGATGGACCTGAGGTTATCCGAGCGAGGCTGAACCAAACCCTGACGAGGCCTTCAGATTGGGTTCATTTGGGTGAAATCGTCGTAATCCATGTTGGAATTCGGGCACTTGGCCTGCGGCGAAGCGCCCACGAGTCGGTTTTGGCGGTCGCTTGCCGTATCGCGAACGCGCCGATATAAGCCCGGCAACTCCGAACCACCGTTTTCTCTTCAAGGACAAGATCATGGCCATCGAACGCACCTTCTCGATCATCAAGCCCGACGCCACCGCGCGTAACCTTACCGGTGCGGTTAACGCCGTGATCGAGAAGGCGGGCCTGCGCATCGTCGCGCAGAAGCGCATCCGCATGACCAAGGAACAGGCCGAGACCTTCTATGCGGTCCACAAGGCGCGCCCCTTCTTCGGTGAGCTCGTGGACTTCATGACCTCGGGCCCCGTGGTGGTCCAGGTGCTGGAAGGCGAGGGTGCCGTCTCCAAGTATCGCGACGTGATGGGGGCGACCGATCCGTCCAAGGCGGCTGACGGCACCATCCGCAAGCTCTACGCAAAGTCGATCGGCGAGAACTCCGCGCACGGTTCGGATGCGCCGGAAACCGCCGCGATCGAGATCGCGCAGTTCTTCTCGGGCAACGAGATCGTCGGCTGATCCGTCGGCCGATAAGGTAACGAGACGCGGCGAAAGGACGTAGTGTGAACTGGCTCTGGCAGATCTTCGATCCCGCTACGATCGGGGCATTCTTCACCCAGTTCCGCGTTGAGATGGCCGAACCGACCTTCTGGGTCGCGGTCGGCAAGATCATCTGGATCAACATCCTCTTGTCCGGCGACAATGCGCTGGTGATCGCGCTCGCCTGCCGCGGCCTCAAGCCGCGGCATCGGCTGTGGGGCATGATCCTCGGTGCCGGCGCTGCGGTGCTGCTGCGGATCATCTTCACGGGCATCGTCGCGAGCCTGATGGAGCTGCCGTACCTCAAGCTGGTCGGCGGTCTTGCGCTGATCGTGATTGCGGCAAAGCTGCTGGTGCCGGAACAGGAGGACGAGGACGGCGTCGAGTCGGCTTCGCATCTGTGGCAGGCCGTGCAGATCGTCGTCGTCGCCGACATCGTCATGAGCCTGGACAACGTCATTGCGGTGGCCGCGGCCGCCAATGGCAGTGCGCCCCTGCTGGTGCTCGGCCTTGCCATCAGCGTGCCCTTGATCGTCGCCGGTGCGGCGCTGATCATGGCGCTGCTCGCAAAGCTCCCGGTTCTGGTGTGGGCCGGCGCGGCGCTGCTCGGCTGGATCGCGGGCGAGGTGATCGCGACCGATCCCGGCATCGCGCCGAGGCTGCACACGCTGTTCGACGGTCCGTTCGGCGCCTCGCTCGACAACATGCTCGGCGCCTTGCGCATCCCGCCGCAATTCGCCCATGGCGGCGGAGGCGGCGAATATCTCTGCGCAGCTCTCGGCGTCGTCGTCGTGCTGGTCGTCGGCTCCATCTGGCGCCGCCGCAGCATGAGCGCAGCCGCGCTGGAGTCATCCGAACGCCACGCCAAGGCCTCGGCGGAATAGGCTTATCTTTCGAGCATGATCTTTCCGGAAAAACGCTTCACGTTTTTCCGGATCATGCGCTAGCGCCGCACGATCGAGCCGGCGCGGTTGATCAGCCGGGCGAGCGCGCGGAAGCGGCTGCCGACGCGGTCCGCGACGAGATCGCCGAGGCGGTGCTCGAACACCAGCAACAGCTTGCGGCCCACGCTGCGGAAATGCGTCGCAGGCAAGACGCCCGGGCGCGCCGCCGAGATCAGATGCGCGACGCGGAAGGCCGCGCCCAGCAGGCGGGCGCGTTCGAGCTGCGCCGGCGTCAGAAGCTCCTGCATGGCGACCGGCGGCTGGTTCTCCTCGCTGAGCCCCGCATAGCGATAGAACACGGACAGGCCGACGAAGGCGCGCTCGGTGTGGGTGATCGCGCCGAAATTGCCGTTGACGACGAGGCTCAGCGTCTGCTCGCCGCGATGGTCGGGATGCACGCGCCAGCCGATGTCGGACAGCAGGCACGCGGCGTGGCGCAGGCGGCGGTCCTCCTCGGTCTCGCGCAGCTTCACCACGCGGGCGAGGCGGTCGGTCCAGGCGATCAACTCGCGCGCGTGCTTGGCCGAACGCGACAGCAGCTGGTTCAGCTCCTCGGCCGCGCAGATCAGCCCGTCCTTGTTGCGTTCGGACTCCGGCAGCTTCTCGTGCAGCAGGCCCTCGCGCACGCCGAAGGTCGAGAACACGATGGTCTTCGGCTTCGCCACCCGGATGATGTGCTCGAGCACCAGTGCGGCATAGGTGAGGAGCGGGCGCCGGGCATCGGCGACGATCTCGATGTCGGCGAGCATGCCGGCGGCCGCAAGCCGGCGAAGACGACGCGAAAAATCGAGCGCCTCGGCCGCTGAAATCGAATAGCCGTGCATCACCTGGAGCGGATAGCCGCTCTGGATGATGTGGATGCGCGCAAGCGCGCGCCAGGTGCCGCCGACGGCGTAGAAGCTGCGGCCGCTCCCTGCCTTGAGCTGTGGCACCCCGTCGAGCGCTTCGCGCACGATGCGGTCGGCGCGTTTCAGGGATTTATGCGCGAGGTCCTGCAGTGCGAGGCCGCCGAGTGGCAGCGTCACGCCGCTGCGCACGGTGTTTTTGCGCACATCGATCAGTTCGAGCGAGCCGCCGCCGAGGTCGCCTACGATGCCGTCGGGATGGTGAATGCCGGAGATCACGCCGAGCGCCGACAGCCGCGCCTCGCGCGGGCCCGACAGGATCTCGATCTTCACCGCGCAGATGCGCTCGGCTTTCGCGATGAAGTCGGCGCCGTTGGAGGCGTCGCGGCAGGCGGCGGTCGCAATCGCAAACACCCGTCCGACCTGCATCACCCGGCACAGCGCACGGAAGCGCTTGAGCGAGGTCAGCGCCTTGTCGACGGCGTCGGGCGCAAGCAAGCCGGTGCTCTGCACCTCGCGGCCGAGCCCGCACAGCGTCTTCTCGTTGAAGATCGGAATGAGGCTCCGCGTCGGTCCCTCGTAGACGACGAGACGGACCGAGTTGGAGCCGATGTCGATGACGGCGACGCTCGAGCCGCGCTTGCGCGGCCGCTTCACGTCGACGATCCCGGATCAGGATTGATGACGTTCATTACGGCGCGTGAGGCGGCGCGGCGAGGATTCCTTGAGCGACTTACCACGGCCAGACAGACTCGGATTTGTCATGAAGTAGTTGTGGACGTTGAAAGGCTCCTCGCCCTTCGCGGTCTTCATACGCGTTGAGGACCCGTCCGGCAACAATTGCCAGCTCTGTTCATTGTCCTTGAGATTCGCGACCATGATCTGTTCGAGAACCTGCTGATGCACCGTGGGATTTTGCAGCGGACACAGCACCTCGACGCGGCGGTCGAGGTTGCGCGGCATCATGTCCGCCGAGGAGATATACACAGCCGCTTTCGCGCTCGGCAGGCCCTGGCCCATGCCGAAGCAGTAGATTCGGCCGTGTTCGAGGAATCGTCCGATGATCGACTTGACGCGAATGTTCTCCGACAGTCCGGGAATGCCGGGTCGCAGGCAGCAGATACCGCGCACCACGAGTTCGACCTGCACGCCGGCCTGTGAGGCCTCGTAGAGCGCGTCGATGATGTCGGGGTCGACCAGCGCGTTCATTTTCATCCAGATCGCACCAGGCCGGCCGTGCCGCGCATGCGCGGTCTCGCCCTGGATGTGCTCGATGATGCGCTTGCGCAAGGTCAGCGGCGAGACCGCCATCTTTTCCAGATCGCTCGGCGCGGCGTAGCCGGTGATGAAGTTGAACACGCGCGCGGCGTCGCGGCCGATGGTCGGCTCCGAGGTGAAGTAGGAGAGGTCGGTGTAGATGCGCGCGGTCACTGGGTGGTAATTGCCGGTGCCGGTGTGGACGTAGGTCGTGAGGCTGCCGCCCTCGCGGCGCACCACCATCGAGAGTTTCGCGTGCGTCTTCAGTTCGAGGAAGCCGTAGACGACCTGCACGCCGGCGCGTTCGAGGTCGCGCGCCCAGCGGATGTTGGCTTCCTCGTCGAAGCGGGCCTTCAGCTCGATCAGCGCGGTGACGGATTTGCCGGCTTCGGCGGCTTCCACGAGCGCACGCACGATCGGCGAGTTGCTGGAGGTGCGGTAGAGCGTCTGCTTGATGGCGACGACGTCGGGGTCGCGCGTGGCCTGCTGGAGAAACTGCACCACGACGTCGAAGGATTCGTAGGGGTGATGGACGACGAGGTCCTTCTGTCGGATCGCAGCGAAGATGTCGCCGCCTTGCTCGCGCACGCGCTCGGGATGGCGCGGCACATAAGGGGTGAATTCCAGGTCGGGCCGGTCGAGGCGGGTGAGCTGCGAGAGCTCGTTCATGGCGAGCACGCCGTCGACCAGGAACACCTCGTCGTCGGCGGTCGACAGCGCGTGCTGCACGAAGCTGCGCAGCTGTTCCGGCATCTTGGCGTCGATCTCGAGTCGGATCACGGAGCCGCGGCGACGGCGCTTCAGCGCCGTCTCGAACAGGCGGACGAGATCCTCGGCCTCTTCCTCGATTTCGAGTTCGGAGTCGCGGAGGACGCGGAATGCGCCCTGGCCGTGCAGATTGTAGCCGGGGAACAGGCGGTTGATGAACAGAGCGGTGGCCTGCTCCAGGGAGATCAGCCGGACGACCTTGCCCTCGGCCGGCAGGCGGATGAAGCGGTCGATCTTGCCGGGCATGCGGATCAACGCGTTCATCTGCTTGCCGTCGGCGGCGCGCGTGAGCTGGAGCGCGATGGTGAAGCCGAGGCTCGGAATGAACGGGAAGGGGTGGGCCGGGTCGATCGCGAGCGGCGTCAGCAGCGGGAACACGTTGCTGAGGAAGTAGTCCTCGATCCAGGTTCGTTCCGCCTTGGTGACTTCCTTGCCCTCGACCAGCACGATGCCCTCGTCGGCGAGCGTGCCGCGCAGGTCGCGCCAGATTGCCTGCTGGTCGGACGCAAGCTGCGAGACGGTCCGGTTGATGAGCGCGAGCTGCTCGGACGGGGTCAGACCGTCGGGGCTGCGCTCGGCAATGCCCTCGCGCACCTGGGCCTTAATGCCGGCGACGCGGACCATGAAGAACTCGTCGAGGTTATTCGCTGAAATCGACAGGAATCGCACCCGCTCCAGCATGGGGTGGCTGGGATTGACCGATTCCTCCAGGACGCGGCGGTTGAAGTGCAGCCAGGACAGCTCGCGATTGATGAACCGCTCGGGGCTCGATGCGATCGCCGGCGGGCCTTCGGCTTCCGGGGCTTTTTCTTTAACTTCAACAGCTTGCGCAGAGTCCATCAGAAGTCGATCCATCCAGTTCGCCCCAATTTGCGACTTACGCGCAAAACCCGCGGGAGCATGTGTTAGAGCGATGACGTTTCGATGACATTGATGTTCCGCCGCCCGGCCGCGTCAAGCCGCCTTGGTCAGACATCACGGAGCAGCTCGGCTGCCAGGGCCCGGGTGACGGGACGGCCAAGGCGCAGGGCCTCGGTGTCCAGCAGGTCGACAGCCCGTCGGGCGGCGGCCGAGGACCGCTCCAGGCGAGTGGCGAGGTAGCTGACCACGCTCTCGTCCACCGCGAGCTGGCGGTCGGCGCAGAATTTGACGATCAGGCCGCGGAAGAGCTGATCGTCAGGCGGCAGCAGCGAGATAACAGGGACGGCGCGGAGCCGCGAGCGCAGGTCGGCAAGCTCGATCTCGAGAGAAGCGGGCGCCTCGCGTCCGGTGAAGAGGACGTAGGCGCCGTCCTCGCGGGCCAGATTCATCAGATGGAACAGGGCGCGCTCATCGAATTCCCTGGCCTTGGGGTCCTCGACCACCAGCGCGCCGGTGGCGAGCGCAGCCGGGACGGCTTCGGCGGTCAGCCCATTGGCCGTGGTCGAGCGGGCGCCTGAAGCCTCGGCCCAGATCGCGGCGAGATGGCTCTTGCCGCTTCCTTCCGGGCCGGCCAGCCACATGATCCGGTTCGGCCATTCCGGCCAGGCGTCGATGAGGGCAAGACCGGCGGCATTAACGGGGCCTTCGAGGAAATTGTCCCGGCTCAGGCTCTCCGCATGCGGAAGCGAAAACGCCAATTGTCGGGGATGAACGCGGCCTGGCACGCTTGCTTTGCTCCATGCCGGCGTGCCGGCTTCGTTTGACGAGATGCGACTTCATCGAGCGGGAGTTGGCCTTTTACGGGGCCGCTTCCCAACTCACTTGGCCTCGATCGTGCTCATGTGCCGCAACCACTCAACGAGATAGAGCGACACGGAGGAGAGCGTGAAGACCGTTACGAGGCCCATCAGGATGATATCATAAGGACCGGCTTTGAAGCCGAAGGCGAGGGCGGCCAGCACCAGCGCTGCGAACGCCACCTGGGCCACAGTATTGAGCTTGGATACCTTCGAGGGCTTCATCTCCACAGGGCGATCGAACAGCCACGATATGATCACGGCGGCGACGATCATGATGTCGCGCGAGACCACTAGGATGACGATCCAGCGCGGAATCGCGCCCCAGATGCCCAAGGCCATGTAGATCGAAACCAGCAGCGCCTTGTCGGCGAGCGGGTCGAGCAAGGCGCCGAGCTCGCTCGTCATGTTGAAGCGCTTGGCAAGGAAGCCGTCGACCGCGTCGCTGATCCCGGCGATCAGGAAGACGGCGAACGCCACCTCCATTTGGCTCGACACGATGGCCCAGACGATGATCGGGACCAGCATGATGCGGCCCAAAGTAATGATGTTCGGTATACTCACACGGCGCTTCCCGGCACCCGGCCTGACCTCGAATTCGGCCCTTTGGAGGCTGAACCGGTTGATATCTCTACATAGTATACGGAGGCGCGCCATGCGAGCCATTGCGCGTCCCCGGAATTCGACGTAACCAGCCGCAAACCCACTGGAAATCGGGCATGACCGACCGCAAAAACGGCCTCACTTACGCCGATTCAGGCGTCGATATCGACGCGGGCAACCGCCTGGTCGACCTGATCAAGCCAATGGTGCGCGCAACCGCGCGGGCCGGCGCCGACGCCGAAATCGGCGGATTCGGCGGCCTGTTCGACCTCAAGGCGGCCGGTTTCAAGGATCCCATCCTGGTGGCCGCGACCGATGGCGTTGGCACCAAGGTCAAGATCGCGATCGAGACCGGCCTGCATGGCGGGATCGGCATCGACCTCGTCGCCATGAGTGTCAACGACCTCGTGGTGCAGGGCGCCGAGCCGCTGTTCTTCCTGGACTATTTTGCCTGCGGCAAGCTCGATCCGGAGGCGACCGCATCGATCGTCGCCGGTGTCGCCGAAGGCTGCCGCGAATCCGGCTGCGCCCTGATCGGCGGCGAGACGGCCGAGATGCCCGGCCTCTACAAGGACGGCGACTACGACCTCGGCGGCTTTGCCGTCGGCGCCGCGGAGCGGGGCACGCTCTTGCCGCGCAAGGATATCGCCGCCGGCGATGCCGTGATCGGGCTCGCCTCGTCGGGTGTGCACTCCAACGGTTTCTCGCTGGTGCGCAAGATCGTGGAACAATCCGGCCTCGGCTTCGGGGCGCAGGCGCCGTTTGCGCCTGTCATGACGCTCGGCGGCGCGCTGCTGACGCCGACGCGGCTCTATGTCAAATCCTGCCTGCGCGCGATCCGCGAGACCGGCGCGGTGAAGGGGCTTGCCCACATCACCGGCGGCGGCTTCACCGACAACATTCCGCGCGTGCTGCCGAACCATCTCGGTGTCGGTATCGATCTGGCGCGCCTGCCGGTGCTGCCGGTGTTCAAATGGCTGGCAGCCCAAGCCGGCATCGCCGAGCTCGAAATGCTGCGGACCTTCAATTGCGGGATCGGCATGATCGCGATCGTCGAGCCGGACAAGGTCGACGAGGTCGTGGAGGTCTTCACTGACGCCGGTGAGACCGTCGCCCAGCTCGGTACCGTGATCCCGGCTGAGGGCGAGCACCGCGTCATCTATAACGGCCACCTCGATCTGGCGCTTTGATGAAACGCCGCGTCGCCATCCTGATCTCCGGTCGCGGCTCCAACATGTCCGCGCTGATCAGGGCCGCTGCTGCTGCGGATTTCCCGGCGGAGATTTCGCTCGTCATCTCGAACAAGGCCGACGCGCAGGGGCTGGAAAGGGCCAAAGCGAGCGGCGTGACGACGCTGGTGATCGAAAGCAAGCCGTTCGGCAAGGACCGCGCCGGCTTCGAGAAGGTGCTGCAATCAGCGCTCGATCAGCACGGCATCGAGCTGATCTGTCTCGGCGGTTTCATGCGGCTGTTCACGGCTGAATTCACAAAAGCCTGGTACGGGCGTATGCTCAACATCCATCCCTCGCTGCTGCCGTCATTCCCAGGCTTGGACCCGCATGGCCAGGCCTTGCGCGCCGGCGTCAAGCTGTCCGGCGCAACGGTGCACTTCGTCATCCCCGAGACCGATGCCGGCCCAATCGTGATGCAGGGTGCGGTGCCCGTGAGCGATCACGACACGGCGGACACGCTGTCGGAGCGTATCCTCGAAGTCGAGCACCGCATCTATCCCGCAGCGCTGAGCCTGCTCGCGACCGGCAAGGTCCGGATCGAGGGCGACGTGTGCAAGACCGCGGGCAGCGGGCCGTCGGAGAATTTTCTGGTTGCGCCGTTGGTGCGGTGAAGCGCCGTCGCACGAAATACTTCTCATCCCCAAAACAAAAACCCCCGGCAGAGCCGGGGGCAACGTCATGATCTCTTGCGCAGACCGCGAGAGAAGTCAGGAGACCTTGAGGTTCTCCGCGGATGCCTTGCCGCGGTTCTCCACGAGGTCGTATTCAACCACCTGGTTTTCATTGAGGGTGGAGAGTCCGGCGCGCTCGACGGCGGAGATGTGGACGAAGACGTCCTTGTCACTGCCGTTCGGCTTGATAAACCCATATCCCTTGGTCGGGTTGAACCATTTGACGGTGCCCTTTTGCGGCATCCTCAGTCTCCTCCGCTAGATACAAAAACGACGCGGCCGCTTTTCGCGTGCCACGCCACAAACGGGCTTCCGGTAGTCTGTTCGAGTCTTGAGTCTCAATGTCGCGAAACGCACAGTCGAGCGGCCAATTCCGATTGTGTCCGATATTGCAACATGAAAATCGCCCGTTAGCAAGCCGCGCGCGAATTTCAAGTCCGGGCCGGGTGCCGGCATCTGCAATTTACGACCTGTGGCCGGGGAACCACAATCGAGGGCAATCGCCTCGGCGATGAGGTCTGGACCGATTGACCCTCGGGGGCAGTTCAGCACAAATCGTCACGTGCAGTGTGGCGCGTGTTGCATTTTTGCGCGCCGCCATTTGCTTTGGGATTCATCGTCATGCGCTGCACATTGCAGCTTTCCGGGACGCGGCGGGTGATTGGCGGAGACCGGGTTCGTCGGACGGCGGCCAAGGTCGCGAGTGCCATCGTGCTTGGCTTGGTGACGACGGCTGCTCCCGTTCTCGCTCAGGTCGCCCCGCCGCTGCCACCGCCACCGCCTCCCACGCCGTCGGCCACCTCCACCAATTACGACCAATCGGCCGGCGACAGCGCGCTCAATCTCGGGTCGAACTTCCTGGAGCGGCTCGGCAACCAGGCATCTGGCGGCGTCAACCGGGCGTTCCGAACCAATCCCGGCGGCGGCGGCGCATCGGCCAGCGCGGAAGATCCGCGCTACCGCACCTGGTTCGAGGGCTACGGCATCTCGGTCCGGACCGATGCGCAAGGAGACTTTGTCGGCGACAAGCGGAAGACCTTTGGCGGTGTCGCGGGCTTTGGCGCGCGGCTCGCACCGGGCGTCAATCTCGGCTTCTCCGTCGACCAGAGTCACACCGACATCGACGTTCCGCTCGCGCTCCAGTCCGCGACGCTGGACCTGACTCAACTCGGCTTCAGTGGCTCCGTCGACAAGGGCCCCTGGACCTGGGCTTTCGCGCTGGTGCACGGTTTCGGCAAGGTCCGCTCCAGCCGGGATACCGGCCTCGGCCTTGCGACCGCGGGTTATCGCGCCGCAGTCGACGGCGCGTTGACCGAGATCAGCTATTACTGGACCAAGGACCAGATGCGCATCGTGCCCAAGGGCGCACTGGAATATGTCCGCGCCACCAGCGTCGCGTTCCAGGAGGTTGGCGGCCTCGATCCACTCAATGTCGGCTCGACGGCGCTCTCTCGCGCGCGCGTCATGATCGGAGCCGAGGTCGGACGCTACTTCATCTTCGACCAGAAGATCCTGGACCTGTCCGCCTACGGCAAGTTCGTCGACAATTTCCATCAGAACCTGGGATCGGTGCAGGTCAGTCTCGGGACCCAGAGCATCGTCGTGCCCGGGATCGGCGAGAGCCGCTACGGCATGGATGCCGGCGCCTCGGCCTCGCTCAGTCTGACCAACACGGCGCGGCTCTACGTCAACTACGACGGCAAGTTCCGCAGCGAGCTGACGTCGCACCAGGGCACGGTCGGCTTCGAATATCGGTGGTGAGGCGAAGCCTGCCCACGTCCGCCCAGAGCCGGATCTGGAAAACTGCGAAGCGGTTTTCCGAAGAGATCATGTTCAAGCTTTAAGTCGGCATCGCCGCGACATAACCCGTCAATCCAAAGCCCTCGCGCGCGGCCGTCATCATTGGCGCCAGCGCGTTCGGATGGATGAACTCGTCGCGGAAACAGGGATGGATCTTGGGATCGAAGATTTTCTTCAGCCAATCGACCACGATCTTGTGGCGCTCGGAGGCGCGGAACTCCTTGTGATAGGTGAGCCAGAGATCGGCGTGGTGGCTGACGCCGAGATCGACGGCAACGAGCGGGGCGCCGAGCGCGATCGAGACCGTCGGCAGGAACCCGATGCCGGCGCCGCGCTCCACCGCATAGAGCACGCCGACCGAGGAATTGGTCTTGATCCCGACGATGCCCTCGAGCGACTTCAGTCCGAGCACGCGGGCGTAGGCGCCGTCGTCGACCTGCGGGGCGCTCTGCTTGATGATGCGGTGGTTCTTCAGCTCGGCCAGGGTCGCGGGCACGCCGTAGAGGTTTTCGTACTCCTTGGAGACGAAGGGATAGATGTGCAGCCGGCCGAGCTTGGCGACGATCAGATCGGGATTGGTCGGCGGCTCGAGCTGGATCGCGATATCGGATTCGAGCCGCGCGACGTCGGCCTGTTCCATCGCGCAGCGCAGATCGACGGTGATCTTGCGATATGTCTTCTGGAAGTCGATCAGTCGCGGCAGGATCCAGAAATTGCCGGGGCCTTCCGTCACCGCGACGCGCACGGTGCCTGACATGTCGTTCGACGATCGCGAAGCACGCCGGAACACGTTGAAGGCATGACGCTCCATATGCGCGACGTCGGCGATCATCGCGCTGCCTTCGTCGCTGAGCGTGAGCCCGCTCTGGTCGCGCAGGAACAGCTTGCAGTCGATGCTCTCTTCGAGCCGGTCGATCCTGCGCATCAGGGTGGTGGAGGTGAGCCCGAGCTTCTCGGCGGCGTTGCGGAAACTTTTATATTTTGCGCAAGCTAAAAACAGTTTCAAATCGTCCCAGGACATATCCAGGGCTTCTTCACGGTGCTGCATCATCGCAGCACCCCGGTGCAATAACTGCTGCATACGCCAGATCCCCAGCCGCTAAGCTCTTGGTCATAGCGGGGCACGAAAGCGGCGAACGATAGAGGGGTGACATGGGTATGGAAAGGGGCTCGTTTGCCGCAAGGCATGATTTCGACGCGCTGCCGCTCAGTCCGGATGTCGACGTCCGCCGCGCCCAATTTTCCGAAATCGCCGCGCTTTCGCAGTTGGCCCACCGGCTGGTGCCGGGTGTTCGGATCGGGGCGGCGGAGCTTGCAAAATATTTCGCCTTCGATCCCGAGAGCATCCTGACTTTCAGCCGGAAGGGCAACCTCGTCGGCGGCATCGCCTTCCTGTTTCTCAACGATCGCGGGCATGATGCGCTGCTGCTCGACGAGATCTGCCTCACCGCGCCGGAGACGCGCCATCTCGCGTCCGCGAAGGAAGACGTTTCCGCCATCTACATCTGGGCGATCGCGGCGACGGGGCGCGGCGTCGCCGGTCTCGGCAAGGCCGCGGCTCATCTGAGGCAGCTAAGGTTTCGCAACGCGGATTGCTATGCGCAGCCGTCAACCGTGGCCGGACGCGACATCATGAAGGCGACAGGATTCGAGCCTGTTCCAAGCTTCCAACCCGACCTCTGGTGCTACGAGCGGCCCTGGCATCGGCAGCCGATGCGCATGCCGGGCGCGATCATTCAAGCAAGGAGTTTTGCAGATGCACGGTACTAGGATTCCTCTCGCGAAGCCCGATTCCCGCGCCATCACCATTCGCCTCGCACGCGATCTCAGCGATCTCATGCTGGTCACCTCGATCCGCTCGGCCGTCTATCTCGCCGAGCAGGATTGCCCGTTCGACGAGGAGTTCGACGGCAACGACATGGTCGCCGCGCATTTCATCGGCTATGTCGGCAACGAGCCTGCGGGCTGTCTGCGGGTGCGGTTCTTCGGCGATTTCGCCAAGGTGGAACGGCTTGCGGTGCGGCACCAATATCGGCGCTCGCGGGTCTCGTTCAAGCTGGTGCAGGCGAGCGTCGACTATGTGAAGCGCAAGGGCTTTCGCAAGATCTACGGCCAGGCGCAGGATCGGCTGGTCGATTTCTGGGCCCATTTCGGCGCCAAGCCGCTCGGCCACAATCGCAAGATCACTTTCTCCGACTTCTCCTACACGGAAATGCTGCTGGAGATCGAACCGGGCCCGGATGCCATTACGCTGGACAGCGATCCGTACGTGATCATCCGACCCGAGGGCGATTGGGACCGGCCGGGCGTGCTCGACGCCTCGGCGGGACGGGCCGTGACGTCGCCGCTGCGGGACGTCGCGCTCGCTGGCCGTTGAAACTGGTGCAGCTGCGCGCAAAAACATGCTGGTTTCCATCACCGACGATCCGCCGATCCTGGTCTGCGCGGATCTCCAGGTCGAATATCTGACCCCCGGACGTCGCCACGTCATCCTCGATGGCGACGCCGCGACAGCGCGCTGCGTGGAACTGTTGACGTTCTGGCGCGACAATCTCTGGCCGGTGATGCATCTGAAGCGCATCGCGCAGGCGGCCTGGTTCAATCCGGCATCCAAGCTGACCGATTGGATCGCGGAGGCGAAGCCGCGGCCGGGAGAAATGACGTTCGAGCATCCGCTGCCGTCGGCCTACAGTTCGGCGCGTTTTGTGGACTACATGTCCAATATCCGCAATGTCCGTTGCGTGCTCGCGGGCTTTTCCCTGGACGAAACTGTCCTGGCCACCGCTATTGACGGGTTTCAC
Organism: Bradyrhizobium sp. 62; assembly: GCF_023073035.1. Lineage (NCBI taxonomy): Bacteria > Pseudomonadati > Pseudomonadota > Alphaproteobacteria > Hyphomicrobiales > Nitrobacteraceae > Bradyrhizobium > Bradyrhizobium sp. 62. Next base: position 286,256 of record NZ_JADPIT010000015.1, read on the forward strand.
CGCAGTCATCGCTTCCAGGTGGTAACTGACGCGGTGGCCTGCCGGCAGCCGGGGACAGGCGATGCTGCCGCCTACAAGCATGCGGTAGTGAATGTGATCGGGAATTTTGCTACAATCCAGTCCAGCGCCGAACTGATCAGAACCAGCGGCGCCGTTGCGGTGTAGGCGGCCGCGATCGACGGATGGAGTGGGACATTGTCACGGGGAGATCAGCTCGAGGAGCTGGCAAGCGACCTGTCGCGTGCCGCCGAGGCGGCGCGCCGTCTTGGTCTGCCCACGACGGTGTATCTGCTCTCGATGGCGCTGGTGGAGGTGCGGGAGGCCGCTGCCGCCGATAGCGATGGAAATGACGACGGCGCGGCGTGACAGCTGCCCGATGTGCGGCTTTGTGCAACGCTGCTGAGCGCTTGCTGCCGACGAATTGACGTTGCAAGTTTTGCGCGGTGGCAATAGCCAAGGAGCTGGATCATCGAGTGATGACGCTGGCCGCGCCGGCGACGTGACGCTTTCAAGGATGCCTGCAAATGTCCATGTTGCCCAATTCGCAAGAGGCCCGGGATGTGGCCTATCAGCTCCATCCCTACACCAACGCGCGCGCCCATCAGCAGGCCGGTCCCCTGGTGATCGAACGCGGCGAGGGCCCTTACGTGTTCGACGCCTCGGGCAAGCGCTATTTCGAGGCGATGGCAGGCCTGTGGAGCGTCGGGCTCGGCTTCAACGAGAAGCGGCTGGTCGAAGCCGCGCACAAGCAGATGCAGGCGCTGCCGTTCTATCACACCTTCTCCGCCAAATCGCACGGGCCCTCGATTGATCTCGCCGAGAAGCTGGTAGCGCTGTCGCCGGTGCCGATGAGCAAGGTCTTCTTCACCAACTCCGGCTCGGAGGCCAACGACACCGTTCTGAAGTTGATTGCCTATCGCTCCAATGCGCTCGGCCAGCCACAGCGCAAGAAGGTGATCAGCCGGATGCGCGCCTATCACGGCGTCACGATTGCGTCCGCCAGCCTCACCGGGCTGCCGAACAACCACCGCTCTTTCGACTTGCCGCTCCCGAACATCCTGCACACGGGTTCGCCGCATTTCTACAAGGACGGCGCGCCCGGGGAGAGCGAGGAAGCCTTCGCGACGCGGCGGGCCGAGGAGCTCGATGCGCTGATCCAGAAGGAAGGCCCGGACACGATCGCGGCGTTCTTCGGCGAGCCGGTGATGGGCGCGGGCGGCGTCATCGTGCCGCCGGCGACCTATTGGGACAAGATCCAGAAGGTGCTGAACAAGTATGACATCCTGTTGGTTGCCGACGAGGTCATCTGCGGCTTCGGCCGCACCGGCAAGATGTTCGGTTGCGAAACCTACGGCATCAAGCCCGACGCGATCGTGGTCTCCAAGCAGATCACCTCGAGCTATTTCCCGCTGTCGGCCATCATGATGAACGATCGCATGTTCGAGCCGATCGCCGATGAGAGCAACAAGATCGGCGTGCTCGGCCACGGCTTCACCGCGGGCGGCCATCCGGTCGGGTCGGCGATTGCGCTGGAGAATTTGAAAATCATCGAGGAGCGGGGCCTCGTTGCGCATGCCGCCGAACTCGGTGGCTACATGCAAGGCAAGCTGCGTGAACTCACCAGCCATCCGCTGGTCGGCGAGGTCCGCGGTGTCGGCATGATCGCTGCGATCGAACTGGTGCTGGACAAGGCGCGCAAGACTGCAGCGGCAACGCCGGGCGCCGTCGGCGGCATGGCCAGCCGCATGCTGCAGGAGCGCGGCGTGATTTCGCGCAACATGCTCGACGCCATCGCCATCTGCCCGCCGCTGATCGTCACCAAGGCCCAGATCGACGAGCTGGTTGCGGCGATTTCAGGTGTGCTGGACGACATGAAGCCGGAAGTGGCGAAGCTGACGCCGGCGTAAGGGAAGCGTTTCAACGCGAGCGGAGCGTCTCACCACACTCTCGGTGTCCTCCTGGCGAAAGCCAGGACCCATACCGCGCGATCTAGCGAGACGGGTGGTAGTAGTCCCGAACGACGAGTCTTCGCCAAACTCTTGCATGGAGTAATGGGGACGACGTTGCGGAGGGTTGGCGGCCTATTCCGCCCGCTGAACCCCGATCACGCGGCCTTTCTCCACCGCCAGCGCCAGCTCGCCGCGCTTCAGTTTCAGTGCGGCCTCGCCGAACAGCTCGCGGCGCCAGCCGCGTAGCGCCGGCACGTCGGCCTCGTCGTCGGCCGCGATCTCCTCGAGATCGTCGACGGTTGCAATCACCTTGCTAGCGACCGCGTGGCGCTCCGCGGTCATGCGCAGCAGCACCTTCAACAGCTCGACGATCGCGGCGCCATTGTTGTTGTTGCGCGGCTTTTCCAGCTTCGGCAGCGTGGCGTGATCCCGCGCCAGCCCGCGCTCGACCGCGGCGACGATATCGGCGCCCCATTTGGATTTCTCAAAACCCTTCGGTACCGAGCGCAGGTTTGCGAGCTTCTCGATCGTATTCGGCGCGTGGGTGGCGATGTCGCTGACGGCCTCGTCGCGCAGCACGCGGCCGCGCGGCACGTCGCGGCTCTGCGCCTCCTGCTCGCGCCAGGCGGCGACCTCCATCAGGACTGCGAGGTCCTTGGGCTTGCGCACCCGCGTCTTGAGCCGTTCCCAGGCGCGCTCGGGGTGGAAGTCGTAGGTCTTGGGCGAGGTCAGGACCTCCATCTCGATCGAGACCCATTCGCTGCGCCGGCGCTTCTTGAGGTCGGCATCGAGCGCTGCGAACACGTCGCGCAGATGCGTGACGTCGGACACGGCGTAGTGCATCTGCTCCTTCGTCAGCGGCCGGCGCGACCAGTCGGTGAAGCGATGAGTCTTGTCCGGGCGGTGCCCGGTGACCTTCTCGACCAGCGCGTCGTAGGCGATGCTGTCGCCGTAGCCGAGCACCATGGCCGCGACCTGGGTGTCGAACACGGGGTGCGGGATGATGCCCGCCTGATGCCAGATGATCTCGATGTCCTGCCGGGCGGCGTGGAACACCTTCAGCACGGCCTCATTGGCCATCAGCTCGAAGAACGGCTTGAGGTCGATGCCCGCGGCCAGGGTGTCGATGACGATCGCTTCCTCGGCGCTGGCCATCTGCACCACGCACAGCAGCGGGTAATAGGTGGTCTCGCGCAGGAACTCGGTATCGACGGTAATGACGGGGTGCTTGGCCAGCCGGCTGCAGGCAGCCGCAAGGTCAGCGGTGGTGGTAATCAGATCCATGAACGGCCCATGACAAGTCCATCAGCCGTTCTGCCGAAAGCGCTGTGATGTCAAGGGGCTCGAAGCGAATTCGAGCCTTGCATTTGGGCCGGAATCGCATTTTCCGACGAAAATCCTATTCGTAGCGGACCCGCCGGGAGGGTTTGCGCGCGCAGGGCAGTGCCACCACGACCACGCACATGGCGACCAGCGCCAGCCCCAGGAACTCGAAAACCAACAGATCCACGGCAATATCCCCCAGCAACATTGCTAAACTTGTCCGGGGGGAATTGAGGGTCTGTTAATTCTCGTGGTTACCGGCGGCGGGCTGGGCCGGATGGTGGACGCGGGGTTAACGGGGGCACCATGCGATGCAGCGCCGCGGCATCCGGCGTCACGTCATGAGCTTCGGCAGGACGGCCGCCAGGGCGTCCACGGCGGCGCGAACTTTCGGCGGCATCCGGGGCGAGCGGGGCCAGAGCGCGTGGCAGTCGTAGAGAAATCCCGGCTGACCGCTCAACAGATTGATGAGCGTACCGGCGCGTAGGCGTTCGCGGACCAGCCAGTATGGCAGCCAGGCCAGTCCCATCCCCTGTGTAGCGGCGTCCGCAATCGCGTCGAGATCGTCGAGCCTGAGCCTTCCCGCTGGCATGATTTCGCTCGGAGGCTGGCCTTCGCGGGGAAACAGCCACGGCCGGACGCGTCCGGAGCGGCGATAGATGATCGCTTGGTGTGCGGCGAGATCGTCGAGCGATTTCGGCTTGCCGTTGGCGCGCAGATAGGAGCGCGAACCGCACACCACCATGCGCTGGCTTGCGATGCGCCGCGTCATCAGGCCGGATTGATCGTTTAGATCGCCGGTCCGGATCGCAAGATCATAGCGGGCCTCGATGATGTCAGCGATCGGGTCGCCGAACGAGAGATCGAGCTCCAGATGGGGATATCGTCGCGCGAGCTTCATCAGCAAGGGGGCGATGCAGTGCCGGCCCAGCAGGGCGGGCATGGTCACGCGAAGCCGGCCACGCGGTTCGGACAATTCGTCGGAAGCGACGGCATCGGCGGCCTCGGCTTCGGCGAGCAAAGTGCGGCAGCGCTCGTAATAGGCTTGGCCTGTCTCGGTCAGGCTCTGGCGCCGTGTGGTGCGGTTGAGGAGGCGGACGCCCAAGCGTTGTTCGAGGAAGCGAACGTGCTTGCCGACCATTGGCCCCGACATTTCGAGCGCATCGGCGGCAGCGGCGAACGAACCCACGTCAACCGCCTTGACGAAGACGGCCATGCTGGTCAGGCGGTCCATAATTGCAAACTCCTGGTTTCGACCGTTTGGCCGTTTGATCGCTTTATCCGCTGCCCTGCGGTTGGCATAGCTCCATTCAATTCAATTGTTTTGGAGTGTGTTCCATGGCGCGCGTCGTTCGCTTCCACAGACATGGTGGCCCCGAGGTGCTGCGCATCGAGACCGTTGACGTCGCGCCACCAGGAAGGTGCGAGGTGCAGATCAGGGTCAAGGCCCTCGGGCTCAATCGCGCGGAAGCGCTCTTGCGAGCGGGGACCTATATCGAGACCGCGACCTTTCCGTCCGGCCTTGGTCTCGAGGCCGCCGGCATCGTCGAGGCGATCGGCGAAGGCGTGAGCGGCTTCTCGCCGGGCGAGGTCGTCAGCATCGTGCCGCCCGTGTCGATGGTGCGATGGCCGGCCTATGGCGAGCTCGTCACGTTTCCGGCGGAGTTCGTTGTGAAGCACCCGCCCGAGCTCGGCTTCGACGCGGCGGCCGCGGTATGGATGCAATATCTGACGGCGTTCGGTGCTCTGGTCGATATTGCTGGGCTAAAGCGAGGGGAGGCAGTCGTTATTACGGCGGCGTCGAGCAGTGTCGGGCTTGCAGCGATTCAGATCGCGAACCGGATTGGTGCGATGCCGATTGCAGTGACGCGAACCTCGATCAAGCGGCAAGCCTTGCGCGATGCTGGCGCTGCCGACGTCATCGCCTCGGTGGAAGAGGACATCGGGTCGCGCCTGGAGGACATTGTCGGCTCAAACGGCGTCCGCGTGGTGTTCGACGCGGTCGGCGGCCCGATATTTGAGCCGCTCACCGCCGCGATGTCGCCGGGTGGCGTTCTCATCGAATATGGCGGCCTGAGCCCCGAGCCGACGCCATTTCCGCTGGTCAACGTCCTGACCAAGAGCCTGACGCTGCGCGGCTATCTCGTGCACGAGATCATCCGCGACCCCACGCGGGTTGCGAAGGCGAAGGCGTTCATCCTCGATGGGCTTTCGGGTGGTGCCTTGCGTCCGATCATCGCCAAAACGTTTCGCTTTGACGAGATCGTCGAGGCCCATCACTTTCTGGAGTCAAACGAGCAGTTCGGCAAAATCGTGGTGACGATCTGAGCGAACGATCGTTCTGGACAAACGATTTCCGCACCCGCATCACGGATTACGCCTTCGGCTCCTCCACCCTGCGCACCGAGCTCGCCTCACGTCCCGCAGAACGTCTGCAGCACCCGCTGGTCCGGCAGCGGGGGATCGGCGTAGGCGGCGTAGTCTGGCTGGTCATCGAACGGCTTTGCCAGCACCTTCACCAATTTCTCGAATGGCGCGTAGTTGTTATCGTTGACCGCGGCCTGGATCACGGCCTCGATGCGGTGGTTGCGCGGGATGAAGATCGGGTTGACGGCGTGCATGGCGGCTTGCCGTTCGGCTGCGCTCTGCGGCTCCAGGGCCGTGCGCTCGTGCCAGCGCCTGGCCCACTCGTCGAAGGCGGCGGGGTCCATGAACTGGGCGCGTGCATCGTCGGCTGCCGGATTGCCAGCTGCGTCACCGAGCTTGCGGAAGGTGAGGGTGAAGTCGGCCTGGTTCTTCGCCATGGCGTCGAGCAGGTCCTGGATCAGCGCATCGTCGCCGTCGCGCTCCGTGAACAGGCCGACCTTCTTGCGTAGACCCGCCTGATAGGCGTCGCTGAACGTCTCGGAGAAGGCGCCGAGAATGTCCTGGGCATCGGCGACCGCCTTTTCCTGATCGTCGGAGAACAGCGGCAGCAGGCATTCGGCCAGCCGGGTCAGATTCCACAGCGCGATGCGCGGCTGGTTGGCATAGGCGTAGCGGCCCATCTCGTCGATCGAGGAAAACACCTGCGCCGGATTGTAGGAATCCATGAAAGCGCACGGACCGTAATCGATGGTCTCGCCTGATATCGATGAGTTGTCGGTGTTCATCACGCCATGGATGAAACCGACCAGCAGCCAGCGTGCGACGAGATCGGCCTGGCGCGCGACGACGCCGGACAGCAGTGCGTGGTAGGGGCGCGCGGCGCCGAGCAGCTCCGGATAGTGCCTCGCGATGACATGGTCGGCGAGCCGGCGAATGGCATCGGTGTCGCGGCGAACGGCGAAGAACTGGAAGGTCCCGACGCGGATGTGGCTCGAGGCGACGCGGGTCAGCACCGCGCCTGGCAGCGCGGTCTCGCGGATGACGTGCTCGCCGGTGACGACGGCAGCGAGTGAGCGCGTGGTCGGAATGCCGAGCGCGAACATCGCTTCGCTGACGATGTATTCGCGCAGCACCGGCCCGAGCGCGGCACGGCCGTCGCCGCGGCGGGAGAACGGAGTGGGACCCGAGCCCTTGAGCTGGATGTCGCGGCGGATGCCGTCCTTGTCGATGACCTCGCCGAGCAGCACCGCCCTTCCGTCGCCCAGCTGCGGTACGAATTGCCCGAACTGGTGGCCGGCATAGGCCATGGCGATCGGATCGGCGCCGGCGGGAACCGTTTTGCCCGCCAGGATTTCGGCGCCCTCAGGGGTCTCCAGCACATCTGGATCGAGCCCGAGCTGGACCGCCAGCGGCCTGTTCAGCTTGATGAGCCGGGGCGCCGCCACCGGCGTCGGTGCGACACGGGCGAAAAAGCTGTCCGGCAGCGCCGAATAGGAGTTCTGGAACGGGAAATGGACTGTCATGGCCTCAAGATAGGCGTGGAACGCCGGATGGCAAAGGCTTGAGCCCGGATTGGGCAAAAAGGGGCACTTCCAGCCGAAAACAGGGCGTTCCCTTGGTTGCCGCTTGGGGCCTCGTCGGGTAAACCCTGCCGCAACTTCGGACCGGTCGTTTCAGGCCGTCCGATTCGATCCTCAGACATCATTTTGGGACGACCATGCATCGCTACCGGTCACATACATGCGGCGCGCTCCGCGAGAGCAACATCGGCGAGACGGTCCGCCTTTCAGGCTGGGTCCATCGCGTTCGCGACCATGGCGGCGTGCTGTTCATCGACCTGCGCGACCATTACGGCCTGACCCAGTGCGTAGTCGATCCGGACTCGCCGGCGTTCTCGCAGGCCGAGAAGCTGCGCTCGGAATTCGTGGTCAAGATGGACGGCAAGGTCCGTCGCCGCCCCGAAGGCACCGACAATGATGATTTGCCCACCGGCAAGATCGAGATCTATGTCAGCGAGATCGAAGTGCTGGGACCTGCCGGCGATCTACCGCTGCCGGTGTTCGGCGACCAGGAATATCCCGAGGACATCCGCCTGAAGTACCGCTTCCTCGATTTGCGTCGCGAGAAGCTGCACCAGAACATCATGACGCGCGTCGAAATCATCAAGTCGATGCGCAGGCGGATGGAGGGGCAGGGCTTCTTCGAGTTCAACACGCCGATCCTGACCGCATCCTCGCCGGAGGGCGCGCGCGACTTCCTGGTGCCGTCGCGCATCCATCCCGGCAAGTTCTACGCGCTGCCGCAGGCGCCGCAGCAGTACAAGCAGCTCTTGATGATGTCGGGCTTCGACCGCTACTTCCAGATCGCGCCCTGCTTCCGCGACGAGGACCCGCGCGCGGATCGTCTGCCGGGCGAGTTCTACCAGCTCGACGTCGAGATGAGCTTTGTCACGCAGGAAGACGTCTTCGCCGCGATGGAGCCTGTCATCACGGGCGTATTCGAGGAGTTCGCCAAGGGCAAGCCGGTGACCAAGGGCTGGCGCCGGATTCCGTTTGCCGAGGCGCTGCGCAAATACGGCTCGGACAAGCCGGACCTGCGCAATCCGATCGAGATGCAGGACGTCTCCGAACACTTCCGTGGCTCCGGCTTCAAGGTGTTCGCGCGGATGTTGGAGGACCCCAAGAACCAGGTCTGGGCGATCCCGGCGCCGGGTGGCGGTTCTCGCGCCTTCTGCGATCGCATGAATTCATGGGCGCAGGGCGAGGGCCAGCCCGGCCTCGGCTACATCATGTGGCGCGAGGGCGGCGAAGGTGCCGGTCCGCTTGCCAACAACATCGGCGCTGAGCGCACCGCCGCGATCCGCGCCCAGATCGGCGTGAAGGAAGGCGATGCCGCGTTCTTCGTCGCCGGCGATCCCGACAAGTTCTGGAAGTTTTCAGGGTTGGCCCGCAACAAGGTCGGCGAGGACCTGAACCTCACCGACAAGGAGCGGTTCGAGCTGGCCTGGATCGTCGACTTCCCGATGTACGAGTACAATGAGGAAGACAAGAAGGTCGACTTCTCGCACAATCCCTTCTCAATGCCGCAGGGCGGTCTCGATGCCTTGAAGGGCCAGGATCCGCTGACCATCAAGGCATTCCAGTACGACATTACCTGCAACGGCTACGAGATCGCCTCGGGCGGTATCCGCAACCACGTGCCGGAAGCGATGGTGAAGGCGTTCGAGATCGCCGGCTATGGCGAACAGGAAGTCGTCGATCGCTTCGGCGGCATGTACCGTGCCTTCCAGTACGGCGCCCCGCCGCATGGCGGCATGGCCGCCGGCGTCGACCGCATCGTCATGCTCTTGTGCGGCACCAACAATCTGCGCGAGATCTCGCTGTTCCCGATGAACCAGCAGGCCATGGACCTCCTGATGGGCGCGCCGTCGGAGCCCAGCCCCAAGCAGCTCCGCGAGCTGCATGTGAAGGTGAATCTGCCGCAGAAGTGAGGCTGTCTCCACGGCGTCATTGCGAGTAGCGAAGCAATCCAGAATCTTTCCGC
>NZ_JADPIT010000015.1:295447-313915 GCF_023073035.1 Bradyrhizobium sp. 62
GGATTTTCGCCGGTCCAATTGCCGTCCCCGCGCGCAGCGTCGTTCCTTACAGCCCCGTCGACGCCTCGATCCTGAATTGGGCAAGCGCGCTCTGTGGGTCGGTTTGCAAGAGCTGCATCAATTGCATCAGCGGTGCCTTGGCGCGCGGGGACAGCTTGATGGAAAGCGTCTGGCCCGGCGTCTCGACGAAGCGGGCGATCGCGTCCACGGCCGCGTTCGCATCCGGATTGGCGGAAGCAACTTGCTCGCGTTTAGCCGTGATGCTCTCGACGAGCGCCTGGCGTGCGGTATCGCGGCTTACATTCTGCATGCGCGCGAACTGCGCCGCGACGAGATCGACGACGCCGCTATCGCGCAATGAGAATTCGAGTGTGCCCGCCTCGATGCGTGCCGCCTGGCCCATGAGCTGAGCGGGATCGGTCGAAAACACCTCACGCGGCACGTTGCCGAGCGCAATACGCAATTGCGCGCTTGCGATCCCGCCGATGTCGAGCGTCGCCGGCGTCAGAACGAAGCTGTTGGACTGTTCGGTCCAGGCAGCGCCGAGATCGAGGTCGACCGCGAGCTTGTCGATCCCGCTGGCAATCAATGGAAGCTGCTTCGGGTCGGATGGATCGGTGGGCGTGACAAATTTGGCAACCACATGCGCCTTGCTCGGGATTGAGCCGACCAGCTGCCCCCAGTCCAGGCTCAGTGTGTCGATCATGACCAGCTTCTTGGTGGTCTTGAACGGCGCCGTCACGCCCTTGATCTCTGCGCCTGCGAGCACGCCGAACAGCCCGAGCATCTGATCCGGCGAGGGCGCCCGCCCGGGAGTGGCGAGGCTTGCTGCCCAGCGCATCAAATTCGCCGTGCTGAAGGATTTCAGCGCGAAGCGCTCCATCTTGAACTGTCCCTGCGGAGACGGCGTGTCGACGCCTTCGACCGCGAACTCGCCGTCGCGATATCGGATGGCATTAACCGTGGCCGTTCCTTGCGGCGTGCCGACCGACATCTTGCCGATTTCGGCCTTACCGATGCGAAGACCCTCATAGACTCCGGCGAGCTTCTCCAGCAGCTCGCGTGCCTGTGCCGGCGTCGGCGGGGTCGATTGATCCCGCGGCAGCGCGGCAAATATCTCGGCCAGCCGGAATTTCGACGGCTGCACGGCGATGTCTTCCATGGTGAAGCCGTCGATATCCACTCGCATCCCCTGTGCCGATTTGAGCGCATAGGGACCTGTCGAGACCTGCCGGTAGACCCGGCGATAGCTGTCGTCGCTGGCCGTCTGCGGATCGAGCGCGGCGAGGATCGCGCTTGAATCGAAATCGTTGACGATGATGTTCGACAATTCGCCCGTCAGCTTGTCCGGCTTGCCGGGCTGCTTCACGTCGACCGAGATCACGGCGCGGTCCGACTTCATCGCGTCGATCTTGCCGTGCTTCAGGTTCTGGATCGCCAGTCCGGAATAGGTGACCTCGCCGCTGCCGGCGGCGCCGGAATCGAAGCTGATCGTGAGGGTCGGGGCCGTGAGCGACGATGCAGCGACACTCGCATATTGGCCGAGCACGTAGCGGTACAGGTCGACCAGCGAGCCGTCCGCCGGCACCTGATCCGCGTGAACAGGACCGGCATAGTCGCGCATGACCAATTGCGGGATCTTGTACGCGACCTTGAGCTTGGCAGCGCCGATCTGGTCCAGCGTAACCTCGAGCCCGGTGATGTTGATATCGTCGGCCGAGAACCTTGTCTCGTCGATCTGGCGAACGCCCGTGCCCTTGATAGCGGCGATCCTGATCTGCGCCTGCGGTGCCTTGCCGGGCGTAACTGCGATGTCCTCGATCGTGAGGGTGCGCGTGGGCAGATCGAAGGCGATCTTGCCGTAGCTGGCCTTGCCGCCTTGCTTGCGGATTTGCTCGAACGCGGCCTCCACCTCGGCGGTGGTGCGATGCTGGACGTAGAGATTGAAGCCGAACCATCCGCCCGCGACCACCACGGCCACGACGATCAGGCCGATCAGGATTCGCTTCATTCTCAGCTCCAGTTGCTCGCGTTGCAGGACGCAACTTGCCATATTCGCAAAGCAATGCGGGGTCCAGGGAAAGTGAGCGCTATCAGATATTTGACCGGGCGCCCTGTTGATGGAGCCGCAATCGGATGTTGCCACCGGGGCGCCCGGCGTGCTTCATCCCGTTTCCATGACCCGGAAATACCACCCGAAGGCGGGCCGGTCAGGACAACGTAGTTTGAGGCCGGTAACGCGAGGCGAGACACCGCATGTCGTCTTATTCCGATGATCTCCACCAGGCGGCGCTGGCCTATCACCGTCTGCCGCGCCCCGGGAAGCTCGAGATTCAGGCGAGCAAGCCGCTCGCCAACCAGCGCGACCTCGCGCTGGCCTATTCGCCCGGCGTCGCCGCCGCCTGCCTGGAGATCGCCAAGAACCCGGCGGAAGCGGCGACGCTGACGATCCGCTCCAATCTGGTCGCCGTGGTTTCGAACGGCACCGCCGTGCTCGGCCTCGGCAATATCGGTCCGCTGGCCTCGAAGCCGGTGATGGAGGGCAAGGCGGTCCTGTTCAAGAAATTCGCCGGCATCGACGTGTTCGACATCGAAATCGCGGCCGACACCATCGAGCGCGTGGTCGAGACCGTGGCCGCGCTCGAGCCGACCTTCGGCGGATCAATCTCGAGGACATCCGCGGACCGGAATGCTTCGAGATCGAGGCGCAGCTCAAGGAGCGCATGAAGATCCCGGTCTTCCACGACGACCAGCACGGCACCGCGATCATCGTTGCCGCCGCCGTCACCAACGCCCTGCGACTCAACGGCAAGAAGCTCTCCGACGTGAAGATCGTAGCATCGGGGGCAGGGGCCGCGGCGATCGCGACCCTGAACCTGCTGGTGTCTATGGGGGCGCAGCGCAAGAACATCTGGGTCTGCGACATCGACGGCCTAGTGCATGAGGGCCGCAACACCACGATGGACCGCTGGAAGGCGGTCTATGCGCAGAAGACCGACAAGCGCACGCTCGCCGACGTCATCGGCGGCGCCGACATCTTCATCGGCCTGTCCGCACCGGGCGTGCTCAAGCCCGAGATGGCCAAGGCGATGGGCGACAAGCCGCTCATCATGGCGCTCGCGAATCCGACGCCGGAGATCATGCCGGAGGAGGCGCGCAAGGTGCGCCCCGACGCCATGATCTGCACCGGCCGCTCCGACTTTCCGAACCAGGTCAACAACGTCCTCTGCTTCCCCTTCATCTTCCGTGGCGCGCTCGACGTCGGCGCCAGCGCCATCAACGAGGAGATGAAGCTCGCCGCCGTCGAGGCCATCGCGCAGCTCGCGCGCGAGGCGCCGTCCGATGCGGTCGCGCAAGGCTTTGATACCGGCGAGACGCAAGGGTTTGGCCCGGGCTCGCTGATCCCGTCTCCGTTTGATCCGCGGTTGATTTTGCGAATCTCGCCGGCGGTCGCCAAGGCTGCGATGGATTCCGGCGTCGCGACCCGGCCCATCACCAATTTCGACGAGTACACCGCGCTGCTCGAGCGCTTCGCTTTCCGCTCCGGCCTCGTCATGAAGCCGATGTTCGCGAAGGCCAAGACCCAACCGGTGCGCGTGATCTACGCCGAAGGCGAGGACGAGCGCGTGCTGCGCGCCACCCAGGTGGTGCTGGAGGAGAAGCTGGCGACGCCGATCCTGGTCGGACGTCCGTCGGTGGTCGAGGCCCGCATCGAGCGCTTCGGCCTGTCGATCAAGGCCGGCAGGGACTTCGATCTCGTCAATCCCGAGGACGATCCGCGCTACCGCTCCTACGTGCAGTCCTATGTCGAGGTCGCCGGCCGCCGCGGCGTGACGCCCGATGCGGCGCGCACGGTGGTGCGCACCAACAACACCGTCATCGCGGCGCTCGCAGTGGTGCGCGGAGAGGCGGACGCCATGCTTTGCGGCGTCGAGGGCCGCTACATGAGCCATCTGCGCCATGTCCGCGAGATCGTCGGGTTCACACCGGGGATCAGCGACTATGCGGCGCTGGCGCTGCTGATCACCAGCAAGGGCGCCTTCTTCATCGCCGACACCCAGGTGCGGCCCAATCCGAGCGCCGAAGAGCTCGCCGAGATCGCCTCGCTCGCGGCGGTCCACGTCCAGCGCTTCAACATCAAGCCGAAGATCGCCTTCGTCTCGCATTCGGATTTCGGCAGCTACGACACGGAATCCTCGCGCAAGATGCGCCGGGCGACCCAGCTCCTGAAGGAGAAGCATCCGGAGCTCGAGGCTGACGGTGAGATGCAGGGCGACACCGCGCTCTCGGCTGCGGCGCGCAAAATGGTGCTGCCGCACTCCAACCTTGAGGGCGAGGCCAACATCATGATCATGCCAAGCCTCGACACCGCCAACGTCGCCTATCAGATGATCAAGTCGCTGGCGGACGCGCTGCCCGTCGGTCCGATCCTGATCGGGCCCGCGCGTCCAGCCCACATCCTCACCCCGTCCGTGACGGCGCGAGGCATCCTCAACATGACCGCGGTGGCCGTGGTGGAAGCGCAGGAGCGCGCGTCGCGGCAGCAGCCGACGTTGTTTACGTAGGGGCGGGGCTCTTCACCTCGCCCCTTGTGGGGAGAGGTCGAATTCGCGCGCAGCTCGAATTCGGGCGAGGGGGGACTCTCCGCGAGTCCAACTTTCACCGTCCCGGCCGAGGCTCCCCCTCACCCCAACCCTCTCCCCGCAAGCGGGGTGAGGGAGCGCACCTGCCGCGCGTCGGCAATTCAATGCTTTCAAAACGACTTTCGCCATTTCCCCGTTTGTAAACCGGCGAATGACTCTCCATAATCCTTCAGTGCTTTCGCGAAAATTCCGGTTTCAAAAAGCCTGAGCAAAGAGGCCGATCATGCCAGCGTTCGTGACTTTCGGGCGGATTCTGTTCGCCGTGCTGTTCATCTACACGGGCGCGGCAAGACTGTTTGCCATGCAGGCGACCGTTGATTTCATCGCCGCCAAGGTCGTGGTGCCCGACATGATCGCGCCTTACGCCAAGCAGGTCGAGACGGCGACGGCCATGACGACGCCGCAACTGCTGGCGATCGCGGTCGGTGTCCTCGAGATCATCGCTGGGGTGATGATCGCGCTGAATTTCGGCGCGCGGTTCTTCGCGATGCTGATGATCATCTATGTCGCGGTCGCGACCTTCCTGTTCTACGACTTCTGGAACCAGGTGCCGCCTGACAACGGCAAGATGCTGGTGGACGCGCTCAAGAACCTGTCGATCATCGGCGCGCTGTTCATGATCATGGGCTACGGCCGCGCCACGCGTCCGGCGGAGGCGGCCTACGGGGACGTATAAAAGTTAAACCGCTACGTCCTGCGCCACGGCGTGACGGTCACCCCGTGCGCGGCGTCGAGCAGATACGGCGCGCCCGGTTTCATCCCGTGTGAGGCCAGCACCTGCTGAGGCGTCCGCGCCGGCACTTCCACAAAACAGCCTTCGCCGCCGGGCAGCCGCAGATGCTGGGCTTCCGACAGCCAGAACGTGTCGTAGCGGTTCATGAACATGTCGAACACGACGGGGCCGCCGATGATTGCGACCGTGCCGGAGGCGACATCGGCAAACGCACAGGCGTCTTCGAAGCTGACGTGATCCGGATTCCACAAGGTCGCGTTCGGCATTTCGGGATCAACGGTCAGAGCCTTGATCTTGCGGGTCAGGATCAGGCGCTTGCGCTTGGGTGAATTCGGCTGCTGCTCGTGCGAGTGACGGCCGTGCACGATCAGCGCAGCGCGATCGAGCGCCTGCTCGAAGAACAGCTTGTCGCCTTCGAATTTCAGGCTGTCGGGCATGACATGCGCCGCGTCGGCGAGCATGCCGTCCGCGGAGACGATGACGTAGCCTTCGATGCGAAAGGACAAGGCGCGGCTATTCGGAAACCGTCGTCACGACGCTGTTGACCGGCCGGGTGCTCACCGTCGGCAGCTTGACGTCCTTGAGCAGCTCCTGGTCGTATTCCGGCAGCGTAGAGGCCGGGAACTTGGCGCGCATCGCCACCACCTTGTAGCCGCCGGCCTTCAGGCGCTTGAGCAATTCGGGCAGGGCCTCCGCGGTGTGCTTCTGGAAGTCGTGCATCAGGATGATGCCCTTGCCCTTGCTGTCCAGCTTCTTCATGACCGTCTCGACCACCTTCTCGGGCTTCGAGGCCTTGAAGTCGAAGGAGTCGATGTCGCAGGAGAAGATCGCCGTGTTGCGGTTGCCGAGATAGGTGACCATCTCCGGCGGATGCTGGAGCGCCGGGAAGCGGAAGAACGGTGAGGGCGAAATGCCGCCGAGCGCCCATTTCACCGCGGAAAGACCCTTCTCGATCTCTTCCTTGCGCTGCGCTTCCGTGAGCTTCTTGTTGTTGAGATTGGCGTGCGACCAGGTGTGGGTGCCCACGGTGTGGCCGGCCGCGTAGACCTGCTTGAGGATCTCCGGCTCGTACGTCGCGTGCTTGCCGATCGAGAAGAAGATGCCGGTGGTGCACTCGTCGGCGAGCGCCTTCAGCACCGCAGGCGTGTTCTTGGGCCAGGGGCCGTCGTCGAAGGTCAGCACGACCTCCTTGTCGCGCAGGAAATCGAGCTCCTTGAAATGCTCGAAGCCGAAGCCGGGACCGCCCGTGGTGTCGATCTCGACGGTGCGGGCGACGCCCAAGGCGCCCGGCGTGTTGCAAGCCGCGCGCGCGGGCTGCGGCGCCTGTTTAGGCGCGGGAGGATTGACGAAGCCCGCCGGCGCGGCGGCTGCTGCAGGAGCGGGTGCCGGAGCCGCAGCGGGCGCAGCCGCAGCCGGTGTTGCCGCCGGTGGGGCTTGCGTCGCGGCAGCGGGCTTTGCAGCCGGGGTCTGCGACCATGCCGCGCTCGTCATCGCCAGAGACATCGCGCTTGCCAAAATCAGTCCTGCCGCCACACGCATGGTGTTGTCCTCGAGATTGATCCCGTTGTTCCGCCGCGGCTTTTCGCCTCCGGCAAAACCATCCTGCCCCTAACGATCCTAGCCTAGATGGTGGGCCCTCGCCATTGCAACGGCTGTTTGGCGCCCCACCGCAATTGTGCCCAACCGGGTTGCGGGACATGCGCCGTCAAGTGTCGGCCAGCGCCTTGGCGATCGCCGTCTTGATCCGCGTGTCGGCCGGCTCGACCGTGGATGCAAAGACGTCGGCGATATAGCCGTCCCGGCCGATCAGATATTTGTGGAAGTTCCAGCGTGGAACATCCTTGGGGCGCGCCTCTGCCGCCCATTTGTAGAACGGATGCGCTTTCGCACCGACCACGACAGCCTTGGCCGCGATCGGGAAGGTAACGCCGTATTGGTGGTGGGCGGTCTCCGAGATCTCGCTGGTGCCGCCGGGCTCCTGTCCGCCGAAGTCGTTGGAGGGCACGCCAATGACGGTGAGGCCGCGTTGGCGAAACTCGCCCCAGATGTCTTGCAGGCCAGCGTATTGCGGCGTGTAACCGCAGAGCGAAGCGGTGTTGACCACCAGCAGCGGTTTGCCGGTGAAGGCCGCAAGGCGGATGTCGCCGCCTGACAATGCCGGGAAAGAGAAGGCGTAGGCGGAGATTCGGCTCATGCCGCCATCCGCCAGTGCACGCGTCACCGGCGCCAGCGTGCCTGCAAAGGCGGCGATGAGCATCGTCCTGCGGTTCATCATGACGGCGTCCCCCGAAATGATCCGAGGCACATGTTACCCCGCCGCTGCGAGCGGCCTCGTCAACACCGTGTTATCTGCCGCGATAAAGCCCGTTAGTACAGGCGGACGATGAAATCGGTGCCTTCGCCAGTCTCGCCCTGGTTGATGCCCTGGTCGGAGACGATGATCGAGCCGCCTGACGTCAGCATTTCGTTGATCTTCGTGATCGTGTCGGCCGGGACCGAGATGCGGTCGAGGGCTTCGGCCGGGCTGTCCGGCGTGACCACAGGCTTGGCAGCGACGGGAATCACGGCTGCGCCACGCTGGTGGCCTGTCATGCGGCGATCATCCTCGCGCGCGGCAGAGCGGACGGACACCGGCAAGGACACCACCGACCAATGCAGCGCATTGGAATCGGCCTTGTCGACTTCGACGGTAAAGACATGCGTGCCGAGCGGTCGATCGCTCGCGGCGATCGTGACAGGCACCTCGAACAGCGGCGCAAAGTTCTGCCGCACGTAGAGCTTGGAATCCTTGCGGCTGATGAAGACCGCGATCTGGCCCGCGCGCTTGGGCGCTTCAGGTTTTGCCACGGACGCCGGATCGGCAACGCGGGTTTCGTCCTTCTTGACGTCGGGCGTGGCCGCCTGCGCTGGCGCCGCGGCCGGTGCATCGGGCGTCTTCGCGGGTTCGGACTTGGCGGTTTCGGACTTCGGCGTCTCCGCGGCCTCGACAGGCTTTGCTTCAGTGTTCACGGGCTGCGCGGCAACTCCGGCCTGGGGCTTGGCCGCGTCCGCCGCCTCAGCGGTCTTGGTCTCGGGCTTTGCGGTGGTCTCGGTCTGATCGGCCGAGGCCTCCTCGCGGACCGGGGCATAACCGGTGGTCACGTCCGACAACACGGTGTGGCCGACCGACGAGCGCAGCTCGAGCACGCCGTCCGCGCTGGCAGTCTTCGTTTCAACCGGCTTTGCTTCGGTGGCCCCGGTATTGGCCGCGCCCTTGTCGGCCTTCTCGGCGGCATTGGTCTGCGGCTCCAGGCTGGCCGCGGGTTGCGGCGGAACGCGCACCGAGGCAAGCAGCGGATGTGAGAAGTTCTGCGGTGACATCTGCCCGGGCGAAACGATCACGCGCGCGCCCATCCTGGTCCAGTTCCACATCTTCACAGCGAACGCCATCGGCATGCGGATGCAGCCGTGCGAGGCCGGATAGCCCGGCAGCACACCGGCATGCATGGCAACGCCCGACCACGTGATCCGCTGCATGTATGGCATCGGCGCGCCGCTATAGATGTTGGAATGGTGGAATTTGTGCTTCTGGATGACGCTGAACACACCCATCGGCGTCGAATGGCCCTTCATGCCCGTCGACACCGGGGATTCCGCGAACACGCCCTTGGTGTCGTAGACCGTGACCTTCTGCCGGTCGATCGAGACGACGATGACGAGAGGACCCTGCGGTTTCGTGCCGGCTTCTTTTTCGGCAACGAGGTCTTTCTTGCCGGCCGCACCACGCTTCTGCGGCTTCTGGCGCGGGACTTCGGGATGGCGCTCCTGGCGCCCGTAGGACCCGTCGGAATAATCCGTCCAGTAATAAAACGCTGCGTCCGCCTGGCTCGCCGTGCCGATCGCACCCGCCGCCGTCAAAATGGCGAGCTGCCAAAATCGCGCCGGCTTGGCAGAAAAACCAGACCCGTTCACGCTGTTCATCATCGAATCCATAATCCAAATCAGATGTTAGTCTCTCAGAGGGGATACGCGTTCACCAGCACGGCGGTTCTGCGATCAGCTACTTTTGTACAAAGCGTAGCAAAAAAGCCTCACGGAGCGGTAAACGGCGGCCGTATCGGCCTGCCGATCGTCTTCCTGATCGGTCGCCTCATACCTACATTGCTGGGACTTGTTACTGGAGAACTTCATGTCATCTCGTTTCCCCAGTCTTTCCAGCATCCGCTTGAAAGGCCTCGCTTTATTTCTCCTGGCGCTGACCGTGCCTGCGGCGTCCGCATCCGCCGCGGACGAGCCGGATCTGATCTTCCGCCGCTCGACCGTGTTCAAATGGATGAGCCCGAACGACAAGCTTGCGACCTATGGCCTCGACGATCCTGAAGTCGAGGGCGTGGCCTGTCATTTCACGGTGCCGGAGAAGGGCGGCTTCAAGGGCTGGCTGGGCCTTGCCGAGGAGGTCTCGGACATTTCGCTCGCCTGCCGTCAGGTCGGCCCGATCAAGTTCAAGAACAAGATGGAGCAGGGCGACGACATGTTCCGCCAGCGCCGCTCGCTGTTCTTCAAGAAGATGCAGATCGTGCGCGGCTGTGACGCCAAGCGCAACGTGCTGGTCTACATGGTCTATTCGGACAGGCTGATCGAGGGCTCGCCGAAGAACTCGACCTCGACCGTCCCGGTCATGCCGTGGGGACCGGCGGACGCAAACGTCCAGAAGTGCGGAGAGTTCTTCACTCAGTGACGCTCTTGCGTTCACTCAGTGACGCGCTTGCGTTCACCAATGACGCGTTTGCGTTCACTCGGTGATGTCAGCGCGGC
Source organism: Bradyrhizobium sp. 62 (assembly GCF_023073035.1). Lineage (NCBI taxonomy): Bacteria > Pseudomonadati > Pseudomonadota > Alphaproteobacteria > Hyphomicrobiales > Nitrobacteraceae > Bradyrhizobium > Bradyrhizobium sp. 62. The sequence continues at coordinate 305,618 of NZ_JADPIT010000015.1, forward strand.
TGGCGCGCGGTTTTGCAAGATGCGAGCCGGTCAGCCGCACGAATGATTGCGGTGTGGCCTCAAACCCACGGCTCGATTGCAGCGCCATTTCGCCAGGCGAATTGGCGCTGCTGCGAACAGACCGTTGTTCCCGGCGGTCCGTTCGTTGGTCCGCATCGCGCGTCGTTGCGCGATTCTGCGCCGTCATGATGGCCGTTCCTCACATGAACGCTCCCGGTGATTCCGGGCGTCTCGGTCTCGATAGCTTGGGTCGCCGTCGAAGCGCCCCCGGTTCGACGGAGCCCAGCCTTCGTTCGGCTTCTCTTCAGCAGAAAAACGTAAAACGCATGTGAAGGGTGTGAGGCGGGATCATGACAGCGCCGGCGTTCCGGCGCGCAGCCGAGCGCGCACGGAACCTGCCAGGCCACATTGGGCGGCCACACGACCCATCTGAAAAGATTGAGATTTTCCGTCGAATATGTCGTCGCTCCGAACGGGACGAAACAATTCTCACGGAGATGAAACCATTTTCCGGCTTTGGCGCATCACGCGCGAAACCGCCCATGGTTATCAACCTCACAACGACGACGGCGCACGCCGGCCAGAGAATTCGGAGACAAGTCCATGCGCACGCTCAGCCTCATCCTTGCTTTCGGTTTCGTGCTCGCCGGCTCCTCGTTCGCGGGCTCGCCGGACGGCAATGTCCCAGGCATCGGTACTTTCCAGTACAGCGGCTCGCCGATCATGACCCCGGCGCCGCAGCCGATCGTGGTTGCCGCGCGCTTCTGATCGCCAACAAGAAAAATCAGCCGATAAAGGCCATCATGATTGTTCGTACCTTCGCTGCGGCGTTCATATTCCTTCTCACGATCAGTGCCGTTCAGGCGCAGGTGCGCTCTCCCTCCAGATTACCCGATCCCCGTACCGAGTTCGTGAGGCAATGCGCGCCGCGCATGCTCGGGCGATGGGAGCATCCGGAAGAGGTCTGCGGCTGCCTGCACGATCATGCTGCCGCCGTCGTCGAGGATCGCGATCTCCGCGAGGCCCTGCTGCGCGGCATCAGCGAGACCGGGGTGCCGACGATCGAGACCGACTGGGTGCCGGCCGCAAAGCAGACCGAAATCGGCCCGACCTTCACCAAGATCGCCAAGCCGACCCTGCAATGTATGTTCGATCCGGCGAAGTAGCGCTCATCGCTTTGATTTCGGACCAAACCGCGACACGCAGGTGCTCGTCCGTGCGACGCCCTTGTCGGTCATCTTGGCGCCGCGCACTTCCTTGACCTGTCCGGCGGGGCAGGTTCCGTCGTCCACTTGCACGCGCTGGCCGAGCTTGAGATCGACGATGTCCTGCTCGCGTCCGACCGTGCCTGCGCGCGCGGTCGCGGCGAGTGCGATGAAGATCAGGAGCGAGAGGCAAGTCGCGCGGCGTAGCAGCATGGTGTGAGCTCCCGGCATCGATGCCGCAATGTAGGGAGCGGCAGCCGATTCTCATAGTGAGCGTTCGTCATGCCCGCCGGGCCGGCTTGCGTCTCGCACGCAAGGCCGCTCGCGATTCCCGCGCGAGTCGCTCGGCGGATGCGACGAGCTTCGGAACCGCGTGGCCGGAAAATCCCAGCACGAAACCGGGAAGAGGACGCGCGCGTGAATAGGTGTCGGCCAACAGCCAGCCTTCGGCGCCGGCGGCCTGCTTGGCGTCTGCCGCCACAGCCAGATCGACCGAGGGATCGAACCGAGCGACAAGATGCAGACCCTGTGATGGGACCGGCACCGACAGCACGCCCTCGGATTCGGCTTCGAGCGTCCCGGCCAGCGCGTCGCGCGCCTCGCGGTAAAGCTTGCGCACGCGCTTCAGGTTCGCCGCGAACGCGCCGGAATTGAGCATGTCGGCCACCGCGCCCTCCATCAGCGTGCCGGGAAAGCGGTCGAGCGCGGCCCGCGCGGCGGTGACATCCGCAATCAAGCGCTCGGGCAGGGCGCAATAGCCGATGCGCAGGCCCGGAAACAAGGTCTTGGCGAACGTGCCCATGTAGATCACACGCTGGAGGTGATCGATGCCGGCTAGTGACATCAGTGGCGCGCCGTCATAGCGGAACTCGCTGTCGTAATCGTCTTCCAGCACGAAGGCGCCGGCCTGCCTGGCCCAGTCCAGCAGCTCGAGCCGTCGCGGCATCGACATCTGCACACCCAGCGGAAACTGGTGCGACGGGGTCACATAGGCTGCGCGCGCGGACGGCGCCGCTGCGCGGCCTTTGGCGACACGCATGCCGTGCGCGTCGACGGGAACGGACACGGCACGATAGCCGCAATGCGCGATGGTTTTCCGCGCAGCGGGGTAGCCGGGGTCTTCGCACCAGACCTGGTCGTTGGGCTTCAGGATCGCGCTCAGCACGATGCGCAGCGCGTGCAGCGTGCCCGACGTCAGCATGATCTGATCGGGATCGCAGCGCAGGCCCCGCGCCGACAACAGATGATCGGCGATCGCCGCACGCAGCTCGCGGCTGCCACGGGGATCGCCATAGTGCAGATGCTCCGCGCCGAAGGCGCGCATGCGACGGCCGACAAAAGCCCGGAAACGCTGCACGGCGCGCGCGTCGATATGGGTGCAGCCGAGCGAAAACGCGCCTTGCCCCGGCGTTTCGACGCTGACCTTCGGCCGCTTCGGCTCGGCTGCGCGCGCGGGGATGCGCGCGGCGACGAAGGTGCCGGAACCGACGGTGGCGTCGGCAAAGCCGTCGGCAATCAGCCGCTCATAGGCGGTGACGACGGCATTGCGCCGAAAGCCAGTCTGTTTGGCCAGCGTGCGCGACGGCGGCAGCGGCTCGCCGGGTTTCACCAGACCGCCGACGATCATCTCGCACAGCGCCTGATACAGCCGGTGCGCCGACGAGGCGCCAGCCGTGATGTGCGGGCCTGCGAGGTCGAGCGGCAGCTCGGCTTTGGCCGGCGAGGAGACGGAATTGGTCGGAATGTTTCGCATGGAATTGGCACTATCGCAGACCAAATCCGTGGCTACAACTGCGCTGGAAGTGATCCAATCCGACAGGAGCGGCCGTGAGCCAGACCGAGAACCAAAATTCCTATCCGACATCCGCGCGCAACCAGGTGAAGCGCCGTCACGACCGCGGCTTCTACGATCACGACACCGTTCATCGCATCCTGGATTCCTCGATGCTCTGCCACGTCTCCTACGCGATCGACGGCCAACCCTATTGCACGCCGACCTTCTTCTGGCGTGAAGGGACGAAGCTGTACTGGCACGGCTCGAGCGCCAGCCGCATGCTGCGCAACCAGACCCGGGGCGAGCGTGTGTGCCTGACGGTCGCCCATCTCGACAGCCTGGTGCTGGCGCGCTGCGGATTCAATCACTCGGCTGACTACCGCGCGGTGATGGCATTCGGCACCGCCTATCTCGTCACCGATCCCGAGGAGAAGGATCGCGCGGTGATCGCCATGGTCGATCGCTTCTTCCCGGACCGCACCGCGAGCCTGCGGGCGAGCAACACGCAGGAGATCAAGGCGACCTCCTTTATCGCGATGGAGATCGAGGAGGCCTCCGCGAAAGTCCGCGCCAAGGGTGTCGCCGACGACGACGAGGACTATGAATTGCCGATCTATGCCGAGCGCATCCCGGTACGCACCGTGCTCGGCGCGCCGGAGCCTTGCCCGCGGCTGCTTGAGGGCGTGCGCCGACCGGCGACACTGAATGGCTATTCGGAGGGCCGGCTGCTCGAAGATGCATTGCGGGATGCCTATTTTGCAGAGTACCCGAACGGCTGAAATCGGCTAGCTTGCGCTCCATCGATGATCTCAATGCCCGATTGGAGTTGCCTGATGAATGCCGAAACGCAGCAGAGGATTCTTGACGCCGTTGATGCCGGCTTCGAAGCCCAACTCGCGACCACACGCGATTTCGTCGCGATCCCCTCGACTCGCGGTGCGGAGGGACCGTGCCAGGACATGATCGGCGACCTCCTGCGCGTGCGCGGCTACGAGGTCGACGACTGGCACATCGATGTCGACGACCTCAAGGATCTGCGCGGCTTCGGGCCCATCGAGCACGATTTTTCGAAGGCGCGCACTGTGGTCGGCACGTACCGGCCCAAAACTGAGGCGGGCAAATCGCTGATCCTCCAGGGCCATTGCGACGTCGTACCGGCCGGCCCGCTAGAACTGTGGGACACCCCGCCGTTCTCGCCCGTCATCAAGGACGGCAAGATGTTCGGTCGCGGTGCCTGCGACATGAAGTCGGGCACCATCGCAGCGCTCTTCGCGCTCGATGCGATCAAGGCCGCGGGCCTCAGGCCGACGGCGCGGATTCACTTCCAGTCCGTGATCGAGGAGGAGAGCACCGGCGTCGGCGCACTCTCGACGCTTCAACGTGGCTATCGCGCGGATGCCTGCTTCATTCCTGAGCCGACCGGCGGCAAGATGGTGCGCTCGCAGGTCGGCGTGATCTGGTTCCGCCTGCGCGTGAAGGGCCATCCGACACACGTCGCCTTCGCCGGCTCCGGCGCGAACGCAATCATGGCGGCCTATCATTTGATCCAGGCGCTGCAAAAACTCGAGATCGAGTGGAACGAGCGCGCGAAAGCCGATCGTCACTTCAAGACGCTGAACCATCCCATCAATTTCAACCCCGGCATCATCAAGGGCGGCGACTGGGCCTCCAGCGTGCCGGCCTGGTGCGACGTCGATTGCCGGATTGCCGTGTTGCCGGGCTGGTCGATCGCCGATCACCAGAAGGAGATCATGGCTTGCGTTGCGGCTGCCGCGCGCAACCATCGTTTCCTCGCCAATAATCCCCCGGAGGTCGAATGGTCGGGCTTCTTGTCGGAAGGCTATGAGCTGACCGACGCCGCCGCGCCGGAAGCCGCGTTCGGCAAGGCCTTCAGCGCCGTCTATGGCGGCCAAATCGAAGACCTCGTATTCACCGCGCTCACCGACACGCGCTTCTACGGCCTCAATCACGGTATCCCGAGCCTGTGCTTCGGCGCGAGTGGCGGCGAGATGCACGGCTTCAATGAATATGTCGATCTGCAATCGCTGAAGAATACGACCAAGGCCATGGCGCTGTTCATCGCGGATTGGTGCGGGGTGGAGAAGGGGTAGGGGCCTTCCGCCGTCATTGCGAGGAGCCCTTGCGACGAAGCAACCCGGACTGCCACCGCGGAGGCAGACCGGATTGCTTCCGCCTTCGCTAAAGCTTCGGCGGACAAGTCGCTGCGCTCGCAATGACGGGAGCTGCCCAATCCACCGGCGTTCCAAAATCCTTTAAGCTTAAACTAAAGACTAGGATGCCGCCCGCGCCGGTGGCAGACTGGCGCCGGGTCCACAAGGGCTTGAGTCCGTCGAGGAAGTCACGATGCGCGATTGGGATGACGCTTACGCCAATTCGGCCCATATCCCGGGCTCGGACAAGATACCGGCGCTGTGGGCGGAGCGCGCGGCGGCTTATCGCGCCGGACTGAAGGAATTTCGCGCCGACATCGCCTATGGCCCCGGCGAGCGCCAGCGCCTCGACCTGATCTTGCCCGACGGCGACAGCAAGGGCCTCGTCGTATTCGTCCACGGTGGCTATTGGATGCGCTTCGACAAATCGGCGTGGACTGATCTCGCCGAAGGCGCGCGGCATCACGGCTGGACGGTGGCACTGCCAAGCTACACGCTGACGCCGGCCGCGCGCATCTCCGACATTACGGCGGAAATCACCGTAGCGATCGCCAAGGCGGCCGCGCTCGTCGCGGGACCGATCCGGCTCGCCGGCCATTCCGCGGGCGGGCATCTCGTTACGCGCATGCTGTGCGACGACAGCCGGCTGGAGCCCGCCGTCTTCAACCGCATCGCCGGGACGCTGTCCATCAGCGGCCTGCATGATCTGCGTCCGCTGCTCAAGACCAGGATGAACGACACCCTGCGCATGACGATGGAGGAGGCGACGCTGGAAAGCGCGGCGCTGCATCTGCCGCGCGGGCCTTCACCCCTGACCGCCTGGGTCGGTGGCAACGAGCGGCCCGAATTCATCCGCCAGTCCGATCTGGTGGCCAATGTCTGGACTGGATTCGACGTGCCGACGCGTCTTGTCGTCGATCCCGGGCTGAACCATTTCACCGTGATCGACGCCCTCAAGGAGCCGTCGTCGCCAATCACCGCGCGCCTGATCGGCCTCGACTGACGAGGCCTTAAAGATCGATCGAAAGGGCATGCCATGACGTCCAGCGAATACGATCCCGCAAGCGAAGGCGCCGAGACCGATTTCGCCCGGCGCATGTCCTACGGCAACTATCTGGCGCTGGACGCGATCCTCGGTGCGCAGCATCCGCTGTCGGAAGCGCATGACGAGATGCTGTTCATCATCCAGCATCAGACCACCGAACTCTGGATGCGGCTCGCCATCCACGAGCTCAGCGCCGCACGTCGTTCGATCGCGAAGGATGAAGTGCAGCCTGCGATGAAGATGTTGGCACGGATGTCGCGTATCTTCGAGCAGCTCAACGGCGCCTGGGACGTGCTGCGCACCATGACGCCCAGCGAGTATACGCGCTTCCGTTCGCAGCTTGGCCAGTCCTCGGGCTTCCAGTCGCGGCAATACCGGTTGATCGAATTCCTGCTCGGCAACCGCAACCATGCCATGCTCAAACCGCACGCGCACGATCTGGAAACCACGCAGCTGCTCGAAGCCGAGCTCGCGACGCCAAGCCTCTATGACGAGGTACTGCGGCTCGCCGACCGCAACGGGCTCAAGATGCCTGCGGCCGTGCTGGCGCGCGATGTTCGCGAGACCCATAGCTTCAACGAAGATGTGCTGCAGGCCTGGCGTATCGTCTACGAAGCGCCGGAAACGCACTGGATGCTCTACGAGCTGGCCGAGAAGCTGGTCGATTTCGAGGATTATTTCCGGCGCTGGCGCTTCAACCATGTGACGACAGTCGAGCGCGTCATCGGCTTCAAGCGCGGTACCGGCGGCACCGGCGGCGTCAGCTATCTCAAGCGCATGCTGGAGGTCGAGCTGTTTCCCGAGCTCTGGCGCGTGCGCACGATCCTGTAGAGATTTTCTTGACCATGCTTCGCGTTTACGACGACACCAAAGCGCTGTTCCATATGCCCGACGGTGTCATCTATCTCGACGGCAATTCGCTCGGCGCGCTGCCGCTTGGCGTGGCCGAGCGCGTCAGTCGCGTCATCACCGCCGAGTGGGGCGATGAGTTGATCCGCGCCTGGAACACAGCGGGCTGGTATGCTCAGCCGCGCCATGTCGGCAATCGCATCGCGCGACTGATCGGTGCGGATGCCGGCTCCGTCATGGTCGGAGATACGCTGTCGCTCAAGGTCTATCAGGCGCTCGCCGCCGCGCTCGACATGAACGCATCGCGCAAGGTCGTCCTGTCGGACACCGGCAATTTTCCGACTGACCTTTATATGGCCGAAGGCCTGATTGCGACGCTCGGCCGTGGCCATCAATTGCGCCTGGTCGCGCCGGAGGAGATCGAGGCTTCGTTGTCGGAGGAGATCGCGGTGCTCTACATCACCGAGGTCGATTACCGCACCGGACGGCGCCATGACATGGCGAAGCTGACTGCAAGAGCGCATGCGCTCGGCATCGTCACGGTGTGGGACCTCGCGCATTCGGCCGGGGCGCTGCCGGTTGACCTTGCAGGCACCGGCGCTGATTTCGCCGCCGGATGCACCTACAAATACATCAACGCCGGCCCCGGCGCGCCAGCCTTCCTCTACGTCGCGCCGCGTCACGCCGACAGCGTGCGAGCCGCTTTGTCGGGGTGGATGGGGCACGCAAAGCCGTTCGCGTTCGAGCTTGCCTACGCGGCCGCCGGCGGCGTCGAGCGCATGCGCGTCGGAACGCCGCCGGTGCTGGCGATGGCGGCGCTGGAGGCCTCGCTCGACATCTGGGACCGCGTTGATATCAGGGAAGTCCGCGCGCGTTCGCTGGCGCTCGGCGATCTCCTGATTGCCGAGGTCGAACGCCGCTGTCCCTCCTTGAAGCTCGTCACCCCGCGCGCTCATCAGCGTCGCGGCTCGCAAGTCTCCTTCGCCTTCGCAGGCGGCTACGCTGCGATGCAGGCCCTCATCGCCCGCGGCGTGATCGGCGATTTCCGCGCGCCTGACATTATGAGGTTTGGCATCACGCCGCTGTATATCGGCGAGAGCGAGATCGTGCGGGCCGCCGAGTTCATCGAGGAGGTGATCGCGGGCGAGGTGTGGCGGCGGCCGGAGTATCAGGTGGTGAATGCGGTGACGTGAGGTACGAAGGCTGTCTCCCCGTCCTTGCGAGCCCAGCGAAGCAATCCAGAATCTTTCCGCG
>NZ_JADPIT010000015.1:313925-344037 GCF_023073035.1 Bradyrhizobium sp. 62
TCGGACGTCATTGCTTTGCCGCGCGGAGCAATTCACCCTGTGAGCAGAATGATTTGGGAGGAGATCCGATGACGCCGCTCGAGAAGCTTAAAGCAATGAAGATGCCGTTTGCCGAACTCAAGGGCGTCGAGTTCGTCGAGGCCGGGAAAGATCGCGTGGTGGCGCGGATGACGGTCAGGCCCGATCTCTGCACGCTTCATCACACCATCCACGGCGGCGCGGTGATGGCGCTGGCCGATTCCGTCGGCGCGGCGGCCACCGTGATCAATCTGCCGGAGGATGCCAAGGGCACGACCACGCTTGAGAGCAAGACCAACTTTATCGGCGGGGCCAAGGAGGGAACCACGGTGATCGCGACCGCCACCCCAGTCCACAGAGGCCGGCGAACCCAGGTCTGGACCACCCGGCTGGAGACCGAGGACGGCAAGCTGGTCGCCGTGGTGACGCAGACCCAGCTGGTCCTCGTCTGAATACGGGGGCTTGATTTTGTTAACGAATTAGTCGCCTCCCATGCCCGAAACTTTGGCAGGTTCCCGTCTTGAAAAATTTGTTGCGATGCACAATATTGGAGGCCTAGGGATTCGAACGCCTCCTCGAGGGACACCAAGAGGAGTTTTGACTTGTCACTCGCAGCAGATTTTGGACTTGAAGTAACCAGTCGCCCGAAGTCCGTTCAGGGCTACGTGCGCACGTTGAGCCAGCAGGAAGAATTGCCGCTCTTGCGCGATCACCTGCTGAGGCTTGATGCCGAAAGCCGGCACGACCGCTTCAACGGTTTTCTCGACGACAGTTTCATCGAGCGTTACGCCGCCCGTTGCGCCGAGGACGGCACCGTGATCGTCGCCTATATCGTCGACGGCGTGGTCCGCGGGGCGGCCGAGCTGCATCCGCCCGAGGGCGATTCGCTGCCCGAGGTCGCCTTCAGCGTGGAAGCCTCGGCGCGGCGCCAGAACGTCGGCACCGTGCTGTTCAGCCGCCTGATCGCGGAAGCGCGCTGGAAAGGCTACAAGCGCCTGCGTATTACCACCGGCGCCGAGAATCACGCGATGCGCGCGCTCGCCAGGAAGTTCGGGGCGCATCTGCAATTCCGTCATGGCGAATCGACCGGTACGATCGATCTCGCCAAGGCGCCTGAGGACGAGCTCGCTGATCTCGCGGCCTCGCCATTCGCGGCCGGCCGCGCCCTTATCAGCTTCAACTCGACCTGCTGGAAGATCATTTCCAGCATCTATGGCAATCGCGCCGCCTGACCTGAAAAAGCCGACTGGAATCAAAAAAGCGGACCGGCAAAACCGGTCCGCTTTTGTATTCAGAATAGCGAGCTCAAGTGCTCAGGTGCCGGTGCGCTTGTCGTTGCCGAAGCGGCGCACGACACGGCGTTCGACCACCACTGAGCGCTGCGCGCCCTGTTCGCCGGCGATCACGCGCGTCGAGGTGATGCGGCTGTTGGTGCGAACCTGTTTCTTGACCTCGGCCTGGACGACATCAAGCGGCATGCCCATCAGGGCTGCGGCGATCTCGGCCTGCTGCTCCTGATCGTCGGTGATGCCGACGGCGGCGAAGATCGCCTCGTCCAGGGTCGGCGGATCGTGGCGCACGCGCCGCGTGCCATATTTCGTATTCCAGTCTGCGTTCATAACGGCCTCGTTTCGATGCCGGGATACCTAGTGCTGTCTATGTTGCATTGCAATATGAAATCGGTGTGGCATCACAGCTATGCACCGGTTGGGTGTCAGGGTGGTGACGCGACACCGGCAACATCCGCAAGCCGCTGTTGTGGCCAGCGTTTCAGCGCGGCGTGGCCCGCTTCCGTCAGCCCGTAGATTCCCCGCTCTGTGCGTTCGAACCAGCCATACACATTGTTAAGCATGATCTTGCCGGCATCGGGACAGCGTCGGCGCAATTCGCTCACCCGCCGCGGGCCTGCCGCAAGCTCCGAGGCGCAGGCCAGCGCCTGCTGCCGATAGGCCGTCATGATCGGCGCGCGCGTGCTACCGCCGAGCACCGGATCGCCCTGGCGGCGCTGATGCTCTGCGACGAGGCGCGAACGGACCTTCGGCTCGCGGCGTGGGGCTGCCGTCGGCGGCTTCACCAGCACCTCGACCTGACCGCGGTCGGTCACCCCGAGCATGCCGAAGCCGAGGCGGCGACAGAGATTGCGATAGCGCGCGTCGGTCTCGCGTCCCTTGCCGCGCACCGACATCTTTGCGGCGATCCAGACCTCGTCGCCGGCCGGTGCACGATCGACCGCCTGAAGGATCAGCTCGAGATTGAAGCTCAGCTTGAGCTCGCCGATCACGACTACCGGCGGATCTCCGGCGCTGAGGCCCACGAGATCGCAGCCGCCGATCTCGCCCTTGACCGTGAAGCCGAGCTCTTCGAGGAAGCGTTTGACAGGCAGGTAGAGCGTGGTTTCCAAAGAAAGCTTCCGGGTGTCACGTCCGATCGGAGAATCAGTTGCGGCAGTTTAGCCCGGAACGGGCTTGGGGCTCTGCGCCATTTGATCGGGAACAGATGATCCGGCTGTTGGCGACAAAATCGCACTCACCGGCGAGCAGAGCATCCGTTGCAAAGGCAATCTCCGGCTTTTTGACGCCTTTAGCCTATGAGACGGTCGTAGTCTGCGTGCGAGCCGATCCAGAACCAGACGCAGGCTCCATCAAACTCGATAGCGAGGGCGCGATAACGTAGGCCGACTCTGGCGGACCAAAATCGTCCGACCCGTTTGAATTGAAGCGAGGGATGCGTTGGGTCGTTCTTCAGCAGCTTGAAATTGGCATCGGCGAGCCGCCGAACATTGACGGGCAATGCCTCATAAGCCTTCCAGAATCTCGTGGAAGCCGTGTGCTTCACAAGTCGCGCGTTTGGGCGGCGCGATAATCGCTCAGCGCTTCCTCGGCAAATTGATCGAGCTTACCCGCCTTGATATCCTGCTCCAGGACCTGATCGAAGCGTTCAGCGTCGAACTGCTCGAACCATGCACGAAACCGGGCCAATTCGTCAGGCGTAAGTCGCTCGACCGCTTGCTCGATATCTTCCGTTGTCATGGTTCGAATATAGCAATGCAGGAAGGTTTAGAAAAGATGGGCGGTAGTTGAACCTACACCCGCCCGCCGACCGGGATCAGCGCGCCGGTGACGCCGCTGGCGGCATCGCTGGCGAGGAACAGGATGACTTCGGTGAGTTCCTGCGGTGTCACCCATTTGGCGAAGTCGGCTTTCGGCATGTCGGCGCGGTTCGCCTTGGTGTCGATGATCGAGGGCAGCACCGCGTTCACGGTCACCTTGCCTTTCCACTCGCTCGCCAGCGCCTCGGTGAGCCGATGGACGCCGGCTTTCGACGCCGCATAGGGGCCCATGCCGGAGCCGGCCTGAAGCGCTCCCATGGCGCCGATATTGACGATGCGGCCGGCTGTGGACGCAGCCAGATGGGGCAGCGCCGCGTGCGAGGCGTTGAGCGCCGTCAGCAGGTTGAGCGCATGCATGCGCTGCCATGTCTTGATGTCGCCGTCGCCCACGGTCTCGAAGGCGAAGCCACCGGCGATGTTAATCAACACTTCGACCTTGCCAAAGTGTCTTGCCGCCGCCTCGACTGCCGTTTTTGCTTGTGCTGCGTCGGACAGATCGACGCCGCCGATCTCGATGCGCTCAGGCGTCGGGGAGATTTGCGATGGCGAATGGTCGATGCCGGCCACGCGCGCGCCGCGCGACTGCGCGGTCTCGGCGACGACTTTTCCAAGTGCGCCGAGTGCTCCGGTCACGATCAGAACCTTGCCTTGCATCATCGTTCTCCCGGCGCGGCCGTGTAGGATTTATGCCCGATTACGATTGCAGATAGCGCGCCTTCAGTGCGGTCCGCTCCGCTCTGCCGAGCTTGAGACCGTCGCGCAAGTAGGTTTCGAGATCGCCATACTCGCTACCGACGGCCTCGAAAGCAGCCGCAAGATACGAAGCCTCGACGGTGCCGATCGCGTCGAGAACATCGGCGGGAAGGTCGGAGACATTTGATGCGTCGCGCTTGTAGTGCTGGTTGGTCAACAGGTAGTCCTCTGCAACGATTTCGTCGGCCACGCCGAGCGCATGCAGGATCAGCGCGCTGGCAAAGCCGGTGCGGTCCTTGCCGGCGGTGCAGTGAATGACGAGCGGCGCGCAGTCCTCCAGGAGATGTCCGAACAGGTTGCGGAAACTGGCCGTGTTGTGGCGGACGTAGTTGCGATAGGATTCGCGCATGAGTTCGAGCGCGACCGGCGCGGTCAGCCTGCCCCTGGCGAGCTCGGCGCGCAGCGCGGCCACGACCGTCGGCTCGATCGGCAGTGAATGCACGGCGATCTCACTGACCCCGCAGACACCCGCCGCACGCTCCTCGGCGCCGCGAAAATCGAAGGCGCTGCGCACGCCGAGCGCGCGGACGATCTCGACATCGGCGGCAGTGAGCTGGCCGAGATGGTTGGAGCGGAAGATGTGCCGCCAGCGCGTGGTGCGGCCATCTGCGGTCGGATAGCCGCCAAGGTCGCGAAAATTGCTGGCGCCTTGCAGGGCGAGATGGCGGGTAGGGGGGTCTTTCATGGAGGTGTCTTGTCAAGCATCTGAAGCGGTCGGTGACCGCCTGTGCGACCATATGATCCCGCAATCAAGTCCGGAATCAAAAAGGGCCGAAACACCGTTGTTTCGACCCTTTTTCGAACTGGCGCCGGGCATCGAGAGACCGCGGCGGTATTGAACCGAACGCAGGCATCAGCGATCCCATTTCGGCTTGGCTTCATCGACTGCTTCTTGATGGTACCAGCTGCCGCTGCAAATCGTCTCGTTTACGGGGAGCGAGGCGTGGTTGGCGGGAAGGCGGGTCTCACCGTTGCGGCGCCCCCCGAGAGCCGAGCGGCCCCCGACAGGGAATTGGTAGATCTGTGCAGATCCGTGACTCAGTCCATTGTTCATCATTGCGGTATCTCCCGAGATCGCAGCGCTGGGCCTCCATGGTGCGCCCGACTCGTTGGCTTGTGGTTACTGGAATCCCCATATCGGCCGTGCATTCCGAAATGCAAAGTGCTGAAAAGGAAATCAGCCTTGGCCTATTTTGTAGGCAGACTGCATTCTGCTTCCTCTAAGGCAGCGCTCGGGTGGCTAACGCGTGGGCCGTTGCGAAGGTTGCGGGCGACGGGCGCAGACTTGGCGAATATTGCCGGACGTTGATGCGCGTTTAGCCGGCAACCTAGACCCGGGCCTGCCTGCTCCAGAATCGGGCGATTTCCGCGGGATTTTTGCGGTGCAGCTTCACGCAAAGGTGCGCCGCTATGACGCACGGCGCACTGGCCGATCCGCCGGGAGGGAGAGGGGGCCGGCGGCGGTGGAAAACCTCCCGCGCCGCGGCCTTTTGGCACGTTAAATGCTTGGAAAGCGTCGGCCGATGTTGGCCGGGTAAACAATCGTGCGGGGGCCTGCGGCCCCCACCTTTCGCATCATCTACAGAGAGGCTCAATGACCAAGTATAAGCTCGAGTACATCTGGCTCGACGGATATACGCCGACTCCGAACTTGCGCGGCAAAACTCAGATCAAGGAATTCGCGTCGTTCCCGACGCTCGAGCAGCTTCCGCTCTGGGGCTTCGATGGCTCCTCCACCCAGCAGGCTGAAGGCCACAGCTCCGATTGCGTGCTGAAGCCGGTCGCGGTGTTCCCGGATGGCGCCCGCACCAACGGTGTGCTCGTGATGTGCGAAGTCATGATGCCCGACGGCAAGACCCCGCACTCGACCAACAAGCGCGCCACCATTCTCGACGATTCCGGCGCCTGGTTCGGTTTCGAGCAGGAATACTTCTTCTACAAGGACGGCCGTCCGCTCGGCTTCCCGGCCTCCGGCTATCCGGCCCCGCAGGGTCCGTACTACACCGGCGTTGGCTTCTCGAACGTCGGCGACGTCGCCCGCAAGATCGTCGAAGAGCATCTCGACCTCTGCCTGGCTGCCGGCATCAACCATGAAGGCATCAACGCGGAAGTCGCGAAGGGCCAGTGGGAATTCCAGATCTTCGGCAAAGGCTCCAAGAAGGCCGCTGACGAAATGTGGATGGCCCGCTACCTGATGCTGCGCCTGACCGAGAAGTACGGCATCGACATCGAGTTCCACTGCAAGCCGCTCGGCGACACCGACTGGAACGGCTCCGGCATGCACGCCAACTTCTCGACCGAGTACATGCGTACGGTCGGCGGCAAGGAGTACTTCGAGGCGCTGATGGCGGCGTTCGACAAGAACCTGATGGACCACATCGCCGTCTACGGCCCGGACAACGACAAGCGTCTGACCGGCAAGCACGAGACCGCGCCCTGGAACAAGTTCAGCTACGGCATTGCCGATCGCGGTGCTTCCATCCGCGTGCCGCACTCCTTCGTCAACAACGGTTACAAGGGCTATCTGGAAGACCGTCGTCCGAATTCGCAGGGCGACCCATACCAGATCGCTTCGCAGATCCTGAAGACGATCGCCTCCGTGCCGGCCGACAAGAAGGCGGCCGCCTAAGATCCTCCCGGCCCGGGCTGGGGGGCTGGCCCGGGTTGGACTTCGATCCGCCGAAGCCGAAAGGCTTCGGCGGATTTTTCATTCCGATGACAGTCGTTGCGGAGACCCCTCGGACGTCATGGCGGGAAATTTGTCCATCGCCGCCGAAAGCGGGATAGAGTGCGCCTGGATGCGTGCAGGGCCGGGGACGGCTGGTGTTTGAAGGCTTCTACAAGGTGAGATTTCAGCTCGGCGACGGGGTCGGCCGAAGCGTGATGCATGCTGGCAACGGCAAGATGCTCGGCGGTAATTCGGCCTTCGCCCATATCGGCACCTACGCCAAGACCGAAGCCGGCGTCGACATCGTGATCAACACGGTCCGCCACAACCCCGATCCGACCTATCGCGCCATGGCGGGCACGGACGATGCGACCCTGCTGGCCAAGGGCTGGGCCGACGGCGATCTCTATCGCTTCAAGGGCGAGCTCAAGGAGCTGCCCGGCGTACCCTTTCAGTCGTTGATGACGCTGATCACCGAAGACGAGATGCCGATCGCCGGCGGCGTCGGCGAGGCCGGCATCGCCGACGGGCTTTACTCGGTGCATCTGCGCATGCTCGACGGCGTCGACGGCGGTCTCACCGGCGTGATGCTGCTCAACAAGGGCCGCATCCTCGGCGGCGACGCATCATTCTACTATCTCGGCAGCTACACCGCCGCCAACGGGCGCTGGAAGGGCCAGATCCTCAATCAGGAGCACACGCCGGCCAAGGACGATCCGATCTTCGGCGGCCACGAGGTCGGCATCGGCTTCTCCGGCACTTATGATGCCGAGGAGGCGGTCCTGGAGGCAACGGCGCTCGCCGGCAAGCGCGGCCTGCGCCTGACCGCCGCGCTCAAGCTGATGCACCGCGCCTGATCGCCACGGGAATCGCTGATGGAAACAATTCGCATGCTTTCGACGCTCGGCCTGATGGGCGCGATGCGCAGCCTGTCCTCCGCGTACGAGGCCGCGACCGGCGTCCGCATCGACGCCGACTTCGCGCCGACTCTGGCGCTGCTCAAACGGTTGCGGGACGGCGAGGCCGCCGATCTCGTGATCCTCACCCGTGAAGGGCTCGACGAGATGATCGGCGAGGGCCGCGTCGTCTCAGGGAACGCAGCCGACCTCGCACGCTCCTTCGTCGGCATCGCGGTGCGGGCAGGGCAAGCACATCCCGACATCGCCACGGAATCCGCGCTGCGCAATACGCTGCTGGCGGCGCGATCGGTGGCCTATTCGCGGCTGGGCGCGAGCGGCGTGTACTTCGCCCAGCTGGTCGTCCGGATGGGGATCGCGGCCCAGATCAATGCCAAGGCCACCATCGTCGAGCAGGGCTTTACCGCAGAGCGGCTCGTGACCGGCGAAGCTGACCTCGCCGTGCAGCAGATCAGCGAGCTGAAGCAGGTCGAAGCCATCGAGGTGGTCGGCCCGGTCCCGCACGATCTGCAAACGCCGGCCGTGTTCTCCGCCGGCCGGATGGCCAACGCCAAACATGCCGAAGCCGCTGACCGGCTGCTGCGCTATCTGGCATCGCCCGAGGTCATCCCCGTGCTGCGCCAATCGGGGCTGGAGCCTTGAATTTGCCGGGGCCACGACGCAACCTGGCGTCCATGCGGACTTTCCTCGTTGCGATCCTTCTCACGCTTGCGGTGCCGTTGTCGGCGCATGCGCAATCGGCCGATCTCGTCCTGTGCGACCGGGTCGCCGCCGACCCCAGCGATCCCGACAAGCCGGCCGACATGAGGGGCGTGACGGAGATTGCGGCCGCCGACGTCACGACCGCCATCAAATTCTGCAAGCAGGCCGCGCCGTCATCGCGGCGCGCGATGTTCGCGCTCGGCCGCGCCTATGCGGCCAACCGGCAGACGGCGGAAGCGATGGCAGCCTGGCGCAAGGCCGCCGACAAGGGATCGAGTGCGGCGATGGTCGAGCTCGGTGTGGCCTACGGTACCGGCTCCGGCGTCGCCAGGGATGAAGCGCAGGCGCGCAAATTGTTCGAGAAGGCGGCGCAGGCCGGCAATCCCCGCGGCATCAGCAATCTCGCCGCGCTCAGTGGCACCGGCGGTGCCGCGCCGGCCGATCCCGCACAGGCGCGCGCATTGCTCGGCAAGGCCGCCGAGACCAATGCCGAGGCGCAGTACCAGCTCGGCGTGATGCTCTCCGAAGGCACGGGCGGGGCGAAGGACGACGCCGCGGCGCGCGCGCTGTTCGAGAAGGCGGCCGCGCAAAACCATCCCGGCGCGCTGGAGCGGATGGGTGCCTTCGCACAGGAAGGCCGCGGCGGGCCGAAGGACAAGGACGCCGCGAAATCCTATTACGAGCGCGCCGCAGCGCTCGGCGATGCGGATGCCAAGCAGGCGCTGGAGCGGCTGCGCTGTCCCTATGCGATCAAGGACAAGCAGGGCAAGCTCGTCACCACGCTGTGCTTCTAAAGCGCGTTGAACGCGCTTTGGATTTATTTGGGAGCATGATCTCTTCGGAAAACCGCTGTGCACTTTGCGCCAACGCGGCCCTGCGGGTCCGGATCATGCTGTAGCTCATTTGTAGTAGTAGGCGACGTTGTTGCGGGCGTCGCGATAGGTCATCTCGAGGAAATCGGGATAGTGCGCGGAGGCCTTCGCCACCGCGCGGACGACGCAGTCCCAGAAATCGCCATCCCAGCTGAAATACGTGAAGGTCGCGTCCTCGAACCTGACGGCGGTGATGATGGCCTGCCTGATCGCGTCGTCATCGGCACGCGGATGAGCGCGCTTCAGATAATCGAACATCGGTCCTTCATGGGCGTGGTCGCGATCCCAGCGGTATTTCGCGCTGATCTGCTCCGGCGTGAGGGTGCGGTTGACGCGGACCTCTTCGGCGGTCGGGCGCCCCTCGACCGAATCCAGCTGGGTGCGTCGGCGCCAAAGCTCGAACGCGGCATCGAGCAGCGGCTGCTTCGCCGCGCTTGCGATGAAGGTTGCGATCTGCGCCTCGGCTGATGGCTCCATGTGATCCATGCCGGTTTGTCGCGCGCCTCAACCGGCGGGTTCGAAGCCGGCTTGGGGGAGTGCGTAAGGGCGGCTCGCGACCGGCCAAACAAAAACTCGAAAAACAACCCCATGCACAGTAGCCAAGTGTTTGAAATCGCAGGTCCGCAAATGGTGTGAAATCGCCTCCTGCGGAATTGCCGAAATCTATTGCGCCGTCGGGCAAAACAGGCGCATGATGGCATCATGGCAGGGTGTGGCTTCGCGAATGCCCCTGCGCGAAAAAGCCCGATGGTCTTGGTGCGATGGCGGTGCTAGGTAGCGCGTGCTTTCCTTCTGATATTCCGGGTCAATTGCGTTGCTGGACGGACTCTACAAGGTTGAATACGGGGTCAACGATGCCTTCGGCCGCAGCATCATGTGCATGCATGACGGCAAGCTGCTGGGCGGCAATTCGGCCTTCGCGCATCTCGGAAGCTATTTCGAGCGCGACGGCGAGATCATCGCCGAAGTCATCACCGAACGGCATAACGACGATCCCAACTACAAGCCGCTGATGGGGGCCGACGTCGCCTCGATCGGCGCGCGCGGCCGGCTCGTTGGCAACCAGATCCGTCTCGCGGGCAGCGCGGACACGATGCCGGGCGCCGGTTTCTGGGCCAATCTCACCCGGCTCGATGACGAGGGGTTGCCGCCGCAGGGGACGATTGGTCCGGGCGGGGTGGTGAACGGGCTCTATGCGATCCACCTGCGCGCGCTCGACGGCGTCGATGCCGGGCTCTCCGGCGTCATGCTGCTGATGGACGGCCGCATCCTCGGCGGCGATGCGTTCTTCTACTATCTCGGCTCCTATTCCTCGGCCGACGGCCGCTGGAAGGGCGAAATCCTCAACCAGGAGCACACGCCGGCGAAAGGCGAGAACCCCGTGTTCGGCGGCTATGAGGTCGGGATCGGTTTCTCCGGCACCTGCACAACGGACAGCGGCGAGCTCGAAGGCATCGCGCTTGCAGGCAAGCGCAGCTTGCGGCTGGCAGCATCGCTCAAGTTGATGCGACGGGCGTAGGGCGGTTATTCAAAGGTCCGGGGTGTCCGCTTGCGAAGATAAGCAGGCTGGCGTTCCGCTGAGGTCGAGGTCAGCACGTGACCCCATTGCGGATCTCTCGTTGAACTTCCGATAGCGGCGCTTCTGAACGAAGCGTCATTCGGTAATTCCGCCATTGCAGATCATCCTCGATCGCACCACCACCGTGTCAACCTGTGCCGTTCCGGCGAGGACGCCCAAAATTGCGAGCAGGGTGGATCCGTATTTTTACGTAACGGAATGTTAAGACTAACAATACCAGCCGTGCCTCAGATTTAGGCAGAGCACCGCCGCTCGCCCCCCAAATCATCAATTGCCGACCGCACATCGTTGATGGGCTGAACACATTTTGAGGAAACGACATGATTGGCATGATCCAGAATTTGCGCATTGGAACCAAGCTTGGGATCGCTTCGGCCCTGAGCATTCTTCTGGTGGGCCTGATGATCTACACCCAGATGTCCGGCAACTTGGCGGTTAAAAGAGCTAATCAGACTGCGACCGAGCAACAGACAATCGCGCTCACTGCTGCAGAGGCGAAGGCGGCGCAGCGCGGCATGCAGATCGGCCTTCGCGACATGCGCCTCGCCAATGGCCCCGAGAGCTTCAAAGCGGCGAGCGAGTACCTTGCGGCCCGGGTGACGCGGGCACACGGATTTGCCGACGCGATGTTGAAGCTGAGCCATTCCCCGGAAAATCGAGGACGCATGGAGAAGCTCAAGGGCGGTATTGGAGAATATGCCAAGGGTGCCCAGCAGATCGCAGCGATCAAGACCGAGATCATTGGGATCGAAGCTAAGCGCGTCGCCGGCGGCGAACTGCCGGCTGATGCTGTTGCAAAGATCGCAAAACTCAACGACGAGGCAGTCCGCGTCGCTCGCGAGGTGACTTTGCCCGTCGCGAACGAAGTTGAGGTGCTGGCCAACAAAATTGTTGAATTTTCGAAGAGCAGCGCCGATGAGGCCAATGTCACTGCCGCAAAGGAAATGGCTTCAGCCGAACTCATGTCGCTGGCGATCGGCCTGTCGGCAGCGTTATTGTTGGTCGCAAGCTGCGTGTTCTCGATTTTCAGCATTGCCCGTCCCATGCGCGCATTGAGCCTTTCCATGGAGAAGCTTGCCGAGGGTGATTTCGGAGTGGTGCTGCCCGGCCTCGGCCGTAAGGACGAGGTTGGCCAGGTCGCTGGAGCGGTCGAGAAATTCAAGGTGGTGTCGGCACAGAAGGCCCAAGCGGAAGCCGAAGCCAAGATCAAGCAGGACCAAGTTGCCGCGCAGCAGCGCAAGGCGGACATGATCAAGCTCGCTGATGGTTTTGAAGGCGCTGTCGGCGAGATCATCGAAACCGTGTCTTCGGCCTCGACCGAACTCGAGGCCTCCGCGGCAACGCTCACTTCCACCGCCGAGCGAGCGCAGGAGCTCACCACCATGGTCGCTGCGGCCTCGGAGGAAGCCTCAACCAATGTGCAGTCTGTGGCGTCCGCCACTGAGGAACTGACGTCGTCCGTCAATGAGATCAGCCGCCAAGTGCAGGAATCGGCGCGAATGGCCAATGATGCCGTCAACCAGGCCCGCACCACCAACGATCGAGTCGGCGAGTTGTCGAAGGCTGCCGCGCGCATCGGCGATGTGGTAGAACTGATCAACACCATAGCCGGCCAGACCAATCTGCTGGCTCTCAACGCAACCATCGAGGCGGCCCGTGCTGGCGAGGCCGGTCGCGGCTTCGCAGTCGTGGCTTCGGAGGTTAAAGCCCTGGCCGAGCAGACCGCAAAGGCGACCGGCGAGATCGGTCAGCAGATCACCGGTATTCAAGCCGCGACCCAGGAATCGGTGAGCGCCATCAAGGAAATCAGCGGCACCATCGAGCGGCTGTCGGAGATTTCGTCAACCATTGCCGCAGCAGTCGAAGAGCAGGGCGCGGCGACGCAGGAGATTTCCCGCAACGTCCAGCAGGCGGCGCAAGGCACCCAGCAGGTCTCCTCCAACATCATGGATGTGCAGCGGGGAGCTAGTGAGACCGGGTCGGCTTCCTCGCAAGTTTTATCTGCTGCGCAGTCACTCTCAGGTGATTCTAATCGTCTCAAGCTGGAGGTTGGCAAGTTTCTTAGCACAGTGAGGGCTGCGTAGTCCTGGGCCCGGATATCTGGAGGCAAATGCACTCGAGCGATATGAAGCCTTCAATAACGAGGCAGACCAAAAGCTCGAAAGCTTCTATGGAGGATGGCTTCTGTTTTCGCGAGCGCATGGTCCCTGCCGGCCGCCGCTAGTTTGCGGCGTCACGGATTTGAATCGTGATCGACGTGCTGACTTCCTCTGTTGGCCCATCGCTTCGGTTGACGCGGTGCGATGCATGTCGGCTCGAGAGGTTAGAGCGGAAGTTTGCAGCCGAGAGCCAGTTCGGCGTGGTGAGATACATGTGGTGAGTTGACACTTCCGGTGTTGGCCCTTCGCATTGCCCGGACGCCGTGCAGCGATCTATCTGCAGTTCGGGTCAGTCCGGAAGTGCCACGACTCCAGTCAAACCGGCTTTGTTGACCCAAGAGGACATGGAGGTTCGCGTTCTATGCCGATTTGTTCTCATTCTCGGCGCGACACCGGGGCTACTTAACCGCCCGCAGCCTCAGTTGAATTCGCGCTCGCCTGGTTCAATCTGCGGAACAATTGTGCACGTTGGAACTTAGTGATTCTCGCAACCTGAGTGCAGTACAGTGGACCGCGATTTCAAAAACGAAGTCTTTTCCAGCTATCAGCCAAATCCGACCAAGCCCTGCAATCACTGTGGCCGAAGGCTGGCCCTCGCGGTGAAGATGCTCAACCCGGATACCGGTGGAATCGTTCGCATGTTCAAGTGCCAGTGCGGCGAGCAAACCTGGACTGAGAACAAAGAGTAAGGCTGCCGCGTCGGCGCGCTCATGCACTGCGACTTCTGCTCTTGGACCATCAGCGAAGTAGCGGCGCATTTCATTGAGGGCCGCGTGGTTATCGCATCGAAGCTCGACTGCTGCGACCGGTGGCGGTTTCGCCGGAAGGCCGGGTCAGTTGCGAAGTCCTGATCTAAGAAATTTCGACCACGCGAGAGCCCGGTGCCGCAGCGGCTCTTTGACTTGCGAGGCGCGCCACAGACCAAAGGGCTTCAGTTGTATAGAACTCCCATCAAACGATTTCCTCGTCGGTCAAGGGGTGCATCGGCCCGCCGTCCGTGTTTGAGAACAGCCTCTACCGACCTGTGTCAGGCCGGGTTAACTGCGGACTTGAGTTCGTTTATTGCAGCTTGCCGAGCCACAGGGCGGCGAGCGACTGGCGACTGCGCACGCCGAACTTGGCGTAGATCGACTTGACGTGAAAATGCGTGGTGTTCGGACTCTGCTCGAGCTTTTGCGCGATCTGCCTTTCCGTGTCCCCTGCGAGCAGTCCGAGCAACACCCGGCGTTCAGCTGGCGTGAGGGGCGCGTTGGCGATGAGCAGACCATGGCTGAGCAATTGTTGACGGTGAAACCATCTCAAGGCGCGCATCACGGAGCCCAGACGCTGGCCGTCCTGTGCCGTAAAGCGGGGTTGCTGGGCATCACGAAACACGAACAGGCGAATCCTCAAATCGTCATTGAGTGCGATGCGCACGGAAATGCTGTCGGCGAAGCCGACATCCAGATAGTGCCGACGATAGTGCTTGCCCTCGAACCATGCCGGCGGCAGCGTTTCGAACAGCAGGCGGACGCGGAACGGCTCATCGCCCGACATTGACAGGATCTGCGACAGGTCGACGTCGTCCGACCAGAGCGTATCGTACTGCTTCTGCACGGATGCCGCGACCGCCGGTACCGGGTCCAGCACCCTGACGAGGCGCGGACGCCAGCCGAGCAGGGGATCGGCCCGCTTCGGCGAAGGCAATCGCACGACCACGCCCCACAGCACATTGCGTGCCGACAACATGGTGCGCAGTGCGGACATCAGGTGGGTCAGCGCAGCATCACCATCGGCTACCGAGAAGTCGGCCAGTTGATCCCAGAGTGCATAGACGTCTTGATTTTGCGGATCGATGGGATCCGTGGAGAGAAGCATGTCATTCCCAGTGCGCGTGCAGAGTTTCTCTGACCTCAGAGGTCGCCGACCTGCGCGGGCATACATAAAGCACGGCGAACCACCTTTCTAGGTAGTTCTCAGACCTATCCAGTGGCGCGATATTCGGCGCCGTGACTGGGAAGACGGATTCTCTCAGCGTAGCGACATTGGGAGATCAGCGATGCGTACGACGACGGGCGCGCGCCGGCTTAGATGGCCCGGCGAAGGCCGGACGGACAGGCGATGGCCCGGCTCTTTCTTCGTCCTGTCAGGCGCTATTCCGGCACTCGCAGCTTCCACTGGCCAGGGTGCCGGCGGTGGAGCAATGAAGTGAAGAATACGCCTGCCCGTCGACAGCGCCGCGAGCTTCTGGTGCGATCAACTCTCCTGAGCGGCACGGCTTATGCCCTGATCAGTTGCACCTGTGCGCACGCCCAGACGGTCATCAATGTGTCCGACGGTGCCAGCCTGTCGGCGGCGATCGCGCAGGCCGACAGCAATGCCAGCGCGAGTTATGTCATCAATTTCCAGAACAACATCACGCTGACTGGCGCAGCGGCCGACACGCTCAGCGCCTTCAACACCACCAGCAACGTCACGGTGAATGGCGGCGGCTTCAGGCTGGACGGCGGTGGCGTGCAGCGCGGGTTCTTTGTCTACGCAGGCACTGTCGCCATTAACAATCTGACGATCCAGAACACCCAGGCGCTTGGCGGCGACGGGGGCAACGTTGGATTCGGTAGCGGGGGCGGCGCTGGCGGCCTCGGTGCAGGCGGCGCGCTGTTCGTGGCGAGCGGTGGCCATGTGACCGTGAGCAACGTCGTTCTTTCAGGCAACAACGCAACCGGCGGCGCCGGCGCTGTCGGCGGTGACGGCGTGCCGGGCGCAGGAACGGCCGGCGGCGCAGGCGGCGGTCTCGGCGGCCATGCAGTGGGCGGGTTCGCCGGTGGCGGTGTCGGACGCGGCGCCGATGGCGACACAGGGGCCGGAGGCGGGGCGGGCATTGTCGTTGGTGCGGCAAGTGGCGGACAGGGTTTCGGCGGCTCCCCCGGTGGCATTAACGGCGGAGGTGGCGGCGATGGAGGTGCCGGCGGGATCGGCGGAAGTCCCATATTCGGTAATGGCCAAGGCGGTTTCGGCGGCGGCGGCACTCATAGTGCTGCGGACGACAGAGGCGGCTCGGGGGGATTTGGCGGCGGCGGCGCAGGGGGTCACTCGATAGCGGGCCATCAGGGAGGCGCTGGTGGCGTTGGTGGCGGCGGCGGCGGCGGCGGCGGGGCAGACCATTTGGGTGAGGTGGCCGGAACCGGCGGGAGTAGAGGATTTGGTGGTGGCGTCGGTGGCAACGGCAGCAGCATCGCGGCGAACGGTGGCAGTGGTGGAGGTGGCGGCGGCGGCGGCGGCGCCGGATTGGGCGGCGCCATGTTCGTTCAGGAGGGCGGCTCGCTAACGATCGCCGGCGCGTTCAACGTCAACGGCGGCAGCGTCGCCGGGGGAGTCGGCGGCACGGGCGGCAACGGTTTTGGCGGCGTGGACAATGGCACGGCGGGTAGTGGCGGTTCTGCTTTCGGAGCCGGCATCTTCCTTCAAGGCAACGGCATCCTCAACTTCCAGCCCGGCGGCGGCGCGACGCAAACGCTTTCAGACGGCATCGCCGACCAGACCGGTTCTGGCGGCACGGGTGTCGAGGCCGGAATATGGGGACTGAACAAGAACGGCGTCGGCACGCTGGTGCTCTCGGCGGCCAACACCTATAGCGGCGCAACGATGGTAGACGGCGGAACGCTGCGCGCCGGACACGCCGCCGCGTTCGGGACCAGCAATCAGTTTTCGGTCGCGGGCGGCGCGACGCTGGATTTGAACGGCTTCAACCAGACATTCGCCGTTTTGCAAGGCGCCGGCACGGTGACCGGCGCCAGCAGCACGATCTCCGGCATGTTTACGCCTGGCAACGGCACGCCGGGTTCGTCGATGGTGATAACGGGCAATCTCGCGTTCCAGGCGGCCGCGCAATATCTGGTCCAAATCGACCCCACGACGGCCTCATTCACGGTCGTCAACGGTACAGCGACGCTTGGCGGCGCTGCGGTGGGCGCCAGCTTTGCGCCCGGGACCTATGTGCAGAAAAAGTACATCATCCTCACCGCGACGGGCGGCGTCAGCGGTGCCTTCGGTGGCGTGATTACTTCCAGTGCGCCATCGAACTTTTCTTCGACGTTGAGCTACGGTGCCAACAACGTCTACCTGGACATGGTCTTGAATTTTGGCATTCCAGGCGGCCTCAACCCCAATCAGCAGGCGGTCGGCGACGCGCTGACGAAGTTCTTCAACACCACCGGCGGCATTCCCGCAGTGTTCGCAAACATGTCGCCGAAGGGGCTCTCGCAGGCGGCCGGCGAGACCGGAACGGGATCGCAGCAATCCACGTTCAACGCGATGAACCAGTTCATGGGCGTCATGACCGACCCGTTCATTGCCGGACGCGATGACGGCGGAACTGCCGGCGGCAACGCCCCCGGTTATGCCGACGAGGAAGCGCTCGCCTTTGCCGCGAAGAAGCGCAATCCGAACGATGCGCTGGCGGCGATTTACACCAAGGCGCCAGCTGCGGTGCCGTTCCAGCAGCGCTGGAGCGTGTGGGCAGCCGGCTTCGGCGGCTCGCAGACGACCGACGGCAATAACCTGACCGGCTCCAATGCGGCGACGTCGCAAGTCTACGGCACAGCTGTTGGTGCCGACTATCGCTTCTCGCCGTTCACCATCGCCGGCTTCTCGCTGGCCGGTGGCGGCACCAGTTTCAGCGTGGCCAATCACGGGACCGGGCGTTCCGACCTGTTCCAGGCCGGCGCTTTCATCCGGCACACTATCGGCGCCGCTTATTTCTCCGGCGCACTCGCCTATGGCTGGCAGGACGTCACCACCGATCGCACCGTCACCATCGCCGGCATCGATCGGCTGCGTGCGCAGTTCAACGCCAATGCCTGGTCCGGCCGTGTCGAGAGCGGTTACCGCTTCGTGGCGCCCGTGATCGGCGGGCTCGGATTCACGCCCTACGCGGCGGGCCAGTTCACCACATTCGAGCTGCCGGCCTATGCGGAAGGTGTCGTCTCGGGCACCAACAATTTTGCACTCGCTTACAGTGCGAAGAGCGTGACCGCGACCCGCAGCGAACTCGGTCTGCGCACCGATAGATCCTTTGCCGTGCAGAGCGCGATGCTGACGCTGCGCGGCCGCGTGGCCTGGGCGCATGACTTCAGTTCCGACCGCGGCATCGGTGCGACGTTCCAGACGCTGCCGGGCGCCAGCTTCTTCGTCAACGGCGCCCCGCAGGCTACCGATTCCGCGCTTCTCACCGCATCCGCCGAAACCAAATGGATGAACGGCTGGTCGACCGCCGCGACTTTCGAAGGCGAGTTCTCCAACGTGACGCGCAGCTACGCCGGCAAAGGCGTGGTGCGATATGCGTGGTGAACTCCTGGCAGCGGTGCCGTCGGAAATGATCAGGCCGCGCGATCACGTGATGACGCTCGGCGTGAACTACAATTTCGATTGGACTCCGTTCCCGGGACGGAGTGCGCTTGAGAAATGAGATCGATTGGCGCGCTGTTGAGATCGCGAAGAAGCGGCGGCGCGCGGGCGCCGCCGACCCGAATGACGCTGTCTGCTTGCTACCGAGCGTCATTCTTACTGAAAGACGAGTCGAGAGCGTGACGATGAGGACGCACTGCTACCGTTCTCGAAAGCTATGAATACAGTCGATAACTTAAAAAACAGGTGGGCTTTAATGAAGAAGATCTTGATGGCCTCGGTGGCCTTACTGACTATGGTTGGCTCATCATCGGCCGCTGACTTGTACGCAAAGGCGCCGGCCCATGCCGCTCCGGTTTTCAATTGGACAGGTTTCTACGTCGGTGTGAACGCCGGATATGGCGGCGGTGAATCGGCAATCATCACTGAGTCTCCTTTCGGGAGCGGAGTGTTGGCCCTCAAGTCGAACGGATTTCTCGGCGGCGGCCAATTTGGTTACAACTGGCAGGCCGCACAGTTCTTGTATGGCTTCGAAGCTGACATTCAGGGCACCGATGTGAAAAGCAGCCTCGGGATCCCCGCGCTTTTTGGCGGCGCCGCCGGCACGACGGTGGATTATTTCGGTACGGTTCGCGGACGCATTGGTTTCCTGCCGTGGGAGCGTTTCGTCGTTTACGCGACGGGCGGTCTCGCCTATGGACAGACAACAACCAACAGCGGCGTTCCACTCGGGACGAATACGAAGCTCGGTTGGACCGCCGGCGCCGGCTTCGAATACATGATCGCACAAAACTGGTCTTTGAAGACCGAGTACCTTTACGTTGACCTGGGCAAGGACGCATTCAACCTAGATCAATTTGGCCTTCCCCCAGGCACCGGTTTCTCTGTCAGCGAAAAAACAGACATGCACGTCGTGCGCGCTGGTGTGAACTATCATTTCTAAGCGAACGAAGCTTAAGCGAACGAAGCTTTCAGACGTTGGCTGAGAACGAGACGCAAGAGGGGCCCCGGCGACGGAGCCCCTCAGTTATTTTTCACACTGCGTTGGTTTGCATTTTCTCGGCGTCGAAGGAGTGAAGCCTCGATGCCCTGTCACCGTACTGCTGCTTCACTGGAGCTTTTTTGTCATGCTTCGACGTCGTCACGGCGCCGGGCAGGCCGCTCCGGTCTTCACCCAGGCTTCGACCAGCGCGCCGGCCTGCGCTTGCGTGCCCGGCACGGGTGAGCGGCCGAAGCCGGGCTTCCAGGCCCAGCCGACGAGGGTGTCCTTGCCGATATGGTCGATCAGGTCTTCCACCTTGCGCCCGCCATTGCGCGCGGGATCCCTGATCTGCTCGCAGATCTCGCCGACGGTCTTGCCCTCCCAGGCCATCTCGCGCGGCGCCAGATGCCAGTCGGGATGGCCGGGCATGCGGCCGGGCTCGAAATTGGCCTTCTGGTGACAGGTGTTGCAGCGCATCGCCTCGAGCCCATGGCTGTCAGCGCCGCGCGTGACCGGCGGCTGATGCAGACGGGCATTGTCGCCCTGGCGCGGCCTGTCGCCGGCCGGATGGCAATTGGTGCAACGCGGATGCGTCAGCACCTTGCCGAGCTCGGTGAAGATTGCGGCCGAACGCTTCTCGGTATCGCCGATCGAAGCAAAGCTCTCGGGCGAGGCGAGGGCGTGGCTTGCCGTCTCCGACGCCGCGTAGCCCGCACTGAGACTGCCGGCGAGTGCGGCGACCACGGCAATCATCTTGAACCGCACGTCGGAGATCATGATGCGTGTCACTTGGTGGCCATGAGGTAGCGCTTCGAGTCGGCGAGGATCACGTCGCGCACCGCCTCGTGATATTTGACGTAGCCGGTGCAGCGACAGAGATGACCGTCGAGCGCATCCGCGATGGTCTGCTCCAGCGCCTCGCGCGCGACCGGTGCCCGCGACAGGCGCTCCAGCAAGACCTGGCCCTCATTGAGGAAGCCGGCGGTGCAATAGCCGCACTGAAAGGCGAAATGTTCGATGAAGGCCTTTTGCAGGGTCGAGAGCTCGCCGTCCCTGGCGTGGCCCTCGACGGTGCGGATCGATTTGCCGTCGAAATTCATGGCGGGCGCGACGCAGGTCGGGCTGGTGGTGCTGGTGCCGTCGGGCGCGTCGACGATGACGGCGCAGCTCAGGCATTGCGCGGCGCCGCAGCCGAACTTGGTGCCGGTCATGCCCAGCATCTCGCGCAGAAAATCGTTCATCGAGAGATCGTCGCGGACGTCCATCGGACCGTGCTTCTGGCCGTTGATGGTGAGGCTGAGGGTCGTCACGCGAGCACTCCCTTCAATAGGCTTGCGGTGACCGGCAGCGCGCGGAAGCGATGGCCGGTGGCGTCGTGGATGGCGTTGATCAGCGCCGGCACGATCGGGATCATCACGACCTCCGCCATGCCCTTCGGCGCTTCGTCTGGTACTAGCGGCTTCAGCATCTCGATCTCGAGATCGCGGAGCGGCAGGTCGGAGCCGCGTGCGACCAGATAGCGCCCGAGATTCCATTCGCCGTTGCCGGGGCCGCCCTCGAACGGGGGCAGGGTTTCGAGCAGCGCGTAGCCGACGCCCATGGCGAAGCCGCCCTGGGCCTGGCCCATCACCACCTCGGGCACCAGCGCGGTGTTGCATTCGAAAACGCTATAGGCCTTGGCGATGCGAAGCGCGCCGGTTGCGCGCTCGATCTCGACGCGGACGACCGTGCCGCACATCGAGGTGTAGGCGGTGCCGATCCGGTTGTTGTCGGTCGGCGGAAACTTGACGCTGGTGCGGTTGATCCGCTCGAACTTGCCGTTGCCTTTGCGGATCGCCAGCGCGTCGATCTCGGCGCGGTATTGCTCGCCGGACAGCGGGAAGCGTGCCCGCGACCACGCCCAGCGCGAGAAGCTGTGCGCAACCGCACCGGTGACGAAGCCGCGCGCGTGAGCTGCCGCCGCGAGCGCAGGGAGGGCGAGCGGTTCGAGGCCGGGCATGATGAGCTGGCCGTTGTGCCAGCTTGCGCTGGCCCATTGCCCCGCGCGCGGATCGGTCTTTGCGATGCGCCACAGCTCGAGCGCCGCGGGCCACAGGCCGAAGCGGAAAATCACGCGGGCGGCTTCCGCGGCGGAATGCGTGCCGACATGCGCGCCGATCGAGGAGCTCGTCGGCGAGCTGATCGCGGGCACCCAGCGCGGGTTCTTCTCCGCGGCATCCTGGGTCTTCTGGTCCATGGTTGAGGGATCGCCGGATGTGACCAGCCCGAGTACGTCATAGCTGTCGACGCGGGCGACCGAGACCTCATCGGCGATGGCGCCGAGATGGCCGGCGACCCGGTTGGCCAGCGCCGTCCCGATGCCGTTGCCCATCTCGACATGATCGCAATAGATGACGATCCTGCCGTCAGGTCCAAGCTCGACGCGTCCGAGCGAGCCGTCCGCACCGGAGCCATAGTCTTTCGTGACGCAGGCGACGCCGGTGCCGACCAGCCGATCCGACGAGGTCTGCTTGAACTGCGCCCGCTGCTGCCAGATCGGATGCTTCTCGAGCTTGTCGAGGATTTCGGGCGTGCGCACCGAGACGATGTAGGGATTGCCCGTCATGGTCCGACCGTTCTGCGGCAGCGCGTTACGCCGCCGGAAATCGATCGGATCGCGCTTGAGCTCGGACGCGGCTTCGTCGATCAGGACCTCCAGCGCCGTCATGGCTTGCAGGATGCCGTAGCCGCGCATCGAGCCCGCGCTCACGCCGCGCGAGTGCACCGCGACGGTCCTGACGTCGACCTTCGGAATGTCGTAGATGCCGATCGCGCCGGTGGCCGCGACGACGGCGACGCTGGCCGAGAAATGGGCGAGCCCGCCGCCGTCGAGCACGTGATCGGCGGCGAACGCCTTGATCTTGCCGGTCGCGCGATCGATGCCGATGCGCGAGCGCATCTTGATCGAATGGCGTTTGATGCCGGCCTGAAATTGCTGGTAGCGGTCATGCGCCAGCCGCACCGGCTTGCCGGGAAAGCAGACCGCCGCGAGCGCAACATAGAGAATGAAAGGCGTGTGATCGCGACCGCCGAAGCCGCCGCCGACATGGGCGAACTGCGCGTTGATGTGCGCCGGCTTGTAGGGCGCGCGGGCCTTGCCGAACAGATGCGCGATCGACTCCGCCGCCTCGTAGGGCGACTGGACGCCAAGCAGCAGTTCGAGATTGCCGCCCTTGCCGTCGTACCAGGCGAGCCCGCATTCCGGCTCGAGGAACATCGGGTCGACCGATTGCGTCTCGAACTCGCGGTCGAGCACCAGCATGGAGGCGTCATCCGCTGCAAGCTCGGCGCGGATATGCTCGCCATGTTTCGCCGCCTTGGCGTAATCCGCCGGCATGTCCTTCGCGAGCGGTGACCACACCGGCAGCGCCGCGCTCTGCACCTTCTTGGGCGAGACCCAGCCGGCCTGGAGCGGCGAATAGACATCCGGTTGGTCAGGCGAGGGACCTGCCACGCGGGTGAAGCGGAAGGCCCCGTAATCGGGGACGACGACAGGCCCGGTCTCCTCGCCGAATTGGACGAACGTGCCGTCGCGCAGCGCGAGACGCGCCTGGTCGAAGGCGTCGAACTTTTCGAAGATCAAAAGCGCAACCGGCTGTCCCAGATAAAGCGGCGTCTTGCCGATCGGACAGAACAGGTCGCCCGCATAGAATTCCGGCACCTGCGTCCCGATCCGATCGAGATCGGCGGCTGTCACCACCACCGACGGCTTGAGCGCGCCGCCGAGGCGGCCGAGGTCCAGTCCGGTATAGACATGCGTGGCGTCGTTGGCGCGGACCAGGATGGCGTGCGAGGTGGCCTGCGGCCAGCCCTGCAGATCGTTGGCCCGGAAGTCGGAGGCGTAAAGCTTTGCGCCGGTGACCTTGGCGACGCCGTCAACGCGGCCGGCGCCCGTTGTCGCGGGATTGAACTTGCCGCGTCCGGGCAGCGTCTCGTGCGCTGCGAAGGGCACGCCCGCCGCGGACGCCAGATGTGACAGGCTGACCGAGATGCCTCCCGCCGACAACCACTTCACGAACTCACGTCGCGAAGGCCCCATGATCATATCCTTGTACAGAGTTTCGAGAACATCGGGATGCGGCCAGCATGCGATGTCCGGAGGGCATAGGTCAGCGCCAGCGCGAATCCGTCACGATGCATCATGCGACGATAGAACGGGTGAGAAGGTTTACAACCGCTGAATGTCGTGCGCTCGCAGATCGAATTGTGTTTCGTGCTTGCTTTGAAATCGAATCGAACGGAAGACGGTCCGGCAACAGGGGGCGCGATTCAAATGCAGCACGATCCGAACGGTGCGTCTTCAGTCACCAGCACCATGGGCACGACGACATTGTCGCGCCGCCAATTGCTGGATCGCGGTCTCAAAGCGGGCGCGTTGTCGCTGTTCGCAGGTGCAGCGAATGCCCAGCACGCCGTGCACGACCATGCAGGCACGTCCCACACCGCGGACATGTCGCCGACCATGGGAATGATCGCTGATACGCCCGTTCCCGCCATGGACCAGCCGTTGCTCGAGCCCGAGGTGCGGCGGTCCGTCAATGGCGTGCTGAGCACGACCTTGCGCGTCGGCTATGCCTATCGCCAGATCGGCGGCGTCCGGCTCTATGTCAGGTCCTATGAGGGCGGCAGCCCCGGCCCGACCTTGCGCATGAAGCCCGGCGATACGCTGCGCATCAAGATGATCAACGATTTGCCGCCGAACCGCGATGGATTGCCGGCCGACATCAGTCATCCGCACCAGTTCAACAACACCAATTTCCATTTCCACGGCGCGCATACCAGCCCGAGCGGGATTTCCGACAACGTCATGCGCTCGATGGCGCCGGGCCGCAGCTACAACATCGAAATAACGCTGCCGGCCGATCACACCAGGGGCACCTACTGGTATCACCCACATCACCACGGCAGCGCTGACATCCAGATGTCCTCCGGCATGGTCGGCGCCGTCGTCATCGAGGGCGATTTCGCCGAAATTCCAGAGATCGCGACCGCCCGCGAACGCCTCATGGTGCTGACCCAGGTGGTCTACGATGCCAATGGCATGGTCGAGAATTTCGAGACGCTGTTTCCCGAGACTGCGACGCGCTTTCTCGCCATTAACGGCCAGCGCCGGCCAATGATCGAGATGCGGCCCGGCGAGGTGCAGCGCTGGCGCATCCTCAATGCCGCCTATCAGGACGACATGCTGCTCGACCTGGAAAAGCACGATCTGCAAGCGATCGCCTATGACGGCATCCAGCTCGGCGCCATGCAGCCGCTCAAGCAGGTCCTGATCGCGCCCGGCCAGCGTGCGGACATTCTGGTGAAAGCAGGGAGCCCCGGCACCTACGCCTTCAACGCCTCGCCCTACGACCAGGGCCATCCTTCGCCAGTGGGACCGCTGGCGCGGGTTGTGGTCTCAGGCGCGCCGATGGACATGAAGCTGCCGCGGGCCCTGCCGCCGGCGCCGCTCGCGACCATCAAGGACTCCGAGATCACCAACCGCCGCAAGGTGGTGCTGTCGGCGACCGCGCCGGAGGCCGATGCCGCCGGCCATTGGCAGGAATTCGAGTTCTTCGTCGACGGCAAGAAGTTCGACCCCGGCCGCATCGATCAGCGGGTCAAGCTGGGTGCGGTCGAGGAGTGGACCATCGTCAACACCCATGAGCATGACGACCACGTGTTCCACATCCACACCAACCCGTTCCAGGTAATCTCGGCCAATGGCAAGGCGCTGGCGGTGCCGGAATGGCGAGATTCCGTGATCGTGGAGCGCAAGGGCGGCCAGGTCGTGTTCCGCTCGCGCTTCATCGATTTCACCGGCGTCTACATGCTCCACTGCCACATGATGAACCATGAGGAGATGGGCATGATGCAGACCGTGGAGGTCTACAAGGCCTAAGCTGCGGGTCGAATTGCGCGAATTCGGCGGCGCGCGGGGCTGATCCGGGTCCGGCCGGGCTTCCCCTGGCGGCCGGCATGGCCTATGACGCTGCAACGCAACAATCCCCCAAAAAGACCCCATGATCCGCCTCGACAACGTCAGCAAGCAAGCCGGCCACCAGATCCTGTTCATCGAAGCCTCCGCCGCCCTCAACAAGGGCGAGAAGATCGGCCTCGTTGGCCCGAACGGTGCGGGCAAGACCACGCTATTCCGGATGATCGCCGGCGAGGAACTGCCCGACGAGGGGCAGGTCTCGACCGATCGCGGCATCACCATCGGCTATTTCAACCAGGACGTCGGCGAGATGGCCGGCCGCAGCGCCGTGGCCGAGGTCATGGACGGGGCGGGACCGGTGAGTGCGGTGGCGGCCGAGCTGCGCGAGCTCGAGACCGCGATGGCCGATCCCGACAAGGCCGACCAGATGGACGAGATCATCGCGCGTTACGGCGAGGTGCAGCACGCGTTCGAGGAGCTCGACGGCTACGCGCTCGACGGCCGTGCGCGCGAGGCGCTGTCCGGCCTCGGCTTCAGCCAGGAGATGATGGACGGCGACGTCGGCAAGCTCTCCGGCGGCTGGAAGATGCGCGTGGCGCTGGCGCGTATTCTCCTGATGCGTCCCGACGTCATGCTGCTCGACGAGCCGAGCAACCATCTCGATCTCGAAAGCCTGATCTGGCTGGAGAAGTTCTTGCACGATTACGAAGGCACGCTGCTGATGACCTCGCACGATCGCGAGTTCATCAACCGCGTGATCTCGAAAGTCGTCGAAATCGATTCCGGATCGCTCACCACCTACGCCGGCAATTACGAGTTCTACGAGCAGCAGCGGGCACTGAGCGAGAAGCAGCAGCAGGCGCAGTTCGAGCGCCAGCAGGCCATGCTCGCCAAGGAGATCAAGTTCATCGAGCGTTTCAAGGCGCGCGCCTCTCATGCGGCTCAGGTCCAGAGCCGGGTGAAGAAGCTCGACAAGATCGAGCGGGTCGAGCCGCCGCGCCGCCGCCAGACGGTGGCATTCGACTTTCCGCCGGCGCCGCGGTCGGGCGAGGACGTCGTGGCGCTCAAGAGGGTGTTCAAGGGCTACGGCAGCAAGCGCATCTATGACGGGCTCGATTTCATGATCCGCCGCCGAGAACGCTGGTGCGTGATGGGCGTCAACGGCGCCGGCAAATCGACGCTGCTCAAGCTCGTCGCCGGTGCGAGCGAGCCGGACGAGGGCACGGTCGCGGTCGGCGGCAGCGTCAAGATGGGCTATTTCGCCCAGCACGCGATGGATTTGCTCGATGGCGAGCAGACGGTGTTCGAGTCACTCGAATACGCGTTTCCGACCGCGGGGCAGGGCTCCCTGCGCGCGCTCGCCGGCTGCTTCGGCTTCTCCGGCGACGACGTCGAGAAGCGCTGCCGCGTGCTGTCAGGCGGCGAGAAGGCGCGCCTGGTGATGGCGAAGATGCTGTTCGACCCCCCGAACTTTCTGGTGCTGGACGAGCCGACCAACCATCTCGATCTCGCCACCAAGGAGATGCTGATCGCAGCGCTGTCGGATTTCGAGGGCACCATGCTGTTCGTCTCGCATGACCGGCATTTTCTCAGCGTCCTGTCGAACCGCGTGCTGGAGCTGACGCCCGAGGGCATCCACCAGTTCGGCGGCGGCTACACCGAATATGTCGCGCGCACGGGGCAGGAAGCGCCGGGATTGCGGAGCTAGTTCTTGCTCTTGCCCTTGCCCTTGCCCGCGATCGCGGCGATTGCCTCGATCTCGTTGGTCCAGATCCCGCCGGAATAGCCTTGCGGGAGCCGGGCAAAGAGCTCGGGCGTATCGATGCCGGTGGAGAACTCGCCTCCGCTGTAGGGACCGAGCACGAACACTGCGCTGTTCGCGCTCTCCATGCGCGCGAGGAAGCGGTCAGGCCAGCCCCATAGAAAGGGCGCGATATTGATCGGCACCAGCACCATCGCGTTCCGACAGGATGCCGGCACCAGGCCGGTCCAGCCGTAGCCGATATAGCCGATCAGGCAGCTTCGGATTGCCGCGCGCGAGATCGTGCGAACTTCCGGGGTAAGGCGACGCATCATGTCGATGGGCTCGTCGCCGCCATAGACCATGATCGTCCGGCGGCGCTCGGCCGGCAGCGCGTTCAACACCGTGGCAAGTTTCTCGCCTTCGTATGCGTCGCGGCTCTTCACGTTGATGAGCAGCTTCCTGTCAGGGAAGGCGGCGAACACTTCCGACAATTTCGGCATCATCCCGATGCCTTTGCCGCGAAACGGAAATGTCTTGCCGCCGTCGGCGGTGTAACCATAGCCGATGTCGAGCAGCTTCAGCCTCGCCATGCTTTGCTCGCGCGTCACGCCGTGGCTGTCGGTGCGGCAATCGAGCGTCCAGTCGTGGAAGACGGCAAACTCGCCGTCGGTGGTCGGGTGCACGTCGAGCTCGACCACATCCGCGCCGGCGTCGAAGCTTGCCCGCATCGAGCGAACAGTGTTCTCCAGATAGTCGTGTGTCGGCGGCAACATTTGTGCGGCGGTGCAGGTGTCGTTCTTCACATCGCGCTCATCGAAGCGCTGCGCCATGCCGCGATGGGCAAGCAGCACCGGCTTGCCGTCACGATGAGGCGCCAGCAGACTCGTGTTGTTGACGTAGATGCCCAAGGCGACGGCGATGATGGCTGCCGTCGCGATTCTCAGTTTCGTGCCCACCGATTCTACCCCCATTCCGCGATCACCGTCGGCGGCGTTTGGGGTTGATTTGCGGCAATCGTCACGCAAGGGGACGGCTCTGCGCCTTCCGGCTTGAACGGTCCGATGCCGCCCGCTACGCTGCTTTAAAAGCTGGGGTGGAACGCGCATGAAGCAGCTGCGGATCGGCGACATCACCATCGATGCGGT
This sequence comes from Bradyrhizobium sp. 62, assembly GCF_023073035.1. Taxonomy (NCBI): domain Bacteria; kingdom Pseudomonadati; phylum Pseudomonadota; class Alphaproteobacteria; order Hyphomicrobiales; family Nitrobacteraceae; genus Bradyrhizobium; species Bradyrhizobium sp. 62. The sequence goes on from NZ_JADPIT010000015.1 coordinate 341,915, forward strand.
GATCGAGCGGGAGGGGCCGTGGCGGCGGCCGCAGGATTTTTTCCCGGCCTATGACGAGGGTGTGTTCAAGCACCATCTGCCGACGATGGAGCCGGAGGTGTTCGACGCCGCGCGAGGCATGATGGTGATCACCTATCAGACCTTCGTGGTGCGCACGCCGCGCTACACCATCCTGGTCGATACCTGCACCGGCGAGGACAAGGGCCATCCGCCGCCGTTCGATTTTCCGGGCAAGGAGCGCTGGCGCAACGAGCTGTTCGCGCTCGGCATCGGCTTCGAGCAGATCGACTACGTCTTCTGCACCCATCTTCATATCGACCACACCGGCTGGAATACGACCTTGCGCGATGGACGCTGGGTGCCGAATTTTCCGAATGCGAAATACGTCTTCCACAAGGGTGAATATGCGGCCTGGGAGGCCGAGCATGCCAAGGGCAGCAATCCGCCCGGCACCGTGTTTCGCGACAACTGCCTGCCGATCGTCGAGGCCGGACAGGCACTGCTGGTCGATGACGATTACGCGCTCGACGACACCGTCACGCTGACGCCGACGCCGGGGCATTCGCCCTGTCATTGCTGCGTGAACATCTTCTCGAAGGGCCAGCGCGCGGTGGTGGCCGGCGATCTCATGCATCACCAGATCCAGTGCCGCGGGCCGGACTGGTCGGCCAAGCCGGATTGGGATGCGAAGCAGTCGGCGGTGTCGCGGCGGAAGTTTTTTGCTTCCGTCGTCGACACCGACACGCTGATCCTGCCGATCCATTTCCCGGCGCCGACGGTCGGGCTGATCAAGCCGTTCGGCGCCGCCTTCGACTACCGTTTCAAGCGGGAGTAGGGCGACCGGACGGTCTAGTACGTGAAGAACATCCGCTGGATTTCCTTCGTGTCGGTCGTCTTGGTCAGCGCCAGCATCAGCAGAATGCGTGCCTTTTGAGGATTGAGCGTATCCGAGACGACGAAGTCATGCTCGTCGTCCTTGGCCTCGCCGTTGCGCGCGACGATGCCGTTGCCGACCCGGCTGCTGCGCACGATCACGACACCCTTCTTGCGGGCCTCGTCGAGCGCCGGCTCGACCGCGGGACGAGCCAGGCTGCCGTCACCGACGCCGGCATGCACGATCCCCTTGGCCCCGGCGGCGACAAACGCGTCGATCGCGACCCGGTTCATGTTGGCGTAGCCGTAGACGATGTCGACTTGCGGCAGGACATCGAGGCTGGAGACGTCGAATTCAGAGTCCGCCGTGTGCCGCCGCGTCGATTGACGATAGAAGAACGGCTTGTTGCCCTGCATGTAGCCGAGAAAGCCGAGTTCAGGCGTGCGGAAGGTGTCTGCCGTCGAGGTGTTGTTCTTGGTCACATCGCGAGCCGCGTTGATCTGATCGTTGAGAGCAACGAGTACGCCCTTGCCGACGGCCTCGTCGCTGCCTGCGAGGATCACCGCATTGAAGAGGTTGATGGGCCCATCCGCGCTGATCGCCGTCGACGGCCGCATCGCGCCGACGACGACGACAGGTTTCTTGCTCTTGACGACGAGATCCAGAAAATAGCTGGTTTCCTCGATCGTATCGGTCCCGTGCGTGATCACAATGCCATCGACGTCGTCCTGCGCGAGCAGCGTGTTGACGCGCTTTGCGAGCTTGAGCCAGTAGTCATTGTTCATGTTCTCGCTGGCGATCTGGAAAACCTGCTCACCCTTGACGTTGGCCACCGTTTTCAGCTCGGGGACGGCGTTCAGGAGCGTCTCAATGCCCACCGTCGCGGCGGTGTAGCCGACCACGGTGGTGCTGCTCGCCCCGCTGCCGGCGATCGTGCCGCCGGTTGCGAGCACCATGACGTTGGGAAGTCCCGGGCCCCTCGCATGCGCGACGTCAAAACTGATGAGCAACGCGAAGAGCACGCTCATTATCGCCATCGTGTAATCACGCACTCGAAACTGCAACATCTCGACCACCCTTTGCTGGAAGATTCGTTGGTGCGCCCCGGTTCGCTCAGCGCTGCATGTTCCGCTAGCCGAGGCACTCTGTCTAGGGTGGCGACGATTTTGCTCTGCGCGCTCGGTGCGTGCGAGAAGAGGCAAACGGTCTTTGCCTCTGTTATTCAGAGACAAAAACGTGGATGCCCGGG
>NZ_JADPIT010000015.1:344083-360327 GCF_023073035.1 Bradyrhizobium sp. 62
TTTGTGGAACCGTTGCTCGCTAAATGAGCACCAAAGTCGCAGCGGTCAGGCGCCGACTTCGCACTTCTTCATAAAGCTGTTCTTGGCGGCGCCGGCGAGCGGCTTGCCCTCGGCGCTGACGGCCTTGGGCGCGCAGGCGTCGGCCTTGCACTTCTTCATGAACGAGGTCTTGGCGGCACCAGCCAGGGCCTTGCCGTCCTTGCCGACGGCCTTGCTTTCGCAGGTGTCCTCCGCGAAGGCCGAACCCGCCGCAAACGTGGCAACGATCGCAGCCAGGAAAATCCGCTTCATCATGATTGTCTCCCTAAACCAGAAATGGCGCGCGGATTGGAGCCGGGAATCATGGCGCAATCAAGCTGGATGAGCGCCTGCCGTCCGGTCTTCCTGGCGATTTTTCGAGCGCGGGTGCGAAGGGGCCGACGGCCTGCTGCACTGCTCGCTGACCGGGACGGGCGATCCTGCTAGCTTCGGGCGAGTTTAGCCGAAGGGAGCATCGTGATGGAGACCCTGATTGCGAACATGCCGGATGCCGCTGCTGACCGGCATTCTCACCTGGTTCGGCCGCAAGAGATGGAATGGCAGAAGACGCGCTTTCCCGGCTGCGAGGCCAAGACGCTGCTGTTCGATCGCAGCAGCGGTCTGATGACGGCCTTGATGCGCTTTGCGCCGGGCTCGGTGCTGCCCGATCACGAGCATGTCGGCGTCGAGCAGAGTTATGTCATCGAGGGCGCTCTCGTCGACAACGAGGGACCGGCCAAGGGGATTGCCTGCAAGGCCGGCGAGTTCATCTGGCGCGAGGCGGGCAGCCGGCATGCCGCCTGGTGCCCGGAGGGCGCCCTGATCCTGGCGATCTTCCAGGTGCCGAACAAGTTCTTCGAAGCCGACGGCCGCGTCGTCGATGCCGCCGGTCAGGATTGGGACCAGACGTGGGGGCACACCGACGCGCAACGGGCGGGGAGATAGGCGGCTGTTCGCAGCTCAAACGCTGTCATCGATGCTTCTGACGAGCATGGTGATCTGAACGGCGATCAGCCGCCGCATCTCCTTGCCGGTCCTGGCGGTTTCGCGCAGCCCCCGCATGCCGAACACCAGGCATCGCGCCAGTACTTCCGGCTCGTCCGCTAGCGCAGCGGCCTTCACCTGATCGCGGATGAGGTCGGCGACCAAAGACTGGAAGTTTTCGTAGACGTTTCGGACTGCCGGGAAACGGAGGTCGAACAGATCTGCTGAATCGGGATGCGCCTCGATCAGGTCGAAGCCATGGGATCCCCAGGATTTGCAGGCGTGGAGCAGCTTGGCATGGAGACCGTCGAGACGCGCGATTGCGGCCTTAATGTCGCGATGCTTCTGCTCGTCCATTCTCTGGATCACCGCCGCGAACACGGCATCCTTGTCGGGGAAGAGCAAATAGAGCGCCGGCCGCGACATGCCCGCCTTGGCGGCGATATCGCCCATCGTCGTACGGGCATGGCCGTAGCGGGAGAAGACCTCCGTCGCAGCCTCGATCGCGAGCTCCTCTTTCGAAATGCTGGAACGAGCCATGAGCCTCACCGGCGTCGGAATTGAACCTCCGTCATATTGACAAAATAACAATAATTGTCAATTTGCTGGAAGCGGCATGAAGCCATGAGAGGGTCTGCGAGATGAACGATGAAGCGCGACTGAAGACCTGGAACACCTATCAAGCGGCGTGGGGACCCGTCGATGAGGACGAGCGGCGTCGGCTGCTCGAGCAAAGCGTCGCCGCGGACTGTGTGTATACCGATCCGGGCTCTCAGATTGAGGGACGCGGCGCCTTGATGGCGCGCATAGGTCAAACCCAGCTCAAGTTTCCTGGCGCGCATTTCAGGAACGACAGCTTCCTCGAACACCACGAGCAGGGGCTTTTTCGCTGGACTATGTATGATGGCGCCGGTCGCGTGTTCGTCACGGGTGAGAGTTTCGGCCGCTTCGGCGGCGACGGCCGGCTCGTTCAGGCGACGGGCTTCTTCGAGGTGCCCGCCGCCAAGGCCTGAACGCCGGCCGGCGTGGCGGCCGATCCTGCCGCTCCCGATATCACCCTCAGGCGCCGCGCGCGAGAAGCGCCTTGAAGTCCGCGCGTGCGCGCTGCGCTTCGGCTCGCGCCACCTCGGAGGCGTCGCCGAGACCAAAATAGCCGTGGATCAGGCCGGGGCCTTCATGGTGCTTTACCGGCACACCGGCGGCTTCCAGCGCGCGCGCATAGGCTGTGCCCTCGTCGCGCAGGGGATCGAACCAGGCGGTGGTGACGATCGCGGGCGCGACGCCGGCAAGCGAATTCGCGCGCAGCGGCGAGACGCGCCAGTCGGTGGCGTGCGAGGGATCTGCGAGATAATGACCGCAAAACCACTCCATCACGGCGCGTGAAAGAAAGTAGCCCTCGGCGTTCTCGGCGCGCGAGGGGAAGCGTGCGTTCTCGCGCGCGTCCGCATAACTCCCGAGGACGTCGGTCACGGGGTAGACCAGCAGTTGCGCGGCGAGCTTGATGCCGGCGTCGCGGCAGGCGATCGCGGTGGTGGCGGCGAGATTGCCGCCGGCGCTGTCGCCGGCAACACCGAGGCGTTTTGCATCGCCGCCAAATTCCGTGACGCGGCCAAACACGTCGCTGACCGCGGCAAAGGCGTCCTCGAACGCGCCGGGAAAGCGCGTTTCGGGCGGGCGGCGATAGTCGACGGAGACGACGACCGCGCCGGTCTCGATCGCAAGGTTGCGGGCCTGCCGGTCGTGGGTCTCGAGGTCGCCCGCGACCCAGCCGCCACCATGGAAGAACACCACGGTCGGTGCGGGCGTGGTGCCGACCCGGTAGACCCGTGCATCGAGCGGTCCGGCGCCGCCTTTCACCTTGATATCCGCGACAATGTCGACGGGTGGCGGCGGTATGGCCGCGCGCGAGGCAGCCAGTGCGCGCAAGGAATCGCGGGCGCTCTGTGGCGTCATCGTCGTGGCATCGCGCATCGGCAGCAGCGGAATGATCTGGGCGATGACGGGATCGAGCGGTGCGGCCACGTTGGCTTTCATGGGATCCTCACAGGGTTCTTGGTCTTGCTTGCGGGTTAGCATAGATATGGCGCGCCGCGTCGGCAACCGCTCGCATGTGGCAATGCCAGGGAATGAACGGGCAGGGAGGTCTTGAGGTGGAATTCGAAACGCTGGTCCAGTCGCGCCGCAGCGTGCGCGGCTTCAGGAACGAGCCGGTGCCGCGCACGGTGATCGAGGCGATCATCGACAGCGCCAAACGTGCACCGTCGTCGATGAACACCCAGCCCTGGCATGTCCACGTGCTCACAGGCAGTCCGCTGAAACAGCTGCGCCGACGCAATATGGAGGAGATGGTTGCCGGCGCCAAGGTCAAGCGCGACATCGTCAGCCACGGCGAATACCAGGGCGTGCACCGGACGCGGCAAGTCGACGTCGCCAAGAAACTGTTCGGCGCGATGGGGATCGCGCGCGACGACAAGCCGATGCGCCAGGACTGGGTGCTGCGCGGCTTCCGCCAGTTCGACGCGCCGGTCTCGCTGGTCTTGACCTATGACCGCGTGCTCGATCCCGGCGCGGTCTGCCATTTCGACCTGGGCGCGCTCTGCTACGGCATCGTGCTCGCGGCCTGGGACCGTGGTCTCGGTTCGGTGATCAACGGGCAGGGCATCATGCGCTCCGACATCGTGCGCGAGGTCGCGAACATTCCGGAGGACGAGGTGATCATGACCTGCGTCGCGATGGGTTATCCCGACGACAACTTTGCCGCGAACGCCGTTCGCTCCGATCGCGAGGGCAACGACGATTTCGTGCGCTACGTCGGATTCGCCGAGTAGCGCAGGCAGAGGAGATTATTCTCTCGCCGAATTTTTTTGGTGCGGACCGCTTGGCGGCCTCTTGCAATCTCGATCGTGCAGGAGGAACAATGTACGGACTGAAAGGTTTGATGCTGGCGCGAGGGAATTGACATGCGGCGGCTCGCTAGCCTGGTTCGACGGTTCTTCGGCCCGCGAGTGCGGCGTCCGATCGATGATGATCCAAGTCTTCCTTTCACACCCGAAGAGTTCGGCCGGCTGATCCGCAGCGGCCGGCACGAGGACATGAAGCTGCTGGCCGAAGGGCTCGCGTGCCGGACCGTTCCGCGCCGCACCAGACATCGCGCCGCGCACTAGACCGGGGTCGAGACGGGTTGCTGCGCTCATCTCGTGAGCGCGACCTGTCTGAACGCGGTCAGCAGTGCCTTTTCCAGCTTTCCACTCATTCCGCAGAGAATGTTATAAGCCTCTGCCCGCGGCATCGTCGGCTTGTAGTGCCGGTGCTCGATCAGGGCAGCGAAGATGTCCGCGATCGTCAGGATGCGCACGACATCACCGATGTTCCCGGCGCAAAGCGCATCCGGGTAGCCGCTGCCGTCGAGAAATTCGTGATGATGCCGCACGGCATCAAGGATCTCTGGCGAGATATTGTCGTGGTCTTTCAGAAAATCGTAGCCCGCCACCGGGTGCGTCTCGATTATGGCACGTTCCTCCGGATCGAGACGGCCGGGCTTGTCGAGGATGGCAAGCGGAATCCGGGCTTTGCCGATGTCGTGGAACATGGCCGCCGTGTATAGCCGCTCCAGATCTGGCCTGCCGACGCCAAGGCTCAGGCCGAAGTCGATGGCGACGCCGGTGACGAGGAGGCAATGCTGATAGGTCCCCTCGTGATGGCGCCGCACCGTTGTGAGCCACTCCGACAGGCCATGCTGGGTGATGCGATCGGCGATCTGGCGGCCGGCTTCCTTCGTGCCGTCGACGTCGACAGGCTCGCCGAGCGTGACGGCCGTGAACATCGACGCGATGGCGATCGCCGCGGTCTCGACGGCGTTGTCCGGCTGCGGCGCGTGACCTGAGGAACCAGACGCCTCTTCGGCGGGATGAGCCAGCGCTGCCAGCAGCTTGATCTTGTCGATCGTCCCGGGAAGGACGAGCGTGGCCCCGAGCGCGTACGCCTGCGAGATACTCATGTGAGAGGAGTGCTCGACCAGGAAGATGCGTTTCGTTGCCTTCGCGAGCTTTACGGCTCGTTTCTTGATGGCCGCAATGGTGCGGACCTCACGCAATTCCGCACGGATCACGATCGCGAACGGCACCTCGGACAGCTTGGCTTCCGCGTCGAGCCGTTCGCCTGCGACGGCAAACTGCTGCTCGAGAATCGAACAGACGCTCGACAATTTGTCCGAGGAATCAGCCAGCACATGCACGAACCGGCGTGCCGCTTCCTTCTCTCGGATGCCGCCGTCGCCTTTGACGGGGCGGGATATAATTCGCGCGTTCTGCACGGTTGACCTGAATCATGCTGGAGTTAATTGGGGCTGATGAATCCTTGGGGCTATTTGCTCTGAGCGGCAGTCTGCGCGGCGGCTGCCGGTTTCCTCTTTCCGTCTGCGGTGACGAAGTGCACGCCGGCGGTGGTGCCGTCGATCCAGACCAATTCGCAGCGCCGGTAGGCGAGCCCCGTCGACGATAGCAGCAGGAAGAATTCCTTTGCCCGCAGCACGTCGAGCGTGCCCTCAACTTCGATCTTCGCACCGCTTTGCGATATGTCGAGCAGAACGCAACTGCGCCGCCACGTGCCGTCCGAGCCCATCAGATTGACCGGCTGCTTGTGATCCATTTTTACGCGCTGCGCTTTGCGACCGTCGAACTTCATCGATTAACCACCATCTTCGAGCCGCGATCTACCGGATCGCGCGTGTTGGCGCTTGCTGCTATTTCTCCCCATCGCACTGCCCATTGGCTGGTGGACAGAAGCAGCGTCTCGAAGATGCGTTGCGCGCGCTCGCGCTCGGCAAAGGAGAGCCTTTTCCCGCCGCGGTTGCTCAGGATGGTAAGGGTGGTCTGCCAGTTCAGCCGCGAAGCCCGGCACGCCATGACCAGCCCTTCGCAATCGTCGTCGCTCACGACACGCTCGATGATCTCGAGCGGCGCCCCTGAAAGCACCGACAGCGCCGTGAACAAATTGGCCGTCTCGCCGCGGATCGCAAAACGGTTCACCGTGGAATCGTTGAGCTTGCCGATGCGGTTGAGGACGACGATCTCCGGCCTCGCGCTTGCGTAGTCGGCCCTGCAAGGCCGCTTTGGCGGAGCCGGCTCCGCTTCCGGCACCGGCGCCGCGGCGGGCGGGTTGGGTGTGGCCGGTGCCTTCCGGGCTGGTGGGGCGGAGAGCAGCTTGCGCACGACCAGGTCGGGCGTGCCGGGCCGGAGCACCAGCGCCTTCGCGATCTCGCCGTCATGGTCAGCCTTGGCAATCAGCGCTGCATAGGCTGCGTCGGAGAATTTCGTTCCCGGGTTCTTGATCAGGGCAAGGCAGATCGGGCCGCCGTGCTTGATCAGCGCCTCGGTCACGGTCGGCGCGATCTCGCTGCGGGCGGCGATTGCGCGTCGATGCCGCTCGCCACGGGAGTCAATGACAGCCTCGAGGTCTGCCGCGGAGAGCGCCTGCGATTTGAGCAGGACCGGACACGCCACGTCGGGATCGTCGTGTGAGGCGAGACGCCACAATGTTTCGGGAGGCGCCACGTCAAGCTCGGCGAGCGCCGTGCTGAGCTGAACCAGTGCGCTGGCCTCGACCCGTTCCGTCAATCGCAGCAGAACACCGTCGACCACGTTGCTGAGCAATTCCCGGCACTGGTCCTGGCTGCCAATGAGCAACTGCACCATGCCGGTGAGAATGCGTGCGCAACGGTGCGGTGGGCACGTTGCGACCACCTCTTCCAATTCAGCGAGAATAGCAGCAGGCGAATTTGCCATCATGGCAGGGGCCTGACTCAAAATTGATTTTGACTATCGAACAGCGCTCATTCCGCTCGACAGAGGTTAATATGAAATGTTGCTTTCGACCGTTTGGGTATTGGTGCACCGCTGGCACGGCAGGAAACGCTATCGAAAATTGGCGAGATTTGATGCGCCGGGTTGTCCTTGGACTTCGACGCTCGCCAACTGGTCGGCATAGTTCGAAGTGATTCTTTCAGACTGAGGGGACACCGGAACGGGAAGTTGGGTCGGCATTGTCGCCGGACGCGCGTTTGTTGCGACGCGAAGTTTCACATTGCCATGAACAGAATTGATGATGCGCCGACGCTGGCGCCAAAGGTATTTCGTTTCTCTGACGTCGATGAATTTCGAAATGCCATACGGGGCCTGAACTTCGAGTTCACGCCTTTCGTACGGAGGATTTCGGCCGAGCAGACCATTCTGTCGCTGCCCGGCTGCGACGTGAATTTGACGCGGGCATTTCCGCGGGTCGTCGACGCACAGCTTGTCGAGAATTGCACCGCTATCGGATTCACGATGGATGATTTGGACGTGCCGGTTCGATTTAACGGCACGCAGCGCGCGCGACCCGTCATCGTCATCGGCAGCGGCGGCGCGGCCTACACCACCGTCGAGGAGGTTCAGCGGGAAATCGCCTCGGTGGTGTTCAGGCCGGAGGTGACGGATCGCGGCTGGCCACAAGCAGCCCTCTGCTTCAAGATCTTCGAAACGACCGCCGCGGGCTTGAACCGGCTCCGCGTTGTGGTTCGGGAGGTGTTGACAGCCGCGTCGGAGCCGGTCGACGCGCCCGACGTGCCGCTGAAGTCGGCCGCCATGAAGGAGACCCTGCTCAGCGCCGTGGACGCAATTTTCCAAAATATGGGTCCCGCGCGATGGACCCTGCACCCCAATGACGAGCGGAACTTCAAGGTCTTTCAGGACATCCGCGCGCTGCTTTCCGACGACCTCTCTCAGCCCATCTACAGCGCCGAGATCGCGCGCAAGCTTGGCCTGCCGGTTCGCACCATGCACGACGTCGTCCGCCGCTATCGCGGCATGAGCCTGCACCGCTATCTACGTCTGCGGCGGCTGTGGCTGGTGCGCCAGCGGCTGCTCGCCGGTGCCGACAGCGTCAAGGCCGTCGCGCTGGCGTTCGGGTTCTGGCATTTCGGCGACTTCTCCAGAAGCTATCGCGACCAGTTCGGCGAGACACCGTCGCAAACGCTCGAGCGCGGACGGCGAACCTAGCGCGTCAAAACGTTGAGGCCGGCTTGCTGATCCGTGCTAGACTGCCGCCCATGAGCAATCGCATCCTCGTCCTCTACGGTTCCTACCGTTCCGACCGCATGGGCATCCGCCTTGCGAATTTCGTCATCGATCGCCTGCGCGCCCGCGGCGACGACGCCGTGTTCATCGATGCCAAGGCGATCGGCCTGCCGATGCTCGATCGCATGTACAAGGAATATCCCAAGGGCTCCGCACCCGAGGCGCTGGAGAAGCTGGCCGGAGAGATCCGCGGCGCGGACGGTTTCGTCTTCGTCACTGGCGAATACAATTGGGGCATCCAGCCGGGCCTGAAAAACCTCACCGACCACTTCCTCGAGGAGTGGTTCTGGCGTCCGGCCGCGATCGTGAGCTATTCGGCCGGCCGCCTGTCCGGCGCGCGTGCCTCAACCGCCTGGCATGGGACGTTGTCGGAGATGGGCATGGTGGTGGTGTCGAGCACCATCGGCGTCGGCCCGATCGCACAGACGCTGTCGGAAGCTGGCGAACCGATCGGCGAGGGCGGCAAGGCGCTCGAACGTTCATTCCCGCGCTTCGCCGACGATCTCGCCTGGTGGATCGAGGCCGCCAAGGCGCAGCGGGCGCGCAAGGCACCGCCTTACTGACGGTCCCGGACTGCGAAGCTGCGCGTTTGCCGCGCTTACGCGGCCCTGACCTCACCGAGGAAACGGTCGAACTGTCCGGCGAGATCGCGTGACTGGGTCGAGAGCTGCTCGGCTGCGCCCAGCACCTCCCGTGCGGCCGTGCCGGTATGGTCGGCGGCGCGCTGCACGCCTGATATGTTGGTGTTGACCTCCTGGGTGCCGCGCGCGGCCTCCTGAACGCTGCGGGCGATCTCCTTGGTCGCCGAGCCCTGTTCCTCGATCGCGGCCGCAATGGCGGTGCCGATCTGGTCGATCTCGCCGATGACGTCGGCAACGTTGCGGATCGCGGTCACGGTCTCGTCGCTCGCGGCCTGGATCGCCGAAATCTGCTCGGAGATTTCGGTGGTGGCCTTGGCGGTTTGGCCCGCCAGCGACTTCACCTCGGCAGCAACCACCGCGAAGCCACGGCCGGCGTCGCCGGCGCGGGCGGCCTCGATGGTCGCGTTGAGCGCCAGCAAATTGGTCTGCTCGGCGATGCTCTGGATCAGCGTGACGACGTCGCCGATCTTCTGTGCGCCCTCGGCCAGCGCTCGGGCGGTGTCGCCGGTGCGGCGGGCGTTGTCGACGGCGCGGGCCGCGATCTCGGTAGACTGGGCCACTTGACGGCCGATCTCCGAGATCGAAGAGGTCAGCTCTTCGGTGGCGCTCGCGACGGTCTGCACGTTGCTCGATGTCTGCTGTGAGGCGGCGGCGACAACCGCGGCCTGACTGTTGGTCTGGGCCGCCGTCGAGGTCATCGACTGCGCCGTGCTTTCCATGGTGGATGACGCGCGGGAGAGTCCGCCGACGAGTTCGGTGACCTTGGCTTCGAACGCGCGGGTGATCCCGTCGAGCGCCTGTGCGCGACGCATCTTGCCGTCGTTCTCGGCCTGCTTCTCCGCCGCAAGGCTGTCGGCCCGGATCATGTTGTCCTTGAAGACCCGGACGGCCGCGGCCATCGCGCCGATTTCATCGGAACGCTCGGCGCCGGGAATCTCTTCCGTGACCTCGCCGTCGGCGAGCCGCGACATCCGCGTCGTCAGGTTGACGATCGGGGCGCAGACGCGGCGGCGGACCGTGACGATGAGGCCGGCGCTGGCGATCAGCACGGCGAGGAGGCCCGCGAGTGCGATGGTGAAGCTGGTGTGGGCCGCAGTGGAGGCACCGGCGAGAATCTGCTCGGCGTTGTCGTAGAAGGCATCGCGGACGTCGATGATGGTGCTGAGGCCGCGTTGCGTGGCGGTGTAATAGGTGTCCATGTCGTGTTCGTACTTGCCGCTGACCGCACCCTCCTTCACCAGCTTGAGCTCGCGGCCGAACTCGTCGATATAGATCGCGTTGAATTTCTCCAGTGCGGCGGCAACGTTCGCCGGCGTTGCGGGATTGCCGCGCAACTCCAGCAGCGACATCACGATCTGGTCGTTGCGGCCCTGCGAGCGGCTGATCTCGGCCTTCTCGGTATCGGTCGCCGGCTTTTTGCCCCCGACGAGATTCTTGTGCAGGCTGGAGTTGAAGCCGCCCACGTCGCGCAATGTCATGGCGATGTTGGCGTAGCTGGCCTGCCGGTAGGCATCGCCGTTGAGGATCGCCATGCGGCGGACCTGCTCGTTGAGCAGCGCGGTCACGCCGGCGTTGAGCACGGCGTTGTCGGCGACGATCTTCTTGGCCGCGTCCTTGCGCGCCTCCGGCGGGCCCGACATCGCCTTGTCGATGGCCTCGCGCAGCGCGGTGAACTTCGAATTGACGGCGTCGATGTTGCCGCCGGTGGTGTTGCCGTCGTCGAACGGGCCGGGCAGGTCCTTGCGCAGCGCGTTCATCCTGTCGCGGGCGGCATCGGTCTGCTTGCGCAGCTTGTCCTGCTCGGCAAGCAGCGCCGGGTCGACGGCGGGAGGGCCATAGAGGATGTTGGTGGAAAAGCCGCGCTCGGGATTGAGGTAGCGAGGGATGTCGCTGACGGCGCGAACGATCGCCAGCCGCCCCTGGGCCTCGGTGATCCGCTCCATGGTCTGGTATTTCGTCACGGCGACGTAGACGGCGAGGCCGCCGCCCACTGTCGAGAGCGAGACGATGGCGGTGGTCAGGAGCGTACCGATTTTCATGATTCTGTCCGGCAACTGGCGCGGGAGATTATTTGCAGCGACAATAGGCAGGCGATGTTAATCCCGGGTTTACGCTGGTGGCCGCGGGCAGCCGCGCGCTGAGTCTGTCCGTCTAGGCGTAGGTCGCGCTTACGGTTCCGAGCGGACCGAAATCGGCGACGTAAGTCTCGCCCCGCTTCGGCCGCAGCATGCCCGTCAGCGTGCCGGTGGAGATGGTCTGGCCGGCCTTGAGGCCGATGCCGGTTCGTGACAGCAGCGCTGCCGCGGCGTCTCTCGGCGTCGTTGCAGTTCAGGACGACCTCCTGATTGGCAATATCGCGTTTGCGCCAGTCCGAGATGGGCTCTCCAAGCACGATCGTTCCCGATCCGGACCCGTCGGCCATGATTGCGGGCATCGGGGGAAACGCCGCGTCGTGGACGAAGCGGCATTCGGCGAGCTCGATGCCGGGATGCAGCGAAGCGACCGCATCGCCGACCTCTTCCACCGTATAGGGCTTCGCGCGCGGCGGCAGGTTGGCGCCGAGGCGGGCCTGGTACTCGACCTCCGGAATCGGACTGCATTGCTTGATGTGCTCCACGCTCGCGGGCGAGGTCTTGATCAGTGGTGCGAACACCCGCCCATAGATCGGCGTGGAGATGCGAAGCTGGCGCTGGAGCCCGGGCTTCATGCCGGCGATCTTCCAGCCGACGACGTCCCAGCCCAATTCTTCTTCCACCATCTGCGCGATGCGGTACGCCGTGTCGGCATCCGGCGGCACCAGCCGCTGCTCGAGGCCGCTTTGCTGCCGGCCCTCGCGGCGCAAATCGGCGAGATGGCGGGCGAGTTCGCGTTGTCGGGAGAGATCCATCGGTGCGTCTCCATTCTATCCTGGTGTGCGGGCGAGGGCGGAGGACAGGACCGTCTCCAGCTCCTCTTGCACCTGATCGAGCGCGTCGGCGCTGCGATTTGCACGGCACATTGCGACCGTGCCTTCGATCGAGGCGACGACCAGCGTTGCAAGCCGCTCCGCGCGTTCGGCGGCCACTCCCTCGCGCAGGAGGGCTGAGCGCATGATCTGTCGCCAATCGGCGAACACGCCGTCGGCAAGATCGAGCAGGTGCTGCTGCGCCGTCTCGTCGTCCCTGTCGGAGGCTTCTCCGACATAGCGGTCGACGGCGACCGCGAGCACGGGGCAGCCGGCCTCGAAGCCGGTCGCTTCCAGCTGGCGGCGCCACGATGCGACGAAAGCTCGCAAGCCACCGATCACGCCGCGTTCGTTCATGGCCCTCTCCAGGGGAATGGACACCTGCTTGCCGGCAAAGGTTACGGCCTCGGCGATCATCTGCTGCTTGCCGCCGGGGAAGTGGTGACTGATCGAGCCGCGTGGCGTCGCCGTATGGCGGACGACGTTGCGCATGCTGGTGGCGTTGACGCCGCGCCGGCTCATCAGGTCGGCGGCGCCGGCGATCATCTTGTCGCGCGTGGTGGTCATCGGAACTTCCGCAGTTGGCTGTGCTTTATCTAAACTATGACGGTTGACATAGGCAAGCGGCACTGCGATATGACGTGCGTCATAGTCGCAGAAAGGAATAGGTTGACCATCATCACCGTGACCGCACCTGCCGGCCGGCTCGGTCTGGCGCAGCGCCGCTGCCTCGCCGAAAGCCTGACCGACGCCGTGCTCGCGCCCGAGATCGGCCAGCATGCGCCGGCGGCGCGAATGGGCTTTCAGGTGCATTTCCATGACCTGCCGGCCGACTGCATGGCGATTGGCGGCCGGCTCCTGTCCGACCAGGAAACGCCGCGCGACGTGATGACCGTCAATATCGCGGTGATGAACGCAGCCTGGCCTGCCGAGGTGCGAGCGGAGGTGATCCGCAATGTGCTGGCGAGGCTTGCGGAGGCCTGCGGCATGCAGGCGCCTGCGCCAACCTGGTGGGTCAATTTCGAGATCATCGAGGAGGGAAGCTGGGGATCGCGCGGCGGCGTGCTCTCGATCCTCCAACTCCTGGATTCCGGTGTGTTCACGCCGCAGCGGATCGAGGCTATCCGCGGGGCAATTCAGCCGCCGGCCTGATTTGCCCACCGACTAATCCGGAGAGAAGCGAAATGAGCGAAGGTCAGATCCGCACCGAGGTGCACGGCCATGTCTTCAAGATCATCATCGACAACGCCGCGAAGAAGAACGCGTTCACGCCGGCGATGATGGAGCAATTGTCCGATGCGCTGACTGAGCTGCACGACAACGATGCCTATCGCGTCGGCGTGGTTTGCGCCGAGGGCAGGGATTTCACCGCCGGTCTGGACATGCCGAAATTCTTCGGACCGACTGCGGAGAAGCGCAATATCAGGGAAGGCAATGTCGATCCGTTCGGCCTTGCCAAGCGCTGCCGCAAGCCTGTTATCACGGCCGTGCAGGGCATCGTATTCACGATCGGCATCGAGCTGATGCTCGCCGGCGACATCGTGGTCGCCGCCGAGGATGCGCGCTTCTGCCAAATGGAGTCCAAGCGCGGCATTGCGCCGCTCGGGGGCGCGCATTTCCGCTTTTTGTCGCGCGCCGGCTGGGGTGACGCGATGTATCATTTGTTCCTGTGCGACGAGTTTTCAGCCGAGCGCGCCCACACAATCGGTCTCGTCCAGGAGGTCGTGCCGGCGGGAGAGCAGGTCGAGCGGGCGATGGCGCTCGCCGCCATCATCGCGCGCAATGCCCCGCTCGGCATCCAGGTCACCAAGGAAGCCGCGGCCAAATATATCGAAGGCGGCGAGGCGGCGGCGATCGCCTATATCCCGATAATCCGCGATCGCGCGCTTGCAAGCGCCGACGCGAAGGAGGGCATTCAGTCCTTCATCGAGCGTCGCGCGGCCGTCTTTCAGGGGCGCTGATCCGACGCGCTATGTCGGCCGATCCAGCTTCGACAGGATCTCCAGCGTAGCGCCGTCGCGCTCGCCGGAAAAATATTTGGCGAGCGCCTCGTCGAAAACGGGTTCGTCGGACACCGCGTCGAACAGCGTCATCGACGAGCGGAATTTGGCGTCATCGGGCGCGCCGAGGATGGCGTTGATGCTCCGACCCTCGATGGCAAGCACGAGGCGGGTGCATTCGATCAGGCGCGGACCGAGGATGGGGTGGGCGAGATAGGCCTTGGCCTCGGCGCGGGAGGCGATGGCGTAGCGCTGCGACATGGCACTGAAGCCGAGGCCGGCGACCTGGGGAAAGACGAACCACATCCAGTGGCTCTGCTTTCGGCCCCGGGTCAGCTCCCCCTGGATGTCGCGATAGACCGGGTCCTGGGCCCGGACAAAGCGAATGAGGTCGAAAGGATCGGTCATTGGATACCTTAGGATACCCTGGAATGGCTTGCCGGAGCCTTGCCGGCCGCGATTATGCCTAACTTTTGGCTCCCAATGTGGTAGCTGGTATAGAATCTCCGGGTGGGGGTGGATCCTCCCGGGGATCGATTTTGGGGAGCTGATGGTTTCCGACCGGGCACAAGCCGAGAGGCTATTGTCGCGCCGCCGTATTGGGCGAGCCGAGACGATATTGCTGTCTCTGGCTGCTGTCGCGCTGGCACTGGGCGCTGCCGCCTGGGTCGTGGATATCGGCGGTTCGGCCTCGCTGGTCACCGCCGCGCTGCCGCCGTCCAATGCGCCTTCATTCGATGATCGTTTCGCTTCTGCTTCCAGCAGTCCGCCCGCCCGCGAGCTCGGCTTGCGGACGCTGGAGCGCTCCGCGGTGAGTGCAGTTCAGCTCAAATTGCGCGACGCCAAAGCGATGCTTGCCCAGAAGCTCCAGGGCGACGACTGGCGCTCGACCCTGACCGACGACGACCGGCATATGTCGGAGGAGACGAGACAATCGCAGCGTGCTGACGCCATCCCGATGCCGCGCTCGCGCCCGCCCCAGGCCGACATCTCGGCCCAGATCGCCTCGAGCCAGGCTTACGCGGAGACCAACCCCAGGGTCGACAACCGCAACTTCTTCGAAAAATTCACCGACAAGATCAGGCTGGCCTCGCTGACGCCCGACAGTGGCCTGTTCGGCAAGGCGCCGGACCTCGCCGCGCTCGGTTACGATTCGCGCACCGCGGTCTACGACATCTCGGCCAAGGCGCTCTACCTGCCGAGCGGCCTCGCGCTCGAAGCGCATTCCGGCATGGGCGCGCTGATGGACGATCCGGAGCACGTCGACCAGCGGATGGTTGGCGCGACCCCGCCCGCGACCTACGACCTCAAGCCGCGCGAAAAACTGTTTCACGGCGTCCGCGCACTGCGCTTGACGCCTACCGAAGGCACCAGCGCGCTCGGCCGCGTCGGCCTGCTCACCCACAATTACATGCTCGGGCCCCGTGGCGACTCCAACGGTTGCGTGTCGATCAAGGACTATGATCGGTTCATGAAGGCCTACGACAACGGTGAGTTCAACCGTCTGGTCGTGGTGCCCAAGTTGACCCCATCGGCGACCGCCTCGCAGCGCGCGAGCACTGAGTCCTGATATCTGCTCCTGATATTTGCCTGCCGCGGCGGGGCTGCCGTTTTCCCTTCGTTAAGCCGTCATCGTCCAGAAGCAGCCCATGAGTGATCCGCAAAGTTCCGAGACCCCGCTGCGCACGACGTTCAAGATCAAGCTGAACGGCGACACGCTGGCGATCGCGACCGTCGGCCAGGCCTATCAATTCCTCACCAATTTCAAATCGGTCGAGTGGATGGAATTCCGCTCGCTGCACGAAGACGCGGTCGCGGCGCTCGAAGGCGCCGCCGAGAACGCCATGCTCGTCGTGCAGGCGACCAACGCCGTGCGCGCGCTGTTCGTCAGCGCCAAGCTGCTCTGAGAGCGACACGGCAGATATTTGTGGAGATTCCCGGATTGCGCTGCGCTCCATCCGGGCTACCGACCACGACTTGAATTCCGCTATAGGAACGGCAATAGCTCGCGAAGATAGCGCTCAAGCCGATACATTGAAACGTAGTTCAGGGAGAGACCCATCATGAAACGCCGTACATTTCTCAAGGGCGGCGCGGTCGCCGGCGCGACGACGCTGGTTGCCGCGCCCGCGATCGCGCAAGGCGCGCCCGAGATCAGATGGCGCCTGACGTCGAGCTTCCCGAAGTCGCTGGACACCATCTACGGCACCGCGCAGACGTTTGCGAAATATGTTGCCGAGGCCACCGACAACAAATTCCAGATCCAGACCTTTGCGGCCGGCGAGCTCGTCCCCGGCCTGCAGGCGCTCGATGCGGTCAGCACAGCCTCCGTCGACATGGCGCAGACCCCGCTCTATTTCTACATCGGCAAGGAGCCGGCGCTGGCCTATGCGACCGGCGCGCCGTTCGGCATGAACCATCGTCATCAGGAGTCCTGGTGGCATTTCGGCGGCGGCGCCGATCTCACCAACGAGGCGCTGAAGCCGTTCAAGGCGCATGCCATCCTCTGCGGCAATTCCGGCACCCAGATGGGCGGCTGGTTCCG
>NZ_JADPIT010000015.1:360337-367502 GCF_023073035.1 Bradyrhizobium sp. 62
CGACGATCTCAAGGGCCTGAAATTCCGCATCGCCGGCATGGGCGGTCATGTGCTGGCGCGGCTCGGCGTGGTCCCGCAACAGATCGCGGGCGGCGACATCTATCCGGCGCTGGAGAAGGGCACGATCGACGCGGTCGAATTCGTCGGCCCCTATGACGACGAAAAGCTCGGCTTCCAGAAGGTCGCCAAATACTATTACTTCCCGGGCTGGTGGGAAGGCGGCGCCATGCTGCACATGATCGTCAACGACGAGAAGTGGGCGTCGCTGCCCAAGCAGTACCAGGCGATCGTCAACCAGGCGGCGTCGGCCGCGGGCGCCTGGATGCTTGAGAAATACGACAGCGTCAATCCGGCGGCGCTGAAGCGGCTGATCGCCAATGGCGCGGAGCTGAAGGCGTTTCCGCAGCCGGTGCTGGAGGCCTGCTACGCTGCGACCCAGGAGCATCTGAACGAGCTCGCCACCAAGAGCGACCTCTTCAAGCGCACCAAGGAAAGCCACGACGCCTATATGAAAGAGCTGCTGTTCTACACGCAGATCGCGGAGAATTTTTACGACAATTATCTGCTCGGCAAGATGCGCAACAAGACCTGATCGCGCAAACTCCCCGCAGGGTGGGCAAAGGCGCACTTGCGCCGTGCCCACCACTGCTTGCTCGATTCGCCATAGTGGGCACGCTTCGCTTTGCCCACCCTACAGCATCTATCGTGCGGTGAATTAAGCCGCGCCCAAACCCAGCTTCTCGTAAATCCGCCGCGCATAGGCGCCGAACGCATCGGTCGTCTTCAGCGGCAGAGCCCGCGGGAACGGCAGGTCGATCGGGAAATAATCGGCCATCTTCGCCGGGCCGGCGGTCAGCACGGCGCAGTGCGAGGACAGGAACACGGCCTCCTGAATCGAGTGCGTGATGAAGATGATGGTCTTGCCGCTCTCGCGCCAGATCCGCAGCATCTCCAGATTCATCTGCTCGCGCGTCAAGGCGTCGAGCGCGCCGAACGGCTCGTCCATCAGAATCAGTTTCGGGTCGTGAACGAAGGCGCGCGCGATGGCGGTGCGCTGCTGCATGCCGCCGGACAGCTCTCGCGGATATTTCTGCTCGTAGCCGGCAAGCCCCACCAGATTGAGCAGATCGCGCGCCCGCTCGCGCGCGGCCTTCATCGGAAGACCGACGATCTCTGCCGGCAGCAGCACGTTGTCCAGGATCGTTCGCCATTTCAGCAGCAGTGCCTGCTGGAACACCATGCCGATGTCGCGGGTCGGATCGAACGGGCTTTTGGCATTGCCGATCTTCACCGTGCCGCCGTCGGCGTCGTGCAGGCCGGCCAAGATCTTCATCACCGTGGTCTTGCCGCAGCCGGACGGCCCGACCAGCGAGACAAGCTCACCCTCCTGCACGTCCATGGTGACGTCGGACACCGCGAGGAATTCGGCTCCGCCGCTACGATAGACCTTGCGGACGCCTTGCAGGCTGATGAAGGGGTTTGAGCTCATGCCAGCCATTTATTCAAGTTTGCGGCCACGAAGGCATCGTCGCTGAGATCTGAATGCTCGCGAGTGACGCGGTCGATCTCGTCCTTCTGGCCGGGGCTCAGGCCCTCGTTCGGATCGAGGCACCATAGGCCCTGCATCAGGCCCTGCCGTCGCAGCACCTCATGGCAACCGGCGATGCAACCGTGAAAATCGTTGGCGACGTCGAAGAAGGCGCTGTTGCAATCGGTGACGCGGGCATCGAGCGCGAGCAGTTCGGCCGGGACGCTGTCCTTGTGCCGTGCCGCCTTGCAGCGCTCGAACTGTTTGATCGCGCTCGCCGTCCACACCGACCAGTGGCCGAGCAGACCGCCCTTGAAGTAGGTCCGCGTGGTGACGCCGTTGTCGCGCAGATCGAACGGCAGCATCAGATCGAGCAGGATGTGATCATCATTGCCGGTGTAGATCGCGACGCGGTCGAGCGCGCCAGCCGCCGCGACGCCGCGCAGAACATCAAGGGTCCTGTAGCGGTTGAACGGCGCGATCTTGATCGCGATGACATTGTCGATCGAGGCAAAGCGCTGCCAGAACCGGCTCGACAGGACCACGCCGCCGACTGCCGGCTGAAGATAGAAGCCTACCAGCGAAATCTCGGCTGCGACCGCTGTGCAATGCGCGATGATCTCGTCTTCGGACGCGCTCTTCATCGCAGCGAGACTGAGGAGCCCTGCGTGGTAGCCGATGTCGCGCGCGGTGCGAGCTTCAGTGGTGGCCTGCCTGGTCGGACCGGCGAGGCCCGCGACCAGCGCCAGCGGACGCTTGGTCCAGTTCGCCGCAGTTTCGGCGGCGAGCTCGAGCACGGGACGATAGAGGCCGACATCGCGGATCGCAAACTGCGTGGTGTGCACGCCGACGGCAAGGCCGCCGGAGCCGGCGTCGATGTAATAGCGCGTCAGCGCGCGCTGATGCTTCTTGTCGAGCTGGCGTTCTGCGGTGAGCGCGAGGGGATGCGCCGGCAGCACGGTGCCGTCGGCGATCAGCTTGCGGATCTCGCTGTTGATCTGGCTGTGGTGCATGATGTCCTATCCGAATTCGGGGCCGGCGACGGCGAATGGCATGTCTTCACCGGCGGCAGTGGCGGGGCCGAACCGCATGCGCCGGAACGGCCGTTCGATGCTCCAGCCCGATGCGGTCAATCCTTCAGGGAACGCGGCTTGCGACGCGACGGCGTCGAGCAGCAGCGGCCCGGTCTCCGATCGCGCGATTGCCTCGACGAGGGTCAGCGCGGCTGCGGTGTCGTCGGCAAACAGCGGGCCGATATGGCGCGCGGTGCGTCCGTCGCGAACCAGCGCGATGGCGCCGTTCGCGGCGACAATCCGTGAGCCGGGACGCTGAGCGAAGTTGGAGAGCAGGGCGGTTCGATCGAGGCCCGTAGCCCGCCGGTCACGCGCGCAGAGCGCGTCGAGCGTCGCGGATGAAGGTGGCTGCGCGGACGCGAACGCGGATTTCACCAGCTTGAGACGGCGCAATTGCAGCGTCGGCGTGAACCCGAGCGGGCCATAGACGGCAGCACCGTCGGGTGTTGCGTCGAGCCAGCTCGTCAGGCCGTTCCTGCGGGCGGTTTCCAGGCAGGCATCGACGAGGCGCGTTGCAAGGCCGCGGCGGCGATGGGTGCCTGATACCAGCACCATGCTGATCCAGGCGTTTTTGCCGGAGTAGGGCAGCAGGGCCGCGGTTGCCACGAGCCGTCTGCCGTCGCGGATGCCAAACACGATTCCATCGTGCAGGAAGATGCGCCAGTCCTCCTCGATCTGGTTCCAGTGTGCTTCCGTCGACAGCACGAGCCCGGCGATCGCATCGTCGACGCCGAGCTTGATGATGGCCAGCTCGTCAGTAGCGTCCATCGCGCACCTCGTATTTGGTGGGCTTGCCAAGGCTCGGCATGGCGCGGGACACCCAATCTGCGGTCCAGGCGATCAGCTGCTCGGTGTCGACGACCGGTAGGCCGAACAGCTCGACGGCCTTGGACGTGTCCGTCAGCCACGCCGTCGGCTGTTCGCTTCCTGTCAGCACCGGCGCGCGGCCGAACCTGGCGCCGAATCGTGCTGCGAGGTCGCGCACGGCCAAGATCTCGTGGCCGCTGACATTGATCGGCGAGGTCGGCGTCGTGCAATGCGCGAGGCAGCGCAGCGCCTGGGACGAGGCATCGCCCTGCCAGATGAAATTGACATGGCCGATGCTGACGTCGATCGGCGAGCCCGTGAGCACTTTCGATGCGATGTCGTGGAGCACGCCATAGCGCATGTCGATCGCGTAGTTGAGGCGGAACAGCCGCCCGGGCGTTCCGAACTTGCGCGAAAAATGCTCGAACATGCGCTCGCGGCCGACGCAGGACTGGGCGTATTCGCCGGGCGGATTGGGCGCCATGTCCTCGGTTGCGCCTTTGCCGTCCACGGGGACGAAGGGATAGATGCAGCCGGTCGAGAACGCCACGATCCGCGATGACGGGAAGGCCTGCGCGACCAGTGCCGGCACGTGCGCATTCATCGCCCAGGTCAGCGAGAGGTCGCCCTCCGCGCCGAATTTGCGGCCGGCCATGAAGACGATGTTGGGCGCCTTCGGCAGCGCCTCAATCGCGGTCTCGTCCATCAAATCGCAATTGATGGTCTCGACGCCACGCGCGTGCAGCCAGTCCTTGACGCCGGCGTCGCTGAAGCGGGCGACGCCGATGATGCGGCGATCGGGTGCTGCGGCTTTGGCGAGCCCCGCCAGCGTCGGCCCCATCTTGCCGGCGACGCCGAGGATCATGATGTCGCCGTCAACCCTGGCGAGGTCCTCGATCAATGCCTGCGTCGGCTGGCACAGCAGATCGTCTAGCGCAGCGATATCAGGGATAGTCTTCGGCAGTGTCTGGCGGGTGAGGAGCATGGTTGTGGTCCTTGGTCTTGGCTTTGCCGTTCAAGTCGGTGTTGCGTCACCGACCACGAACATGCGTTCGAGGACGAGCACGAAGCCGTAAAGCGCGACGCCGAGCAGCGTCAGCAGCACGACAGCCATCACCATCGCGGGCGTGTCGAGCGACGACTGCACCTGGATCATGAGGTAGCCGAGCCCGCGCTCGGAGGCGATGAACTCGCCGACGATGGCGCCGGCCACCGCGAGGATGGCGCCGACCTTCATGCCGGAGAAGATGTAAGGCAGCGATCCCGGCAGCTGGATCTTGCGGAACAGGGTCCAGCGCGAGCCGCGCAGCGATTTGACCAGGTCGAGCAGATCCGGCTCGACCTCGCGCAAGCCCCGCGCGGTGGTGAGCAGGATCGGAAAGAAACAGATGCTGAAGGCGATCAGGATGTTCGGCACGATGCCGTAGGAGAACCAGACGATGAGGAGCGGGCCGAGCGCGACCTTCGGGATCATGTTCAGCGTCACGAACAGCGGCAGCAGCACGAGGCTGATCAGCGGCGCCCAGCTAAAGATGACGGCCAGCGCCACGCCGACAAATGCGCCGAGCGCAAAGCCGCCGAGGATCTCGATCGCCGTCACCAGCGTATTGGCGCCCCAGGCGTAGCTCGCGGTTCCCAGCGTCTGGATTGTCGCGAGCGGCGAGGGCAGGATGAACTTCGGCACGTGGAAGGCATCGACCAGGACCTGCCAGAGCACGAGCACGGCGAGGTGCACGATCAGGACGATCGCAAAGCTGCGCGTATTGCGGGCGCCGTCTCCTGTCACCGGTTGCTCCCTGTTGCCGCCGGCCACCTTGCCGCCTGGTCTGAAGCCTAACCGTCCTTGAGGGAAGTTTCAACCAGTTGGTTGATTACGGACGGAGCGAATGCAGCACGAGATCGGCGACGTGCCGGCGGCGGGCGCGGCGCGCGGCCCGGCTCGACAGGTCCTTGCCGAAGATCGCCGATAGCGTCGGCGTGTTCGAGAGATAGAAATAGCTGAGGCCCGCGATGGAGATATAGAGCTGGATCGGGTCGATCCCCTTGCGGAACATGCCGGCGCGGACGCCCTCGTGGAGGATGTGGGACACGCTCTTCACCAGTGGCGAATGCATCGCCTCCAGCCGCGTCGAGCCACGGACGTGGCGGGCGCCGCCGCGGTTCTCGTCGTTCAGAAGCACGATGAAATCGGGGTTTGCCGCGAGGTAATCGAACGAGGCCTCGATCAGTTTCCGGATCGCCTTTTCCGGCGGCAGGCCTTCGAGATTGAGCTGGCGCTCCTGCTCGCGGATATCGGCGTAAACCCATTCAAGCACGGCAAGATAGAGCGCGTCCTTGTCGCCGAAATAATGGTAGACGAGTTGCTTGTTGACGCCGGCGCGCTCCGCGATCTCGTCGACGCGGGCACCGGCAAAGCCGTGCCGGGCGAACTCCTCGCGCGCCGCGGTGAGCAGCTTCCTGCGGGTTGCGACCGGGTCGCGCCGCTGCGGCACGGTGTCGCCTGAACGTTTTGCGGGCATTTCCAACCAAACAGTTGACAAGTTGAGGGCGGCCTTGTTGCATTGGTATCCTCACAGGGGGAGAGCGACAAGCCGGTCGCGGGCAACGAGGAGAGATGCGATGAAGCGTTTGCAGGCGGCGGGCTCGGCCCTGGCTGTGGCCCTGATGCTCGGATTACCAGTCGTGCCGGCGACCGCGGGCGAGGCGGTCAATCTGATCCTGAACTGGGCACCGACGGCCGATCACTCGCCCTATTATTACGCCAAGGCACAAGGCTGGTACGAGAAGGCGGGCATCGATCTGACCATCGAGGTCGGCAAGGGCTCCGGTGTCTCCGCCGCCAAGGTCGGCTCCGGAGGCTCGCCCTTCGGCGTCGCTGATCTCGCCACCATGCTGGTGGCGAAGAGCAAGGGGGCTGACGCCGTTGCCGTGATGAGCGTCTACGCCAACACCGGCCAGACCTTCTACTGGCTGAAGAGCTACGGCGTGAACGGGGTGAAGGATTTTGCCGGCCACAAGATCGGCAATCCGCCCGGGGACGCCTCGCGCGTGATGTGGCCGGCCTTCGCAAAGGCTGCAGGGCTTGCCCCCGACTCCGTCGGCTTCGTCAATGTCGGACCGACGGCGAAGATCGCCGCGCTGAAGAGCCATACCGTCGACATCATCAGCGACTTCTACAACGAGCACGATTTGAAGGTGATCGAGTTCGGAGCCGATCTCGGCTACGTCAACTGGAAGGACATCGGGCTCAATCCTTACGGCAATTCGCTGATCGTCAACGGCGGCTATCTGCAGAAGAATCCGAAGCTGGTCGAGGAGTTCGTGCGGGTCACGCAAAAGGCCTTCGCGACCTGCGTCGCCGACGCCGCGCCCTGCCTGAAGGCGCTGCTCGACCAGGTCTCCGGTCTCGACAAGGAGAACCAGGAGCGCCAGTGGGAGCGCATCAAGTTTCTGATGACGGACGAATTCACGACGACAAAGTCGCTCGGCTGGATCGACGGCGAGCGGATGAAGAAGGACTACGATCTGGTCCAGACCTATCTCGGCATGGAAAAGCCGTTCGATGTCACGACGGCGTTCACGACCAAGATGCTCGACCCCGCCATCAAGATGGATGCGAGCAAGGTGAAGAAGTAGGGGGCAAGCGCTCGCCCCGCATGTCGCTGTCATGCCCCGCGCAGGCGGGGCATCCAGTACGCCGCCGCCTATCGGTTGACCCACAACCGTCTCGGAATACTGGATCGCCCGCCTTCGCGGG
>NZ_JADPIT010000015.1:367512-441906 GCF_023073035.1 Bradyrhizobium sp. 62
CAGCGCGTTGGGCGAGAGCGTCTGCCTGACGCTCGCCCAATGCCCGCCGGCTCATCGCGGCCCACCAACATCCCACGTAACCCCACGGAGAAATTAACCGGCCATTAACCATATCGGCGGCATCGTTAACCATTCAATAACAGGGAACGAGTCGGCCGCTATGGAGGCTGCAGTAAAACCTCAACGCCAAATGGTTCGCCTGCGCGGGCGCTCCTATGTGGCCTTCGTGTTCGTGCCGACGGTTCCCATCCAGGACTGGCTGCAGGAGATCGACACCACCATCGCGCGCTCGCCGGGCTTCTTCGCCGGCCGCCCCGTGGTGATCGACCTGTCCTCGGTCGATCTCAGTCAGTCCGGCATCGGCCATCTGCTCACCAGCCTTCAGGACCGCAACATCCGCGTGCTCGGGATCGAGGGCGTGGAGGAGGGCCGGCTGACCCCCATGATGCCGCCGCTGCTGTCGGGCGGGCGGAGCTGCGTGGTCGAGCCGAGTGCGCCCAAGAAGGTTGAGGCAAAGGTCGAGACCAAGCCGACTTCGCTGCTGCTCGAAAGCCCCGTGCGCTCCGGCCAGACCGTGATCTTTCCCGAAGGCGACGTCACCATTTTGGGTTCTGTCGGCTCCGGCGCCGAGGTCGTTGCCGGCGGCTCCATTCACATCTACGGCGCGCTGCGCGGCCGTGCCATGGCGGGCGTGAACGGCCACACGAGCGCACGCATCTATTGTCAGAAGATCGAGGCAGAACTGCTTGCAATCGATGGTTTTTACCAGACCGCCGACGATATCGACGCGGCCCTGCGCGGCAAGCCGGCTCAGGCCTGGCTCCAGGGCAACACCATGCGAATTACTGCGCTGAACTGACCAGAAGGAGATTTGAGAGATGGCCAAGGTACTGGTCGTGACGTCAGGCAAGGGGGGCGTCGGCAAGACCACGACGACCGCCGCGCTGGGAGCTGCGCTCGCGCAACGCGGCGAAAAGGTCGTGGTCGTCGATTTCGACGTCGGCTTGCGCAACCTCGACCTCGTGATGGGCGCCGAACGCCGCGTCGTGTTCGACCTCATCAACGTGGTGCAGGGCGTCGCAAAGCTGCCGCAGGCGCTGATCAAGGACAAGCGGCTGGAGAACCTCTGGCTGCTGCCGGCCTCGCAAACCCGCGACAAGGACGCGCTGACCGAAGAGGGCGTGGGCAAGGTCATCGACGATCTGCGCAGCCGTTTCGACTGGGTGATCTGCGACAGCCCTGCCGGCATCGAGCGCGGCGCCTCCATGGCGATGCGCTTTGCCGACGAGGCCGTGATCGTCACCAATCCGGAAGTCTCCTCGGTGCGCGATTCCGATCGCATCATCGGCATGCTCGATTCCAAGACGGTGCGGGCCGAGAAGGGCGAGCGGGTCGAGAAGCACATTCTCATCACCCGCTATGATCCCTCGCGCGCCGCGCGCGGCGAGATGCTAACCATCGAGGACATCCTCGAGATCCTCGCAACGCCCTTGCTCGGCATCATCCCGGAGAGCCAGGACGTGCTGCGCGCCTCCAATGTCGGCACGCCGGTGACGCTGTCGAACGCGGAAGGTGCTCCGGCGCGGGCCTATATCGACGCGGCGCGGCGGCTGTGCGGCGACACCGTGCCGATGCAGGTGCCGACCGAGCGCAAGGGCTTCATGGACCGCCTGCTGCGAAGGAGGGCCGCATGAGCATGGGTTTGCTTCGGCTTCTCCGCGGCAACAAGGCCTCTGCACCCGTCGCGCGCGAACGGTTGCAGATCCTGCTTGCCCATGAACGCGGACTGCGCGGCCAGCCCGATCTGCTCGGTGTGCTGCGTGAGGAAATTCTCGCGGTCGTCTCCAGGCACGTCACGCTGGACCCGACCAAGGTCATCGTCCGGCTCGATCGCGGCGACGAGGTCTCGACCCTCGAGGTCGATATCGAGGTGCCCAACGATTTCGAGCGCAAGCGCGCGGCGGCCGGGTAGGATTTCGGCCGCGACGCTTTGAATTTGGGGTGGGTGAGAAGGCGGTCCGCTGGGCATAGCGGGCCGCCTTTTGCGCGTCGAGTGAACGCTACGGAACGAGGTCCGGGGCTCAATCGTTGTGAACAACCCGCGGCGGCGCGATGCACCGCGGTTTCGTCAAACGGGAGAACGCCCATGATGACCGAGGTCCAGGTCCACACCGTCGCGCGCCAGATGTTGGAACAGCACGGTTTCGCGGCGATCGCGAAGGCCGCGGAACAGGCCAGGGCTTGCGAGGGCCGCGGCGAGGCCGATGAAGCCAAAGAGTGGCGTCACCTCGCCGACGCGATGAAGATCATTCGCGGTCCGCACCAGAGCTGACACTCCCGCGCGTTCAACGCTCCCCGCGGTCGGCTCCCTGCGGCGACGTACGATGCTGCGTCTGCGGCTGGGAGCGCTCGCCCGTTTCCTTGCAAGGCAGCGGCTCCCACGAGCCGTCCGGCGCCTGCTGATAAGCGCTGCACGATGACGGCGAGGTCGATTTGTCCTCACCCTTCTGGGCGTCGGAATTCTTCGCCAGCACGGGCGCAGTCAGGATCGTGGCGACGGCAAACGCCACGGCGAGAAGGACATGGTTGATCCGCATGGGGCTCCCCTGTTCGAATTCGAAGAGAGCCGCATGCTGGCGAGGATTGTGACGATTATTGGCCGAAGCAAAAGTTCCGGCGCGGCGTGCTTAACGCCGCGCGACAACGCTAGCCGCCCTTGCTGCGGATCAGGCCGGCGAGGTTGGTCTTCTGGGCCTCGCACCAGCTGGGCATGCCGAGGCGGCGTTGGTTGAGGTCGGTCGCCTGGGTGGCCACCGCGACCTCGGCCATCAGATCGTCGTCCTGCTTCTCGCCCAATTTGCCGCCGGTGTGCATCCACGCGATTGCCTTGCGGACCTTCTCGGTGGTGCCTTCGGGCAGCTGCATCTGCTCCGCCTTCTGCACCAGATCCTGGTAGACGACGTCGGTGCCGGGACATTCGACCTTGGCGGCGAAGGCCTGCAAGACCAACGTGACATAGGTCGAACGTGGATGGTCGGCCGCTTGGGCCGGCGCCGCCAGCAGCAACAGGGCCGTCATCAGAAAACCAGTGCGCATCCTTGGTACCTCCCCGAATTTTCGGGAAGGCTAGCGGCTGCCGCGCCGGTCCGCAATGGGGATAGCGTGCGGCTGCGAAGACGGCCCGCGGGCTAGCGCCGCCAGGCCGGCACCGGATCGAGCGGCGTGCGATAGACCTCTTTGTGATCGCGGTCGGTGACGCGCACAGCGCAACCCTTGCTTTGCAGCTCGGGCTTCACCTGCGACAGCTCGGTGGCCAGTTGAACGGCGCGATCGGAGGCGACCTCGATGTCTTCGAGGATGATGCCGCCCTGGTTCTTGAACTCTTCACCAACCACGAGATCGAAGGAATAGTAGGGCATCCGAATTCCCCGGTGTGACGAATTGAGCTTCGGGTGGACGTTTCAACACATGACCGATGGTACCACTGAGTCGATGTTTATCGAATGAACGGCGCGCGCAATCTCTGTGCTTATGGCGCAGAAATGATGTGCAGCATTCAAGCGTGTTAAGATTTTATTAAATATGTCGGCGTGATCATGAGGCATGGAATTGCAGCAGAACCGGGCTCCGGGAACCGGCAGCTGCAAGAGAAGGCCGCCGGCATAAATCCCGACGGCCTTTTCTCTTGATCGAGAACGATCGAAGCGCCGCGTCCCGTAGTCATCCGGAGTCAACGCATCATATCGACTCGGACAGCATCGCTGGCGCGACGCTTTCGTGTCATCGCGTGACGATCGTTCAGCGCAGCGGCATTGGCGGGCGTACGACAGGTCCGTCGTCGTCGGCAACGGCTTGCGTCGTCATGGCAGCTGGCGGTGGGACTGCGGCAGCCTGCGAAGGCGGCGGCGGAGCGAGCGGCGCGGGCGAATAAGCCGGCATGTAGGTGTGCGACACGACCGGCTTGGGCTTGCGAACCGGCGGCGCCGCGGGTCGCGGCGGCAGCGCGGACATTTGCGCGCGCGGATCGATGCGCGGCTTGGCATCGGCCACCGGCTTCTGCGCGGGCGGCTTCGCCATCTCGCGTGCCATCTGCTCCTGCCCGGCCTTCAACTCGGCGATGTTGGCCTTGAGCTGCTCGATCTGTTGCGCCATCGCGGCGAGATCGCGCGTCATCGACTGCACCGATTGTACAGGATCGGATTGTGCTGCCGCGGGCACCGCTGCTGCAAGCTGGGTTGCGGGCGGAGCCGCAGATTGATCGGTTGCTTGATCCGTGGCGGCTTGATCCGTTGCAGCCTGGTCCGCAGGCGCCGCGGCTTGTGCGGCGGCGACCGGTGCCGAGTGCGAGGTCGACGGCAGCAGCGACGACAATGCCGGGGTCCATTCGGCGAGCATCTGTCTTGCGGTGTCGCCATGTTTCTCCCAGGCGACAGTGGCGGCCGCGCTTCCGCCCGCAAACAGCATCGTGACGAACGCGCCGCGCAGCCATTTGCCGGCTGAGGAGCGCTTCTGCCGGCTGAGACCATCACTGGCCGCGACGCGCACGGCGGTGTCGACCGAGGGCGCTGCCGCCTGCGGCTCCACGAGGGGACTGAACTTCGGCTCCGGATTCGTTCTGGACTTCAGCGTGAACGCCGGATCTATCTTGGGCTCCGGACGGGCCGTAATCTCAGGCGCGAGCGCGGGCGCGACGCTGAGAGGGCGCGAGGCCAGCACAACGTCAGGCGAAATCTGCACGGCGTCGTGCGGGTCGTTGTTCGTGACCGTGTCCTTCACGATCTCATCGACGATTTGCCGAGAGTTCAGCGTCGCGAGCATCGCAGCTCCTTTGAAGCCTGGGTGTTTTGAAGCCCAGTTGTTGAGTAGTTGAAGTGTTGGCCGTCCGCATTCGCGCGAGCAGATCCGTGAGGTGAGCCCATCCAATTCCCCGAGGCCCAAGCACATGACGCACGAGTCCAGCCGGGTTTGACCAAAGCAAGGCGAGGGGATGGAGACTGTGCGACGCTCTTGCGCCGTTTGTGGTGATGGAACCTGGTTGATCAAACACGCGCAATTGTTCCGCAATGCCTTGTTTTCAGCACGATTTTGGCAGCATCTGGTGTTGCTGGGGGTGCTGCTATCGCTATCGGGGCCGGCGGTGCCAAGATCCTTATTCGTTCTATTCGTCCTTGCCATGCTTCCGTTGGGCGGCTGCATGCAGACAACGCTTTCGCCATCGACAGATGCGAGCATGACGCCGCGCGACCGGCAGTTGCTGGCGCATACGCCGTACGCGCAGGCGAACGTGCCCGCGCAATATCTCCGTCATATCGTCGATTATCCGCGCAAGGAGCAGCCGGGCACGATCCTGGTCGATACCGATGCGCGCTATCTCTATTTCGTGCTGCCCGAAGGCAAGGCGATCCGCTACGGCGTTGCGGTCGGCGAGGAAGCCATGGCGTTCTCCGGGGTCGCGCGGGTCGGTCGTCTGGCGGAATGGCCGGACTGGGTTCCGACGGCGGACATCCAGGCGCGGCTCGGACCCTATCCGGCGCGCGTGCCCGGCGGTCCCGCCAATCCGCTCGGCGCGCGGGGCATCTATCTCTATGCCGGCAACAAGGACACGCTCTACCGCATCCACGGCACCAACCAGCCGGAATATATCGGGCAGGCGATCTCGTCCGGATGCATCCGGATGCGCAACGAGGACGTGATCGATCTCTATGACCGGGTGAAGCTCAATTCAATGGTCGTGGTGCTGCCGCCCGGACAGAACGCGCAGGTCGAGGCGCGGCCCAGCTGGCGCGGGTGAGGTCGCCCTAGTTCTCGGGACGGGCGATGCGCCATTGCAGCGTCGTGGCATTGCCGTTGGCCTCGCCCGGCGCCTTGTCGGCCGGCGAGGTGTAGAGCGGACGATAGCGATATGCCCACATCTTGCTGCCGTCGTTGCGGTTGATCACGGTGAAATCGCCGATCGCCTTGGCATCGGCTGTTGCGGAGAGCGGAATCCAGCTCTCGACGCATTTTCCGTTGCAGTTCGATGTCTTGCCGGTGGTATCGCGCTCGTAATAGTAGAGCGTCATGCCGTTGAGGTCGACGAGCGTGGGGCCCTGCTTGGTCAGGATCACTTTCGCCGGTGAGGTCGCGGGCTTCGGCGGAGGAGGGGCATCGCCGCCGCCATGGCCATTCGCGAGCGCCGGAGCGGCCGAGAGCGCGATCGCCGCCGCCGCAATGAGGAACCTGAACATCCGAAACTCCAGACCGGCAAAGTTAATCGCGCGTTAAACGCCGAATGCCGCCGACCGTAACAGCCGAAGGTTAGTTCCTGGTTTCGCGATACTGCGACAATGAGGGGTAGAATTACGGGGCTTTCTGTCGTGGCGCGTTTTCTTGACGCGAAGCGGTGCCCCTTCGCTCGAAAACGCTCTATGCCTGCACCTCGCGCAACGGGGCGCGGCTGAGCTCGTTGCCGGCGGCGATGGCCTTGTGCAACAGCCGCATCAGATCCTCACCTTCCTTCGCGCTGAGGCCACGCAACATGATGCGTTGCGCGGATTCGACGGCCGGCGTGATCTTGCGCAGGGTGCGGCGGCCTTCGTCGGTGATCTCGAGCTCGCGGGCACGACGGTCGCGGCGCGAGGCGCGGCGCTCCGCGAGCCCCTTCTGCACGAGGCGGTCGATCACGCCGGTGATGGTGGTGCGGTCGTAGGCAATCAATCCTGCGAGCGTCACCTGGTCGAGCCCCGGATTGGCCTTGATGGTCGCGAGCGCGGCGTATTGCACCGGCGTGAGGTCGAAGCCGGCATCCTCGACCTCGGCCAGAAACACCGCGACCGCGATCTGCTGGAAACGGCGCGCCAGATGTCCGGGCATGTCGTTGTTGTCTTTCACCGAATTTCTCCGTTGGGGTAGGACGGCCGGGATCATTGACAAGTATACTGATAGTCAGCATACTGAGCAATATCCAAACAGAACATCGGCGGGAGAGGTGCTCATGCAATTCCATCTCAATGGATTTCAGCCGGGCGACCCTGAAATCGCAGATCCCGCCGCGCGCATTCAGCCTTCTGGCGCAACGGGCGCCGTGCCTGAAGAGGTCGATGTCCTCATCGTCGGCTGTGGTCCTGCGGGCCTGACGCTTGCGGCCCAGCTTGCGCAGTTTGATGACATCAAGACCTGCATCGTCGAGCAGAAGCCGGACCGCTTGCTGGTCGGGCAGGCCGACGGCATCGCATGCCGCACCATGGAGATGTTTCACGCCTTCGGATTCAGCGAGCGCGTCCTCAAGGAAGCCTGTTGGGTGAACGAGACGACATTCTGGAAGCCGGACGAGCGGCTGCCAGAACATATCGTCCGCAGCGGCCGGGTGCAGGACGTCGAGGACGGCTTGTCGGAATTCCCGCACGTCATTCTCAACCAGGCGCGCATTCATGACGGTTTTCTCGACGTCATGCGCAAAGCGCCCGCCAGCCTCGAGCCCCATTACAGCCGGCGCCTGCTCGACCTTCAGGTCGATCCGGCCGCGGGTCCCGCCGACCATGCCGTGACGGCGCGGCTCGAACGGCTCGATGCCGAGAACGAGGGCAAGATAGAGACGATCAAGGCGCGCTACGTCGTCGGCTGCGACGGCGCCCGCAGCACAGTGCGCAAATCGATCGGCCGCGAGTTGCTCGGCGATTCCGCCAATCATGCCTGGGGCGTGATGGACGTGCTGGCGGTGACCGATTTTCCGGACATCCGCTTCAAGGCCCTGATCCAGTCGGCGAAGGACGGCAGCCTGCTGATCATTCCGCGCGAGGGCGGTTACATGGTCCGCCTCTATGTCGAGCTCGCCAAGCTCGACATCGGCGAGCGCGTCGCCAATCGCAACATCACCGCCGATGACGTGATCGCGAAGGCGCAGCGGATCCTCAAGCCGCACACGCTGGATGTGAAGGAGATCGCGTGGTGGTCGGTCTACGAGATCGGCCAGCGACTGACCGACAAGTTCGACGACGTGCCGGGGACCGAGATCGCTAAGCGTCTGCCGCGGATCTTCATCGCCGGCGATGCCTGCCACACCCACAGCCCGAAGGCGGGGCAGGGCATGAACGTCTCGATGCAAGACGCCTTCAATCTCGGCTGGAAGCTCGCTGCCGTTTTGCGGAAGCAGTCTGCGCCAAGCCTGCTGCATTCCTATTCGGCCGAGCGCCAGGCCGTTGCGAAAGAGCTGATCGATTTCGACCGCGAATGGGCTGGGATTCTTGCGTCCGCCGCCAAGGCCGGCGGCGCCGATGCCGCCAGGACGCAGGACTATTTCGTCAGGCACGGTCGCTACACCGCGGGCACGGCGACGCATTACCGCCCGTCGGTTCTGACCGGAGCGACGTCCCACCAGCAGCTCGCGCAAGGCCTCGTCATCGGCACGCGCTTTCATTCCGCACCCGTGATCCGGCTTGCGGATGCCAAGCCGGTGCATCTCGGTCACGCAGCGTCCGCGGATGGCCGCTTTCGCATATACGCTTTCTCCGGCGCTGAGGATCCGGCAACAGCCGGCTCGGCTATACGCGCATTGTGCAATTTTCTCTCCGAGGCGCGGGAGTCCCCGGTCCGGCGTTATACGCCCGTGGCCGCCGACATCGACGGCGTGATCGACCTGCGGGCGGTCTTCCAGCAGGATCATCGCGAGCTCGCCGTCGATGCGATGCCCGCGCTGTTGCTTCCGCGCAAGGGCCGGTACGGCCTCATCGACTACGAGAAAATGTTCTGTCCGGACCTCAAGAATGGCCAAGACGTTTTCGCGATGCGCGGTATCGATCGTAAGGCCGGCTGCATGGTCGTGGTGAGGCCGGATCAGTATGTCGCGACCGTGCTGCCGCTCGATCATTTTGCTGCGCTTGCTGCGTACTTCGACGGTTTTATGCAGCAAGTGAACTGACGGGACGGCGGCGCACACACTCGCGCGTGCGCGCGATGTCGATGAACGGCGAATGAATATTGAACCGCGCGCGGCACTAGTCTCGATCTTTCGACGGATGAGACCTTCGTTCGCGGAACGCCCGTTCCGCTTGCGCGTTCCGACTCGAAAGAGGAGGACTACGCCATGAAATTCCGAAGCGTGTTGTTAGCCGCATTGCTGCTCGCCCCGACGGCCGCGCTGGCCGCTCCGGGTATGGTCACCGTCTCGACCGGCCTGCGCGCCGGGCCGGGTTCGGGCTTTCCCCTGGTCGATCGCATCCCCGAGGGCGCCCGCGTCGATATCCATGGTTGCCTGCGCGGCAAAGCCTGGTGCGACGTGAGCTTCTCGGATGACCGTGGCTGGGTGTCGTCGCAATATCTCGAGTATCTCTACCGCAATCACTACGTCTATCTCCCCGACTATGTCGACGAGATCGACGTGCCGATCGTCCCCTTCGTGCTGACCTCGTACTGGTCGAGCTATTATGAGGGGCGGCCCTGGTATCGGCGCCATGCCCACTGGAATAGCTACTGGACCTCGCATCAGCGCGAAGCGACGCGGATGACGATCGATCCGCGCGCGGCCCGGATCGGCCGCGCGGCAACGCGCGATGCGGCGGTTGCACTCGGGCGCAGCGGTGCGAATGCCAAGGAAAATATGAAGGGCGCGGCTGCGGTCTCCGGCCGTAATGCCATAACTTCACGACACGACGCCGCGATGGCCAGGCACGGGACTGCGGTGACGACGGACCGGAGCCGTGCGGGACGAAGCGACCGCATCGCGCATGAGCGGACCAATCTTCAGGGCCGCAATCCGCGCGATGCACAAGCCCGCATCATGCACGAGCAGGCCGCACACCGCGCGGCTGTGCGTGCGCAGCCGATGGCGCGCCCGCATGAGGCGCCGCGTGTCTCAGCAGCTCCCGCAAGCCGGCCCGCGATGCCGCATGTGGCCCAGCCCAACGTCAGCCACGGCTCGCCGATGAACGCTCATGCCCAAATGCCGGCGCCGCGCGCGGCTGCGCCTGCGATGCCTCATGGGGGTGGCGGCGGCGCTCCTCACATCAACGCCGCGCCGCACGGCGGCGGTGCGCCGGCCGGCGGTCCCGGTGGCGGACACCAGAAGCACTAGAGTTGCTAACGAAAGCCCGGCCCTCGCGCCGGGCTTTCTGCTGGGGCCGGAGCGGGTTCCCTGCCCATACAATTTGAGAAGCTTCTTCGCGGGCAGATTTCATCGATCGTAATATGTCTACTCAAAGCTGTAAGCATTCCACTCGGGGCAGCGGGGCACGGGAGGATGACGACGATGAGACAGAACCAGGCGGAGACGCGCCGCCATAATGTCGCGAAGCGGTCGATGACCAAGGAAGCCAAGCAGCTGTCTGGCCTGATTGCCGGATTGCGCCAATCTCTCGAGGTGATTCACAAGGAGCGATCGAGCACCAAACTCTCCGGCGCCGAGATGGGCCTTCTCGACGAACGCCGCAACAATCTGTTGCTGACCATCGCAGCCCTCGACGACCGCCTCTCCGCGGTGCAGGGGCTGATCGATCTTGGCCGCCCCCACATCATTCGCGTCCACTGATCGGAGCGCAGACCTGATGCTATCGGCTTCGTCGCGGCGGCGACGGAACCGGGCTCAGCTGCCGGCTCTGCGTGGCATAGGGATTGGCGTAGCACTGGGCGGATTGCCCGGAGGCGGTCGCGGCGCACTGCGCGATCGTCGCAAAGCTGCAATCGATGCTGCGGCCGTCGATGGTGTAGATCTCGATGCAGACAGGATGGCGCGGATCGTAGGTCTGAGCCGCTGTGGGCGCCGCGCCAAGCAGGCCCGCACCAAGGCAGCCCATGACAAGCAGGATCGCATTCATGATGCGGCGCACGAAAAGCTCCTTCGTAATCGGAACCAGGCACAATGCTGCCGCGGATGGCACCAAATTGCCACGCTCCCGGCGAATTGCCGCCAAAGCCCGCTGCCACGACGAGAGCGGGTGCAGGCAACGCTAAGGGGATGCGCATTGGCCTACAAGATGATCGCAGAACGCGACAATGAGAAGTGCAGTTTTGCCCGCGAGAGCCGTTTGCTCATCGTGGCGAAGGCAAAGGTTTGGGCAAGCGAGGGGTGGAAGGTCGTTATCACCGACCAGGACGGCAAGGCCTACGCGCCACCCGAGTTCGATCAGCTATTGGCGGCCTGACCGCAAGACGGGGCCGGGCAAGACATTGATTTCGCCATTTCGATTGGGGCGTGGCGTGATCGCGCCCCCTATGACTCTTCCAACGATGACTCTTGCGGCGGCCGCCGTTCTGACGGCGACGGTTGCCGTGGCGCAAAATCTCGATGCCGGCAAGTCGCCGCAAAAGCTTTTCGCCGATGGGTGCGCGACCTGCCATCGCAGCCCGCGCGGTCTTGCCAAGGGGCGCTTCAACCTGACGCTGTCCTGGTTCCTGAAGGACCATTACGCAACCAGTTCGGACACAGCCAAGGCGCTTGCCGCCTATCTGGAATCGGTCGACACGGCGCCGCCGCGAGCTGCGGCCAAGCCTGGCGCGAAGCGATCCGGGCCGCGTGCGCCCAAGCCGTCGCAAAGCCAGTAGGCGTGGGTCGGCTGCCGGCAGGGCGTCGCGAAGCCGAAGGCCTTGCCGGTGAACACCGTGCTTGCCGGCATCAATGCACCGTGGTCGCCGAGAACAGGTTGATGACCACCACTCCGGACACGATCAGCGCGATGCCGACGAAGGCCGCAGCGTCGAGCATCTGGCGAAACAGCACGAAGGAGATCGTTGCAGTCAGGATGATGCCGACCCCGCCCCAGATCGCATAGGCGATGCTCAGGGGGATGACCCGGATCGCGACCGACAGCGCGTAGAACGAGGCGACATAGAACAGCACCATCGCCAGTGTCGGCCACAGCCGCGTGAACTGCACGGATTGCTGGAGGAAGGCGGACGCCGTGACCTCGAGGACGATAGCGAGGGCAAGCGCTGCGTAGGCATTGAAGGCGTAAGTCATCACGGGCTCGGGCGTATTGTGCAAAGAAAGATACCGCACGGTACGGGGAATATGACGTTTGCCCGGGTCCAGCTATCACGTGTCAGTGACGAGCCTGCGACACGAAGGAGCGCCGCACGAAACCGCCGCGCGATGGTTTGCGCGGCGGCTCATTGGTCGTGGCGTTAGTTGATCCGCACGGAGAGTTCGACGTCCTCGGCAAAGGCCGTGGACATGTAGGCGCTTCCGGGCATCCGCATGCGCGCCAGATAGTCAGGGCTGTCGTCGGCGTTGTCGGCGACGATGATCGCGCCTGGCCGGAGATGGCCTTCGACCAGATCCAGGACATCGGGGTAGAGCGCCTTGGCGCCGTCGAGTAGCACGAGATCGATCGTATCAGGCAGATCGACTTGAAGCGTCTTCAGCGCGTCGCCTTCGCGGATTTCGACGAGATCCAGCAGCCCGCCGGCCGCGAGGTTCTCGCGCGCCCGGGCCGCCTTGGACGGTTCGAATTCGCTGGTGATGAGGCGGCCGCCGCCATTGTCGCGCAAGCCCGCGGCAAGGTGCAGGGTCGAGATGCCGAACGAGGTGCCGAACTCGACGATCGCTTTGGCGCGGGAGCTGCGTGCGAGCATGTAAAGCAGGTGACCGGTCTCGCGGGAGACCGCGAGCGGTGCGTCCTTCAGCCGCCCGTAGAGGTCGCGGTAAGCGGTCTTGCTCCGCATCATCCGTGCGCGGTCGGCGTCGGTCACATCGGCGAAGGCGGTTCGCATCGCGCCGCGCGCCGCTCCGTCCTGGTCGAACAGACGATCGAGCAGTGGCGCAAGTGATGTGATGGTCGGGGTGGTCATGTGTACTCTCCAGATGTCGCCGAGAGGCGAGTGCTTGCGTGAGAATTGAAATACGACTAATTCGTCGCATTCGCTATTCGCATTGCCCGAGGGCCCCATGGCCGATCGCCGAAGCCGTTCAGTTTCCTCCCGAAAACAGCCGCAGCAGGCCCGCTCGAACGAGCTGGTGGCGGCCATTCTGGACGCGGCTGTTCAGGTCCTGGCAAAGGAGGGGGCGCAGCGCTTCACGACGGCGCGGGTGGCCGAGCGAGCCGGGGTGAGCGTCGGGTCGCTCTATCAATATTTTCCGAACAAGGCGGCGATCCTGTTCCGCCTCCAGAGCGACGAGTGGCGGCGCACGAGCGAGCTCCTGCGCGGCATCCTGGCGGACCGGGCGAAGCCGCCACTGGTGCGGCTGCGCGCGCTGGTCCCCGCCTTCATTCGCTCCGAGTGCGAGGAGGCTGCAATCCGCACGGCCCTCAGCGACGCCGCGCCGCTCTATCGCGATGCGCCCGAAGCACACGACGCGCGGGCCGCCGGTAAAGGCATCGTCGCGGCCTTCATGAGGGAGGCCCTGCCCAAGGCGCCGGATGCGACGCGGGAGCTTGCCGGCGAGCTGATCAAGACGACGCTGAGCGAGGTCGGCAAGCAGTTCTCGGAGACACCGCGCAACGAGGCGGAGATCGCGCATCATGCCGACGCAATGGCCGACATGTTCTGCGCCTATATCGATGAGCTCGCGCGGCGGCGAGATCATTCCTGATATCCGCGTTTGCGGGCCAATATCGCTTCTGATCTGACCGGATCATGAGTTAGCCTCGATTTGTCCTCCAGCCCGCTAACGAGCGCCCCGCCATGCATGTCCTCCGCCCCCAATTCCGCATCGAGGAGCAGCAAGCGCTGGAATTCGCAACCCAGCGCGGCTTCGGCATGATCGTCGCGGCGGATGAGCGCGGTCCGCGCGCCTCGCACGTGCCCTTCGTGTTGGAGCAGCGCGACGGGCGCACGATCGTCCAGATCCATCTCACCGCCAGGAATCCGCTCGTTCCGCTCGCCGATGGCGCGCGGCCCTTTCTGCTGATCGTTGCCGGCGACGATGCCTACATCTCCAACGACTGGTATTCTTCGCGCGACAACGTCTCGACCTGGCTGTACGAGGCCGTGCACCTGTCGGGCGTGGCGCATCTGCGCGGGCTCGACGAGAACCGCGGGCACGGCGATGCGCTACTCGCGGTCGCCGAAGCGCGGCTGCCGAAGGCGCCCTGGGACCTGGCGCAGATGGAGCCGGACAAGCGCGAGACCATGTTGGCCACCATTCGCGTCATCGATCTCGTGGTGGATACCGTCGAGGGGCAGGCCAAGCTCAACCAGCACAAGAGCGATGCGGATCACGTCGCGGTCGCCGGCCGGCTGGCGCGGTCGGAGGAGAGCGGGCATCGGCGGCTGGCGCGGAAGATGCAAGCGCTGCGGCCGGGGCTTGGATATGATTATTCGTGATCTGGGCGACCCTTGTCTCGCTTGACGATTACTCCTACGGACCTCTTTCATGCTCGTCATCTCCATTCAAAGCCAGGTGGTCCACGGCCATGTCGGCAACAGCGCCGCCGCCTATGCCATGCAGGCGGAAGGCGTGAATGTCGCCGCGGTGCCGACCACGCTGCTGTCGAACCATCCGCGCTATCCGACCCTGCGCGGGCGGGTGCTGGAGACCGAGCTCGTTGCAGATCTGCTGAGAGGCGTCGAGGAGCGCGATCTCGTCGACGAGGCCGCGGTCCTCGTCACCGGCTATCTCGGTTCGTCCGGCAATGCCGCTGTCATTGCCGATTTCGTCGAGCGGGCGCTGACCCGCAATTCAAAACTGGTCTATCTCTGCGATCCCGTGATCGGCGACGATGGCCGCGTCTACGTCGCCGACGGCATCCTGGACGTGGTCCGGCACCGGCTGCTGCCGGCCGCCAATCTGACCACGCCGAACCAGTTCGAGCTCGGGCTGCTCGCAGGCCTCGACATCACAGATGCGCAGGGTCTGCGCGCGGCGTGCGCGGCGCTGGCCGGGACCGGCCGCATCGACGTGGTCGCCACCGGTTGCACGCTCACTGATACGGCGGAAGGGCAGGTGGAAACGATTCTGTGCGCCGACGGTCAGTTGTCGCGCTTTGCGACGCCGCGCCTGCCGATCCGCCCCTCAGGCACCGGCGATCTTCTCACGGGCCTGATCGCGGCGCATCTGGCCAAGGGCACAGCGACCGAGGCGGCGGTACGGCTCGCGGTCGAAACCATCTTTGCAGTGCTGGTGCGGACTCAGGAGGCGGGCACCGTCGAGATGCAGCTCGTACCGCTGCCGACGCCGGGACGATAAGGTGTGATACTCAGGTCGCGCGTTTCGCGGCCGATTGCGCTGATTTCTGCGGCTTTGCCGGAACCTTCTGCTCGCGCGTCGCCTGTGCCTTCGCCTTTGGCGGCTTTGCGCTTGCCACGGCCCGCGCCTTCCTCGGCTTGACGCTGGCTTCCTTACGGTCCGACGTGCCTCGGCGCGAGACATATTCCGTACCGTCGACCGGGCCGACATGCGGGGGATCGCGGCCGAGATAGGGTCGGCCGATACCGAGCGCCTTGCCATTGG
Organism: Bradyrhizobium sp. 62; assembly: GCF_023073035.1. NCBI lineage: Bacteria > Pseudomonadati > Pseudomonadota > Alphaproteobacteria > Hyphomicrobiales > Nitrobacteraceae > Bradyrhizobium > Bradyrhizobium sp. 62. The sequence continues at coordinate 382,874 of NZ_JADPIT010000015.1, forward strand.
CATCGACCCACTTCCACAGCACCTCGGTCGAGACCCAGCGTTGCGCGCGGTTGTCGCCCTTGGTGCTGACGATGTCGGCCGCCATGCCGTGGCCGTAGCCGCCGCGCGTGCTGCCGCCGTGATAGGAGCGGTCCGAGGCAGCCTTCAGGCCGCTCGCGATCGACTGGCGATAGTCGTCCCGGAACGCGCTGGTGATGCCCGGCGAAAGCCCGGCAGCCTCAGCCGCGAGCAACGTGCGAAACAGCTTTTTCTTGAAACTCTTGTCCATGCCGCCGATGACGTAGTCCATCATCGACATGCCGGCGCGGTCGGCCGCCTTCGGATCCTTCCAGCCAAAGTCCTCGTCGACCAGTTTCGTGAAGCTGCGCATCACGGTCACCATCTTGCCCTTGCGCTTGACGGTGACAGCGCGCCGATCCTCGACCTTGACCGAGTCTTCCTTGGGCGTGCGCTGGTAGAGCGCCCAGAGATAACGGTCGATGCAGGCTTCGATGACGTAGCATTCGTCGAGCACCGCGGTCGTGTCCGCAGACGGCGAGGCCTTGCTCGCGGCAGGCGCAGGGCCGGTCGCGATCGTCGCGGGCGACAGTGCGTCCGTCGTCGCGATCTCGGTGGGATCGGCCGAGGCGAGTTTGATCACGGGCTCCGGCGCGGGAGCCGGAGCCACCTCGCTGGCGACTGGAGTCGGCTCAGGCGAAATCTGCGGCACGAGCGGCGCTTCGGTCGGCAAGATCAGCAACGGGTCGGCCGAGGCGAGCTTGATGGCCGGAGCTGGCGCCTCGGGCGCTGCCGTTTCAGTGGTTACGATCGACGGTGTCGCAGCGACGGCGGCCGCGATGTCGGCGGTCAGGGCAACGCCGTCCTCGATGGCCGCAGCGTGCGGGATGTCCGCGAGGTCAAGCCGGCTGAGATCCTTCGCGCGCGAGACGGCGGAAGCATTCGCGCCGCTGTTCTCGATAAGGGCAGGGGCATAGGCGGACAAAGAGAGCGCCAGCCAGCCGGCGAGAACCGCCGAGGGGCAGGAGACCGCCACCAGAAGAGACCGCCGATCATTCATGATCCCTGCCTCCAAACGGTTCTGTCGAACCTCGTCTTCTCCGAACAGTCTTGACCAAACAGTCTTGCACGAAAAGGCACGCTACGCGTCGATTGTTCGGAGGACGGTGTGGCGGCGCAATGGCGCAATTCGGCGAAATGGGGCTTTTCGAGCGGGTGTTGCGCGCGGGCAACGCAGGTTCCATTGTGGTTTCAGGGGGCCGTAGTCGAAAGGGCCCGCAAATGCGGCATTCATTGTCATCAACTTGAGGCGACTGAATTTACTCAATCTTGGATTGTGGCTGTGCAAGTCTCCCGCGTCGGCGATTCCGGCAGAGTTGGGAAGGACACGCACATGAAACTGAAATGCAAATGGGCCGAATTCGCTGCCGATGAATCCGGCGCTACCGCGATCGAATACGGCCTAATCGCAGCCGGCATCGCGCTCGCGATCATCGAGATCATCTACGCCCTCGGCACCAACCTCGTCGCAAAGCTGCAATCGCTGGCGACAGCGCTGAAATAAGCTGTGCGGTGCGGCGCCCGGCGCTTCGCAACCTTGGGCCGGCTGGCGCGTTAGGCGGCCATGACGCATTCGTCGCTTCGTCCCATGGACGCCTTCGATCCTTCCGAGCCCGCCATCCTGCACGACCAGCTCTCCGATACGATCATCACGTGGACCGCTGAGCAGGCTGACGATTTCAGGCGTGCCAGCCAGCCGGGACAGGACGGAACCGTGATCTGGAAGACCTACGTCTTCGACGGCTGGGGACACGTGCTCGGCGGCTGACCGCCGCTCATAAAAGTGTCATGTCGCAGTCGGCGGTGATTCGGCCAAAGCCTTGTGCGCATTAAACATATTGCTATGCACCGGGCGCGTTGTTGCAATGCAGCAACGCATGTCGCAACGCAGCAAAATGAGCTTAGATGTGCTCCGAACCTTCCATCAGGAGCATCACCCATGAACAAGAAGACTCTGTCGATCGCCGCCGCCATTCTGACGATCGCGGGCAGCACCGCGGCTTTCGCCGCCGAGCTGCCGACTTATGAGGTCAACGGCTTTCCGGTCTCCCCGATGCAGGTGCGCGTGCTCGGTGCAGCGCATGTCGAGCAGCAGGCCTCGGCGCCCACTACTGTCGCTTCGGTCCACCAGACCCGCGTTCTGTCGCCGCGCAAGGTGAAGACGGCTGACGTCACGACGGGCAGCGCCCGCTGATCTGGGGACGCCACAAGCCAACATCAAGCCAACGTGATGCAGGCTCGTTTTCTCCGAGCCTGCCTGGACCGCGTTCCCTTTCGGGAGCGCGGTCTTTTTTTGGCGCAGCGAGTCATGATCACGTGCGGTTGTGTACGGCCGTTCAAAGCGAGTGTGATCTCTTTAATAGTTGCTTTGCAGATCGCGGCGCTTGATGCGGGCGCCGCTTATTGAGCAGCCAAGAATCATTTTCATAATGGAGTAGTCATGCCCGTTGCACAGAAAGCCGTTGTTGCAAGCGTCTCGCCGCGCGCGTTCATTCTCAGGCATCTCGCCTTGTTCGCAGCCGCCGCGCTGTTCGTGTTCGTGCTCAGCCTGACCTATGGGCTCGATCTCAGCCCCGGGTTTTTCTGAGAGAAGGCGCGCTGGCGTCTCTCGCTTGCGTGCCAGCCTTGCAGGCACATGGGTTGAGCCATGGCCTCTGTCGGCGTACCGCTTTGTCCCATGGATCAGCGGACGAGCGGCGCTGACGCTCTCACTCAAAAGAACGATCAGGCGCCGGCGCTTGTCGGCGTGCTCTGCGGCCTTGCCGCGGCGGTGTTCTGGGCGCTCGGCTTTGCCGGCACGCGGCACGGGCTCAAGGTCGGCTTCACGCCGGTCGATCTGCTCGTGCATCGCTATGTCTGGTCCGGCATCGCGTTCCTGCCGCTGGTGATACGCGGCGGAATCTCCGATCTCTGCGGCATCGGCTGGGGCAGGGGCCTTGCGCTGATGGTGCTCGGCGGCCCCGTGATGTCGCTGATCTCCTACACCGGTTTTCTGTTCGTGCCGCTCGGCCATGGCAGCGTGATCCAGCCCTCCTGCGCGACGCTCGGCGGCCTGCTGCTCGCGGCCTTGTTTCTGAAAGAGCATGTCTCCGCGTCGCGCATCGCTGGCGCCCTCGTCATCGTCGCCGGGCTCGGCGTGATCGGCGCGGAATCGATCGGTCATATCGGCGTCGATGGCGTGCTGGGCGATCTCACCTTCGTGCTGACCGGATTGATGTTCGCAGGTTTCGGCGCGCTGGTGCGCCACTGGCGTGTCTCCGCCGTGTCGGCCGCGCTCGTCATCAACGTGCTGTCGCTGCTGCTGCTGCCGATCTACCTCATGACCGGCGGCCTCGCGCGGATCGCGGCGATCGGTGTCGGTGAGAACGCCATCCAGGCGCTGGCGCAGGGCGTGCTTGCGGGTCCGGCTGCGCTTTATCTGTTCGCCGTCTCGGTCCAACGCCTCGGCGTTGCCCGCGCCGCCGTTGTCCCCGCCTGCGTGCCGGCGCTGACGGTGCTCACCGGCTGGCTCCTGCTCGGCGAGCCGCCGACACTATTGCAGACGGCGGGATTGGTGACGGTGCTGTGCGGATTCTATCTGGCGCAGAGGCAGCAATAGACCGCAAGCCTCCGCACGGCGCTTACCATTCGATGGCGGTGAACTTGATCCTGCGGCCGGTCAGCTCCCGCCCGAGCCGCTCGGCGCGCTCGCTGGCGGATTTGCCGAGCAGCCGATACCTGCCTCCGAGAGCCTTGTCGGCGACAACCTGATGCCGGATGTTTTCGTACAATCGCAAGACGGCCTGATCGCTCAGATTGTCGAACATGTCATCGGTCGGGTTTGGTTTGGTCGCGTCGCTTGTTGGCGGTCCTCGCAGAGCGGCCTCCCAAGTCTTGTTCGTACGGATGTCGGCTCATGGGTAGCGGTCCGGCGCAGCAACGTATGTCCACTTCTGAACATTGCGACATGCGGCCGCCTCGGCTTACGCTTTCCTCACGAACTCCGATTTCAAATTCATCGCGCCGATGCCGTCGATCTTGCAGGCGATGTTGTGGCCGTCGGTCGCGTCCTGCAGGCGGATGTTGCGGACCTTGGTGCCGCCCTTGACGACGGAGGAGGAGCCCTTGACCTTGAGATCCTTCATCACGATGACGCTGTCGCCATCAGCGAGCGCATTGCCGTTGGCATCGCGCACGCCGGCCTCCTGCGCGGCGTCCGCGGCGGCCTCCGCCGTGCCGCTCCATTCATGGCCGCATTCCGGGCAGACCCAGAGGCCGCGATCCTGATAGGCGTGCTCGGAGTTGCAGGTCGGACATTTCATCGCGTCGGTCATCGTTTGCCTCGTCGCCCGTCACGGGCGCGCCGCACGCTTTCCGCCGGAAAAGATGGATTGGGAGCAAATCCTTTACCATGGCTTTCAGTCCTGGTCGAACCCCTGGAAATTTAGGAGTTCGGGAAAAATTCTGCGGTATCGAGGTCCGGAATTTGTGGCTGCGTCGGTTCGACGTCGCAGCGGAAGGGAGTGTTCTGGTCATGAGCGAGCATCGCGCCGCAGTCAGACATCACACGCTGCGCACCGGCATTGTCGAATTCGACAACGGCACCGGCAAGATCATCAGCGCGCCCTGCACGATCCGCGATGTCTCGGGCACCGGCGCGCGCCTCGGCCTCAACGCCTCGCTCTGGGTCGCCGAGCAGTTCACGCTGGTCTTCAGCAGCGGACTGCGCAAGGACTGCCGCGTCGCCTGGCGCAAGGGCCGGCTGATCGGCAGCGCATTCGCGGACGGCTATGCGAGCGCGGACGAGCAGGCCGTGATGATGACCGCGGACGAGCAGTCCCGCCACCGGCTTGGGATCGGTGCGCGCCTCAGGGCTGCGCGCGAAAAACGCGGCTACACGCAAGGCCAGCTCGCCGAACTCATCGGCGCCACGCCGGCCTTCGTCTCGCTGGCCGAGCAGGGCATCGCGGACATTCCGCTGTACCAGCTGATGCACATCGCCGATCTGCTGATGGTCGGTCTCGATGGGCTCGTCGCAGGACCGGCGCCCGAGGACGTGGACGCGGCGTAGGCGGCGCCGCCTCAAAACAAAAACGTCGAAAACAACCCCATGCACAGTAGAAATCCCGAGGGATTTCAGCGTGTTGAAAATCCGAAAAAGCGGTGGTGTTGAGCCGTAGCACGGATGGAGCGCAGCGGGCTACGGGCCTCGCACCGACTTCGGTGATACCGAATCGAATTTGACTCGTCGGGCAAAACAGGGGCAGTATGGCATGATGGCGCCGCTGGAAGCTGGTGGCTCGCCAGCTGCGGAGCGACATGCCGAAGACACCAAAAAGAAAACTGAAGGCCTACCAGACCTCGCTCGGCTTCTACGACCAGGCGATCGCCGCGCCCTCGATGAAGGCGGCGCTGGACGCCTGGGGCGCCAGGTCCAATCTGTTTCATCAGGGCGCCGCGAAGGAGACCGACGATCCCGACATCGTCGCGGCGACGATGGAGAAGCCGGGCGTGGTGCTCCGGCGTCCGGTCGGATCGGACGGGGCGTTCACCGAGCATTCCGAGTTGCCGACCGATCTCGCTGACGACGAGGCCACGCCGAAGCGCAAGGCCAAGTCCAAGGCGAAGTCCAAACCGAAAAAGAGTCCTTCAAAGGCTGCAAAGCAACCAGCCCGCAAGATCGACGCTCAACAGGCGCGCAAGGCCGCCGCGGCGTTCGAGAAGGAAGAGAAGCGGCGGGAAGCCGAGCGCCGCAAGGAGGAGGCCGCCCGCGCCAAAGAGCGCGCGCGTCGCGACAAGGCGGTCGCAACTGCGCAGGCCGCATTGGACGAAGCGAGGCGGGAGCACGAATCGCGGGCGGAGGCGATTGAAGCCGAGCGCGCTGCACTCGACGAACGCGCCGAAGCGGAGCAGAGCCGGTGGGACAAGCAGAGGATGAAGCTGGCGGAGGCTGTGCGTCGCGCGCGGGAGTAAATGCCCGGCCATGCGCGCCGCGTCGTCGTCCTTGGCGGCGAGGTCGCGGTTCCATGCCTATATGGACTGATGTCCCACATAGGTTGCCATGTCTGAAAAGCCGTCGATTTCTAAAAGCCCCAATTCTGCAAGCCCAATGATCGTGCGCTCGCGCCGCGCGGCGCCTGTCCTGGTTTGCCGCAAGTGCCTCAAGCGCAGCGACGACGGCCGCGACGTCAGGCGTGCGCTGAAATCCGAACTGAAGGCGAACAAGCGCGACGGCACCAAGCCGGGCAAGCTGATCGTGACCGGATGCTTCGGCCTGTGCCCGAAGCAATCGATCGTGATCGCGAGCGGCGCCAGCCTGGCGCGGCAGGAATATGTGCTGGTTGCGGACCGCGATCAGGTGCCGCGAGCGCTCGCGCTGTTGGATGGCAAGCCCGGCGCATGATGGTCGGTCAGCGCTGCGCCGAAAAGGCGGAGCGGCCGGCGTCGGTCATTCCGGCAAAGCTTGATCGCAAATTCGCTTGCCTTGCCTGGCGTCCTTTTGCACTCTGGCGGCAAGGAGACCAACGCATGAAGATCATGACTGTCGCGTGTGCGCTCGGAACCGCCCTGGTGCTGGGCAATCTCGGGATATCGGATGCCGAAGCCCGGACGCGGAAGGCTCGCGTGGTGGATGAACAACGGCTGAGGGTGGATGTTCCGGTGCTCCGGCCGACGCCGTGGGATTACAATATCGTTCCACGCTATCGTTACCGCCCTGAAGACGACCGGGTCGATCCCTATGGCCCGCCGCTGGTGTCGTCGTATGTCCGCTACGAGGGCTGGCGGTGGCCGTATTGGTGGTGAAGGGCGACGTTCCTAACCGCCGTCATCCGCCGCAAGCCGCACAAACTGCCGCTTCATCGCGTTGACCCTGGCGACATAGCTCGCGACGAGGTGATCGCCGCAGCGCTCGTCGGCGCTCATCTGGAACTTGCGGCGCGCGTAGGCCGTGGCGGGGCCGGCGCCGCAGAGATGGATGAAGGCGGCGAGATCCTGCCGCTCGCGCGCACTCGCCTTCACATCGCCCGCACGGGTGAGCACATCGGCGACATTGCGATCGAGATAGACCGATGCCAGCTCGATGGCGTGGCTCGGGATTGCGCGGATATAGAGGAAGGGAGAGCCGCAGCCGGCCTCCGTGACCGCGTTGCCACGAACGCAGAACCGCGCGGCGTCGGCATAGGCTGCGTCCAGCATCTGGAAGAGGCCGACGGCGCTGGAGGCGGGCCGGTAGATCGCGAGCGGATTAGAACTCCATCGCCAGCGCCAGTAGGTGCGCGCGAGCGGATTGCCCGATGTCTCGACCTGCGCCAGCGCGGCCAGCAATTCGGGCGTGATCGTCGCGGTGGCATGCTTGCGGAATAGCGGCCCGTATTGCCGCCAGGTCTCCGGTGGATCCTTGTCGAACGCGTGGCCGACAAGGACGAACAGCTCGGTCGGCTTGCGCATTGTTTGATAGGCGATGTTCACGAGCACGACGACCGCCAGCAGCATCGCCACGCCACCCGCGATCCGGATTATCCGCGGTGCGCGCGCGAAGGTCTTTCGCATCCATCGTGCGCGTCGCCTGAGCTTGCGAAGGCGAGAGGAGGGGCTTGCTTCGTCCTGGCATCGGTCTTCTGGGAGTGCATTGCGGAGGCTTTGCACCTGGTTAACGCTGCCACCAGGCCTTGAAATCCGGCTTCTTTTCGCTCTGGTCGCGTCCTTTCAAGCCGCCGGTCCGTACTCCCACGGCAGTTCGCATCCTTGATGGAAATAACCCGAGGTTGTACTGTGCGCCGCAACAGGGTTAATTTTGTGTGAATGGATCGGCTGGAATGACCGTAATCGAAAGCGTGGTGTCGGCGGAAGGCGCGGAGCGGAAAATGCCGCCGGGCGTGCTGGTCGAAGGGCCGGTGGTCGAGGCCAAGTTTCGCGACTCCTACATCTCCTTCGTCATCATGATCGGCGGTTCGATCGCGGCGCTGGTCTGGGCGTTCTGGCAAGGCGTCGGCTGGGTGGAGGTTTCGGTCTTCGCCGGCACGTTCGCGCTGTCCACGGTCGGGATCGGCTTCATGCATCGCTACTTCGTCCACCGCAGCTTCCGCTGCGGTCCGGTGATGCGGACGTTGTTCGCGGCCATCGCCACGATGGCGGTGCAGGGCTCGATCCTGAAATGGGTGAGCAATCATCGCCGGCATCATCTTCACTCCGACAAGCCCGGCGACGTCCACAGCCCTTACTATGACGGCGACGGCAACCCCTATGTCACATTCGCCAAGGGGATGATGCATGCGCAAGGCGGCTGGGTGTGGGACCAGGCCACCACCGATGCCGGATACTACGCCAAGGATATCCTGGCCGATCCGATCGCGATGTTCTTCACCAGGACACGCTGGTACTGGTACGCGCTCTCGGCGGTGATCATTCCGGGCGCGATCGGCTACGCCTTCGGCGGCGTGCACACGATGACCGGCTGCATCCTGTTCTCCGGCCTGTTCCGCAGCTACCTCATGACCATGGCCACCTCGATGGTCAATTCGGTCTGCCACAGCGACGGCCGCTACGGCTACCGCCGCTTCGATCTCGACGACGGCACCACCAACGAGTTCGTGACCACGATCCTCACCTTCGGTGAAGGCCTCCACAACAACCATCACCGGTTTCCGCGCGACGCCTACATTTCGCACGCCTGGTACGAGATCGATATCAACGGCCTGATCATTCTCGGGCTGGGGAAGCTCGGATTGGTGCACGACATTTTCGCGGCGGGAAGCAGGGCTGTTCGCTCTGGAGACTCGGAGGACGGAAAGCGTCCAGTGGCAGATACCGAAGCGATGGTCTGAAGCAGGTAGGATGGGTCAAGCGGAAGCGAAGCCCATCAATTGCCATGATGACGCGATGGGTTTCGCAAGTGCTCTACCCATCCTACGGCCTTTGTGCGTGAGGCGCGGGACAAACCGCATCTATCGGACGCCATCGGCGAAATCCAAACATAAGTTGTGTTCGGAGGGAACTCTGGCCCAAGGGAGCCGTTGAGCCTGTGATCCCCGAGCGTAGCGAGATCGAACCTCCGATCCTCGCCTGAACAAGACCGCAGTCGCCTTGTGAGAGGGGCTCGGCGCGAAGCGTCCTCCGTGCGTATCAACCGGAAACCTTCATGAACAGCCCCGATGTTCGCAATGCCATTCAGATCGACCGCGGCTCCAGCCTGGCGATCTGCAATGAAATAGGCGACCGCCTGCGGATCAAACTTGGCGGCGAGCACGACCCATTGCCGCGACATCTAGCGGCCCTGGTCGATCGGATCGCGCATATCAGCAGCCATTCGAACCAAGCGACGCTCGTGATGACCTCCAGATCGGATTCAGCATGTTAGACTTTTCGAATGCATCTTTTACGCCTGAAACCATCGGCGTCATGAAGACCGCGCTGGACACGGCGGTGGCGTCACTGCCGGCCCCGGTCAGCTCTGCGCATGTCCGGTCGATCGCGGAAACAATCCTTCGCACGGCGAAGGAGGGCGAGCGAGACCCCGCTGTCCTGGAGCGCATGGCGTTGATGGAGCTTCAGATCTCGCCGCGTGACTGATGCCGGTCCGCTAGCTTGCGTGCCGGCGCAGAAATGCTCGCGTTGATTGCCGCGCCCTGATGCTTCGATGGAACTCTGGGGCCGCGGAAGCATTCACATCTGCAGCCGCGATCACGCGGCTCCTGGAGAATCCCCAACATGATACGTCATTTGTTGATCGGCGTTGCCGCGTGCGCAATCGCGGCAATGTCGACACTATCCGCTTCTGCCATGCCCCGGGTTGCGGCGGAGACGCTGGTCGCTGGCTCCGACAGTCCGGTGATTCTCGCGCGCGGCGGTCATGGACACGGCCACGGTCACATGGGACGTGGCGGCCACGGTCATCACTATGGCTGGAGCAGGGGCCGTCATCGCGGCTGGCGCTAAACGCAAACCGACTCAACATCCGGGGCCGCCTGCGATCGGCGGCTCCGTAAAGTCGGCTCATTCGCCCAGCGGGCTCACCAATCCGGATCGCCGTAATAGGGATCGACCATATAGGGCGGGGGCATCCAGGGCCCTCGCGACGGCCTGGGCCGCCGAGGTGCGGCCGCTTGCGCGTGCGGCCGTGCAGGCGCAGCGGCATCGTTGTTGATCATGCTGCGCGGGGCGGGTTTCGTGGATGCAGGCGCGGATGCAGGTGCGGATGCGGGTGAAGTCGTCAGCTCCTTTTGCAGCGTCTGGACCTGTGCGGCGAGGCGCGCATTGGCCGCCGCATCCTTCTCCTGCGCCGCCTTGAGCTGCTGAATGGTGTCGGCCTGCTCGCGCAGCGTCTGCTCGCTGCGGCTTTTCAGTTGCTCGAGCTTTCCGTTGATGTTCGCGAGCTCGCTGCTGATGGTCTTGAGCGATTGCGCGAGATCAGACGACGACGAGTCAGGCGTTGTGGCGCCGGTTCTTGAGGCGTCGGATCTCGAGGCGTCGGGTCTTGAAGCGTCAAATCCTGCAGCGCTCTCCGTGTCCTTGGCGACCGGCGGCGCTGGCACCGTGCCGGGCTCATCCGCGGCAGCCAGTTGCACGGCCCGCGGTGGCGCCGGACTTTCGACAGCGGAGGCTTGCGGAGGCGCCTTCGCGACCGGCGGAGCCCATCGCGCCATGATCGACCTGCTGATCGACCTGGCCTCATCGCGATATTGCGAAGCGAAGGCGACACCGAGAATGCCGATTGCCAGCACGAGGCCGATCAGAGCGCGCAGCATGGGGCGATCTCCCATCAGGCCTTGATTACGAACCCTGCTATCCGGCGCCGGCGCCGCGGCCTTGGGGGTGTTGTCGTAGGGAGCCTTGTCCTTGGGAGTCTCGACAGCTTCCACACCAGCGCTTACTCGCGAGACCCGCGGGCCTTCGCTGCTGTGTTCCATTCCGGAAACCAGCCGGTCCAGCCGCGCAAGGTCTTGCTCCGCGCTCTTGATCCGGTCGTAGGCCCGCGCCAGCCCGCCATCGGCGCGCCCCACGTCCGGCTTGGGGGCATCAGGCTTGGCGGCGTCCGGCTTGGGCGCGTCTGCCTTGTGGTCGTCAGGTTTGGGGTCGTTCGTCTCGGGCACCGATGCGCTCTCGATCCAGTCGGGCGTCAATGGGAGTGCGGCAGTTCAATCGGAACGATAAGTCCCGCCGCTGTCCCACACAACGCGCGTGCGAAGGAGAAATTATGGCGGGCCCGGGGTGGGACCGGGCGCGGGGTATGCAACGTGGCGCCCCTTGATCTGGATCAAGCAGGCAGCGCCCGACCGCCTCCAGCGTGCAGGCATTCATCGGAAGGAAAACATGGTTCAGACAAGAGTGATCGTCCTTGGTGCCTTCGCCGCCCTGCTGCTGGTCGTGCCGGCCAAGGCCCAGGTGCTGGTCGATGTTTCCAAGATCAGCTGCGACCAGTACATCACCCAGCGCATTACCCACATGCAGACCGTGAACGTCTGGCTCGCCGGGTTCTACGCCGGCCGCCGCAACAATCCCGTTGTGGACACGCAAGCGCTGAACAAGAACGGCAACAAGCTCTCGCGCTTCTGCGAGTCGCATCGCGAGATGCCGCTGCTGGATGCGGTCGAGGCCAATACGAAGTAGCGCCTCGCTCGCCCACCCGACGAGCTCTTACCGTAATGTTGGGCTTGGGAACCAAATGCAAAATCATTCGATTGATGAGCATCACCCCACGATCAACGGAGACACGGATGGAACTGTCCGGGAAAAAGATTGCGATTCTTGCGACCAACGGCTTCGAGCAATCGGAGCTCGAAGTGCCGCGTGATACCCTCAAGGCGGCCGGAGCGACCGTCGAGATCATTTCGCTGCAGCCCGGCGAGATCAAGGGCTGGGACGAGAAGGACTGGGGCCGCCCCGTCAAGGTCGACAAGACCCTCGATCAGGCCAAGGCCGGCGATTATGACGCGCTGGTGTTGCCCGGCGGCCAGATCAACCCTGACCTCCTGCGCGTCGAGCCCAAGGCGCTGGCCTTCATCAAGAGCATCTTCGATGCCAAGAAGGTCGTTGCCGCGGTCTGCCATGCGCCCTGGCTGCTGGTCGAGACCGGCATCGCGCAGGGCCGCAGGATGACGTCCTACAAATCGATCAAGACCGACATCGCCAATGCCGGGGCGAAGTGGGAGGATTCCGAGGTCGTCGTCGACCAGGGCATCATCACCTCGCGCAACCCCGGTGACCTCAAGGCCTTCAGCGCCAAGATCATCGAAGAGGTGAAGGAAGGCCGCCACACCCAGCGCAGCAACGCGGCGTAAGGGTGTTGGCGGTGCGCGAGGCGATGCCATCCAACCCCGGTTCACGTGGCGCTATCGAAATGAAATTGGCTCGTAGCTCGTAGGGTGGGTTAGCCGAAGGCGTCCCCCCCCCACGACTTGCCGGAGAAAACAAAAGAGGTGGGTTACGCTTCGCTAACCCACCTTACGCGCCAGAATTCTGGAGCCAGCAATCAATAGCGGCTGCCGCTGCCCTTTTGCTGCGTGATCCAGTCCGACAATGTTTTCGGTCTGGATTTCTCGGTCCGGCCCGGTGATGCCTTTGGATTGTCACGGGTGCCTTTGGTCGAACGGGTGCGCGGCGCTTCCGTTGCGTGGACGCTCCTCAAGGCAGGCATCGATGCCTCCGCGGCTTCCTTCTCCAGGCGCAACTGCTTCAATCGCGCCATCTTGAGTCGCTCTGCCTCGACTTCGGGTCGCTCGGCGAGCCCTGGCTTGTGTTGAGCAAGCTCGGCCGGGACCAGGACACCGAGAATGGTCGTCTCGCCCAGCGCCTTGCAGGCTTCGAGCCGATGCAGTCCATCGATCAGAACGAGGCGGTCTCCGTCGAGCCGAACGGAAATGGGGGCCTGTTGTCCGATGTCCAGCATGCTTTCCGCGATCTCCCCGACGATCTCGGGCTTGATGGCTTTCTTCTGCTTCGTGGGAACGAAGATCTTCTCGATCGGAAAGCTTTCCGGTTGGGGCATAACTCGACTCCGCTTCTACCGGGCCCGTCGGAACCCATGCCGGTGATGTCAGGAGTTTAGGAGGGAAGGGCTCGACCGCAAAGGCAATTCGGAGATAATGCTGGATTGCGGGAACGGCGTGCGTGATCGGAGCGCAGTCACCAAGGCTCGGAATTTAGATTGATGGGTTTCGCAGGCTCAACACATACTGCGGGTTAGAATCTGAGAGCCGTGTCAGCTTTAACGACCTGAACATCGAACCCATGTTTCTCCAACAATATTTTCGCCGCAAGCATTTGATTTTCTTGATCGCGATGTGGGCCGACAATGATCTTTTTGATGGGAAGAGGATTTTTGAGATCCTTGAATAACCGTATGAACGGGACCATGGTGCCGCCCCATCCCTCGCGAAAAGAGATTTCCTTCCACGGTCGCTTGTCGTTGATGCTGGCGACGAGTTTCGCCGATCGCGTTGGGAGCGCAACGATGCGGTATTCATTCTCTTCGGCGAAGCGGGGACTCTTCAAAAACGGTACCGCTTCGACAAACGCTCGGATATACGATTCAAGATCACGGTCTCCAAGAAGCTGGCTGACTTCCGGCCGCGTAGCTAGATTTGGAGTGTTCTCCCGAAAGCCTACTCGTAACGTGGCTGCAGCCAAGCCTTCGAATCGGTCGATTTTGGCGGCCTTCCGATGATCGTGGTACTCGACTTGCCTGGTTATGAGGCCTTGATACGAGTGGGCGTTTGTTTCCTCCAGAATTAAGTCGTCCAGTTGGCTTTCATCAAATTCGATTGCAAAGCCTCCTTTGGCGTAGCCGCGCCACTGACTTAGCAGCCCGTGATCACACTCCGGCGCACCCACGGCGTGCCGGCAGAAAGAGGTAATGTGGATCGGTGAGGTACGATCAACAGCCCTTAGGATAGCTGAGGTTGCCTTCTCCGCCTCGGTAGTCAATGCGTCGCCGCGCAAGGCGTGTTGAATCTCTGGCCGAAAGGCATCGCATTCCATCAACTTGGGAACGAGCCTTCTGAAGTCAGCCTCAATTTGCGGTGTCAAAAGGCGACTGAGCAGTTGGCATTCCGTCGTATCGTTAAGAAAGCTTGCGTGTGTGGCCCAAAGAGATTTTGTCTCAATGATGCCAATCAGGCCTGAAGCCGTGGTGTAGTGAAAAAGCGAGAAATTGTCGTCTCGCGTTCGCTGCGGCGGCTGCTCGAAACCGGCTTTGTTTAGAGGGGGCTCTTGATGAGCCGAGCGATCTGAGCTTGCAGGCTTTTTTCTATTCTTGCGCATTCTTCCCCGCAGTTGACGCAACCATTGAGTCGAATGAGAGTATGATGCAACCCTTGGCGTCAGTCGAATGGGAGGCGCCCGCAGCCGTTGGGGCAGATAGTGCCGCTTGCGAAGCTGATCGCCTTCTTTGCGACAGCGCAAGTGTCGCTTCGCCCGTCAGATGTCAAAAGAAACTCAAAATAAAGAAGCAGAAGTCCACGTATGGACTTCTGCCCCTATCTTTACATCAGGGCTTTGATGATCGCTGCGACTCCGAAGAGGCACAGCGCAACATTCACCCTGACTTCGATGATGATCTGAGGTTTTCGCATTGGAAGCCCTCGGATCACGCCGGCGCAATCCGTTAGGGTTGCGTCTCACGTCCCATCGAACGAATAAGCCGTCGTTCACGGGTTCATCGGCCCACCTCTGACGTTCTAGAATCGTCATCGGTAGCCCCGAGCCGCCCCGAGGGGCGCCGCTATATCTCTGGAAGCTCGAATCTACCAGACTTTAGCGGCGGGTCGGGTCTCGGGATGCGACTTATCCATTCGAATGGCTGCTTTGCGAAGGCAGTTTCGTTTGGGGCCGCAGTTCTGTGCGCCTATCCCTTTACTCTGGTTCACACGATAGAAAGCCCGCGATCATTTTTTGCGAAGCCCGCAAATAGGGCATTTCCGGAGGGCACTCCCGAGAGGCACGTCCGCGATTCATCCGATAGTGGGCCCGCGATCTCAGACGCGTCGCTGGCGCCACCAGCAAGCTCGCGACCCACCTCGCTTCGGCGGCGTCGGCGGCCGCGAGCGCGCGGGCGCGATTTGGGTCGTCAGGCGGGCCGCCGGGCCGGCGCCGAGGGGGCCGACCCCGCCGGTGGCGGGCGGCCCGCAGCCCTCATCTTCGACCTGCTCGACTTAATCGAGAAGAGTATCTGGGAGGGGATCGAGAACGAGTCGTCGCGGCCGGCCGCGATCGCAGAGGCCGCCGGCGCGGTCGCCCCGTTGCGGACCGCCTGGGCCAGGACGAGCCGTCCAGGCGCAGTTCATGCTGGTGTTCGTACCAACCGTACGCCACGCCATGGGTGGCGGAGTTTGCGGGCACGGATCGTGCGAAATTCGAGAGGCAGGCAGCCGACCTGGTCGTGCCGCAGGGCGCGCTCGCGGTGCTCCGGAAGGACGCTGCGGTGGCAAGCGAACCGGAGTAGCGGCTTTCGACGTCCGGGACAGACTCGGATCACCGAAGACGACATGCCGGCGGCCGAGGACGTGGCGGGCTGAACACCTTCAGGCATCTATGGAGCGCAAAAGATACGCGTCTTTGCTCCTACGCTTCCTGCGGCAGCAATCGTTGTCTGCAGAAGGTGATTTAGCTGGAGCGTCTCAGATTCCGGATCTTCGCTCTGCAAACCTTTGTAGAAGGTCTCCGCAGACAGCATATTGCCAAGAACCAACCAAACTTCGCGTGTCGTGAGAGGGTTTTGCAGAAGTGCAGACAGACTGTCCCAAATATCAGCCGCGTCTCCGGCGATTGGTTTACGGATGCGGCGACGGACAGATAGAGAAACGTTGTCGTCGCCCTTAAATTTGTGAGCATCACCCCACCGTTTGAAATTTTCGGGCCTCCGGAGCGAGTATGTAGAAAACAACGCCATATTTTTCTGGGCCTGGGCGCACACCTCCTGCACCGCGGAGGCGGAATATTTGCGGAACGACTTCGAAGCCTTTGCGTGTACCAAAACGACGCGGCGGTATGAACGATCAGCCAAGATGAAGTCAGCGGTCTCCTTGTTCATATCGTCGCACACGAACATATCTGGATCGAATTTGACTTGTTCGGGATTGAATAAGCTCACCCACGGAGACGAAAGTTTTAGCTTCCCAGTGTCGAATCCGTTTTTCCAGCCGTCGATGAGGGAAAACAGGCTTGCAGTGTCGTAATCCTCGCCGTCCTTTGAGACAGACGCTCCTTTTTCCGATGCTATTCGCTTGAAGGTGTCTGCAGGATAGAGGCAGTGACCGACAAAGAAGCCCTCTTGCGAGAAGCGTTTGCCATACTTTAGGCCGGGCGCGTAAAATCGTCCGTGGACGTAGATTACCCTGGTGTCGTCGGGAATGACGCTGAAGGATTGCGCATCATTCAGCGCACGACAAAGAGGCCGCTTCTTTGCGCCAGAACTGACGAATGCGGTGTCCAGAGATGACGACTCAAGCTTGTATCGCTGTGAGGACCGGTTAAAGGTAACCTCGACTGGATAAGCTACCTCGTTGATCTTAACGGTGAAAAACGAGGTTGGATTTCCGTCGTTGCCGACGCGCTTGCTGTCCCGATCGACACACAGATCATCGCTATGCAAGGGTTCTTTGGTGATGTCGTGCTTGTACTGATCAGTGAGATCGAAGATATCGAGAAGGAGGTTTTTTGCCGCCCCTTCTTGAACGACCGACGAAGAAATGGCTGCATATCGTTTGTACACTCCATCGTTTCGGGAGCGCGAGCTAGTTTGATCGGCCAGCGATTCTACCCATTCCCGGAACTTGTTGAGGCGTAGCGGGGGCCCTTGTTCGGACACCCTGCCATTCGCCATCCCGATGTAGCGTCTGATTAGAGTTGGCGAGCCGGGAGCTGAAGAGGCAGTGGAAATTGGCGCCGTGCCCACGATGTTCATTTCGTCGTCAAACGTCTCTTGATAATCAAAATCGTCGACGATGCGTGGGACCGTTCCATTATATCCACTTACGGTCGATACAAGGTGCCCGTGCTCATCCAGAATTGGCGGTACATCGACAATGGAGGGCGCGGAGATAGTACGGCTGCGAACAACGCGATTTCCAAGATTTGTGTTTTGTGAGGAGACACTGGAGACGCGGCCTATGCTGCCTGGTACAAGCAAGCGCTCTAGCTTTGCGGGCCCGATTGACTCCAAGTGCCCCAATCCATCGGTGCCGGCGCCCGAGCCAGTGCTGGCAATTGCCAGGATCCCGTGCTTCGGGAGGAGCAACAACAGGCGAGCTCCATGCCTGACTTCCGCGAAGAACAGGTTGTTCAGGAACTCGGGGCTCGCCACCTTGGCGTAGACGTAAAGGGCCGCTTCGTCGCCAAAGGGATACCTTTCGAATTCACAATCATCAATTGTCAACGCCTCTTCGAGCTCTTCGGAGAGTGATGCCAGGCTGTCGTCTCGGGTGAGGCGCTTTAGCGTGACACGACGATCGAACAAGATCTCGTCGTCTGGGGCCCTGACGTTCTTGAGGTCCAACGGCCGCCGGAATTTCTTCTGAATGTAGTCAATCGGGAGTTGAGCCTCTTTGAACTTGTCGAGATAGTATCTCGACATCGTTTTGGTGAGGTATTCTGCGCTAATGGCTTTGTCGTAAGCCAAAAACAGATGCCACGATCGTTGTATTCGGCCTTTGAAGTGGTCGAGAACGAAGGCGAGTTTCGGCGGTTCTCCGGGGGTAAGGCGAATTACGCGGCCGATCTGCTGAACAACGGATCGCACGTTCCTGAGTGGATCGAAGAAGGCCAAAACGCGGAACCGGTGGTCGTCGATACCTTCAATGAGTTTGTATTGGTGTATCCAAATCTGGGCGTCAGTCGTCCGGGGTGGCGGCACGGATCGATGTTGCCATGGCAGGTGACCGACCCCTGTTGGTAGGAAGCGTTCGTGTATCGCAACCACTTGATCCTTAAAGCCGTTGGCGATGAACTTTTCCCCAAGGCGCGCAATGCTGCCCACTTCTTCGCAGTGAATTATTATGCGAGGCCAGCGCGAACGATCGGGTCCGAATTCCGTATTGGCAAAATCGATGATGTCCGCGCAGAATGTTTCGGCATCGGGGGCAGGCACACGCTGCACCACCTCGACGTCCCGGATAAACTCTTCATCGACAGCTTCCGCGAACCTGTAGATGTGAATGTTGCTGGCGTCGATTTGGAACGGCTTCAGGTCGTTTCGGAAAGGCGTCGCGGAAAGCAGAACGACGGGTTTGCGAAGGCCGCGAACCCCGGCGCTGTATTTGGCGGCCGGTTCGTAATGCCCCTCGTCGAACAAGACTAATTCGATATGATCCCGCAAAGCCGTGTAAACAGGTCCGAGGGGATCGAGACCGATAAGCATCTGAACGGTCATCACGACAATTGAACGGTTTTTGGCGAGCTCGCTCAAGAAGTCGTCGTCCGGAGCGGTGACGATCCGCTCAAACTGTTTCTTGTAAAATTCGCGCAAGTCGTCGTTATAGAGAAGCTTTTGGGTCGTTCGATATAGGCTGCCGGTCTGGCCGTCGAGCTTCCGGCTTTCGTCTACGACGTAGGTGTTTTTGGAGAGCTGGATATTATGGCTCAGTCCGAACTTTTCGGGTTCGATGAAAATACTGCCGCTGAGCTCGCGGACGAGTTGGTCACGAACGGCCTCGCGTGTCGTTAGAATGAGAACATTGCCGATCTCAGGGCACGCTTGTGAGAGGCCGGCGATAACCGCCGTTTTACCCGTTGCGGTTGGATGACAGACTAGAAATGCGCCGTATTCAGGATTTTTCTCGGCGACTTTGCCGAAGTCGGCTCTGTACTTACGGGCTTCCTTGATAGCTTCCAGCTGATAATGTCGGAATTTGTCTGAGTACCGAAGTTTCGGAAGCGGCTTCCGCGTGCTCATATTTCACCAAGACCTCGGCCTGCTGCTCAGCATTAATCATCCATTGATCTCTTACCTTGGCGCCGGCTTTGGCATCGATTCAGAGCGTTAGCTTGGAGTCAAGGATAGGGGATTGATTTCCTGTTAACAACCTGCCGTTGATCGGTGACCGGGTGCCAGATTAATCCAGCTGGCCGCCATCTCTAACTTCATTCCGTCGATAGAAGGTCGCCCCGACCTCCTTCGGATCGAACGCAGGCGCGACCCCGGCGACCTCCAGCCTGGTCTTCATGGTGCCGATGAAGAGTTTGCGCTTCTTCGCCAGCGCGTGCAGCGACACGTACGTGGCCTTGAACTTCTTGACCTCCTTGCGCGCCACAAGCGTCTGCGGGCAGCGGTTGACCGCGTTGACGCCGCGGTAGCTGGCCAGGTGACCGGCAGCGATCAGCGAGGCGACCGCGCCGTCGTGGGTCCCTAGCAGCTTGCCGACCTGGCGCAGCGGGAGCCCGCCGGGATCCGGTCCGCGCACGGCCTTCAGGACGGCCCCGGGATCGACCAGGACACCCATGTAGCCGCGCGTGCGGATCTTCGTGGTGCGCAGCTTGCCGTCAAGGATGAGCCGGACGATGTCGGCGGCGGAGCAGCAGCAGCGCTTTGCCGCCTCCGGGATGGTGCAGAGCTTGCCGCGGTCGCCGGCGTGACGACGGGCCTTCGCAGCGAGGCGACCGAGAAACCCGTCGAGGTCGGAAACCGCGTATCGGTTTTGGGCGCCGAAGCCGGTCACGCGCTGGCGCGGCGCCACGATGCCGGCCCTCACCAGGACGTCCATCTGAGCGCGGGGCGCGTTGAGGTGCTCCATGGCTTCGGCCAGCGAGAGCGTGCCGGCCAGTTGCTCGGCGATCTCGATCGCTTGGCCGGCGTCGATCCGGACGTTGTGGTCGGACATCGCTATCTGGGCATCGGTAAGGAGCCCGGCGGCGCGAAGGTGCTTCCGCAGCGTCCTGGGGTGGACGCCGGTTTCCTTGGCGAGGGTGTGGACGGTGTGGAGGCGGCGCCGCCCGATCGGCTTGCCGAGAAGACGGTGCCCGGGCGGCAGCGCGAAATTCTCCGCGATGTGCTGGCGGGCGATGTCGCGTACGCCGTCGAATTCCCGCAGGCTGCGGGTGACCGTCAGCAGGGTGAACAGGCGGCCAAACGCGACCCCGGGACCGTCGAGGCGGACGCGAGGCCCGACCGAGCTCACAATTTCGTCCATGAAGGCGCGCAGCGCCTCTGGCCCGGCCGCGACCGCCTCGAAGCCGCGCCCGCCGGCGGAGTGCCGATGCTGCTCGGAGAGCCGCTTGAGGTCGACCTTGGGGCCGAACAGGGCGACGGCGCCGGCCGTTTCGCACAGACGCACGGCGGCAGCCAGCGGCATCGGGTCGAGTAGCGGCGAGACGGTGCGCCCCTCGATGCGGGCGATGGCGTACATCTCGAGCGGGCTGGGATCCCGCTGCGGTCCGGCCACCAGTTTCGCCAGGCGGGGCAGGATGGCGGCGGCATGGTGGGAGAAGTCGTGCAGATGGCGCGACGGCCGGCCCCCTGAGGCCACGACGAGAGGCCGCCGGTGGTCGGGGCAGGTGCGGACCACGTCCAGGAGCCAGATCGCCCGTCCGTGGGCGGCTACGAGAGGGCGGAGGGCCGGTGCTGCCCGGACGTCGGCCAGCGCGCAGGCCGGGCAGATGGCGATGCGCTCCCGGCGAAGCACGGTCCGGTGCAGGACCTGGCCGCGGAACGTCCACTGCAGGGGCGCGGTCTTGACGAAGGCGTTGGCGAGCAGCGGCGCGGGGTCGATCCCGGCGAGGCCGGCGATCCGGCGCAGCGTTTCGGCCTGGCCGTCCACGACGTCTTGGAAGCGCAGGTTGAAGTCACGACAGAAGGTGCGTGCGCCGGCGCCGTTGCGGGCGGCGAGCCGAGAGACGAAACTCATCGGGGTCTCGTCCGCGTGGAAGAAGACGCTCAGACGCAGCCGCATCAGTCGTCGCCCCGACGGCGTTCCGGTTTGCTCCTTTTGCCGCGAGGCTTGGTGTCGATCTGGTCTTCGGGGTGGCGCTGGATGATGGAGGTGTCGATCGCGTTCCAATGATCGACCGCGAAGGGATTCAGTTCGACGGGCTCCATGGTCCGGGTGGCGTAGCCGTCGGCGTAATCATCCAATTCAACCTCCTTCCGACCCGAGCGGAGGCAAGCGTCGATGGCGAGCGTGGTAAGGTCCCAGAACAGGCCGAACTGATATGCGGCCGCGTGGCTTAGGCGAGCGCGCATCTCGCCTTCCTTGAGCAGTTTGAGCGAAACGCCGCCGAGCTTTGCGTATTCCTCGATGCCGCTATCGATATCCTTCCGGTCGGCCTTGAGGTCGATGGGCGCGAACTCGACGAAGCGGGTGCGGCGCTTCAGCGTGATGTGGGCCTTGCGCTCGGGGGAGTCCGGCTTCGCGTCTTCTAGAAAACTGTCCTGGAATAGGGCTTTCAGCCTGGGTAGGCCGGACAGGATCAGGTGCAGCGGCCAGACCGTATCCGTCATCAGGCCGGCCAGCGTTTCGATGACCTTACCCCGCTCGGTACGGTTCGCCTGCTGGATGATGCGCTGGGCCTCCTCGTAGGCGACGAACAGGATCTCCTGATCCTGCATCTGGTAGGCAGCCATCGGCCAAGCTTCGCTCTCGCGCTTCTCCGTGCGGGCGAGATAACCGGCGGCGCGAAGCGTTCCCATGCCTAGGTTGCGGAGGTTGCAAGGCGATTTCACGCCGACGGTGATCAGCGGGCATCCGCCATCCGGGTTGCCGTAATTCGGAAAGAACGGGTTGTTCTTCAGATAGTGCCGCATGGCGGAAGTCTTGCCGGCGCCGCTTTCGGCGACGATGGCGACGGCGGTGCCCTCGCGCCGATTGTCGGCGCCGTAGGGTCGCGATGGATCAAGGCGCTGCACTGCGTTCTCGATCATGACTTCGATTTCGGTCTTGAGACGCTCGTCGCGGTCCGTCGTCACGTAGTGCGCCTTTACCTTCTCCATGAGGTCGACGTGCTTGCGCGTCTTCGGCCCGAGGAGATCTCGCAACCGCTTGGCGGGATCGGACCGCAGCGGGATCTCCTCGGGAGTCGTTTTGGTGCCAGCCACGGATCAGTCCTTGGCCGTCCAGCCGCGCTTGAGGCCCGGACGCCGTCCCCGGGCACGCTTGAGGCCGGCCTGGCGCGTCGGGGAACGCTTGGAGGTGGGCGTCGGTGTCCGGCCGGGCTTGGACGGCTTTCTGCCACCGGCGGGGCGCTGCGAGGGGGCGGAGGACGCGCGGGTGGACTTGGTCGGCTTCCGCTTCGCACCGGCGCGCCGGCGAGCTTTCGTCCGTTTGGCCGCCTTTCGTCGACGGCGGACAGGAGGAAGATCCGAAGCAACCGGGATCGCGCTCTCGTAGACGTCCACCGAAGGTTCAGGCGCCGTTTCGTCGAGTTCGTCGGGATAGTCGGCGAAGATCCGCATCTGCATCTCGGCCGCCAGCAGGGCCTTGCGGCGGATCGGGCTGTCGTCGATCTGGGCGCGCTTGCGTCCGATTTCGGAGGTACGTTCGATCTCCATGATGGCGGCGTTGATGATCGGGCCGGTGATGGTCTTCTCGGTATGGGCCATCTTCTTGCGCATGGCAGCCTCCGCAGCGATCCAGGTTTCGGCGTCGACGCCGTCGAACTCCGGTGGCGCCTTCACGGTGAGCCAGGCCGTCCCGATCTTGACCGAGATCGCGCCGAGATTGGCCGGGTGCACGCGGCATTCCATTTCGACGCCGCCGACCTTGACGCGGTGCTCATGCAGCGCGCGCGAGCGGTACTGGATATTGAGGAAGCGGATGCCGCCGGACGTGAGGACGCGCTTGAGGTCGATGCCGAACACGTTGCGCAGCTTGTGGCTGTCGGGCGGCGGCAGTACGCCGTGCTTTTTGGTGAGACGCAGATAGCATTCGCGCGGTGTCTCGCCGCCGAGTGCCTTGAGCGGCGTGTTGTGGTGGCGATCGACGACGTAGCGCACTAGGACTTGCCCGAGCTCTTCGACCCTCGTGCCGGCGCGGGCGTCGGGATCGTAGTCGCCTTTGGCGACGACATCGCTGAAAGTCCGGCCTTCGAACCAGGAGATGACGCGCTGATCGAGCGTGCGGAACAGGCGTTCGATCATGCCGCGGAAGTGCGGCAGGCCGCCCGGCGGAATCTCGAAATCAACCTTGAGATCGCGCAGGACGCTGCGGATCTCGCTGTTGTTGAAGGCGGGACCGCCGTCGAAGAAGATCATCTCCATGATGCCGTAGATGTCGTAGGGGGTCTGGCAGTTCGCGGCGTCGGCGAAACGCTTCTTGTCCGACACCGCCATCTCGATCAGACGGACGGCGCTTTCGACGCTGGCGGTTCGCGACAGGGTCATTGCGAGCACGCAGTGCGTCCGCCGGCAGATCGCGGCGCCGAGCACCATGCGCACCTTCTGAAGCTTCCGCCGGGAGGGGCGGTTCAGTCGGGTCCAGACGCCCGTTTTGGTCAAGATGGTTCGGAGACCGACGTTCCAGTGGTCGATCTCGACCTGCTGCAAGGGCCGCAGCACGTCGACGATGCCGTCCCCGTAGGCACGTGCCTGCCGCAGCGCCTCATCCGGGCCTTCGCGACCCGCAAGTTTCTCGAACCAGTCCATATCGTCGATCTCCCTTTTGAGCCGCCCGTAGGACGGGATGCCCAACGGGGGCTTGCCTTCCTTCTTGCGCTTCGGATTGATCACTTTCTCGATCTCAGCCTTCATCGAGCAGCGCAGACCGTTGACGCTGGGCTTGTTACGGCTGGCGAAGCGCCGGGCGTAGTTCGCGACGATCGTTACGAGATCCTCGGCCAGCCGCTCGTCGAAGTTGCCGCTCTTGTATTTGCGCGAACGCAGCACCAGCGGATCGCGATCCGCGTCGACGTACGCGTTCACCCACTCGAGGAAAGCCTTCGGCCCGGGCGGGTCGAAGAACATCTTCAGCCGCCCCGCGTAACTGCGCCGGCCATTGTCGGCGATCCGGCTGTGGCGAAGCCGGATGATCTTGTCCAGACGAGTGATAACCTTCTTGAGGGGGGCGCCGCGGGTGACCGTCTTGGGGTAGAGGTTTTCCAGCCGCTCGAACTCGCGGATGAGATCTTCCTTCCACATGATTGACTGCCGTTCCTCGAACGGCAGTTCCTTCAAGTCGGCAACGCCCGCCCGCAGCCGCGCCTTCATGGCGCCGGTCGCGTAGTAGTGGCGGTCGTGGCGGAAGCTCGCCTTGGATGCTTCGACGCGCATCTCGGCGTGCGAGATTTCGCGCTTGATCTTAAGATCGTGCTTGGCTTGGAGAATGTGGCCGTCATCGTTCGTGAAGAACGGCCGGTAGTCGATGTCGTCGGCCAGGATTATCCGGTCGTCGTCCCCGAAGCGCATCCGCTCGGGCTGTCCGAGGGCGCCGTGGATGGGGCCGGGAATGTTGCGGACCTTCACCATAGCACGGTCAGCCCTCGGTTCCGGCCGGTATCACCACTGCCGAATAGTCGATGAGCCGGCGCTGGGTCATGCGCAGGTGGCCGGCGGCGATTGCGCGCACCGTGGCATTGAAGCCGTAGCCCCCCAGCTTGGAACGCGAGACCAGATCGGCGATCGAAGCGGGGCCCTTCATGCGGCGGATCAGCTTCAGGACGATCTCGTCGTCCTTGGGAAAATCCTCGCGGGCGATGGCGTGCATCAGCTCGGCGTTGTAGAGATCGGCCCTCGTGTACATGCGCTCGGTCAGCACCAGGAGCTGGTCGGCGGTACGGGGCGAGATCTGGCGAACGAGAACTGCGTGCAGTTCCCGGATGCCCGACCGCTTGACCATCGCCGCCGGCTTGAAGTCCACCGCGATCTTCTTGCCGTCGGTCCGGAACACCGTGAGGTCGAAGGTGTGCGGATGCACCACGCCGTTGGCGTCGACGTACTCGACCTGGGGCGATTGCTCGACTACGCGCAGGGTGTCCGGCCTGGCCCGCAGCACCAGCGTGCCCTTGCGTTCCGCCCGGGCTTCGCTTTCGACCGCGGTGTCGTCGATGATCGCGACGCCTCGGCTCGAAGCCTTCGAGGCGAACTTGAAGTGTCGCTTGCCGCGGCTGCGCCCGGTCGGCGTCCACCATTCCGGCGAGGGAACCGGGGGTCGCACCGCCGTATTCGGCTTCAGGTACTGCTTCAGCGTCATCGTCATCGGGCAGGCGCCTCCGGGCAAACCTTCGCCGTCCGCCGGAAAGAGAGTCCGTCGCTTGGGCGGTGAATTCCGTGGATCTGTGGAGAGAAGCCCGAAGAGCCGTTGCCTTGCCGGCGCCGATCTGGTCTGGTGCCGGCTCTGTGGTGGTCGTGCTTTTTCGGGTTCCTCTTCCGAGGTTTCTAAGATTGCTCGTCCCCAACGAAGGCGGTCAGTTCCGGCTGGCCGCCTTTTCGTTGAGTGGTGGTCTCCTTCAGGTTTCCCGGCACGCGGGTTTTGGTTTATCTTGAGGTACCGGAGCGCGATCGCCACTGGCAAGACGGTCCCTGCAGTTAGATTTGGCCGGCCAGGCCGACTCGAACGGCGATCGGCGGCGGCCCTCGACTTGGTCGGACCAGCTCGGGAAAATTCGAATCCTTGAAAATTTGTCCGTCCGCCTGATCTCCTCCGATCGACGAATTTTCGCCACGCGGCCGCGGGAGCAAAATCGATTCAGACGAGTCCTTGAAATCCTGCACGCTCATTAGGTCTCCTCCGGCTGCCTTGGACTGCTCTACGACAACGTGTTTCCGGTCCGTCGCTCGATCGGCGATCGCACAGCCAGCCGCCCGCACGAATCCTGTGGACAACGGTCATAGTGGCTCCCAGTCGGCGGTTTCGATCGCGGCCGCAGCCGCCTCAATCAGTTTCCAGACGGACTGGCGCCGGTCGTGACCGAACAGGATGCACTCGCCGGTGCGCGCCGCAGTGCCGGTCAGCGGGTTGGCCGCCTCCATGGCCAGCAGGTGATAGCTCGAGATGTCTGCCAAGTCGGAGATGTTGGATATCTGGACCGTTCCGATGGATCGCCGCAGCGGCTCGACTCCTCCGGGGATCAGATCGACGGTTATGACGAGCATTCCGTTGCCTCCTCGTTGCTGATGTCGGTCGGCCTCAGCCGGCCGCTTCGATTTCCGCCGCCGGCGACGGGGCGCGCGATACCCGGGCGTCCGGCTCATGAGCGGGCTCCCACCATCGTCGCCGGACCGAGCGGTCGAGAAAGAAGGTCGAGTTCGAGAAGATCGGCGCAGGCGAGCGCCAGCACCGCCGGCGTCGGATCGCGGTCCGTCCGGATGCCCTTCAGGAGGCGGCCGAGCTGCATCGGGCCGTCGTCGACGAGTAGCTGAAGGATGCCCATGCGCAGCCCGATCGGAACGAGGATGCCGTTGTAGGACCAGACCAGGCGGGCGTTGGCGTAGCGGGGCTCCCGCCGCAGGTCCTCGGCGGTGACGGTCAGGGTCAGGAGACCTTGTTCGGAAAAGGCGATCAGGGCGAGACCTTCGTCCTCGATGTCGCGGATCTTCCGGGCCGGAACGACATCAAGCAGGTAGCGGCCGTCATCCCGCTGCAGGATGACGGCGTCGAGATCTACCGGCTCGGACGCAACAACCGTCGACGGGATGTAGATGATCGAACGGACCGCCGGATCCAGGGACGATTGAACAAGCGCTTCCCGAAGCGCGGGATGTCGCGCGGGGATGGCGGT
The DNA here is from genome assembly GCF_023073035.1 of Bradyrhizobium sp. 62. NCBI lineage: Bacteria > Pseudomonadati > Pseudomonadota > Alphaproteobacteria > Hyphomicrobiales > Nitrobacteraceae > Bradyrhizobium > Bradyrhizobium sp. 62. Next base: position 409,547 of record NZ_JADPIT010000015.1, read on the forward strand.
CGCGGTCTTGGCCGAAACGAATAGGTCGGGGCCGATGGCGCCCGGATTTCTTTTGAACATGAGACACTCGAAACCGAAGGAAGGGCAGGGCGGCACGGCGGATCGATGTGTTTCGAGTGGTCGTCGGCGTCGGTCATGGCTGCCCTCCCTCAGATTTCGATGACGTAGTGCGGGTCGAACCGCGGATTGTCCCAAGTGGTCTGCCCGACGTTCGGGCCGTAGCCCTTCGCATTGCTGACCAGCAACGAGGTCCCGACCAGATCCTGGAACGAGGTGTGTGTGTGGCCGTAGATCCAGAGGTCCGCGGGTCGCAGCGCGCCGCGTCCGTCGTCGGGCCCGGGCACCATGAGGTGCGTCAGGTCGCTGCGGTAGGCCGCTTCCAACAGGTCCGACGGGGGCGCCTGGTACGGGTCGGGCTGGGCCCGGTGCGGGGCATGGTGGGTCACGATCACCAACGGCCCGGAGCGCTCTTTACGGAGTTCAGCCTCGAGGAAATTGCGGGATTCCGTGTGGCGGGCCAGGGCGTGGTGCGGCCGAAAACGCTGGCTGTACCTCTTCGTTCTGATATGCCGGAAATCATTCATCCGGTCGCCGGCGACTATCATTGCGCGGCGCTGCTCGCCCAGCAGCGCGAAATCGACCCAAAGGGTCGCTCCCGCGAACGTGACGGAGCCGATGCGCACGGTCTCGTTCTGGAGCACGTGGACGGAAGTGCCCGCAGCGGCTGCCTTCGCCTTTTCGACGCCCCGGCGCTCGTCCCCGCCGTAAAATTCATGGTTGCCGGCGACGTATACGACCGGTCGATCCGGCACCCTCTCGGCGAGCCACCTCACTCCGCGCTCCATCCTCGGAATGAGGTCGCCGGCGATCACCAAAACGTCGAACTCTGGGCGGTCGGAGCCCGAAGGCAGATCCCAGCCTTGGGTCAACTCGAGGTGGAGGTCGCTGAGGATCCAGAGACGCATGCGGGCTACTCCTCGATGCTCAAGGAGCCCGGATCAACGTCGACGAAGGCGTCCGCCTCGCGGTCGTAGCGGCGGCAAGAGACGATGCGGGTCCCGCCTTCGACCATCTTCCGAACAATGTGGAGGTTCTCGCAGCCCGGCCTGACCGGCACCGGGTCGCCATCGGCGTGCTCGGCGCAGGCGGTTGCGAGCCAGCCGCCGCGGTCATGAAGACGACCGGCCGCTCCACAGACCTCGCAGGTGCAGGCGCTGCGGGCCTCGGCCAGGTCAATCGCCTCCTCAACGCGGGCGCTCGCTTCCGGAGATAGCCGCCCTGTCCAGTAAGCGCGTAGGCTGCCGTACTTCTCCTTGATTTGAGTAAAATGAAACTGGTCGTCCTCGTCGAGGAGGTGCTCGATCCGGACGCAGCAGCGCTGCAGGAGGTCGCGCCAGCCTTCGCCGCACTCGGGATAGCCATGGCCGCCGTGGAAGAGGCGCGGGTGCGCCGCCATGAATTCCGTCCGCCAGTCTCGCACTACGCACGCCATACCAACCCCCAGCACCACAAAGGTTATGAACAGAACAAAGCAGGAACATTAACTCAAGTCAATAGTCCAGATAGACCTATTTCGTATAGGTCAATAGATAGGAACGTCTGCCGGGGCAAAATTGCCGAACTTTCAGTGGGATGTTACGTGTGAAATCGATCAAGGGTCGCCGATTGTCGGGGAAAGCGAAGAGGCCGCCGCGGCGGACTCTTGCCGCGACCCGCAACCCGTGTGACGATTCCTTGCGACGTACAACGCGCGGGAAGGGTGATGGCGGAAAAGAAACCGGCGGCAAAAAGGGGAAGAAAGCCCCCGGACGGCACCAAAAAACAGTTTCTATCGTCGATGGATCCGGAGGTCATCCGGGGCATCAAGGTCGCCGCCGCGTCGCTGGACACGACCGCAAGCCAGGTTCTAGAAACGGCCGCCAAAGAGTGGCTGGAGCGGCACCGCGCCGTGAAACGGTAGCGGACGCCATGGCGGCGGCGGACACCTACAACGACATCGATCTGGCCTGGCTGATGAAGCTGCGGACCGTCGTCGCTCGCCTCGGCGAGATGGACTGCGGGCGCTGGTGGAATTCCGACGGTCAACTCGGACCCCAAGGTGCCTCGGTACTGCGGCGCGGGCTTCCGCGAACGCACCAGTTCGCGCAGGCGCGATCGGTTTGCACGATTGCCGGTTTGCGGTGTGCCCAGATTTTCGATTCGCCCGGCATCGTTACGCTTTGGCGGCTCACGGACGCGCTCGAAGAGCGTCTGGATGTCCTCTGGGAGGGATGGCTCGACGACGCCGCGAGTTGGCGGCCCTTTTTCGAGCGCGTCGCTCGCTTGCGACATACCGAAGTGCCGGCCGCGCTGAAAGATTTCGAGCTCGTTACCGATGACGAGATCGCCGCCAGCGCCAAGATCAAGAAAGCCGGCGACGGCCGTTCGATCATCGTCCCCGGCGTCTTTGACGAAAGGCGGCGCGCCGTCGTTCTGCTCGCCCTTTCCTTCGCTGCGGGCAGCCAAGGGAACTTGGTCGTTCCGTATGCGCGGAGGGCAGACGCGTGAAGCCCTCCCTCGAATGGTCGCAGCGGTTGCTCCGCAAGGGCGTTCTCGTGAAGGAGACCTACGAGGTCTTCGCCGGCTGGGATGACAAGCTCACCGAAAGCCAGAACCTGAAGGCGATGCTTTCCGGAAGGTTCTCTACTGCCGGGTGGGAGCGCGAGGTGGAATCGACGCTGCTCCGGCGGTTTCGTCACCTGGAGTTCCTTCGGCCGCTGATCGCGCTCGCCAAAAGCGGGATGTCGTTGGCGGATTGGCGAGACTGCCTGCGTCTTTGGATCGGCGCTACCGAACAGCCCTTCCACGACTTCGCCATTGCCTGGCTGTTCGCCGAGCATGAAAAGGGGCGCTATCAGATCCGGACCGAGGACGTTCGCGCGTTCTTCGAGAAGGTCGCGCTGACGCGTGGCCCGAAGGCCAAGCCGTTCTCCGACTACGCCAAACTGCGCGGCGCCCGTGACCTTCTCCGGATGGCGGCCGAACTTGGCATGTTGACTGGCTCCGGCCCCGTGAAGACCTTCGCGTCCATCGCGATGAGCGACGACGTGGTGATGTTCTATGCCCACATGATCGCCGACTTTGAGGGCAATTCGTCGAAGATGCCGGGAAGCAAGCTTTGGCGTCTGGCCTTTATGGCGCAGCCCGACGTCCATCTGGCTCTGCTGCGGCTTCACCAGTTCCGGCGGCTGAACTACGAGATCGCCGGCAACATCGTTCAGGTCGGCTTGCCCTACAAGAGCGCACTCGAATGCGCCGAAAGGGTCGCAGCATGACCGATTTCGAACGGCGTCTCCGTGACGATTTGGAGCCGATCCTCGGCTTGCCCGATCCCAGGGAAAAACTCAGCGCCTACCACGACATGCCGTACGCGATCTTCCGCTACGATCCGGAGCAGGAGTATCCGCTGCGGCGTGAACTGACGATGCTCCGGACGCGCCTGGTCCAGAAATCGAAGCGGGTGACCAAGATTTCCTTGGCGGAGTGCCTCAACGAGGCCATGGCCTCGATGCGCCCGATGGAGGATTGGTTCGAGGCCGAGCGCAACGGCACCGTCGAGGAGACCGTGCAGACGATCACGAACATCCTCGAGGACTATGCGCCCCTGGTCGACCTGGTGGCGAAGCGGATGCCGGCCGATCCGGACCCGCGCACCGATGTCGTGCTGATCAACCGAACGGGAGCGCTGTTCCCGGTTTACCGCACCTTCTCTTTGCTCGAGCAGCTGAAGGGGCGGGTCTTGGTGCCGACCATCCTGTTTTACCCGGGCGACCTCGATGGTGCGTCCGGGCTCCGTTTCATGGGCGTGCTCGATGCCGAGCATAACTATCGTCCTAAGATCTTTTGAGGAATGAACGCCGTGAACAAGATCGCAACCCTGTTCGACAATGACATCACTCGACAGATCGAGGAGGTCATCAAGGTCGACCAGACCTCTGCCGACATCATCGCCTCGGAAATCGACGAGTACGTCGTGACCGACGCGATCAAGAAGCACTTCGTCCGCGTGCTGGAGCGATATCAGGAAACGCCCCAGAAGCCGCACGATGGGATCGCCATCTGGATCTCCGGCTTCTTCGGTTCCGGCAAGTCCAGCTTCGCCAAGGTGCTGGGGCTGGCGATCGAAGACAGGAATATCCTCGGAACGCCGGCGGCAAAGCGGTTCGCGGCCCGCACCAACGACGCCAAGCTCAACGTCGTCCTCAACACCATCAACGAGAAGATCCCGACCCACACGGTCATCTTCGACGTCTCCACCGACCGCGGAATCAGGTCGGGCAATATGATGCTGACCGAGATCATGTATCGTCTGTTCCTCGAAAGCCTCGGCTACGCCAAGGATTTCGACCTGGCCGAGCTCGAGATCGCCCTGGAGGCGGAGGGGCGGTTCGAGGAGTTTACGGCGACATTCGAGGCCCTGCACAAGAAGGCATGGGACAAGCAGAAGAACATGACCATCTTCGCGCTCAACGAAGCGAGCGCGGTCCTGCACAAGCTCAATCCGGCGACCTATCCGATGGCGGACTCCTGGTCGAAAGGCCGGCCGAAGATGGACATCACGGCCGGCCGGCTGGCGGACCGCATCGTTGAGCTCATGAAGCGCCGCAAGGCTGACCACTCGCTGATTTTCGTCGTCGACGAGGTGGGGCAGTTCGTTGCCCGCGACACCCAGAAGATGCTGGACCTGCAGGCCATCGTGCAGCAACTCGGCATCAAGGGACGAGGCAAGTATTGGATCGCCGTCACCTCCCAGGAGCGCCTCAGCGAGGTCGTCAGCGGGCTCGACGATCGCCGGATCGAGCTTCCCAAGCTGATGGACCGCTTCCCGCTGCAGGTCCACCTGGAGCCGTCAGACATTTCTGAGGTCACGAGCCGTCGTGTTCTGAAGAAGAAATCCTCGGCCGAGGCGGTCCTTGGCAAGCTGTTCGACGACAACCGGGCCCGGCTCGATCTCAATTCGAAGATCACCGCAGACGTCACCTTCCCGGGCTTGTCCCGCGAGCGCTTCGTCGACCTTTACCCGCTCCTGCCGTACCAGATCGAACTGATCATCGACATCGTTTCCGGCCTCCGCATGCAGGGTGGCGCCAGCAAGCACGTCGGTGGTGCAAACCGCACCATCATCAAGCTGGCTCAGCAGCTGCTCATCAATCCGGCCACGATGGTGTCCGAGGCGCCGATTGGCACGCTTGTCCGCCTCGACCAGGTCTATGACCTCATCGAGGGCAATATCGCATCCGACATCCGTGCCAAGGTCATTTCGATCCCCAATAAGGTGAAGCCCCCGCTGGCCCAGGCCGTGGCGAAGGTGGTTTGCCTGCTCCAGTTCGCGAAGACGGTTCACCGCACCGCCGAGAACATCGCCGCCACGCTCATCGACCGGGTCGACGCCGACTCTAGGTTGACGGAAGTCCGCGAGGCGCTCGCCGAACTCGAGAAGGCGCTTATGGTTAGGCAAGGCGAGGGCGGATACCGCATCCCGACGCCGGCGGAGGACGACTGGGATCTCACCCGCTCCTCGATCGAGGCCAAGCGCGCGGACGAGAAGCGTATCTACGCCTCCGTTATTTCCAGCTCTTTCTGGGCGCCGCAGCCCGGGTTCACCCTTGGCGATGCCAAGGTGTTCAAGGCCGGCTTGATGGTCGGCGGCAACGAAGAGGTTGGCGGCGACATCATGTTCCATGTCGAACTCGCCGAAAGCACGAAGGAGGCGGAGAAGGACGCCGAGAACCTCCGGACGCGGAGCCAGCTGGAGCCGAAGGCTGTCTTCTGGTCGGTGACGATTGACGACGAAGTCCGGCGGGAGATGCGCGAGGCGTTCCGCTCGGACGAGATGATCAAGCGCAAGACGCGCGGCGCGACCACCGCCGACGAGACGGCCCTGATCGCAGAAGAGAAGGTGCGTCACCGGAACCACCTGCAGGAATTGCAGCGGCGCCTGAAGGCCGCGTGCCTGGCCGGCAAAGTATACTTCAACGGCAACGATCGCAGTCCGTCCGGAACGGTGTCGGAGGTGGGAAAAGCGGTATCGGCAGTGCTCGAGCAGGTTCTGCCCGACGTCTACAACCGCTTTTCGGAAGCCTCCGCCAAGAAGACCGACGTCACCAGGGGCATCGACGCGCTCTTGAGCGCGGAAAACCTCTCGGGCCTGCCGCATGTCTTCACGCACCTTGAGCTTCTCCGGGACGAACAGAACAAGCGCGTCTTCAAGACCGACGTCGTACCGCTGTCGGTCATCATGGCCAAGATCACAGAGCGCGCGGCGTACGGCGAACAGGCCACCGGCAAGTTCCTCGAAGTCGAATTCCAGAAACCTCCATTCGGATGGGATTTCGACGTCATCAGGCTTCTGACGCTGGCCCTGCTGCGCGCCGGCGCGATCGAGGTGACGTCCAAGGGGCAGGCGATCGAGCAGGCGACCAGCACCGCGGCCAAGGAGTGCTTCTCCGGAAACAACCTCTTCCGCGCAGCGAGCTTCCGGCCCAAAAAGGGTATCGACTTCAAGGTTATCGCCGAGGCCGGTGACAACTACCGCGACACGTTCGGGGACGACGTCAAGGAGCTTGCCGCAGCGCCGATTGCCGCCGAGATCAGGAAGGCGGTCGAACGTCATGAAGAGGCTCTCGACGGCGTCCTGGGCACGATGCGCAGCGCGAAGCTACCCGGGGTGGACTTTATCGATGCCGCGGTCAGCCAGATGCGCGGGATCCGCCGCGGCAATGAAGAGAACGCCATTCTGTCGTTCAACGCGTCCCACAAGAACATCAAGGACGCCATCCAGCGCGGAGCCGACCTCGCGAAGGCCCTGACCGATACCGCGCTGAAGGACATCGAACACGCCCGGGGCGCGGTGTCGACCATGCCGACCCTGGTCGAGGAACCGGACCTTGATCCCGGCTTCGTCGAGAAGGGCAGCCTGCTGGAGGACCTGCTCAAGCGCGAAACGTTCTTCCGTGAACTGGGCCCCATCGCGCAAGCCGCGACAGCGATCAACGGCGAGTACAAGCGCCGGTACAACGAGGCGCTCGACGGAAGGGTCAAGGCCTACTTGGGCGCTCTCCAGTCGCTCTCGAAGGAACCCGGTTGGGAGCGTTTGGATGAGGCGCAGCGGGACGAAATCTCGCGCCACCTTCATCAATGTGCGGACAAGAACTGGAACAACCAGACCATCCGCCACCTGAGGTCCGAGACCGAGCTCTGCGAAAGCCGGCTGGCCGCCGCCGTGGCGAAGATGCATCAGGTCCTGGAAGGCGAACGCCTGGCCACGGTTTCGGTGGGCCAGTTCTTTTCCGGCGGCATCGAAACCGAGGAGCAGCTTGACCAGGCCCTGGGCGGCATCCGGGATGAGTTCTCCCGCCTCATCGGTGAGGGCAAGAAGGTCATGGTAAAGTGAGCATTCGCTGATGGACAAGGAGACCAGAAACGCAATCGAACGCGCAACCCAGAAGGCCCGGCGACTCCTTGAGCAGGATTTTGCCGAGCAGCTGGACGGCGTTTTCGACGTGCGGCCTGATGGTCGGGTTGCCGGCAAGGGCGGTGCGCATCTCACCGGTCGTCAGCAGCTTCAGCGCGACAAAATCGTCGCCGCCATCGAGCACAAGCGCAATGCCGGGATGAAGCCGGAGGAGGCCGTTGCGGACTACGTCCGGGATGCCGCCTTCACGGCGCTGAACCGGTTCGCGGCCTTGAAAATGCTGGAGGCGCGCGATCTGGTCCAGGAATGCGTCAGTCGGGGCGACAATTCCACCGGATTCATCGAATTCTGCGGCCTGGCGCCAGCGCTGAAGACGGCCGACGGCGCCGGCTATCGGCTCTACATCGAGAGCATCTTCGACGAGCTCTCGACCGAGGTGAAGGTTCTGTTCGACCGGCGTGACTCGGCTTCGGTGCTTTGGCCGACCAAGCTCGCCTTCGACGATCTGCTGGCGATCCTCAATCACGCCGACTTGGCCGACGTTTGGCCGGAAGACGAGACGATCGGCTGGATCTATCAGTTCTTCAACTCTGACGAAGAGCGTCGGCAGATGCGCGTAGCCTCGCAGGCACCACGCAACACCCGCGAACTCGCGATCCGAAACCAGTTCTTCACGCCGAGGTACGTCGTCGAGTTCTTGACCGACAATACGCTGGGCCGCCTATGGGACGAGATGCGCAAGGGAGACACGACACTCGCGCAAGTCTGCAAGTATATGATCCGGCGCCCGGGCGAGACCTTCGTCGACGAGAGCGGTTACGATTTGCCGGATGCCATCCCGGACGATTTGACTCAAGATGAACTCTGGCAACGTCAGATTCGCCTTCCGCATCGCCCGCAGAAGGATCCACGGGACATACGTATTCTAGATCCGGCCTGCGGGTCGGGTCACTTCCTGCTCTACTGCTTTGTTCTTTTGCTGACGATCTATGAGGAGGCCTGGTCAGACGCAAAGTCACCAGCCAGCGAAGCGACCGGCAGGACGTTACGACAGGATTTCGCAACGCTCGAAGATCTGCGCCGCGCCTTGCCGGGACTGATCCTTCGTCACAATCTTCACGGCGTAGACATTGACGCTCGTTGCGCCCAGATTGCACAGCTCGCCCTTTGGATGCGAGCCCAGCGCGCGTATCGAGATTTTGGCATTCCGCGTTCCGAACGCCCCGTCATTCGTCGCGTCAACATCGTCATTGCCGAGCCGATGCCGGGCGAGAAGGAGCTCCTGACCGACTTCCTTGGCTGGCTGAAGGAGGATCGGCTTGAAGTCCTGCTCCGACGTACCCTCGAAATTCCTCTTGGACAGAGAGTGACTGCTACTAAGGCCATGGCGGACAGTCTGGCCAATCTCGTCACCACGGTGTGGGACGGCATGAAGTTGGCGGGCGAGATGGGCACGTTGCTCAAGCTCGAACAAGACCTCGCTCGCGCGGTCGAGAAGGGTCGCAGCGAGTGGGACGATCGGCTGCCACTCTTCCGCGTCGCCGAGTACGGCATCGGCGAGCATGCGAAGGGGAAGTTGCCTGAAGTTGTCTCCGGCCCCCAGCAGGATTTCTGGACGAAGGCAGAGAGCCTCGTTCTGCAGGCCTTGGCAGAGTGCGCTGATGAAGCATCAAACTTGGGGGCGGCTCGCAGTCAGCTCTTTGTGGAAGATACAACGCAGGGGTTTGCTTTCGCAGACCAGCTCTTCCGACGCTATGATGTTGTGCTAATGAATCCGCCGTTCGGCGATCCTCCCGTTAACGGGAAAAAGTACACTTTTGCCAACTACGGAAATGCGAAAACCGAACTGTATGCGGCATTTATCGACAGGGCGCTTGAGCTTGCGCCTTCTGGGCTCGTTGGATGCCTCGCGTCGCGTACGGGTTTTTTCCTTACCTCACTCGAGCGGTGGAGGCGGGAATCGCTTCTAGGTGAGCAGCGGGGCGCCACTCTATTTCTTGACCTAGGAGAGGGCGTTCTCGATGCCGCCGTTGAGTGCGCATGTGTCGTAATAGGACGTTCCACGTCTGAGGTCCTGTGCGGTGAGGCGAGTGGCGCGTCCCGTGAAGACGATCTGAAAGAGATCCAGCAGGCGCAGGGCCAATCGTCACCGCCACGTGGGTGGCGATGCATGCCGCGCGCCGGGCTGGCAAAATTACCGGGCGCAACGTTTGCGTACCGTCTGCCGACGTCGCTCGTTTCTCTTTACGCCGGGCTTCCAACTCTTGCCCAACGCGGATTTGTTGCCAAGCAAGGAATTGGGACGTCAGACAATTTCCGATTCTTGAGGCTGCGCTGGGAAGTGCCGTGCAGCGGCCCAAAAGGGTGGCTGCGATACTCTAAAGGAGGAGGCTTCTCCCCCTACTTCAGCGATAGCGATCTCCTCTTGAATTGGGAAGATGACGGCGCTGAGGTAAAGGCGTATAGCGCCCATCTGTACGGGTCGTGGTCCAAGCAGATCACGAACACTCAGTTCTTCGGCAAGCCCGGCCTGACATATTCGTCGCGTACACACCGGGAATTTGCGCCTGCGATCCAACCCGTGCCCTCCGCGTTCGATACGAAGGGCTGCTGCATTTTCGCTGAGGGCGATGTGGCAGAGCGCACGTGGTGCATCTTAATGGGCATGACGAACTCTCGCATTTTTGGCGGCCTTCTACGCGTCGGGCTGGCGCGAGCGAGTGCTGGTTTGGCGCGCCAGTATAACGAATCGTTGGTGATGGCCATGCCTGTGCCGGAGCTGACCGTGCAGCCGGAGTTGGATGATCGCGTACGCGAAGCCCATCGACTTCACCACGTTATCGAGTCCACACACGAGACGAGCTCGTCGTTTGACTCGGTCCCGTGGTTGCAGGTGATGCACGAAGAAAATCCAGTCAGTGCAATTGCCGACCTTCATCGCGCACTAAGGAATGATTGGGAACGCCAGATACCGTGCGCCGTCGCCGTCGATCGCGCCGCCCTGGCGGCCTATTATCCCGCGCAAGGCGCGCCCAAGGAGGTGATTGACTATTTAGATTCCGAAATCGGACAAATCCCGGTCGCGATATCAGACACGAGGAAATCCGGGTTTTGGGATCCGATTCGCAGTAGTCAGTTTTTTGAGGGAAATGAAGATACAGAAGAAGAACAAAGGCGCGTTGCCCATGCTGTACTGAGCGCTGCCTTCGGCGTCGTCGCGGGACGGTGGCCCGCCGTGACGGCGGGTTCGCAGCCGGCCGCAATGGGCGATGATCTGTTGACCTATTCGACGAATGGCGTTGTCGGGGTCGACGATAAAGGGCATCCTGCTGACGTAGTTATGCGGCTTCAAGAACTGTGTGTCGCTCCGGATGGAGTAGATCGGATCGCGGCCTATGGATCAGAACTCGGCGCCAACGATCTACGCGCGTATTTGCGCTACGAGTTCTTTCCGACGCACGTTCAAGTTTACTCGGCTAACAAACGCAAAGCTCCAATCTATTGGCAGATCGCAACCACGAGCGGTCGATACGCAGTCTGGTTGTACATCCACAAGCTAACGAGCAACACTCTATACGTCGTGCAGAACGATTGCATTGCGCCAAAGCTCGCCCATGAGCAGCGGCAGCTCGATCAACTGCGTGTTGAGGCAGGTCCCAATGGCGCACGCGGAAAGGAAATCGAGGAGCAGGAGCTATTTGTCCAAGAGCTGAAAACTCTCCTGGAAGATGTCAATCGCGTAGCGCCATTGTGGAATCCGGATCTCAAAGATGGCGTTATCATAAACTTTGCGCCTCTCTGGCGTTTAGTTTCTCAGAATCGAACGTGGCAGAAGGAGCTTCGGTCGACCTGGGATGCGATCGTCGCTGGCCGGTACGATTGGTCTCATCTCTCCATGCGTCTTTGGCCTGAGCGAGTGTTGCCGAAGTGTGCAGTAGATCGGAGTGTCGCCGTTGCCCACGGGCTTGAAAAAGTATTCTGGTACGAGGATGAGAATGGGAAGTGGCGGCCGTACGATAAGCCAAAGACGTCGATCCCGGACCTGATCCGTCAGCGGACGTCGCCGACCGTCAAAGCCGCGCTAAAAGCCGTGATTGAGGCGCCAGACGTAACGTCTGGTCATAAACGCACTCGTAAATCGGCAGCCTGAAAATGCATCCGCTCCACCAATACATCGCCGGCCAGATTAGCGACCGCGTCAAAGAGCGCCGGGTTGTCGTCATGTACGACAAGCGAGGGGAATTGCGTCCGTTCTTTGCTGAGCTTGTCAATACGCCGGAAATCGGCGGTGGACCCGTCGCCGTCAACTGCGGTCCGCGCAAGGTCTTCCTCTATGTATTCGATGGTTCGTTTCTCAAGGCTCGGCTCGCGGTAGAGGATCTGACGAGTGAAGACCAGCCGAACGACGTGGTGATCTACATTCCGGGTCTGGACCGGGACGCGAAAGGCTCCCTGCTGATGGAGCTCGAGAAGGCCGGAACCGTCTACCAGCACCCAGCACTTAAAATGCTCGCTCGGCTTGTCCTCCGGAAGCGCTTCACCGATGTGGCGCTTGACGAAATGCTGAAATCGGACAGCCTGACGTACGCCGACTTCGCGCGCATGACGAAGGACGAGACGGGGACCGAGGGCGCGTCCCTTCTCAAGAGCATCTTCGGCGGGTCTGACACGCTGGCCATTCTGACCACGTGGATCGGAGACACCGATAAAGACGGCGAGCTCGATAAGAAGGGAGCTCTTGGCGAGCTTCGGGCCGCTGCGCTGGCGCGACTTGGCTTGACGTTGCCGGCTGACGGGACAATCGACCGGATGCGTTCGATCAGCGCCCGATACGTGTTGGCGAACGAGTTTCGTCTCGATCTGGGCGACCAGGGCAGGAACGGGCCCGCAGCGACCTTGCTCAAGAACGTCCCGGAGCCCGGCACCGCAGACCAGCAAAAGGCCGCTCGGGAGGTGGCTAAGCGCCTTCGCGAGCGTCATCCTAAGGCTTTCGAGGTCCTCGCCGACGGCATCCAGTCCGAACTGGGCTTGTCGGCTGATACCGTGGACGGCCGCCAACTCGGAGCGATCGACACCTTCCGATTCGAAGAAGCTGCCGTCGTTGCGACCTGCTTCGATCTGATTGCTGAGGAAAAGTTCGCCGAGGCGAGCGGCTTGATGGCATCTCGCGAGGAGAGCTTCTGGGTCAATCTTGACGTCGGCCGAAAGACCGTATGGGCAGTCTGCCGGCTCATGGTCGACCTAGGCCTGGTTGCTGCCTCAGCCTGCGAGACGATCGCGAAATCCAACGGCAACCCCTCACTCTGGGTCGAACGCTACGTCTCAACCGGCGGCCACGGCTGGTACCTGCTTGATCACGCCCAGAGGCGCCTCGAAGGTTTCTTGGCGACGGTCGAGGATCCTATCGAAGAGCGCGCTGTAGCGAAGATTCGCGCGGTCTACGAGAACGCCGTCCGCCGGATGACCGACGGTTTCGTGAAGGCCTTCCAGAAGTCGGATTGGACCGTTCCAGGCGTCCTTCAGCAGACCCGCATCTGGTCCGACGTCGTCGCCAGTCGCCCGGTTCCGGTCGCGTACTTGCTCGTTGATGCGATGCGCTACGAAATGGGCCAGGAGCTCGTCGGGAGGCTGGCGCTGGCTACCGAGGTTGTCATCCGCCCTGCGATCGCGGCGCTGCCGTCCATCACCCCGGTCGGGATGGCGGCTTTGTTGCCAGGTGCCGCCGGCACATTCTCCGTCGTCACCTCGAAAGGGAAGTTTGGCGCCTCCGTCGATGGGGAATTTCTCCCCGATTTGGCAGCTCGACAGAAGTTCATTAAGTCGAGGGTGCCCCGCCTGGTCGATCTCGAACTCGACGAGGTCTTGTCCTCGAACCCCAAGGCACTGCAGAAGAAGATCGGTGAGGCCAAGATCGTCGTCGTGCGCTCCAGCGAAATCGACGGCGCCGGCGAGAACACCAGCACCTTCTATGCTCGGCGGATCATGGACCGGGTCGTGGAGGATCTGGCGCGTTGCCTTCAGCGCCTAGCCGCCGTCGGCATCGGCGAAGCGGTCATCACTGCCGACCATGGCCACCTGTTTTTTGCGGAAGACCGCGACCCGTCGATGCGCATCGATGCTCCCGGAGGGGAAACTGTCGATTTGCACCGGCGTTGCTGGATCGGAAGGGGCGGCTCGACGCCTCCGGGTTCAGTCAGGGTGTCGGGGCCAAAGCTTGGCTACAACTCTGACGTGGAATTCGCGTTTCCGACCAGTACCGCGGTCTTCAAGAGCGGCGGGGACCTCGCGTATCACCACGGCGGCCCGTCGATTCAGGAACTGGTGATCCCGGTCATCACCGCGAAGCTGAGCGGCGCGGGCGCCGCCAAGCCAGAAAAGAACGCGGTCACCGTTGCGCACGACTTCGATGCCGTCACCAACCGGATCTTTACGGTCCGGATCGAGCTTGGTGGGGCCTCGAAGAACCTGTTTGAGAACGCGCGGAAGCTTCGTCCGCTGGTGCTCTCCGGCGACAAGCCTGTCGCCCGCGCCGCCATTGCCACGGGCGCTGCGCTCGAAGACGGAAGTCTGACCCTCGGACCCGGCGTCCAGGCGAACGTGGCGTTCATGCTGACCGATGACCAGGTCAAGACCGTACGCATCCAGGTTCTCGACGCCGAGACTGATGCGGTCCTCTATTTGTCACCGAAAGACATTCCTGTTCGGTTGGGAGTTTGAGTAATGAGTAGCATTCCGTTGCGAGATTCCCTCGACGATAAGCTCAATCGAACCTTCGCCGGCAAGGTGGTCCGGAAGGACCTCGTCCGGAAGGTCAAGGTCGGCGCCAACGTCCCGGTGTTTGTCCTCGAGTTCCTGCTTGGCAAATACTGCGCCTCGTCCGACGAAATGGCGATCCAGATGGGGTTGCAGGTCGTCAACGACACTTTGGCCAACAACTACATCCGCGCCGACGAGTCGATGAAGGCTCAGAGCAAAGTGAAGGAGAAGGGCAACTGGACCTTCATCGACAAAATCAAAGTAAGGCTTGTCGACTCTGACTACTGGGCCGAGGTGAACAACTTCGGCAGCAAATTCGTGCACATCCAGAACCAGTACGTGCGGGACTACGAACGGCTGCTGACAGGCGGCATTTGGGCCCAGATCGACATGCGGTTCGAGTATGACGAGGAGGGCAAGGGCAAGAATCCTTTCTGGATCGAGAAGCTGACGCCCATCCAGATCGCAGCCTTCGATCTGGCGGAGTACCAGCGTCTCCGGAGCGAATTTACGACCGACGAATGGATCGATCTCATGCTGCGGAGCATGGGGTACGAGCCGGCGGAAATGACCAAGCGACTGAAGCTTCTGTTCCTGACGAGGCTCATCCCGCTGTGTGAGCGCAACTATAACTTGGTTGAGCTCGGACCGCGCGGGACGGGTAAGAGCTACGTGGTTCAGGAAGTGTCGCCCTACGCCGCCCTGATGACCGGCCCGACCACGGTCGCCAACCTGTTCGGACACATGGGCGGACGAGCCAAAGGCCTCGTTCAGATTTGGGATGTCGTTGGTTTCGACGAGGTTGCTGACCTGGAAAAGATGCCTAAGGAAGTCATCACCACGATGAAGACCTACTGCGAGTCCGGGTCGTTCCAGCGCGGCCAGGAAGCGGCATCGGGAGATGCCAGCATCGCTCTGTTCGGGAATACCCAACAGGCCATCGATATCATGGTGCAGACCGGCCACCTGTTCGAGCCGATGCCCGAAGTGATCCGGAATGACATGGCGTTCATCGACCGCCTGCATTTCTACCTGCCGGGCTGGGAAATTCCGAAAATGCGGAATGACCTGTTTACCGATCACTACGGCTTCGTTGTCGACTACCTGGCCGAAGCTTTGCGCGAGCTTCGCCGCCACAACTTCACGGAAATCAGCGACCGTCACTTCACCATGGGATCGCACCTGGTCACGCGCGACCGGAAGGCGGTCAAAAAGACCGTTTCAGGGTTGATGAAGATCATTCATCCGAACGGCGAGGCCACCCAGGCCGAGATTGCCGAACTCCTGGAGTTCGCCATGGAAGGGCGCCGGCGCGTGAAGGAGCAGCTCAAGAAGATGGGCTCCTTCGAATATTACCACACCTCCTTCAGCTACACCCTGAACGACACCGGCGAAGAGCGCTTCGTCGGCGTGCCGGAGCAGGGCGGACGCAACATGATTTCCGCCGACCCGCTCCCGCCAGGCAGCATCTACACCGCTTCCATTGGCGCTGATGGCACTGTCGGGATGTACCGTATCGAGGTTTCGGTAGCATCCGGATCCGGCAAGCTCAGGACGGCAGGCGGTATCAGCGGTGTCACAAAGGAATCGATTGGGCGGGCGTTCAGCTACATGCTGGCAAAGAAGGGCGAGCTTTCGATTGCGCGTGAACTGGACGTTTCCGACCTCCACGTCGAGGTAATCGATCTGATGAACAACCGCGTCGAGGGCGAGATCGGCCTGGGATTCTTCATCGCGGCGTTCTCCGCGCTGAAGAAGGCGCCGCCGGCCCCTGCAATGCTCGTTCTTGGAGATCTCAGCGTCCAGGGCAACATCAAAGGCCTTCGCTCGCTCGCCGAGCCTCTGCAGCTGGCGATGGACAATGGGGCAAAGCGGGCGCTGATCCCCTTGGAAAACAAGCGGAGCTTCCTCGAAGTCACCGGGGACGTTGTCGAGCATGTGGATCCGATCTTCTTCGGGGATCCGAAGACGGCGGCTTTCAAGGCGCTTGGCCTCAATTGAGCCCTCTAGACGGCGCCGGAGCCCTCCGAGACGAGGCGAGTTCGTCGATCCTGACGGCCCGCAGCGGCTCCTAAACCGCAGGCGCGGCGCTGGATCCGGACACGATCGCAGCCGGCGCGTACAATTGTTTGAAACCATTATGATTTCTGAGGGCCTCCGGCCTATACGGTCCCACCGAGGCGCATTGAACGACCGCGGGAAGCCCCGCCCGGGTCGTGACCGTGGGATCAACTCGAGCTTCCGGATCGATGACGCGAACCTTCGTCTCCCAGCCTTGGCCGGCGACAAGACGTTGCAGCCAGTCCCACTTCGGAAGCTTGGCGGCATAGGCCTCGAGCGTGTCCCGCATGCCGGCGACCTCGCAGTGCTGCACGCCGTCGGCAGCAGGAAAGATGTTGAGGGCGGGACCATCATCGCCGGTGTTCGGCAGCTTCTCGCCATTGACGAAAATCGGACCGGTCTTCAAGCCGTCCGGAACCGCAATCGCCTCCGCACACATCCAATGCAACGCAACGTCCGACAGCCGGGATTCCGGTTCGGGGTAGGATCCGCCGACGTCGGAATGGTTGCCGGCAAACCAATGCTGCGCCAGGCGGATATGGCCAGGAAAATGCGGTGCTCCTTCTTCGCCGCCGCCCCAGCCGACACGGTCGAAATCCTTCCGGGTTTCGTCAATCGCATTAGCCGCCCGGGCGAAAGCTACATGTCGGCTCAGCAGGCGGTCGAAGTTCTCCCCCTTCCAGATCGCCTGGTGAGACCGAGACTGACCTGGGACGGGGTAGTCTGTGATCGTCTTGGTGGTCGACTTGCTCTGCCAATACCAGAACGCGCCGTTGGCGATGGCCACCATGGCCAATTGGGCAAGAAAGCCAACGATCATGAAACCAGTGCCGAAGATCCAGGCACTCAACGCGGCAATCGCGAGCGCTGGTAGGAACCCGCCGATAAACGCCGCAAGCGAGACGCCGGCGGACAGCCCGGCTTGAATGGCGAGATACCGCATGCCTTTGGCGCCGAGCGCAGCGACGGTGTCGAACACCCCGATGAAGTAGGGCGCCACGTTGGTATCCGATCCGTCCCCGGAGCCGTACTTGATCTGGAAGCGACGCGCGAGTTCGACGCGTTCATCCTCGAACTGCGCGCGCGGGTGGCCGGCGCCATGTTCGAGGACGGTGTCAACGGCTTCCCAAGCGATGTCACGGACGGCCTTCCGGAACCGCATCATAGGGCCGGCGGGCGTCTTTGTGGGCACACCGCAAAGCATCAGCAGGTTCGCAAGGCTGCGGACCGTGTAAGCGCCACGGCTGAAGCCGAACAGGAATATCCGGTCGCCAGGCTGGTAGTGGTTTATGATGAATTCGTAGCAGTCGGCGATGTTGCGCTTGATGCCGGCGCCGGTTACCGAACCCAGCAGTTTCTGGACGAAGCGCACCGGAGCGGTGAGAGCGGTGGTGCCTACGTCGGTGCCGAGACCGGCGTCGTAGAAGACCACCTGCTGTGACGGTTCAATCGCCGTATCGGCATGATCCCGGGACATCCGATACATCTTGTAGATATTCGATATCCTTTGCTCCGGACGCGCGCCGCCGTCTTGGCCGGTGCCGTCTGAGTAAACGACGATGTTCTTCGGCATTTGACCCTCGCTAACGCTTCCACCACTTGCCCGGAGCAATCTTCACGATGTGCGAGGTTTCCGCCCACACTCTGCCGTCCTTCATGATCCTGCAGATCATGCGGTGAGATCCCTTGTAGGCAGTGCTCGTCCAATGCTCGTAGCTTTCGGACGGCTGTGTCTCCCAAGTCAGTTGATTGGCATCACCTGCCTCATCGCCGTGGTTGTCGACGTGCCAAACGATCTGGTAGGGCGCTGGGATGTTTGTAGAGGCGACTGTGAACCTGAGTGCTAGGTTCTTGGGCAGAACGGACGAGCCGCTCGCGTATTGCTTGTATGTTGATGCCCCCTGGCTGCGCGCCAGATCGCACTGGATTTTGACGAAGTATGCCGACGGAACAGAAGCTGCCAGGGTCTCGTCCAAAGCGACCTTCGCGACCTCCTTGCCACCCCAGAATTCGTGCACGAAGATCCAGTCCCAGGCGCCGCGGGCCTTTGTCCTGTCGCAATCGGCATCGAACAGCGGCGCGAGCTTACCGACGGCCATGTCCAACTGGGTTTTGAAGCGTTTGATCTGATTGAGGATCTCTGGATTTGCGGTAAATTCGCTACCATCAACGGGGTTGTCTACCCTGGTGTAACCGGCGAGCCGATTTCGAAGCGCGACGATGGTGTTGTAGAGCGCGACGTCATCGCGCTGGAAATCGGGGCGATAGCACTCGACGACGAGCGTTGAAACAATTAAGCCGCCCGGCAGGCTCCAGGACGGCCGCGACCGCGTGAACCACTTCAGGAAACGGACGATGCGTCGGAGTTGTCCGGGCTTAACGGTTGTGAGCATGCCGATCGCAGGACTATTAGTGTCAACCGCGGTCTTGAACCAATTATTGACGTCCAGCGGATTGCGCGCCTTCCATTCCGTGCTCGCGTGCTCGATGTTTTCCCTGCCGTATTCGTCGGTGTAAGTGCGAAAGATGGCGAAATCGATGTGGTAGCCTTCCGCGTACCAGACTGTGACCGCATTGGTCCGGGCGGTCGGCTCCTGTGTGAAGTTTGTGCACCGCTTGCAGAGCGCGTCTGCAACCCGCTGGCGTGCATTTTTCGGATCCTCCGGCAACGCGGACCGCTCGAACAGCAGCGCCACGTCGATGTCGTAGTCGTTGTCGTCGCGTGGATCCTGATTCAGCGTGTGCATTGCATATCCGCCCTGGTTCTTCCAGTCATATGGGTGCGGGCGTGGGCGCTTGGACTCCTCAGCCAGATCGTCGAGGCCGTTCTTCAATCGTGCGATGTTGAGGTCTCGATGGCCGGCAAGCTTGGCCCTGCGATCGACACCCAGGCGCACGTCCTCATCGTAGAAGGTTTGGAGATCGGCGCTCAAATCGAACATGGACTGGCCTCGGTCATGTGTTGATTGCCACCATGTCTTGCGGGCGGCCTTCCTTTGTGACCTCGACACCCCAGGCGTAGGCAGGCTTTGTGCTGGCCGTGTAGTTGTAGACAAACACTGGATTGTGGATGGTTTTGCTGATGCGCCGCCCGAGACTGAAGCCGACGCTGACGGGACCAGCGTAAAATACGTGAACGATCAAATTCTTCGGAAGCTCGTCGTGAATTTCGTCCAGAACCTTCCGGAAGGCACTGACCAGCGCCTCGACCTGCTTGTAATGGGTGACCTTGTCGATCCCGGGCTTGCCGACCGAGATCGAATAATCCCGATACGGCCCCGCTACCACCTCTGAAGGCTCCGAAGGAGAAACCGCGTAGCTGACGGCAATTCGGACAACGCATGCGATCGGCGAGGGCGGATCGGCCACCCGCTTCACCGTGACGTCCAGCTCGGGGCCCTCTCCCTCTTGAAGTTCGCGCCATGTGCTGGTTTCGCGGTGGAGCTCGAAGAGACTCACTTCGGGAAACGTCGAGACGCTACAGCCGGCAAGAAACTGCAGGGGGATGTGGACGATACCATAATATCCCAAGGCCGCAGTTGAATCGGCTTTCCGGATGGCAGCCACGTCCTGGGCGAGCCGTTGCTGCTGTCGCACCGCTCCTATGGGGTCGAACGCACCGCCTGATAGAAAGTTAGATTGGTCGCACTCGAGCGTGCTCATTTTGCGTTTGCGCATCTGGCGCGGCAAGGCATCGCTCGGGAGTGGGCTGGTGAGCGGCTGAAACGATTGGTGACGGATGGCGATGAACTGGCCTGGCGGCTTCAGGGAAGCAGTCAGAAGCCCTACCAGAAACACCACGACTCCCAACACGGCAAAGACCGCACCTACCCACCATGGGGCATCGAGAGAGAGCCCCAAGCTGTAGGTTTTGTTGAGGTAGCTCAGAGCGGCGTCACGCCACCCAGGCGCCATCAACGCCACGCCAACGATCACCTGGGGCAGGGCTATTTTGCCGTATAGCGGGACATCGTGCTCTCGACCGAGGAAGAAGCCTGTGACGAACCTCCAAATACGGCTCATTGAAAGCAGGCCTCCATACAGCTTGATGCGACGCTTGCAACCACAATCATGGACTTTCGTCTTCAGGTTGATTCACGATTCGTTCGATTGGGCATTTCGCGGCGAAGCCGAAGCTCACCGCGAACCTTCTTTAATTTCGCTCAGCGCCGGCGTCGCCGAGTGGGGGACGTACTTGTACGGGACGTACTTTGCCCGTCGCTGCAGGGACGTCCTTTGCTCGGCGCCGCATCCTAGCGGCGATTTTGCCCTTTACCCCCCGTTTTGTGGACTTGACGAGAAACCCGCAATTTTCGCGGGTTTCTCGATGATCGCGGGCCTCAGAACAAAAATCGCGGGCTTTCTTTCGTGTGAACGAGACTTTACGTCGTCGTGTCGAAAACTTACGAACACCCCGTCGTGCTGCCGCAAGTATCGCACTTCATGCAGGTCCCATTCCGCACCAGCGTGAAGTTGCCGCACTCCGAGCACATCTCGCCTTCGTAGCCTTTTGCCTTCGCTTCCGCGCGGCGTTCGGCCTTGGAGGGCACCATGGTCTGCGCGGTGCCGGACTTGCTCCACTGCAGGGCTTCGAGCTTCTCGGTGGGCGAAAGGTCGTGGGCCACGTCCTGCTTCAGCGCGACCGCGCCTTCCAGGACGTCGCCGGCACGGCCTGCGCCGTGCGAGGCCAGCGAGGTGACCTTGCTGCCGCCTGATGGTGCGCTGTCGTTGCCTTGCGCGACCGCGGTCGAGCCGCCGCGCATCACCACGAGGTTGTCGGTGCGGGAGCGGGTGAGGCCGCGCGACACCAGCTTGGAGGCGCGCTGGCCGTGATCGTCGGGCTCCTTGCCTTCCTCGACGCCCTTGCCGAGCACGTCGAACCCGGTCTCGCTGGGATCGACATGGGCGAGGTCGAAGCGGCTGAGATAGCTCACCGCCAGTTCGCGGAAGACGTAGTCGAGGATCGAGGTCGCGTACTTGATGCTGTCGTTGCCCTGCACGGGGCCCGCCGGCTCGAAGCGGGTGAAGGTGAAGGCGTCGACATATTCGTCGAGCGGCACGCCGTACTGGAGGCCCAGCGACACCGCGATGGCGAAGTTGTTGATGAAGGAGCGCAGTGCCGCGCCTTCCTTGTGCATGTCGATGAAGATCTCGCCGATGCGGCCGTCGTCATATTCGCCGGTGCGCAAGTAGACCTTGTGTCCGCCGACGACCGCCTTCTGGGTGTAGCCCTTGCGACGATCCGGCATCTTCTCGCGCTCGCGCATCACGATGATGCGCTCGACCAGCTTCTCGACGATCTTTTCCGAGACCTGGGCGGTACGTGCCGCCATCGGCTTGTCGTAGAGATGCTCGATCGCATCGTCCTCGTCCTCATCGTCGCTGATGAGCTGCGAGTTGAGCGGCTGGGACAGCTTCGAGCCGTCGCGATAGAGCGCGTTGGCCTTGAGCGCCAGCTTCCACGACAGCATGTAGGCGGACTTGCAGTCCTCCACGGTCGCGTCGTTCGGCATGTTGATGGTCTTGGAGATCGCACCCGAGATGAAGGGCTGCGCCGCCGACATCATGCGGATGTGGCTCTCGACCGACAGATAGCGCTTGCCGACCTTGCCGCAGGGGTTGGCGCAGTCGAACACCGGATAGTGCTCGGCCTTGAGGTGCGGAGCACCTTCCACCGTCATCGCGCCGCAGATGTGGACGTTGGCCGCCTCGATCTCGCGCTTGGTGAAGCCCACGGCCTGGAGCAGGTCGAAGCCGGGGGTCGCGATCGCCTCGGCGCCGATGCCGAGCTGGTCGCGGATGAAGTCTTCGCCGAAGGTCCATTTGTTGAAGGCGAACTTGATGTCGAACGCGGTCGGCAGCGCCTTCTCGACCTTGGCGATGGCCTCGTCGGTGAAACCCTTGGCCTTCAGCGTCGAGGCGTTGATGCCGGGGGCGTTGGAGAGCGAGCCGTGGCCGACGGCGTAGGCCTCGATCTCCGCGATCTCGCTCTCGCGATAGCCGAGCGCGCGCAGCGCTGCGGGGACCGCGCGGTTGATGATCTTGAAGTAGCCGCCGCCGGCGAGCTTCTTGAATTTCACCAGGGCGAAGTCGGGCTCGATGCCGGTGGTGTCGCAATCCATGACCAGGCCGATCGTGCCGGTCGGCGCGATCACCGTGGTCTGGGCGTTGCGATAGCCGTGCTTCTCGCCGAGCTCGAGCGCCGCATCCCAGGCGGCCTGCGCATGGGTGACGAGGTCGGTCTGCGGGCAGGACACCAGGTCCATCGGCACCGGATTGACGCTCAGCCCTTCGTAGCCGTTGGACTGGCCATGGGCGGCGCGGCGGTGGTTGCGGATCACGCGCAGCATGTGCGCGGCGTTCTTCTTGTAGCCGGGGAAGGTGCCGAGCTCGGACGCCATCTCGGCCGAGGTCTTGTAGGTGATGCCGGTCATGATCGCGGTCAGCGCGCCGGCGATGGCGCGGCCTTCCTTGGAGTCATAAGACAGACCCATGGTCATCAAGAGGCCGCCGATATTGGCATAGCCGAGGCCGAGCGTGCGGAACTCGTAGGAGAGCTCGGCGATCGACTTCGACGGGAACTGGGCCATCATCACCGAGATTTCGAGCACGATGGTCCAGAGCCGGCAGAGGTGCTCGTAGCCCTCGACGTCGAAACGCTTGGACGGGATGTCGTAGAACGTCAGCAGGTTGGCGGAGGCAAGATTGCACGCCGTGTCGTCCAGGAACATGTATTCCGAGCACGGATTGGAGGCGCGGATGTCGCCGGACGCCTTGCAGGTGTGCCAGTCGTTCATGGTGGTGTTGAAGTGCAGGCCGGGGTCGGCCGACGCCCAGGCGGCGTAACCAATTTTTTCCCAGAGGTCGCGCGCCTTCAGCGTCTTGGTGACCTTCTTGGTGGTGCGGCCCACGAGATTCCAGTCGCCGTCGGTCTCGACCGCGCGCAGGAAGTCGTCCTTCAGCGAGACCGAATTGTTGGAGTTCTGGCCGGACACCGTGAGATAGGCTTCCGAATCCCAGTCGGTGTCGTAGACGTCGAACTGGATGTCCTTGTAGCCTTGCTTTGCAAACTGGATGACGCGCTTGATGTAATTGTCAGGCACCAGCGAGCGACGGGCCAGCTTGATCTCGCGGCGGAGCGCCGGGTTCTTCTCGGGATCGAAGCAATCGTCGCCCGAGCCTTCGCAATTGACGCAGGCCTTGAGCACGGCCTTGAGGTGCTTCTGGTTGATCTTGGATCCGGTGACGAGAGCCGCGACCTTCTGCTCCTCCTTCACCTTCCAGTCGATATAGGTCTCGATGTCGGGGTGATCGACGTCAACGACGACCATCTTGGCGGCGCGGCGCGTGGTGCCGCCCGACTTGATCGCGCCCGCCGCGCGGTCGCCGATCTTGAGGAAGCTCATCAGGCCGGACGAGCGGCCGCCGCCGGAGAGGCGTTCGCCTTCGCCGCGCAGGCGCGAGAAGTTGGAGCCGGTGCCGGAGCCGTATTTGAACAGGCGGGCTTCGCGGACCCAGAGGTCCATGATGCCGCCCTCGTTGACGAGGTCGTCACCGACGCCCTGGATGAAGCAGGCGTGCGGCTGCGGATGCTCGTAGGAGGATTTCGACCGGGTCAGCTTGCCGGTGAAGGGGTCGACGTAATAATGGCCCTGGCCGGGGCCGTCGATGCCATAGGCCCAGTGCAGTCCGGTATTGAACCATTGCGGCGAGTTCGGCGCGACCATCTGCATGGTCAGCATGTAGCGGAGCTCGTCGTAGAAGGTCTGGGCGTCCTCGTCGGAGGAGAAGTAATTGCCCTTCCAGCCCCAATAGGTCCAGCAGCCGGCGAGACGGTCGAATACCTGCTTAGCCGAGAGCTCGCTGACGAAGCGCTCTTTCTCGGGCAGGAGGGCAAGCGCCTCGGTGTCGGGCACGGAGCGCCACAGGAAGGAGGGGACGGACTCTTCCTCGACCTTCTTCAGGCGCGCGGCAACGCCGGCCTTGCGGAAGTACTTCTGGGCCAGGACGTCGGAGGCGACCTGCGACCACGCGGTCGGCACCTCGACGTTCTCGAGCTTGAACACGACAGAGCCGTCGGGATTCCTGATCTCCGACGTGGTCAGCCGGAAATCGATGCCGGCGTAAGGTGACTGTCCCGAAGTGGTGTGGCGCCGCTCAATCCGCATGGTCTTGCCCCGTCCTATCTTTGACCGAACCGCCTCCGTTCAGGCGTGCCGGGTCATCATTTCATTTCGCGGTGCTTGAGGGCGGTCGGGCCCTTGGCATCGCAGTTCAGCCGGTAGACCCGGCCCGTTTTCTCCCGACGCGATTGCTCGATGCGCGCACCGATCATCCGCCGGCACGTCCAGACCCATCCGCCCCAAAGGGATGAGCCCGACATGCGTTCAACGCCCCACACATCAAGTCTTCAACCACTGCACGTCTTCAACCATTGCCATCCGGGCCTGTTTCCAGCCCGTTCAGGCGCCCGAAAAGTCCGCTCTCGCCGGGCAGACAAGCCCGTATCCCGCTGCCCTTGTCTGGCTTGGCGGAGTGCTGTTTTGCAGACCCTTTGGGGGAGTGCCGGCGGGACGCAAACACACTCGCGCCGAACGGATCGAAAACTAGGACTCTCCGTTACTCCCGTCAAGAACTAGTGCGAGTTCCTGAATCAAATACTAAATATGGTGGATTGTGGGGGATAACAGGGGGCAGGCCCGCGCCTGTTGTTGAGCCAAGTATCAGTGAGTCCTCAGGGATTCCCAACCGAAAAAATTTGCATCTTGTAGTGCCGGCGAGGCTTCACCCCGCTGTTCACAGGGGAGGTATATTTTTAACCCGCGGGCTTGCCTCCGGGGGACTCACGTAGGGCTACGGAAGGTGAGGGCAGGCATGCCCGCCGGGGTGCTGGTGGGAGGCCCGAATCCGCGCCAAGCTGCCCTCGATTTTGCCGGACTACCCACATGCTTGATTCGACTCGGCCGGTGCTGCGAGCGCGCATCGCCCCGGCCGGCCTGATGTTCCTCGCCATCACCTCGGTAGGCTGGGGTTTCAACTGGCCGGTGACGAAATTCCTGCTCTCCGAGCTGCCGCCGCTGACCCTGCGCGGGGTCACCGGCGTGCTCGGCGCGGTGCTGCTGGCGGCGTTGGCGCTGATCCGCGCTGACAGCCTCAGGGTCCCGCGCGAGATCTGGCCGCGCCTCGTGACCGCCGCGATCCTCAACGTGACCGGCTGGATGGTGCTGATGGGTCTGGCGCTGCTGTGGCTGCCGGCCAGCGAAGCGGCGCTGATCGCCTACACCATGCCGGTCTGGGCCTCGCTGATCGCCTGGCCGGTGCTGGGCGAGCGGCCGACCTTGTTGCGGACCATCGCACTGGTGATGGCCTTTGCCGGCCTTGCCTCGATCATGGGCGGCAACGGCTTTGCCGCCACCGCGGACAAGCTGCCGGGCATCGTCATGGCGCTGTGCGGCGCGATCGGCTTCGCCGCCGGCACGGTGTTTTCGAAGAAGTACCCGATCCGCCTGCCGCCGATCACGGCCGCGGCCTGGCAGATCGGGATCGGCTGCCTACCCATCACGATCATCGGCCTCGCCATCGAGACCACGCATCTGGAGCGGGTGACGCCGATCGGATGGTGGCTCCTGGTCTATTCGACCGTGGTGCAGTTCTGCATCGCCTATGTCAGCTGGTTCGCAGCCCTCGCGCGCCTGCCGGCCTCCGTCGCCGCGATCGGCACGATGGCGGTGCCTGTGATTGGCGTGGTGGCGTCCGCGATTGCGCTCGGCGAGCCGTTGGGTGCGGGGCAGATTGCGGCGCTGATCTTCACGCTGGCGGCCGTGGTGCTGGCGACGCGGTAGGGCGTGTATTCATGAGCGGCTGGCCGCCTGGACTTCCGGTTTATCGTCAACATCGGCCGGAGAGCGGAAGGTCTCCGAGGTCGCCGATGGGCCCAGAAGCAGACATACGAGACGGCCAGCTCGTCGCGTCCGCCGGAGTTGTTGAGCAAGCAACATTAGCGGTTGCGCTTACTTCGGCGGCTCGACAAGCACACGGTCCACTAGGTCGTGCACGATCACTCGCACCACGTGAGGGATGTCTGCTACGGGTCGGCAGCGGCCAGCCTCTCGATATTGACGCGGCACGTGCGGACGCGGCCGACCTTTTCTGAACTGATCAGACCGTCCTGCTCAAGGACCCGGAGATGTTTCATGAGGTCGGCGGTCCCATACCGAAGGGCTCCGCTAGTTCCGCTTCGATCTGATGATCGCTTGAGCATTTCCGCTGTTCTGCAACAAGCAGACATGTTCTCCTCAGTGGCGCTTACCCGCCTGGCGTCATCTCTCATCGAGAATCTTCCGTACTTTCTCGGCCAGCGCGCGAAACGTAAACGGCTTGCTCAACAAGTTGACCCCCGCATCAAGTCGGCCGTTGTGGACTATTGCGTTGCGCGTGTAACCCGTAGTGAACAACACCTTGATCGTCGGATGGAGCCCTCTAGCGTGATCTGCGATATTTTTTCCGCTCAGATTATCCGGCAGCACCACGTCGGTGAAAAGTAAATCGATGGTCCGAGACGATTCAAGAAAGCCGATTGCAGATGCCGCATCCGCCGCTTCAAAGACTTGATATCCGAGGTCACGGAGCACTCCGGATGAATAGGCACGCAAATCGTCATGATCTTCCACAACTAAGATAGCCTCATTCCCCCGCAACATTGTTGCAGCCGGCAGGATGCGATTTACCTGCTCGTCGGGGTCTGTCTGGGATCGAGGAAGATAGAGCTTGACCGTCGTGCCATGACCTAATTCGCTATAAATCCTGATGTGCCCACCCGTTTGTCGCACGAAACCGTAGACTTGGCTCAAGCCCAGGCCGGTGCCTTTGCCGACCTCCTTTGTGGTGAAAAATGGCTCGAATACGCGGTCTACGGTAGCCGTATCCATTCCGCTTCCAGTGTCTGTGACGGCGACCAAAACGTACTGGCCTGAAGGCACGGGTTCTGGCAGCGCACTAACATACTCATCGTCCAACCATGTATTGCCGGTCTCGATTGTAAGTCGTCCGCCGCCGGGCATTGCATCGCGGGCATTCACAGCAAGATTAAGGATCGCATGTTCCAGCTCTGACGCGTCAGCCAAGGCGCTCCACAAACCGGCGTTCCCTACGATTTCAAGCCGGACTTGTTCTCCCAATGTGCTGTAAAGTAATTCCGTCATTCCCGCGAGCAGGCGATCGACATCAATTGACTTTGGATCGAGCGGTTGGCGGCGCGAAAATGCCAACAATCGCGCGGTAAGCGTCGCCGCTCGCTGCGATGCGTGATGCGCCATTGCTTGCGCACGCATGATCCGCGCAAGCTGTGGTGCATCGGACATACTTGCAATTTGCCGGCCGATCGTCTCAAGGCCTCCCATTATCACTGTCAGCAAGTTGTTAAAGTCATGCGCAACCCCGCCGGTAAGCTGACCGATGGCTTCCAACTTCTGCGCCTGACGCAGCGCTGCTTCCGCCTCATTCCGGCGCGCAATTTCATCCGCTACACGCTGTTCAAGGGTGGCATTCAGCTGCTGAAGTCTCAGGGACGTCGCCGATACATCTTTACGCGCGCCATCAAGCGCTTTAGCGAGATGCGTCGCATGAGTCGCCGCCTCCCTGGCGGAACGCTCGCGTGCCAGCGCTATATGAACCCTTGCCTCGGCTTTAAGCAATTCGATTAGTAGCGGAAGTCCCGGCTCGATATCATTCCAACGGACACACAAATTCCTGCCGATAAACATCAAAATTGCGGCAGGGTCTGCACGAGACACTGCCGGAACGAGCGTGTTTGGACCAGGAAACGCCACCTCTCCAGAGAACTCGCAGCAGCGCGACGCTTGGTCTAAAAATGAGCGCCAAAACGGGCCGCCAGGCAGACGCTGATGAAATCCCTGAGCTGGCGCAAAATTGCCCGTTTCCTCATCTTTCAAGAAGACAAGAAATGCTTCGCCTCCCATTTCCCTAGCCAGGCGGGCCGAGGCTTCCTGTCTAAGGCTGGGGTTGGCAAAGCCATTCAGAAGGCGCGCCCCATCATCGTGCAAGTGATCTACTCAGGAAATACGCAGACCACTGCGGTGCAATTGTGAAAGCCACTGAACTGGCCTTCCGCCCGCGCGATCTGACCGTGGGTATTACACCCCGTCAGCGGAACGTCGGAAAATCTTTCCTGCAAGCTGGCCAGCTCTAAGCCGAACTCGTCGCCCATCCGCAGCCTGGTAGCGACGCAGTCAAAGAAAAGGGCTGCGGCTGGAGGCCCGCCTAATGCAGACAGGGCAGCATTTGAAGCCACCTTCGCGGCAGCGACCGCCGATTCTGTACTGGTCCTCATGATTTTTACAACCGACCCGGGGGGGACCTCAGCGGCGCATAGAACTGCTCCCTCTGCGTCGACTGCCAGGGGCACCCGCAAGCGATGCTCGACTCCTGTCTCCACTCCAATAATATTATGCAGGAAGAATGGTAGCGGGTCTTTCCTATCCAAGTTCTGAGCCGTTTCTCTGGCGTGTTCTTCGAATGCTTCGATAGCAGGGAAGCCATCAAGACTGATCACCCGCATTCCGTCGCTTGCCGTTACGCGATAGGCCTTTGAAGCGGGTCGCCAGCCGTGACTAACGCCCACCCCCAATGGCTTCGAAGAAAGAATTTCCAGGGCGACCGCGGCGTCGGACAAGACTTCGTCACCACAAAATGCCGTTGTCTTTTGGAATTGAGCGTTGTCCCCCGCGCCTCCACCAAAGAATTGATATTGACCGGCTGTAGCTAATGTCAGCTGATCCACCAAGATATCAGCGTGTCCGGCTAGAGCGTCAGCCAAAACGAGAGCGGATCGAAACGGAAACTGGCCGGGCGGGGTGGGTGTAAACTTGGAAACTATCTCTTGGGCTGCCGCAGCGGGATCGCGCGCGAGGTTATGCCCGATACTGGATGAAAAGACTACGTCTTCTCCTACAAGTCCCATTGCGCAGACTAAGCCTTGCCCGCTCGTCACGTTCGTAAACTCACCTGCAGACGAGGCACCGACAACTATAGTCTCGGGCAACTCCCTCTTGATGGCCGAAAGCAACGCTTGGTGATCATGCTGGGGAGCTGCAAATATGACCAAAGCACCGGGCGATCTTGTTAGGGATTTTTGCACTTCAGAAGCCAAGTACTGGCCTGCGGTCGCGCTATCCCGCAAATCGGTTGAAACTACTGATGCCCTCATACCCCCCCCAAAAAACGTGAACGGTCGTAAACGGCGAGGAGGGGAAATGGTTCCAAATGGCGGTCCACTGGGACGGCGAGGGATATCGTAGCATCACGTTGAAAGCTCGGGCATTCGGAGGGTGAGTTATAAGTGCCAGGTCAGACTTCGAGGAATCAATGGGTAAGGTGCGTTTTCCAGAGAACGCAGGGCGGCGTTATGAAGTAAAATGAAGTTAGGTGCCAGTTCCGTGTTCGCGTGACCTGTGAATGCGCGCACCGTGGGGAAGGCATGATCGGAGCGGCTGCTTTCAGCGCCACGGCAACCGGATGCTGGCGACTTCACCGGCGCTGTTTCGCTGCGAGTATTTGGGGACAAGCCGAGCGGTCCAACCACGCTCTAGTCGACTGCCCCTATAATCGTTTCTTGAAGCGAGCTTAGGGGAATGTTGATGTCGCAAACGACTCCGGTCGACTCGAACAGCAATCGAGCCTCCCCTTTAAGCTGGCCGGGCAAAGCCGTCTGAATGAAACGGCTACCAAAATTCTTTTTGGTTGGTTCGACAACCGGCGGTCCACCGCGTTCGCGCCATTCGAGATGAAAGCGTTGATTTTCCGCGTCAATAGACCAAGTGATGGCGACCCGCCCCTCAGCAACTGAGAGCGCGCCATATTTCAACGCATTGGTGCTTAGCTCGTGAATTATCATAGACAACGCGACTGCAGGTCCGGAAGACACGGCGACGTTGTTGCCCTCAATAGTGAATTGCTCGAACCCTTTGGTCTGAAATGCTCTGATCGCGTTCTCGATCAGCGTTCGGCAACCCGCCCCGGTCCAGCTTTCTTGAATCAAGAGATCATGAGATACGCCGAGCGCGCTCATCCGCTCGGCGATGGTCTTGGCCGCCGCGTCAATAGACGAAGCGTCGCGTAGGCTTTGAGCCGCAATTGCGGATGCAATTGCGAGCATGTTCTTTACGCGATGGTGGAGTTCCTCGATAAGAACGGTTTGTAGCTTTGCGGCAGCGACGTGAGCGTTCGCTTGAACGCCTGCTTTCAAAAGAAGGTCGCGAAGCAAGTCGTTTTCGTTCTTAACTTCTCGCATGCGCTGATCGGACTCGCTCAAAGCATTCATTTCATGTCACTCCGGCGAACGGTACTTGGACGACAATATCCGACAACCTTCAATCGATTCAAGGTTGGTCTATATTCGGGAGCCGACGGAACCCTTCCATCATCAAGCGATCAGGATGCATCATCGCATCATTGCAGGCATCCCGGTGATTGGAGCCCTTTAGAGGCTCACGCCATGGGAGGGGTCATGCAGTCACGGCTCGTGGTGCTTGTCGTTAAAGATGAGCCATTGTTGATGATGATGGCTGCTGAAGTAATTACCGAGTTAGGCTTCGAGGTCATCGAAGCGCGGCACGCTGACCAAGCAATCGCCATTTTGGAAAAGCGCTCGGACGTCCACGTTGTGTTTTCCGACGTTCACATGCCCGGCTCGATGGATGGTTTGAAGTTGGCGCATTACGTTCGCCGCCGCTGGCCACCGGTCAAAATTCTCACCACATCGGGGAAAGCACGGTTTGCGTAGAGGAACTGCCAATTGGTGGGCGGTTCATGCCCAAACCCTACACCGCGGCTGACCTTGGGACCGCTCTGCGCGAAATCATCGCAGCGTAGCGGAGGCCAGGGACCAACGCAGCCAAACATCTGTAGCGTCTCTCGGGCTCGACAGCGGCTCGAACGGGAAACGTCGATGCGCCCCCGCAATGATGACGACACCGCTCGTATCGCCCCGGTTCCACCAAGTCCGCAATGCATTGAGGCCCACCTCACGCTCGCCCCTGAATCGACAGCCCGATTCTAAGCGGAAAAAGGGCTTCATCGAGAAGGAGCCAAATCGGATGACTGAGCACTGAGTTCTTGCACGCCGCGAGTCCGTTGTGGGTCACAAGCTGCCGATCACGCCCACGGTGGGAGCTTCCGCGTTGTCTTGGTAAGCCGACGTTTATGTACACGTCCTAGCCGAGAGCGGCTTTCGGGGTTCGGCTCGACGCCGGGCCAAGAGCAGGTCAGGAACTCGCGGAGGCGTTGCAAATTAGTTCTGTCGGCCGGACTGAGTGCCCCTATCGATACGGTTATGGCGAGCGAGCGCAATACATTCCTCGGCGTCGCGGCGTGCGACCTTGCCCTGCCTGTTCCCCTTGCTCTTGGCGAAGCCGACATCGTCATCGGAGCTGCCGACGCCACGCGATCTGCGCAGCGCGGATCATCTGCAACGCCATCGGACATATCGCCAAGCAGAAACTCTAGCCGGCCACCCCGCCACCGAGCGCCTTCCTGATCATCTCGGCGAGCTGGTTGCGGCGGTAGGGTTTTGTCAGAAGCATGACGCCGTCGTCGAGCTTGCCGTGGTGGACGATGGCGTTGTCGGTGTAGCCGGAGGTGTAGAGCACCTTCACCCCGGGGCGGATCGTCGCCACCTTGTCGGCGAGGTCGCGCCCGCTCATGCCGCCGGGGATGACCACGTCGGTGAACAGCAGATCGAACGGCTGGCCGGCCTGGATCAATTCGAGCGCGGCCTTGCCGTCGGGCGCGGCGACGGTCTGGTAGCCGAGGCTCTGGAGCTGCACGGTGACGAAGTTGCGCACCAGCGGATCATCCTCGACCACGAAAATGGTCTCTGCGCCGCCTTCCGCCTGCGGCGTGGTGGTGGGAGCCACCTCGGCCATGCCTTCGCCCGGCGGCAGATAGAGCTTGATCGTGGTGCCGTGGCCTTCCTCGCTGTAGATCTTGATGTGGCCGCCGGACTGCTTGACGAAGCCGTAGACCATGGAAAGGCCGAGGCCGCTTCCCTTGCCGACCTCCTTGGTGGTGAAGA
>NZ_JADPIT010000015.1:441916-464769 GCF_023073035.1 Bradyrhizobium sp. 62
TGCTGCTGCACCTCCGCCGGCATGCCGGTGCCGGTGTCGCTGACGGCGAGCATCACGTAAGGACCGGGCCGTACGTCGGGATTGTTTTGCGCATAGGCCTGGTCGAGCACGACGCGGTGGGCCTCGAGCAGCAGCTTGCCGCCGTTCGGCATGGCGTCACGCGCGTTGATCGCCATGTTGAGCAGGGCATTGGTGAGGCGGGACGGATCGATGTGCGCGGTCATCTGCCCCTGTTCGAGCACGGTCTCGATCTCGATCTGCTCGCCGAGGGTGGGGCGCAGGAGTTTCGCGATGTCGGCGACCGCGGCGTTGATCTCGACGTTGCGCGGCTGCAGCGGCTGCCTGCGTGCGAAGGCGAGCAGATGCTGGATCAGCTCGGCGCAGCGTTCGGCGGCCTCGTCGATCAGGCGCGCCACGCGCTGGAGGTCGGGCTGCTGCTTCAGGCTTGCCACCAGCGTCTCGGTATTGCCGGAGATCACGGTCAGCATGTTGTTGAAGTCGTGCGCGACGCCGCCGGTGAGCTTGCCGATCGCATCCAGCTTCTGCGACTGGTACAATTGCCGCTCGGTCTCGCGCGACATGGTCGCGTCGTGATAGACCAG
This sequence comes from Bradyrhizobium sp. 62, assembly GCF_023073035.1. NCBI lineage: Bacteria > Pseudomonadati > Pseudomonadota > Alphaproteobacteria > Hyphomicrobiales > Nitrobacteraceae > Bradyrhizobium > Bradyrhizobium sp. 62. Next base: position 442,519 of record NZ_JADPIT010000015.1, read on the forward strand.
CACCGCGCCGGAGACGTTGCCTTGCCCGTCCAGCATCGGCCGGCCGCTGATCATGAGATGACGGGGAGCATTGCCGCTGTGCGGGCGGACGATCATCTCCATATTCTCGAACGGCTCGCCGCGCAGCACGCGTGCCGACGGCAGCTCGTCCGGCTTGAGCGGGGTGACGCCGTCGCCGTGAAGCACGTTGGACAGCGCCCGCAGATTGCGCAGGTTCATGCCGGTCCGGTGCAGCAGCATGCGCTCGGCGGCGGGATTGGACAGAAGGACGTTGCCCTCGGCGTCGATGACCAGCACCGCTTCCGCCATGCTGTGGAACGTGCTCTGGAGCACGTTGACCGACAGGCGGAGCTCGTCATGCGCGGTGACCAGATGCTCGGTGCGCTCGGCCACTGCGGTCTCGAGCTGCTGGTTGGCGGCCGTAGTCTCCAATAGCGTGCTCTTGAGTGCGCCCTCGGTGCGCCGGCTCTCGCGCATCATCATCACGACCAGCAGCAGGATCACCAGCGCGCCGGCGACGTCGATGCCGAGCAGCACGATGCCGGTGCGGCGCGAATCCTGGGAGCGCGCCGCGAGCAATCGTTCTTCTTCTGCGCTCAGATGATCGAAATTGCCCATCACCGTGTCCATGAGGCCACGGCCCTCGCCCTTGCCCTGGAGCGCGGCAATGCCGGCCTGGTCGTTTCCGGCGCGCAGGCGCATCACTTCGGCGGCGATCTCGATCCGGCGCAGCGCCAGCGGCTCGGTGCCCTCGAGCAGCGCGACATGTTCCGGAGTGTCGCGCACGCTGCGCTTGAGGTCGGCGAGTGCCGGTGCGATCCGGGCGTGCACCGCCTGGAATTCCTCGCTGAAGCTCGGGTTGCGATAGATCTCGTAGCCGCGTGCGGCGCTCTCGGCACTGCGCATCAGCACGCGCAGGTCGGAGATCTTCTTCAGCACCTGGACGGTGTGATTGACCCAGGCCGCGTCGGACCGCGACTTGACGTCGAGGCCGATCGAGGCTGCGGTGATGATCAGGAGGATGGCAAGTCCAGCACCGAGAATGACGCGCTGCGTTGGGATCAAGGGGCTTCTTTCTTGTCCTTCGGCTGCGAGCCATCGCCCGGCGCGGCGATGCATTCCCGGATCGTGGTCAGTAGCGCGTCCGGCGTGAACGGCTTGCGCAGGCAGCGGGTCGCGCCAAGCTCCAGCGCCATCCGGAGGAAGTCGGGAGAGGGCGAGGCGGATGAGGCGAAGGCGTAGCCGGACATTGCGATCAGCGGAACCGCCGGCGCGCGCTCGTGAAAGATGCGAATGGACTCGAAGCCGCGCATATGCGGCATGAAGATGTCGACCAGCATTACGTCGAAACTCTGGGTTTCGAGCGCAGCCAAACCCGTTTCTCCGCCGTCAGTCAACGTGACGTCGAAGCCCTGACGTTGGAGGAGGACCTCGATGGTCGCACCGACCATCGGATCGTCATCGACCACGAGAATACGCGGCATGACACTTCCCAGTCATCGAAGTCCCCATAGCCAAGTTGATACAGGTGAATCGCGCGTCGGGTCAATTTGGGATTGGATAAGGGTAGGTATGCACGGTGCGGTGAATAAAGGTCCGCGCATCGGTTGTATGCGACAGTGGCCGATGGCGAACATGAGGCGAGCGAAACAGGTGAGGCGCCCGAATGCGAAAAAGGCGCCGCATCGCTGCGACGCCTTCTTCTTCACGTGTTGCAGGTCGTGTTACGGGCAGGGATGACGCTGGCCGTCATAGCCGAGATAAGTGCCGGACGCCGGATCGTAGGACTTGTAGCGCTGCGCGCAGTAGCCCGCGGAGTCGCCGCCGCTATCTGGGACCACGGCTACTGACGGCTCATCATAATAGCTGTCGTCGCCATAGTAGTACGGGTCGTTGTAATAGCCGCCGCCGTAATAGGCGTACGAGCCGAGGCCGCCGATCGCAGCGCCTGCCGCGACACCGGGCCAGAAGCCGCCGCCGCGATGGCGCCAGCCGCCGCCGTGCCAATGACCGCCGCCGCCATTCCAGTGCTGACCCCCGGCTGCTGCGAAGCTGCGCCCGCCGCCGCCGTTGAAGGCAGCTCCGCCGCTGGGACGCATGGCTGTACCTGCTGCGAAATTGCCACCGCCGCCACCGATCCTCGCGCCGCCGAAGTTGCCGCCGCCCATGCGGGCGCCGCCACCGCCAAAGTGAGCGCCACCGCCGCCGCCGCCGCCGAAGTGGGCACCGCCACCTCCGCCGAAATGGCCACCGCCGCCACCGCCATGTCCGCCGCGACCTTGCGCGAAGCTTGGCGTCGCCAACGGGAGAACCAGCGCCACGGCCGCAGCCGCGCTCAAGACTTTCAGACTTCTCATGATCAAAACTCCTTTTCCCGGAAGCAAACCCGATGAAAGGGCTGTAGTTCCTGGGATCACGGCGGTTTGCGTGCGAGGACAAGTTTTCATGGCGAGGCTGTATCCGGCATGAACGGATCGCGTCCGATTTGCGGCAGAGTCCGTGTGCCCGGCGACCGCATCTGCAGCAGGGCACCGCCGCCCCCGCCGAACTGGACATTTCGCCGTCCGGATGGCATCAGGACCCGACGAAGCAGGGCCCTTGCCGCATGAAACAATTCTTCCTCAAGTTCTTCACCTGGTGGAATGGCCAGACGTTTGGCACCCAACTCTGGACCAGGCGCTATGGCGAGCTGGTCGGCCAGGACGAGCAGGGCAACCTCTATTATCGCACCCGCGGCGGGGCGATCGATCCTGCCCTCGGCTTCGAGCGGCGCTGGGTGGTCTATAACGGCTACGCCGAGGCCAGCCGTATCCCGCCGTCCTGGCACGGCTGGATGCATCACACCGTCGACGTGCCGCCGACGCAGGACAACTACCAGCCGCGCGAGTGGGAAAAGCCGCACCAGCCCAATCTCACCGGCACGGCCAACGCCTACCGTCCCTCGGGCTCGACGCTCGCCAGCGGCAAGCGGCCCAAGGCGACCGGCGACTATCAGCCCTGGACGCCCAGCTAGGCTTCCGATTCCCGTCTCAACCCTTGTCGTTGGAGTGGATGCACCCGCATCCGCCTCGCTCTGCTGTGGACAGCGGGAACAGCGGGGATGAGTCCTGCGCGGGCATTGCAGCCACGCGGGCGATGCGGCTCAATGGTCGCATCTTACGGAGATGGGAGACCATCGCGTTCGGTTCGGGCAACAGTTCGCGACTGTCCCGAAATGCAGCGGCCGCCGACCAGGACTCGATCGGGAAATAGGCCCCCGGTCTGGAAGCTCCGAAATCGCCCGATGAAATGTGCAGCCGCCGTAAGACAGGAAAGGCCGCTCGGGAAACCGGGCGGCCTTTTTCTTTCATGGAGGCACAACTGGATGTCGCGTCCGTGCGCAGCACCGCTACGCGCTGCAGCGCGCCCGGGACACGAGAGCGGAGACTAGGTCATCCTTTCAGCCGCGCCCGTCACCGCCTCTAGCCGCCGCGCCTGACCCTGCGCGCCACGCTCTTTCAGCAACGCCAGCACCTCGGCAGGCGCGGTATCCGGCGAGCCTGCATTGAACGGCGGGGCCGGATTATATTCGAGCTGAAGCTGGATCGCTTCCGCGGTGGTGCGATCGACCATGATCGACACCAGGGTCAGCGCGAAATCGATTCCCGCGGTGACGCCGCCGCCGGTGACGCGGTTGCGATCGACACAGACGCGCGTCTTGGTCGGCGTCGCGCCGAACTGAGCGAGCATCTCCATCGCGCTCCAGTGCGTGGCGGCGCGGTAGCCCTTCAGGAGGCCGGCGGCGCCGAGCGCCAGCGATCCCGTGCAGACCGAGGTGACGTATTTGGCGCCCTCGGCCTGCCGGCGCAGGAAACCGAGCACCTCCTCGTCATTGAGCAGATCGTTGGTGCCGCCGCCGCCGGGCACGCAGATCACGTCGAGCTGCGGGCAGTCGGCGAACGTCGTGGTCGGCGTCAGCGTCAGCACGGAATCGCTCGGCACCGGCTCGATCCGTTTCCAAATCAAATGCAGTTTTGCGCCGGGCACGGAGGAGAACACCTGCAAGGGACCCGTAAAATCGAGCTGGGTGACGCGCGGAAACACCAGGAGACCGATCTGGAGCGGGGACGACATGAGAGCCTCCAATTATGAGCTTGACGGAAGCAGCCTCTCATGATGCCCTTCTGTCCAAAATGGCGTATTTCCCTCGCTTTCGGACATGACCATGATCGGCATCCTGATCTTCCCGGATTTCCAGTTGCTCGATGCGGCCGGCCCGATCTCGGTGTTCGAGATCGCGGCGCGCTGCACGGGCAAGACGACACCCGGGATCCGCGTGCTGGCGGTGAACGCGGGGCCCGTGCGCAGCTCGTCCGGCGTGGAGATGATGGCGCGCGACTTCAAGTCGGCGAATACGATCACGACGCTGGTCGTGGCGGGAGGCGCGGGCGTGACGGATGCCGCGCGCTGCGAGGTCACGCGCGCCTTCGTGCAGCGGCTGGCGCGGCGCGGCGTGCGGGTCGCCAGCGTCTGCTCGGGCGCCTATGTGCTGGCCGAGGCGGGCCTGCTCGACGGCCGCCGCGCCACCACGCATTGGGGACGCACGCGGGATTTCGTCGCGCGCTATCCCAAGGTGAAGTTCGAGCCGGACCAGATTTTCACCCGCGACCGCAATGTGTGGACGTCGGCGGGCATCACGGCGGGCATCGACCTTGCGCTCGCGATGGTGACCGAGGACCACGGCGAGCAGATCGCGCAGGACATCGCGCGGCAGCTCGTGCTCTATCATCGCCGCAGTGGCGGCCAGTCGCAGTTCTCGTCACTTCTGGAATTGAAGACGCCGAACGGGCGCTTCGGCGCGCTGCTGTCCTGGGCGCGCGAGAACCTCGACGCCCGCTTGACGGTCGAAGATCTCGCCGACCGCGCTGGCATGAGTGCGCGGCATTTTGCCCGCGCCTTTGCCGCCGAGACCGGCACGACGCCCTCGAAAGCCATCGAGCGCTTGCGCATCGAGGTCGCGCGCGAGCGCGTGCAGTCCTCGCGCGAGGCGATCGAGCTCGTCGCGGAGACAACCGGCTTCGGCGACCCCGAGCGCATGCGGCGCGCTTTCATCCGCGCCTTCGGCCAGCCGCCGCAGGCGCTGCGGCGCGCGGCAAGGGCCGGGTAGGGAGAATTCACCGATTTGGAGAGGCCGCTTGAGCGGGTGAGCACACTTGGATATTTGAGCAGACTTGCATATTGCGCGGCATTTCGCCTTTTGGACCCGGAACCGACCTCCTCAAGCGAATGCAGCCGTTGCGGACGATCTGTACAACACGTACCGTCGCCGAAACCGATGCAAGGAACCCCAATGACCGATCGAGAAAAGATTCTGATTGCCCTTCGCGAAAAACCTCTGAAGACTTTCGACATCATGAAGCGCGTGAACATCAAGAACCAGGACGACTGCCAATCGCTCCTGTTGAAGATGCGTGACGACGGTGCCATGAAGTTCGATATTCACAAGGGACATTGGCGCGCTGCGTGACGACATTCGCTTGGTCACCAGCGGTTGACTTGCGGATTGGTTCAGCCCGATGCGGCCTTGCCGCCGGTCGCCGCGGCGCTCGAGGCCTGTGCGCGCGCCGTCAAGCGCCGCGCGATCGGCATCAGCATGTAGGGCGCCAGGTGAATGGGAAACTGCGTCATCGCGAAATAGAGCCAGGTGGTGGGCGGCAGCGCGCCGGCGGTCGCGGCGAGCATCAGGCCCAGATTGCGCTGTGACACCATCAGCCCGAGCGCCAGCGCGCGCTCATAGCCGATACGGCGGAACAGCAGCGTGGTCACGGCGAGCAGCGTGAAATAGATCGCGAAGGCGAGAGCTGCAAAGCCGATGGTGGAGACCGGCCGGGCGACGAGATCGCTTGCGACATCGCCCATGATCGCGGTCGCGAAGACCAGCAGGATGACGATGTTGAAGCCGTCGATCGGCTGCCTGTGGCGCTGGATCGCGGCCGCGCCGAAGACCTGCCGGATCACGGTCGCAGCCAGCAGCGATGCTGCGAGGATGCCAAGCAGCTTCAGCCCCAGCGCAGGCGGCGAGATGCTGAGCATGTCGCCGAGGAACAGGCTCGCGAACAGCGACGCCGTGAACGGCACCAGCGCGGTCGCGCTCACCAGCGTGACCAGCACCAGCGTGGCATCGAGACCCATCAGCGCGGCCAGCGCCGGCGCGGCCATCATCGGCGAGGCCATGCTCTGCAGCATCAAGGCCAGGGCAAGGTCGGGGGCGCGCGCCGTGAGCCCGGTGACATGGACGATCAGCCCGACGATCACGGGCACGCCGATCATGGTCCAGACGGTGGCGGTCCCGACCAGCGCTGGCCGCCGCAGATGGCCGGTGAGCGCGGCGAGATCGACCCGCATGAAGGAGATGCAGAGCAGAACGAAAATCGCCTCGGTGACGAAGGGGCGCAGCAACATCCCGAGCGGCGGCACCGCGAGCGCGATGAACACGACGGCGGCCACCGCGCGGGTGCCTTGGCCGCCAAGCCATGTCAGCCAGCGCAGGGGGAGGACGAATATGCTTTGAAGAACGGGCGGCATCGGGAACGGCGTTTCAGCCCAATCCTTTCAGCCACGCGCCGATCTCGCTCACGGCGACATTGGCCTCTCGCAGCAATTTCCCCATCGTGAAAAAGCCGTGGAATTGGCCGGGATAATGCTTGTAGGCCACGGGCACGCCGGCCTGCCTCAGGCGCTCGGCATATTCGTCGCCTTCGTCGCGCAGGGGATCGGCACCGGCGGTGAGCACATAGGCCGGCGGCAGCCCGGCCAGGTTTGTCGCCCGTGCCGGCGAGGCGCGCCAGTCGTGGATATCGGCGGCGCCGTTGAGATAATGGTCGCGAAACCAGCGGATCACCGAATGCGTCAGCAGCACGCTGGTCTCGGGCTCGCGGTGAGAGCCATGCGTCATGGCGAAATCGGTCGCGGGGTAGATCAGCAACTGGGCCGCGATCGCGGGACCGTTGCCGTCGCGCGCGGCGAGCGCGACGACGGCGGCGAGATTGCCGCCAGCGCTGTCGCCGCCGATCGAAAGCCGGGAGGCGTCGATGCCGAGCTCGCGCGCGTTGGCGGCGACCCATTTGGTCGCGGCGATCGCGTCATCAATGGCGGCGGGAAATTTGTGCTCGGGCGCTAGGCGGTAATCCACCGAGATCACGATCAGCGCGCCGGCGTCGGCGAGCTGGCGGCAGACGACGTCATGGGAATCGAGATCGCCAATCACCCAGCCGCCGCCGTGGAAGAACACCAGCGCTGGCGACAAACCATCATCCCGGCGCGGCTCCTTCGGAACATAGAGACGCGCGGGAATGGCGCCGTGCGGTGCCGGGATCGATAGCGGCGTGACGCGCGCGAGGTCCGGTGGCTCGGGATTGGTCGCAAAGCGTGCCTGCGCGTAATAGGCCCGCGCTTCCGGCGCGGTCAGGGTCTCGTAGGCGGGCCGGCCGGCCTCCTGGAAGGCCTTGTAGACGGCGGCGGCATCGGGATCGAGCACGACGGGCATGGGGGAGCGACCTTGCGGGTTTCTGATTGTTCGTTGGACGTCGTTTTCGGGGGCGATGCCCGCCTGACCCCTGAGAGGAGTGCTCGACTATCCCATCCGGGGGCCGATCTGGCCAGACCGGGCCGGGAAGGGCAGGGATGCCGCCCTTCCCCCGCCGTATTCGCCGTGTTAACCGGATGGCCTGCGAGCGGCGGTATCCCCTGTAGAATGTCCAGCAAGCCCGATTCGCTGTTGAAGCCGCGCGAGATGTTTCGAACATTTACTCTGACAGGTCTTGCGGCGCTTCTGGCCGCCACCGCACTGACGGCTGCGACGCCGGCGCAGGCGCAGATCGGTACGATCTTCTCCGATCCGCCGCCGCTGCGGCCGCCCGGCAACATTCCGCGTGGCCAGCCCCAGCCGCAGCAGCAGATGCCCGACGACGACGAAGAGGTGCCGGAGCTGCCGCCGCAGGGCCGTGTGCTGCCGTCGCGTCCGATGGCGCCACCGCCGGGTCGGCAGGGCAATGTGATGCCGGGGCCGGTCGAGACCCAGCCTCTGGCGCCGCCGCCAGGGTCTAGCGCAGCTCCGCCAAACCAGCCGCCGTCCGTCGCGGTCGCTCCACCCAATCCGCAAGGCGCGCCGGGTCAGCGCCAGCCGCAGCAGAAGGGCGCGCCCGGAGGCGCAGTCCCGCAGACGCCGGCGAGCCTTCAGCCGGGCGACGAGGTCGTTACCGAGCCGCCGGCCCAGAAGATCGTGAACAAGAAGGCGACCTTCTCCGGTCTCGACAAGATCACCGGGCGCATCATCAATTTCGACGAGGAGATCGGCGAGACCGTGCAGTTCGGTGCGCTGCGCGTCAAAACCGACGCCTGCTACACGCGGCCGGCGACCGAGGCCGCCAACACCGACGCCTTCGTCGAGGTCGACGAGATCACCTTGCAAGGTGAGGTGAAGCGCATCTTCTCGGGCTGGATGTACGCGGCAAGTCCAGGCCTGCACGGCGTCGAGCACCCGATCTACGATATCTGGCTCACCGACTGCAAAGAGCCGCAGCAGACGATTGCGACCGCGGCACCGGATCCCGGCACCAAGCCGCCACCGCCGCCGCCCGCGCAGAAGAAAGCCGCGCCCAAGCAGGTGCAGCAGCGTCCGCCGCAGCCGCTGCCGCCGATCCAGCAGCAGCAGCCGGCACCGCCGCCACCACCTCCGCCGCCCGAGCAGCGCCCGGGTCTGTTCGGTATCCCCGGGTTCGGCCGCTAGGCCAAATCCCCGGGGGTTGGCTAATATCCCTTATTATTGCCGCGCGGCGATGATCTCGAGCGCGCGTGCGCCCGGGATTGCTTCGCCGGCGGAGAGCCTCAGGAAATCCCCGGGCTCGCCCGCGAGCGCCTTGTCGAGCAGCGTGGTGTAGCGCCGCCGCGAAATCTCGGCCGCGCCAAAACTCTTCAGGTGCTCGGTGACGTACTGGGTGTCGAGCAGCTCGAAGCCGCCATGGATGAGCCGCGCGACCAGATGCACCAGCGCGACCTTGGAGGCATCGCGCGCGGTGTGGAACATGCTCTCGCCGAAAAAGGCCCGGCCCAGGCTGACGCCATAAAGCCCGCCGACGAGGTCCTCGCCCTGCCAGGCCTCGACGCTGTGGCAATGGCCGAGCTCGTACAGCCCGCCATAGAGGTCGCGGATGCGCTTGTTGATCCAGGTGTCCTCGCGCCCGGCCTGCGGCGCGGCGCAGCCGGCGATCGTGGCCTTGAAGGCGGTATTGACGGTGACGCGGAATGAATCCGAACGCACGGTGCGCGCGAGCCGCGAGGCTACGCGAAATCCGTCGAGCGGGATGACCCCGCGCAACTCCGGCTCGACCCAGAACAGGGTCGGATCATCGGCGCTTTCGGCCATCGGAAAGATGCCGCAGGCATAGGCGCGCAGCAGCACGGCCGGCGTGATTTCAGACGGGGCAGAGTCGCGCGAAGTCATGGCTCGCCATAATAGCAGGATCGCAATGCGGTTGCGATGGGCGGTGCAGATCAGTTCGCTGCGGCAGCAGCCGGCTTTCCGGCGGCAGCCGGGACACGGCGGAACATCAACATGACGCGGGTTCCGGAATGGGTGGGATCGCGCTCGACCGAAGCGTCGAGCTTCGTGGCCATGGCTGCGACGATACGCTGGCCCATGCCGGTCGAGCGCGGATCGGCCTTGACGTTATCGCCGACACCATCGTCGCTGATCGACAGCAGGAGATCGTCGCCCTGCGAGGTCAGCTCGACATGGATCGGGCCGGCGCCGTCAGGGTAGGCGTATTTCACCGCGTTCATCACCAGCTCGTTGACGATGATGCCGACGGCGACCGCACGGTCCGGATCGATCTCGATCGGTTCGGCCTTCAGCGTCAGGCGCGACATCCGGTTGCCCTCAGCCGAGCGGCGCAAATCCTCGAGCAGCGAGTCCAGATACTGGTTCAGGACCACGCTCTTCAGGTCCTGCGAGGTGTAGAGGCGGCGGTGCACCTGCGCGACCGCGGCGACGCGGCCCATCGCATTGGTCAACGCAGCCTTGACCTCGTCCTGCGCAGCGGAGCTTGCCTGCAGATGCAGCAGGGAGGCGATGATCTGGAGCGAGTTGCCCACGCGGTGGTTGACCTCGCGCAGCAGCATTTCGCGTTCGGCGGCAAGGGCCGCGTAGCGGTCGCGCGAGGCATGGATCTCGGCTTCGGCTTCCTCGCGCGCCTTCTGCATTTCGGCCTGGCGCAGCGCGCCCTCGGCCGCGACGTGAAGCAGGGGGATGAAATCGCCCTTGACGTCCTTGACGAGATAATCGGCCGCCCCCGCCTTCAGCGCCGTCACCGCAATGCTGGAATCCTGCGACGCCGTGACGAAGACCACCGGCGGCGCGCCCGGAATCGCCATGATCTGCTCAAGCGTCTCCAGCCCGTCGAGGCCGGGCATGTACTGGTCGAGCGCCACGACGTCGATGCCGCGGTCAATGCTGTCCTGCGCGCCCGCGCGGCGGATGAGCTCGAGGCCTTCCTCGCCGCTTGCGGCGTGAACGACCTTGTAGCCGCGCCGTGTCAGACCGCGATCGACCAGACGCGCAAGCGCCCCGTCGTCGTCGATGTAGAGCAGTGTGGGCATGCGCTGGTTCATGGGGCCGCGGGCGGGACCTGGATGACCGAGAAGAACAAGCCGAGCTGCCGGATGGCATTGGCGAAATTCTCGTAGTTCACGGGCTTGGTGATGTAGACATTGCAGCCGAGCTCGTAGCAGCGCTTGATTTCCTGGGAATCGTCGGTGGTGGTCAGCACCACGACGGGCGAGGCCTTCAGATATTTGTTCTCCTTGATCTGCTTGAGAATGTCGATCCCGGTCATGTCGGGAAGGTTGAGATCGAGCAGGATCAGGAGCGCATTACCCTTCTGCACGAGCCCGCTGCCGTCGGGCCCGAACAGGTATTTCATCGCGTCCGTGCCGTTGGCAAAGGAGATGATCTCGTTGTTGACGCCGGATCTTCGGATGTTCCGCTCGATCAGCCGCGCGTGCCCTTCGTCGTCCTCGATCATGATGATGCTGACGGGTTGAGTCATTGATCCGCGTTCCGGTTGCTGGTGTTCCAGGTGATGGGCAGCGTGATGGTGAAGGTACTGCCCGTATTCAGTTCCGATGATACCGACATGGTGCCGCCGAGGCGACGCACAAGTGCACGCACATGCGCAAGACCGATGCCCTGACCGGGCTTGTCCTGGGTTCCGGCGCGGCGAAACAGGTCGAAGATCCGCTGGTGGTCCTTGGGGTCGATGCCGCGGCCGTTATCGCTGATCTCGAAGATTGCGTAGCCGAGCTTGGTGCGCCCGCGGATTCTAATCTCGCCGGGGACGGCGGGCTTGAGATATTTGATGGCGTTGTCGATCAGATTGGAGAAGATCTGCTCCAGCGCCAGGCGGTCGCTGACGAGATTGGGCAGCGGGGCGACTTGGATCTCCGCCTGCGCCTCGGCGGCCTGATGCGCCAGCGTCGATACGATCGCTTCGATCAGCTCGGCGGTGTCGATCTTTTCCGGCTGGAACTCGCGCCGGCCCTCGCGGGTGAGATTGAGGATCGCCGAGATCAGGCGGTCCATTTTGGCGATCGACGACTTGATGAAGCCCAGCGCTTCGGAAAAATCCGCTGAGAGCTGCTTGTCGGGACCTTCGAGCGCGATCTCGCCGTCCGGCAGCGGCGGCCCGTCGGCCGGGACGTGGGTAAGGCCGCCGATACGGCGGAAAATGTCGCCGCCGAGCTCTTCGAGTTCGCTGGTGAAGCCCATGATGTTGACGAGTGGCGAGCGCAGATCGTGGCTGACGATATAGGCAAAGCGCTGGATCTCGTTATTGGCTTCGCGCAGATCGGCCGTGCGTTCGTCGACCACGGCCTCCAGATTGACGTTGGCGTCGCGCAGGCGCGCCTCGGCATCGTCACGGGCACCGGCCGAGCGCCGCACCAGCCAGATCGATATCAGCGCCAGCAGCACGACGAGGCCGGAGCCGATGCCGGTCATCGACGCGGCGAGGGTCTGACTGCGATCCGAATTGACCGTTCGGAGCCGGAACAGCCGCTCCTCCTCCTGAATCATCCCTGTCGCGACATTGGCGATCACGGCTGTTGCGTCAGTGGAGGCGATCTCGCGGACCAGCGCTGCGGCCTTCTCCGGCTCACCCCGCCGGATGAAATCCATCTCCTGCGCGAACTGCCCGAGCCGGGTCTCGATCGCCGCGCTCAGCTTCTCGATGCTTTGACGTTGCGCCGGGTTGTCGCCGATCAGGCGCGTGAGCTTGTCGAGAGCGGGGATGACGGCCGCCACGGCCTTGTCATGCTCGACCTTGAAATCCGCCCCTTGTGTCAGAAGGTAGCCGCGGGCGGCGCTCTCGGCCCGCCGGATTTCCAGCAGGAGGGCGTTGATCTGGTTCTCCGCCTCGATGGTGTGAACCACCCATTTGCTGTCGTCTCTCGCCTTGTTGACGAGGTAGACGGAGCCGGCGCTGATCACGGTCAGCACCAGGAGACCCGCCGCGAACAGCAGGATCTGCCAAAATCTACGCCGCCGCTGCGCCTCAGCGGTCACGACGGTCTCGCTCGATCAGGATTGCCGGACTTCAAAACGCCCCCTCGGAACTGTCCCCATCGGCCAAACGCGATTGGGGCCAAAGGGTTCCATGCGGAGGGACGACTACTTCGGGGCGGGTTCCGCCTTGCCGGCGAGATATTGTTCCAGCCAATGGATGTGGTAGTCGCCGTTGATGATGTCGTCTTCCCGCACGAGAGCGCGGAACAGCGGTAGGGTGGTCTCGATACCCTCGACCACCATCTCGTCCAGCGCCCGGCGCAGCCGCATCAGGCACTCGCCGCGGGTCTTGCCGTGCACGATCAGCTTGCCGACGAGCGAGTCGTAATAAGGCGGGATCGTGTAGCCCTGATAGACCGCCGAATCGATCCGCACGCCGAGCCCGCCGGGCGGGTGATATTGCGTGATGCGGCCGGGCGAAGGACGAAAGGTCTGCGGATTCTCGGCGTTGATGCGGCACTCGATCGCGTGGCCGATTACCTGGACCTCTTCCTGTCGCGCCGGCAGGTCGCCGCCGGCGGCGATGCGGATCTGCTCCAGCACGAGGTCGATGTCGGTGATGCTCTCGGTGACGGGATGCTCGACCTGGATGCGCGTGTTCATCTCGATGAAGTAGAACTCGCCGTCCTCGAACAGGAATTCGATAGTGCCGACGCCGAGATATTTCATCTCGCGCATCGCTTTGGCGCAGGTCTCGCCGATCTTGGCGCGTGCAGCCGCGGTCAGCACGGGCGAGGGGCCTTCCTCCCAGACCTTCTGATGGCGTCGCTGCAGCGAGCAGTCGCGTTCGCCGAGATGGATCGCGCCGCCACGGCCGTCGCCGAGGACCTGGATCTCGATGTGGCGCGGCTTCTGCAGATATTTTTCGAGGTAGACGGAGGCATCGCCGAAGGCGGATTTGGCCTCGTTGGCGGCCGTCGACAGCGCGACCTGAAGGTCGGCCTCGCTCTCGGCCACTTTCATGCCGCGGCCGCCGCCGCCCGCCGCGGCCTTGACCAGCACGGGGAAGCCGATCTTCCTGGCGATCGCCATCGCGTCGTCGTTGGGGCCGACCCCTCCGTCGGAGCCGGGCACCACGGGAATGCCGAGCTTCTTGGCAGTCCTCTTGGCCTCGATCTTGTCGCCCATCAGGCGGATGTGCTCGGCCTTCGGGCCGATGAAATGCAGATTATGCTCGGCGAGGATTTCGGCGAAGCGCGCGTTCTCGGACAGGAAGCCGTAGCCGGGATGCACGGCATCGGCACCGGTGATCTCGCAGGCCGCGAGCAGCGCGGGGACGTTGAGATAGCTGTCCTTGGACGCCGGCGGCCCGATGCACACGCTCTCGTCCGACAGGCGCACATGCATGGCATCGGCGTCGGCGGTGGAATGCACGGCGACGGTCGCGATCCCGAGCTCCTTGCAGGCCCTGAGGATGCGAAGGGCGATCTCGCCGCGATTGGCTATGAGGATCTTGTCGAACATGGTGTCCTTATTGGACTGACGCGCGGAAAGCGGCGAGGGCGATGAGACCGCCCTCGAACGTCACTCAATGATCACGAGTGGCTCGCCGTACTCGACCGGCTGGCCGTCCTCGATCACGATCTGCGTCACCGTGCCGGCGCGCGGCGAGGGAATCTGGTTCATGGTCTTCATGGCTTCGATGATCAGCAGCGTCTGGCCGACCGAGACCTTGCTGCCGACCTCGATGAACGGCTTGGCGCCGGGCTCCGGCGCCCAATAGGCGGTGCCGACCATCGGCGAGGTTACGGCGCCGGGATGCTTCGTCAGGTCGGCAGCGGCCGGCGCGGCGGCAGCTGCAGCCACCGGGAGCGCGGCGGGGGCAGCCGCCATCTGCATCGGCATGGTCGCGGCGACGCTGATGTTGCGGGCGACGCGCAGGCGCAGGCCGGCACGCTCGATCTCGATTTCAGTGAGGCTGGTCTCATCGAGCAGCAAGGCGAGCTCGCGGACGAGGGCGGAATCCTCGCTGGAAAACTTTGCGGCTGCTTTGTCGTCTGGCTGGCGCGCCATGTTGTTTGATCCGAATGTTCTGTGTGAAGGGGGAGCGTCAGGCTTTGGGCTTGATGCCGAGCTTGGCGGCAAGGCCCTGGATGGCGAGGCGGTAGCCCTCGATGCCGAAACCGCAGAGCGAGGCGAAGGCCGCGCGCGCGGTGTAGGAGTGATGTCGGAAATTCTCGCGGGCGTGGATGTTGGTGACGTGCACCTCGACCGTCGGGATCTGCACCGCCAGCAGCGCGTCGTGCAGCGCGATCGATGTGTGCGAATAGCCGCCGGCATTGATGATGATGCCCTTCATCTTGCGGGCATGTGCCTCGTGGATGAAGTCGATCAGCTCGCCCTCGCGGTTGGACTGCCGGCAGTCCGCCTTGAGGCCGAACGTCGTTGCCGTCTCCCGGCACAGCGCCTCGACGTCGGCCAGCGACGCATGCCCGTACTTCTCGGGCTCGCGTGTCCCCAACATGTTGAGGTTCGGCCCGTTCAGGACAAGGATCGTGTCGGTTGCTGGTTCGGCCATTCCAATCCCGCAAGAGGTGCTTCGGCGTGGCGGGGGTTATAGGTAACAAAGCGCGTGAGGGGAAGCCTTGAAGGACCTCCGAACTGGCTTCAGATGCCTCATCCGGGGTGCAAAAACCTGTGCGCAAGCTACGGAAATTGCTTGTTAACCAGTCCGAAGCATGGCTGCCGCAGCGCCAGAGGGGCTGGGTCTCCCGAGAGACCGAAAGCCCCCGCCGATCTCTCGGCGGGGGCTCGTGCTGGACGGGTCGGTCAGCGGACCGGCTTACCCCTCGATGACGTACACGATCTCGCGCGTCTGCGGACGAACGATCACGTACTGGCCGTGCACGAAGATCACCTCGTAGCCGCGCCACTCCGGATAGATCTCGACGATCCGCGGCGGGAGCGGGTGGAAGTGAACGCTGGCAGGGATCGTCGTGCCGACCGAGATGTTGAAGTTGACGTTGGTCGTTTCCTCGATCTTGGTCGACTTGATCGCGGATGTGATCTCGGTCCGCTTCTCGGGCGGCGGTGCGGAAGCGGTCGCGGAGGCCGTGCCGGTCGTGGTCTGAGACTTGGTATCGGCAGCCTTGTTGTCCGCACCCTTGGTCTGACTGTCTGCGCCCTTGGTCTGGGCGTTCATATTGCCGCTCTTGGTGTCAGTCTCCGTGCTCTTGGACTTGTCCGTCTGGGACTTGTCCATCGTGCTCTTCGACTTGTCCTGCGCTGCCTTGTCCTGCGCTGACTTGTCATGCATGGACTTGTCCTGCGCGGACTTATCCTGCGCGCCTTGGGCGTGCTCACCCTTCGCCGCGCCGGCCTTCTCGTCGGCCGCGTTCTTGTTCATCGCGCCGGACTTGTCCATCCCACCCGACGGCTTCTCCTCGGCTGCACCGCCGGGCTTCATGGCGCCGCCAGTCTGGCCGACGGTGCCCTTCTCCTGAGCGGATTCGCGGCCCATCGAGCCGCCGCGCTCGGCGGCGCCGGAAGGCTGCGAATGCTGCGTCGGCTGCGCGCCTGCACTGCCACCGCTGTCGCGGTTCATGGTGCCCTGTGCGTTCGCCAGACCGGTGCCGGCGACGAGCGCAAGCGCGGCGACCGAGATCATAAAGCGGTTAGACATGGAATTCTCCTCACGTGTTTCTTTGCGTCATTGCCCGCGCCGACAACGAAAGGAGGTACCGGGAGTTCCGGAACATTGGCGGTTCCGCGGCATTTGTTTGTTGAACGCCAGATGAACGCGCGCGCCAGATTTCGGCGCAATGAAAAGGCCGGCTTTTCAGCCGGCCTCGTTGCATGCATGAGTTGTAGACTTGATCGGCAGGTCGCCTTGTCAGCAGGTCGCTTTGCCGCAGCGGGCCACAGCGATCTTTTCCTTCAGGCTATCGACACCGACGGCGCCGACAACGATCTGCTTGCCGATCACGTAGCTGGGCGTGCCGTTCATGCCCATTGCTTCGGCGAGCTTGAAGTTCTCCTCGATGGTGCTGCGCACCTCGGCGCTGCCGATGTCCTTCTCGATCTTCGCGACGTCGAGGCCGGCTTCCTTGGCCGCCTGAAGCGCGCGCGCCTTGTCGGCGGCGCCACGGCCGCCGAGCAGCTTCTGATGGAAATCGAGATATTTCTTGCCGGAGGGATCCTGCATGCGGACCGCGACGGCGACCTGGGCTGCTTCCACCGAACCCTGGCTCAGCACCGGAAACTCCTTCAGCACCACCTTCAGCTTCGGATCAGCCTTCATGAGGGTGAGCATGTCGTCCATCGCGCGCTTGCAGTAGCCGCAATTGTAGTCGAAGAACTCGACGAAGGTGACGTCGCCGTCCTTGTTGCCGAGCACGACCTGGCGCGGCGAGTTGAAGATCGCATCGGAATTCTGCGCGACGCTGGCCTCGTGTTTCTGCGTCTCGGCCGCGGCCTGGCGCTTGGTGAGCTCGGCCATCGCTTCCTCGAGCACCTCGGGATGGGTGACGAGATAGTTCTTGATGATCACCTCGATGTCCGTGCGCTGGGCATCGGAGAAGCTGTCGGCCGACGCGGGCGCGGCTGCGCCGAACATGGCGAGCGCAAACAGCGCGGGAGCAAGCAGGCGCAGCGAAGGCATAGGCAAATCCTCTTATCCAAAGCAGGTTTCGGAAAACGTCCCGGCGGACTTAAGCTCGGTGTCGTGACGTCGTTTCGTAAGGCGTCGTCTTGTCAGGTCGTCTTGGTCTTGTCAGTTGCGTGGCGGTTTCGACGCCACGATGTCGTCGGCCTTGACCCATCCGGGCGTGCCGACGGCGAAACGGGTTTTCGCGCGCGTTGCAAGCTCGCGGGCGGTCTTGTTGTCGCCGCGCAGATAAGCGGCCTGCGCCGACGCCAGATCGGCCTCGGCATAGTCGCCCTTCCGGCCATAGGCCATCGCGAGCTGCATGTAGCCGAGAATGGCCTCCGGTTCCCGTGCGACCGCGGCCCGGAGAATCCGAACGGCGTCATCGGTGTAGGCCTTATTATCGGACCCAACCAGAGCCTGCCCAAGTAACATCTCGATGAGGGGCGCGTTGTTCGAAAGTGCGACAGCCTTGCGCAGGGCAGGGATCGCTTCGGCCGGCTTGCCGCCCTCCAGCAGGGCCTGGCCGCGCACCTCGTAAAAATACGCATTGTTGGGCTGGACCTGGATCAGCGCGTCGATCTGGGTGAGCGCGCTGCGCAAATCCCCGTGCAGATAGGTGCTGATGGCGCGGGCGTAGCGCGCCGGCATGCTGTCATTGGTCAGGGGATAGCGGCGATACACCGTCTCCGGCCGCTCCATGAAGGCGGAGATCTTGGCGCGCACCATGTCGTGGCGGAGCTGGAGCGCTGGATCGTCCTTCTTGTCCCAATAAGGGCTGGAGCTGGCGAACTCTTGCAAGGAAGCGACGCGCTCGGCCGGCATCGGGTGCGACTGGAGATAGGGATCGGCGCCTCGTGCGGCGAACAGGCTCTCGCTGGTGAAGCGCTTGAACGTCTCGTACATGCCCTTCGGCGACTGCTGGGTCGCAGTCAGGAATTTCACGCCCGCGCGGTCGGCGTTCTCCTCCTGCTGGCGCTGGTAAGACAGCAGCGTCCGGCGGATCATCTCCTGGGGACCGGCGAGGGCGGCGGCTCCTGCATTGGCAAGGCCATTGTTGCCGGCGCTGCCACTGCCGCGGGTGCTGCCTACGGCCATCGCGCCCGCGCCGAGCAGCATGGCGATGATCATCTGGGTCTGGGCATTGGCGAGCTGCTCGCGCAGCTTGGACAGATGGCCACCGGCCAGATGCCCGGTCTCGTGCGCGAGCACGCCGATGATCTGGTTCGGCGTCTCCGACTGGAGGATCGCACCGTAATTGACGAAGATGCGGCGGCCATCGGCGACGAACGCGTTGAACGAGCCCTCGTTGACGATCACCATCTGGATGTTCTGCTTTTCCAGACCGGCGGCGCGCAGGATCGGGCGCGTGTATTCGCGCAGCAGCTGCTCGGTCTCGGTGTCGCGCAGGACCGGCGGCCCCTTGGCCTGCGCATGCGCGGCCGAGAACGGCGTCAGCGCGATCGCAGCCGCCGCGATGAGGGAGGTGAGGGCGGTGGCCTTCTTGCGCAATGCGATCTGGAACAACATCAAGCGGTCTGGGTCAAACGGTCTTGTCAGCAGGCTTGTCAGGCATTCCTGGTCAAGCAGTTCAGTGATTGGTTTTGGCGATTGGCGGCGGACCGGATACGCGATATGCCCCTTTGAGCCGTACCCCTTATGAGCCGTACAATGCGGCCAGTCTGGGGCGCAAGCACCCCGTTTCCCGGGTCGGACGGATCGGCCCGCCAGCGAAATAGCAGAAATCGATGCACGATGCGACATTGAGGAACCGGTTGGGGCAGTGGCTCGCGCCCTCCCGCCGCAGCGATGTTCCCCCGTTCATGGTGATGGACGTGATGGCCGCGGCGGCCCGGATCGAGGCGGCCGGAGGCCATGTGATCCACATGGAGGTTGGCCAGCCCGCCGCCGGCGCGCCGAAGACTGCGATTGCGGCCGCCCATGCGGCGCTCGAGGCGGGGCGGATTGATTATACTTCCGCACTCGGCATCCCCTCCTTGCGCGCGCGCATCGCGCGGCATTATCGCGATGCCTATGGCTGTGACGTCAGCCCCGAGCGGATCGTGGTGACCACCGGCTCCTCCGGCGGGTTCATTCTGGCATTCCTCGCGATGTTCGAGCCGGGCGACCGCGTCGCCGTAACGGTGCCGGGTTATCCGCCGTACCGTCATATCCTCACCGCGCTCGGTTGTGAGCCGGTGCTGATCGAGACCACGAACGAGACGCGCCATGCGTTGACCGGCGAGGCGCTGCTGGCTGCCCATCGCAAGGCGCCGCTGAAGGGCGTGCTGGTCGGCAGCCCCGCCAATCCGACCGGGACCATGATGTCCCGCGAGGCGCTCGCCGGTCTGATCGCGGCGGCGGAAGACGCGGGCATCCGGTTCATCTCGGACGAGATCTATCACGGGCTCGATTACGCGTTTCCCGCGGTGACGGCTGCGGCGCTGTCGGACCACGCGCTCGTGATCAACTCGTTCTCGAAGTATTTTTGCATGACGGGCTGGCGCGTCGGCTGGATGGTCGTGCCCGAGATTCTGGTGCGGCCGATCGAGCGGCTGCAGCAGAACCTGTCGATCTCGGTGCCATCGCTGTCGCAGATCGCAGCCGAAGCGGCCTTCGACGGCGCGGCCGAGATGGAGGAGATCAAGCACGGCTATCAGGAAAACCGGCGCATCCTGATCGAGGGATTGCCCAAGGCCGGCCTGACCAGGTTTCTGCCGGCCGACGGTGCATTCTATCTCTATGCGGACGTCTCGGATTTCACCTCCGACAGTTTCGAGTTCGCCAAGCAGATGCTCGAACAGGCCCATGTCGCGGTCACGCCGGGGCTCGACTTCGATCCCATCCATGGTCGTTCATTCATAAGGCTCTCTTACGCGCGTTCGGCTGCGGAGATGCGGGAAGCAGTTGACCGGATCGCCCACTGGCTTAAATAGCCGCCAGTTTTCGACAGCCTTCTGGAGTGCAACTTGTCTGACCGTTCCGTCCCGTCTACCGCCACGCATTCTCCTCTCGCCGCATTGATGTGGCCGATCCGGCCGGGTGAAACCGTCGGCGCCTTGCGCGCCGTCGTGCTGATTGCGCTCGGCACCGCCTTGATGGCGCTGTCAGCCAAGGTGAACCTGCCACTGCCTTACGTGCCCATGACATTGCAGACGCTGGTCGTGTTGATGATCGGCGCCGCCTATGGCTGGCGGCTTGGCAGCGCAACCATGATCGCCTACCTCGCCGAGGGCGCAATGGGCCTGCCGGTGTTCGCCGGTCCCGTTGGTGGAATCGCACCGTTGGTCGGCCCGACCGCAGGCTATCTGTTCGGCTTCATTGGCGCCGCGTTCGTCACCGGCTGGCTCGCCGAGCGCGGCTGGGATCGCAGCGTAATGCTGCTGTTTGCGGCCATGGCCGTCGGCCACATCCTCATTCTGGCCGCGGGCTTTGGCTGGCTGGCCTTCGGTCTCGGCCTCGGCGCCGCAAAGGCGTGGCAGGTCGGCCTGATGCCGTTCGTTGCGGCCTCGCTGGTCAAGAACGCGCTGGGCGCAACGTTGATGCCGGCGATACGCCGGGTGATCGACCGCGGGTAAAGCGCGCAATATCGAGCAGTTCCGATTGACAGGGCCGGCCAAGTTGATCTTGGCTGGCCTGGCGTTTTGAGGGGGAGTGAAACAATGACGACGACAACGATGGTGGGGGCGCCGGTCGCGCCGCCCGCCGCCAAGCCGTGGTACAAGGTACTTTATATCCAGGTGCTGATCGCGATCGTGCTTGGCGCCATCGTCGGCTGGCTCTGGCCGTCAGTCGCTACCAATGAGTGGATCAAGGCACTCGGCGACGGCTTCATCAAGCTGATCAAGATGGTGATCGCGCCGATCATCTTCTGCACCGTTGTCTCGGGCATTGCCCATATCCAGGACGCCAAGAAGGTCGGCCGCATCGGCGTCAAGGCGCTGGTCTATTTCGAGATCGTCTCGACCTTCGCACTGGTGATCGGACTTATCATCGGAAATCTGGTGAAGCCGGGTGCGGGCTTCGGCGGCGCCGCCGCCAATGCGCAGGCCGTCGCCAACTACGCCAAGCAGGCCGAAGGCCAGAAGTCGGTCGACTTTGTGCTGCACATCATTCCGGACACCGTTGTCGGCGCCTTCGCGCAAGGCGAGATCCTGCAGGTGCTGCTGTTCTCGGTGCTGTTCGGCTTCGCCATCATGGGGCTCGGCGAACGCGGCCACACCATCCGCAGCTTCATCGACGACGCTGCGCATGCGGTGTTCGGCGTCATCTCCATCGTGATGCGCGCAGCCCCGATCGGCGCCTTCGGCGCGATGGCCTACACCATCGGCAAGTTCGGCACTGGGGCGATCCTCAACCTCGTCGGCCTGATCGCGACGTTCTACGTGACCGCGGCGCTGTTCGTATTCGTCGTGCTCGGAACCATCGCGCGCTTCGCCGGCTTCTCCATCTTCAAGTTCCTTGCCTACATCAAGGACGAGCTGCTGATCGTGCTCGGCACCTCGTCCTCGGAAAGCGCGTTGCCGTCCTTGATGGAAAAGCTCGAGCGCCTCGGCTGCTCCAAGTCGGTGGTCGGCCTCGTGGTGCCCACGGGCTATTCGTTCAATCTTGACGGCACCAACATCTACATGACGCTGGCGACCCTGTTCATCGCGCAGGCGCTGGGCTTCGATCTCACCTTCGGCCAGCAGCTCACCATCCTGGTGGTGGCGATGCTGACCTCGAAGGGTGCCTCCGGCATCACGGGCGCGGGCTTCATCACGCTGGCGGCGACGCTCGCCGTGGTCGATCCGCGCCTCGTGCCGGGCATGGCGATCGTGCTCGGCATCGACAAGTTCATGAGCGATTGCCGCGCGCTGACCAATCTGTGCGGCAACGGCGTTGCCTGCGTGGTCGTCGCCTGGTGGGAGGGCGAACTCGATCGCGACAAGCTCAACGCCAATCTCGCCAGGCATATCGATCCGACTGACATGGAAACGGCGGTCACGACGGACTGATCTGCATTTGGCGGTGCCGAGCGCCGTCAGATCTTGAAGTAATAGGGCTGGTCGAGATCCTCGATCAGCCC
>NZ_JADPIT010000015.1:464779-479560 GCF_023073035.1 Bradyrhizobium sp. 62
TTTTCTTTGGGCGACCAGCCGAGAGCAGCACGCGTCTTCGCGCTCGAGGTCGGAACGTCGGCGGCCGCGAACTGTGCGAACCAGCCGAAATGCGCGGCCGCTTCCTCGGGCGATTGGGACACCACGGGCACGCCCAGCCGCCGGCCGATCACTTCCGCAATCGCCTTGAACGGCACGCCTTCCTCGGCGATCGCGTGATAGTGCTTTGCGGTTGCGCCTTGCTCCAGCGCCAGCCGGTAGACGCGCGCGGCATCGATGCGGTGCGCGGCGGGCCAGCGGTTGCCGCCATCGCCGACATAGGCCGA
The DNA here is from genome assembly GCF_023073035.1 of Bradyrhizobium sp. 62. NCBI lineage: Bacteria > Pseudomonadati > Pseudomonadota > Alphaproteobacteria > Hyphomicrobiales > Nitrobacteraceae > Bradyrhizobium > Bradyrhizobium sp. 62. The sequence continues at coordinate 465,085 of NZ_JADPIT010000015.1, forward strand.
TACGCCTTTCTGGCGCGCGAGGTTGATCAGGATCGGGACGAAGCCGTGGTCGCCCTCGCCATGCGTGGAGGGCGGAAGGCGCACAACGGCGGCGCGGACGCCGGCCAGCGACAGCGCGGTCGCTTCCGACACGCGCGGAAAGCGCTGCGCCGACACATCGTCCTCGGTGGCGAGGCGGCCGGGCGCAAGCAGCGCGACGCCGGAGGTGACGATGAGGGGGCGACCGGAGCCCTTGAGCTCCTCGCCGATCGCCAGGATCGCGCCGCGGTCGAGCTCGCAATTGTCCAGAAACTTCGAGAAGTCGTGGTTGAAGCCGAGGTGCAGGACGCCGTCGGAGGCGGCGGCGCCGCTGCGCAACGACGCGTGATCCTCCAGCGACCCGCGGTGGACATCGGTGCCCATCGCGGCGAGCGCCGCGCCTCCCGCATCGGAGCGGGCGAGGCCCGTGACCCGGTGGCCGGCGGCGATCAGGTCGCGGACGACGGCGGAGCCGACGAAGCCGGTGGCGCCAGTGACGAAAACACGCATGAGTATCTCCAGGCTTGGTGGAGACGACCATCTGCGCTAGGATTATCCGGGTAAAGTAGTGACATTATCAGGGTATGATTGCTAACAGGATGAGCGAGAGCGCGACAGCTGAGAACCTCTTGGGGACCTACCTCAAGGACCGCCGCACCCGGCTCGATGCCGCCGCGTTCGGCTTCGCGGGTAGCCGCAGGCGCACGCCCGGGCTGCGCCGCGAGGAGGTGGCGCAGCGCGCCAATATCAGCCCGACCTGGTACACTTGGCTCGAGCAGGGCCGCGGCGGCGCGCCGTCGCCCGATGTGCTCGACCGCATCGCGCGAGCGCTGATGCTGACCGATGTCGAGCGTGAACACCTGTTCCTGATCGGGCTCGGCCGCCCGCCCGAGGTGCGCTACCAGGCGAGCGAAGGCGTCTCGCCGCGGCTGCAACGCGTGCTCGACGCGCTGGAGACCAGCCCGGCGATCATCAGAACTGCAATCTGGGACGTCGTTGCCTGGAATCGCGCCGCGACCATCGTGCTGACCGATTACGCCAAGCTCCCGCCGGAGCGACGCAACATCTTGCGGTTGATCTTCTGCGAGCCGCGGGTGCGCGCCGCGCAACATGACTGGGGCCGTGTGGCCCGCTTCGTGGTCGCCGCCTTCAGGGCGGATGCAGCGCGGGCCGGGGCCGTCTCGCATGTCGCCGACTTCGTCGATGAGCTCTGCCGCCTTAGCCCCGAATTCGCGTCGCTATGGCGCGACAACGACGTCCGCGCCCATGGCGAAGGCGTCAAGCATCTGCGCCACCCCGTGCTCGGTCCGATCGCGTTCGAATATTCGGCCTTTGCCGTAGATGGTAGGCCAGATCTCGGCATGGTCGTCTACAATCCGGCGACGCCTGATGATGCCGAACGCATCAGGACACTTCTCGCCGAGCGCGCTGGCTGACGGAATTTGCGAACTCGCGCGTTCAACCTGCATCGGGCGACGCGCGCGCGGTGCTTGCCGTCAACACTGCGAATTAGAATCGCTCCGGCCGGTACGGCGTCGGATCGATCGCGGGCGTTTCGCCGCTCATCATCTCGGCGAGCAGGCGCCCGGTCGCGGGTCCCAGCGTAAAGCCCTGGTGGCCGTGGCCGAAGTTCATCCAGAGGCCGGGATGGCGTGGGGCGGGGCCGAGCACCGGCAGCATGTCGGGCGTGCAGGGGCGGGTGCCGAACCACGGATCGGGCTCGACCCGCTTGCCGAGGTCGATCAGCTCGCGCGCGGAGGCTTCCGCGCTGGCGAGCTGCACGGGCGTTGCGAGCGCGTCCAGGCCGGTCAGCTCCGCGCCGGTGGTGATGCGGATGCCTTTGGCCATCGGACCCATGGCGTAGCCACCGGCTTTATCGACCAGAGGCAGATCGAGCGAGGCGCCACCGCTGTAATGCATGTGGTAGCCGCGCTTGCGCACCAGCGGGATGCGATAGCCGAATTTGAGCAGGAGATCCGGCGACCACGGCCCGAGCGTCACGACGGCGTGGGCGGCGTCGATGCGTCCAACGTCGGTCCCGACCGACCAGCCGGTCGCGGTTTGCTGCAAGCTCTGGGCATCGCCTAGCACGATGGTGCCGCCGAGGCGTTCGAACAGATCGGCATAGGCCGTGACCAGCGCGCCGGGATCGGACACGGTCCAGGTGTCGAGCCAATGGATCGCGCCGGGCAGGTCGTCGCGCAGGACAGGTTCGGCCTTGGCGAGCTCGGCGCCCGAGAGCGTACGAAACCTCACGCCGAATTCGCGCTGGTCTTCTTCCGCCGCCTTGACAGCGAGATCGAACGAAGCTGCGTCGCGATGCAGGTGCCGGTATCCCGCGCGGCGGATCAGATTGTCGGCGTGGGCTTCGCGAATGAGGATGTCGTGCTCCGCCGTCGCGTAGGCGATCAGCCGTGCCCAGGCGTCGATCGCTTCGCGATGCCGCTTCGGCGCCGAATGCCACCAATACCGCAGCAGGGGCTCGATATGGAGATGAAGCGATGACAGGCTGTAACGCACGTCGTTGGTGCGTCCGGTCGCGATCTTCAGGAGCGTGGCGAGGTCGCGCGGCATCGGATAGGGGCGCACCGCTTCCGCCTGGATCATGCCGGCATTGCCGTAGCTGGTCTCGCGGCCCGGCTCCCTGCGGTCGATCAGCGTGACGGACCAGCCGCGCTGCTGGAGGTGCAGCGCCGCGCTGACGCCGATCATGCCGCCGCCGAGGACGATCACGCTTTGCATCGAACTGACCTCGCAAATCAAAACCGCCCGGTTTGGCCGGGCGGTTTCAACAGTTTTGTTCGCTTTATTCGCCGCCGCCGAAGCGGCGCGACCACCAGCCGGCACGACGCGGTGCGGCCGACGTTTCGCTTGCCGCTGCGGGCGCGGGCTCCGGAGCCGGTGCGGGCGGGGCAACCGGCTCGGGCGCCTGAGCAACCGGCGCCGGTTCACTCTGGCTGCTCGACAGGAAGCTCACCTTTTCCCGAACCGTCGAACGGCGTCGTGAGGCCTTGTCGTCGGCGTTCTCTTCGTCCGCGGCAGCAGGAGCCGGCTCAGGCCGGGCCGCTGCCTCGATGCTTGCCTCGATCTTTGCCGCGGCGCGCGGCTCTGGCTGGGTGACCTGCGGCTGCGAGGTGTGCTCGGCCTGCGCGATCGAGGGCGCAGCCTCGCCGCTGAAACCGTCGAAATCGGCGACTGCGTCGGTCGCTTCCGACGGCGCATTGGCCGCGAGCTCGTCGCCGATGGAGCCGGCGAGACCTTCCTCGCCAGGACCACGCCGGCGGCGTCCGCCACGGCGACCACGCCGGCGGCGGCGGTCCGCGCTGCCCTGCTGCTCGCCACGGGCTGCCTGGTCCTCGCCTTCCTCGCCGTCCGGCTCGGCCTCGGCATCCTCTTCGCCTTCGCCGGCCGCCATGGCCGTCTCGGCAAGAGCGGCAGCGCCATCCTCGCGCGTCTCCTCGTCGCGCGGGCCACCGCGACCGCGGCGACGACGGCGACGCTTGCGGCGCTGGCTGTCCTGCTCGGTAGCGTCGCCTGCGGTCTGCTCGCCTGCGGTCTGCTCCTCGGCGAGACCTTCGGTCTCCTCGGTCTCGACCTCGGATTCGGTCTCGGGATCGAATTCCTCGTCGTCATAAGCCTCTTCGACCAGGGGCGGCGGGCTTGCGGCCGCCTGCGCCGCCAGCAGAGCCTTGGCGGCTTCCAGCGTATGCACCTGCTCGCCGCGGTCGATGACATAGGCCTGAGGTCCGTTGACGCTCGGATCGGCGATGACCGCCAACGTGACCTTGAAGCCGTTCTCGAGGTCGCGCAGATGGCCGCGCTTATGGTTCAGCACATAGAGCGCGACGTCGGTGCGGGTGCGGACCACCAGATTGTGGGTCGCGCCCTTCATCAGGATCTCTTCGAGGCCGCGCAGCAATTGGAGCGCAACCGAGGACACCGAGCGCACATGGCCGGTGCCGCCGCAATGCGTGCAGGGATCGGTCGAGGACTCCAGCACGCTGGCGCGGATGCGCTGGCGCGACATCTCGAGCAGGCCGAAATGCGAGATGCGTCCGACCTGGATGCGCGCGCGGTCCTGCCGGAGGCAATCGGACATCTTGCGTTCGACCGCGCGGTTGTTGCGCTTCTCGTCCATGTCGATGAAGTCGATGACGATCAGGCCGGCGAGGTCGCGCAACCGAAGCTGACGCGCAACCTCCTCGGAGGCCTCAAGATTGGTCTTGAGCGCGGTGTCTTCGATATGATGCTCGCGCGTCGAACGACCGGAGTTGACGTCGATCGAGACCAGCGCTTCGGTCTGGTTGATCACGATGTAGCCGCCGGAGCGCAGCTGCACGGTCGGCGAGAACATCGCATCCAGCTGGCTTTCGACGCCCATGCGCGAGAACAGCGGCTGGCCGTCGCGATATTGCTTCACCGCGCTCACATTGGCGGGCATCAGCATCTTCATGAAGTCGCGCGCTTCGCGGTAACCGGATTCACCGGCAACTGAGATCTCGTCGATCTCCTTGTTGTAGAGGTCGCGCAGCGAGCGCTTGATCAGCGAGCCTTCCTCGTAGACGAGGGTCGGGGCCTGCGACTTCAGCGTCATGTCGCGCACCGTCTCCCACATCCGGATCAGGTACTCGAAATCGCGCTTGATCTCGGGCTTGGTGCGGGCGGCACCCGCGGTGCGCAGAATGATCCCCATGCCCTCGGGCACGTCGAGATCCTGCACCACTTCCTTCAGGCGCGAACGGTCCTGCGCGCTCGTGATCTTGCGGCTGATGCCGCCGCCGCGCGCGGTGTTCGGCATCAAGACGGCATAACGGCCGGCGAGCGAGAGGTAGGTCGTCAGCGCCGCGCCCTTGTTGCCGCGCTCTTCCTTGACGACCTGCACCAGCATCACCTGGCGGCGCTTGATGACTTCCTGGATCTTGTACTGGCGGCGGGGACGGAAAGTGCGCTCCGGCACTTCCTCCAGCACATCGTCGCCGCCGACGGATTCAACGACGTCCTCTTCGGCTTCCTCGTCGTCCTCGTCTTCGTCGTCATCCTCGGCCGTGGCTTCGAATTCGTGATGCGGAGGCTCCGCACTCTCGCCTGCGGCGTACACGGCGTCGGCAGGCTCAGCAGCCGATGTCACGGCCTCGGCAAGGTCGTCGGCGTGTGCGTCGGAGGCAACCTCCTGCGGCTCGGCAACGGCCTCGGTGGCGACCGCGGGCTCGGCGGCGATCGCTGCGACAGGCGCCGGTGTCTCGTCGGCATGATCATGGTCGTGGTGGTCGTGCTCGCCATGATGATCGTGCTCGTGATGATCATGGGCGTGATGATCGTCACCATGGGCATGATGATGGTCGTCGTGGTCATGCCCTTCGTGGTCATGTGCTTCGTGGCCGTGATCATGATGATCGTGGCCTTCGTGCTCGCCGTGATGCTCTGCGCCGGCGTGCAGGTGCTCGCCCTCGTGCGACGCGCCCTCGGGCAGGGCCTCGCCCTGGACCTGCCGGGCCGCGGGATCGCTGCCTTCGACGACGTCGCTGCGGACGCGCTCGCCATGACTACGACGGCGGGAATTGCGGTGGCGGGAGCGACGGCGACCCTGGGAGCGGTTCTCGCTCTCTTCCTCGGCCTCGCGATGGGCCTGCTCCTCGGCTTCGATCAGCGCCTGCCGGTCGGCAACCGGGATCTGGTAGTAGTCGGGATGGATTTCGCTGAAGGCGAGGAAGCCGTGGCGGTTGCCGCCATATTCGACGAAAGCGGCCTGGAGCGAGGGTTCGACCCTTGTGACCTTGGCGAGGTAGATATTCCCGCGCAGTTGCTTGCGTTGCGCGGTCTCGAAATCAAACTCTTCGACGCGATTGCCGCGGACCACGACGACCCGGGTCTCTTCCGGGTGGGTGGCATCGATCAACATCTTGTTGGGCATATCTTAACTCTTGGCGGCGGCGGGCGCGATTCACCGTGGGCGCCATCAGCGCTGCCGGGTGACGCGACGGTCCACCTGATTCGGGGGTGAGGGGAAGGCCGAAACGCCGTCTCTCGCGCCTTGCCGAACCGGAAGCCGGAGGACCAAAGCGGCGCGCGGAATTTTCACTCCGCAGCGTCGCGAATGGTCCTTCGGAATTGGTCGGCACAGTCTGGCGCATCAAGCGTCGGCCCGTATGAAACATTGGGCGGCGGGGCCGCCCCTCAATCAGTTGCTGTTGGCCAGGCATGGCGCGAGCGCGCTCGCCTTGGGTATTACGAACCGTTCCCTTGGATTAAGGGACCGGGTAACGGGTCGCGCCGCTGTCAGAACCGTCCCGGAAACGTGGTGGTAACCGGGGACCGTCCGCCGCCGGGGCTTGCCCCGTCCACCTCGCTGCCGCGCACCGCGCTGGACTTAGAGGGGAACGGAAAAACGCTGGAATTCCCAAACCTTGAGAGTTCCGGCGCTGCACCGGGAGGCTGAATGCGACACAACCGAAAATATCGGCCGTCAGCATTCCGTACATACGTGGATTGGGCCATTCGTGCAAGGAGCGTCGCACGGCGGTCACAGTCAGCGAGTTTCGCGTGTCCGTCATTAAGGATCGTTTAACCCTGTGGTTCTATTGCGTTAAAGAGGCTGCTCGGAGGCACGGAATCGGTGGCGAGCCGCGCAAATCAAAGGATCCTGCTGGGATGCGTGCTGCTCTGCGCGGCGGCATTGCCGTGTGCTGATTCCTCGCGCCTGAAGGCTGCGGAAAGTCAGCCTCAACTCCCTGTTGCATCAGCGAATTTCCCGACGGCCTCGGCCGCCCGGCTGGCCGGCGACGGCCGGCAAACGCGCTTTGTCCTCGACATCGACCAGACCGTGACCTTCCGCGCCGTCACCCTGGCTGACCCGTACCGGGTGGTGGTCGACGTGCCCCAGCTTAATTTTCAACTTCCCGCCGGCACCGGTTCCGGCGGACGCGGACTGGTCAAGGCCTTCCGCTATGGGCTGGTGATGCCCGGCGGCTCCCGAATCGTGTTCGACCTGACCGGCCCGGCCAAGATCGCCAATTCCTACGTGGTGGAGGCTGCCAACGGTCAGCCGGCGCGGCTGGTGCTCGAACTGGAGGAGGTCGAGCGCACCGCCTTCGTGGCGTCGTTAGCTCCGGAAAACCGCCCTGAGCTGCGGCCGGCAATTGCCGATCCGCCGCCCGCGACGGTTCCGGCATCTGCGCACCCTGAAGCCGGGCAGAAGGCCGATGGCCGCGCGGTGGTCGTCATCGATCCCGGCCATGGCGGGATCGACAACGGCACGCAGTCGAGCGGCGAGAGCGAGAAGAATCTGGTGCTGGCCTTCGGCCTGGCGCTGCGCGAACGGCTGGAAAAAACCGGCAAATATCGCGTGGTGATGACCCGAGACGACGACACATTCATCCCGCTCAACGACCGGGTCAAAGTCGCCCGCAACCTCAAGGCGGCGTTGTTCGTCTCTATCCATGCCGACGCGCTGCCGCGCGCCGAGGGCGATGCGCAGGGCGCGACTATCTACACATTATCCGACAAGGCATCAGACGCCGAGGCGCAGCGGCTGGCGGATGCGGAAAACCGGGCCGACGCCATCGCCGGCTTCAACCTCGCGGAGGAGCCGACCGATGTCGCCGACATCCTGATCGATCTTACCCAGCGGGAAACCCGCACCTTTTCAAGTCGTTTTGCCCGCCTGTTGATGGGCGAAATGAAGTCGACGGTGCGCATGCACAAGCATCCCCTGAAGTCGGCTGGCTTCCGGGTGCTAAAGGCGCCCGACGTGCCGTCGGTCCTGGTCGAGATCGGCTACGTCTCCAACAAGGGCGACCTCGAGCATCTGGTCTCCGAGGGATGGCGTTCGCGTGCGGTGGGCTCGATGGCGCAGGCCATCGACGGGTTTTTGGCCAAGCGGATGGCCACGGCCGGATCGTCCAATTGACGACCGGGGATCGTCGAACTGACGACCGGGGTCGTCATATTGACGACCCGGGGATCGTCGAATTGAGAGTGATTTTCCGTCCCGCCGCAAAAGCCCTAGTTTGGCCACAGCGGGCGCTTTATAAAAACGCCGCAGGGGGTTCCGGAATCGGCGAGAATCCCGCTCGGCAAGCGTCTTGGGTCCGGCACTGATAGTATTGAGTAAGGCCGGTGAATTCGCGATGGTTTGGTGCCTGTTTTCGGTGCCAAGGGCTGATCTTAAGCTGGTCTTGGGCTGATCCAGAGTTTGAACGGATAAACAGATAATGCGCTTGCTGGTGCGGTTCATGGGCTTCCTGTTCGCCGCGGGAACGGTGTTGTTCCTTGTCGGGGTCGGTGCCATCGCAGGCCTGATCTGGCATTTCTCCAAGGACTTGCCGGACTACTCTCAGCTTCAGGATTACGAGCCGCCGGTGATGACCCGCGTGCACGCGACCGACGGCTCGCTGCTCGGCGAATACGCCAAGGAGCGGCGGCTTTACCTGCCGATCCAGGCGGTGCCGAAGCTCGTGATCAACGCTTTCCTCGCGGCCGAGGACAAGAATTTCTACGAGCATGGCGGCATCGACTACACCGGCATGGCGCGCGCCGGCGTTGTCTACATCCAGAATTACGGCTCCAATCGCCGCCCGCAGGGCGCTTCCACGATCACCCAGCAGGTCGCCAAGAACTTCCTTCTGACCAACGAAGTCTCCTTCGCCCGCAAGATCAAGGAAGCCTTGCTGGCGATGCGGATCGAGAAGACCTACTCGAAGGACAAGATCCTCGAGCTGTATCTGAATGAAATCTATCTGGGCCTCGGTGCCTACGGCATCGCGGCCGCGTCGCTGGTTTATTTCGACAAGTCGGTGAACGAGCTGACGGTGGCGGAGGCGTCCTATCTGGCGGCGCTGCCGAAGATGCCCGCGACCCTGCATCCCGTTCGCAACCGCGACCGCGCCATCGAGCGCCGCAACTACGTGATCGATCGTCTGGTTGAGAACGGCTGGGTCAAGCAGGCCGACGCCGACAAGGCGCGCAAGGAGCCGCTGGCCGTGACCAGCCGTTCCAACGGCGCCCACACCTTCGCCGGCGAGTATTTCGCCGAGGAAGTGCGCCGCGACATCTTCGAGCGCTATGGCGAGAAGAAGCTGTACGAGGGCGGTCTCTCGGTCCGCACCACGCTCGATCCGAAGATTCAGGTCATGGCGCGCAAGACTATGGTCGCCGGTCTCGTGAACTATGACGAGCAGCAAGGCTATCGCGGTGCCATCAGCAAGCTCGACATTTCGGGCGACTGGGGCGTGAAGCTCGCCGAGATCAAGTCTCTGTCCGATATCTCGCCGTGGCGCATGGCGGTGGTGCTGGAGACCAGCGATCAGTCGGCGCGCATCGGCTTCCAGCCGAGTCGCGAACTCGGCGGCGCCATTAGCAAGCAGCGCGAGACCGGCCTCATCACGCTCGATGGCATCAAATGGGCAAGAGCGGCGTCCGGGGCTGCGAAGGGCAGGGCGGCGAGCGCGGTGTCGCAAGTGCTTCAGCCCGGCGACGTGATCTACGCCGATCCGCTGTACAAGGACGCCCAGCCTGTCGAGGGCCAGTACCGGCTGCGCCAGATTCCCGAAGTGTCCGGCGCGATGGTGGTGATGGACCCCTGGACCGGCCGCGTGCTGGCAATGGTCGGTGGCTTCTCGTTCGACCAGAGCCAGTTCAACCGCGCCACGCAGGCCTATCGGCAGCCCGGTTCGTCGTTCAAGCCGATCGTCTATTCGGCCGCGCTCGACAACGGCTATACGCCCTCGACTGTCGTGCTCGACGCTCCGATCGAAATCGACCAGGGCCAGGGCGCCGGCGTGTGGCGGCCTGAAAACTTCTCCTCGGGCAAATTCCAGGGGCCGGTGACGCTGCGCAATGCGCTGCGGCAGTCGCTCAACACGGTGACGGTGCGCCTCGCCCAGGACATCGGCATGCCCCTGATCGGCGAATATGCCCGCCGCTTCGGCGTTTATGACGAACTGCCGAACTATCTCTCCTACGCGCTCGGCGCCGGCGAGACCACGGCGATGCGCATGGTCACGGCCTATTCGATGCTCGCCAATGGCGGCCGCCGGGTGAAGCCGACTCTGATCGACCGGATCCAGGATCGCTACGGCCACACCATCTTCAAGCACGACCAGCGCGAATGCCGCGGCTGCGACGCGCCGGGTGGTTGGAAGAACCAGAACGAGCCGCAGCTGATCGACCGCCGCGAGCAGGTGCTGGATTCCATGACCGCCTATCAGATCACAGAGCTGATGGAAGGCGTGGTCCAGGCTGGTACCGCGACCGTGGTCAAGCAGGTCGGCAAGCCGATCGCCGGCAAGACCGGCACCACCAACGAGGCCAAGGACGCCTGGTTCGTCGGCTTCTCGCCCGACGTCGCCGTTGCCATCTATATGGGCTACGACAAGCCGCGTCCGCTCGGCAAGGGTAACGCCGCGACCGGCGGCCATCTGGCGGCTCCCATCGCACGCGACTTCCTCCAGCTCGCGCTCGCCGACAAGCCGGCGGTCCCGTTCAAGGTGCCGGCCGGCATCAAGCTGGTGCGGGTCGTCGCCAAGTCTGGCATGCGCGCCGGTCCAGGCGAGACCGGCGGAACAATCCTCGAAGCCTTCAAGCCGGGCACGGCGCCGCCGGATAATTATTCGGTCATCGGCGTTGCCGATGCCGACGGCCGCATGCCGGCGTCACAGCAGCAGCAGCCGGATTCCGGTTTCTTCATGCGGCCGGGCACCGGCGGGCTGTACTAGGGCTTAGGACAATAAAGGCGTTCTTCGCCGCGGCGGTTGCGCTTTGCAGCCGCCGCCGCTACATCCCGTTGCAACGAGATGCGGAACAATCCCGCGAGACCAGAGAAGCACATGCGCGCCGAAATCGAACGGTTGGTAGAAGAGATCAAGCAGTCTGTCGGGCTGCTGAGGAGGCATCTTTGACGTCGAGAAATCGACGGCGCGCCTCGCTGAGCTGAACAAGCTCGCAGAAGATCCCAACCTCTGGAACGATCCCCAGAAAGCCCAGAAATTGATGCAGGAGCGCACCTCGCTTGAGGATGCACTCTCCGGCATCGGCAAGGTCGAGCAGGAGCTCGAAGACGACATCGGCATGATCGAACTCGGGGAAGCCGAGGGCGATGAGGGCGTCGTCAAGGAAGCCGAAGCCGCGCTGAAGACCCTCAAGAAGGAAGTCGCCCGGCGCGAGCTCGAGGCGCTGCTGTCGGGCGAGGCCGATAGTTTCGATTCCTATCTCGAAGTGCATGCCGGCGCCGGTGGCACCGAGAGCCAGGACTGGGCGCAGATGCTGCTCCGCATGTACTCGCGCTGGGCCGAAACCCGCGGCTTCAAGGTCGAGATGCTGGAAGAGTCCGAGGGCGAAGAGGCCGGCATCAAGTCCGCGACCATCCAGGTCTCCGGTCACAATGCCTATGGCTGGCTCAAGACCGAGGCGGGCGTGCACCGCCTGGTGCGGATCTCTCCATTCGATTCAAACGCGCGGCGGCACACCTCGTTCTCATCCGTAGCCGTGTTTCCCGTGATCGACGACACCATCAAGATCGACATCAAGGAATCCGACGTTCGCGTCGACACCATGCGCTCTGGTGGTGCCGGCGGCCAGCCCGTCAACAAGACCGAATCCGCGGTACGACTGACGCATATCCCGACCGGCGTCGCCGTGGTCTGCCAGGCCGGCCGCTCGCAGCACAAGAACAAGGCGCAGGCCTGGGACATGCTGCGCGCCCGGCTTTACCAGATCGAGCTGAAGCGGCGCGAGGAGAAGGCCGCCGCCGACCAGGCCGCCAAGACCGACATCGGCTGGGGCCACCAGATCCGCTCCTACGTGCTGCAGCCCTACCAGATGGTGAAGGACCTGCGCACGGGTGTGCAGACCTCGGACACCTCAGGCGTGCTCGGGGGCGATCTCGACGAGTTCATGGCCGCAACCCTGGCGCAGCGCGCCTTCGGCACTCCCGGCGCCGACATCGAGGACGTCGACTGATGCTCCGCATCGCCTTCATCGGGCTTGGACGGATGGGCCATGGCATGGCCGGCCGCTATCTCGATGCCGGTTTTACGGTAACGCTGTGGAATCGCAGCAAAACAAAAGCGGAAGACCTGATCGCGCGCGGCGCGCTGTGGGCGACCTCGCCCGAGGACGCGGCGATCGACGCCGACGCGGTCGTGACCATGGTCGCCGATGACGAGGCCTCGCGCGCAGTCTGGCTCGGCCCCAAGGGCGCAGCCAAGACGGCGAAGGCCGGCACCATCGCGATCGAATGCTCCACCGTCTCCTATGACCATGCGCGCGAGATGGGCCGCGAAATGAATGCGCGCGGTCTGATCTATATCGATTGCCCCGTGACCGGATTGCCGGATGCGGCCGCGAGCGGAAAGCTGACGCTGCTCGTTGGCGCCGATGCGGCCGATCTCGAACGCGCGCGGCCCTATCTGACACCGATCGGCTCGACCATCCGGCATTTCGGCGCGGTCGGCACCGGCACCGTCTACAAGCTCGTCAACAATCTGATGGGTGCGATCCAGATCGCCGGCCTCGCCGAGGGGCTTGCCATCGCCGAGCAGGCCGGGCTCGACATGAATCTCGTGCTGGACTCGATTCAGGCTGGCGTCGCCGCGAGCCCGCAGGTGCAGCGCCACTCCAAGCGCATGGTCGCCCGCGATTTTTCCGGCGCAACGTTCACGGCGGCACTGCGGCACAAGGATGCCGCCTACGCGGTGAAGCTCGCCGAGAGCCTGCTGGCCGACAAGCCGCTGGTCGCGCGAGCCGCGGTCGAGGCCTACGCGCAAGCGAAGGCCGCGATGCCTGACGACGACGAAGGCAAGATGATCGAGCTGGTGTCGCGACCGAAGAAGCCATCGTAGCCGATCACATCGACGCGGGGCAGCCTCGTTCGCCCCCCTTCGAGCATCGGCCTTGTAAACGGGTGCGTCATCGGAAATCGGGTGGCGCTGTTTGCCGCGTTGTCCTAGGTGGCTGTCTCGCCTACCGATGTGAGACGCCATGTCCCCGAACGACAACCGTATCGACGCGCGCGACTGGTCGCTGCTCGCTGTGCTCTCGGTGCTCTGGGGCGGCTCGTTCTTCTTCAACGGCGCTGCGCTGCTGGAATTGCCGCCGCTCACGCTGGTGTTTATGCGCGTTGCACTTGGCGCGGCCATTCTGCTGCCGCTGCTCCATATCCAGCGCGTCGGCTTTCCCAAGGGTGTGACGGGCTGGAAGCCGTTCGTGGCGATTGGGCTCTTCAGCAATGTCATCCCGTTCTCGTTGATCGTGATCGGCCAGACTTTCATTCCAAGCGGGCTGGCGTCGGTCCTGAATGCCACCACGCCGCTGTTCACGGTGATCGTGATGGCCGCGGCGGGCGAAGAGGCCTTACGGCTCCGCCGCTTCGCCGGCGTAGCACTGGGCCTCGCCGGCGTGGTCGTCCTGCGCGGATGGGGCGTTGAGACGCGGGTAGGGCAGGGGTTCGGCATCCTGCTCTGCCTCGGCGGCGCCTTCAGCTATGGCTTTGCGGCGCTGGCGGCGCGGCGGCTGTTGAAGGACTCGGCTCCGCTGGGGACGGCAAGCTTCCAACTCATGGCGTCGACGGTGATGATGGCGCTGGTCGCGGGCGCAACGGAGCAGCCGTGGCGTCTGCCGATGCCGGGCCTCACGACATGGCTCGCGGTGCTTGGCCTTGCCGGCTTGTCGACAGCGCTCGCCTATATCGTCTTCTTCCAGATCCTGCGGCGCTCCGGCGCGACCAATGTGATGCTGGTGACGCTTCTCATTCCCGTCACCGCCATTCTTCTGGGATGGCTTGTGCTGGGCGAGCCGATCTCCATGCGTGAGATCGCGGGCGCGATCGTGATCGGCAGCGCGTTGCTGGTGATTGATGGGCGCGTTCTGAACCTGCTGCGGCGCGGCACATAGTTCCAGAGCCGCCGTTTCACCTCGCGGAAAATCGCGGCGCTTGCCAGCCGAGAGCCACCTTGCGACACTCCCAGCAAAACAAGACTATAAAATACAGGGGAGAGAACGATGCCGGGTCGTCGCAATAACCTTGCTGCCGTCGCCATGCTTGCTGCCGCAGTGTTGGCGGCAACATCAGCTCTGGCGCAGAAGAAATACGATCCCGGCGCCACCGATACCGACATCAAGCTCGGCAATATCATGCCCTATAGCGGGCCGGCATCGTCCTATGGCGTGATCGGCAAGACCGAGGCCGCGTTCTTCAAGATGATCAACGATCAGGGCGGCATCAACGGGCGCAAGATCAATTTCATCAGCTATGACGACGCCTATTCGCCGCCAAAGGCGATCGAGCAGGCGCGCAAGCTGGTCGAGAGCGACGAGGTGTTGCTGATCTTCCAGCCGCTCGGCACGCCTTCGAACTCCGCGATCATGAAATACATGAATTCCAAGAAGGTGCCGCAGCTCTTCGTCGCCTCCGGCGGCACCAAGTTCGGGGACCCCAAGAATTTTCCCTGGACCATGGGCTTCC
>NZ_JADPIT010000015.1:479570-494989 GCF_023073035.1 Bradyrhizobium sp. 62
GAACTACCAGAGCGAGGGGCGCATCTACGCGAAATATATTCGCGACAAGTTTCCGAACAGCAAGATCGCCGTTCTTTGGCAAAACGACGACGCCGGCAAGGACCAGTTCAAGGGCCTGAAGGACGGGCTTGGCGACAAAGCCAATATGATCATCGCCGACAAATCCTATGAGGTCAGCGATCCTTCGATCGACTCGCAGATCGTTGCGCTTCACGATTCCGGCGCCGACATCTTCTTCTCATGGGCCGCGCCGAAAGGCTCGGCGCAGGCGATCCGGAAGGTCGGCGAGCTCGGCTGGAAGCCGAAATTCTTCCTCGCCAATACGGCTACGTCGATCGCCTCGGTGCTCAAGCCCGCCGGGCTCGACTATTCCAAGGACATCATCTCGACCGCATATCTGAAGGATCCGACCGACCCGACCTGGGACAAGGATCCGGCGGTCATCGCGTGGCGCACCTTCATGGACAAGTACTATCCCGAAGGGGACAAGACCAACGCCAACAACCTTTACGGCTACGTCCAGGCGGAGGCGATGGCGCAGGTGCTGAAGCAGTGCGGCGACAACCTCACGCGAGACAACGTGATGAAGCAGGCCACGAACCTGAAGGATTTTCACACCGACCTGATGCTGCCCGGCATCATGGTCAACACCTCCGCCGACGATTATTTTCCGATCGAGCAGATGCAGCTGATGCGCTTCAACGGACAGGCCTGGGAGCTGTTCGGCGACGTCATCACGGGCGAGGTCGGCCACGAGCGCGGCCAGTAGTCAGCCTCATTTTCGGCGTCCCCCCGCTTATTCGGTGACCAGATCGGCGGCGCGTTTCGCCTTCTTGCCGGTATTCTTGACCGTCTCTTCTCCGACCTTTTCGGCGTTGGCGCGAAGCTCACATTTGGTGCGGATCTCGTCGAGCTCGTCATCGGTCAAATGCTCAATTCCGACGAAGGAATTCTGCACCGCGCTCACCCGGATCAACTCGTCGAGCTTCACCTGGATCGCCGCGCTATCGCGATTCTGAGAATTCTGAATCAGGAAGACCATCAGGAACGTCACGATGGTGGTGCCGGTGTTGATCACCAACTGCCATGTGTCGGAGTACTGGAAGATGGGACCGGTGACCGCCCAAACCAGGATGATGCCGGCTGCAATCATGAATGTTAGCGCGCGCCCGGCCGCTTGAGATGTTCGGTTAGCAATATCGCTGAAGAGTTGAGCCGCGCTGTTACGTGGCTGGTCCGCTTTGCCCTTGGCCGGACGAGCTTTGGTATCGGTCTGTTGCATCGGAAGATCGCGCTGATAAGGGAGCTGCGATCTAACGTCGAGGGAACTCCGAAGTTCCGCGATGTAAACAGGAACTAGGCGAGCGGACTCTCAACGAGCCTAGCCCGCGCTCAGGCGCACGCCGGCGCGCAGGAATTTCTGCGGATCGACTGCTTCGCCGTCGATGCGGGTTTCGTAGTGCAGGTGCGGGCCGGTGGAACGGCCGGTCGACCCGACGAGCCCGACGACCTGGCCGATCTTCACGATCTCGCCGACCCGGACATTGATCTCGGAGAGATGGCCGTAGCGGGTCGCAAGGCCATTGCCGTGATCGACCTCGATCATGCGGCCGTAGCCGCCGGACCAGCCGGCGGAGACGACCTTGCCGTTGGCAGTGACACGAACGGGATCGCCGCTCGCGGCGCGGAAGTCGAGCCCGGTGTGCATCGCGGGCCGGCCGAGGAACGGATCGCTGCGCACGCCGAAGCCGGAGGTGAACTCGACCTCGCCGATGACGGGCTTGCGATAGGGCACGAGTGCGAGCGTGCGATTGAGCCGGTCCATCTCGGCGCGGGTGCTGTTGATGCGATAGAGCTGCTTCTCGAACGGCCCCGAACTGGCGGTGAGCTTGACGGGTACGAAAGGCCCGCCCATTGCCGTGCGCGGTACGGCGGCTTCGAGATTTGCGAGGTTCAGGCCGAGATCGCTGACGACGCCGCGCATCCGGCGCATGCGTGAATCCATGCCTTCCTCGACGGCGTTGAGCGCCGCCATCTGGCGACGCTCGACCTGGTCGAGTGAGGTCGTGAGCCGAACGACGACGTTGTCGAACCCTTGATTCTTGGCGAATTGATTGACGGGCGGAGCTGCGAGGGTCGGCGCGCGCGACTCGAGCCGCGCCTCGCGATCCGGCGGCGCCACGAAGATCACGGTGTCGCTGATCGGTGAGGGCTTTGGCGTGCCCTGCGTCGTCTGGCCGGCATCGCCACGCTGCGGGGTGGAGCGGGGAATCGATCCGGTCACGTCCGGCATGGACCCGAGCGCCGTGGCACGGGACTCCAGCGCCGTCTGGCGCTTCATTATTTGGTCGAGCTTCTGGTCGAACTGCTCCTGGTCGAGCAGCTGCCGACTGGTGGTGCGGTCGACCTTGGCGCGCAGCTCGGCGATGCGGTCTTCATAGGCGTATTGCATCTCGGCCTGCCGGGCGATCAGCCGGGTGAGGACGTCGTCGCGGAAGGCGAAATAGGTCGCGGTTGCGGCCGACCAGAGCCCGAGCAACACGACGGTGCCGACCACGATCCAGAACACCACAGGCCCCAGGCGAACCTGCTTGCCGTGATGGACGATGGTGTAGGCGTCGTCAGTGTCCGGAAGGGGAAGCGCGGTTGCCACCGCGGCAGCACGGCGATGAAAGGCTCGGCCGTGGTCGTGGGGGTGATGTTGGGGGTACTGCGAGAGTTGGGCAGAACTTTTCGACATCGGCACTCCCGCGCCGATCGGATGAGTCCGTGCGGCCTAATTGCCGCGGCAATCTGGGCCGGTCATGGTTAATTTTCCGGAAACGGAACCGCTTGAATTTAAATGATTGGTTAAAGGCTCCTTGCGGCTTCCAGCACCTCGTCGACGTGGCCGTCGACCCGGACATTGCGCCAGATCCGGGCGATCTTGCCGTCGGCGCCAAGCAGCATCGTAGTGCGAAGAACTCCCAGGAAGCTCTTGCCATACATGGACTTTTCGCCCCAGACGCCGTAGGCCTCCAGCATCTCGTGCGTCTCGTCCGAGATGAGGGGCACGCCGAGACCGTGCTTGTCGCGGAACTTTTCCTGAGCCTTGACTGGATCGGCGGAGATACCGAGCATGGCGGTGCCAGCCTTGGCGAAGGCGCCGGTCAGCCGGGTGAAGTCGATGGCTTCCCTGGTGCAGCCCGGCGTGTCGGCGCGGGGGTAGAAGAACAGGACCAGCTTCTCGCCGGCATAATCCGACAGCGCGACGACACCGCCACCGTCGCGGGGCAGGCGGAAGGCGGGGGCCTTCTGACCCTCGGCTAAGCTGGCCTTCGCCGCCGTTTTGGGCGCGGATGCCGATTTGGAAGAATTTAACCGTTTCGGTGCGGCCTTATGCGATGCTGTCTTTGCTATGATCCCAGTTGATTTGCTCGCTGGTGTCCGCTGTGTTTTCGCGGACTTAGTTTGAGTCGCAGCCCGCGCTTTCACGGGCGTCTTTTTAGCCGTCGGACTGACGGAGGGCGTTTTGGACGATTTCTTTCGGGATTTCTTGGACATACGCCTTCCTTTCGTCGCTTTCGGCGGGTCAACCAAAGCGGTATTGCAGCCTTTTTCCGGTATGCCGGAATCGTGCCCTCGGCTGGATGAGTCTGACGACGGCGAAGTCTGGTTACAAGGAATTACACGGACCACCCCACTGCTCGTTGAACGCGCTCCCGGGGCGACATGACGAACAGAAGGAATATTCGAGGTATGGCGGCAATGCCGGCGCGGGAAGCTTCGCTTCCTGACGACGGCTGCGGCCCCGGCGGCGCTCAATCCCACGACGGGCGCCTGTATCGAGAGGCAATGGCAAGGAATACGTCGCCCCAGGATTACAATCGGGATTCGGATCGGCGCGGCAGCCAACCAGAGCAGCAGCAATGGGACGACGCCGATTGGGATCCGGATCAGGAAGCGGCGGCGGGCTATCGGGCGCGCCGGCTGTTGTCGCGTTCCAATTCGGGCTTCCATCGCTTCGCTGACGGGTTTGGTCCCTTGCGCCGCTGGCTGGGCGGCGGTCGCTGGCTGAAGCGCGTGGCCGTGGTCGCCGGTGCCCTGGTTGTCATCTTCGTCGGCTGTTTCGGCGCGCTGTGGTGGCGGCTCGGCGCCGGTCCCATCAATCTCGACATTGCGACGCCGTGGCTCGCGGCCGCGATCGAGGACAATATCGGTCACGGCAACACCGTGGAGGTCGGCGGCACGCAGATCGAACGGGCCGGGCGGATCCGAATCGCCGTGCGCATCCGCGATATCGTCGTGCGCGACCACGATCACGTCATTGTCGCCACCGCACCGAAGGCCGAGGTGAAGCTGTCGGGTGCAGGCCTGCTGATGGGGCATCTGCGCGCCGAAAGCCTCAACCTCGTCGATGCCGAGCTCGCGATCCGGATCGCGCCTGACGGCACCGTCACGGTATCGGCTGGCGACACCGCAAAGCCGCTCGCAACCGGCGTCGCATCCAAGAAGGACGCGGGGCTGCCGCCGACTTTCCCGCGGAACGGTGTGCCACCGCCGCCATTCGCCACCGGGCCTGCGACCCCCGACGGATCGCAAGCCGCGACCCAGGCCACGGCCCCGACCGGCATTCTTCAGGGCCTCGACTGGCTCGACAGTCTGAGCATGACCGGCCTCGACGGCCAGAATCTCAACGAGATCGGCCTGAAGAACGGCAATCTGATCGTCGACGACCAGCAGCGCGGCAGCAAATGGACGTTTGAGAACATCACGCTGAGCCTGCGCCGACCCAGCCGTGGCGGCGTCGCGCTCAGCCTCGGTGAGGAGGGCGCGCGTCCGTGGTCGTTGCGGGCCACGATCGGCCCCACCGAGAACGGCGTGCGCTCGGTCGATATTCGCGCCGACAAGGTTTCGACCGCCAACATCCTGCTGGCGCTGCGGGTGAAGGATCTCACCTACACCGCCGACCTGCCGCTGACCGGCGAGCTCAAGGGCGAGCTCGGCCGCGACGGCGTGCCGACCTTCTTTCGCGGCAAGATCGCAGTCGGTGCGGGCAACATCATCGACACCGATACGCCGGATTATCCGATGGCGATCGACTCGGCCGAGATCAATGTCGAGTGGGACGCCAATCGGCGGGTGCTGGTCGCTCCGTTCAAGGTCCTCTCGGGCGCGAACCGTCTGACGCTTCTGGCTCATGTCGAGCCGCCCAACGGCACCGTCAATGACTGGCAGCTCGGTTTCAGCGGCGGTTCGATCCTGCTCGGCGGCATCGACAACGAGCCGCCGCTGGTCTTCAACCGTATTGCGATCGGCTTCCGCTTCGACACCGACCACAAGAGGCTGCTGTTGACCCAGGCCGACATCTCCAACGGAGAGATCGGCGTCGCCGGCACCGGTGCCATCGACTATTCGGGCGAGCCACGGCTGACATTGGGTTTTGCGGGAACGCCGATGTCGGCCTCGGCGCTCAAGCGGATGTGGCCGACGCTTGTCGTTCCCGAATTGCGCGAATGGGTGATCGAGCGGATCGAGCGTGGAACGCTCCAGCGCATCGAGATCGGCGTTAACTCGCCGACGAAGAATCTTCCGCGCAAGGGCCCACCCATTCCCGATGACGGCCTGTCGGTCAATATCGTGGCGAGCGGTGTCACGGTTCGCCCTGTCGATGGCCTGCCGGTGGTGCACGATGCCGATTTGAAGGCGCGCGTGACCGGGCGCACCGCGACGGTGAACATCGGGCAGGGCATTGCTGATACGCCGGCGGGCCGCAAGGTCACGATTTCCGACTTCGTCTTCGAGGTGCCCGATATGGCGCCCAAGCCGTCGCCGTCGCGGACCCGGTTTCGTGTTGAGGGTCCGGTGCCCGCAGCCGCCGAAATGCTTTCCAACGATCGCCTGAGCGATCTGTCGTCGACCGTCATCGATCCCAACACCAGCAAGGGGACGTTCTCGGCGAACGTCCAGCTTGGGCTGCCGGTCAAGGGCGAGCTGACCAAAGCCGACACCACCTACAGCGTGACTGCCGATCTCAACGGTTTTGGTGCCGACAAGCTGGTGATGAACCAGAAGCTGGAGGCCAACAACCTCAAGATCGTCGCGAGCAACCAGGGCTATCAGGTCAAGGGCGACGTCAAGATCAACGGGCAGGCGGCCTCGCTCGACTACCGCAAGCCCGCTGAGGGCGATGCGGACGTCAAATTGCAGACCACGCTGGACGATGCGAGCCGCGCGCGTCTCGGGTTCGATCTGGGCCCCGCCGTCAGCGGATCGGTGCCGATCAAGCTGTCGGGCAAGATCGCCGGGGGGCCCGACCAGACGACGAAGCTCGGCATCGAGGCCGACCTGACCTCGGTCAAGCTCGACAACATCCTGCCCGGCTGGGTCAAGCTGCCGGGCAGAGCGGGCAAGGCCAGCTTCAAGGTGGTGCCGACGGCGCAATCGACGCGCCTGGAGGAGATCGTCATCGAAGGCGGCGGCGCCTCGATCAAGGGGTCGATCGAGGTCGATGCCAACGGCGATCTCATGAACGCGAACTTCCCGACTTACGCGCCGTCCGACGGCGACAAGGCGTCGCTGAAGGTGGAGCGCAGCCAGGACGGCGTGGTCAAGGGCACCATGCGCGGCGACGTATTCGACGGCCGCAGCTTCCTGAAATCGGCGATCTCAGGCAATTCCAAGGACGATGCCAAGAGCAAGACGAAGAACGTCGATTTCGACATGGACGTGAAGCTCGGCGCCGTCATGGGTTTCAACGGCGAGGCGATGCGCAGCGTCGAGGCCAAGATGTCGCGGCGCAATGGTGCGGTCAAAGCCTTCACGTTGAGCGGCAGGATCGGAAAAGACACGCCTGTGGCCGCCGATTTGCGCGGCGGCCGCGCACAGGGCAACCGCGAGGTGATCTATCTCCAGACCAGCGATGCCGGCAACTTCCTGCGCTTCACAGACACCACCAACAAGGTCTTCGGCGGCCAGATGGTGGTGGCCATGGAGCCGCCGACGTCGGAGCCCACGACCCGGGAAGGCCTGATCAATGTGCGCGACTTCTCGGTCAAGGGCATGGATCAACTCGATCGCGTCGCGGCGGGCGCTCCCAACGGGGCGCAGAGCGGCGTGGCCTTTACGGCGATGCGTGCGGAGTTCACGCGGCAGAACGGCGCGCTCACGATCCGCGACGGCGTGGTCAAGGGGCCGATGATCGGCGCCACCATCGAGGGCTCAATCGACTTTCCCGGCAATCAGGTCTGCATGAGCGGCACCTTCGTGCCGATGTATGGCGTCAACAACATCTTCGGCCAGATCCCGTTGTTCGGCATCTTCCTCGGCGGCGGCAACAATGAAGGATTGATCGGCGTGACCTACGAGGTCGTCGGCACCCCGGCCGCGCCCGTGATGCGCGTCAATCCGATTTCGGCGATGGCACCCGGTCTGTTCCGCAAGATCTTCGAATTCAACACCGGCAAACAGAACTCGCCGTTCGAGGAATTCCCGTCGCAGTCGAACGATGGTTCGACCGGAACGACGCGCCAGCTCTCGAGCGGCTGCACCCTCGCGCGGCGATAGCGGCGAGGCTGCCGAGCTGCTTCCAATAAGCGCGCAGAACGTGGATGGCCGGGACAAGCCCGGCCATGACGACGTGCTGGGTTTGATGCCGGCCGCTTACGCCGCGCGCACGCCGGCCAGAAAGGTTCCGACTTCGCCGGAGAGCTGCTCGGCCTGCTTGGACAGGTTTGACGCAGCTGCGAGCACCATGCCTGCCGCATTGCCGGTCTCGTTTGCTGCCGTGCTGACGCCGCCGATATTGGTGGTGACTTCCTGGGTCGCCTCCGCCGTCTGCGAGACGCTGCGGGCGATCTCGGCGGTGGCGGCGCCTTGCTCCTCGATCGCGGCGCCGATCGAGGTGGCGATCCGGCTGACCTCCTCGATGGTGGCGGTGATGCCGCCGATGGCGTCTACCGCTTCCTTGGTCGCGCCCTGGATCTGGGCGATCTTGTCGCCGATCTCGCGGGTGGCTTCCGCAGTCTGGCTCGCCAGCGACTTCACCTCCGAAGCGACGACAGCAAAGCCGCGGCCGGCTTCACCGGCGCGTGCGGCCTCGATGGTGGCGTTGAGCGCGAGCAGATTGGTCTGCGCCGCGATGCTGGAAATCAGCTCGGCGACGTGCTCGATCTGCTGGGCTCCGTCCGAGAGGGCGCGCACGATGGTGTCGGTGCGGCGTGCGCTGTCCACGGCACGGCCGGTGACCACGGCGGACTGCGCGACCTGACGGCTGATCTCGGTGATGGACGAGGAGAGCTCCTCGGCGGCGGCCGCGACCGTCTGGACGCGCTGGCTGGCTTCGGTGGCGGCCGAGCCGACGACGGCGGCGCGGCGGTTGGTGCCTTCCGCCGTCGACGACATCGACTTGGCGGTGACCTCCAGTTCGCCGGAGCCCGAGGCCATCAGGCCGACGAGCTGGCCGACGGAGGCGTCAAACCGGTCGGCAAGCGAGATCAGCGCGTCACGCTTCTCCTGTTCGCTGCGGGTCTTGGTGGCGATCTGCTCGGCCTCCAGCTTGCGCGCTGTCAGCGCGGTCTGCCTGAGCACTTCGAGGGTCTCGGCCATGCGGCCGATCTCGTCGCCGCGACCGGTCTCCTCGACCGCCGCGTCGATGGCGCCTTCGGAAATGGCCTGCATGCGGTTCTTCTGGCGGTCGAGTGCGCCGAGCACGTCGCGGGCGATCAGCCAGGACAATGTCGCCATCAGCAGCATCAGGCCGATGCCGATCGCCCCCAGCTCAAGCGTCAAGGCTCGCACGTCCGCATCGATGTCGTCGACATAGAGGCCGTAGCTGATCGTCGCGTTCCAGGGCGCGAATTTGCGCGCGAACACGGTCTTGCGGACGGGCTCCGTCTGGCCGGGGCGGGGATAGAGATAGGAGGTCACGCCGCCCTGTGCGGTCTCAGCGCCAGCCTTGATAATGGCGTCGGCGATCAGGACGCCATTGGAGTCCTTCGCACCGGTGATCTTGCCTTCGAGCTGCTGGTTGGCGCCGTTGACGATGAGGGACGTATCGGCGTTATAGACCACCGGATAGCCTTGGCCGCCATTGAAGCTCATGCGGCGGCCGCGCTGGTGGAACTGGACCTTCGCTTCGGCCTGCGTCAGCTTGCCGGCGCCGACTTCTTCTTCAAGTGATTGGGCGAGGTTGTGGATCATATCGACCGCGGTCCGCATCTGCTGGACGCGGTCCTCAAGCATGCGGCTCTTGCTGAGCACGGACGACACCCCGATGATGGCCGTGACCGTGAGTGCCGAAAGACAGACCATGCTGGCGAGCTTGGTGCGGATCTTGAGGTGGCTCAACAGCTTCATCACGGCCTCGACGGAATGGTTATTGTTGCTCGCGTCGGTAGCATGAAATTCTTACCAATCATGAATGGACGCGTGCGACGGCTGCCGCGCAAGCGGCGTTCGCGAGCCGCATGCGCAAACATCCATGCGGAAATGCGCCACGTGGGCGCATGGCGCGTCAACTGGGAGAAAGATTGTGTGGGTCTTTAGTCCCGACCGAATCCGGTGGGAGCGGACATGAACCGATTCGTTCACCGCCTCATCATGTCGATGTTGCTGGTCGCGGTCCTCGTCCTCGTCTGGAACGTGCTGGGCTCGCGCTGAGATGGCACCCGTAAATGTACTGGTGCCATCCCTTTATTCGCGAATCAATTGCTGCCATCTCAGCGCCGCGCGACGCGACGCCGGTTGTGCCGCTAGTCCTTGCCCATCGCCGCATCGGCGCTGACCGAGCCGCCGCCGGCTGCCGAGAGATAGAGGCAGGCGAAGCAGAACAGGATCGCCGCGGTGCCACCATTGAGCAGCGGCAGGAACACCGGCGTCTCGCCCTTGAACATGTGGCCCATGAAGTAGGCGAAGGCCATCTCACCCGACAGGATGAACGCCGCGAGGCGGGTGAACAGGCCGATCATCAGCAGCGCGCCAAGCACGAGCTCAAGCGTACCGGCTGCGTAGATGAGCGGCGGGATGTTTGCGAAGTAGGGAAGCACCGGAAACTTGAACAGCTTGGCGATGCCGTACTGGAGCAACAGGAGTCCAGTGATGAAGCGAAACAGGCTCAAGAGAACCGGTTGAAAGCGAACGAGATAGGGAAAGTTCATTGGTTTGTGCCCTCCATCCAATGCTTGCGACTAGGACCGCATTCAGTTCTGCCCTGCAAGCCGCCCAAGGGCAATTTGCGCTGACATTTTTGTCATGTCGGACAAAACACCGCAGGAGGGACTTTCACCCGCGCGCCATCCACATCTTTTGCAGCTGTTCGCGTCGTGCCCATCCGTAATTTCCCGGTGACGCGAATGCCCGCAGGTTACCTCTGAGACACCTACCGCCGCAGGGCGGGCACGACCAGGAACGGGATCATCCCGAGCACCACGCTGGCAAGCGCGAAGGCGAGCAGCGCGTTGTAGCCGTGGGTCGCGTCATGGATCAGGCCGCCGCTCCAGGAGCCGAACGCCGAGCCGAGTCCGCTGCCAATCGAGATCGTGCCGTAAATGGTGCCGACGCGCTTGCCCCCGAAGATCTTCATCGCGGTCGCCGTGATCAGCGGTCCACGTGAGCCCATCATGCTGCCGAAGCAGACCACGAATCCGGTGAGCAGGAGGAGATTGGCGGAGTATTGCAACAGCCACAGCAGGAAGATGCCGAGGATCGAGATCGCGTAGCTGAGCAGCACCGACGGCCGACGTCCGATCAGGCCGTCGAGCGCGGACACGCCGAGCATGCCGAACACCAGCACAACGCCGGAGAAGCCCCAGGCGGTCGCGGCCTGCAGCGGCGGAAAGCCGGCATCGATCAGATAGGCCACGATCTGTGCGGCGATCGCATACATGCCGACCGCGGTGAAGAAGAAGGTCGAGAACAGCGCCCAGAAGGCGTGATGGCGCATTGCGCTCGGAAGGGTCCAGCCGTGATCGACGAAATCCGGATCGGTCTTCTTCGCGATATGCGGCGAGCCCGAGGCGAACAGCCGCCATGGCAGCAGCATGAGCGGCACCAGCAGGCCGAGCGCGGCGAAGCCGAACAGCTGGTAGGTTTCTCGCCAACCGAGATGATCGATCAAAAGCTGCGAGGCCGGCAGCAGTGCCAGCACGCCGCCCCCCATGGCCGAGTAGACCACCGCCATCGCGGTCGGCAGCTTTGGGCCGAACCAGCGGCCCAGCAGGATCGAGTTCGGCACATTGCCGATGAAGGCGACGCCGATGCCGACGAAGAGTCCGATCGAGAGCTGGAACTGCCAGAGTGACTGCGCGTGCGCCGCAATCAGGAAAGCCGAGCCGAGCAGCAACAGGCCGAGTGCATAGACGATGCGCGGTCCGGAATGATCGAAAAGCCGTCCGACAAACGGCGCAGTCAGTCCGCTGATGAGCCAGGTCAGCGAATAGATCGAGACCACTTGGGCGCGATCCCAGCCAAAATTTTCCGAGATCGGCTTCAGGAAGACGGTAAAGCTTTCGCTGAGGCCGCGGCCGAGCACGGCGAGTGTGAAGCAGAGCGCGAGCACCACGAGCGCGGTGCGCACGACGCCCTGCGGCGTCGCCGTGACGCGTTCCCTGGTCGCTTGCTTGGACTGTTCCTCTAGCGTGTTCTGGTCCATTGCCGATCAGGGAGCGCGCTTCAGCGCGCCCTGACAAGCAGCGAAAAGCTCATACGCCTATGCAGGCCTGAGCAGGATGTGCTTCTTCTTGCCGAACGACAGCTTGATCACGCCTTCCGGCGTCAGGTCGGCCGCCGACAACGCCATCTTCTCGTCGGTGACGGGCTCGTCGTTGACGCGCAGGCCGCCGCCCTTGATCTGGCGCCGTGCTTCGCCGTTAGAGGCAACGAGGCCCGCCTTGACGAAGGCATTGAGCACGCCGAGGCCGGCGTCGAATTCGCCGCGTGGAATTTCCACGGTCGGCAGGCTCTCGGCCAGCGCGCCTTCCTCGAAGGTGCGGCGCGCGGTCTCGGCCGCCTCGTTCGCTGCGTCGCGGCCATGCAGGAGCGCGGTCGCCTCCGTGGCGAGCACCTTCTTGGCCTCGTTGATCTCGGAGCCTCCGAGCGCCTCGAGCTTCCTGATCTCGCTCATCGGCAGCGTCGTGAACAGCTTGAGGAATTTGCCGACGTCGGCATCTTCGGTGTTGCGCCAGTACTGCCAGAAATCATAGGCCGAGAACTGGTCGGCGTTGAGCCAGACCGCGCCTTGTGCGGTCTTGCCCATCTTGACCCCCGATGCCGTCGTCAGCAGCGGCGTCGTCAGCGCATACAGTTGATGGGTGCCCATGCGGCGGCCGAGATCGACGCCCATGATGATGTTGCCCCACTGGTCGGAGCCGCCCATCTGCAAGTTGCAGCCGGTCCGCCTGGCGAGTTCGACATAGTCGTAGGCCTGGCAGATCATATAGTTGAACTCGATGAAGCTCATCTCCTGCTCGCGCTCGAGGCGCAGGCGCACGGAGTCCATGGTCAGCATGCGGTTGACCGAGAAGTGCCGGCCGATGTCGCGCAGCATCTCGATGTAATTGAGCTTTGTCAGCCACTCGGCATTGTCGAGCATGATGGCGTCGCTCTTGCCCTCGCCATAGCGCAGCACTTTTGCGAACACGCCGCGGATCGATTCCTTGTTGGCCTCGATCTCGGCGACGGAGCGGATCGCCCGCGTCTCGTCCTTGCCGGAGGGGTCGCCGACCATGGTGGTGCCGCCGCCCATCAGCGTGATCGGCTTGTTGCCGGACTGCTGCAGCCAGTGCAGCATCATCATGGTCAGGTAATTGCCGATGTGCAGCGAGCGGGCGGTGCAATCGTAGCCGACGTAGCCGGTCACCTCGCCCTTGGCGGCGAGGGCGTCCAGCCCCTCGAAATCGGAGCATTGGTGGACGAATCCACGTTCCTGCAGCGTGTTGAGGAAATCCGATCTGAATGCAGTCATTTGTCGGCGCGCCTGACAATTCTTGGTTTACTGTTTTGGGAGCAATTTAAGGGTCTTCCGTGGGAACTCGGTTGCTTCCCGCCACTTTGGCCTGTGGCATTATAAGATGTGTCCCTCTGGCACAAGATCGGCATGCCGGAAGGGTCTCTTGAGGACGCTGATCCATGATGTTGACGGCACTCGGTTTGATGAGCGGCACCTCGCTGGATGGGGTGGATGTCGCGCTGATCGAAACCGACGGAAAGCAGGTCAAGGCATTCGGACCATCCGGCTACCGGCCCTATAGCCCGGCGGAGCGCAACCTGCTGCGGCAGGCGCTGAGCGAGGCGGTGCACCTGCCGCAGCGCGATGCCCGGCCGGGAGTTCTGGCAGAGGCCGAGCGCGCGGTGACGCTCGCGCATGCCGAGGCGGTGGCCGCCTTCGTCGCCCAGAACCGGATGAAACCGGAAGACATCGACATCGTCGGCTTCCACGGCCAGACCGTGCTGCACCGCCCCGAGAAGCGACTGACCGTGCAGATCGGCGATGCGCCGGCGCTGGCCAAGGCGATCCATATCCCTGTGATGCATGATTTCCGTGCCGCCGACGTCGAGGCCGGCGGACAGGGCGCGCCATTCGTGCCGGTCTACCACCGCGCGCTCGTCCATTCGCTGGAGCGCGAAGGGCCGATCGTTGTCGTCAATATCGGCGGCGTCTCCAACATCACCTATATCGACGGCAACGACACGCTGATCGCCTGCGATACCGGGCCCGGCAACGCGCTGCTCGACGATTTCATGTACCGCACCATGAATCAGGCGTTCGACGCGGACGGAAAGTTCGCAGCGCTCGGCAAGGTGGACGAAGCCTGGATCGCGCGGGCGTTGGAGCTGCCGTTCTTCGCAAGCCCACCGCCGAAATCGCTCGACCGCAACGATTTTGCTGCCCTCAAGCTGGGCGATATCGCGCCGGCCGATGGCGCCGCGACGCTCACCGCCTTCACCGCGGCGGCCATCGCCCGCATCGTCCCGCTGCTGCCACGCAGGCCGCGAAGCTGGATCGTCTGCGGCGGCGGCGCCCGCAACCGGACCATGCTGCAGATGCTGCGGGAGCGCGTGGGGTCCGCCACTGTCGAGGCCGCCGAGACAGTCGGCTGGGCCTCCGACGCCATCGAGGCGCAGGCCTTCGGCTTCCTGGCTGCCCGCGGCCTAAAGGGCCTGCCGCTGTCGTATCCCGCGACCACGGGCGTGCCGATGCCGATGACAGGCGGGGTGATCGCGCGGCCGTGAGGTGATCCTACATCGATACCGGTCGATGCAAATGCACGAACTTGACGAATGTATGCAAGTGCATCTATATTGGATGCAGTTGCATCCAACCGCCGGGATCTTTGCCATGACCGCTTCACTCAAACTGATCAGCCACAAGCTTTGTCCATACGTGCAGCGGGCCGTGATCGCGCTCAACGAGAAGGGTGTCCCGTTCGAGCGGGTCGACATCGATCTCGCCAACAAGCCGGACTGGTTTCTCAAACTGTCGCCGCTCGGCAAGGTGCCGGTGCTGGTGGTTGCGACCGACAAGGGCGAGGTCGCGCTGTTCGAGAGCAACGTGATCTGCGAGTACATCGAGGAGACGCAAGGCGGCGGAAAACTGCATCCGACTGATGCGCTCGAGCGTGCCGAGCATCGCGCCTGGATGGAGTTCGGCTCGGCGATTCTCGGCGATCTCTGGGGGCTGGAGACCACGACCGACCCGGCGACGTTTGAGAGTAAGCGCCAGGCACTCGTGGCGAAGTTCGCGCGTGTCGAGGCCGCGCTAAGCGCAGGCCCATTCTTTGCCGGCGATGCGTTCAGTCTCGTCGATGCGGTGTTCGCTCCCGTCTTCCGCTATTTCGATGTGTTCGATGAACTGATCGAACTCGGCATCTTCAAGGATCTACCGAAGGTGCGCGCGTGGCGCGCCGAGCTGGCAAAGCGTGCAAGCGTCCGTACTGCGGTGGGCGCGGACTATCCGCAATTGCTGCGCGCCTTCCTCGTGCGCCACGACGCGCATCTGCTCAAGCTTGCGGCCTGAGCCCACGCCGATGTCGCAATCCATGGCCTGGCTGATGCTGGTGATCGCCGGCGCACTTGATGTCGGTTGGGCGATCTCGATGAAATATGCGGAGGGCTACACGCGCGCAGGCTGGAGCATCGTCTCGCTCGTGCTGCTCGCAGCCTTCGTTGTCCTGCTCGGGCGTGCCTTGAAGGTGCTCGAGGTCGGCGTCGCCTATTCGGTGTGGACCGGCATCGGCGCGGCCGGGACTTTCGTCATGGGCGTCGTGCTGTTCGGCGAGACCTTGAGCGCGATGAAACTAGCGGGCATCGCGCTCGTCTTGATGGGAATCGTCGCGCTCAAGCTGGCTTAGCTTTAGTTTGGTAGCCCGGATGGAGCGAAGCGCAATCCGGAGCCTTGTCTCAGCAGATGGAGCTTCCCGGATTTCGCTTCGCTCCATCCGGGC